>RJMB01000070.1 GCA_003725585.1 Halostreptopolyspora alba | reverse complement strand
GTTTTTGGCGGGGGCCGCGGAGTTCGACGCGGAGTTTTTCGGGATTTCGCCGCGTGAGGCGGTGTCGATGGATCCGCAGCAGCGTCTGCTGTTGGAGGTCTCCTGGGAGACGATCGAACGCGCCGGAATCGCCCCCACCTCGCTCGCGGGCACGCGTACCGGGGTCTTCACCGGGATCATGTACCGCGACTACGTGCCGAACCTGACCAGCCTTCCCGGAGAGCTGCAGGGGTACGTGGGCAACGGTGGCCGCGGCAGCGTCGCGTCGGGACGGGTCGCGTACCAGCTGGGGCTGGAGGGCCCTGCGGTCACCGTCGACACGGCGTGCTCGTCGTCGTTGGTCGCGATGCATCAGGCGGTCCAGGGATTGCATCGCGGGGATTGCACGATGGCGCTTGCGGGAGGCGCCACGGTCATGTCCACCCCCGACACATTCATCGAGTTCTCTCGGCAGCGGGGGCTGGCCGCTGATGGGCGGTGTAAGGCGTTCGCGGCGGCGGCT
>RJMB01000069.1 GCA_003725585.1 Halostreptopolyspora alba | reverse complement strand
GTGCCGGGAGTCGCGCACCGCGAACCGGGGTGAGCCGTCGAGCATCGGCCCGGCCTCGACGCACTGGCCGCTGCCGTTGGCGCTGTAGCTACTCACGCGCCAGGCGACATTGGGGGGCGGAGTCGCCTTGTCCTTCCTCATTGCGATTCCTCTTCTAATGCCGCGAGAAACGCGGCTGTCTCCTCAGGGGTGAGGCTGTGCTCCTGCAACCAATCGTATGTGTCAACGAGACGATCAACGGTGTCAGCCTCCAGGTAGATCGACCCTGCCGGGCTCTCGACGTGAGCGACCTCCGGGAAGGGATCGACCATCTTCACCGGAGCCGAGCAGGGCGATCGAGCTCATCGGCTACCCACCCACCTCGGTCTCCGTGTTCGAGGTGGAGGCGACCACGGCACACGGCGACGAGTGGCGCGCCCTCGCCGGAATCGGTAACGCCATGCGGCGACTCGTGGGGCTCCTGGCAGCCATGCCCGATACGGCGGGGGCTTCCGTTTCCGCTCGGGCGCGCGGTCA
>RJMB01000068.1 GCA_003725585.1 Halostreptopolyspora alba | reverse complement strand
GTCGTGCTGGATCATCTGGCCCGCCAGGTCAGCGGGGGTGACCCCCGCATACACGGGGGCGTCAGGGACTCCGGCGAGTTGGGCGTAGTACATGCCAGTGGTGGCGCGGTACTCGACCCGCCATCCGGGGTGTGTCCGTTCGAGCTGGCGGGCATGGGCATGTTCGGGGCGTCTATGAGACAACCCGCCACCACCGGGGATCGGCCCGCACCGTGGACCCGTCGGGGCGCCGGACCAGCAACATCGGGGCGGAGAATGGTTTCTCCATGCGGGTGTGGCCAACGATTTCGTGGGGGTCCTTGTCGACCATCCCGGGGCCGGGGCGCACTTGGGATCCGACCGGGAAGCGCTCGCGGAGCCGATCCAGTTCGGGATCGGTCATTCCTGTCCCTCCTCTGCGTGTAGGAGGGCGCGGATCCGTTCGGGGTGGAAGCGGGGGTGGCCTCCGGGAGTGCGCACCGTGGGGATTTTCCCGGTGCGCACCCAGGTGAGCACGGTCTCGGTGGACACGTGGAACAGGGCGGCGACCTCTTTGACGGTGA
>RJMB01000067.1:344-603 GCA_003725585.1 Halostreptopolyspora alba | reverse complement strand
GCAGGTGGTCGGGTTGAGAATACTAAGGCGATCGGGTGAACCGTGGTTAAGGAATTCGGCAAAGTGACCCCGTAACTTCGGGAGAAGGGGTGCCGGATGGGGTGAGCACCCGTGCGGTGGGAGCTCCGTTCGGCCGCAGGAATCAGCCCGAGCGACTGTTTACTAAAAACACAGGTCCGTGCGAAGTCGTAAGACGCGGTATACGGACTGACGCCTGCCCGGTGCCGGAACGTTACGAGGACCGGTTAGCCCCACGGGG
>RJMB01000067.1:0-334 GCA_003725585.1 Halostreptopolyspora alba | reverse complement strand
GTCGTAAGACGCGGTATACGGACTGACGCCTGCCCGGTGCCGGAACGTTACGAGGACCGGTTAGGTGGGTTTGTCCTGCTGAAGCTGGGAATCTAAGCGCCGGTAAACGGCGGTGGTAACTATAACCATCCTAAGGTAGCGAAATTCCTTGTCGGGTAAGTTCCGACCTGCACGAATGGCGTAACGACTTGGGCGCTGTCTCAACCACGGGCCCGGCGAAATTGCACTGTGAGTAAAGATGCTCGCTACGCGCGGTAGGACGGAAAGACCCCGGGACCTTCACTGCAGCTTGGTATTGCCGTCTGGTGCGGTTTGTGTAGGATAAGTGGGAGGC
>RJMB01000066.1 GCA_003725585.1 Halostreptopolyspora alba | reverse complement strand
TCTTCGTTCCGCCGAAGGCGACGAGGGCCGCGGTGGTTGAGGCGGTGGACGCGGGGATCGGTCTGGCGGTGGTGATCACCGAGGGGGTTCCGGTGCATGACACGGCCGGGTTCTGGGCCTATGCCAGTGCCCGGGGGAACGCCACGCGGATCATCGGGCCGAACTGTCCGGGCATCATTTCGCCGGGGCAGTCGAACGCGGGCATCATTCCGGCGGATATCACCAAGCCGGGCCGGATCGGGTTGGTGTCCAAGTCGGGCACGTTGACGTATCAGATGATGTATGAGTTGCGGGATATCGGGTTCTCCACGTGTGTGGGGATTGGTGGGGACCCGGTGATCGGGACGACCCATATTGACGCGTTGCGGGCGTTTGAGGCGGATCCGGAGACCGAGGCGATCGTGATGATCGGGGAGATCGGTGGGGATGCCGAGGAGCGCGCGGCGGAGTTCGTTCGGGCGGGGGTGAGCAAGCCGGTGGTGGGTTACGTGGCTGGGTTCACCGCGCCGGAGGGGAAGACCATGGGTCATGCCGGGGCGATCGTGTCGGGGTCCTCGGGGACGGCCGAGGCGAAGAAGGCGGCCATGGAGGCGGCCGGGATCCAGGTCGGCAAAACCCCCAGCGAG
>RJMB01000009.1:6786-180974 GCA_003725585.1 Halostreptopolyspora alba | reverse complement strand
CCGCCACGATTGCACGTAGGAGTGTGGGGGTGGGGCAATCCCTTGACAGGGTGCCCCACCCCCACACCCACATCTCGGGTCAGGTCTCGGGGGCGGGGCGCGCCCCCGGACCGTCGAGCGTTTCTCGTACGAAACGGAATCGTTCCTCGACCGGGGCGCGAGGGAGTTCGATCAGTTCGTAGCCGTACTCCGTGTAACTCTCGACCATCGACTCGTATGTCCGCCGCGCCTCCGCGAAGGTCTGCTCGCGTTCGCTGTCCCGCTCGTAGATCTCCTGCCACGGTGGTGCGACGAAGACACGATGATGGTAGCGAAACAGCTGGGCAGCAGTGCGGACATGGTGCGGAACGGGGAGTTTCTCCAGGCGTAGATAGCCGACGACGTCCGGGATCCCGCGATCGAAGAAGACCGGTCGCCGCTGCCCCGCCGCGATTCCATAGGAACGCAATTCCCAACACAACATCAACTCCGCGAACGCCTCGGGATCGACCCAGGGAAGCGCGCGACCGCCGATGGCGACCTGATCCCGAATTACACCCCTTCCCGCCTCCTCGGTGGTCGCGAGACCCGCATTCCGCATCAGATCGAGTAGTGTCGTCTTTCCTGATCCCGGACCTCCGGTGACGACAATGTAGCTCGGACATTCCGCGCACATTCGGGAGAACCTCCGTCTGGTTCGGCGTTGTCGGGGACGACACCCACGCACACGATTCGGGAGTTGGCGCGCTTACCGGGGTGTGCTGATTACGTAACGTTGGCACTTCGGCCCACGGCACACGGGGGCGCGGATCTCGGAACGCGGTGCCGGATGTCTCACAGTGACCCTCGTCTGCCCTGGCCCGGAGCGTGGAGGTCCCGGCGGTGGGGGCGGTGAGGGCGGGTATCGTATTGGAGAGCGTTATCGGCGGTTCCCTCCTCAGCGCCGAAGCACTATCCGAGATTTCTGGTGAACCGATCCGGCCCACGCTCGCGTCATACGCACGCAGTCGTACTGTCGGAGATCGAGATTTCCAGGGGGCGACCAACTGAGCGAAAGTAGAGACGGCGAGGGCGGGACCGAGCCACGCCCTGAAGCCGGGAATCCCGAGACACAGGACACCTCCGCGGACCAGCCTGGCGTCCCCCACGCGAGCGGGGCTGGAGACGGCTCCTCCGGGGACGTGAGCGATGTTGGCGGTGGGGACACCACCGCGGGGGGACACAGCGAGAACAACGACGCCCCTGAACTTCCTGAGGATGAGGCCGCCCCAGAGCGTGAGGCGAGCGAGACTACACCATCCGACGGGGAGCGGGACTCGGGGGGCAACGACTCCGTGACGGAAGACGAACCGGACTCTCCGGCCGGCGTCGGGGACGAGACCGACCCGGCGGGCCCGGACGCGTTCAAGGACAGCGGCAGCTTCTTCCGGGAACGGGTGGCGCGCGTACTGGCGGAGCAGGGGTACAACTTCAACGAGGATGGCACCTGGGGGGAGGACGCCACGAACGGCGCCGGAGCGCCAGGCCCCGAGACCGAGCAGGGAGCCGTCCACGAGGCTGACACCGCTTCCGGGACCGAGAGCGAGACCTCCCCCGGCTCCGCGGTCGAGGCGGGGGCGGCGACTGGGTCGGAGTCGGAGTGGGCGGCCGGACAACTGGCCGTCACGGCCGACGACCCCCGGGAGAGCCCCGAGGCCCCCGAGACTCCGGAAGAGGTCCCCGAGACTCCGGGAGGAGAGGACCCCGGTACGACGGGGAACACGCCCGTGGGGGACCCATCCGGTACGGCAGAGGCCGCCCAGCCGAGCCCAGGGGAGAGTTCCCCCCAGGTCGACGAGCCAACAGTCGGTGATGACACTGCCGTCGAAGACAAGCCCGCGGGTGGCGATGCCGAGCCGGATCCTCGCGTTCCGGCGGGTTTCGGTGCCGAGCCCGAGGGGGGCGCGGGCCTCGTTACGGGTGACCTCACCGCGCAGTTCCCAACGGTGCCGCCGGACGAGGCCCCCGCCGATGCGACCACCCACGAACCGTCGGCCCCCGGCCTAGAGCCGGCCACGTCCGCCGTATCGCCCAGCCCGTCCGACGAGGACTCGCCAGCCACCCACGAAGTGAGGCCCGAGCCGGACTCCCCCTTCGAACCGCGCACCGCTGACGACGCGGACCCCACGCCCCCAACCACCGGCACCTCCGTCGACACCACGTCGACGGTCGGGGCCTCCGTCGACGGACCGGAAACACCCGGGGCCACTCCGCCTCCGGCGCCACCCGCCCCCGGTGCGACGGCCCCCCACCAGTCGCCGGGCGGCGGCGCGGCACCGTCGGGTGGCGAACCCGGCGGTCCGGGAGCCCCCGCGGGGCCTGGCGGACGGCCCGCCGCGGTCACCGCCGAGGCCGGTGCCGCAATCGCGGAGCGGGGCGGACCGGGTAAGCCGGGCAAGGGAGCGAAGCCCGCGAAGTCCGCGAAGCCACTCTGGTGGCGGGTGACACGTGCCGGTCTCATCACCGCGGGTGTCTTGTTCGTACTGGGGATCGCGGGGTTCGGGGTCGCCTACGCGGTGATCCCGGTACCCGATGCGGCGAAGGCCGCCGCCACCGATCAGGGGACCACGTTCTACTACTCCGACGGGGAGACCGAGTTCGGGGAACGCGGTGTCAACCGGGAGCCGGTGGACGTCGAGACAGTGCCGCAGCACGTCCAGGACTCGGTCACCTCCGCCGAGGACCGTGGGTTCTGGACAGAGCCCGGCGTCTCGGTCAGCGGCACGCTGCGCGCCGCGTGGTCCACGCTCACCGGCCAGCAACTCCAGGGTGGTTCGACCATCACCCAGCAGATGGTGCGCAACTACTACGAGGGGGTCTCCAAGGAGCAGACGATCTCCCGGAAGTTCAAGGAGATCATCATCTCGCTCAAGGTCGACCGCTCCAAGTCCAAGGAGTGGGTGATGGAGCAGTACCTCAACACCATCTACTTCGGGCGTAACGCCTACGGTATCCAGGCGGCGGCCGAGGCGTACTACCACAAGGACGTGGAGGAGCTGGATCCGGAGGAGGCCGCTTTCCTGGCCGCGGCCATCCAGCAGCCGACGAAGTTCGGTGAGGCGGACAGCACCACCACCGACGCGATGGAGCACCGCTGGGAGGCGGTCGTCGAGGGGATGGTGGAGACGGAGGCCATCTCGGCGTCGGACGCCGAGGCCATGGAGTTCCCCGATCCCGAGGAGAAGCAACCGCAGACCGACCTGAGCGGGTACAAGGGCTACATGCTCCAGCAGGCCATGTCCGAGCTGGAGGATCTCGGTTACACCGAGGACAACATCAACCGGGGTGGCTACCGGGTCGTCACGACCTTCGACAAGGACCTGATGGAGGCCGCCAAGAACGCCGTGGAGTCCACCATCGATCCCGACGCCCTGCCGGAGGGGGTCCGGGCCGGGCTGACCGCGATCGAGCCCGGGACGGGTGAGGTCGTGGCCTTCTACGGCGGCAAGGACTACAACGAGAACCAGTACGACAGTGCCTTCCGGGGGTCCGCCCAGGCAGGCTCGGCCATGAAACCCTACGTTCTCGCGACGGCGCTGAAGAACGGGTACAGCCTGCACAGCCAGGTCGATGGCCGGGGGCCGCAGAGCATCCACGGAACCTCGATCCAAAACGCCGGTAACGACCCCGGCGGGCCGATGAACCTCATCGAGGCCACCCGGCGGTCGAACAACACCGGTTACGTGAATCTCGCGATGGAGGTGGGCCTGGAGGAGGTGGTGGACACCGCCTATGAGATCGGGCTGCCCGAGGGCAGTATCGGTGACGATCAGGTCGTGCCCACACTGGCGCTGGGGATCAACGACGTTCGGCCGGTCGACCAGGCCAGTGGGTTCGCCACGTTCGCCAACGGTGGGGAGCACATCGAACCCCACGTCATCCGGGAGATCCAGAACCCCGAGGGGGAGAACCTCCGGGAGGAGGTCGCCAGCAATGAGGCCCTGACCGAGGGCCAGGCGGCCGACGTGACCCACGCGTTGCAGCAGGTGGTCAGGAGTGGCACCGGAACCCAGGCCCGGTTGCCCGATGGCCGGCCCGTGGCCGGCAAGACCGGGACCACCGACGGCAGCGTCGCGACCTGGTTCTCGGGCTACACGCCGCAGCTCTCCACCGCCACCGGTGTCTACAACAGCAACAACGAGGCGTTCAGGGTGCCCGGCTGGGGGGAGCTGTCGGGCGGCACGCTCTCGGCCACCATCTGGCGTGAGTTCATGACCACCGCCATGGAGGGCGAGGACGTCGAGCGGTTCCCGGAGCCCAACTACGGCGGCACGACCCAGGACTGGGCCCCCGACGTGCCCTCCGGGGAGCCGGAGGAGCCCGAGCGAGAGGACCCCCGCGAACCGGAGCAGCCCGACCCCGGCAGGCCCGATCCCGGAGAGCCCGACCCGGGAGAGCCCGACCCGGGGGATCCCAATCCCGGAGGGCCCGATCCGGAACCGGAGCCGGGAGACCCCGAGAACCCCGGGGGGACGCCGGATGACCCGGAGTCGGGGGATGACACCGGGACCGGCGACGAGTCAAGGTCCGAGGAGCTCGAGTAGCCGCTGGCCGCCGTCCGGCCACGCGGGCTGGGCGGCGGCCCTCGTGGTGGGACGGCCGTCTCCCCCGGCGAGGGCCGTCAGCCAACGAGCGCGGCGCACCCGCACGAGGCCGGGTAGGCGGCGGCGATCTCCCCGGGAACCTCGGTGAACACGCGTTCCCCCGGGGTGGCGCCGGTCAGTGCGTCAGCGGCGAGGATGACGGAGGCCGCTGTCCAGGTGCTGCGCTCCTCCGGCCACCGCACGTCCTCCGCGTACTGGTAACCGGTCCAGTAGGCGCCGTCGTCGGGGTCGCGCAGGTGCTGGATTTCGGTGAGCAGCCGGGTACCCAGCTCGGGTTCGCCCATCGCGGCGAGGGCCAGGACCAGCTCGGAGGTTTCCGCGCCGGTCACCCACGGCTGGTCGCTGACACACCGGATGCCCAGGCCGGGGTGGACGAACGCGTCCCAGCGCGCCTCCAGCCGCTCCGTGGCGGCGGCTCCGCGTACAGCGCCGCCGAGGATGGGATAGTACCAGTCCATCGAGTAGCGGGAACGGTCCGCGAAAACCGGCTCGTGTTCGGCGACGAGATGGCCGAGCTGCGCCGCGGCGAGCTCCCAGTCGGGTTGCGGGTGGCCGAGCCGGTCTCCGAGGGCCACGGCACAGCGCAGGGCGTGGTGGACGCTGGCGCAGGCGGTCAGCAGCGCGTGGTCGCCCGGCACTCCGTTGGCGCCGCGTGCCCACTGGATCTCGCCCCGGTCGGTACGCAGGTCGAGCACGAACTTGATGGCGCTGCGCACGGTGGGCCACATCAGCTCGGCGAACCGGTCGTCCCCGGTGACCAGCACGTAGTGCCACACACCGACAGCGGGGTAGGCCGCGTGGTTGGCCTCGCGAGTCGGGTCGGCGACCCGCTCGCCCCAGAGCTTGGCGGGCCACGAACCGGTGTAGTCCTGCCGGGATGCCAGCCACAGGTAGGCGCGGCGTGCCGCCTCGGTGTGGCCGGCGACGGTCAGCGCCATGGCACACTCGACGTGGTCCCACACGTCCACGTGGCCGCCCGGGAACCAGGGGATGGCGCCGCTCCGCTCCTGGGTGCGCAGCAGGTACTCCGCGGACTGGACGACGTCGTCCGCGCTGAGCGCGCCGGGCAGCTCGGGGAGATCCCGCGTACTCATGCGCGATCCCCGCTGTGTAGGGGTTTGCGCACGTAGACGACGACGCTCTTGCCGATGAGGGGGTTGAGGGCGCGCTCGGCGAGGCGGGTTGGCAGGGGGGCGTTCAGAATGTCCCACACCAGCATCCGGTGGTAGGCCCGGCTGAGCGGGTGGTCGTCGTTGTCCGGGCCCACGGCGCACTTGATCCACCAGTAGGGGGAGTGCAGCGCGTGGGCGTGGTGGTGCGGGCCGATCTCGAAGCCGGTCGCCTTGAGCTTGGCCTCGAGCTCGGCGCGGGTGTAAATGCGGACATGTCCGCCTTCGGTGGTGTGGTAGTCCTCCGACAGTGCCCAGCACAGCCGTTCGGGCAGCCAGCTGGGGACCGTGACGGCGGCGATTCCCCCGGGCCGCAGGACCCGGTACATCTCGGACATGCCCGCGGTGTCGTGGGGGAGGTGTTCGAAGATCTCGGAGGCGATCACCCGGTCGAAGGAGGCGTCGTCGAACGGCATTTCGAGGGCGTCGCCCTTGACCGCCTCGGTGTCCGGGGTGGTCTCCGGGGGTGCCTCGCCTTCCGCGCGCATGGCGTCGAGCATGGTCTCGACGGCGGCGAGGTCGTTCTCGTTCTGGTCGAAGGCGACCACGTCGGCGCCGCGACGGTACACCTCGAAGGCGTGTCTGCCGTTGCCGCAGCCGAGGTCGAGGACGCGGTTTCCCGGGCCTACGGGGAGCAGGGCGAAGTCAACGGTGATCAGTGGTGGCTCCTCGGGTTCGGGCCGGCCTCACAGCCAGGCGCTACGGTCAACGGGGCGTGCCTGTACCTGGCCGATCGCTTCGGTGTAGCGGTGGGCCGTCGCTTCGGCGACCGCCCGCCAGGTGAACCGCTCCTGGACCCGCTGCCAGGCGGCCGCGCCCATGCGGGCACGTTCGGCGGGATCGTCCAGGAGGGCGCCGATGGCCATGGCCAGTTCCTCGGGGTCGCCCGGCGGTACCAGCCGGCCCGCGTCGCCGTCGTCGCCGACGACCTCGGGCAGTGCCCCGGCACGGCTCGCAACCAGCGGGGTTCCGCAGGCCATGGCCTCGACCGCCGGTAGGGAGAAGCCTTCGTAGAACGAGGGGACGACCGCCACCTGCGCCCCCGCAAGGAGCTGGCCGAGTTCGGTGTCGTCCATGCCGTTGGCGAACGTGACCCGGTCACGCAGGGACAGCTCGTCGACCAGCTGGTCGGTGGGGCCGCCGGGTTTGGGTTTGCTCACGATGGTGAGCGAGACGTCTCGCTCGGTGGCGAGCTTGGCGATGGCTCGCAGCAGTGTCCCGATGCCCTTCAGTGGACTGTCGGCGCTGGCCACGCACACGATCCGGCCGGGTGTGCGTTCCAGGTCCGGGTGTGGGTGGAAGGAGTGGGTGTCCACGCCGAGCGGGACGACGTCGAGCGCGGAACGGGAAGTGCCGAACTCCCGCACGATGTCGTCCGCGGACGAGTTCGACGGCACCAGGACCGGCCGGAGGCGGCGGGCGACCCGGCCCTGCATCCCGACGAAGCTGTACCAGCGGCGTTTGGTGAGCCGTTGCCAGCCCCGGGCCTGCTCCAGCTCGATGCGCCGGTCGACGGTGATGGGGTGGTGGAGGGTGGTCACCAGGGGGAGACCGTGGTCGCGAACGCCGAGCAGGCCGTAGCCCAGTGTCTGGTTGTCGTGGACGACGTCGAACTCGTCCCGCCGGTCGCGCAGTTCCCGCCGCATCCGCAGCGAGAACGTGAGGGGTTCGGGAAAGCCAGCCGTCCACATGGTCGTGACTTCGAGGGCGTCGATCCAGTCGCGCCATTGGGAGAGTGGGGGTGTGGTGAACGGGGCGGTGTCGTTGTAAAGGTCGAGACTGGGGATCTTCTCCAGAGTCACGCCCTCGTCGAGGTCGGGGTAGGGCTGACCGGAGAACACGGTGACGCGGTGTCCGAGCGCCGCCAGCTCGCGGGAGAGGTGGCGGACGTAGACACCCTGTCCGCCGCAGTGGGGTTTGCTGCGGTAGGAGAGCAGGGCGACGCGCAGGGAGTGGCGGTCAGGTTGCGGCATATGTGTGACCCATCGGCGGACGAGGAGAAGTGAGCGGACATCAGGTCGGACGGACGCGCCGTAACGGTGCGTGAGGCGGACTCCGGTGGCGCTATCGCCGGCGGGGGCAACACATCACCTCGTTCGTAGCTCGCGGCGACCACTCCGCTGGGCTGGGGCCGGGGGCGAGGGGCGTCCGCGCGACAGTGCGCGGGGAGCTGCCCGACCCGTACGCGCCCTATATGTTACTCACCAGTTCAGAATGGGGTGGTAACCGGTCGGGTCCCTGGATCCTACGCGGGGGCGGGATGGTCCCGGAGCCGCGGGGTCGGCACCAGCCCGCCCCCGGAATGGGTGGCTACAGCGCGGCGGCCGATCCGGCGGTGGAGCGCCACCGCAGTGCTCCGGGGGTGGCCGTGTCGGTGGTGTTCGGGTCGGTGGAGCACACCGCGAGGCCGCGGCGCTCCAGCAGCCGTAGGTGCGCCGCGGTCTCCGAGGCCGCCATGCGTCGGGCCGCGGTGCGCATGTCCTTCCAGGCCCTGCGCCATTCGAGGAGGGGGGCGATCTCCCACAGTGTCGCTGGTTCTCCCTCGAGCGCGGCCGCCAACTGTTCCAACCGCTCCTCGTGGTGGGCGATGATCTCGCTGGTTCGTCCCGCGAGGTCGCGGAACCGTCGTTCGTGCGCGGGCAGCGCCTCGGTCGCGCCGAGCTCGTGGATCTGGCCGAGAGAGTCGAGGAACCGACCGAGTGGGTCGTTGTCACTGTCGTCGAGCGGGAAGAGGCCGACGTGCGGGGTGATCCGCGGGAGTATGTGGTCCCCGGTGAACAGGTGGCCGCTGTCTTTCAGGTGCAGGCAGATGTGCCCCGGGGAGTGGCCGGGGGTCCACAGCACGCGCAGCTCGCGGTCGGGAAGGTCCACGAGTTCACCGTGGGACAGCTCGCGGTCGGCGCTGACCCGGGTGTCGAAGGGAGGGGTGGCGACCTCGTGCGCCTCGATCTCCGCGGTCGGGGCGCCGGCACGTCGGAGCTGGGTGACCTCGAACTCGCGTCGGTCGGTGCGGCGTTGCGCGGTGACGCGTCGCAGCATGGCGGCGTCGGCGTGGTGGAGCGCGATCCACGCGCCGGATGCCTCGCGCAACCGCGCGGCCAACCCGGAGTGGTCCGGGTGGAAGTGGGTGAGGACGGCGCCGCGCACATCGGTGACGGACACGCCGGCCCGGTCGAGACCGGTGGTGAGCGCGTTCCACGATTCCTCGCTGTTCCAGCCGGTGTCCACCAGTACGGGGCCGTGCGCGCTCTCGATCAGGTACGTCAGCGTGTAGCCGAGAGGGTTGTCGGGGATTGGGACCGGAAGGCTCCATACGCCGTTGCCCAGATCCTCCACCGATGGCATGTCGCGCATGTGCGCCCTCCTCAGCTACCGAAACCGAATCGTGCTCTAGAATACGTTCCGGCTGACTGGGAGCGCACAGCAGGGGCTCGGCGCGGGAGTGGGAACCGCCTCCCGCGACTTAGAATTCACACCGCGATTTCGCGGATACGATTGGTGACTGGGTCGCGTTTCGTGGTGGCCGGCTTGTTAGAACTGATTCTAGGGAGTGCTCCCGGTGTTTCGCGCCGTGCCGGCCTCGGCCGGTAAGCGCGGCGTCAACATCGTGTGATGAGGTTGGCGGCACAGTGGTGCGACCCTGATCTCGTGGGAATCTCTTGGATAACGTGTTCTCGTAGTGGGTTCTCCGCGCGCGACGCTCGCGGTGCGGGTGGGGAGGCTGGGCCGGTGGATTCGAGCCACCGGAGTGCCACACGGGTGGCATCCCCGGGCGGATGACGACGATGGGAGAGACCGTGGCGGTCCAGGCGCCGATCGGAATGCGCGCACGAAGCCAGAGCCAGCGCCGCAAGCGGATCGTGCAGACCGCGGCGGCCCTGGCACTTCGCGGCGGGGTGGAGGCCATGCAGATGCGGACCGTGGCCGAGCGCGCCGGTGTCGCTCTGGGCACGCTCTACCGGTACTTCCCCTCGAAGATGGACCTCGTGGTGGCCGTGGTCACCGAGGAACTGGACCTGCTGGAGCGGAGTATCATCCGGCGTCCGCCGAAGGCCGAGACCGCGCCCGGCCGTACCGTCGACGTGCTCATGCGTGCCACCCGCGGACTGATGCGCGAACCGGAGCTGGCCGACGCGCTGGTCCGATCACTGGTGATGGCCGAGGTCAAGGCGGAGCTTGGCAGGCGCGTCACCGATCTGCTGTGGTCCGTGGCCACGAGCGCGGTGCCGGCGGCGGAGGACGAGGAGCGCCCCGAGCCCGACCGCGACAGTGACGCCTACGTGCTCGTCAGCTCACTGTCGAGCATCTGGTTCTTCGAGATGTTGGAGATTCTCAAGGGGGAGCGCGATCTCGAGGAGGCGCGGCGCCGTCTGGAGATCGCGGCCGAACCGCTACTCGCCGGTTTCTGACGGCCCGCTGGCGCGCCCCGGTGGGACCGCGCCAGCGGGCCATCTCATCGCGCCTGCCCACGGAACCCGCCGGATCAGTGCGGCTTTCGGCCCCACCCGCGACATGGCCCCGGATTCAGGGGTCCGGGGTGAACAACTCGTCGAACAGCTCGGAGATCGGTCCTCGGGGTTCGTGGGAGTCCTCCCCGGACTCGGGCGCCTCGTTGGCCTCGTCCACGGCGTCGGAGCCCTCCTCGGGAGATGTGGCCTCCTCGCCGCCGGATCGCTCCTCCTCGGTGGCCTCCGGGGACGCACCGGGCTCCGTGGCTGGGGGGTCGGGGGTCGCGCTGGTCCCGTCATCCGGACCGGAGGCCGGCTCCTGGGACTCGGATCCGTCCGGAGCGCGGCCCCTGTGGTCGGGCTCGGCCGGGTCCGGGCTCTCGCCCTGCTGGGCGGTTCCCGGGCGCGTGAGGTGGTCGCTGGTCTCCTCGGAGGCAGCGGAGTTGGGCCGGGGAGTTTCGGACGAGGTGGAGGGAGCGGGCTCGTTGGGGGCTGAGCCCGACGTGAGCGCGACCCCCCAGAAGGCCAGCGCGACCCCGACCGTGACCAGGCCCGAGACGGCCGGCAGCGGCCAGCGGTGCCGGCGGCTCCTGCGCCGGCCGCGTCGCTGGCCGAGATGCCGCTCGTCCCCGTTGACACGGGCTTCCTCCGTTTGTTCCGGGCCTGGCGTGGACGCGTGGCCGCCGCTGGCGTGCTCGGTGAGCGGATCAGCGTCGTCGGAGGAGCCGGAGGAGGACGTGACCGCCGTCTCGGAGGGCTCGTCGCCCTCGGCCGAGTGCCCGGAGCGGTCCCGCTGCAGCGGGAACCCGTCGGGTCCCAATGGGGCCATGGCAGCGCCGGCCGCCTCACGCTCGGTGGCCATGGCGGAATCGGCGCAGCCGTGGAGCGTCCGCTCGCGGAGATCCTCGGGTGGCTCGGGTGGTTCGAGCGAGGCCAGGAACTCGCTGACGGTGGTGTGGCTGGCCCGGAGGCGGGACTCGGTTCCGCTGTCGTTCGCGGGCGCGCGTTCGGCGCAGACGTCGGCCGCGCGGCGCACGGCGGCGCGGCACAGTTCGCTGGTGATGTCGGGATCGAGCCCCTGGATCCGCGCGATCTGCGACGGCGCGAGGCTGTGACGCAGGTACAGCTCCAGGAGCTCGCTGTGGCTGGGTGGGAGGCGCCGCGCCATCTCCACGACCGGGTGCTGGTCGGGGCGCGCCGCGAGTTGGACATAGGGCGACGTGGAGCGGAGGCCGCGCCGCTGGCACGCGCTCCGCGCGAGAGCGAAGAGCCACGCACGTAGGTCGGAGTGGTCGTCGAGCTGGTCGATCAGCTGTACCGCGGCCAGTATCGCCTCGTGGGCCGCGTCGCCGGCGCTGTCGGCCCCCACGAGGGTCCAGCAGTACCGGTAGAGCTGTGCCGCGTAGGCGTTGTAGAGGAGATCGTGTCCCTCGCCTTGACGTAGCCGCCCGGCCAGCTCGGCGCCGGCGCGTGTGGGTGGCCCAACGTCCGGTTCTGTGGCCACGAGTCCTCCCGAACGTGTGATCACGAAACACGGATCCGGCCACCGGCCGGATCCGTAGCGAAAAGCCAGAGTTGTGGGGAAACGGTAGCGAGTGCCTCTCCCGGCCGGCAAGCAACCATGGCAACGGAGAGGCGCCGGCATCCCAGCGTCGAGGCTTTGGGTGGGTCAGGTCGCGCGGTGCGGTGTCACTCCCCGCCTCGCGAGGGTGTCCCGATCGCGACCATGCGCTCCACAGCCCGGCGGGCTCGCGCGGCCGTGTCCTCGTCGACGGTGATCTCCGAGGTTCCCTCGCGTAGTGTGCCCAACAGCTTGTCGGCGGTGATCATCTTCATGTAGTGGCACTCGGCGCGCGAGTTGACCGGTTCGAAGGCGGTGGTCGGGTTGGCGTTGCGCAGCTGGTGCAGCATGCCGGTCTCGGTGGCGATGAGGACCTTGTCGGCCTCGGCCTCCTTGGCGGCAGAGAGCATGCCGCCGGTGGAGAGCACCCGCACGCGCTCCTCCGGGACGACGCCCGCGCCCACCATGTACAGGGCCGATGTCGCGCAGCCGCACTCCGGGTGCACGTAGAGCTCGGCGTCTGGGTCCTCGGCCACGCGTTCGCGCAGCGTCCCCCCGTCGATACCCGCGTGCACGTGACACTCGCCCATCCAGACGTGGATGTTGTCGCGCCCGGTGATCCGCTTGACGTGCGCCCCGAGGAACTGGTCCGGCAGGAACAGGATCTCGGTGTCCTCGGGGACGGATCGGACGACGTCGGCCGCGTTGGAGGAGGTGCAGCAGATGTCGGTCTCGGCCTTGACGGCGGCGCTCGTGTTGACGTAGGCGACGACGACGGCGTCGGGATGGTCGGAGCGCCACGCGCGGACGTCCTCGGCCGTGATCGTGTCGGCGAGGGAGCAGCCGGCGTTGGGGTCGGGCAGCAGCACCGTCTTCTCCGGCGCCAGGATCTTGGCGGTCTCCGCCATGAAGTGGACCCCGCAGAAGACGATCGTGCTCGCCTCCACGGTGCTCGCCAGTCGGGAGAGTCCGAGCGAGTCGCCGGTGTGGTCGGCGACGTCCTGGATCTCGGGTCGCTGGTAGTTGTGCGCGAGGATGACGGCGTCGCGCTCTCGAGCCAGGCGGCGGACCTCCGCGGCCCATTCGTGCCGCGTCATGGTGTCCGCTGAGGTGACCGTTGGCATCTGTCACTTCCTTCTCGAGCGTGCGACCGGGCGGCTCCGCGCCGCCGGCGGCCTGTGTGCGGCGTGACGATTCCGCCACGCACGGTTTTAGCCTTACAGGCGAAAACTGGTTTCAGTTTAGCATGGGAAAACTCGGCAGGGACAGAGGCAGATATCGACGACATCAGTGAGCAGCCGGTGCACGAGACCATGGCCGGGCCGCGGGCATCCGTCGCCGCGCACGAGGTGCTGGCCGTCATCTTCCAGGTCCGCCAACAGCGGCTCAGCGTGCTGCTCTGGCGGCGCGCCCGCCCGCCGTACGAGGGCGCGTGGGTGCTTCCGGGCGGACGCCTCGGCGCTACCGAAGGGCTCGACGAGTCCATCCGGCGCCAGCTCGCCCAGAAGGTGGACGTGCGTGATCTCACCCACCTCGAGCAGCTGGAGACACGGGGCGATCCCGAGCGGCACCCCGCCGACCGCACCCTGGCCACCTCGTATCTCGGCCTGGTGCCGGCCGACACCGATCCCGCCACCCCCGAGGACACCGCGTGGCACCCCGCCCCCGACCCGCCACCCATGGGGTTCGACCACGCCGCGATAATGCGCGCGGGCCGCCGCAGGCTGCGGGCCAAGCTCTCCTACACCAACATCGGCTTCGCGCTGGCGCCCCGGGAGTTCACCATGTCGGAACTGTCCGGGTACTACCGCGCCGCCCTCGGGCACGACGTCGCCGCCACCAACCTCCGGCGGGTCCTGCTGCGGCGTGGCCAGATCGAGGAGACGGGCGAATCGGTCCCTTCGGGGCGCTCCGGTGGGCGCCCGGCCGCGCTCTTCCGGTTCCGGGCGCGGGAACTCGAGATCACCGACGCGTTCGCGGTGCTGCGTCCCCCCTCGCGGGAGTGACACCCCGCCACCGTCGCGCGTTCGTACCCGCGCGGTGGGGCGCACTCCCTGTGTTAACGTCCGTTTCGTGGCGATTCGCAGTGTGGTGTTCGACGTTGGCGAGACCCTGGTCGACGAGACGAGCGTATTCGCGCGCTGGGCCGACCGGCTGGGGATCCCGCGGTTGACGTTCTTCGGGGTCATCGGGGGTGTGCTCGCCGAGGGAGGCGAGGTGACCGACGCGTTCACCACTCTCAGACCCGGATTCGACCTGGACCGGGAGTCGGCCGCGTGGCGTGCCGAGGAGCCCGGGTCGCGCCGGGAGCACTTCGGACCCGAGGACCTCTACCCTGACGTCCGCCCCGCCCTGACCGCACTGCGCGACGCGGGGCTCGGGGTGCTGGTCGCCGGCAACCAGCCAACCGAGGCGGGCCGGACGCTGCGGGCCATGGACCTTCCCGTTGACGGCGTCCACGTCTCCGAGGAGTGGGGGCTGGCCAAACCCGACCCCGCGTTCTTCGAACGGGTCCGGGCCATCGCGGGGGTACCGTCCGGGGAGCTCCTCTACGTCGGCGACCGGCTGGACAACGACGTCGACCCCGCCCGGGCCGCGGGGATGCGGGCGGCGTTGGTCCGGCGCGGGATCCTGGGGTACCTGCACGCGGAGCGCCCCGGGGCCGAGCGCGCCGATGTGGTTATCGACAGTCTCACGGAGCTGCCAGCATGGATCGAGGGCAGCGGCTGAGCCCACCTCCGGCCACCGGCCGGGAACGGCCGCGCCGGTGGTAGGACACCCCGGGACGGGCGCCGACCGCTCGTCTACACGGGCGTCACGGATCGGCCCGCGAGCGCCCCGACTGGCCGGCGCTCGCCCCTTTGCGAGAGAAGAAGGTACGTGATGCGCATCCCGACCCGTCTCATGGCCGCGGGTGTTCCCGTGGTGCTGGTGCTGAGCTCCTGCGTGGGCCCCGGAATCACGGGCGGCGAAGAAGAGGACAGCTCCGGGAGCAACCGTCCCCGGGCCGTGGTCGGTTCGACCGGCACCCCCGAGAGCGCCCTACTCGCCGAGATCTACGCGCGGGCCATGGCGGGCACGGGCGAACGGGTGCGGACCGACCACGATGTCGGCGACCGCGAGGAGTACCTCACGGAACTCGAACGCGGCCGTCTCACCCTCGTCCCCGAGTACAACGGCGCCATCCTGGCGCATCTCGACCCCGGCTCCGAGGCCGCGACCACGGAACGCACCGACGAGCTGGTGAGCGAGAAGCTCCCCGACGGCGTGGCGATTCTCGACCCCACCCCGGCGGAGAGCGTCGAGGCCGTCACCGTCACCGCGGAGACCGCCGAGAACGACGACCTGACCAGCGTCGCCGACCTGAGCGGCACCGCCGGGGACATGGCGATCGGTGGCCCGCCCGGGTTCGCGAGCGGGCCGCGCGGGCTGCCCGGCCTCGAGAGGAGCTACGACCTGGCGTTCGCCGAACCCCGGACCATGGAGCGAACCGAACTCCCGGAGGCGCTCACCGAGGACGACGTCCAGGCGGCCATCATCCGAACCGCGGACCCGGCAACGGAGGACCTCGTCGCCCTCTCCGACCCCGAGGACCACTTCGGCGCCGGAAACATCGTCCCGCTGGTGCACGATGGCACCGTCTCCGGACCGGCGCGGGAGGCGGTCGAGGCCGCCTCGGCCGAGCTGGACAGCACCGAGGAGCTACGTGAGCTCAACGAGCGGGTCACCAGCGGTGACGAGGAACCCGAAACGGTGGCCGAGGACTGGCTGGAGTCCGCGGGGCTCGACTAGGACCTGTTCTCCGAGCGCGGCGAAGCCGCGCCGCCTCCGAACCCCCGCCGCCCCCGAACGGGGAGCCGATCACCGGCCCGCCACCACGGCCCCGCGACACACGGCCTAGCCCAGTCCCCGGTACCGCCCTCCGTAGCGGACCAGCGGCGAAATCTCGGCCGGCGGGCCGCCCACGGGCGGCAGGGACGTCACCTCGGCGAAGTACACGTTGTGGTCCCCGGCGGGGACACACCGCACCACCGAGCACTCCAGCGCCGCGATCGCGTTGTCGAGGATCAGCGCGCCCGTGTGCCCACCCCTGTGGTGGGGCTCGGTGGCCACCAGCAGCCGGGCGCTGGGACGCCCCTCCGCGGCGAACCGCCCCGCCATGGCCCGCTGCTGCTCGCCGAGCACGTTGACCGCGAAGCTCCCCTGCGAGTCGAGCACCTCGCAGAGGTAGCTCGTGTTGACCACGCAGATCAGGATCATCGGCGGTTCGGCCGAGACCGAGGAGAACGCGTTCACCGTGCTGCCGATGTCGTCCAGCTCGTCGTTCACCGTGACCACGGTCACTCCCGTGGCGAAGCGGCCCATGGTCTCGGTGAACTCCGCGACGGCGAACCCGCCCGGGTCGCGCGGTGCCCCCGCGCTCACCGGATCTCCCAGGAGCCCGGCATGGTCAGCGGGCCGCCGGCCGGAAACCCGAGACCGGACGAGACCTCCGTGAACGCCCCCCACGCGTCGAGCCGGACCCGTGCGGCCGAACGGTCCTCGCTGGACTCCGCGGGCTTCATCCGATCGAGCGGGCTCTGCTGCGGGTAGGGGCGCACCGGCACGCCGGCGGGCAGGCCGGCCTTCTCCCGCGCCATGCGCACCGCCGTGTCCAACCCGCCGAGATGGTCGACCAACCCGCCGGCGTGAGCGTCGCTGCCGGTCCACACCCGGCCGCGTGCCAACTCGTGCACCCGCTCGCGCGTCATGCCGCGCGCCTCGGCGACCTTGGCCGTGAAGTCGTCGTACAGGTGGTCCAGCATCGTGTTGACACGCTGCCACTCGGACTCGCTGAACTGGCGGTCACTGTGGAACATGCCCGAGTGCTCGCCGCTGTCGATGGACTCCGTACTGATCCCGAGCTTGCCGAGCAGCCCGGACAGCACCGCCTTGCCCATGTACACCCCGATGGAGCCGGTGAGCGTTCCCGGGTGGGCCACGATCGCGTCCGCGCCGAGGGTGACGTAGTAGCCCCCGGATCCGGCGATGTCGCCCATCGTAGCGATCACCGGGATTCCGGCCTCACTGGTCAACCGCACCTCGCGCCGGATGACGTCGGAGGCGACCGGCGATCCGCCGCGGCTGTCCACCCTGAAGACCACGGCGCGTACCCGCGGGTCGCGTCGTGCCGAGCGGAACGCCGCCGCCAGGGTGTCGGAGCCGACCACCGACCCCCCGACCGGGGCGCGGCGGCTGCGGCCGGGGACGAGGATCCCGGAGGCGGAGACGAGCGCGACGTAGCCCTCGTGCAGCGCGGTGGTAACCCGGGGGGTGAACGCGTGCCGGCGCTGGTAGCGGGAGACGAACTGCAGGTTCGGCTCCTCGGTGCCGTCGTCCGCGCGGAACCGGTCGAGCAGGTCGGCGTAGATCTCGTCACGGTAGGCCAGCCGGTCGACCAGCCCCTCGGACACCGCCTCGGTGGCCAGGAACGGCCCGCGGTCGGTGAGTTCCCGGACCCGCTCCGTTGTCAGCCCGCGCCGTTGGGCGATGCCCTCGGTGATCTGTTCGTTGAGCGACTCGACGATGCGTCCCGTCGCTTCGCGGTGGGGCCCGGTGAGCCCTCGTTCGGTGAACGTGTTGACGGCGGTCTTGTACTCGTGCCGCGCACCGACCTCGTACTCCACCCCGAGCTTCTCGACGGTGTCGCGGAGGAACGTGGCGTTCACGCTCACCCCGGTGAGGCCGAGCATCCCGGACGGCAGCAGGGCGATCTCGTCGAACGCCGTGGCCAGGTAGTAGGGCACCGTGCCGGGGCCGACCTCTCCGAAGGACTCGCTCCAGGCGACCGTGGGCTTGCCCGAGGCGCGGAACGCGGCGACGGTCCGGCGTAGCTCCTGCACCTGCGCGAACCCCAACGGCTTACCGTCGATCCTCGCGATCAGGGCGCGTACCCGCGGATCCCGCGCGCCCCGGCGGACCCCCTCGACGATCTCGGAGAGGCGCTGCCGGCGCTTGGCCATGATCTGGGATATGGGATCGCCGGGGGACTCGTCACCGACCCCCTCGGTGAGGTCGAGCTCCAGGATCACGGAGGTGCCCCGCCGGTGGCGGAGCTGGGACAGTGGCTCAATGAGCTTCGCGGCATCCACCATGCCCCCAAGGCTAGTGGTCCACGACCGGGACGGGGGATGGCACGCGGGGTCCGGATCTCCCGCTATCGTCGGTGAGGTTCGAGTCTGGACGCAGAAGGGAATCGCATGTCTGGCACGACCGGCCGCGCGCGGTTCGCGACGAGCACCTCGACCCTGGGGGGTGCGACCTTCGTGGCGCTGACGCTCCTCGCGTCCGGGTGCGGGAGCGACTCCGGAGGGGACGGCCCCGAGGAGACCTACAGCGGAGCGGTACCCGCGGTGGAGCCTCCGGCGCCCGACAACCTCACCACCGTGGAGGTCGCCGGTGTGAAGATCGGCGCGCCCGAGGACTGGGAGGTCGACAAGGAGGGCGGGCTGTGCATGCGCCCGCCGGGCCAGGACCAGTGCGGTTACGGCGCGATCCAGGTGTGGCCCAAAGCCGCGGAGAACAACCCCAAGAACTGGCCCAAGAAGGACAACGCGTACAACAAGCCGGACGGGTGGGCGACCGTGCCCAACGAGTGCCGCAGCCTGAGCACCACGGACGAGGAGGGCGTCGGAGTCAGGGACGCCCGCCAGGAGGACGTCGGTGACGAGCAGGGGCTGGTCGAGCACGCCGACGGCCTCAAGTCCCACCACAGGAAATGGATCGTGACCTGCGAGAACGGCGACACCTTCGAGGTTCGGCTGTGGTACCTGCCCGAGTCGGACGTCGCCGTCTACGCGGGAGCGGTGGACAGCCAGTACTCCACCACCTACGACGCGGTCGCCGAGTCCATGGACGTCACCGAGTACAACTCGTAAAGGGATCCCGGCCCTGAAGGGCCGAGCTTTCGACCGTTTGTCGTTTCCCTGGTGACAGGGGCAACAGGGGTGTGCGGTTCATGGTCCGCTCGCTCCCCAGCGAGGGTCGAACCCGCGGGTGAGCACCCGGGCGGCCGGAGGCCGAACCGCCGGGGTGAGGGGACAGCGCGTTAGAACCACGGGGCGCGGGGTAGCGTCAGAACCCGGTAATGACCGGAACCGCCGTGCCGTGGGATCCCCACCAGCGAGCCACCCCTCACCCCCTGGAGTATCCGACATGTCCGCCCCTTTTCCCCTGAAGGACGACGACCCGGCCGAGCTCGGGGGCTACCACCTGATCGGCCGCCTCGGATCGGGCGGCCAGGGAACGGTCTATCTCGCGGAGCAGGCGCACGACGGGACGCGTGTGGCCGTCAAGAGCCTCAGCGCCGAGGCCCTGGAGGACCCTCGTGTCCGGCAGCGGTTCGTCCGCGAGGCCGAAGCGGCCCGGCAGGTCGCGTCCTTCTGCACCGCGGCGGTGCTGGCGGCCGACTTCGACGCGGAATCCCCCTATATCGTCAGCGAGTATGTCGAGGGCCGGTCACTGTCCCAGCGCATCCGGCAGGACGGCCCCATGGCGGCCGGAGATCTCGGCCGTCTGGCCGTGGCCACCGCCACCGCGCTGGTCGCCATCCACGAGGCCGGCATCGTGCACCGTGACTTCAAACCGGGCAACGTCCTTCTCGGAGACGGCGGGGCGCGGGTGATCGACTTCGGCATTGCCCAGATCACCGAAGGCGCTGGCACCCTGACCAACTCCACGATCGGAACGCCGGCGTTCATGGCGCCCGAGCAGATCGCGCACGGGAACGCCACGCCCGCTTCCGACGTGTTCGCCTGGGGCGCGGTCATGGCATTCGCGGCCACCGGCGCCTCGCCCTTCGACGGCGGCACGGTCCCCAACGTGCTGCACAACGTGCTGCACACCGACCCCGACCTGAGGGCGCTTCCCGACGAGCTGCGCCCTCTGGTCGCGGCGGCGCTGGCCAAGGACCCCGCTGTGCGCCCCGGTGCGATGGATGTGCTGATGACGCTGCTGGGCCGCCAGGGGCGCCCCACCGACGCGGCCGGTCTCAGCCAGGCGATGCGTGAGGCCCACACGGCCGTGTTCGACGGCCACGGCGCGGCGACCGCCCCGGGCGGGCCGCCGACACGGACCGCGGCTCCGGGCGCGAACCCCTCCAACCGGCGCGGGCGGTCCACACGCGTGCCGCGCTGGCTGCTCGGTACCGGCGCCGTGCTGGCCGCCATCGCGCTTCTGGGGGCGGGCATGCTACTCGACGACATCCTGGCGCCGAACGCGGACGGCGGCGTCGACGAAGGCACGGAAGACGGGGACGGTGGCGCCGACGAAGGCACGGAAGACGGGGATGGTGGGAGTCTCGCGGAGGGTGCCGCGTTCTCCGAGGCGGAGGCCGGGTCGTGGGAGGGCGTCTCCGACTCCGGGATCCCCTTCGAGGTGGAGACCGAGGCCGGGAAGCCGGCCGCCCCACTCGAAGCCCCCGAGGACAACGCCTGTTCCACGGATATCAGGCTGATCGAAAGCACCGAGGGCGGTTACCTGGCCAACATCTCGTTCAGCGGCAGGGATGAGGACCCCTTCCGCTGTGTGAGCAACAAAACCGGCATGCGGTGGGGCACCGAGGTGGACCTGGCCATCGAAGGCAACGCCATGACCATCGATTTCTACCAGGAGAATTCGCTGACCGGAGAGAGGATGAACGTCGAGTCCACACTCGTGCTCTCGCGAACGGGCTGACCCCCTCGAAACGTGTCCCGCCGATTCGCTGGCGCGCGGGCCGGAACCGGCGGCCCCTCCTCCGAACCGGAGGACGGGCCGCGCCGCTCCTCACCCCCGCTTCAGCCACACCGTGGCCATCGGTGGGAGCGTCAGCCTCGCCGACGCGGGCTGGCCGTTCCACGGTGTGCTCGTGGCCCTGACCCGCGCGTGTGTGCCGTACCCGCTTCCGTTGTAGGCCCCGGCGTCGGTGTTGAGGACCTCGTGCCAGGTGCCGGTGGTGGGCAGCCCCACGCGGCGGTCGCGGTGCGGTTCGGGGGAGAAGTTGACCAGGCAGGCCAGGACGGAACCGTCGTCGCCGTGGCGCAGGAACGACAGCGTGTTGCCCTGGGCGTCGCCACCGTCGAGCCAGGTGAAACCGGCCGGGTCGCAGTCCAGCGACCAGAGCGCGGGTGTGTCGAGGTAGATCCGGTTGAGCTCGGTCACCAGCGACCGCACCCCGACGTGGTAGGCGTGATCGAGCAGCCACCACTGCACCCCGGCCTCGTGTGACCACTCGTCCCCGTGTCCGAACTCGCTGCCCATGAACAACAGCTGCTTACCCGGGTGCGCCCACATGAAGCCCAGGAGGGACCGCAGCCCGGCGAACCGGCGCCACTCGTCCCCGGGCATCTTGTTCAGCAACGACCCCTTGCCGTGCACGACCTCGTCGTGGGACAGCGGGAGCACGTAGTTCTCACTGTAGGCGTACACCATCGCGAAGGTGACCTCGTTGTGGTGGTACTGCCGGTGGATCGGGTCGCGCTGGAGGTAGGCCAGGGTGTCGTGCATCCACCCCATGTTCCACTTGAAGCCGAACCCGAGCCCGCCGTGCTCGGTGGGGCGGGACACCCCGGGCCAGGCCGTGGACTCCTCCGCGATCATCGTGATGCCCGGGTTGCGGCGGTACGCGGTCGCGTTCAGCTCCTTGATCAGCTCCAGGGCGTCGGTGTTCTCCCGACCACCGTCGGCGTTGGGCGCCCAGTCGCCCCCCTCACGGGAGTAGTCCAGGTAGATCATCGATGCCACGGCGTCCACCCGAAGTCCGTCGATGTGGAACTCCTCCAGCCAGTACAGCGCGCTGGCGATGAGGAAGTTGCGTACCTCGGTACGGCCGTAGTCGAAGATGAGCGTGTCCCAGTCGGGGTGCTGGCCGCGTCGCGGGTCGGGATGCTCGTAGGTGGGAGAGCCGTCGAACCACGCGAGCGCCCACTCGTCCTTGGGGAAGTGCGCCGGCACCCAGTCGAGTAGCACGCCGATGCCCGCCCGGTGCAGCTCGTCGACGAGCATGCGGAAGTCGTCGGGCGAGCCGAACCGGGACGTTGGGGCGAAATAGGAGGTCACCTGGTATCCCCACGAGCCGCCGTAGGGGTGCTCGGCCACCGGGAGGAACTCCACGTGGGTGAATCCCATCTCGCGCACGTAGTCGACCAGCGCGCCGGCCAGCTCGCGATAGGTCAACCCCGGCCGCCAGGATCCCAGGTGGACCTCGTAGACGCTCATCGGCTCGGTGGCCCAGTCGCGTGTCTTGCGTTCGGACAGCCACGCGTCGTCGCGCCACTGGTAGCGCGAGGTGTACACCACGGAGGCGGTCTCCGGTGGCACCTGCGCGGCGAAGGCCAACGGGTCGGCCTTGTCGCGCCACACGCCGTCACGGCCGAGGATCCGGTACTTGTAGCGTGTCCCGTCGCCGACTCCGGGGACGTACAGCTCCCACACCCCGGTGGCGCCGAGCGACCGCATGGGGTGTGCCCTGCCGTCCCAGTGGTTGAAGTCGCCAACGAGGCGTACCCCTCGCGCGCCGGGCGCCCACACCGAGAACGACGTGCCGGTCGTCTCGCCCCGGGGGCCGCGGGTGTGCGCCCCGAGAGCGCGCCACAGCTCCTCGTGCCGACCTTCGTTGATGAGGTGCAGATCGAGTTCGCCGAGTGTGGGCGCGTGCCGGTAGGGGTCGTCCAGGACGACCTCACCGACGTCGGGATAGCGCACCGCGATCCGGTAGTCGGGCACCCCCGGTTCGGGGTGGTCCAGGGTAGCCGCGAACACCCCCGCGCGAAGGTGGGGAAGGGGCACGCGTTGGCCGTCGGCCAGTACCGCGTGCACCGAGGTGGCCGTCGGGTGCAGCGCACGCAGCCTCACCCCGTCGGTGCCGGGGTGGGCCCCGAGGACGCTGTGCGGGTCGTGGTGCTCGCCGGCGACGAGCCGGTCGATGTCGTGGCTGAGAGGGGCGGCGGTCCGCGCCGCCGGGACGGGTGCGTCACTGCTCGCGTTCAAACCGGCGTCATCTCCAAGTGTCGTCGTGGGCCCGCTTCGGGAGTCGCCACGGTGTGTACCTACGGGACTGCGGGGGTGGAGGGCTGGTGACGCGCGCTGCGCGCTGTTCGGCCCGCTCATGAGGCCAGTGCCGCGATGGAGTCCAGCGGGATGCGCAACCACGTGGGCCGGTTGCGCGCCTCGTAGAGGACCTCGTAGACGGCCTTGTCGTACTCGAACGCCCGCAGCACGGTCTGGTGCTTCTCCGGGTCGACGCCGCCCCCGTTGGCGTAACCCGCGCAGAACGCCTCCCGGTTGTGGCGGGCCCAGCCGCGCGCCACCGGCGCCAGCTCCTCCTCGTGGGCGTTGCCGACGAGCTGGTACCGGGCCGCGTAGTCGAACGAGCGCAGCATTCCGGCCACGTCGCGCAGTGGGCTCGACAGGCGCTGCCGCTCGTCGATGGGTGCGCCCGGCTCACCCTCGAAGTCCAGCAGCACCCACCCCGTGTCGGTGCGTACCACCTGCCCGAGGTGGTAGTCGCCGTGCACGCGCTGCACCGGAAGCGGGTCGTCGACCTCGGCGAACGCCTCGAACGCCGACCGCAGGGCCCCGGAGTACGGTTCGAGCTGGGGAACCTCGGTCACGGCGCGGCACAGCCGCCGCTCCATCGCCTGGGCGATCTCCCGGAGCGCCCGGGAGGACAGCACATCGGTCGGCAGGTCCCGGGCGAGGTGGCGGTGGACCGCCGCCGTGGCGGAGCCGAGCCGTTCGGCCTCGCCCGCGAAGTCTCCCCCGGCCGCCCCCGGGGGCATGTCCGGCGCGTCGTACAGGTCGCGGACACTGGTCGCGGCCAGTACCCAGCCGTCCGTGGCGCTGCGCAGGTACTCCTGCAGCATCGCCAGGGTCGTGGGGATCGCGTACCCCTCCTCGTCACCGAGGTCGGTCTCGATCCAGCCGTGCGGCGGCGACACGAACGGCGACCCCGCCAGGGCCGTGTTGAGCTCCAGGTCGGGGTTGTGGCCCGGCCACAGCCGGCGGAAGATCTTCAGCACGTACCTCTCGCCGTAGACCACGGAGGTGTTCGACTGCTCACCGCTGAGGACCAGGCTGCGCAGCCCGGTGCGCACCACCGATCCGGGAACGGCCCGGAAGCGTAGGCTGCCGTCCGTCCCCTGGGCGATGTGGTCGAGCAGTAGCGCCGTCAGCTCCGGGTCGTGGGCGGCGTCGTAGACGGTGCGCGCGGAGTCGAGCCCGGCCAGCGCGCACACCCCGATCACGGCGTGCGCGAGTTCCGTGGGTAGCCCGCCCTCGGGACACACCCCGAGGAGCACCTGGTACCGGGATGTGAGGTCAGGTTGGGTGACCCGCACGACCAGTAGCCGCAGAGTGGGATCGCCGGTGACGATCGGGTGCTCCGCCTCGACCCTCACCGCCTCGATCGGCGCCCCCTTGCCGGCGAACCACCGCTGTCGCGGGATCCAGGTTGCGAGTAGCTCCTCAAGCTGGGTCATATCCGTGTGGTCCGTTCTCCTTCTTCCGCCCGGGAGTGGTTCGGCTTTCCGGTACGGCGAGCGGCTGACGGGGGGCGGCTGCTCGCGCTAGGACCCCGCGTGGCTCACGGTGCGGTGGGCGCGGTGCCGGGACGCCTTGACTCCTGCGGGGCGGGACGATGTGGCGGTGGTCCGGCTCCGGTCGTCCCTGGCCGGGCCCGCTGTCTCGTCCACGGGCGGCAGCTGGAACCAGTAGAACCCGTGGCCGGACAGGGTGAGCAGGTAGGGAAGCTCACCGATGGCGGGGAAGCGCACCCCTCCCACGCACTCGATCGGCGTGACCCCCTCGAAGCGTCGCAGGTCCAGCTCGACGGGTTGCGGAAACCGCGACAGGTTGTTGACGCACAGCATCCGGTCGTCGCCGTACTCCCGGACGAACGCGAGCACGCTGGGGTTGCTGGCGTGAAGCTCGGTGAAGTCGCCGGTGCCGAAGACGGGGTGGCGCTTGCGGATGTGGATCATCTTGCGGGTCCAGTTCAGGATGGAACCGGGGTTGTCGCGCTGCGCCTCGACGTTGAGCGCCTGGTAGCCGTAGATCGGGTCCAGGACGATCGGCAGGTAGAGGCGCGCGGGGTCGCACCGGGAGAAGCCCGCGTTGCGGTCGGAGGTCCACTGCATCGGGGTACGCACGGCGTCGCGGTCGCCCAGCCAGATGTTGTCGCCCATGCCGATCTCGTCGCCGTAGTAGAGCACCGGCGATCCGGGCAGCGAGAGCAGCAGCGCCGTGAACAGTTCGATCTGGTTCTTGTCGTTGTCGAGCAGGGGAGCGAGCCGCCGCCGGATCCCCACATTGGCGCGCATCCGCGGATCCTTGGCGTACTCGGCGTACATGTAGTCACGCTCCTCGTCGGTGACCATCTCCAGGGTCAGCTCGTCGTGGTTGCGCAGGAAGATCGCCCACTGGCAGTTGCGCGGGATGCGCGGGGTCTGCGCGAGGATCTCCGAGATGGGGTACCGCTGCTCGCGGCGCACCGCCATGAACATCCGGGGCATCAGCGGGAAGTGGAAGTTCATGTGGCACTCGTCGCCGCCGGACTCGAAGTCGCCGAAGTAGTCGACGACGTCAGCGGGCCACTGGTTGGCCTCGCTGAGCAGCACCCGGTCGGGGTACAGGCGGTCGACCTCGGCGCGGATGCGTTTCAGGAACTCGTGGGTTTCCTTGAGGTTCTCGCAGCTGGTGCCCTCGCGCTCGTACAGGTAGGGAACGGCGTCCAGCCGGAACCCGTCGATGCCCAGGTCCAGCCAGAAACGCAGGACCTCCAGGATCGCCTCCTGCACCGCGGGGTTCTCGAAGTTGAGGTCGGGCTGGTGGGAGAAGAACCGGTGCCAGTAGTACTGGCCGCGCACCTCGTCGTAGGTCCAGTTGGAGGTCTCGGTGTCCACGAAGATGACGCGGGCGTCGGAGTAGCGTTCGGTGGTGTCCGACCACACGTAGAAGTCGCCGTAGGGACCATCGGGATCCCGCCGGGAGGACTGGAACCAGGGGTGTTGGTCGCTGGTGTGGTTCATGACCAGGTCGGCGATCACCCGGAGGCCGCGTTGGTGCGCCTGCTCCACGAGCTCCACGAAGTCGGAGATCTGCCCGAACTCGGGCAGGATCGTCATGTAGTCGGAGATGTCGTAGCCGCCATCACGCAGGGGCGACTCGTAGATCGGCAACAGCCAGATGCAGTCGATGCCGATCCACTCGAGATAGTCGAGCTTGGCTATGAGCCCCCGGAGGTCCCCGGTCCCGTCCCCGTTCGAGTCGTAGAACCCGCGGACCAGCACCTCGTAGAAGACCGCGTGTTTGTACCAGTAGGGATCGCGGGGTTTCTCGTGGGTGAAAGTGTCGGGCACGGCCGCGGTGGACGTTGGGTTGGTGTCTGGCACCGGTTCGGGTGTGGTCACGATGAACTACTCCACCAGTTGACGTTCCAGTGCGTTTCGTCGAAAGGCGCCATTCGCGGCCACGTCATGGATCCGTATCGGAATGGGTGACTGTGAATACGTGCGCGGTCTGGATATTCGGGTCGAGGCGAACATAGTTCGCCGTCTCCCATGGGTAGGATTCGCCCGACAACAGGTCCGTCGCGGTGAACGTGTCGCCGGTGGCGAGCCCGAGGGCGGGCATGTCCAGGTGGACCGTCGCCTCGTGCGGCCGGTGCGGATCGAGGTTCACGACGACGAGGATGGTGTCGTCGCGACCGTTTTCGCCCGCCTTTTCCAGGTGTTTGGAGAAACAGACCATATCGGGATGGTCGATGTGGTGGAACCGCAGGTTCCGCAGTTCCTGTAGGGCGGGATGGTCCCGACGGACCGAGTTTAGCGTGCGCAGCAGCGGAGTGATCGTCAATTCGGCTGCCTCGGCCGCGTCCCAGTCCCGCGGTTTGAATTGGTATTTCTCCGAGTCGAGATACTCTTCGCTCCCCGGGGCGACCGCCGTGTTCTCGCAGAGCTCGAATCCGGAATAGATGCCCCACGTCGGCGCGAGTAGCGAGGCGAGGATGGCGCGGATCTCGAACGCGGGCCGTCCGCCCTGTTGTAGGAAGTCCGTGAGGATGTCGGGAGTGTTGGCGAACAGGTTGGGGCGCAGGTAGGTGGCCGAGTCGCGGGTGAGCTCCCGCAGGTAGGTCTCGATCTCCTCCTTGGTGTTGCGCCACGTGAAGTAGGTGTAGGACTGGTGGAAGCCGACCTTGGCCAACGTGTGCAGCATGGCCGGGCGGGTGAACGCCTCGGCGAGGAAGAGGACATCGGGGTCGGTGGCGGCGATGTCCGCGAGGAGCCGCTCCCAGAACCACACCGGTTTGGTGTGCGGGTTGTCGACGCGGAAGATGCGCACGCCGTGGGACATCCAGTACCGCACCACCCGCTGGACCTCGGCGTAGAGCCCCTCGGGATCGGTGTCGAAGTACAGCGGATAGATGTCCTGGTACTTCTTCGGGGGGTTCTCGGCGTGGGCGATCGAGCCGTCGGCGCGGACACGGAACCACTCCGGGTGCTCACTGACCCAGGGGTGGTCCGGCGAGCACTGCAACGCCAGGTCCAGCGCGACCTCGAGCCCGTGGTCGCGCGCTTCCGCGACGAAGTTGTCGAAGTCCTCGACGGTGCCGAGATCGGGGTGGATCGCGTCGTGGCCGCCCTCGGGTGAGCCGATCGCCCACACGGAGCCGGGGCCGGCGGATCGGGGATCGGCGAGTTCGGTGTGCGGGGTGTTGTTGGGGGCCTTGCGGAACGAGTACCCGATCGGGTGGATCGGCGGGAGGTAAACGACGTCGAACCCCATGTCGGCGATGGCTGGAAGCCGCTTGGCGGCGGCGCCGAGCGTGCCCGAGCGGTGCCGGCCATCGGGTCCGTCGAGGACCGCCCCCTCGGAGCGGGGGAAGAACTCGTACCACGCTCCGACCAGGGCGCGCCTGCGGTGGACCGTGATGGGGTGGCGCCTGCTGCGCGTGACGAGGTCGCGCAGGGGCGCCTCGGCGAGGTGGGCGAGGACCTCGGGGGAGGTGGCTCGGGCCAGCCGTTCGGTGGCCGGCAGCGAGGTGTCGCGTAGCACGGCGGCGGCCCGTGACAGCTCCGGACGGCGGGGGACGCGGCGCGCGGCGCGGTCGAGCAGCCGCGCTCCCTCCTCAAGGACCACCTCGGTGTCCTGCCCGAGCGGGACCTTGATCTCGGCGGCGCTGAGCCAGTCGGCGAAGGGGTCCGCCCACGCCTCGATGGCGAAGCTCCAGCCTCCCTCGCGGGCGAGAGTGACGTCGGTGCCGTAGCGGTCGGTGCCGGGGGCGAGTAGGCGCATCTCGTGGAGGTCGTGGCGGTGGCCGTCGGGGTCGTAGAGGACGGCGCCGGCGCGGGGGGCGTCGTGCCCTTCGCGGAGCACGGTCGCCCGTATGGGCACGGTCTCGCCGACGACGGCCTTCGCCGTGCCGTGATCGACAACGGGAGACACGTCGAGAATGGGAAAGCGTCCGATCAAGGCTGCACCGTCTGGGTCGGGAAGCGGATAGGGGTTATCGGGTTTCCGTGGATCCACGGAAACCCGAGGGACGACAAGGAAGCGAAAAACTCATGGGTGGGGACGCTGCCATCGGGTTCCGGCGCGCTCCCACTGTCTATCGTCAGGCCCATTGGGCGTGATCGCCGACAGCACACGGCGGGCGGTTGTTGTGATTGTCGTCACAGTTATTGCGTTTGATGTCCGCCTCAGCTGGGGATTCGCGATGCTGGACTCGGCAATTCGGGCATCTCGTGCGATGGGTCCGCGCGGACGGTGTGTCATACCGATAAAGACCGGGAAAATTCAGGGGTTCGGTTCTGCGGCGCCGTTAATTTCGGAGAATCGGGAGGAATGAATCGTACATAAGGGGCGTTTCCGGTTTCTGCTGGCGTCGTGCGGCCGAAGGCCGGAAACGAGAGCGCGGCGATTCGCGGTCAGCGGTGTGCTCGGGTCGCGCATTCCCCGGACATTGACTAGTCTCACGCTCCGTGAAGGCGATCCGTACTTTTACTGTCCGCACGGTTCTTCCCGACGAACTCGCTCCCCTGGGGCGGCTCGCCGCCAATCTCCGATGGGCCTGGCACGCCCCGACCCGCGACGTGTTCGCGGCGATCGACCCCGACATCTGGGACGCGGTAGGTCACGACCCCTCACGCATGCTCGGCGAGGTCACCAGCGAACGACTCGCCGAACTGGCGGCGGATCCCACCTTTCGGGAGTGGCTGGACCGGGCCGCGGCCGACCTCGACGACTACCTCCACGGGCCGCGCTGGTACCAGCAGTTCCCCGAGGGCGCCCGCGACGACACCACGAACCCGGCGCTGCCGTCGGCGATCGCCTACTTCTCCGCCGAGTACGGCCTCACCGAGGCGCTGCCGCAGTACTCCGGCGGTCTCGGCATCCTGGCCGGCGACCACCTCAAGAGCGCCAGCGACCTCGGGGTTCCGTTGATCGGGGTTGGGCTGCTGTACCGGCACGGCTACTTCTCGCAGACCCTCTCGCCCGAGGGGTGGCAGCTCGAGCACTATCCCGAGATCGATCCGCGCGGGTTGCCCATGACCCAGTTGCGCGACGGTACCGACGAGCCCGTCCGGATCGCGCTCACACTGCCGGGAGCGGTCCCGCTCACCGCGCACGTCTGGGTGGTCCGGGTGGGCCGGATCCCGCTGCTCCTGCTGGACGCCTGTCACCAGGAGAACGCCCCCGAGCTACGCGGGGTCACCGATCGCCTCTACGGAGGTGGCTCGGAGCACCGGCTGCGCCAGGAGCTGCTCCTCGGTGTTGGCGGGGTCCGGGCGGTGCGCGCGTACTGCGAGCTCACCGACCATCCGGAGCCCGAGGTGTTCCACATGAACGAGGGGCACGCGGGCTTCCTCGGCCTGGAGCGCGTGCGCGAGTACATGAAGCGGGGGCTGGGGTTCGACCAGGCACTCGAGGCGACCCGGGCGGGTACGGTGTTCACCACGCACACACCGGTGCCCGCCGGGATCGACCGTTTCCCGCGCGAGCTGGTCGAGCGCCACTTCACCCGGGACCCGGTCGTCGCCGGTCTCCCCACCGACCGGGTACTGGGGCTGGGCTCGGAGGACTATCCCGAAGGCGACCCCTCGGTGTTCAACATGGCCGTCATGGGGATGCGTCTCGCCCAGCGCGTCAACGGAGTCAGCAGCCTGCACGGCGCGGTCAGCCGGGGCATGTTCCAGGGGCTGTGGCCGGGGTTCGACACTTCGGTGGTACCCATCAGCTCGGTCACCAACGGTGTGCACGCGCGTACGTGGGTGGCTGAGGAGGCCCAGGACCTCGCCCAGCGCATCGTCCCCGACTCCGCCGAGTTCACCCGGCCCGAGGGATGGCGGAAGATCACCGGCGCCTCCGACACCGAGCTCTGGGAGATGCGGCGCACGCTGCGCGGGCGGCTGATCGTCGACGCCCGGGCGCGGCTGCGCGAGTCCTGGCGGCAGCGGGGCGCCAGCGAGGCGGAGCTGGGCTGGGTCGACGACGTCCTCGACCCCGATGTCCTCACGGTCGGTTTCGCCCGCCGGGTTCCGTCGTACAAGCGCCTCACCCTGATGTTGCGTGACCGCGCGCGGCTGAAGGCGATGCTGACCGACCCCGAGCGTCCGCTGCAGATCGTCATCGCGGGCAAGGCGCACCCCGCCGACGAGGGAGGGAAACGGCTCATCCAGGAGATCGTGCGCTTCACCGACGACCCAGAGGTGCGCCACCGGATCGTGTTCCTGCCCGACTACGACATGGCGCTGGCCCGTTCGCTGGTGCAGGGGTGTGACGTCTGGCTGAACAACCCGCTGCGCCCGCTGGAGGCGTGCGGGACCTCGGGGATGAAGTCCGCGTTGAACGGTGGTCTCAACCTGTCTGTTCGCGACGGCTGGTGGGCCGAGTGGTTCGACGGCTCCAACGGATGGGCGATTCCCACCGCCGAGAGCGTGAGCGACAGCGACCGTCGCGACGAGCTGGAGGCGGCCGCCCTCTACGACCTGTTCGAGGAGCAGGTCATCCCGCAGTTCTACGACCAGGACGACGACGGGCTGCCCAAGCGCTGGCTGGAGATGGTCAAGCACACCCTGGTATCGCTCGGCCCGAAGGTGCTGGCGACGCGGATGGTCCGCGACTACGTGACCGGGCTCTACCACAGCGCGGCGCAGTCCTCGCGGCTGCTCGCCCGGGACGGGATGGCCGGCGCGTGCGCGCTGGCGTCCTGGAAGCAGCGGGTCCGCGCCGCCTGGCCCGAGGTACGCGTGCAGCACGTCGAGGTGGGCGGGGTCGAGGCCGCCCCCCAGGTGGGCGCGGAACTGGAGGTGCGCGCCACGGTCGCGCTGGGCAGCCTCGACCCCGACGAAGTCCGGGTGCAGGCCGCGATCGGGCGGGTGAGTCCCACCGAGGAGCTGCTGGACCCGGAGCTGATCGACCTCTCCGCCACCGGTGCCGCCGGCGAGGACGGCACGCTGGTGCGCTACGCCGGTTCGATCCCGCTGGAACGCGCCGGGGCCTGCGGCTACACCGTGCGGGTACTGCCCACGCACCCGCTGCTCGCCAACCCCGCGGAGATGGGGCTGGTCACGCTCCCGGCGCCGCCCATCGGAATGGGCGACGGAGTGGTGCTGCGGTAGGGCGTCGCGAAAGTGGCCGGAGTGGCGGTGGCACGGCCGTTGGGACCGCGACGCGGTTCGGAGCTTCGGCCCTTCGCCACTCCCGCGCGGGGACGCCCACGCGGGTCGCCCCAAAGCCCCAGGCGCCGGACGAGCGGCCCACATACGCGCGATCGAGGTATACGCTTTTCCGGGATCGCGATGGGATGAGCGATCCTCGTACCGTCACCGAGCCACGAAGGGGAGCTGCCCGGATGTGGGGTCTGGACCCGCGGCCCGTCGCCAGCGGCGACGCACTGCTCGCCACCCCGGTGGCCGCCGCGGTCGACGCCGGCGCCGCCGGCGCCCCGGCCGAGCGGATCCGCGTCGCCGGGATCGAGCCCGCCTACGCCGACACCGCCGAACTCCGCGATGCCTACGGGGTCCCCATGGACGCCTCGGTGAACTGTGTCGTGGTCACCGCCAAGCGGGCGGGGCGGACGCGTATGGCGGCCTGCCTGGTGCGCGCGTCGACCCGCGCCGACGTCAATGGGGTGGTACGGCGACACCTGGGGGCGCGCAAGGCGTCGTTCGCGCCGCAGGACGAGGTGGTCGCGGCCACGGGAATGGAGTACGGCGGTATCACGCCGATCGGCCTGCCCGAAGGTTGGCCGATCCTGGTCGACTCCGCCGTGCTCGACTGCCCCGACGCGGTGGTCGGCAGTGGGGTGCGGGGTTCCAAACTGATCCTGCCGGGACCGGCTCTGGCCGAGCTGCCGGGCGCCGAGGTGGTCGAGGGCCTGGGCGTTCCGGTGGAGTGACCGGTTCCCTCGAACAGGGCCGACGCCGCCCTTCGAGGTTCGCGAGGACCGTCCCCGAACTGTTGCGGAAATGGGTTCCGGTTCGGAACCGTGAGCCCGCGGGCTCCGTCATAATCGGCTGAGTCGCCGGAGTGCTCACACCTCGTTCGCGGATGGTACGTATCCGGCTCGCGCGTGCCAGAGGCCGGACCGCGCGTACGGTCCGAGGTCCGCGTGGCCGGACGTCGCCGTGGGGCGGCCGTGCGGGGTGTGGCCACGTCCGCCGGCTGCTGGCAGCGCCACGACACTCCGGCCCGATAGGCTGTGGTCGGCGGTTCGCGGGGTTTGAGGGGATGAATTCGCTATGGCTATGACGGCAGGTTTCTCCGACGGTGAGGAGCTGCCGGCCCGCGTTGGTCCATACCTGATCCGTCGCAGTATCGGACAGGGCGGAATGGGGGTTGTTTACCAGGGTGTGGACCCCCAGACGGATCAGCTGGTCGCGATCAAGGTCCTCAAGAGCGAGGTCGCTGGCGACAACGTCGCCCGGGCACGGCTGCACCGTGAGGTCGAGACCATGCGTCGGGTGCAGAGCCGCAATGTCGCCGAGGTCATCGACGCCGACACCAGCGCCGACCAGCCCTGGGTCGTCACCGAGTACATCCCCGGTCCCACCCTCGACTCCACGGTCACCGACCACGGCCCGCTGCGCGGGCGGGCGCTGACGCGGTTCGTCACCGGCCTGGCCCAGGCGATCGACGACATCCACGCGGCCGAGGTGATCCACCGCGACCTGAAGCCGGGCAACGTCATCATCTCCAACGGAGAGCCCATCGTCATCGACTTCGGGATCGCCCACGCGGTCGACGGCGCGAAGCTCACCCAGACCGGTACGTTCGTGGGAACGCCCAGCTACCTCTCACCGGAGGTCATCGAGGGCACCGACCTGGGGCCGGCGACCGACGTCCACGCCTGGGGCGGCACGGTCGCCTTCGCCTCCACCGGGAACGCGCCCTACGGCGCGGGCTCGTTCGAGGTCATCTTCTTCCGCATCCTCAACGGCGAGATCACCCTGGAGGGCATGCCCGACCAGCTGCAGCCGCTGGTGCGCTGGGCGGTCTCGCGGGACATGGCGTCCCGGCCGACGGCGGCCCAGCTGGTCGCCGAGACCAGCCGGCTCAACCTGGACCTGCCGTGGAGCGAGGACCTGTCCCAGGTGGAGTCGACGGGCCTGACCGGAACGCACACGGTCCAGGGGGCCACCTCCGGTTCCGGGGACGGGGCCGGCGGTGCGGCCGGTGCCATGGCCGCCGGTGCGGCGGCGGGGGCCGCGATGGGGGCGGTACGCGGCGACGACGGGGAGGCCGAGTCCACGGCCATGGAGTCGGCCGCCGCGCAGGCGCCGCAGGGGAGAGGTGACCCGGCGGCCACGGAGGAGGCCGACCAGACGATGGTGTCCTCGGGTACGGACCAGACCATGATGCAGCCCGGGGCCGACCAGACGATGGTGTCTCCCGCGGCCGATCCGCGGGCCACCGGACGCGTGGAACAGGCACCGCCCGAGGATGACCCCGCGGAGCCGCAGACACGGTTCTTCAACTCGACCCTGCGGCCCGACGAGTTCCGCGACATCCTCACACCGGTGGGGCAGGGCACCGACCAGACCTCGACCTACCGGGCCGAGGAGGAACGCGGCGGGTTCCTGGACCGTTTCAAGCGCTCCGGTGGCGACCGCATCAGCGACTACTGGGGCGGCGGCGACGACTATGACGACGAGTACGACGACTACTACCGGGAGGCCGAGCCCCGGAGCCTGCCCACGCTTTTCCTGATCCCGGTGCTGCTGGTGGTGGCCGGTCTCAGCCTGCTGGTGCCCACGATCGGCGTGGTACTCGGCGTACTGGCCGCGTCCCTGATGGGGGCGCTCGACATCGTCAAGAGTGAGCACGCGCGCCGGTTGCAGACCCGTGGACCGCGCAGCTCCGACCACATGGTCATCGCGTTGAGTGTGCCGTGGGCGACGATCCGGAATCTGGGCACCACACTGCTGTACGGACTCGGCTACCTCCTGGCGGGGATTATCCTCGGCCTGGTTGTGGGATTCCTCACCGGAAGGACCACGCCCGACGACGTTGGGGCGTTCGCGCTCTTCACCGTGGTGATGCTGAGCTTCCTCGGCCCCAACGGCGCCGGTGCGCGACGTCAGGCACGGTGGATGGTGGAGAACATCAAGATCCGCAACGTCTACGTGTACTGGGTGGTCATCGTCGGGGTCGTGGTGCTGGCGCTGTTCTTCCTCTCGCTGGGGTACTCCGCCGCACCCGAGTGGCACCCGATCCCCGGGCCGTCGGGGTGGTTCTCGTAGGGTTCCCGGTGTGACCCGGAGTGGTCGGCCGCGGGCAGTGGTGACCCGGTGTGCACTGCTGTGCTACTAATCAGTAACATCGGGGGTGAACCGCAGCGTGATGCAGATCGGGACGGCGTGACGGGAACGTCCGCCCCGCGGCCGGATGACGCGCGCGCATCTGGCACCTTTGTTCGACCACGGGCGCGTTGAGCGCCCTCGCCGTCGTGGTGGCGGCGCATGGCAGCGCAGGGAGGTCGGCCACCGGCCATGAATATTGTCGTTTTGGTCAAGCAGGTCCCGGATACGGCGACCGAGCGGAAACTCACCTCGGATGACAAGACGCTCGACCGCGCGGCGTCCGACGGCGTCATCAACGAGCTCGACGAGTACGCCATCGAGGAGGGCCTCCTCCTCAAAGAGAAACACGGCGGCGAGGTCACCATCCTGACGATGGGGCCGGAGCAGGCCACGGACTCGATCCGCAAGGCGCTCTCCATGGGCGCCGACAAGGCGGTCCACGTCAGCGACGAGGCGCTGCACGGGTCCGACGCCCTGCAGAGCGCCTACGCGCTGTCGCGGGCGCTGGGCAGGATCGAGTTCGACCTGGTGGTGCTCGGCTCCGAGTCCACCGACGCGCGCACCGGGGTCATGGGTGCCGCGCTGGCCGAGTACCTGGGAGTTCCCCAGCTCACCCTCGCCGACAAGGTCGACGTCGACGGACAGGCCATCAAGGTCCAGCGGCTCACCGACTACGGATACGACGTCGTCGAGGCCGAGCTGCCGGCGGTGGTCTCCGTGGTCGAGAAGATCAACGAGCCGCGGTACCCCTCGTTCAAGCTCATCATGCAGGCGAAGAAGAAGCCCGTTGAGAAGCTGACGATCGCCGACGCCGAGATCGACGCGGCCAGGGTCGGTCTCGCCAACGCGACGACCGAGACCGTGGACGTCGCTCCCGCCCCGCCGCGCGCGGCCGGCACCATCGTCAAGGACGAGGGCGAGGGCGGCGTCAAGATCGCCGAGTTCCTCGCCGAGAAGAAGTTCGTGTAGGTCCGGCGAGACGAAAGAAGGATTGTCCCAATGGCTGAGGTCCTCGTTCTCGTCGACCACGTCGACGGGGAAGTGAAGAAGGTCACCACCGAGCTGCTCACCGCCGCGCGCCGCCTCGGCGAGCCCGCGGCCGTGTGGATCGGCGAGGGGGCCGACACCGGCAGCGCCAAGCTGGCCGAGTACGGTGCCGAGAAGGTGTACGTGGCGCCGGCGGAGTTCAACGACTACGTCGTCGCGCCCGCGGCGGAGCTGCTGGCCAAGCTGGCCGGCGACGCGTCCGCCGCCGCGGTCCTGGTCTCGGCCACGCCCGAGAACAAGGAGGTCGCCGGGCGGACCGCCGTGAAGCTGGGCTCTGGCGTGCTGACCGACGCGGTCGACGTCAGCGCCGAAGGTGTCACCGAGCACAGTATCTTCGGTGGCGGAACCATCACCCACGCCAAGGTCACCAGTGGCGTGCCGGTCATCGCGGTGCGGCCGAACTCCGTGCCGGCGGAGGAGTCGCCGGCGGCCGGTGCGAGGGAGGAGGTCTCCCTCGAACTCTCCGACGCCGCCAAGGGCGCCAAGGTCACCGATCGTGTGGTGCAGGAGAAGGGCGCCCGGCCCGAGCTCACCGAGGCCGCGATCGTGGTCTCCGGCGGGCGCGGCGTGGGCTCCGACGACTTCAGCGTCGTCGAGAGCCTGGCCGACTCGCTCGGTGCCGCTGTCGGCGCCTCGCGCGCGGCGGTGGACTCCGGCTGGTACCCGAACCAGTTCCAGGTGGGGCAGACCGGTAAGACGGTCAGTCCCAACCTCTACGTCGCGCTCGGTATCTCCGGGGCGATCCAGCACCGCGCGGGCATGCAGACCTCGAAGAACATCGTCGCGGTGAACAAGGACCCCGAGGCTCCGATCTTCGAGCTCGCCGACTTCGGCGTCATCGGCGACCTGCACAAGGTCGCGCCGCAGCTGACCGAGGAGATCAGCAAGCGCAAGTAGACGCCGCCACGTGTCACCCAACAGCGTGTGGCCGCGGTCCGGAGCCAGGTGCCCGGGATCGCGGCCACACCTGTCGTGGCCGGGGGCGTCACGAGGGTCCTCGGGGATCTGGACGGAGGGCCGGCTGCCATAGGTGTCCCCGTCGCGTGGTGAGGAACGCGGTCCCACCCCACCCCGTGTCCGGCCGGAGCCCAGCGTTTCACCGGGCACGTGGGTCCCCTCGGATGCCCCACTGAGGTACGGATCGCCGTATCCTGAGGGGACCATGGTGTATCTGGACCACGCCGCGACGACCGTCACCCGCCCCGAGGTCATCGCGGACATGACCGAGGAGTTCTCAAACCTCGGAAACGCGTCCTCGCTGCACGGTCCGGGACGCCGCGCCCGCAGGGTGGTCGAGGAGGCCCGCGAGGGCATCGCCGACGCTCTTGGGGCGGCCCCGAACGAGGTGATCTTCACCAGCGGCGGGACCGAGGCCAACAACCTGGCGATCAAGGGCCTGTTCTGGGCGCGCAACGGGGCCGACCCCGCACGGCGGCGCGTCCTGCTGAGCGCGGTGGAGCACCACGCGGCCCTCGACCCCGCCATGTGGCTGGCCGGGCACCAGGGGGCCGTCCACGAGGAGATACCGGTGGACGGGTTCGGTCGGGTCACCCCGGAGGCGTTGCGCGCCGCGATCGAGCGTGACCCCGACGACGTCGCCCTCGTCTCGGTCATGTGGGCGAACAACGAGGTCGGCACCGTCCAGCCGGTGGCGGAGCTGGCCGCGGTCGCGAGCGAGTACCGGGTCCCGTTTCACACCGACGCGGTGCAGGCGGTGGGTGCCGAGCCCGTCGACTTCGCCGCCAGTGGCGTCACGGCGCTCTCGCTGACCGGGCACAAGATCGGGGGGCCGGTGGGGGCGGGCGCTCTATTGCTGGCCCGGGGGGTCGACCCGGTCCCGTTGGTGCACGGCGGTGGGCAGGAGCGCGAGGTCCGGTCCGGAACGCTGACGACTCCACTGCTGCGCGGCTTGGCCACCGCGGTCGACATGGCCGTGAACGAGCGGGATGACCACGCCAAACGGCTCGCGGAGCTGCGTGACGAGCTGCTCGCGAGGGTGCGCGCGGTGGTCCCCGACGTCACCACGAACGGCGACCCCGATCACCGGCTGCCCGGAAACGCCCACCTCTCCTTCCCCGGGTGCGAGGGGGACGCTCTGCTGATGCTGCTGGACGCCGAGGGGATCGCTTGCTCCACGGGTTCGGCGTGCTCGGCCGGTGTCGCCCAACCCAGCCACGTACTACTGGCCATGGGAGCCTCGGAGGAGACCGCGCGTAGCTCGCTGCGCTTCTCACTGGGGCACGGCTCCCAGCGGGCCGACATCGTCGCTCTGGGCGAGGCCATCGGGCCCGCTGTGGAGCGGGCCCGCGCCGCGCGGAGCAAGCGCCGGTAACCGGCGCCGCTCAGCCGCCGAGCTTGCGCTTGAAGGGCTTCTTGATCTGGTTGATCGCCGTCCACTCGGGGTCGAGCGCGCTGCGGACGTGGGATCGCCCCTCTGACCACTCGCGGACGGCGGCCTCAAGCTCCGGCAGCACCCCGGAGTCCGGATCGAGGTAGAAGTGCAGCTGGCGCTGGCCACCGATGGTCTGCTGGGCGAGAAGAGCGCCATTGTCCCCGAGGCGCTCGCGCAGCCCGTTGACGAAGGACTCCAGCGCGGTGAGCGAGGACCCGGTGGGCAGCTTGTCGTCGTCGCTGTTGGCATAACCCAGTGTGACCTGGGCGTACAGCGCGAAGGCCGGGAAGTCGCGGCGGTGCAGCGGGTGGCGGGCGGTGATCTCCAGGGTTCCGCGCAGCGGGATACGGCCCTGGAGCGTGACCCACCCTCCGCCGGCCAGCGCCTCGGCGAGCTGGCGCACCACAGAGGGCATCGAGGTCGGCGGCAGTGGGTCCAGCGGCTTCTCGACCAGCGGATCGACGTCGGAGATCCAGCGGACACAGTCATCCTCGCCGAGCGCGAGCAGCACCACGTGGTCGGCGACGCCGGCCTGGGTCTCCTCGGGCAGGAACATGAAGTCCGGGTGGTAGACGCCCGCCTGGATCCTGCCCCGCTGCTGGTCCACCCGCATCGACGTGGTGCAGTGCGCCAGGTCGAGCTCGTGGTCGTCCCAGGTGAGAGACTTCGTCAGCTGTTCGTGGTCGGCGGGGTGGGCGGGGTTGAACCGCCACTCGGGGTCGTCGGGCGCGGCCCGCGACCACCGTTCGGCGAGAATCCGCGCGGAGTCGTCGGGACCGCCGCTGAGGGTTAGGGCGTAGGAGGGGCCCTCGTTCGCGGGTGCCTCCGCGGCGTCGTCCAGCTGGGTCATCCGGGCCAGCAGCTCGCCGGCGTCGGCATCGTCGGACAGGCCCAGGTCCCCGAGGCCGCCGAGTGTGGGGTTGGAGGCCGCGGAGACCTGCCAGGTGAGCGCGGGGTGGATCCGGGTCACGCGTTCGGTGAGCCGGGCCGCGGTTTCCTCCGGGACCGGGGTGCCCAGCGTGACCGACGACGCCAGCGACTCGCGAACATCGGACCAGTGGGACCAGAACTCGTCCACGGCGGCGGAGTCGGACGCGGTGGATCGGCGACGACGGAACAGTGCCATGGCCCAATTTTCGCAGAGTCCGGAGGGCACCGTGCCACGACGGACCGGTGTGAGCGGGCCGCGTCGGCGCATATCCTGGAGTCGTTATGACCTTGCGTGTACTGGCCGCCATGTCGGGCGGCGTCGACTCCGCGGTGGCGGCGGCCCGCGCCTCAGAGGCGGGCTACGACGTCACCGGCGTGCACCTCGCCCTGTCGAAGAACCCGCAGTCCTACCGTTCGGGGGCGCGCGGCTGCTGCACGGTCGAGGACTCCCGCGACGCCCGCCGGGCCGCGGACGTCATCGGTATCCCGTTCTACGTGTGGGACATGGCCGAGGAGTTCGACCGCGAAGTCGTGGCGGACTTCGTCTCGGAGTACGCCGCCGGTCGCACCCCCAACCCGTGTATGCGCTGCAACGAGCGCATCAAGTTCGAGGCGGTGCTCGACCGCGCGCTGGCGCTCGGCTTCGACGCCGTGTGTACCGGCCACCACGTGCGGGTCGACGACGGCCGGCTGCGCCGCAGTGTCGACGGCGGCAAGGACCAGTCCTACGTGCTCGCGGTGCTCAACAGCGAGCAGATCGCGCATTCCGTGTTCCCCCTCGGCGACAGCACCAAGGAGGAGGTGCGCGCCGAGGCGGCGCGACGCGGGATCTCGGTCGCCGAGAAGCCCGACAGTCACGACATCTGCTTCATCGCCGACGGTGACACCGCCGGTTTCCTGAACGAGCGGCTCGGCGGCGAGCCCGGCCCGATCGAGGACGAGTCCGGCACGGTGCTGGGGGAGCACAACGGAGCGCACACCTACACGGTCGGTCAGCGCAAGGGGCTGAACCTGGGGGGCACGCCGGAGCGGCGCTACGTGCTGTCCATCGAGCCGGTGAACAACACGGTGCGGGTGGGGCCGCGCGAGTCGCTACTGGTGGACGAGATCGTCGGGGAGCGACCGGTGTGGAGCGGCCGTGCCCCGGCCACCGAGCCCCTCTCCTGCGGGGTCCAGCTGCGTGCGCACGGCGAGGTGTACGCGTGCCGGGCGTGGCAGCGCGACGAGGAGCTGGTGATCAGGCTCGACGAGCCGGTCGCTGGCGTCGCCGCGGGGCAGGCGGCCGTGCTCTACGAGGACGACATCGTCCTGGGGTCGGCGACGATCGCCTCGACATCACGGAGCGCCGAGCCGGCCACGGTCTCCTGACACCTCCGTCGGTTCCGCCCACCTTCCCGTGGTCGATCCTCGTGGCTTAGGTTAGCCTTAGCAATATTTCGGTCGGGGAGGGTGTGATGGAGTACGGCTTTCTCGAGGGCCGGCCGATGTGGCTGGTGTACTCCGCGCTCTTCGTGATCGTCTTCGTCCGCACCCAGGTGACCTACTGGATCGGGCGCGGGGTGGACGCGGGAGTGCGGCGCACCAGGTACGCCGCGCGTCTTGGCGGCCGGTTGGAACGAGCCCAGCGGCTCATCAACCGGTTCGGCCCGCCGGCCATCACCGTCTCCTACGCCACCTGGGGAGTGCAGACCGCGGCTCACCTCGCCGCCGGGGCCATGCGCATGCACTTCCCGCGCTATCTCATGGCGATGCTGCCCGGCTGCGCGTTGTGGGCGGCCATCTACAGCCTGGGCGGCATGGCCGTTCTGGTGGTGTGGTGGAACGCCTTCCTGAGCTCGCCGGCGCTGGCGACCATCGTCTCCCTCGTGGTGGCGGCCGCGGTGGTCACCCTCGTGGTGGTGCGCCGCCGCCGGGGCGCCGTCCGCGCCGTTTCCGCCGGTGACGATGGTGCCTCGGGGGATCCGGTCTCCACCTGAGCCTCCCCGCCCGGGTCGCCGCGCCGCGACGCGTCGGCGGGAGTGACCTACGCTGGGTCCTCGTGAGTGAGCAGCATTCCTATCCGTGGCCCGAGGCGAGTTACACCGGCGTGGGGTCCCACCCGGGCGAGGATCCCGATGAGGCGCAACAGACGATTCTCGGGGAGTTCCCGGAGTTACCGCACCTGGTCGAGTTGCCGGACCGCGGCGCGGGGGCCGACATGGTCGGCCGCGCCGCCGCGCTGCTCGTCGACTTCCCGGTCGAGGTCCAGCCGACGGGCTGGCGCGTGGTGCAGCGCCCCGGGCGGGACCTCGCGCGGGCGACGAGCTTCCTGAACTACGACCTCGACGCGCTCGAGAAACACGCCAACGCCTACGAGGGACCGCTGAAGATCCAGGTGGCCGGCCCCTGGACGCTCGCGGCCGGCATCGAGCTGCGGTCGGGCGAGAAACTGGTGGCCGATGCCGGGGCGGTCGCCGACCTGTGTGAGTCCCTGGTGGAGGGTGTGCGTACCCACATCGACGACATCCGCAGGCGGGTCCCGATGGCGCGGGTTCTGGTGCAGCTGGACGAGCCCTCACTGCCCGCCGTCCTCCGGGGCACGGTCCCCACCGCGAGCGGGTACCAGACGTTGCGGGCGGTCGACCGCGTTGTCTGCGAGGAGCGGCTGCGCGCGATGTTCGGCGCCGTCGAGGAGGCCGACGCGTTCCCCATGGCCCACTGCTGTTCCCCGGACGTGCCCGTCGACCTGCTGCGCCGTTCCGGCGCGCGTGCCCTCAGCCTGGACGCCACCAGGCTCGGCCGGGCCGACGACGAGGACCTGGGGGTCGCCGTCGAGGACGGAGTGGGACTCTTTCTCGGGGTCGTCGCGGGTGCCGGCATGCCGTTGTCAGACCCGGCCACTACTGTCGATCCTGTACGTGAGCTGTGGAATCGTCTCGGGTTCCGCCCTGAGGGGCTGCCCCGCACAGTGGTGACCACACCCGTCTGCGGGCTGGCTGGAGCGGCGCCCGAGCACGCGCGCGCGGTGATGCGGACCTGCCGTGAGTCGGCCCGGGTGCTGCGCGACGAGCCGCGGCGTTGAGGATCCGAAAGGACGTGTCCGGGTGAGCAGTGCGCAGGAACGCGCGGATGGCGAAACGGCCCCCGCCGAGGTGCGGGAACGTCACGCAGAGCTGTGCCAGGAGATCGACGATCACAGCTATCGGTACTACATGGGCCGCCCGATCATATCCGACGCGGAGTACGACGAGCTCATGGCCGAGCTGGAACGGATCGAGGAACGCCACCCCTCGCTGGTCACCCAGGACTCGCCCACCCAGAAGGTCGGCGCTGAGATCAGCGTCGAGTTCGCGACCGTCGAGCATCTCGAGCGCATGCAGAGTCTGGACAACTCCTTCGACATCGAGGAGTTGACGGCCTGGGCGCGGCGTGCCGAGAACGAGACCGAGATCGACGCCTACCTGTGCGAGCTCAAGATCGACGGTCTGGCCGTCGACCTGGTCTATGAGAACGGTCGGCTCACCCGGGCGGCCACCCGGGGCGACGGGCGCGTGGGTGAGGACATCACCCTGAACGTCCGCACCATCGACTCCGTGCCCGAGCAGCTCGACCACAGTGTCCGGGCCGTGCCCGAGCTGCTGGAGGTGCGCGGTGAGGTGTACCTGCCCTGGGACGCTTTCGAGGAGATGAACACCAGGCTCGCCGACGAGGGCAAGCAGCCCTTCGCCAATCCCCGCAACGGTGCCGCCGGCTCCCTGCGGCAGAAGGATCCGCGGATCGCCGCCACCCGGCCACTGGCCATGCTGGTTCACGGGGTGGGCGCCTGCGAGGGGGCGAGCTTCACCCACCAGTCGCACGCCTACGAGTCGCTGCGCGACTGGGGACTCCCGGTGAGCGACCTCTACCGCGTGGTGCGCACCATCGACGAGGTCCGAGGATACGTCGACTACTACCACGAGCACCGGCACGACCCCGGCTATGAGATCGACGGTGTCGTGGTCAAGGTGGACGACATCTCCATCCAGCGCCGACTCGGGTCGACCAGCCGGGCGCCGCGGTGGGCGATCGCCTACAAGTACCCCCCGCAGGAGGTCACCACCACGCTCGTGGACATCCGTGTCAACGTCGGACGCACCGGGCGGGTGACGCCCTACGGGGTGATGGAGCCGGTCAGGGTCGCGGGCTCGGAGGTCGAGTTCGCCACACTGCACAACGCCAACGAGGTGCGGCGCAAGGGAGTCCTGATCGGCGACGCGGTGGTGGTGCGCAAGGCGGGTGACGTCATCCCGGAGATCCTGGGACCGGTGCCCGACCGGCGCGACGGTGGCGAGCGGGAGTTCGTCATGCCGACGCACTGCCCCGAGTGCGGCACCGAGCTGGGGCGGCAACGCGAGGCCGACGTCGACCTGCGGTGCCCGAACAGCCGGTCCTGTCCGGCACAGCTCCGCGAACGGCTGTTCCACGTCGCGAGCCGCAAGGCCTTCGACATCGAGGCGCTGGGCTACGTCGCGGCGACCGCGCTGACGCAGCCGCTCGAACCGGCCAAGCCCCCGTTGCGTGACGAGGGGGACCTGTTCCACCTCACCGTCGACCAGCTGCTGCCGATCAAGTCGCTCGTGCTCGACCCCGACACCTCGGAACCCAAAACCGACCCGGACACCGGCGAGCCGAAGGTGGTCAGCTTCTTCGCCAACCAGCAGGGTGAGCCGAAGAAGACGGTGTGGACGCTCTTCGAACAGCTGGAGGAGGCCAAGAACAAGCCGCTGTGGCGGGTCCTCGTGGCGCTGTCGATCCGCCACGTCGGCCCCGCCGTCGCCGAGGACCTCGCCCGGCACTTCCGCTCGCTCGACCACATAGCCGAGGCGGACGAGGAGGAGCTGGCCTCGGTCGACGGGGTGGGGCCCACCGTGGCGCGTTCCATCGTGGAGTGGTTCCAGGTCGACTGGCACCGTGAGATCGTCCGCAAGTGGCGCGAGGCCGGCGTACGCATGGCGGAGGAAGGGGCTGGGGGGCCGCGTCCGCTGGAGGGGGTGACGGTGGTCGTCACCGGTTCGCTCACCGAGTACAGCCGCGACAGTGCCAAGGAGGAGATCGCGGAGCGCGGCGGCCGGGTCACCGGTTCCGTGTCCAAGAAGACCAGTTTCGTCGTGGCGGGCGACAACCCCGGAAGCAAGTACGACAAGGCGGCTGAGCTGGGGGTTCCCATACTCGACGAAGCGGGGTTCGGCGTGCTGCTGGGCCAGGGGCCAGATGCGGCCATCGAGCGTCGGGTAAACGGGTAGCGCGTCCTCGCCGTCTACTATGGGCGACCAAGGTGCTACGTGTCGCAGTATTCTGGAATGAATCGGGTGATCGATCCAGGTATAGCAGGCCCTACCTAAAGTCCTGGTCTGGCGACATCTGGTGACGAAGCGTCGTACGCTGAGTGCGTACTGGGTGCACCCGTCGTTCCAGGCGGCGGCCGCGGTGGTCATGGGGGTGACCGCCCGGCCGTGTAACCACTCGTGAGGGGTGTCGGCATCGCGGTGGAACCCGTTCCACCCGGTGACACGCCCCTGGAATCACCCCAAGGACGCCTATGTTGGACCCCAACGACACCCGGGATGTCGGCCCACGGGTCGGCACTCCACTGTGGCTCTATCTCGTGAGCACCACGGTGGCCGGTTGCGTCCTGCTTGGTGTCTCCCTGTTCTGGTTGGGTCCCGCTAAGCTGCAATTGCTCGCGGCACAGCCGCTCATCTGGGTCATGCTGTGCATGGTGATCATCGGTGAGCTCCGGCCGATCGCCACACCCACCGCACCCACCGACGGCGCCCCGACCTCCGTACCGTTCTCGTTCGCGCTGGTCATCTTCTACGGCCTGCCGGTGGCGGGGCTGGTCCAGGCGGTCGCCACGGTGATCGCCGGTATCGCGCGCGGGCACGCGGCGCACCGCATGGCGTTCAACGGCGCCCAGTACGTGCTGAGCTTCGGGGTGGCCGACGCCGTGATCCGGCTGCTCGGCCCCGACACCAACGGTGCTCCCTGGGTTCCCGAGGGGCCACACCTGATCGTGGTGGCACTCGCCGCGGGCGGCTACTTCCTGACCAACCTGGTACTGGTGGAGTGCGCCGTCGCCATGCACGCGCGCTCCCCACTGCGCACCATGCTCACCAAGGACATCGGTCAGCGGCTGTTCGTCAGCGGCGTGCTGCTCAGCCTGGCACCGCTGGTCGTGGTCGCCATGACCCACTCCATCTGGCTGGTGCCGCTGTTCTTCTTCCCGCTGGCCGCGCTCTACATCAGCGCCACCCTGTCGGCGAAACGCGAGTACCAGGTCAACCACGATGAGCTCACCGGACTGGCGAACCGCAAGCTGTTGATCCTGCGCACCCAGGAGGCGCTCAGCGAGGCACAGCAGCGCAACCACCGGGTGGGGCTGCTGCTGCTCGACCTCGACCGGTTCAAGGAGGTCAACGACACCCTGGGACATCCCACCGGCGACCGCCTGCTGCAGACCGTCGCGCGTCGGCTCACGCACAGCGTGCGCCCCGGGGATCTCGTCGCGCGGCTCGGCGGCGACGAGTTCGCGGTACTGCTGCCCCAGGTGCGCGACGCCGCCTCGGCGCGTGAGGTGGCCGCGCGGCTACGGGTCTCGCTGGCCGAGCCGATGCGGCTCGACGGTATGGACTTCGACCTCGAGGCCAGCATCGGCATCGCGCTGTACCCCAACCACGCCCCCGACTTCGAGCTACTCATGCAGCGCGCCGATGTCGCGATGTACGTCGCCAAGGAGAGCAGGGTGGGGGTGGACCTCTACGCCCCGCACAAGGACCGCAACTCCACCGCGCGACTCAGTCTGTTCGGTGAGCTCCGCCGCGCTCTGGCCGAGGACGAGCTGGAGATGTTCTACCAGCCCAAGGTGACTCTGGGCGATCGTCGAGTGGTGGGCATGGAGGCGTTGGTCCGCTGGCGACACCCGCGACGCGGCATCCTGCCGCCCGAGGAGTTCGTGCCGCTGGTCGAGCAGTCCTACCTCATGCGCAACTTCACCCACGAGGTACTGGAGCTGACCCTGACGCAGGTGGCGCGCTGGTGGTTCGGAGGGATGGCGGTACCGGTGGCGGTCAACCTCTCGGCGCGCGAGTTGCTCGACCCCAGCCTGCCCGACGTCGTCAGTTCCGGACTGCGCCGGCACGGGCTCCCGGCGCGGGCGCTGCGCATGGAGATCAGCGAGCGCGTCATGGTGACCGACGCCGACGCGATCACGCCGACGATTTTGGCACTGGCCGACCTGGGGGTGTCCCTGGCCCTGGACGACTTCGGGACCGGGTACTTCACACTCGCGCGGCTGAACGGCCTACCGGTGGAGGAGATCAAGATCGACGAGTCCTTCGTCCGGCGAGTCGTCGACGACCCCGACGGCCGGGTCATCGTGGGCTCCGCGGTCGACCTCGTCGGCGCGCTCGGGATGCGCACCGTCGCCGAGGGGGTCGAGTCCGAGCGGGTCGCCGAGTCGGTACGAGCCATGGGGTGTACCGCCGCGCAGGGGTTGTTCTTCTCCGCGCCGTTGGAGACCGACGCCGCCACCACGTTTCTCCGGGAGCACAGCGGCCTTCCCACCGGAGGGGAGCAGCGAACGGCCTAGGTGGGCCCTACTCCGGTACGGTACGGCGCGGATCGTGGACGTCGTGGAGACGCTCCCGACGCCGCCCCGGGAGCCCCTACGGCGCCTCACCGGGTCGCTGGCCGACATAGGATTGGGCTGTCCGTCGTCAACGGGCCCGTGTTCCACGACCGAGCGTCTCGGACGGTCGTTCGCCGAACGCGGCGTCCCGGCGCCCGGACACATCCGAGTCCACCGACATCCGACGACAACCCATCGACATCTTCGACCATCACGAAACGGTTTGCCACTCATGTCCGCCATCACCCGCGATGAGGTCGCCCACCTCGCCCGGTTGTCGCGGCTGGCGCTGCACGATGACGAGCTGGACCAGCTCGCCGCCCAGCTCGACGTGATCATCTCGGCCGTGGCGAAGGTGCAGGAGGTCGCCCAGGGCGACATCCCGCCGAGCTCGCACGCCCTGCCGCTGACCAATGTCTACCGGCCCGACGAGACCCACCAGGGGCTCGATCCCGACCAGGCGCTGGCCGGCGCGCCCGCGGTGGAAGACCAGCGGTTCCGCGTGCCGCGGATTCTGGGGGAGGAGGCGTGATGGGGACCGAGCTGTTGCGCATGACCGCCGCCGAGCTAGGCGCCGCCATCCGCGCCGGCGAGGTCACCTCCGTGGCCGCCACGGAGACCTATCTGGACCGGATCGGCGAGGTCGACGGCGACGTGCGGGCGTTCCTGCACGCTGACCGGGAGGCCGCGCTCGAGCAGGCGCGGGCCGTCGACTCCCGAATCGCCGCGGGTGAGGAGCTCGGTCCGCTGGCCGGTGTGCCGATCGCCCACAAGGACGTGTTCACCACCACGGACATGCCCACCACGGCGGGGTCCAGGATCCTCGAGGGCTGGAACCCGCCCTACGACGCCACCGTGACCTCCCGGCTGCGGGAGGCGGGGCTGGTCATCCTGGGCAAGACCAATATGGACGAGTTCGCGATGGGGTCCTCCACCGAGAACTCCGCCTACGGCGCCAGCCATAACCCGTGGGACCTGTCCCGCGTTCCCGGTGGGTCCTCCGGTGGGTCCTCGGCCGCCGTCGCCGCCTACGAAGCCCCGCTGGCCACGGGCACCGACACCGGCGGGTCGATTCGCCAGCCCGCCGCGGTGTGTGGCCTGGTCGGCGCCAAACCGACCTACGGTGGCTCGTCGCGCTACGGCGTGATCGCGTTCGCCTCCTCGCTCGACACCCCCGGACCGTTCGCGCGTAACGTGCTCGACGCCGCACTGCTGCACGAGGCGTTCTCCGGGCACGACCCCCGCGACTCCACCTCCGTTGACGCCCCGGTGCCACCGGTGGTCGAGGCCGCCCGCCACGGCGATGTCGAGGGGCTGCGCGTCGGTGTCGTCAAGGAGCTCGACGGCGAGGGCTACCAGCCGGGGGTGCTGCGGCGGTTCCACGAGACCGTGGAGCTGCTGGAGGGCCTGGGAGCCAAGGTGGTCGAGGTGTCCTGCCCGAGCTTCGACACCGCCCTGGCCGCCTACTACCTGATCGCGCCGAGCGAGTGCTCCTCGAACCTGGCCCGGTTCGACGCCATGCGCTACGGGCTGCGCGTCGGCGACGACGGCACCCGAAGCGCCGAGGAGGTCATGTCGATGACCAGGGCCGAAGGGTTCGGGCCGGAGGTCAAGCGGCGCATCATGCTGGGCACCTACGCGTTGTCCAGCGGCTACTACGACGCCTATTACGGTTCGGCTCAGCAGGTACGCACGCTCATCAAGCGTGACTTCGACGCCGCGTTCGGCCATGTGGACGTCCTGGTCTCGCCGACCACGCCCACCACGGCGTTCTCGATCGGCGAGCGCGCCGCCGACCCCATGGCGATGTACCTCGCCGACCTGTGCACCATCCCGACCAACCTGGCCGGCAACTCCGCCCTGTCCGTTCCGTGCGGGCTCGCGCCCGAGGACGGCCTCCCGGTTGGTCTGCAGGTCATGGCGCCGGTGCTGGCCGACGACCGTACCTATCGGGTCGGTGCCGCGGTCGAGGCGGCCCTGGCCAGCAAGCGGGGTTCGGCGCTGCTGAGCGAGAGCGCCTACGCGGTGTGACCGTCGCGGTAGCGGTGCCCGGTGGGGTATCGGGGCGTGACGGCCGACGCCTGTCGCGTCGCCTTGGGGTTTCGGGGTTCACTGTTCGGTGACCCTCCCCGAGATCTCAACGGCGACGTCCGTGCCGTCGTCGGAGGAGGCCGAGTGCCCGACGGTGTCCTCGCGGCGATCGACGTTCACGCCGCTGAGTTCGGTCCGCCCCTGGCGACCACCCCGCCGACACTCTGATCAGGACGCTCGCCGCACGTGCCCCGTTGGTGCTGCCGATCTCCGACGGTTCGGTGAGCTGTTCTCCGATCTGGCGGATCCGGAGGTCGTGTAACGGGCACGGTCGTGATCGCCGAGACGACCGGACGGCCCGTACAACGACTGCCGCTCGCCGGTGAGGCCGCGACGCTCAACGACGCGTAGGACTCGGGTGCCGGCACGTGAGATCGGGCACTTCCGCGGCGACCGCGTTCATTCGGACTGTCGGGTTCACGCGGAGGCCGCCGGCCCGGGGTCCACCGGTCACCACCGATCACGACGAGACGCCCGCCACCATGGGATCCACGGTGGCGGGCGTCGTCATCATTGGGCCGGTGGGCCGGCGCTCAGGGGGCTCAGCCCTCCAGCGTCGCGGTGCGGCGCTTGCGGCTCAGGTACATCGCGGCGGCACCGCCGGCCAGAGCGACCACGGCGGCGATGATCAGACCGGTCAGAGCGGCACCCGTCACGGGCAGGCCACCCTCGTTCTCCTCGTCGTCCTCGGGAGGCGCGGGCTTCTCATCGGGCTCGGTCTCGTCGGGCTCGGGCTCCTCAGTGGGCTCCGGCTCCTCGGAGGGCTCGGGCTCCTCGGAGGGCTCCGGCTCGGGCTCGCCGGCCTCGCTCCAGGCCACGCCGGCGTCGGCCTCGACCGTGGCCTCGCCGGTCTCGGCGGTGATCAGGGTCTGGGTGGGCTTCTTGCCCTCGAGGCCCTTGAACAGCAGGCCAGCGTGCACGTCGGTGGACACGGAGGCCGAGACCGTGGCGTTGCCCTCGTCGGCGTCCTCGGGAACCTGCACGCCGAACTGGTCGCCGTCACTCGCGCTGTCGATCGGATCACCGGACTCCAGGTCCACCAGCTCCACACCCTCGGGGGCGTCGAGGTTCAGCGGTACCGAGTCGGCACTGGTGCTGAGGGTGAACTCGCCGATCGTGGAGCCGGCCTCGCCCTCGGCGGCCTCGGGGTCGATGCTCAGCGACTGGTCGGGCTCCCCGGTCTGCGGCATCTCCTCGGCGCTGTCGGTCAGGTACTCGTAGACCTTCGCGACCTCCGGGTCGTTGTCGCCGTCGAGTTCGACATCGTTGCTGAAGTGCCAGATGGCGGCCTGGGTGCCGCTCATGGCCTCCTTGTCGCTGAGGCCGTCGACGCCGGCCTCCTCGGCGAGCGTCTCCGTGCCAACAGTGGGGTAGGAGTTCTGCAGGATCCAGTGGACCTTGGCCGGCTCCGCGAAGTCGCCCTTGCCGGGGTAGTTGGACCAGGTGTCCTGCTCGTAGCTCGCGTTACCCCGGATCTCGGTGTCGAAGTCGATGCAGTAGGTCTGCAGCACCGTGCCGTCGTTGAGCTTCAGGTTGAACAGGCTCGCAGTGACGTCTCCCTTGTTGGTGGAGACGTCGAGGCCGTTGAGCTCGTTGCCGGCGTAGTGCCCGTCGCCCTCGTCGGCGAGGGCCGGCCCGGCCGCGAAGCCGAGGGCGACGAAGGCGGCGGTGGTGGCCCCGGCGACCGTGGTCAGGCCACGGGCGAGGCGGCGCGTGGGGGACTTGGGAAGAGGCGTTTGATTCAAGTTCATTCCCGGTTGGTTCACTAAAGGGACCGGATGGTTACTCGCCCACCTCCATGGGCGACATTCACGCTTCCACCCGAGAAACGACGCACGCGTTCCCGTCCGTGCGTGCGGGGCTCGGGGTGGTGATCGGCCACCAGGGAAACTCGGCGTGTCCCGTGAGGACGAGGACACTGCACGTCAGTCGCTACGGGGCTGGCGTCCCCGTGGTGGCGCGGCATGACGGTGACTGCCGCATCGCCAGATCCTAGCGCCCCAATTCCGGCCTTCCAACCCTTCGACCGGAAATAGCGAAGATCGCTTTCTTTGGCCCGTTATGTGGGTCTCTGACCAGCGAGTCCAGCGGTTTTGCGCGCGGGAAGGGGGGATCCAATTCTCGTTGGATCGTTATGCTCGTCATGTAAACCCGAGGTGACCATGACCGCATTTCGGGTCCGAAATGCGTGGTCGACCAGCGAAAACGGGCCTCGCCGCTCCTGGGACGCCCCCGAAACCGGGCCGGGACCGCACCGCGCTGTTCCCGCCCACTGTGACGGAACCCACGGTGACTCCGCTGCCCGTGCCGGGGATGGACCCGGGCCGCCTCCGGTGTCGGTAGTCTTGCACGTGGCTCCTCCGTCCGCCCCACGAGCTGACGGGGAGCACGGATCGATCATCATGGACGTCTCCGTTGGTCGGCCCACGCACGGTGCCGGCGGGGACGCTTCGGACACGGGAACGGGATGTGGCGATGGTTGGCGCGGTACCGAAGAGCCCTGCCACGAGCGGAGATCCGGCGCCGATGGCCTATGACGACGTCGTGCGCGCCTACGAGCCGGTGCTCGGGCTGGAGACGCACGTCGAGCTGGGAACCGCGTCGAAGATGTTCTGCTCCTGCTCGACCGTGTTCGGTGGCGAGCCCAACACCCAGGTCTGCCCGGTGTGCCTGGCCCTGCCCGGCGCCCTTCCTGTGGTCAACGGCACCGCCGTGGAGAGCGCCATCCGGTTGGGGCTCGCCCTGAACTGCTCCGTGGCATCGTGGTGCCGCTTCGCCCGGAAGAACTACTTCTATCCGGACATGCCGAAGAACTACCAGATCTCGCAGTACGACGAGCCACTGTGCACCGACGGCCACCTCGACGTCACCGTGGAGTCGGCCGACGGCCCCCGCGAGTTCCGGATCGGTATCGAGCGCGTGCACATGGAGGAGGACACCGGAAAGACCGCGCACGTGGGCGGGGCGACCGGGCGCATCCACGGCGCCGACTACTCGATCGTGGACTACAACCGGGCCGGTATCCCGCTGCTCGAGATCGTCACCAAGCCGATCGAGGGCGCCGGGGAGCTGGCCCCGGAAGTGGCCCGCGCCTACGTCCGCGAGCTGCGTGACCTCGCCCGCGCTCTGGGGATCTCCGATGTCCGCATGGAGGAGGGTTCGCTGCGCTGCGACGTCAACGTGTCTCTGATGCCCGTGGGCGGCGATGAGTGGGGAACCCGCAGCGAGACCAAGAACGTCAACTCGCTTCGCTCGGTCGACCGGGCCGTGCGCCACGAGATGGAACGGCAGGCCGGGGTTCTCGAGGCCGGCCAGCGCGTGGTCCAGGAGACCCGCCACTTCCAGGAGGACAGTGGCTCCACGGTGTCGGGCCGCAGCAAGGAGGAAGCCCAGGACTACCGCTACTTCCCCGACCCCGACCTGGTGCCGGTCGCTCCGAGCGCCGAGTGGGTCGAGGAGCTGCGCGCGACCCTGCCCGAACTGCCCGCCGCGAAGCGTGTCCGGATCCAGTCCGAGTGGCAGCTCTCCGACGAGGAACTGCGTGACCTGGTCAACGCTGACGCCATCGACCTGGTCGCCGCGACCGTGGACGCCGGGGCGCCGCCGGCCGAGGCCCGCAAGTGGTGGCTCAACGAACTCTCCCGCCGTGCCACCGAGACCGAGGTCCCGCTGTCCGGGCTGCCGATCACGTCCGCGCAGGTGGCCAGGGTCGTCGCGCTCGTCGAGGAGGGCACGCTCACCAACAAGCTGGCGCGTCAGGTGGTCGATGGCGTGCTCAACGGCGAGGGGGAACCCGACGACGTCGTGGAGGCCCGCGGCCTCAAGGTCCTCAGCGACGACTCCGCGCTGGGCGCGGCCGTCGACACCGCCATCGCCGACAACCCCGACGCCGCGGAGAAGATCCGCGGTGGCAAGGTCGCCGCGGCCGGCGCTCTGGTAGGTGCCGTGATGAAGGCCACCGGTGGCCAGGCCGACGCCGGCCGTGCCCGCGAGCTGATCCTGGAGCGTCTGGGCGTGAGCTGAGTTCGAGTGGGTGATGAACACGGAGGGTGACCGTGTTGTCGCCGGGTCTCTGCCGGGTCTCTATCCCAGCGTGACATTGCGTCAATACCCTGTCGGTGCAGGTGCGCTGCGGCGATTGGCAGTCGAGGAGCCGGTGGGTGGTCCCTGCGTGGTGACGAACGCGCAGAGGGCGTCACGGATGCCTGGGCGTCGTTCCACGGGTCTTCGATCCACTCGCCGGAGCCCGAACGGCAGACTGCCATTGACCGGAAGGGTGCCCATGTACGTGGTTGTCGCCGCTTGGCAGGCACCCCGGTACGCCAGGAGCGCACATCCCGGGGCGCCACGATGACCAGAACAGACACGCGCGTTTGGCTCGGCGGCATTCTGGTGCTGACCCTGACCTACGCCGCGGGGACGATGGTTGACGTCGACGGGATCTCGCTCACCACGTGGCTCGGAAGCTGGCCGGTGGCCGTCGCGTCCGGGATGGCGGCCGCCTCGTTGTTGTACTCGGCCCGCCGTAGAGGCGTGACCGCGACGGACGCCGACGCCGACGTCGACGGCGCCGACACCACCGGTGCGCTGCGGTACCTCGGGTTCTCGGCGCTCGCGTGGTGCGCGGGTGCGGGTATCTCCTCGGTCACCGGTCTGCTCAGCGCCAGTGCCGCGTTGTCGTTGACGTTCGGGGACCTGTTCGCCCTCGTCGCACTGCCGCTGTTCGTTCTCGGGTTCACCCGCTTCGCGCCGTTTCCCACAGGGGTGCGCCCGGCGGTGCGCCACCTGACCGACAGCTACGTGTGCGCGGCCGCGCTGTTCGCCGTGGTCTGGGTGCTGGTCTTCGCGCCGCTCTACAGCGAACTGGAGGAGAGCGCGGGCCTGCTGGGGTTCGCGCTGGTCTATCCGGTGGCCGACATCGCGGTGCTGTGTCTGCTGGCGCCGCTGGTGTTCACCTCCCCGCACAGCACCCGCCGCGCCGTGTTGATCGCGATCGGGGCGTTCGTCATCATCTGCGGCGCGGACTTCATCGGCGCGGTCACCCGACTGCTCGGAACCCCGCTGGCCGGAGGCATCGAGTACCCGGTCCGGCTGCTCGGGTTCGCGCTGCTCGGCAGCCTTCCCTGGCTGATCCGCGAGCGTGCCGGGGCCGAACCGCGCCGGATCACCGGCCGCGGCCTGTACCGGTTCGCGCCCGAGATCGCCGCGGCGGGCGCGCTGTGCGTGGCCACGGTCGTCCTCACAATCGCCGCACTACGCATCGAGGGTGTGGCGGCGGTGCTCCCGTTGGCGTCGGGGTCGGCTGTGGTCGTCCTCGTCGTGCGGCTGGTCGGCCTGCTGGAGGAGAACGCCACGCTGACGCGCATGGTTCACACGCGCGAGAGCCACTTCCACGAACTGGCCCGCAACAGTGGCGACGTCATCCTGGTACTGGACTACAACGGGCGGGTGTTCTACATCAGCCCCGGGGCCGCCGAGACGTTCGGCTACCGGCTGGACGACATCCTCGCCGAACCGGTCACCTCACTGATCCATCCCGAGGACCTGCCCATCGTCTCCGAGACGATGGCGGAGTTCGAGCGGGGCGCGAGGGAGGGGAGCCACCTGCGCGTGCGGATCCGCGCCGGCGACGGTACCTGGCGACACATCGAAGCCACGGCCTCGGTGTACGAGCAGCCCGGAGAGCCCGCGCGGCTGCTGGTGACCACGCGCGACATCAGTGCCCAGGTGGCGCTGGAGGACCAGGTCAACCACCTGACATTCCACGACGGCATCACCGGGCTGCCCAACCGCGCCTATGTCGAGGAACGGGCCCGAGAGGTGCTCACCCGCCGCGAACGCGCGGGCGCGCCCCCCGGCGAGGTGGCCGCGATCTTTCTGGACCTCGACGGCTTCACCGCCGTCAACGACTCCGCGGGACACACGTTCGGCGACTACCTGCTCGCGCAGGCCGCCCGCAGGCTGCGCGGAACCACCGGGTCCGGGGTGACCCTGGCCCGCTGGGGCGGCGACGAGTTCGCGGTGCTCATCGAGGAGAGCGCTGACCCGCAGCAGGTGGTCGACCAGGCGGAGCGACTGTCGCGAGTGGTCAGCGCCGAACCGTTCCAGGTGGCCGACCGCGAGGTGGTACTGACCGCCAGCTCCGGAGTGGCGTTCGCCGAGCAGGGTATGGACGGCGGCGAGCTGCTGCGCAACGCCGACATGGCCATGGCCCGCGCGAAGGAGCACGGCGGGGCCGGCCGGTTGGAGATCTACGCCGCCCACATGCACGCCAGGGTGGTCTCCCGGCTGGAGCTGCAGACCGAGCTGCGCCAAGCGCTGGCCGACCGCGAGTTCGTCCTGGAGTACCAGCCCGTGGTCGACCTGGCGAGTTCCCGGGTGACCGCGGTCGAGGCGCTGGTGCGCTGGCAGCACGACGAGTCGCTGGTCCCACCGGCGGAGTTCATCGGCCCCGCGGAGGAGTCGGGACTGATCACCCCGCTGGGCGAGTGGATCCTGCGGGAGGCGTGCGAGAAGGTCGCGTCGTGGCGCGTGTCGGAGTGGGACATCGGACTGTCGGTGAACCTGTCGGTGAAACAGATTCTCTCGCCAAGGTTCGTCGAGACCGTGGCCGGTGTGCTGGCCGAGAGCGGGCTGCCCGCCGAGGTGCTGACCATGGAAGTCGACGAGGAGGTACTACTGGAGAACCCCGGCGAGGCCGTCGAACGGCTCGCCCAGCTGCGGGAACTCGGGGTCCGGCTGGCCATCGACGACTTCGGCATGGGCTACGCGTCGCTGGCGCACCTGCGGGAACTGCGGGTCGACGCGATCAAGATCGACCCCTCGTTCGTCCGCGACCTCGGCAACGACGGCACGGTCACGCTACTGACCCACACGATCATCCGACTGGGCCAGGACCTGGGGATGCAAGTCATCGCCGAAGGTATCGAAGCGCCCGAGCAGCTGGAACAGCTGCGCTCGATGGGGTGCGGGCACGGCCAGGGCTTCCTGGTGGCCCGGCCCATGGTCGCCTCGGGAGTCGAGGCCCTGGTGGGAGGCGAAGCGGGGATTCCGCTCTAGGGGTGGTAGGTGTCTTCTGGGCTCGTGGGGGCTCGCCGGGGTCGGGTGCCTGGGTGCCGGGAACCTTTGGGTGTTGTGGTGGGGTGGTTTGTTGGTGGTTGTCCTGCCTGTGGGGTTTGTGGATTTCCGGTGGTGTCCGAGGTGTTTTTTGGGGCTCGCTGGCGCTCGCCGGGGTCGGGTGCCTGGGTGCCGGGAACCTTCGGGTCCTGCGGTGGGGTCGCTCGTTCCTCGCTCCCCCACCTACGGACCCTCCAGAACCCCGGCGGCACCCGACCCACACTCTGATCATGTTGTCTCAAATAGCGAGACATAATTGAGGTCAAGTTGACGCGACGCAACACGCTACGCCATCGTTAACAACGTGCATAGCAACTTCCTGATTCTCGTACTTGGTCGGCGCGCAGCGAGCTGACCGAGTCCGTGCTGCGCGCCCCCCTCAACCGCCCTTGCGGAGGGGGGCTTTTTGTTGTCAGGCACGAGTGATTCCCACGATCTCTTTCGAAGGATCTAGTGATGACCGAGCAGATGACCGGAGCCCAGTCGCTCATTAGGTCGCTGGAGCACGTCGGCGTCGATGTGGTGTTCGGGATCCCGGGTGGCGCGATCCTGCCCGCCTACGATCCCCTGTTCGACTCCACCCGGGTACGCCACATCCTTATGCGGCACGAGCAGGGCGCCGGTCACGCTGCCGAGGGGTACGCCTACGCGACCGGCCGTCCGGGAGTCTGCGTCGCGACCAGCGGGCCAGGTGCCACGAACCTCGTCACCCCCCTCGCCGACGCGCACATGGACTCCGTTCCGATGGTGGCGATCACCGGACAGGTGGCTTCCCCGGCCATCGGCACCGACGCGTTCCAGGAAGCCGACATATGCGGCATCACGATGCCGATCACCAAGCACAACTACCTGGTCAGGGACACCGCCGACATCCCGCGCACGATCGCCGAGGCGTTCCAGATCGCCTCGACCGGCCGTCCGGGACCGGTGCTGGTCGACATCGCCAAGGACGCGCTGCAGGGGCAGAGCACGTTCGTCTGGCCCGACCGTCTTGACATGCCCGGCTACCGGCCAGTCACCAAGCCCCACGGCAAACAGGTCCGCGAGGCCGCGCGGATGGTCGCCGAGGCGCGGCGCCCGGTCCTCTACGTCGGTGGCGGCGTGTTCAAGGCCGGCGCGTCCCAGGAGCTGCGGGTCCTGGCCGAGCTCACCGGAGTGCCCGTGGTCACGACCCTGATGGCGCGGGGCGCGTTCCCCGACAGCCACCCGCAGCACCTGGGCATGCCCGGCATGCACGGCACCGTCGCCGCGGTCGGAGCGTTGCAGAAGGCCGACCTGATCGTGGCACTCGGGGCGCGCTTCGACGACCGCGTCACCGGCAAGCTGGACAGCTTCGCCCCCGACGCCACGATCGTGCACGCCGACATCGACCCGGCCGAGATCTCCAAGAACCGGCACGCCGACGTTCCGATCGTTGGCGACTGCCGGGAGGTCATCGCCGACCTCGTGGTCTCCGTCCGCAACGACCAGACCAACGGGCGTACCGGCGACTACGCGGCCTGGTGGTCCCAGCTCGACCGGCTGCGCACCACCTACCCACTGGGTTTCGAGGAGAACCCCGACGGTGGCCTGTCCCCGCAGCGCGTCATCAAACGGCTGGGGGAGCTCGCGGGTCCGGAGGTCTCCTACGTCGCCGGGGTCGGCCAGCACCAGATGTGGGCCTCACAGTTCATCGACTACGAGCATCCGGGGACCTTCATCAACTCCGGCGGTCTCGGCACCATGGGCTTCTCCGTGCCGGCGGCGCTCGGCGCGCAGGCGGCCGATCCCGACCGCACGGTGTGGGCCATCGACGGTGACGGCTGTTTCCAGATGACCAACCAGGAGCTCGCGACCTGCGCCATCGAGGGCATACCGATCAAGGTCGCGGTCATCAACAACGGGAACCTCGGCATGGTGCGGCAGTGGCAGACCCTGTTCTATGACGGCCGATACTCCAACACCGACCTACAGACCGCCCCCAAGGAGGAGGCCAGGGTGCGCATCCCCGACTTCGCGCGCCTCGCGGAGGCGTACGGTTGTGTCGGGCTGCGCTGCGACCGGGCCGAGGACGTCGACGCCACGATCGAGAAGGCCATGGCGATCAACGACGCACCGGTGGTCATCGACTTCTCGGTGAACCATGACGCGATGGTCTGGCCGATGGTCGGTCCGGGTGTTAGCAACGACAACATCCAGTACGCGCGCGACATGGCGCCCGAGTGGGACGACGAGGACTAGGGAAAGGCAAGTTTCACGATGAGCCAGCACACGCTTTCCGTCCTCGTGGAGGACACACCGGGGATCCTGGCCAGGGCCTCCTCGTTGTTCTCCCGCCGCGGGTTCAACATCCACTCGCTCAGTGTCAGCACGACCGAGTACGAGGGGCTGTCCCGCATGACGATCGTGGTCAACTGCGACCGCCACCCTCTGGAGCAGGTGACCAAACAGCTCAACAAGCTGGTCAACGTCGTCAAGATCGTCGAGATGGACAACGACGCCTCGGTGCGCAGAGAGCTCCTGCTCGCCAAGGTCAAGGCCGATGCCGGCAGCCGTCCGCAGGTCATCCAGACCGCCGAGCTGTTCCGGGCCAACGTGGTCGACGTCCACCCCGACGTCGTCGTCATCGAAGCCACCGGCAGGCCCGACAAACTCGACTCGCTCGTCCGCAACCTGGAACCGTTCGGCATCAAGGAGCTGGTCAAGTCCGGGCTCGTCGCGCTGGGGCGGGGACCGAGGTCGATCACCGATCGGTCGCTCCGCGCCGTCGAGCGCAGCGCGTGACCCACGGCCGGGCGCCCGCGGTCGGGCGCGGACCGTGACACGGGCGCCCGCCCGAACCCGACATCCGTGCCGCACCCGGCGCCAACCGTGGTGCGGCGCCGAGCACAAGGACTAAGGAGTAAGCCGAAGTGGCACAGATGTACTACGACGACAACGCGGACCTGAGCTTCGTCCAGGAACGCAGGGTCGCCGTCATCGGATACGGCAGTCAGGGGCACGCGCACGCGCTTTCGCTGCGGGACTCGGGGGTCGACGTGCGTGTGGGCCTCGCTGAGGGGTCGGGCAGCCGCGCCAAGGCCGAGGAGGAGGGTCTGCGTGTGGTGACCCCGGCCGAGGCCGCCCAGGAGGCCGACCTGATCATGATCCTGGTGCCCGACCACAACCACCGGGACCTCTACACCAACGAGATCGCCCCGCACCTCAAGCCGGGCGACGCGCTGTTCTTCGGTCACGGGTTCAGCATCCGGTACGGGCTGGTCCAGCCGCCCTCCGACGTCGACGTCGCCATGGTCGCCCCCAAGGGGCCGGGTCACCTCGTCCGGCGCCAGTTCGAGGTGGGCCAGGGAGTGCCCATGCTCGTGGCTGTGGAGCAGGACGCCACCGGCAAGGGGTGGGACCTGGTGCTCTCCTACGCCAAGGGCATCGGCGGCACGCGTGCCGGCGCGCTGCGGACCACGTTCACCGAGGAGACCGAGACCGACCTGTTCGGTGAGCAGGCGGTGCTCTGCGGTGGCCTGTCGGAGCTGATCAAGGCCGGGTTCACCACCCTGACCGAGGCCGGGTACCAGCCCGAGGTGGCCTACTTCGAGTGCCTGCACGAGGTGAAGCTCATCGTTGACCTGATGTACGAGGGCGGCATCTCCAAGATGTACTGGTCGGTCTCGGACAACGCCGAGTACGGGGGCTACACCCGCGGCCCCCGCGTCATCACCGAGCAGACCCGCGAGGAGATGCGCAAGATCCTCTCCGAGGTCCGCGACGGCACCTATGCCGAGGAGCTGGTGAGCGAGTTCGACGCCGGACGGCCGAACTTCCTCAAGCGCCGTGAGGCCGAGCAGAGCGAGCCCATCGAGAAGGTCGGCGCCGAGCTACGTCCGCTCATGAGCTGGCTGCGGGGCTGAGCCACACACGCACCCGGGGTCCGGGTGGATCGCCGAGTCTCGCGCGGTCCGCCCGGACCCTTTCGTGTGCGCCCCCTGTGAGCTGGGAGGACAGTAGAATCGACGGTACGGGCGACCCCCTCCCCGCGTGGGCGACCCACCTGCGCAGTAGACTTTCCGTTGGCCAAGGACGTCCGACGTAAGAGTTCTGGAGTTCGCCCAAGGCCGCCCCGACCGCGGCCACATTGCAACCCACATAAGGATCTAGCTGTGCCGAAGCCCTCCGTACTTGTCGCGGAAGAACTCTCGCCCGCCGGAATCGCGCTGCTTGAGGAGAGTTTTGAGGTCCGCCGTGTCGACGGCGGTGACCGCTCTCAGCTGCTGCCCGCCCTCGCCGAGGTCGATGCCCTGGTCGTGCGTAGCGCGACCAAGGTCGACTCCGAGGTCCTCGCGGCGGCGCCCAACCTGCAGGTGGTGGCGCGCGCGGGCGTGGGGCTGGACAATGTCGACGTTGAGGCGGCGACGAAGGCCGGCGTGCTCGTCGTCAACGCACCCACCTCCAACATCGTGAGCGCCGCCGAGCAGGCCGTGAACCTGCTGCTGGCCTCGGCGCGCAACACAGCGCCGGCGCACAACGCCCTCGTCAACGGCGAGTGGAAGCGTTCCAAGTACACCGGTGTGGAACTCTACGACAAGACCATCGGTGTCGTCGGGCTGGGAAGGATCGGAGCGCTGGTCGCGCAGCGGCTCGCCGCCTTCGGGACCCGGCTCGTCGCCTACGACCCGTTCGTGCAGCCCAGCCGCGCCGCGCAGATGGGCGTGGAACTGGTCAGCCTGGACGAACTGCTGCGAAGCAGCGACTTCATCACGATCCACCTGCCCAAGAACAAGGACACCGTCGGCCTGATCGGTGACGACGCGCTGTCCAAGGTCAAGCCGAACGTTCGCGTCATCAACGCTGCCCGGGGTGGGATCCTCGACGAGTCCGCCCTCCACCGGGCGCTGAAGGAAGGACGTGTCGCGGGCGCCGGGATCGACGTCTGGTCCCAGGAGCCGTGCACCGACAGCCCGCTCTTCGAGTTCGAGAACGTTGTCGTGGCCCCGCACCTGGGCGCCAGCACCGAGGAGGCGCAGGAGAAGGCCGGAACCCAGGTCGCCCGGTCGGTGCGTCTCGCGCTGTCCGGCGAGTTCGTCCCCGACGCGGTGAACGTGCAGGGCGGCGCGATGGCCGAGGAGGTCAAGCCGGCGCTGCCGCTCACCGAGAAGCTGGGCAAGATATTCACGTCGCTCGCGCGCGGCGTGGCCAACCAGGTCGAGGTCGTGGTGCGCGGCGAGATCGCGGCGCACGACGTCAAGGTGCTGGAGCTGGCCGCGTTGAAGGGCGTGTTCAGTGACGTCACCGAGGACACCGTCACCTTCGTGAACGCCCCGCTGTTGGCCAAGGAGCGGGGAGTCGAGGTGACCCTGACCACCAGTGACGACAACACGAACTGGCGCAACCTGGTCTCCGTGCGGGGCATCCTGCCGGACGGCCAGCGCGTCTCCGTGTCGGGCACGTTCACCGGCCCGGGCCACTCCGAGAAACTGGTCGAGATCAACAACTACGAGATGGAGATCCCGATCAACGAGCACATGGCGTTCTTCTCCTACGACGACCGCCCCGGCATGGTCGGCAGGGTCGGCGCGCTGCTCGGCGAGGACCGGATCAACATCGCCGGCATGCAGGTGAGCCGGGACCAGCAGGGCGGCCGGGCGCTCATCACGCTGACGGTCGACTCCGCGATTCCCGACGACACCCTCGAGGCGATCTCCACCGAGATCTCCTCGGTCCGGACGCGCCAGGTCGACCTGAGCTAGTCCGGCGGTTCCGTGGAACCCATCACGAAGGGCCGCCCGTGCGCCGAGCGCGCGGGCGGCCCTTCGTGGAGATCGAACCGAGCGCGCCGGAAAGGGGAGGTGGAGGCTCTCCGGAAGCCCTCGGAACGCGTCCCGCCTGGTGTGCGCGAGCACACGGGGCGCCGGTGACGAACCTGTCAGGAGCCGCGAACAACGCTGGCTGTCCTGCCTGGATGGTGGGAGGCCGCGCCGCGGTCTGGCCGTCGACGAGGACACTGGCCGTGTTGGTGCTCACTGGCCGTCCTCAGCCCCGATCGGCGGGCAGGTTCTCCGCCGCCCAGCGTCGTCCCGGCTCCGGGTCGACGCCGAAGCGCTCGGCGTAGTGTTCGTGGATGTCCTTCCACGGCTCGTGCGCCTCCTCTTCGGAGAGGTATCCGCCGGCGAGATGAGGCTCGAGCCGTGAAAGGTAGATCTGCCAGCCGGTCGCGGTCTGCGCCGCCGGCAGGTCGTCGATGACATGAGTGAAGACCAACCGGCAGCCGCCTTCCGCCTCCACCAGCTCGAAGCTCTGCGGTTGGCCGGCGAACGTCCACGCCAGGCGATGCGGTGCCTCGACCTCGGTTACCTCGACGATCGCACCGCCGATCTCGATGGTCTCGCCCTTGGCCGGCGTCCAGTCGGCGGCGCCGGGAAAGAAACGCTCGAGCTCCGCTGGCACACTGACCGCCCGCCACACGCGCCCGATCGGGTACGCGAGCCAGCGCTCGAAACGCAGCGCCGGGCGCCCGTCGATCGTCTCCAGGGTTGCGTAAGCCGCGGTGTCGGTCATGGTGGTCCTTTCGTGTCCGGGGCCGGCGCCCCGTGATGGTTTGCGGCGGTGTGGCGTCGGTCGAGTGGTGTTCGTGGTGACCCTCCTCGATCCCACTTCACGGAACCGATAATAGGCAAGTATTTACTTGCATGTAAAGGGTGGGGTCAGCGTGTCGACACCGACGAAGCCGAGGCCGGAAACGCCACGCGGCGGGCGAGGTGCCACACCGAGAAGTCGGCGCGCGAGGAACGGCTCCGTGGTGTCGGCGGCGGGGTGACCCCGTGGACCCCCACGGCGCCGCGCCGACCGGTAACGAGGTCGTGGTTGGCGGCCCGCCGGAGGCTCCGGGGAACCTCCGGCGCCCCTTTCCGGGGCACCCGGTTCCACTTCCTTCGCGGTTCGTGCTGGTCCGGGGGGCAGAGTGGCCGGATAGTTGGACTTCCGATAGTCTTGGGCACGCGGTGCCACAACGCGCCGAACGACGCACGACACCCGCACGCACGACCACCGCCCCCACACCGATCCGGCGAGAGCGGTGGTCTCCCCGGCAGGCGACCCCGCCGGAGCCCGTGCGAACCACACCCCGACCGGGGCGTTCCGCCCGGCGCCACACGCGCGCATCCGGACGCCACCGGTACCCGTTTCTTCGTGGCCCCAGGCTCTCGGGGCCGGACGCCGTGCGACTTCGTGAGGATCACCATGGACGAGACCACCCACGCCCCATACGAGGACGAAGACGAGGCCACCCAAGCCGTGCAGCTCGCGTTGGACCGTCGTGACAATGGCGGCCCGGCGGGTCGCTAGGCTTGTCACGACCACTCTCGTGTGTCTCGAACGAGAGATCTCGGGTGCCGGTGTCCCGCCGGCACCCGTGAGTGCCGATACCACTGTTGAGATTGAGGCTGGGCTGTTCCATGGCTGCTCGCACCGTTAAGTTGGCCGTCATCCCCGGCGACGGGATCGGGCCCGAGGTGGTGACGGAAGGGGTGAAGGTCCTTTCCGAGGCCGCGTCGAGGCACGATGTCGCGCTGGACACCACCGAGTACGAGCTCGGTGCCAAGCGATGGCACGCCACGGGCGAGACGCTGCCCGACTCGGTCGAGGACGAGCTCCGCTCCCAGGAGGCCATCCTGCTGGGAGCCGTCGGTGACCCGTCGGTGCCCAGCGGGATCCTGGAACGCGGCCTGTTGTTGCGGCTGCGGTTCTCCTTCTCGCACTACGTGAACCTGCGCCCGGTCCGGCTCTACCCGGGCGTGACCACCCCGCTCGCCGAGCCCGAGACCGACGACATCGACATGCTCGTCGTCCGCGAGGGCACGGAGGGGCCGTACGCGGGCATGGGCGGGGTGCTGCGTAAGGACACCCCCGGTGAGATCGCCACGCAGGACAGCGTCAACACCCGCTTCGGGGTGGAGCGCGTCGTGCGTTACGCCTTCGAGAAGGCCAACGCGCGCCCGCGCGCCAAGCTGACCCTGGTGCACAAGGACAACGTGCTGACCTACGCGGGTGAGCTGTGGCAACGGGTCGTGCGCGAGGTCGGCGTCGAGTACCCGCGGGTGTCCGTGGACTACTGCCACGTCGACGCCGCCACCATGTTCTTCGTGTCCCAGCCCGAACGGTTCGACGTCGTGGTGACCGACAACCTGTTCGGGGACATCATCACCGACCTCGGCGCCGCCATCGCCGGCGGGATCGGCCTGGCCGCCAGCGGTAACATCAACCCCGAGAACGACTTCCCCAGCATGTTCGAGCCGGTCCACGGCTCCGCGCCGGACATCGCCGGTCACGGCAAGGCCGACCCCACCGCCACCGTGCTCTCGTCGGCCATCATGTTGCAGCACCTCGGCCTCGCCACCGCGGCGCGCCAGGTCGAGCAGGCGGTGGCCGAGGACCTGAACGCGCGGGCGAAGGACGGCAGCGAGCGGTCCACCGCCCAGATCGGCGACGACATCGCTCGCCGAGTAGCCGAGCAGGGCTGAGATCACCCATCTCGGCCCTGCTCACCTCGCGAGGCGCGGCCGAGGCAGCCACGGAACCCAGCCAGCGGGCGCGCCACCGGCGCGCCCGCTGGCCGTTTCTCGGACCACGTCACGCTGCCAGCGGCGAGCGTCATCCGACCACCGTGCTATGGCCCGGGTGTGTCGTTTCCGTCACACTTGATCGTGAGCCGGCAGCGCAGCCGGCCCGGTGTACCGAGAGGACCGAAGAAGGAAATGAACAGCAGCACCACCACAAGCGGGTTGACGTTCGACGTCCAGCTCTCGCCGCAGCGGAAGACCCCGCAGGAACGAGCAGCCCTGCTGGACGATCCCGGGTTCGGCACAGTGTTCACCGACCACATGGTCACCATCCGTTACTCGGAGGAGAAGGGCTGGTACGACGCGCGGCTCGAACCGTACGGGCCCGTGACACTCGACCCGGCCACCGCCTCACTGCACTACGCCCAGGAGATCTTCGAGGGGCTGAAGGCTTACCGGCACCCCGACGGCACCGTCGCGTGTTTCAGGCCCGAAGCGAACGCGGCCCGGTTCAACCGCAGTGCCCGCCGCATGGCCATGCCCGAGCTCGGCGAGGAGCTGTTCGTCGGCGCCATCGAGACGCTGCTGCGGTACGACGGCGAGTGGGTTCCCAGCCAGCAGAGCAGCAGCCTCTACCTGCGCCCGTTCATGTTCGCCACCGATGTCGGGCTCGGCGTGAACAACCCGTCCCGCACCTACCTCTTCATGCTGATCGCGTCCCCGTCGGGAGCCTACTTCTCGGGGGGCGTCAAGCCGGTCACGGTCTGGCTCAGCGAGGACTACACGCGCGCCGCGCCCGGCGGCACCGGGGAGGCCAAGTTCGCGGGCAACTACGCCGCGAGCTTCCTCGCCCAGGCACAGGCCGTCGAGCAGGGGTGTGACCAGGTGGTCTGGCTCGACGCGGTCGAGCATCGCTGGGTCGAGGAGATGGGAGGGATGAACCTGTTCTTCGTCTTCGGCTCCGGAGACGACGCTCGGCTCGTGACGCCCGCGCTCACCGGCACACTGCTGCCGGGCATCACCCGCGACTCACTGTTGAAGCTCGCCCCCGAGCTGGGCTGGCCCACCGAGGAGGGGCGGATCTCCACCGACCGTTGGCGGGAGGCCGCCCTCAGCGGGGAACTGACCGAGGTGTTCGCCTGCGGAACGGCGGCGGTCATCACCCCGGTCGGCCACGTGAAGGGGCCCGGGGGAGAGTTCACGATCGGTGACGGCACCCCCGGCCCGGTCACCACGCGGCTGCGCGAGGAGCTGGTCGCGTTGCAGTACGGTACCCGCGCCGACACCCACGGCTGGATCCGCACGTTCGCCTGACCGCCGCCGTCCGGGAGTGAGTCGGGTCCTCGACCACGGTTGAGGACCCGACACCCGCACTCGCGGCGGGGCGGGACGTGGCAGTATGGTGGCGGTCCGTGAGGGGCGAACTCGGCCGCGGCGGGACGCGCGGGAACGGCGCGGCGTTCGCGGCGCTCACGGTCGTCATCGCGAGCGGCTGTACGATCCACGAGAATCCCGACAACACCTGTGCGCAGTCCTGGCGTTGCACGACGCCCGCCACCCCGTCGGTGCCGGTGCCCGACGACGATGAGCTGCCCGAGTCGTTCGCCGACTACAGCGGGCTGAGTATTCCCGACAGCGCCACCGACGTGGACATCACCGCGGGCCACGGTGACACCAACGAGCTGTACTACAAGGCCACGTTCACCATGGATCGGGGGGACCTGGAGGGGTTCTGCGACTTCGCCAGTAATACCAGCGTGCGAGAGTCACCGGGCATGCCGGACACTGAGACCCGCGACACCTTCGACATTCCCGAGGACGAGACCACCGTCGACGGCAACATGGAATGCCGTGGTTCCCACCCCGACAACGACCGGGTCAAACGCAACGTGGTCGCGGTCTTCCCGGACGAGGACACCGCCTCGGTCTACGTCAACGTCGTCAAGTGGCCCAACGACTGAACGAGGCGTCTTTCACCCGAGCGAGTTCGATCTCCGAGATGAGCTGCCCCATCTCTGGTGGGGTCAGTACCAGGGTTCCGTACGGGTCGACTCTGCGCAGCGTCGGTAGGTGGCTCGACGCGCAAAGGCGGGCGAACCCGTCTGTGGTGTCCACGACCGTGTCCACCGGGCGGACACGTCGCCGCTTGGGGCTGGTTCCCCGCTGCTCCACCACCGCGAGGACGACGTCCACACCCATGGCCCGCTCCCCGCTCGTGTCCCGCCGGTCCCGAGTGTCGCGTACTCGCGATCTGCGCGGAACCCCCACGTTCCGCGAGTTCGAAAGGGGAGGGCGACTCGGCTGGCCACAGGTGTGTGGGGTTGGTGCCACGGGCCGTCGCGGTGTATGGCACACTGTTCGCAGTGCCGTCTTCGCTGATCATTATTGCGAGGCGCGCTGGCTGAACCGGACCTCGCCAGCGCGCCGACCTCTCGTGTCCACGAGGGGTCTTTTTTATTGCCGCCGGCGAGGCCACACGATCACGCGACGCGTTACTCCCGGGAGCTTCCCATGCCAGACGACAGTTTCCACGTCTTCGACACCACCTTGCGCGATGGTGCCCAGCGCGAGGGAGTCAACCTCACCATCGCCGACAAGCTCGCCATCGCCAGGCTGCTCGACGAGTTCGGCGTCGGATTCATCGAGGGCGGCTGGCCGGGCTCCAACCCCAAGGACACCGAGTTCTTCCAGCGGGCCACACACGAGCTACCGCTGGAACACGCGCAGCTCACCGCGTTCGGCGCGACCCGCCGGGCCGGTGTGCGGGCCGCCGACGACCCTCAGGTGGCCGCCCTGCGCGACTCGGGCGCGCCGGTCGTCACTCTCGTCGCCAAGAGTGACGTCCGGCACGTCGAGCACGCTCTGCGCACCACCCCCGAAGAGAACCTCGCCATGATCGCCGACACCGTCGCCCACCTGCGCGACAGCGGGCAGCGGGTGTTCCTCGACTGCGAGCACTTCTTCGACGGGTACCGCTACGACCCCGAGTACGCGGTGAGCGTTGTGCGCACGGCCGCCGACGCCGGCGCGGACGTGGTCGTCCTGTGCGACACCAACGGAGGCATGTTGCCGGCCGACGTCACCGAGATCGTCACCACGGTGGGGGAGCGCACCGGTGTCCGGCTGGGAATGCACGCCCAGGACGACAGCGGGTGCGCGGTGGCCAACACGCTGGCCGCCGTCGACGCCGGGGCCACCCACGTGCAGTGCACCGCCAACGGGTACGGCGAGCGGGTGGGCAACGCCAACCTGTTCACGGTGGTCGGGGACCTCGCCCTCAAGTACGGGCGCCCGGTGCTGCCCGATGGCTGCCTGTCGGAGATGACGCGGGTGTCGCTGGCCGTCGCGGAGATCGTGAACATCGCCCCGGCCACCCACCAGCCCTACGTCGGTGTCTCGGCGTTCGCGCACAAGGCCGGGCTGCACGCGTCGGCGATCAAGGTCGACCCCGACCTGTACCAGCACACGGAGCCCACGCTCGTGGGCAACGACATGCGGATGCTGGTCTCCGACATGGCGGGACGCGCGTCCATCGAGCTGAAGGCCAAGGAGCTCGGGCTCGATCTCGGCGAGGACCGGGAGGTCCTCGGCCGGGTGGTCGATCGGGTGAAGACCCTGGAGCAGTCCGGGTACAGCTTCGAGGCCGCGGACGCGTCGCTGGAGCTGCTGCTGCGTGAGGAGCTCGGGCGGCAGGTGCGCTACTTCGAGACCGAGTCGTGGCGGGTCATCGCCGAGCGTGGGGGCGCGGCCGACGCGTGGCCCGCGGCTCCGGGGGCCACGCCCGGGCAGGAGGGCGGTGAGGCTGTCAGTGAGGCCACCGTCAAGCTGTACGTCAAGGGCGAGCGCGTGATCGCGACCGCCGAGGGCAACGGGCCGGTCAACGCGCTGGACCGCGCCCTGCGCAGCGCAGTCGAGGGTGTGTACACGGCGCTGGCCAGCCTGTCGCTGACCGACTACAAGGTCCGCATCCTCGAGGACGGGGCGGGAACCGGCGCGATCACCCGCATCCTGGTGACGTTCAGCGACGGTCGCTCCGAGTGGACCACGGTTGGGGTCGGGGAGAACGTCATCGACGCGTCCTGGATCGCGCTGGAGCAGGCGGTGTCCTACGGGCTGCTCGCGCAGGGCTACCCGGCTCCCTGACCCGGAGTACCCGAACCCGGCGTGGGGTCAGGGGTTCACCCACCCGTTGGGTTCGCAGCCGTCGAGACCGAACGTCTGCTGCTGCATGATCGGGGCGGGTTCGCCGGGTTCCGCGCATTCGACGTGGCCGCGCCCCAGGACGTGGCCGACCTCGTGGTTGACGACGTAGGTGCGGTAGGTCTCCAGCTCGTCCCCGAAGTGGTCCACTCCACTGACCCAGCGGTTCTGGTTGATGATCGCGCGGTTCCCGGTGGAGCAGGAGACCTCGCCGTTGGTTCGCAGTGGCGCGCACAGCTCGTCGACGGTGTCCGGGGCCGCCAGTGTTACCCGGAAGTCCGCCTCCTCCGGCGAGTCCACCCGCGCGAAGGGGCCCTCGCCCTCGCTGGTCCAGCTCCGCTCGTCGCCGAGGATGATCTCCACCGCGTCGGCGAAGTCGGTGGCGTCACCGGGAAGGTCCCTCTCGACCTCGACCAGGTAGCGCGTCGGCGAACCCTCGCCGGATGCCTCGCTCTCGCCGTCGACCACCTCCATTTCGCCGCTTCCGTTGTCGACCTCCTCGACGACGGAGCGCCGGAGCACCGGCGGGTCCTCCTCGGCGGCCTCGCCCTTGGGCTCGGAGGTGGGCTCGGGCGCCGACAGTTCGGCGCCGTTGTTGTCCCGCGCCCGTGTACCGCCCCCGTCGTCCCCCGGGGGCGGCAGGGTGGTCACCAGGACGAGCTCCACGAGGACGATGATGCAGCCGAGGAGGATCGGAAAGCGCGGGTGTCGGCGTCTCCGGTGCTTGGGGCGGCGGTGGGTACGCCCGCGGCGGGGGTCAGCGGATGGCACGTGCTCCGGACCCTTCCGTGCCGGTGTCGGAGGACGCCGCGATGGGTGGGGCGGCTCGATGGGGGCCGTTCGCGCGTTCCCCACGGTGTCGTGAGAGGCGGGGGCGCCCCCGCCGGTACGGCTGTCTCACTCCCCACCCCTGACGTGCTGGACGACCTCGAACCCCCACTGTTCGGCGCCCGTCGCCACGGGAGCGCCGTGCCCGTGGCCGTGGCCGTACCCGGCGTTCTCCTGGCCAGCGGCGCCCTGCGGAGAGTCTCCCCCGTGGGAGGCGGCGCCCCGCATCCAGTTCTGGAAGTCCGCCTCGGAGCGCCAGCGCGTGTACACCAGATAGCGGTCGGTGCCCTCGATCGGGCGGAGCAGCTGGAACTCCCGGAAGCCGGGCTGTCCCTCGACGAGTCCCGCGCGGTTGGCGAACCGCTCCTCCAGTGTGGCCCGGTCGTTCTCGGGAACCGTCAGCACGTTGAACTTCACCACATCGCCCACAGGGGCCTCCCACCGTCGTGTCCAGGGCCAAGCTCCGCGCCCAGTCTGCTACATCCGCGTGCCGGGCGCGGTGCGGTGACTCTGCCACTGTGTCACGTGTCGCGAAACGGTAACGCAATCTCGGTGGGTGGAGAAACGGGAGGTCACCGTGGGTCCTTCCGGTCGCTGTCGTCCGAGTTGCCGGATTCCACCTCGCCGGAGATCACCGCGAGGGTGCTGGTGGCCGCGGCGGAGAACGGTTCGAGCACGATGTCGGTCCCCGCTGCGCGCAGCAGATCGGCGTCACGCGCGGTGTGCGCGGTCAACGCGATACGCCCTCGGAACCGGTGGTGGCGCAGCGCGTGCAGCAACGCCAGGTTCGTCTCGACGTTGGGGATGGTGCTGGCCACCAGGCGGGCACTGGTCAGCGGCAGTGTCTCCAGGAAGTCGAGGTCCTCGGCGCTGCCGAACACGGTGGTCACACCCGAGCGGTCGCTGTTGGCGACCCGGTACGGGTCGAAGTCGACCGCCAACACCCGGTGCCCGGTCGCGGCGAGACGGTCGGCCAGCTGCCCGCCGAAGCGCCCGAGCCCGTACAGGACCACCTCGGCCTCGGTCTCCGTGTTGTCGGGTGTGTGGCGTGCCCCGGCGCGTTCGAGGGGAGCCAGCACACGTTCGAGGCACCGGTAGATCGGGTGCGAGTACAGGATCAGGTAGGTCGACCCGCCGATGGTGATCAACCCGACGACCGTGATCAGACTCACGGTTCCGGGGTCGATGTGGCCGAGGGTGAGGCCGAGCGCCGCCAGAATCAACGAGAACTCGCTGATCTGGGCGACGGTGAGGCCGGCGAGAAACCCGACGCGCACCGGATAGCGCATCGCCGCCATGATGAGCAGCACGATGATCGGGTTGCCGACGAGGACGAACGCCGAGAGCACCGCGGCGTCGGCGAACTGGCGGCCGGCGTCGTCGAACTCCAGTTGGGCGCCGAGATTGAGGAAGAAGAACAGCAGCAGGAAGTCGCGCAGGCTCACCAGACGGGCGCCCAGCGCGTCGCGGTAGCTGGTGGTGGCCAACGACACCCCGGCCAGGAACGCGCCGACCTCGGTGCTGAACCCGAACCATTCGCTGAGCGCGGCGACCGAGACCGCGTAGGCGACCCCGAACAGCACGAGTAGCTCCTGCGAGCGCGCGATGTAGTGCAGTAGCCACGGCAACACGTACCGGGTGACCAGCGCGAGACCGGCCAGCAGTCCGATTCCGGTGCCCAGCACCGTCGCGATCTCCAGGGCGAGACCGCCGTCGGAGGTCGGGCGTCCGAACGCGGTCAGGCCGATCATCACCAGCACGACGACGATGTCCTGCACGATGAGGAAACCCACGGCGACGCGGCCGTGCAGCTCGTCGAGTTCCCGCTTGTCGGAGAGGAGCTTGACGATGATGATCGTGGAGGAGAACGTCAGAGCGACCGCCACGTAGACCGCGGTCACCGGCTCCATACCGAGGCCGCGCGCGATGAGGTAGCCGATCGCCGAGGTGAACGCGACCTGGCCCAGGCCGGTGGCCAACGCGATGGGGCCGGTGCTGCGGATCAGGTGCAGGTCGAGGCGCAACCCGACCAGGAACAGCAGGATCGCGATCCCGAGATGGGCGAGCAGTTCGATCTCGCCTCTGCCGGGAACCCAGCCGACACCCACCGGCCCGACCAGGATGCCCACGCCGATGAAGGCGACGATCAGCGGCTGGCGCAGGAACCCCGAGACCAGCCCGGCGGCCGCGGCGGTGGCGAGGACCGCGGCGAAGATCCAGAAGTCGTGCGCGCCCATGTATCTTCGATCAAAGCAGCCCAAAGGGGGTTATGGCCAGCGGAAACGCGATCAGGGGCGTTGTGCGGGGGTGGGGGTGGACGGCGGCCCGAAGCCGCGACGAGTGCCGATTCCCGCGAGGCTGGCATAGACTCCGTGGTATGCGTCACCGACATTGATCCTCACCCGAGTCACCGATCGCGCGTCGGCTCCACACCTACGCGTTCCTCGAGGACCTCGTGCTCCTCTATCCGGTGTACGCGCTGCTGTTCGCCGACGCCGGGCTCTCCGCCGCCGAGATCTCCTCGCTGTTCGTCATCTGGTCGGTCACGACCTTCGTCTTCGAGGTGCCTTTCGGGCTGCTCGCCGACCGGTCCTCGCGCCGGCACCTCGTCATGGTGGCACCCGTCTGCACCGCCGCGGGGTTCGCGCTGTGGACGTTCGTCCCCTCCTACCTCTCCTTCGCGGTGGGGTTCGTGCTGTGGGGGGCTGGCGGGTCGCTGAGCTCGGGCGCGCTCGAAGCGTTGGTGTACGAGACCCTGGAGCGGGTCGGCGCGGGCGACGCGTACGCGCGCGTCATGGGTCGCGCGCGTGCGTTGGGGGCGACAGCGGCCATGGTGGCGACCGCGCTGGCCGCGCCCACCGTCGCGGCGGGCGGCTATCCGGCGGTGGGCGTCGCGAGCGTCGCCGTGACCCTGCTCCGCGTCCCGGTCGCGTGGTCGATGCCGGAGTCGCGCGGCCCCACCGAGCGGGACGCCGACGGTCCTCTCGGGACGCTTCGCCGTGGTGTGGCCGAGGTTCGACGGTCGCCACGGGCGCGCGGTGCGATCCTGCTCATCGCGGTGCTGTCGGGGTTCGACGCGCTGGAGGAGTACGTCCCCCTGCTCGCGCGCTCCACTGGTCCCGCTCCCGGGGTTCCGCTGTTGGTGCTACTGGTCATGGCCGGTATGGCGGTGGGCGGCTGGCTGGCGGGACGGGCGACGCGCTGGAGCGGGCCGTTGCTGGCGTTCGGCGCGCTCCTGTTGGCCGCCGGCGCGATGAGCGGGCACGCGGGGGGCATGGTGCTGGTGGCCGCGGCCTTCGGGGTCTTCCGGTGGGCGAGCGTGAACGTCGAGGCCCGACTCCAGGATCTCATCTCGGATCATTCGCGGGCGACCGTGACCTCGGCCGCGGGGTTCGGTGTGGAGGTGGTCGCGGTACTCGTGTTCGTCGGCTACGCGTTCGGCTCCACCTGGGCGGGGCCGGGCCCGCTGTTCGCCTTGGCGGCGGTGCCGTACCTGCTCGTGGCCCCGGTGGTGCGTCGCGCGTCGTGGACCCGATAGCGGTGGCTCGGCTCGGTGACGGCTCGCTTCGGGGCTCGTGGGGCGCGCCACGATGCTGTCCCCAAAGGGAGTATTCTTCCGATCTCCACCGGAACCACCTGTGTACACGGTGTACACAATGCTATGCTAACTCGGCCTGGCCTCGAAATCGCCGGGTACGCGGCCTCCTGGCACCCGTGTCGGACACCGACGACGTGTTCCCCGAAGCGTGGCACTGTGGTGGACAACTTCACAATGCTCCGGCCGCGACCGCCGACCTCCCCGCCAACCCCGCGCGGACGCGGCCGGTATCGGCGCCCCCAGAGGTCCCTCCCGCTCTGGGGGCGCCCCTCTCCAGCACCCGGTGTTCCCGCCGGGCACGGATTCGCCGACGCGCACCGACGATGCATAGCCGGCGCCGTGCGTGGTAGCCGCCCCACCAGGAGACCCGGACGGTGGCCTGACACCGCGCGAGCGGAGCGCCTCGGGAATGGGGACGCCGCGAGCGGCTCGACCGCCAACGAGCCCACCCGGGTGAGCCAGGGGGAGAGAATGCAACACGACACCTTCATCGGACAGCTGCAGGATCGCGGGCAACTCGACAGCAGGGGAGCCGCGGAGAGCGCGGCCCGCGCGGCACTGGAGACGCTGGCCGAGCGGTTGCCACCGGACCTCGCGGAGGACCTGGCGGCCCAGCTGCCGGTGGAGATCGGGGAGCACCTGCGCCGGGTGACCACCGATCCCACCGCCGACCACGCGGCCCGTTTCGGTCGGGGCGAGTTCGTCACGCGGCTCAGTGAGCGCGCCTACACCGACGAGCCCACCGCGGCCCATCTCGCGCGGGTCGTCTTCGAGCTTCTCGACGAGGCCACCACGGGCGGCATCATGACCAAGGTCCGCGCCAGCCTGCCGGAGGACCTGCGCGAGTTCTCGCGCGCGGGCAGTAGCGGCTGAGGACCCGGTCACATCCGGGCGGAAGGGGAGAGGGCCGATGATCGAACACAGGGAGCTGGTCGACCGCGTGGCCTCGCGCGGGGGCGTCTCCGGCCCCGAGGAGGCCCGCGCGGCGGTCGAGGCCGTCGTGACCGTCCTGGGCCCGCACGTGGGCCCGGACGCGCGGACCGGCCTCGCCGCGAGCCTGCCGACCTCCCTGGCTACCGTCCCCGAGGGCGACCGGCCCGAGCCCGTCTCCGAGTCCGGGGAACTCGCCCTTGAGGTGGGCCGCGCGCTGGACTGCCCACCGGAGCGAGGACTGCATCTGGCGCGCCTCGTGCTCTCCGGGATCGCCGAATCCTCGCCCGACCTGGGAGCCACGCTCGCCCGGGAACTCCCGGAGGAGCTGGCGGAGTGGGCCGCCGACCCGGTCGGCGCGGCCGGACGCGCCGACGCGGGCGCCACCGGGGCGCCGAGCCGCCTCGACAGCCAGACCCTGCGCACCGCTCTGGGGCGGCTGCCGGAGTGGGAGGGTGACACCGGCGGCCTCACGCGGGAGGTGCGACTACCCCAGGACAGGCTGCCCCCGTTGGAGGGCGCCGTCGACCGCATCGGGCGTGAGCTGGAGCATCCGGCCCACCGTGAGCGCGTCGAGGGTGGGATCCGCTTCACGGTGCGCACCGGCTCCGTGGGCGCGGTGACGACGCGTGACATCGAACTCGCCGAGCGGATCGAGCGGGCGGTCACCGAGGTCGGCTCGGGCGGCTGAGCCCACCCCGCGGCCCCCGGCCGACACCGCTTGGCCGGCATCGGGACGACGAGATCGCGCTACCTCGACACCGGTGCTGCGCTGGCTCGCTAGTGTTGACTGCGAACGCAGCGTGTGGACCCGTGAGGTAGGAGAGCTTTGCGTATCGCGAGATTCTCGTCGGGAGAGGATGTCGGCTTCGGCCTGATCGACGCGGAGGAGGGCGGACAGGAGTACGTCTCCCGGATGAGCGGGCACCCGCTGCTCGGCAACGTCCAGCTCACCGGGGAGCGTGCCAAGCTCGAGGACGTCCGGCTGCTGTCGCCCGTTTTGCCGAGCAAGGTGGTGTGTATCGGCAAGAACTACGCGGACCACATCGCCGAGATGGCCAGTGTCACCGGTGATCCCACCGACGCCCCCGTTGTCTTTCTCAAGCCCTCGACCGCGGTCACCGGTCCCGGCGACCCCGTTTTCCACCCGGAGATCTCGCAACGCGTCGACTTCGAGGGGGAGCTGGCGATCGTCATCGGCCGGGTGTGCCGCGAGCTTCCGCGCGATCGGGTGAAGGACGTCATCTTCGGCTACACCTGCGCCAACGACGTCACCGCGCGCGACCTGCAGCAGACCGACAAGCAGTGGACCCGGGCCAAGGGATTCGACTCCTTCTGCCCCATCGGCCCGTGGGTCGAGACGGGACTGAGCCTGGAGGAGGCCAGCGATCTCCGGGTGACCACCACGGTTGACGGGGAGCTACGCCAGGACGGCCGTACGGCGAGCTTCATCCACGACATCCCCTCGGTGGTGTCCTACATCACCTCGTTCATGACGCTGCTGCCGGGTGACGTGGTCCTCACCGGAACCCCGGCGGGGGTTGGCCCGATCGGGGTGGGCCAGGACATGACGGTCACGGTCGAGAGGGTCGGTGAACTGTCCAACCGGGTCACCACGCGCGAGTGACCCCGACGCCGCGCGCCCCGAGGCGGCGGTGGGCCGGCTGAACTGCCGGTTCCCCGCCTCCCGGCGCGTGTCCCAGTAGGCTGGGGCCGTGACTGAGACTGTGACCCGTACCCGGTTCGCCCCGTCCCCCACCGGCATGTTCCACGTCGGTAGCGCCCGCTCCGCGCTGTTCAACTGGGCGTTGGCCCGGCAGAGCGCCGACGGTCGGTTCGTGCTCCGCGTCGAGGACACCGACGCCGCGCGCAACAAGCCCGAGTGGACCGAGGGCATCATCAGCGCCCTGGAGTGGTTGGGGATCCACAAAGAGGATCCCCATTTCGAGGGGCCCTACTTCCAGTCCGACTACGCCGGCAAGCACCGCGAGACCGCCGAGCGGCTGGCCGAGGAGGGGCGCGCCTACTACTGCGACTGCACCCGTGAGATGGTTCGGCAGCGGCGCGACAACCCCCACCTGGGCTACGACGGGTTCTGTCGTGACCGGGGGTTGGAGCCCGGGCCCGGGCGGGCGCTGCGGTTCCGGGTGCCCGACGACGGGTCGACGGTGGTGGCGGACCAGATCCGTGGCCGGGTGGAGTTCGACAACGCCACGATCGAGGACTTCGTCGTCGCCCGCGCCGACGGGTCCCCATTGTTCGCGCTGGCCAACGTCGTCGACGACGTCGAGATGGGGATCACCCACGTCATCCGGGGTGAGGAGCACCTGTCCAACACGCCCAAGCAGCAGCTGCTGTGGCGGGCGCTGGGGCAGGACCCGCCGGTGTGGGCGCACCTGCCGGTGATCGTCAACGAGAAGCGGCAGAAGCTGTCCAAGCGGCGCGACAAGGTGGCCCTGGAGACCTACCAGGACGAGGGGTTCCTTCCCGAGGCGATGGTCAACTACCTGATGTTGCTGGGGTGGGCGCCTGGGGACGACCGGGAGATCATGCCGTGGTCGCAGATGGAGCGGCTGTTCCGGGTGTCCGACGTGAACAGTTCGAGCGCGTTCTTCGACGAGCAGAAGCTGCGCGCCTTCAACGGCGAGTACATCCGGGCGCTCAGCGTGGACGAGTTCGTCGAGCGGTGTCGGCCGTGGCTCACCCCCGAGCGTGCCCCGTGGCCGGAGAAGAACTTCGACGAGGAGGTCTTCGCCGCCATCGCCCCGCTGGCCCAAACCCGCGTGGCGGTACTCAGCGAGATCGTGGGCAACGTCGACTTCCTGTTCCTCGACGAGCCCGTGGAGGACGAGAGGAGCTGGGCCAAGGCGATGAAGCCGGAGGTCGCGCCGGCGATGCTCACAGCTGCGCTGGAGCGGTTCGCCGACCCCGACCTGGCCTGGGAGGCGACGTCGCTGAAGTCCGCGCTGGAGGAGGTGGGCCAGGCCCAGGGGTTGAAGTTGGGCAAGGCCCAAGCCCCGGTGCGGGTGGCGGTCACCGGCCGAACCGTGGGGCTGCCCCTGTTCGAGTCGCTGGAGCTGCTGGGGCGGGAGCCCGTTCGGGAGCGGCTGCGCGCGGCGCTGACCAAGCTCGCCGAGACCGACTCCGGTGCCGGCACGGACTCCTGAGCGCGGGGCGGTGGCGGAACCAGTTCGCGAGCAGTCGCGACGTCCGCTAGAGTAATGGCTGCGCCGAAGGGAGCGAAGCCCTCCACGGGGCGGACTCCCGCGTAGCACTGGGGTATGGTGTAATCGGCAGCACGACTGATTCTGGTTCAGTTAGTCTAGGTTCGAGTCCTGGTACCCCAGCAGTGGCAACCGGACACGTGTCCGGATCGTCACCACGAGTCGTTCAGCGGCTCGGTCGCGTGTGAAAACGCGGTTGTGGGCCCCCGTCGTCTAGTGGCCTAGGACGCCGCCCTCTCAAGGCGGTAACGGCGGTTCGAATCCGCTCGGGGGTACGACAGTGAGAGGCTCCCATGCTCGATGGGAGCCTTTTTCTGGGGTTGAGCCGTCCCGGTGACGCTCGCCGCGCCCCACCGGGGTGGGCGTGCGGTACGGGTGCGGTTCGACTGTGGGCCCCCGTCGTCTAGTGGCCGAGGACACCGCCCTCTCAAGGCGGAGACGGCGGTTCGAATCCGCTCGGGGGTACCAGTGGACGGTGGTGGTTCACGGCGTCGCGGCACCATGGGCGATGGTCCCCACCGTTTCCGGTGCGGGGTGAACGATGCCCGCCGCGCGTGCGTCGGACCGGGGTGGAGTTCCGCGAGACCCGAGGAGGAACCGGATGATCCCCCCGCGCTCCCGCCGAGTCGTGGCCCTGGCCGGCGTTCTCGCCGCGACCGCACTCGCCCTGACGGCCTGCCAGTACCACACCCAGTCGTGCGAGAACGACGTGTGCACGCTCACCACCAACTCCGCCTACGACGACGAGTTCAGCAACGGTGACCGCTACGGGGTCCGGCAGATCACTCCCGGAGAGTCGGCCACGGTCATGGCGGGCCCGTTCGGCGACGAGGTCTCGGCGGAGCTCGGTGAGGGCGAGACCGCCGAGCTGGGCGGCTACACGGCCACGGTGGAGTCCCTGGACGGGGACGAGGTCACGGTGGTCTTCGAGCCCCGGTGACCGGCTTCTCAGGCAAGGTCCCGGTGGTCCGGTGATCCGTCGCGGTGACCTCGCCTCCCGTCAGTACCGCGCGTCGGTACCGCGAAGGCGCCGGGCCGACACGTCCTCCTGGGCCAGTGCGCGCAGCGCGACGAGCATCTGGTCCATGAGGGCGGTGATGATCGCCACGTGCTCGACCGCCCGCTCGCGTGGTGCGGCGGGGTCGATCCGGTCGAGGTCGCGTTCCGCCGTCATGTGCGCGGCGTTGGCGTAGGTGTCCAGCGTTCGCGGACCGACCTGGTAGCCGAGTCCCATCACGGTCGCGATCGCGTGCGTGAGTCGTGGCCGCGCGGGCGAGGAGGGGCTCACCCGCCAGCCGAGCCGGGCGAGAAGTTCCTCGGTGTTTCGCTCCGCCTCGCGCCATTCGGGGGTGTCGGTTGGTGTGGTTTCGGGGGTGAGCGCGTACTGCACCGTGCCCAGCAGGTGGTGTAGGTCGACACCGGTGTCGTCGAGCGCGTCCAGGATGGCGCGGACCTTCGTCAGAGGTACCCCGCTGCCCTCCACCAGGGCTCGGATCAACCGCAATCGCCGCAGGTGGGTCTCGGAGTAGACCGCCTGGGTCGCCGAGGTCGCCTCGCCCTTCGGTAGCAGACCCTCGCGCAGGTAGTACTTGATCGTCGCGACCGGTACGCCACTGTGTCGGCTCAGTTCGGAGACGCGCACCAGAACCCCCTTTCACTTCTTTCTGGATAGTACTACTCTCCAATATTAGAGAGTTTCACTATCCAAATGGGGGAGTGGTGACGGAGATCGCGAGTGGGACCACGACCACCGAACCGCGGGAGACCCTGACCCTGTTCCTGCTCGGGTTCCGGGCGAACGCCCTACTCAGACCGCGCCGTTGGTGGTGGCTCACCACGGCGTTCCGTGAGATGGAGGCCGAGCTGCTGGCCGCCCCCGAACGGGGACTACTGCACAGCCGCACCCTGGTCGGGGCGCGGGGGCTCACCTCGGTGCAGTACTGGCGAAGTACCGAGGAGCTCATGCGCTACGCGCACGAGAGCGGGCACGCCCGCGCCTGGCGGGAGTTCTACCGCCGTCGGGACGGCTCGGCGGGAATCTGGCACGAGGTCTACGAGATCGGCGTGCCACAGTCCCCGGACAGTCGGGGATACGAGGCGATCTACGTCGATATCCCGCGCATGGGGCTCGGCAGGGCACTGGGGACGCGCCCGGTCACCCGCGAGACCCGAAGCGCCGGCGATCGCCTCGCCCGCGCGGCGCGCTGAGGCGGTTCGGTGTTTCCCCGGGAGGCCCGCAAGCCTGGTTGATGCCGGGCGCGCCGCCGGGCGACACTGGGGCATGTCCGTAGAGTTCCACCGGAACGGCACACGAGACGCCGCCAAGGCCGTGGCGGCTGTGGGCGCGCTCACCGTTCTGATGGCGTGCGCGCCCGGGGGGTCCGACGGCGAGTCGAGCACCGGCGGTGACACCTCCGGGGAGGACGTCTCCCCGGCGGAGCCCACCGATGTCGCCACCGGGCTGGAGGTTCCCTGGGATTACGAGTTCCTCCCGAACGGTGACGCTCTCGTTACCGAACGCGACACCACCCGGATCGTCCGGGTCACCCCCGAGGGTGATGTCAGCGAGGTCGGCACGGTGGACGAAGCCGAACCCGGTGGCGAGGGCGGGCTGCTCGGGTTGGCGCTGTCCCCCGAGTTCGAGTCCGACCCCCACGTGTACGTCTACGTCACGACCGGCGGTGACAACCGGATCCTCCGCATGCCCTTCGAGGGTGGTGAGCTCGGCGAGCCCGAGGTGATCCTCGACGGGATCCCGAGCGGCAGCGCCCACAATGGAGGCCGTATCGCGTTCGGTCCCGACGGCATGCTCTACGCGAGCACCGGCGACGCCCAGCGGAGTGCCCTGGCCCAGGACACCGGCTCACTCGCCGGCAAGATCCTGCGTCTGACACCGGACGGTGACGTCCCCGACGACAACCCGTTCGGTAACGAGGTGTACAGCTACGGTCACCGCAACGTGCAGGGCCTGGCCTGGGACTCCGACGCCCAGATGTTCGCCGTCGAGTTCGGCGCCGATGTCGACGACGAGGTCAACGTGATCGAGCCGGGCGGTAACTACGGTTGGCCCGAGGCCACGGGCGCCCCCGGAGACGAGGAGTACATCGACGCGGTCGTGGTGTGGGATCCCGCGGAGGCGTCCCCGAGCGGCGCCGCGATCGCCGGCGGTTCGTTGTGGGTCGCCGCTCTGCGCGGTGAACGGCTTTGGCGGGTTCCGCTGACCGGGGACGCCGACGATCCCGTCGGCGAGCCGGTGGAGCACTGGCGGGGCGAGTACGGCCGGCTCCGCCACGTTGAGGCCGTTCCGGACGGCGACGAGCTGTGGGTCAGCACGAGCAACCACGACGGCCGCGGGGAACCCAACGAGGGTGACGACCGCATCCTGGGGGTGCCGTTGCGGTGAGCGCTCCCGCACCGGGACGCGCCGAAACCGGTGGGGGTGGGGACCCGACCGCTCCCCACCCCCGTGGTTCACCCGCCCGGTACGGGTGCCGTGGTGGGCCGTGGCCCGCCCCGGAGTGAGGGGCCACACCACCGGAGCGCTAGGGTCGCGCGCGCCCGCCCACCAGCTCCGCCACCCGTGCCGCGGAGGTCCCCAGGCCCGTTGGCCGCTGTGAGAACCCGGTCGGCGTCTCCAACCCACGGTCGCGCAGCAGCTGGTCCTCGTGGTACCGCACGCACTTGTCGTGCCACTCCATGATTCCCGACATCCAGTCCTTGAGCTCGTCGGCCTGGCGGGTCAACGCCGCGCGGGCGTCCTCGTCGAGGTCGTAGCGCTCGAACAGGTCGGGCAGGTCAACCTCGAGAATATGCTCGAACTGTCGCATTCGTGCCGCCATCAGGTCGGCGACGACGTCGCGTGCGGTCAGCCGGTCGACCTCCAGGAAGTTCTCCACCACCACGACGATGTTGTGGACCTCTCCCTCGAACTCGACCTCTTTCTGGTAGGAGTACATGTCGTTGGTGAAGCAGGCGTAGTCCTGCGCCGCGGTCTCCATCTCCCGGATGGTGCGGGTGTCGGCGACCACGCTGGGTACGACGGCCGAACGTGAGATCCGCGCCAAGCCCATCGTCATGTCCGAGCCGAACGTCTTGCGGCGCATCTCCAGATAGTCGACCGGGTCGGGCACGCGGTGCTGGGCCTGGTTCTCCAGCTCCCACACCCAGCTCGTGGTCATGTCCTCCACAGCCGCGCGGAACTGCGCGCGCGCCGTGTCCGTCATGGGAGCCGCGGTACGGCGCCAGAGATCGGCGAGCCCGCGCTCCAGCGGGTTGGTGGGTGGCGGGGTGGCCGTACCGTCCAGCGGCATGAACGCCGGCAGCCGCGCCGCGCACGCCTTGGCCGCGGCCACGTTCCGGTTGTGGCCGAACACGACGGGGAAGTAGTCGTCTCCGAACGTTCCCCAGGTCAGCCAGTCGGTGGACAGCTTCAGGTCGTCGAGTTCGGCGTCGGCGTGGATCATCGCCGCGCAGTGGGCGAGGTCGAACCCGATGTAGCGGCGTTCGTCCCACACTCCGCCGATCTCCACACCGGGCACGGAGTCGAACATGCCCATGCGGCGCGCCCAGCCCACCGAGTAGCGGCGGGCCTCGTCGATTCCGGGGTTGGTGCGGAACCCGAACGGCATGTACAGCTCCGGCAGCGGCAGGTGCCCCACGGGGGTGAGGACCGGCTGGGAGTGCTGGCGCGCCCGGCGCCGCATTCCCGGGCCGATCGGTCCGGGCTGTGTCCTGCTGCCGGCGGTACCCAGCCCGGTGGGCCCCGTGAGCACGCGCGAGGTGCCCGGAACGGCGCCCTCGTTCATGTAGCGGCTCGACCGCGCGTGCCACTCGTGCCCGCCCGCCTGCCAGTCCTGCAACCCCTTGGCGTAGGCGGCGACGGCGGCCTGCTCGGGGAGTTCGACGGCGTGGTCGACGAAGAGCTCGGGGACCTCGCCCAGCGCGGTGTTCTCGAACTGCACCAGGCGGGAGGTCAGCAGGTCGTTGACACGGTCGGCCGCCTCCTGGGTGGAGCAGTCGAAGAACCGTTCGAAGACCAGGATGGCGTTGGAGTTCTCGCCTTCCTCGGTGACCTCGCGCTCGTAGGAGAAGATGTCGTTACGCAGGTGCACCGAGTCGGCGAAAGTGTCGGTGAGCACCCGCAGGGTCCGGGTGTCGGCGAGGCGTTCGGGAACCTCGGCGCCGGTGGCGACCTCGACCAGGCTCGCCGACCACGGCGCGCCACCCACCCTGCGGCGCATCTGGATGTACTCGATCGGGTTGGCGATGCGGCCGCGGTTGATGTTGTCGAGCTCCCACATCGACTCCACCATCAGGTTGTGCGTCCGGACGGTGAAGCGCCGACGCCACTCCGACGACATCATCGGGATCGTGCGTTGCCAGAGGTCGTGAAGTCCCGCCTCGGACGGGTTGCTCGGCTCGGGCGGCTCCTCGTCCTCGGCGACCATGAACAGTTCGAGACGGTCCAGGTACGCCTGGGCGCCCCGCAGGTCGCGGGTGTACTTGAACTCCTCCACGAAATGGTCGTCGAAGAAGAACACCCAGACGTACCAGTCGGTGATCAGGTCCAGGGTGGGACCGTCGCAGTCGGGGTGGGTGTACGCGCACATCAGCGCGTAGTCCATGACCGCGAGGTCCGACTCGTCCCAGACGACACTGCCGTCCCCACGGGGGGTGGGCGTGTCGAGCATTCCCATGCGCCGGGCCCACCCGGTGCTGTGCTCGCGTGAGCGTTCCACGTGGGGGTTCAGCCGGGCCGGATGCGGGAGGTGGAACTCGGGCAGTGTGAAGGAGGATCCCACGGGCACCTACCTCTTCAGCGGACTCATGCCTCTACTCTTCGGATGGTAGCTGTGGCTTTCCGTAGCCGTGGGGCTTTTCGTGGAATTTCCGGAGAGCTTCGGGTGAGAGCGCTTCGCCCGTGGGCGGCGATCGTGAAGTCCTTCCTACTTTCACGCTCCAGAAGAGTTAAAACAGCACGATCACCTGTCGAAAAATCGGTCGGGCGATGAGGCGGTCAGGACGGTGCCTCCTGGGTGTGCAGCGCCTCGGTGATCTTCTCCGCGGCGGCGGTCACGGCCTGGGCGTGCAGCCGGCCGGGGGACCGGGTCAGGCGCTCGATCGGTCCGGACACCGAGACCGCCGCGATGACCCGCCCGCCGGGACCCGAGATCGGGGCCGAGACCGAGGCGACACCGTGCTCGCGTTCGCCCACACTCTGCGACCACCGGCGGCGGCGGACCTGGGTGAGGGTGGCCGCGTTGAAACGCGCGCCGCGCAGCGAGCGGCGGATGCGCTCGGTGTCCTCCCACGCCAGCAGCACCTGGGCCGCCGACCCCGCGTTCATCGGGAGTTCGCTGCCCACCGGTACCGTGTCCCTAAGGCCGCTGGCGCGTTCGGCCGCGGCGACACACACCCGCACGTCGCCCTGTCGACGGTAGAGCTGGGCGCTCTCGCCCGTGAGGTCGCGCAGCTGCGCGAGCACCGGGTTGGCCGCGGCCAGCAGTCGATCCTCCCCGGTGGCGATGGAGAGCTCTCCCAGGCGGGGTCCGAGCACGAACCGGCCCTGGCTGTCGCGGGTGACCATCCGGTGCCGCTCCAGGGCGACCGCCAGCCGGTGCGCGGTGGGCCTGGCCAGCCCCGTGATCCGTACGAGCCGGGCCAGTGACGCCGGGCCGGATTCCAGGGCGTCGAGCACGGACATCGTCTTGTCCAAGACACCGACACCGCTGGATGCGCTAGAGTTGTCCATAGCTTGATATTGCCGTCTCGCTATTTGGTACGCAACTCCATCCGGATTCCCAACGGGTTCGTGACCACGGAGAACGCGTCAATGGCCGCCCGCTGGCGGGGCGCGCCAGCGGGGCGGACTTTCGTAACCGAAGACGTCGAGACGCGAGGAGGCGTCGCCAATGGCTCGCACGATGGCCGAGAAGGTCTGGGAGGAGCACGTCGTCCGACGTGCCGAGGGGGAACCCGACCTGCTCTACATCGACCTGCACCTGGTGCACGAGGTCACCAGTCCCCAGGCGTTCGAGGGACTGCGGCTGGCCGGCCGCCCCGTTCGCCGCCCGGACCTCACCATCGCCACCGAGGACCACAATGTCCCGACGGAGAACGTCCTGGGGACCATCGCCGACTCGGTGTCGCGGACCCAGATCGAGACGTTGCGCAAGAACGCGTCGGACTTCGGGATTCGGCTCTTCCCCATGGGTGACATCGACCAGGGGATCGTCCACGTCGTCGGTCCGCAGCTCGGCCTCACCCAGCCGGGCATGACCGTCGTCTGCGGGGACAGCCACACCAGCACCCACGGCGCGTTCGGTGCGCTGGCCTTCGGTATCGGCACCAGCCAGGTGGAGCACGTCCTGGCCACCCAGACCCTCCCGATGAGCCCCTTCAAGACCATGGCGGTCACCGTCAACGGCACCCTCAAACCCGGTGTGACCTCCAAGGACATCATCCTCGCCGTCATCGCCAAGATCGGTACCGGCGGGGGGCAGGGCCACGTGATCGAGTACCGCGGCGAGGCCATCCGGTCGCTCTCGATGGAGGCCCGGATGACGATCTGCAACATGTCGATCGAGGCCGGGGCGCGGGCCGGAATGATCGCCCCGGACGAGACCACGTTCGACTACATCAAGGGGCGCCCGCACGCCCCCCAGGGCGCCGCGTGGGACGAGGCGGTGGCCCACTGGCGCGACCTGCGTACCGACGAGGACGCCGAGTTCGACACCGAGGTGGTCATCGACGCCGACGAGCTCAGCCCGTTCGTCACCTGGGGAACCAACCCGGGTCAGGGCGCGCCGCTGAACGAGGTCGTTCCCGACCCCGCCTCGTTCGACGACCCGAGCGAGCGCGCGGCGGCCGAGAAGGCTCTGGAGTACATGGACCTCGCTCCGGGGACACCGCTTCGGGAGGTCGGGGTCGACACGGTGTTCCTCGGCTCGTGCACCAACGGTCGGATCGAGGACCTGCGGGCGGCGGCCGAGGTCATCCGTGGTCGCACGGTCGCCGACGGGGTCCGGATGCTGGTCGTCCCCGGGTCGATGAAGGTCAAGGAGCAGGCCAACGCCGAGGGGCTCGGCGAGGTCTTCACCGAGGCCGGTGCCGAGTGGCGCGAGGCGGGCTGCTCGATGTGCCTGGGGATGAACCCCGACCAGCTCACGCCGGGCGAGCGCAGCGCGTCGACGTCGAACCGGAACTTCGAGGGACGCCAGGGCAAGGGAGGCCGCACCCACCTGGTCTCGCCGCTGGTCGCCGCAGCGACCGCGGTCCGCGGCACCCTCTCCTCGCCCGCGGACCTGTAACCACACCCCCACACCGAGAGTTGACCCGAAAGGCCGACATGGAGAAGTTCACCGTCCACACCGGCCGTGCCGTGCCGCTGCGTCACAGCAACGTGGACACCGACCAGATCATCCCCGCCGTCTACCTGAAGCGGGTGAGCCGTACCGGATTCGAGGACGGGCTGTTCTCCGCCTGGCGGGCGAACGACCCCGAATTCGTGCTGAACAAGCCGGAGTTCGCGGATGGGACCGTGCTGATCGCCGGCTCCGACTTCGGGACGGGATCCTCGCGCGAGCACGCCGTGTGGGCGCTGCAGGACTACGGCTTCAAGGCCGTGCTGGCCCCGCGGTTCGCCGACATCTTCCGCGGTAACTCGCTCAAGGGCGGGCTCCTCACCGTCGTGCTGCCACTCGAGGTCATCGAACGGCTGTGGGACATGGTCGAGACCGACCCGTCGACCGAGGTCACCGTGGACCTGCGGGAGCGCGAGGTACGGGCGCCGGGGATCGTGGAGCCGTTCGAGATCGACGACTACACGCGCTGGCGGCTGCTGGAAGGGTTGGACGACATCGCGCTGACCCTCCGCGACACCAAGTCGATCGACGACTACGAGGGGCGACGGAAACCGTGGCTCCCGGTGACGCAGTAGGCCGGGAGGGCCCGCCGGCCGAGGATTTTTACTCTGATTTGGCGGAGCGCCTCAGAGACGCCCATCGGCGGGCCAACGCCCTTCCAGAGGGTGTCCGGATTCCGGCTATTCGTAGGCTTTTGACGGTCACGGAAGCGGTCAAAAGGGACCCGGTTCGCGCCTCCGAGAGACTCGACCGGATGCTCGAGGAGCTTCCTCCGGCCCCCGAAAGCCCACCGACACGCTGATTTCGCGGGCGTTTGTGTTTGTGCTCAGGGCCTTTCTTCCCCTAACTTCGTGCGAGCAAGGGGGAACCGGAGGAACCAATGAACAAGCGTGACCTGATTGACGCTATCTCCGACCGGCTGGGGGACAAGAAAACCGCCACCGAGGCGGTGAACGCCGTGTTGGAGACCATCGAGAAAACCGTGGCCGACGGCGACAAGGTCGCCATCACCGGCTTCGGCGTGTTCGAGAAGTCGGAGCGGGCCGCCCGCACGGCGCGCAACCCCGCCACTGGGGCCCAGATCGACGTCCCCGCGCAGTACGTTCCGAAGTTCCGCGCGGGCTCCGACTTCAAGGCGCGGGTGAACAGCGAGAAGTGAACCGGCGCCACCGCCGTGGGCGGTGGGCGAGAGCGAACGAGCCCAGCTCGTGCGGCTGCCCGGACCCCTTCGAGGGGTCCGGGCAGCCGCGTTTCTGGCCCCCTACGGACTCAGATCTCCAGCGTGGCCAGCACCTTGGCGGTGTGCGGGCCGACCCCGAGCGCGGCCGCCGCTCGCAGGTCGGCCACCGTGTCGACATCACGGCGCACACTCGCGACACCGTCGAGGTCGAGTTCGACCGCGCCGGACTCGCGGTGCCGGTCGCGGGAGGACCCTTCGAACGCCGGGGTGAAGGCGGCTCCCGGCGTCGCCGCGTACATCACCGTTCCGGAGCCCGGCGCGTCGGCCAGGAACGAGCGCCCGTGTGCCCCGGCCGCCCGCAGCGCGCGGTCGAGCTCGTGCGGACGCAGCGCCGGGAGGTCCGACGACAACGCGCACACCCCGGCGTCCGGGTGCTGGCGCGCCGCCTCGGCGGCCCCGTGTACCAGTGCCGGGTTCAGCCCGGCCGCGGGCTCGTCGGGGACCACGCGCGCCCCCAACGCGCGTACGGCGCGCGCCGCCCGGTCCTCGTCGGTGACGACGACCACCGCGCGGGTGCTCGCGCACTGGACCGCCGCCATGACCGTGTCACAGGTCATGGCGAGCGCGAGCTCGGCGCGGCGAGGGCCGGCGAAGACGCCGAGGCGAGTCTTGGCGTCCGCCAGGCGTTTCACCGGGACCACCGGTGACCATTGCAGGGCCACATGGGCTGCGGGCACGTGGACGCCTCTCCACTCGGTCGTGGTCGGGACGCTAGAAAGACTATGTCGTGGTCAGACGGCTGGCCGCCGGTGGTGCTGGACGGCCGGGCGACGTTTGGGCGGTGACGTCGGGGGGCGCGACTCGTCCTAGACTGGTCCGGCTGTGCGCGACCGGGAGCGACCGCACGTGGGGAGGGTGCACGCGTCTCGGCGGGCGTCGAGATCGTAAGGAGTCCGCGGTGAAACAACGTGAGTCGCGATGGGTGAAGGTCGTCGTCGCCTCCATCGTCCGCCCGATCCTCACGGCGGTGACGAAGGCCGAGTGGCAGGGGCAGCGAAACATCCCGCGTGAGGGAGGCGTGATCATCGCGGCCAACCACCTGTCCTGGGCGGACCCGCTGACCATCGCCCACTACCTCTACGTCGCGGGCCGCCGGTGGCCCACCTTCACCGCGAAGGAGGGGGTCTTCCGGATCCCGGTGGTACGGGCCGTGGCGAACAGCACCGGCCAGATCCCGGTGAAGCGGGGCAGTACCGACGCGATCAAGGCCCTGCAGGAGGCGGAGAAGGCGCTGGCCGAGGACGGCTCGTCGGTGATCTTCTATCCCGAGGGCACCTGCACGCGGGACCCGGAGCTGTGGCCGATGGTCGCCAAGACCGGAGTGGCGCGGCTCGCCCTGACCACGGGTGTGCCCGTGGTTCCGGTGGCCCACTGGGGCGAGCAGCATCTGCTTCCCTACGGCACCAAGAGGCTGCGGCCGTTCCCGCGCAAGCGGGTGCGGATCAACGCGGGCCCGCCAGTGGACCTTTCGGCCTACCGTGACCAGCCGCTGACCGCGACCGTGTTGCGGGACGCCACCGCTGAGATCATGCGGGCCATCACCGAGCTGCAGGCCCAGATTCGTGGCGAGGAACCACCGGCCGTTCCCTACGACCCGAAGCGGGCCCGGAATCGGGAGACGGAACAGTCCGGGCAGCCGGAGCGGCCGGCTGGCTCGGAGCCGGCGGCCGAGGAGGACGCCGGCGGCGAGGCGGGGGAAACCGGCGAGGCGGGTAGCGGCACGGCACGACCCTGAACGGCACCGACCAACGAACAGGGGGGCGCGATGACGAGGGTCGCGGTACTGGGCTCTGGCTCGTGGGGGACCGCTTTCGCGAACGTGGTGGCCGACGCCGGCGACACCGACGTCGTACTCTGGGGCCGGCGCGACGACGTGGCCGACGCGATCAACCAGCGGCACGAGAACCCCGACTACTTCCCGGGAATCGCGCTGAACCCGAAGTTGCGCGCGACGGCCGACGTAGCCGAGGCGCTGCACGGAGCGGAGTTCGTGGTGGTCGCCGTCCCGTCGCAGACCCTTCGGGAGAACCTCGCCGCCTGGTCCGAGCTCATCCCGGGCGACGCCGCTGTCGTGAGCCTGATGAAGGGGGTGGAGCTCGGCACCTCCCGTCGGATGAGCCAGGTCGTCTCCGAGGAGCTCGGGCTGTCCGTGGATCGGGTGGTCGTGGTGTCCGGGCCGAACCTCGCCCGGGAGATCGTCGAGCGCCAACCCGCGACCGCTGTGGTGGCCTGCCCCCATGAGCCGACCGCTGTACGGCTGCAACACATCTGCAAGTCCGCCTACTTCCGCCCGTACACCACCACCGACCTGGTCGGTGTGGAACTCGGTGGCGCGGTGAAGAACGTCATCGCGCTCGCCGTGGGTGTCGCGGTGGGCATGGGCTTCGGGGACAACGCCAAAGCGGCCCTGATCACTCGCGGGCTCGCCGAGACCGTGCGCCTGGCCGTGGCGCTGGGCGCGGACGAGCACACCCTGGCCGGCCTGGCGGGCATGGGGGACCTCGTCGCCACGTGCAGCTCCGGGTTGTCGCGCAACCGCACGTTCGGCGAGAAACTGGGGTCCGGGATGACCGTGGACGAGGTCATCACCGAGACCCGGCAGACCGCGGAGGGGGTGAGGTCCTCGGAGTCGATCCTGGCCCTGGCGCGGGCCAACGACGTGGAGATGCCCATCACCGAGGCCGTGGTGGCGATGATGCACAACGACCTGTCCCCGGCCGAGGCGCTGCTGGCGTTCATGTCACGCACCGCGAAACCCGAGCGGTACGGGATGGGAGAGCGGGCTGGTGGGCCGTCGACGTGACCGGGTGTCACGATGGCGCGGAACCGCCTTCCCAGGTCCGGTTCGACGTGTGGGAGAGGTAGGGTCGCCTGCATGGCCGAGCAGCGAAAGATTCGGATCGCCGTGGTCTTCGGCGGGCGCAGCTCCGAGCACGAGATCTCCTGTGTCACCGCGGGCAGTGTGATGTCGGTGATCGACACCGACCGTTACGAGATCGTGCCCGTCGGGATCACCCGGGACGGCAGGTGGGTGCTGACCTCGGCGGACCCGGAGCGCATGGCGATCACCGACGGGGAGCTGCCTTCGGTCGAGGAGACCGGAGCCGAGCTGGCGTTGCCCTTCGACGCCGCCTCCGAGCTGCTGGTGGTGGAGCCCGACTCGGTCCCACGGCGCCTCGGCGAGGTCGACGCCGTCCTCCCGCTGCTGCACGGTCCGTTCGGTGAGGACGGCACCATCCAGGGCCTCTTCGAGATGATGAGCGCCCGCTACGCCGGCGCCGGGGTCTTCGCCAGCGCCGCCTCCATGGACAAGGTGTTCATGAAGGCGCTCCTCACCGGCCACGGCATTCGGACCGGCCGGTACGTTCCGGTCACCGAACGGCAGTGGCAACGCGAACGCAAGCGGGTCCTCGACGACGTCGAGGCGCTCGACGGCACGGTCTTCGTGAAACCGGCGCGGGCCGGAAGCAGCGTGGGGATCACAAAGGTGGCCGACTCCGGCGACACCGACGCCGTGGTCGCCGCCGTCGAGGCGGCCCGTGAGCACGACCCGAAGGTCATCGTCGAGGCGGCGATCGAGGGCCGCGAGATCGAGTGTGGGGTCCTTGAGTCGGTCGACGGCGGGCCGCCCGACGTGTCACTGCCCGCGGAGATTCACGTGGCCGGCGGGTTCGACTTCTACGACTTCCAGGCCAAGTACCTCTCGACCAGTAGCCTCACCATTCCGGCCGAGCTTCCCACCGAGGTCGTGGCCGAGATCCGCCGGGTGGCCGGGATCACCTTCGACGCCCTGGGCTGCGAGGGGCTGGCCCGGGTGGACTTCTTCTACGGCTCCGACGGTGAGGTCTACGTCAACGAGATCAACACACTGCCCGGGTTCACCCCGAGTTCGGCCTTCCCGCGGATGTGGTCCGCCACCGGTCTGGAGTACGGCGCCCTCGTGGACCGGCTGATCCAGACGGCCCTGCGCCGTGAGCCCGGGCTGCGTTAGGCGCCTTCCGACTCAGCCTCGGCTACGCGTGACCGTTCCGTGGGGGATCCGGGGGCCGCTGCCCGGGCTGTGGTGGCTGTGGCGGTGCGCTCTGGGAGTGCCCCCCGGGCGCGGTCCACCCCGGGGTGGGTGGCGGCAGGAGCTGACGGGCCAGGATGGTTCCCCCGGCGGCGGCCGCCGGGAACATCGCGACCGCCACGAACGGGATCGCCAGCAGTAGGAAGCACGGGACGGCGAAGCCCAACACCCGCGCTTTGTTACCGGCCATGTGCCGGCGGCGGTCGCGTAGCCTGCGCATTCCGCGCCGGTCGAACGCGGCCCCCACCAGTTCGGTGCAGAGCAGCCACGCGCCGATGAGCACCGACACGACCGGCACCACGGTCTGCCCGACGATCGGGATGAACCCTGCGGCGAACAGCAGGACCGTGACCACCAGCGAGATCAGTACCAGGGTCAGCGACTGTCTGATCCCCCGGACGGCCGACGCGACGAGCGGCTCCTCGGTCTCGGGCGGCGCGTTCCCGAGCACGTCCTCGACGTCCTCGGCGATCTTGTCGTAGAGCGGGGCCCCCAACGCCAGCGTGACGCCGGTGAAGCCGACGACCATGACCAGAACCGCACCGGCTACCAGGGCGATCCCGAGGGCGACGCGCAGTGTGGTGGTCCAGGTCGTTGCCCAGTCGTCGGCGAACGGCGTCATCCAGGCGGTGATGTCCTCGATGCGCCCGATCAACGCGAGGAGCGCGAGGAGGAACAGCACCGACGTGATGAGCGGTGGGGTGGCGCCGAGAAGGAAGAGCCTCGGCCTGCGCAGTACGGTGCCCAGTCCGCGCAGCAGGGCGCCGGTACCGGAGAAAGCCTCAGAGATGGGGGTGCTCACGGCGCATGACACTATCGCGTCGACGAAACGTTCGCGCCGGTCGCCGGAACCGGCTGAGCACGCCGGGACCGGCACCGCTCAATGGCCGGCTGGACCAGAGCGCCGACGGCGCCCCGACACCCACCGAGGCGCGGGAAATGTCGACCTGGCCGCCGCGTTCGACCGACCCGGAACCCCACGACTTCGCGCCCCTCGGGGCGGGGTGTTCCGCGCGGTGACCGTCTGGCGTGCGGTGCCGGTGGGGGCGCCCGTGGAGGAGGGGCCGGTGTCGTGCGGTGTCCGGCGCGTTCGCGCCCCCGCTGACGCGGCCGGGGCCAACCGCGCGGCGGAGGACCGGTTTTTGTGACACTGGTTCGTAACCGATTCTCGGAGGGTGGGGGCGCCATGTTCCTACAACAGTGGGGGACCTCGTGGGAGACGGTCGTGATCGTGCTGGTGAGCGCGCCGGCCGCCTATCTGGTGCTGGTGGCGTTCTCGCGGATCGCCGGCCTGCGGTCGTTCTCCCAGATGACCAACTTCGATCTGGCGGCCACCGTGGCGTTCGGGTCGATGCTGGCCACCACCATTGTGAACAGCAACATCTCCCTGCTGCAGGGCGTGGTCGCCATGGGGGCGCTGTTCGGCGCCCAGGCGCTGATGGCGCGTACCCGCCTCCGCAGCCGGCTGGAACGCGTACTGGACAACCGGCCACTGCTGCTGATGCGCCACTCCCGGATGTTGCCGCAGAACATGCGCAAGGCCAAGGTCACCGAGAACGATCTGGTGTCGAAGCTGCGGTTGGCCGGAGTGACCCGAATGGACCAGGTGGACGCGGTGGTGTTGGAGACCACCGGCGAAGTGTCGGTGCTGCGCTACAACACCGACGGGAGCGCCACGGATCCGGTGCTGTTGGCCAGCGTGGTCGCCGGGACCTTCGGGCCGGATCTCGGACGGTCGATCGGGGACGACAGCCGGGGGTAGACGAAGGGGGACCCACCCCGCCGCGCGCGAGCTCGCGATCCCCCGCCGCGTGGGAGGGGCGTCACGAGGTACGCCCGAGCCCCCGCAGCGCCTCCCGGTACCAGCCCTCCCGGTGCCGCAGCTCCTCGTGGGTTCCCTGCTGTAGGACACGGCCCTCGGAGAGCACGTAGATCCACGCCACCCGGTCCAACCCGGCCAGGTCGTGGGTGATCAGCAGGGTGGAGTAGCCCTCGGCCGCCGTGAGCAGGTCGGCGGTCACCTCGTCGCGGGTGTCGGGGTCGAGGTGAGCGGTCGGCTCGTCCAGAACCAGCACCCGGGGCGCGGCGAGCAGGGCGCGGGCGAGCGCGAGCCGCTGGCGCATACCGCCACTGAGCCGGGTGCCGTGCGCCCCGACCTCCGTGTCCAGGCCGTCGGGCATCGCCGCGACCTCACCCGCCAGCCGGGCGCGGCGCAGCGCCCGCCACAACTCGTCGTCGTGCGCGGACGGGGCCGCCAGGCGCAGGTTCTCCCGCAACGTGCTGGTGAAGATGTGCGGGTCCTGTGGCACGCCGGTGACGAACCGCCGCGCCTCGTCCACCGGGTGGGCGGTGATGTCGGTGCCGCCGAGCTCGACCCTGCCGGAGTCGGGGTCGCGGAACCGCAGCAGCACCGCGGCGAGCGTGCTCTTGCCGGCACCGCTGGGTCCCAGCACCGCGACGGTTCGCCCCTGGGGAACGTCGATGTCGATCCCGTCCAGCGCCCACGGTTCGTCCACCCCGTAGCGGACTCGAAGCGCGCGGGTCCGCAACCCGGAGTCTTCCGGTTCCGGGGCGGCCGGCCCGTGTCGCGGCGATGTGACCGCCGGTGGGGTGTCCAACACCCCGAACAGCCGTTCACCGCTGGCGCGGATCGCCCCCAGCCGGGCGGCGACCTCCGGCAGCGGCGCCACGATCTCGAACGAGGCGAGCGTGGTCAGCACGAGCACGGCCAGCGAGATGGCGTGCAGCGTGCCACCCTCGACGGCGGCGACACCCAGCAGCAGCGCCGCCCACACGGTCAGCCCGGTGACCAGGCTGGTGGCGCCGGCGCCGAATCCCATGAGGACGGAGTCACGCCGGGCCAGGCGGGTCAGTTCCTCGTCGGCCCGCTCCACACGCCGCACGGCACGGTCCATGGCGCCGTAGGCGACCAGGTCGGGCGCGCCGTACAGGGTGTCCACCAGCGCGGTGGAGAGCTCCCCCCGTGCCCGGGCCTGCCGCCGCCCGGGCCGCCGGCCGAGCGCCGCCGCGACGAGTGGCACCGCGACCCCGGCGAGCAGCAGACCCGCGCCCAGCAGCAGCCCGCCCGGCAGGAACAGCACGGTACAGAAGGTCACCACGGCCCCGCCGGTGAGCCCGGCGACCAGTGGGGGAGCCAACCCCCGGATGAGCAGGTCCTGTGTGGCGTCGGTGTCGCTGACCAGCCGGGAGACCAGGTCACCGGAGCGGAAACGGCGCACGGGCTCGGTTCGGGCCAGCCGCTCGTAGACCCGGACCCGCACGTCCGCCAGGGTGCGAAACGCCGCGTCGTGGGTCACCAGCCGTTCCAGGTACCGGGCGACGCCCCGGGTGATGCCCAGCGCGCGTGTCGCGACCACGGCCACGCTCAGCGCGGTGATGGGCGGGTGCTCGGCGGCCTTCGCGAGCAGCCACGCGGCGACTCCCAACAGCGCCACCGCCGAGCCGGTGGCCACGGCGCCGAGGAGCACGCCGAGGGCGAACCGGGCGGTGCGTGGCCGCGCGAGCGCGATCATCCGCGCCAACGGCTCGCGGGACCGCCGCGCTGGTGCGGCCCCGGGGTCGGGTTCCTCCACGGTGGGGGTCACGAGGGCTCCTTACGTTTCGACACGGCCGGCATCGAGGCGTACGACCTCGTCCACGAGCGGGGCCCACCCGGTGTCGTGGGCGACGATGACGCCGGTGCGCCCGCGCAGCAGCCGGAGCGTGGCGGCGCGGATGGCGGCGGCGCTCTCGGGGTCCAGGTGCGCCGTCGGCTCGTCCAGGAGCGCGAGCGGGGCGTCGCGCAGGAAGGCGCGCGCCAGCGCGATCCGCTGGCGCTGGCCGGCCGAGAGCCGGGTGCCGCGCTCTCCGAGGCGGGTGTGGTACCCGTCGGGGAGCTCCCGGACGAACGCGTCCGCTTCCGCCTGTTCGGCCGCGCGTCGCACCTCGGTGAGGTCGGCGTCGGGATCGCCCAGCCGGATGTTGTCGGCGACGGTGTCGTCGAAGAGGTAGGGGTGCTGGGGCACCCAGGCGATCCGGCGCCGCCAGTGCGCCACCGGGACGGCCGTCAGTGGTGTGCCGGCCGCCGCGGTGGCGGTGTCCGCCGGGTGCGGCTCGGCGGCGCGCCCGTGCGGTGCGGCGGGGTCGTGCAGCAGGATCCGTCCGGAGGTCGGTTCGGCGAAACGCAGCAGCAGCGATAGCAGCGTACTCTTGCCGGCACCGCTGGGGCCGGTGACCAGCACGCTGCGCCCCGGCTCGATGGACAGCGACACGTCGCCAAGCGCCGGGACCTCACGGCCGGGATAGGTCACCCCGACCCCCTCGAACCGTATCCGGGGGGCCGTGTCCGGGGCGGCGCCGGTGTCCGGCCGGGTCGGCACCGTCGCGGCCGGGACGCCTCGCCCGGAGACCTCGCTGTCGTCGGCGGGCGCGGCTGGTTCCTCGATGACCCGGAATACCTGCTCGGCGGCTGCCACCCCCTCCATACTGGCGTGGAAGCGGGCGCCGACCTCACGCAGTGGCAGGTACGCCTCGGGAGCCAGGATCAGCACCAGCAGCGCGGTCTCGTAGTCCAGCGTCCCGTACATCAACCGGATACCGACCTCGACCGCCACGAGGGCCACCGCGAGCGTGGCGAGTAGCTCCAGTACGAACGCTGAGAGGAACGCCACACGCAGCGTCGCCATGGTGGTGTGCCGGTGCTCGTTGGTGATCCGCCGGATGATTCCCGCCTGGGCCTTGGCGCGGCGGAAGATCGCCAGCGTCGGCAGCCCTTCCACGACGTCGAGAAAGTGTCCGCCGAGCCGGTTGAGCAGGCGCCACTGGCGTTGTGTGCGGGCCTGGGTGTGCCAGCCGACCAGCGCCATGAAGATCGGGATCAGTGGCAGCGTCACCGCGATGACGATCCCGGAGATCCAGTCCGCCCTCATGACCACGACAAGGACGGCGAGGGGAACGAGCGTCGCCAGTACCAGCTGCGGCAGGTAGCGGGCGAAGTAGTCGTCCAGCGCGTCCAGGCCCCGCGTGGCGAGCGTCACCAGTTCGCCGGCGCGGTGCGGACCCGACTCGGTGTCGGAGTCCTGGCCCGAGAGCCACACCGCACCGTGCCCCTGGGAGTCTGGGGAGGCCCCCGAGCCGGTGCCCGTCACGTGCCCGATAAGCCGGCGGCGTAGCTGTGACTTCGCCCTGGCCGCCGAGCGCAGGGCCGCGGTCTCGGCGGTGTAGGCGACGAGGCCCCGGGCGGCCGCGACCGCCGCGAATGCCGTGATGGCCCACGACAGTTCGGCCGTCCCGGCGCCGCGGGTGGCTCCCGCGATGGTGTGCGCGAGGAGCCACGCCTGGGCGAGAACCAGGCCGGTGACCGCCACACCGCAGACGATGGTCACGAGCAGGTGCACCCGCACCGCCCGCGCGGCCCGTACCAGCCGCGGGTCGAGTGGTCTCATCGGGCCTGGTTTCCTCTCTCAGCCGGTACCCGCCGGCGTGCCCGTGGGGCTGTGTCCCGGCCCGTCATCGCCACCATAGACCGGCCTCGGCTCGATGTGCTCGCGGGTGACGCGCCTGCGGAACACCCAGTAGCTCCACGCCTGGTAGGCGAGGACGAGTGGGAGGAACACCACCGCCAGCCAGCTCATCACCGTCAGGGTGTACGGGGCGGAGGCCGCGTTTTCGACGGTCAGGCTGTACGCGGGGTCCGTGGTGGAGGGCAGCACCATCGGGTGGAGGGAGCCGAACAGCGTCACCGACAGCAACCCGACCGTGATGGCCGTCGCGGCGAAGGACCAGCCCTCGCGGCCCCGGGCGACGAGGAACACCCCCGCCACCAGCACGACGCCGGCGAGGGCGACGACCGGTAGGGTCCACGCCTTGCCGTGGGCGGCCTGCGTCCAGGCCAGGAACACCAGGGTCGCCGGGATCGCCACGGTGGCCGCGCGCAGTGCCGCGACGCGGGCACGCGACCGGACCGTTCCGTCGGTCTTGAGGCTGAGGAACACCGCGCCGTGCAGGGTGAACAGGGAGAGTGTCGTCACCCCGCCCAGCACCGTGTAGGGGGTGAACAGGTCGAGCGGGCCGGCGGTGACGACGTGGTCGGCGTCCATGGCCAACCCGCGCACCAGGTTCGCGAGGATGACCCCCCACAGCACCGCCGGGACCGCGCTGCCGTAGCAGATCGCCCGGTCCCACCAGGCGCGCCACTGGTCGGTGTCGGCCTTGCCCCGGTACTCGAAGGCCAGCCCGCGCACGATCAGCGCCAGCAGGACGACGAACACCAGCAGGTAAAAACCGCTGAGCATGGAGGCGTACCAGGCGGGGAACGCGGCGAACATCGCTCCGACGGCGGTGATCATCCACACCTCGTTGCCGTCCCAGACCGGCCCGATCGAGTTGATCATGACGCGGCGGTCGGTGTTGTCCCTGCCGATGACCCGTAGCAGGACGCCGACACCGAAGTCGAATCCCTCCAGGACGAGGTAGCCGGTCCACAGCACCGCGATCGCGAGGAACCACACGAGTACGAGATCCATGTCGTCTCCTAGTAGACGAACGCCGGGACGCGCTCGGAGCCGTCGCCGTCCCCGTGGTCCTCGGGGGGGACGAGGTGCGAGGGGCCCGCCCTGACATAGCGCCACAGCAGCCAGCCCTCGACGACGGCCAGCGCTCCGTAGATGGTGGTGAACAGGGTGAGGGTCAGTGCCACCTCGCCCAGGCTCACCCCGGGAGACACGCTCTCCGCGGTGAGCAGTACCCCGTGGACCGTCCAGGGCTGGCGGCCCATCTCGGTGAGGACCCAGCCGAGGATGTTGGCGACCAGGGCGGAGGGCAGCGCCAGCATGGTCACGTAGTAGAACCAACGGTTCCGGGGGAGCCGCCGGCCGCGTGTCAGCCACAGCCCGCCGGCCGCCACGACCACCCCGGCCAGGCCCAGCCCGATCATCAGCCGGAACGACCAGTACAGGACGAAGATGTTGGGCGTGTAGTCGCCGGGTCCGTAGGCCGCCTCGTATTGCGCCTGTAGGTTGTTGATCCCCTCGACCGTGCCGCCGAACTCCCCCGTCGCCAGGAAGCTGAGAACGTAGGGGACGCTCAGGTCGACCACGTTCTCCCGGGCGTCAGTGTCGCCGACCGCGAACATCGAGAACTCGGCCGCGTCCTCGGTGTTCCACAGTGCCTCGGCGCCGGCGAGCTTCATCGGCTCGTACTGCGCGGCCAGCTTGGCCTGGTTGTCGCCGGAGAACACCACCAGCACCCCGGCCACCAGCGTGACCAGCAGACCGGCGCGCAGTGTCGCTCGGAACAGCTCACGCTCGTCCCCGGCCGGCGGAGCCGTGGCCGAGGCGCTGCCGTCGTCGGCGGGGTCGCCACTCGTTCCGCCCCGCTCGCGCCACAGCTTGAACGCGCTCACCGCGGCGACGAACAGCCCGGCGGTGATGAAGGACGCGCTGACAACGTGCAGATAGGTGGAGACCGCCTGCGGGTTGCCGAGCACCGCCCAGATGCTGGTGAGTTCGGCACGCCCGGTGGTCTCGTTGACCTCGTGGCCGACCGGGTGCCGCATCCAGGCGTTGGCGGCCAGGATGAAGTAGGCGGAGAGGTTGCTGCCGATGGCGACGATCCAGATGCACGCCAGGTGGACCCCCCGCGCCAGCTTGTCCCAGCCGAAGATCCACAGCCCGATGAACGTGGATTCCAGGAAGAACGCCAGCAGCGCCTCCATGGCCAGCGGCGCGCCGAACACGTCACCCACGAACGTCGAGTACTCGCTCCAGTTCATGCCGAACTGGAACTCCTGCACGATCCCGGTGACCACGCCCATGGCGAAGTTGATCAGGAAGAGCTTCCCGAAGAACTTGGTCGCCCGCAGGTACTCGTGCCTGCCGGTTCGGTACCAGGCGGTCTGCAGCGCCGCGACGATGACGGACAGGCCGATCGTCAACGGCACGAACAGGAAGTGGTACACGGTGGTGATCCCGAACTGCCACCGGGCGAGGTCCAGTGCGTCCATACCCGCCTCATCGTCCCGACTTCACGTAGTACTACAAGAAGTAGTTCTACAAACTGTAGTCCTACAGGACGTAGTAAATCGACTGGGGGTATGGAGGTGTGGATCACCGCGGTGGCCGGGGTTGGGGAGGGAACCACGTGCCCGAGCGAGCCCCACGGGTGGCCGGCGCGTCCCGGAACGGTCGGGCAGGCCGGGGCCGGCCCGCGGTCGCGGGGCGATCCTCCCACCGCGGCGTCCGCTCCCGTGGAAACCGCCTACGGCGGGTGGAACGCGCGCGAGGTTGGGCCTCCCACCCGGCCTCAGCCCTCGTCGTCGAGCAGCCCGTCCACGATGTCGTCGAGGACACGGCCCCGCTCGTCAACGTCGAGGAGGCGTGCTTCGGTGAGCGCGTCGTTCGTGCTGATCTTGCCGCGCCGGTTCTTGATCACGCACATCCTGGCGACCTCCCGGGTCGGCGTGGCCCACTGTTTCGCCTCGTCCGGCGGTACCAGCTCGTACAGGATCACCGGGTAGGTCGTGGTGGGGGTGCGCCACCGCTCCGCCTGCTTGGAGACGAACCCCCGCAGCAACGAGTCGAAGATCCCGCCGCGGTCGGTGTTGGCGAGAGCCTCGTCGTTGCTGGCGTCGCGGCACTCCGCGCAGTTGGCCAGCTCCGCCTTGAGGAGGCTGCGTGCTCGGGGGTGCTCGACGTACTCGGCGTTGAGCTTGCTGGGGTGACGGTGCGCCATAGCACCACGTTAGCCCAGCGGTGTCGGGTCGCGGAGGATCCCGAACACGGTCGGTGAGGTCACGGTCTCCGTCTAGGGCGAGGTCAGTCGATGTCGACCCGCTCGGCCCCGCGCTCCTCCAGCATGTCCTGCATCAGCTCGATCTCGCTCCGCTGCGCCTCGACCATGCCGGAGGCGATCTCGACCACGACCGGCTCCTCGGCCAGAGTCGTGGCCGCCTCGGCCATGTCGACGCCGCCGACGTGGTGGTGGATCATCTCGGTGAGGAAGATGACCTCGGCCTCGCGGCCGCTGGCCTCGCGGAGTTCCGTCATGCGTTCGTCGGAGACGTAGCCCGGCATGGGCTCGTCCGAGCCGGCCTCGTCCGACTCGCCGCCCCCGTGCCCGTGCCCCTCCATCCAGGCCATCGAGGGCTGGCCGCCGCGGATGCTGAGGTCCCACTGCACGAGCCAGCCGCGCATCCGGCCGATCTGGGCCTGCTGGGTGCGGGCGATGTCCTCGGCGACCGTGGACAGGGTCGGCTCGTCCGTCTCCTCCAGGATGATCAGGGACATGTCCACCGCCTGGGAGTGGTGCACGCTCATGTCACGCAGGAACCCGGCGTCCGCGCTGCTGTCCAGCGGAACCGAGGGGCGGCTCACCAGGTACCCCACGGCGAGTGACACCACCATGAGCACCACTGCCATCCATACGGGAACGGAGCGCTTCAGCGCCGGCCGGTCGCCCGGTCTCTCGTCGGCCTCCTCGGTGCTTCCCTGTCCCATGGGAACCAATCCTGTCGACATAGACGTTTAAGGGGTCACGTAAGAGCATAGGGAACCCTGTTCGTGTTCGCGGATCCAAGTTGGGAGATGTGGTGGGCAACAATCCGGCCCAGCAGAGGCGCGGCAAGGCCGCGGAGAGGCGTGCCCAGCGCATCAAGGAGGCCCGCCGCCGCAGGATGCTCGTGATCGCGGCGAGCGTCGCGGGGGGCGTCGCGGCGTTGGTGCTGGTCGTCGGTGGGATCGGGTACCTGTGGTACTTGGACTACGACAGCCGCAACATCGACGGAGTAACCGAGTACGAGGTCGGCAGGGACCACGTCGACAGCCCGGTCGCCTACGAGCAGTCACCCCCGGTCGGTGGCGAGCACTACCCGCGATGGCAGAACTGCGACGTCTACACCGAGCCGCTCGTCGACGAGTTCGCGGTGCACTCCCTGGAACACGGCGCCGTGTGGATCACCTACGAGCCCGGGCTGGACGAGGAACAGGTCAGCCAGCTCGAGGAGCGGCACACTCCCGGAAGCTACGTGCTGGTCAGCCCGTATGAGGGGGACATGCCCGCACCCATCGTGGCCTCGTCATGGGGCAGGCAGCTGACCCTCCAGGACGCCGGTGACGAGCGCCTGGACCAGTTCCTACGGACCTACGAGCAGAGCTCGGACGTCCCCGAGCCGGGCGCGGCCTGTTCCGGACAGATCGGTCAGACCGCCCAGGAGCTGGACCTGACCGAGGCCCAGCAGGAGGAGGACACAGAGGACGAGTAGACGAGCAACGGCGAACCGGCGGAGCCGTCAGAGCTCGCCGTCGGATGACTCCGGCACGTCCTCGGCGATCTGGTCACTGATCTCGACCAGGCCCTCGGCGGGAGTGTCGTAGGCGGGCGGGATGTTCAGCTCGACATAGACCTCACGACCCACGGCCGTGAACAGGTTCGGGGTGTCGTCCACGGGCTCCGCCAGCCACGCGATGTCGTTCACGACCGTCAGCTCGGAGTCCGGCCGCAGTGCCTCGGGGCGCTCCACACCACACCGCAGCGCGATCACGGGGTCCCCCCACGCCTCGACATAGTCCGAGTCGGGCTTCACCGAGATCTGGCGCTGCCCGAACATCGTGGTGGGCGCGTTGGCCACCAGCGTGCGACACAGCTCGGCGGCCCGACCGTCGGGCGAGGGCTCGGGCACCTCGGCCTCGGCCGCCGTACATCCGGCCATCGCCGTCAGCCCGGCCAGTAGTCCGGCGATCGCCGTGTACCGCATATCCTCGACGCTCCCATCGTCTCAGATGTTCACGATCGGGCACGTGAGCGTTCGCGCGATGCCCTGGAGCCGCTGGATGCGTGCCACCACGAGGCGCCCCATCGCGTCGACGTCGTCGGCCTGCGCCCGCACGATCACATCGTAGGGCCCCGTGACGTCGTCAGCCTGCGTGACGCCCTCGATCGCGGAGATCTCATTGGCGACGTCCGTGTTCCGGCCGACCTCGGTCTGGATCAAGATGTATGCCTGCACCGTGGAACCCCTCATCGAGAACTGGTGGACGTGCGTGATCGCGACCGACCGGCGAGGGTGGGTCTAGACCACTACGCCGAGCCGTCACCGTACCCTGTGGGCTGTGGCAGGCACCATTGGGGAGCTTGGTGAGTTCGCGCTTATCGCACGTGTTACGGCCAGATTCCCGCATTCGGACAACGTAATCCTTGGCCCCGGCGACGACGCCGCGATCGTGGGAGCTCCCGACGGTCGCGTGGTCGCCACGACCGACGCGCTCGTCGAGGGGCGACACTTCCGTCACGAATGGTCATCCGGCGGGGACGTGGGGCACAAGGCCGCCGCGCAGAACCTCGCCGACATCGCCGCCATGGGGGCGCGCCCCACGGCGCTGTTACTGGCCCTGGCCGCACCACCGGAGTTGCGGGTCACCTGGGTCGACGAGTTCGCCGCCGGGTTCGGGGACGAGTGCGCCGCCGCGGGGGTGGGAGTGGCCGGTGGCGACGTCTCGGCCTCCGAGACTCTCACCATCGTTGTCACCGCGATGGGTGACCTGGCCGGCCGGAGCGCGGTCCGGCGCGAGGGGGCGCGACCGGGTGACGCCGTCGCCGTGGCCGGGAACCTCGGCCTCTCCGCCGCGGGGCTGGAACTCCTCCAGGCCGGACTGGGCGAGCCCCGGGCCTGCCTCGACGAGCACCGCCGACCGCGTCCCCCCTACGAGCAGGGGCCCGAGGCGGCCGCCCGGGGCGCCACGGCGATGCTCGACGTCAGTGACGGCCTGGTCCAGGACCTCGGGCACATATGCCGGGCGAGTGGGGTCGCCGTCGACCTCGACCCCGCCGCGCTGGCCCCGGGACCCGCGCTCCGCGCGGCCGCGGACGCGCTGGCCGCCGCGGGCAGGCCGCGCGACCCGGTCACGTTCCTGCTCGCCGGCGGTGAGGACCACGCGCTCGCCGCGACCTTCCCGCCCGACACCGCGCTCCCGGCACAGTGGACCCGGGTGGGCCGGGTAGAGGCCGGCTCCGGCGTCACCGTGGGTGGTTCGCGCGTGTCCGCGACCGGTTGGGATCATTACCGGCGAGTTCGGTGATCCCGGCGGCGCCGCGGCCGACCCGTCACGTCAGGGAGGGGACGGAAGCGTCTGGTTTGGCGAACAAATCACGCTAAGCTACGTGCCGCGCATCGGCATTGTCGTCGGAGCCCGAACCCACGATGATGGCGTGGCGGGAATCGGCGCCATCGCACCCGACGCGTGACGGAAGGCGAAGTATGGTGCGGCAAGACGGGTCCGGACGCGCACGGCGCGGCGCGCACCGGGCTGAGCCGGAGAGCTCCGGGCCTTTGGCGACCGTCGGACGGGTGCTCGGGAGCACCGTGCCCAAACGCGTCGAACCGCCGCGCCTGTTGTCGGTGCTGCTGACGTCCGGTGTCGCGCTCGGCCTGCTGCTCTTCGCCTACAGCACCACCCAGATATACCTGCGGTTCAGTGAACCACCCGCGGAGCAGGGATCCGGGCCGCCCGGCGCCAACGACACCCCGCCTCCCTCGGACGACGCCTCCGGCCCAGAATCCGACCCCGACAGTGGCGCGCGGTCCCAGGCCGGCGGTGACGGGAGCCAGGCGGGTCCCGGAGCCGTCTCCTACCGGACGGTCGAGACCTCCGAGACCGGTTTCACCGGACAGGTCACCATCACCAACACCTCGCAGAGTCCCCTGGACGGCTGGGAGCTGTCCCTGGCCTTCGACGACGCGCGGGTGACCTCTGCCTGGGAGGCCGAGTGGGAGAGCTCCGGCGACGGAGTCACGGCACGCCAGCCACGGTCAGCGGCGCCACTGGCACCCGGAGAGTCGACAACCGTGAACTTCACCGTCGAGGGGGCCGCCCAGACCCCCACCGAATGCTCGCTGAACGGGTACACCTGCACACTGTGAGCCCCGATGGCGAAACGACGACCACCGGGCGCGGCGGGCGCTGCCCGGGGAAAACTCAGACGAGCGCCATGGCACGGTGTCATGGCGCTCGCGAGGCGTGACAGGCGGGCACGTGGCCGCGCCGTCCGATCAGCGCGTGACCTTGCCCGCCTTGATGCACGAGGTGCACACGTTCAGACGCTTGGGCGTGTCGCCCACGCGCGTGCGCACGGTCTGGATGTTGGGGTTCCAGCGGCGGCGGGTGCGGCGGTGCGAGTGGGAGACTCTGTTACCGAACCCTGGTCCCTTGCCGCAAACGTCGCAGACGGAAGCCACGGTAACTCCATTCGAGCGCTTGGGTCCGTGCCGTATGAGGACCCAAGAGAGGTCTGATGAGCAGGTTGGCGCACGATGCCAACCATGGAAGCGTACACGAGGGCCGGGGTTCACTCCCAAGTGAGAGCGAGCCGGACACGAGTGCGACGGCCAGCCCGCCCTCGGGCCGCGTTCCCGACGCGAGCGCGGTCCCACGGGTGTGATACCCGGTGGATCCGGGAACGCGCCCACCACCACACCGATTGTACCGTGCCTGGCCGGGTGCGATATCCCCGTGGGGGCACGTGCCGTCCCCAGCCTAGATTGTCGTACACACGGTGTACACACGTCCTGGCTGTGATGTCCCGGGAAGGTCGGTGACGCGGCTGGCGGGAGCGGCCGTTGACGCGGGGTGAGGAGAACAGTGATCAGTTTGGACCAGCCGCTGCGTCCGACCCTGGGGACGGCCGCGGCGAAACGGCTCGCCACCGAGCTGGACCTGCACACGGTTGGCGACCTGCTGCGCTACTACCCGCGCCGGTACGCCACCCGCGGTGAACTGACCGAGCTCGACGCCCTTGCCGAAGGTGAGCAGGTCACGGTGGTCGCCGAGGTGCTCAGCGCCCGAAAACGCGACCTGCGCGGCAAGCCGGGCAGCCGGCCGCGCAGCCTGCTCGAGGTCGTCGTCACCGACGGAACGGGACAGCTCACCCTGGCCTTCTTCAACAAGGTGACCTACCACGCCCGGGAACTGCGCCCCGGACGGCGCGGCATGTTCGCCGGGAAGATCTCGCTCTACCGCAACAACCGCCAGCTCGCGCACCCCGCCTACGAGATGCTGCCGGACGGGGGTGACCAGCAGGACCGGGTCCGCGAGTTCGCCGAGCGCCCCATCCCCATCTACCCGGCCACCAAGGAACTCACCTCAATGGCCATCGCCAGGTGCGTGGGGCTGGTGCTCGACCAGCTCGACGAGATCCCCGACCCACTGCCGGAGGAGCTACGCCGGCGGCACCACCTCCGAGGGCTGCGCGAGGCGCTCGAACGGATCCACCGGCCCGTCGAGGAGTCCGAGATCGGCCCCGCGCGGCACCGGCTGAAATGGGACGAGGCGTTCGTGTTGCAGCTGGCGCTGGCCGGACGCCGCCGCGAGGCGCGGGAGCTGGCCGCGACGCCCCGCCCTCGCGTGGCGGGCGCCCTCCTCGACGCCTTCGACACCGAACTGCCGTTCACGCTCACCAGCGGGCAGGCCGAGGTTGGCCGGACCATCGCCGCCTCCCTCGAGTCCCACCACCCGATGCACCAGCTGCTGCAGGGCGACGTGGGCTCCGGCAAGACCGTCGTGGCGCTGCGCGCGATGTTGCAGGTGGTCGACGCCGGTGGACAGGCCGTGCTGCTCGCCCCCACCGAGGTGCTGGCCCAACAGCACCACCGCTCGATCACCGCCATGTTGGGCCCGCTGGCCGCGGGAGGGCGGATCGACGGAGCCGAGCACGCGACCCGAGTGGCGCTGCTCACCGGTTCCCAGGGCGCGCGGGCGCGGCGCGAGGCGCTGCTGGAGGCGGCCTCCGGCAGCGCCGGCATCGTGATCGGTACGCATGCGCTGTTGCAGGAGCACGTGGGCTTCGCCGACCTCGGCCTTGTCGTGGTCGACGAGCAGCATCGGTTCGGGGTGGAACAGCGCGACGCGCTACGGGAGAAGGCCACCGGGGGGCGCCCGCACGTGCTCGTCATGACCGCGACCCCGATCCCACGCACCGTGGCCATGACCGTCTACGGTGACCTCGACGTCGTCGCGCTCACCCAGCTGCCCGAGGGGCGCTCGCCCGTGGCCACCCACGTTGTTCCCGCGCGGGACAAACCGCGCTTTCTGAGTCGGGCCTGGGAGCGCGTGCGCGAGGAGGTGCGCCAGGGGCGGCAGGTCTACGTGGTGTGCCCGCGCGTCGGGGACGACGGCGCGGAGAGCGCCGACGAGGGGGCCGTCGGGGTGCCGGCGGCGGATGAGGAGCCCACCCGCCGACCGCCCCTGGCCGTGGTCGAGGTCGCCGCCGAACTCGCCCAGGGTCCGCTGGCCGGGCTGGGTGTCGAGGCGCTGCACGGCCGGTTGGCCCCCGAGGAGAAGGACGCGATCATGCGCCGGTTCGCCGATGGCGCGCTGGACGTGCTGGTGGCCACGACGGTTATCGAGGTCGGCGTCGACGTGCCCAACGCCACAGTCATGGTGGTCATGGACGCCGACCGGTTCGGGGTGTCCCAGCTGCACCAGCTGCGTGGCAGGATCGGCCGGGGGGAGCTGCCCGGCCTGTGCCTGCTCGTCACCGACACCACCGAGGACACGCCGGCGCGCGAACGGCTGGACGCGGTCGCCGCGACGACCGACGGGTTCGAGCTCTCCCGTGTCGACCTGGAACAGCGCCGCGAGGGCGACGTCCTCGGGGGCGCGCAGTCCGGCCGGCGCTCCTCGCTGCGCCTGCTCACCCTGCTGCGCGACGAGGAGCTGATCGGCAAGGCCCGTGACGAGGCGGTCGCCCTCATCGAGTCCGACCCCGCGCTCACCTCGCACCCCGAGCTCGCCACGGCCCTGCGTGAGCTGCTCGACGAGGAGCGGGCGGCCTACCTCGACAAGACCTGACCCCGCGCACGGCTCCCGCACCTCCGGTGGGGCGCTAACGTAACTGAAATGACGCGCATCATCGCCGGTACCGCGGGTGGGCGCCGGATCATGGCGCCCCATGGCCGTACCACCCGCCCCATGGGCCATCGGGCACGCGAGGCGCTGTTCGCCTCGGTGCTGTCCGAGCTCGGCTCGTTCGAGGGGCTGCGGGTACTGGATCTCTATTCCGGGTCGGGAGCGATGGGGCTCGAGGCGCTGTCCCGGGGGGCGGCACACGCGCTACTGGTCGAGGCCGACCGGCGCGCCGCCTCGGTGGTGCGACGCAACATCGCCACATTGGGGTTGTCCGGTGCGACGTTCGTGGTCGACCGCGTCCAGCGTGTCCTGGTGCGCGGGCCCGAGGAGGCACCCTACGACCTCGTGATCTCCGGTCCGCCCTACGCGCTCCCGGACTCGGAGGTCACCGACAACCTCGCGGCGTTGCGCGACCATGGCTGGCTGGCGGAGGAGGCGCTCATCGTCGTCGAGCGCGCCAGCCGCGGGGATGACCTGCGGTGGCCGGAGGGATACGTCGGAATGAGGGCACGTCGCTACGGGGACGCGACGCTTTGGTACGGTCGCGCCGCGAGTCTCCCCGAGGGATCCTGAACTCGGGGGAGGAACGCACCGGTGGGGCGCCTCGTCGCCTCGTCGCCCGCCGCAGGTCGCCAGAGAGGAACGTTCCCCGTGCGCCGTGTCGTCTGTCCCGGGTCGTTCGATCCGGTCACCAATGGTCACATCGACATCATCGGTCGGGCCGCGCGCCAGTACGACGAGGTCGTCGCCGCCGTCCTGAGCAACGTGAGCAAGCGCGCGCTCTTCAGCGTCGACGAGAAGCTGGCGATGCTCGACGAGTGCACGCGTGAGATTTCGAACGTGCGCAGCGCCAGGTTCGAGGGGCTGCTCGTGGACTTCTGTCGGGAGAACGACATCTCCACGATCATCCGTAGCCTGCGTTCCGTCAGCGACTTCGACTACGAACTCCAGATCGCGCAGATGAACTACCGGCTCTCCGGCGTGGAGACGATGTTCATGACCGCCAACCCGCAGTACTCGTTCCTCAGCTCCAGTCTGGTCAAGGAGGTCGCCCAGCACGGTGGGGATGTCAGTACCCTGGTGCCTCCGTACGTGGAGCAGCGGTTGCGGGAGAAGTACAAGGAATAGCCAGGGCTCGGGCATTGTCGCAACGGACGGTCGTGGATTTGGAGCCAGAGGTCGCCGATCGCTAGAATCGACGGCTGACCATGGCATTGTCGCTGGTTCTCGCGGGTTCGCATCGACCCATGTCCATGACCCGCCAGTGAACCATTGCCGCCCGCGCGGCCCGTACGAGGGCGCGTCCCACCGAAAGCGCGATTACTCTGACACGTCTCGATCCCCGTGCCCAGCTCGTCGTGGACACCCGGCCACTGGGCCGACAGCCAGGTTCGATGCGGACCTTCAACCGCACCGTGGCCAATCCCGGCTCGCTCGCGACCGGGATGGTCGGTGTACCCGAGGGCGCCAGTATCGAGCTGGACTACCGGCTCGAGGCCGTCATGGAGGGGGTGCTCATCACGGGCACGGCGCGGAGTCGGTTCGAGGGCGAGTGCTCACGCTGTCTCGATCCCGTCTCCGACTCCCTCGAAGCCGAGTTCCAGGAGCTTTACCGGTATCCGGAGGAAGCCGGCGACTTCGGCGACGGGGCGGGTACCGGCACGGAAACCGGCGAGGAGGATGAGGACTACTATCTTGAGGACGACCTGCTCGATCTGGAGCAGGTCATCCGTGACGCGGTCGTGCTCACGCTGCCTCTGACGCCGCTCTGTAGGGACGACTGTCCGGGGTTGTGCGTCGAGTGCGGTGCCAAGCTCGCCGAGGTTGAGTCCGACCACGGTCACGAGGATCCCATCGACCCCCGGTGGGAGGCGCTACGTACGCTGGGCGAGGAGTTCGGCGAAAGGTAGGATCGCGCTCGCTGCGTGGATGGCGGTACCACCGCACGATCCACGAGGCAGCGCGGCGTACCCCGCGGCGGCGGGGTGAGTCCCATAGCAAAGTGATCTCCCCGTAGCCGCGGGGATGACCCAGGAGGTTCGAAGTGGCCGTCCCGAAGCGGAAGAAGTCGCGAGCTCGCACCCGCATTCGCCGTTCCCAGTGGAAGGCGTCGCGCCCGGTGCTGACCACCTGCCCGCGTTGCCGCGACCCCAAGCTCCCGCACGTGGCCTGCCCGTCGTGTGGGACCTACAACAACCGGCAGGTCCACACCCCTGCCTGACCGTCGTGAGGGCGGGCTCGGCAAGGGCCCGCCTCACGCGCGACAACATCCAGACGATGACCACCGAGCCGGTACGGGCATATCCCGAGGCCGTGGTGGCCGCCGGGAAGGGATCGGACCCTTCGCGACGATCACCTCGCCCTCGAGCGTCCCTGATCGGCCCAGACGAGCGCAGCCGGGAACGAATGGAGTGTGCGCCCCTGTCGCGGCGCCGAACGTAGGGATGTGAATTTCGCAGTGGCCACTCAACTGAACCCAACCGAGGCACGCGAGCTGTACCAGGCGCTCGGTGTCGAGATGGACTCCGAGGTGTTGGTCCGGGCTCTCACTCACCGCTCCTATGCCTACGAGAAGGGCGGGCTGCCGACCAACGAGCGCCTCGAGTTCCTCGGTGACTCCGTTCTCGGGTTGGTCGTCACCGACACGCTGTTCCGCAAGCACCCGGATCTCCCCGAGGGGCAGCTGGCCAAGCTTCGGGCGGCGGTGGTCAACATGCGCGCGCTCGCCGATGTCGCGCGCGGCCTGGGTATCGGGAACTACATCCGCTTGGGGCGTGGCGAGGAGGCCACGGGCGGACGCGACAAGTCCTCGATCCTCGCCGACACTCTCGAGGCGCTCATCGGCGCGGTCTACCTCGATCGCGGTCTGGAGGTCGCCTCCGATCTGGTGCACCAGCTGTTCGACCCGCTGATCTCGACGGCGTCGGGTCTCGGGGCGGGCCTCGACTGGAAGACCTCGCTACAGGAGCTCACCGCGGCCGAGATGCTCGGGGTCCCCGAGTACCAGGTCGACGAGAGCGGACCCGACCACCAGAAGACGTTCCGCGCGACCGTCCTGGTGGCGGGGGAGACGCACGGTCTCGGTGAGGGACGGAGCAAGAAGGAGGCCGAGCAGCAGGCCGCCGAGTCGGCGTGGAAGGCGATCCGTGCCCGCGCCGAGGTGTACGAACGCGACGAGCGGCAGGACTAGGGACGCGCCGAGAATGCCCGAGCTTCCCGAGGTCGAGGTGGTCCGGCACGGCCTTGAGCGCTGGGTGGTCGGGCGTGGGATCGGCGAGGTCGCCGTGCTGCATCCCAGGTCGGTCCGGCGGCACCTGGCCGGTCCCCGGGATTTCGCCGGCCGGCTCGTGGGCCGGAAGGTCACCGCCGCCCGGCGTCGCGGCAAGTATCTGTGGCTCACCCTCGACTCGCGCGAGGCGATGCTCGCCCACCTGGGCATGAGCGGGCAGCTGTTGGTACAGCCGTCGCTGCGGACCCCCGAGCGGCACCTGCGGGTACGGGTTCCGCTCGACGGTGACGATGGTGAGCTGCGCTTCGTCGATCAGCGCACGTTCGGCCACCTTATGGTGGACTCCCTGGAGTGCGACGCGGAGGCCGGTGTGCCCTCGGTGATTCGCCACATCGCGCGCGACCCGCTCGACCCGGCCTTCGACGACGACACGTTCGTCGACACGCTTCGTCGGCGCCGCACCGTCGTGAAACGAGCGTTGCTCGACCAGTCCCTGGTGAGTGGGATCGGTAACATCTACGCCGACGAGGCGCTGTGGCGGGCGCGGCTGCACGGTGAGCGTGCCACGGCGGGGCTGCGGCGTCCGCGCGTGGTCGAGCTTTTGGCGCAGGTGCGCGCCGTGTTGCGTGAGGCGTTGCAGGAGGGTGGTACGACCTTCGACGGGCTGTACGTCAACGTGAACGGGGAGAGCGGGTACTTCGAGCGTGGGCTCAAGGTATACGGGCGGCGGGGCCTTCCCTGCGAACGGTGTGGAACGCCCATCCGGCGTAGTGACTTCACGAACCGGTCGTCCTTCAGCTGTCCGAAGTGTCAGCCGGAGCCCCGCGCCTGAAGGGGTGTCCACGGCGGAGGGCGTGTCCCGATCGCGAAGGAGGAGCCGATGTCATCGGACGCCCGGTTGACGGCCTGGGTGCGCGGGCGTGTGCAGGGGGTCGGTTTTCGGTGGTGGGTCCGGTCGCGGGCGTTGGAGCTGGGTCTCAGGGGCGCGGCGACGAACCTGGCGGACGGCAGGGTCGAGGTGGTCGCCGAGGGGCGGCGGGAGCGGTGCGAGCGGCTGCTCGAATTGTTGCGCGGCGGAGAAACTCCGGGTCAGGTCGACTCCGTAATCGAACGCTGGGGAAACTCCGGGGGTTCCTACACGGATTTCTTGGAGCGGTGAGTATCCTGGAGGGGCTACGCGGTTCGTGAGCACCCTCGTGGCACGTTTCACCGCCCCGTAGTCGTGACGGTGGGACACGTGTGTCCAAAGGGTGTTCTTATTCGGATCGTTTGCTGTGACCTGCCTGGTTACCGCTCAGTTACGTACAGTCCCGTTCAACTTGACCAGCAGCGCACACGATGAGACTCTTGAAGATACACCGCGCGCCACTCCAAACACGAGATCTTTCGGGTTTTCGGTCGCGTGATTGTGGCTCATGTGTGCGTGAGGACAGTTCTGGTCACTCAGTGTGGAGGACCCACATCATGGCGAAGGCTCTGTTTGGCCACGTCGGCGGTCCTGATCCGAGAATGGTTCAGGAGATGCGGCGGTTGCAGAAGCGAGTACGTGACCTCGAAGACGAGATCGGGCGACTTCAAGCCCGTAACGACCAACTCTCCGCCGCCGTAACCGATGTCGCCGTCAGTGCGACTGACCGCGAGCCCGCGCTCGCATAACACTTCGAAACGCATTCGCGAACAAGGGGCGCCCAGCTCCACTTCGGCGTCCCTTTGGGGCACGTTGGCTCCCATTACCCCTACGGCGACCTCTCGCCTTGATCGACCCTTTTCTGCGATTGGGTGTACCCGAGGTGATCTCCCGGTAATCCTCGGGAGTGGCGCCCGATGTGGCGTCACAGAGGTCGCCGTTCTCGTTCGCGGTGGTTGACGCCCTCGACACGGGGAGTGCCACCGTCCGGGACACGTTCCCCGTCAATCCCCACGTTCGGTGTAGGTTCTCCCGTGTTCGCGTTCCCGGCCCCTGTCCCGGAGGCGTGAGCGGGTCCCCGCCACGCACCGGGGCGGGAGCCAGGACCGGTGCCGGCGCGAACACGCGCCGGTAACCGGGGAGTCCATGGCAGTCTTGCCCAAGGGAGACGAACGTGAGCGACGGGGGGCGTCGGGCGTGTACCTGAAGAACCTCACGCTGCGCGGCTTCAAATCGTTCGCCTCGGCCACCACGCTGCGGTTCGAGCCGGGCATCACCTGTGTGGTCGGCCCGAACGGGTCGGGCAAGTCCAACGTCGTCGACGCTCTGGCCTGGGTGATGGGCGAGCAGGGGGCGAAGTCGCTGCGCGGCGGCAAAATGGAGGACGTCATCTTCGCGGGCACGTCCTCCCGGGCCCCGCTCGGACGAGCGGAGGTCAGCCTCACCATCGACAACACCGATGGCGCGCTGCCGATCGACTACTCCGAGGTGACGATCAAGCGGACCCTGTTCCGCAACGGGGGGTCGGAGTACGCGCTGAACGGGGACACCTGCCGGTTGCTCGACCTGCAGGAGCTGCTCAGCGACTCCGGTATCGGCCGCGAGATGCACGTCATCGTCGGCCAGGGGCAGCTCGACACGGTGCTGCACGCCGGCCCCGAGGAGCGGCGCGGCCTCATCGAGGAGGCCGCGGGCATCCTGAAGCATCGCAAGCGCAAGGAGAAGGCGCTGCGCAAGCTCGACGCGATGCAGGGCAACCTGGACCGCGTCAACGACCTGGTGACCGAGCTGCGTCGCCAGCTCAAACCCCTGGGCAAGCAGGCCGAGTTGGCCCGCCGGGCCGCTGTCATCCAGGCCGACCTCCGTGACGCGCGGCTGCGGCTGCTCGCCGACGACATCGTCACCCTCAGGGAGCGGCTGGAGAAGGAAGAGGCCGACGAGGCCGCCGCCCGCGCCCGCCGGAAGACCGCGGAGGAGGCCCTCACCGAGGCCCAGCAGCGCGAGTCCCAGCTGGAGCGGGTGGCGACCGAGGCCGCGCCCCGGCTGGCTCGGGCGCAGGACACCTACCACGGGCTCAGTCGCCTCAAGGAGCGACTCGACGCCGTCGCCGGCCTCGCGGCCGAGCGCCACCGCAATCTGGCCGCCGAGCCCGGAGAGGAGCGCTCCGGCCGCGCCCCCGAGGAGCTGGAACGGGAGGCCGAGGAGGTGCGCGCCCAGGAGGAGGAGCTGCAGTACCGGCTCGACGACGCCCGTGAGAAGCTGGAGCAGGCCGTCGCGCATCGCACCGCGACCGAGCGGACCCTCCAGGAGGAGGAGCAGCGCATAGCGGCCGCCGCGCGCGCCGCGGCCGATCGCAGGGAGAGCCTGGTCAAGCTGCGGGGCGAGGTCGACGCGGTCCGAAGCCGGCTCGCCGCCAGCGAGGCCGAGGTGGAGCGCCTCGACGCCGCCGCGGTCGACGCCCGAGAGCGTGCCGAAGCGGCGCGGGCCGAGTACGAGCGGGCCAGCGCCGACTCCGAGGGTCAGGACGACGGCGACGCCCACCTCGACGAGGCCCAGGACAACGCCAGGAACGAGCTCGCGGCCATCGACTCCCGGCTCAAGGAGCTCCGCGAGGCCGAACGCGCGGCCGAGCGCGAGCGCGCGGGACTGGCCGCCCGCAAGGAGGCCCTGGAGATGGGCCTCAACCGCAAGGACGGCGCGGGCACCCTGCTGTCGGCCGGCGAGCGGCTGCCCGGCCTGCTGGGCTCCATCGCCTCCATGGTCCAGGTGGATCCCGGGCACGAGACCGCGGTCGCCGCCGCGCTCGGCGCGGCCTCTGACGCGGTCGCCGTCCAGAGGTCCGAATCCGTCGAGGTCGCGCTGGATCTGCTGAAGGAGGAGGACGCCGGACGGGCCGGGATCGTGGTCGCCTCGGTCGCCGACGTCTCGCGCGACGATTGGCCGACGCTGCCCAGCGGTACCCGTTACGCCGTCGACGCGGTACACCCGCCGGTGGAGCTCGTCCCGGCGGTGACCGCGCTGCTGGAGCGCACGGTCCTGGTGTCCAACGCGGCGGAGGCGTGGCGGGTCCTCGACGCGGGGCCCGGGCTGCGGGCCGTCACCCCCGACGGCGACGTCTTCACCCCCGCACTGGTGCGGGGCGGCTCCTCCGCGTCGCCGAGCCTGTTGGAGACCCAGGCGGCGGTGGACGAGGCCGACGAGCGGCTGCAGGAGGCCACGGCCTCCTGCAAGCGTGCCGCGGCCGACCTGGCCGAGGCCGAGGAGGAGCGGGCGCGTGTCGCCTCCGTCATCGACGATCTCGCCCGGCGCCGCCGCGACGCCGAGAAGCATCGCAACGAACTGGCCCAGCGGCTCGGCAAACTCGGTGGGCAGGTGCGTTCGGTCGAGGCGGAGGCCGAGCGCTACGCCACGGCGTCGGCGAAGGCCGCCGCCGGCCGCGAGTCGGACCTGGCCAAACTCGCGTCCCTGGAGGAACGCCTGGCGGCGGCCGAGGCCGAGCCCGTCGAGGACGAGGAGCCCGACGCCGAACGCCGCGACACGCTCGCGGAGAGCGCCTCCGCGGCGCGCGCGGCCGAGACCGAGGCACGCCTGGCGGTGCGCACCGCCGAGGAGCGGGTCCAGTCGATCGCTGGCCGGGCCGACGGGCTGCTGCGCGCCGCGCGGGAGGAACGTCAGGCACGGGAGCGCGCCGCGAAACGCCGCGCGATGCGTCGTCAGCAGTCACGGGTGGCCGACGCCGTGGCGCGGGCCGCCACCGAGGCACTGCGTCGGATCGAGACCTCCATCGCCGCCGCCGACGGTGAACGCAGGCAGGCCGAGGAGGAGCGCGACACCCGTGACGCCGAGCTGAAGACCGTGCGGGCGCGGGTGCGTGAGCTCTCGGTGGAGATGGAGAAGCTGGCCAACGCCGCGCACGGGAGCGAGGTCGCCCGCGCCGAACGTCGGACGCGGCTGGAACAGCTCGAGACGAAGGCCGTCGACGAGATGGGTGTGGAGGTCGAGACGCTCGTCGCCGAGTACGGCCCCGGCGTGCCCGTTCCGCCGCCGCCGGAGGCCACCGAGGACGAGGCCGTCCCCGTCCCCTACGTGCGCGAGGTGCAGGAGAAACGCGCGCGCGCCGCCGAGAGGCAGCTCAACCAGCTCGGCAAGATCAACCCGTTGGCGCTCGAGGAGTACGCCGCCATGGAGGAGCGGCACAACTACCTCAACTCCCAGCTCGAGGACCTGAAGAAGACACGCAGCGACCTCCTCACGGTGGTCAAGGAGGTCGACGACCGCGTGCAGGAGGTGTTCTCCGCCGCGTTCGCCGACGTGGAACGGGAGTTCGCCCAGATCTTCGGCCGGCTGTTCCCCGGCGGCGAGGGGCGGCTGGTCCTCACCGACCCCAACGACATGCTCACCACCGGGATCGAGGTGGAGGCCCGGCCACCGGGCAAGAAGGTCAAACGGCTCTCCCTGCTGTCCGGGGGCGAGAGATCCCTCACCGCTGTGGCGTTTCTCGCCGCGATCTTCAAGGCGCGTCCGTCCCCCTTCTACGTGCTGGACGAGGTCGAGGCCGCGCTCGACGACACGAACCTGCAGCGGCTGCTGCTGGTCTTCGATGAACTGCGCCAGGCGTCGCAGCTCATCGTCATCACGCACCAGAAACGCACCATGGAGGCGGGTGACGCGCTGTACGGGGTGACCATGCAGGGCGACGGGATCTCCCAGGTCATCAGCCAGAAACTGGAGCGCCCCTCGGGGGGCTGACCCCGGTGCGACGGCGGCGAGACTCGCGTCGGTCCACCGGGTAACCTGGACGTACTGCCGCTGCTTACCAGGCAGGGCAACGGCACCGTGCGAGCGAAGTCCGGTCGGGGCGCTGGCCCCGGAACCCGGCGCTGTCCCGCAACTGTGACGCCCGCCGCCCCCGGTGGGACGAGCCAGGTCGCCTCCACGGACGCCGACGATCACTGTTCTCGAGGGAAGGGCAGTCCGTGACCGCGCGGGCTCCGTGCCTCCCCGCCGTGCGCTCTAAGGAGACCCGTGCGAACCGCGCGTCGAACCCCGGCAGTACTGCTCGCGACCGTCCTCACGCTGTCCGCGTGTGGCACCTCGGACCCCGAGGGAGCCGAGGGCGCCGAAGGCGCCGACAACGGCGAGTTCCCCGTCACGATCACCGACGCGCGTGGTGAGGTGAGCCTGGACGAGGAGCCGAGCCGCATCGTCTCGCTCTCTCCCGCCCTCACCGAGATCCTGTTCGAGGTCGGCGCGGGTGACCAGGTCGTCGCCGCCGACGAGCACTCCACCTACCCGGATGAGGCGCCCGACACCGACCTGTCCGGCTTCAACCCGAGCGTCGAGGAGGTCCTCGAGCACGATCCGGATCTGGTCCTGCTGGCCAGGAACGCCGAGGACGCGGCCGACCAGTTGGAGGCGGTCGACATCCCGGTCATCGTGCTGGCCTCGGGCACGGCCCTGGAGGACACCTACGCGCAGATGCGGCTGCTGGGCGAGGCCACCGGGCACGCCGACGAGGCCGACGAGGCGGCCACCCGGGTCGAGACCGAGCTCACCGGGATCGTCGAGGACACACGGGAGCGGCTGGGTGACGACACCGAGCTCAGCGTCTATCACGAGCTGGACGACGCCATGAACTCCGCGGGCTCCGCGACGTTCATCGGGCAGGTGTACGAGCGGTTCGGGTTGCGCAACATCGCCGACGAGGCCGAGGACAGCGGGGATTACCCCCAGCTCTCGTCGGAGTTCGTGGTCGAGGCCGACCCCGACCTGATCTTCCTCGGCTACGATACCGACGGGGCCGTCGAGGCCCTGGAGGAGCGGTCGGCCTTCGACACGGTCACCGCCGTCCGCGAGGACAACGTGACCACGCTCGACCCCGACATCGCCTCCCGATGGGGGCCACGCGTGGTGGAGCTGGCCGAGGACGTCTCCGGGGCCGTTCTGTCCGCGGAGGGGACCTAGGCAGTGTTCTTCGGCTCGCCTCGCTCGCGGGGGCGGGCGCCCGCGTGGCCGGGAACCCTGGGATCCGGAGGTGCCCGACCCGCGCGCCGACGTTGGGTCTGGCTGGGTGGCGCGCTCGCGGCGCTCACGGCCGCCATGCTGGCGGGGGTGGCCTCCGGCGTCGCCGCCATCGGACCCGTCGACATCGTGGCCGCGGCCCTGTCCCGGTTGCCGTTCGGGGTGACCTCCCCGCTCAACGAGCGGGAAACCGCGGTTCTGGTGGAGCTGCGGCTGCCCCGTGTGGTGCTCGGCGCGCTCGTCGGCGGGCTCCTCGCCGCCGCCGGCGCCGCCTACCAGGGGGTGTTCCGCAACCCGCTGTCCGACCCCTACCTGCTGGGGGCGGCGAGCGGGGCCGGACTCGGGGCGACCATCGTCATGGTCTACGGCGAAACGCTGGTCGCGGACCCCGGATCGCTCATCCCGGCCGCGGCCTTCACCGGGGCGATCCTCGGGGTCGCCGCCGCCTGGACCCTGGGTTCCGCGGCGGGGGGTGGCAGTACCGCCGGGCTGGTCCTCGCCGGCGTCGCCGTGTCGTCGTTCCTGTCGGCGGTACAGACGTTCATCCAGATGACCCGGATCGAGAACCTGCAACGAATCTACGCGTGGGTGTTCGGTGGCCTGGCTCGGGGCGGCTGGGCCGACGTGTGGGGTGTGGCGCCGTACGCGCTCGTGAGCGTGGTGGTCCTGCTCGGGTGCGGGTTCCTGCTCGACCTGCTGGCGCTGGGGGACGAGAAGGCACGCAGCCTCGGGGTGAACGCGACGGCGGCACGGCTCGTCGTGGTCGCCGCCGCGTCGCTGGCGACCGCCGCGGCGGTCTCGGTGAGCGGCCTGATCGGGTTCGTCGGCATCGTCGTGCCGCACATGGTGCGGCGCCTCGTCGGGACCGGTTACCGGCTCATCCTGCCGATGTCACTGGTGTCGGGCGCGGCGTTCCTGGTGCTGGTGGACATCGGCGCCCGTACGGTGATCGCGCCGGCCGAGCTGCCACTGGGGGTGGTGACGGCGTTCCTCGGTGCCCCGTTCTTCCTGGTCATCCTGCGTACCACGCGAAACCGTGGAACCTGATCGGGTGCCGTGCGTGACATGATCGTGCCCCTTCTTCTGCGAAACTGGGTGGCGTTATGGACTACACGATCTTCGCTGTCGCCATCTTCGTCGTCGCCATCCTGGTGTTCGGCGGTGTCTTCCTGATCCGGCCTCGACGCCCCGAATCCGGGCAACCGGGGGCGGGCGAGGAGAGCGCGCCCTCGGCCGGTACGGCCGTCGCCGAACCCGAGGAGGCCGAGGAGGCGGGCACCGCGACCGCGGGAACGGTCACCGCCGAGGAGCCGGAGGTCCCGCCCACCGAGGTCGAGACCCCGCCGCCCTCCGCCGGACGGATGGTCCGGCTGCGGGCGCGGCTGGCGCGCTCGCAGAGCACCTTCGGTCACGGGCTGCTCAACCTGCTCGGCTCGGACAAGCTCGACGAGGACACCTGGGAGGAGATCGAGGACACGCTCGTCACGGCGGACGTCGGCGTCACATCGGCGTCGCAGATCGTGGACAACCTGCGCACCAAGGTCAAGGTGCTGGGGACCCGCGGCCCGGACGAGGTGCGCGGGCTGCTCCGTGAGGAACTACTTGCCCAGATCAACCCGGATCTCGACCGGACGGTGCGCACCGAGCCGCACGGTACCCGGCCCGCCGTCATCATGGTCGTCGGGGTCAACGGCACCGGCAAGACCACGAGCTGCGGCAAGCTCGCGCGCGTGGTCGTGGGCGACGGACACAGCGCGGTCCTCGGCGCGGCCGACACGTTCCGCGCCGCCGCGGCGGACCAGCTCGAGACGTGGGGGGGTCGTGTGGGCGCGCCCGTGGTCCGCAAGGACGAGGGCGCCGATCCGGCCAGTGTCGCCTTCGACGCCGTGGCGCGGGCCTCGGAGGGCGACGACCGTGCCGACACGGTCATCATCGACACCGCGGGCCGGCTGCACACCAAGACCGGACTCATGGACGAGCTCGGCAAGGTCAAGCGCGTTGTCGAGAAGAGGTGCCAGGTCGACGAGGTGCTGCTGGTCCTCGACGCGACGACCGGACAGAACGGCCTCCGGCAGGCGCGGGTGTTCGCCGAGGTGGTCAACGTCACCGGCATCGTGCTCACCAAGCTCGACGGCACCGCCAAGGGCGGGATCGTCATCCAGGTCCAGCGCGAGCTCGGCGTCCCGGTGAAGCTGGTCGGGCTGGGCGAGGGACCCGACGACCTCGCTCCGTTCGATCCCGAGACGTTCGTCGACACGCTCCTGGAATAGGGGGATCGGGGGCGCCCCAACGGGGGTGGTGACAGCGGCGGATGGCCCGGGGTGACGGTCGTCGGCGCACGTACCCACCGCCCGTCCGCTCGGGTCGAATCGGTGTGCGCATCCGGTAGAGGCGCGGGTGGGTGTATTGTCCGGCCGCCCGTCGGGTAGCTGGCACTCCGGTTCGGGCGGCCCACGGGTCGCTGTGGCGTCCACGTGACGGGGGCTGGCATATGGGATGTCTACGTGCGGGAGATGTGGCCGTGCTGGGGGTGCGCGCCGCGCTGGGCGCGACGATCTTCGCCCACGGCGCGCAGAAGCTGTTCGGCTGGTTCGGCGGCGGTGGGCTGAGCGGCACCGCCGAGGGATTCGAGCAGATGGGGTACCGTCCGGGCTCCACGATGGCACTGGTGGCCGGGATGGGCGAGGCGGCCGGCGGCGCCTGCCTGGTGCTGGGACTCGGCACTCCGGCGGGGGCTGCGGCCGTCGCCGGAACCATGGGGGTCGCCTCCGAGATGCACCTCCGGAACGGGTTCTTCAACGCCAATGGCGGCTACGAGTACCCGGCGCTGATCGGGTTGACCGCCATGTCGTTGATCGTCTCGGGTCCGGGCCGGGTATCGCTGGACAGTGTCACGGGACACTGCCTGGACCGGCCGTGGATGCGCGCGGTCGCCGGCGCGTCGGTGATTCCCGCTGTCGCCACCGTGGTCGCGCGCAAGCGCACGGCGCTCGCCGCCGACCCGCGGGCCGCGAACGGCTGAGGCCGGCCCGCGCGAGGTGGCCCGGTGGTGGCGGCCCCCGCGGGGAAGGAGCCACCACACGGCAGCGCGTCTCGCCCGGTGTCAGACGGCGACGTCGCGGCGGGTGAACGTGGTGGCCGCGATCACCAACAGGGCCAGCGGCACGGCGATCAGGATCGCGGTGAATCCGGCGTCGAACCCGTTCGCCAGCGGGTTCGGGTCGAGCGCGTAGTAGAAGGCGGAGAGGAACCGCAGCCACTCCAACTCCGACACCTGAAGGGCGAACGTGTTGCCGACGTAGCCGATCACAGCGAACAGTGCGCCCGTGGTCAGGGCTAGCCCGCGCCGGCCGGTGACCGCGCCGACAGCCAGCGCGAGCGACCCGTAGCACAGCGCGACCAGCGTGGTCATGCTGGTGGCGGCGAGCAGGTACCCGACAGCGATGTCGATGTCCAACGTCGGGGCGAACACGGCCAGGGTGAGGAACGAGGCGAACCCGAGTGCCGCGATGAACACGACCACCGCGGCGAACCGTTGCACCAGCACGCTGACCCGGCCGACCGGGTGGGCCAGAACCAGCTCCAGGCCACCGTCCTCCTCGTCGCCCGCGATCGCGCGGGTGCCGATGACGATCGCCGCGACGACCATCAGGATCGGCATGAGAAGCGCGAACACGGTGGAGTTCAGGTACCCCTCGGCCGAGGTCAGGTCTTGCCACCCCATGGCCTCCAGGACGCCGCTGGGGAAGGTCGCCATGAACTCGTCCATGGCCTCGGCGGAGTCGGCCATCGACGGCCAGAACGCGCTGTAGAGCAGCGTGACCGCGGCGACGGCGACCATCCAGCCGAGGAGCGCGCGGAGGTTGTCGCGCAGGTACTTGCCGAACACGTTACGAGGCATCACGGCCCGCCTTCCCGTCAGTGCCGGCGTCACCGCCGTTGTAGTGGGTGAAGAACAGTTCCTCCAGGTCCGGCTCCTCGCTGGTCAACGCGAGAACGGTGTGTTCGGCGGCCAGCTTGACCAGGGCGTCGGGGCTGCCGTCGACCATGCAGTGCAGGGTGTCGCCGTCGACGACGACGTCGCGGACGCGCTCCGCGGCGGCGAACCTCTCCCGCGAGACCGGGTCCGCGAAGCGCAGTGTGACCCGGCGTGAGGCGCGCTCGCGTAGCGCGTCCATGTCCTCGGTCGCCACGATCCGTCCGTCGCGGATGATCGCGGCTCGGTCGGCCACGTCCTGTACCTCGCTGAGTACGTGTGAGGACATGAACACGGTCCGGCCGTCGGCGCGGACCTCGCGGACCATGGTGAGGAACTCCTGCTGCAGCAGCGGGTCGAGCCCGCTGGTGGGCTCGTCGAGGATCAGCAGCCGGGGTTGGTGCATGAACGCCTGCACCAGGCCCACCTTCTGCTTGTTCCCCTTGGACAGCCCACGGATCGGTCGTGACACGTCGAGGCTGAGGCGCTCGGCGAGCTCATCGACGCGTGACCGGGGCACGCCGCCGCGCAGATCCCCCAGGTAGGTGAGCAGCTCGCGGGCGGGGCGTCGGCTGGATATGGGGAGCTCACCCGGTAGGTACCCGACGTCGCGGCGAATACGGACGCCGTCGGTGCGCGGGTCGTGCCCGAGAACGTTCAGCTCGCCCCCGTCGCGGCGGATCAGATCCAGTAGGACGCGGATGGTGGTGGTCTTGCCCGCCCCGTTCGGTCCGAGGAAACCGAAGACCTCGCCCTGCTGTACCTGGAGGTCCACCCCCGACAGGGCGTGGTGCCGGCCGTAGCTTTTGGTCAGGCCGGCGGCGGTGATGGCCCGTGGGGTCTCAGCGTTCATCTGCTCTCCCGATTCCGCGATCGCCGCGTCTGCGGGCGGCCCCGGCCACCCCACCGTGCCCGCCCCGGTGACCCGAGGGAGCGGGTGATCGGCCGGGAACCGGCGGTGCCCGACGGTCGGCCGCTCGCGTCGACTCCGAGGGGTCGCCGGGACGCGCCGGCGCCGGCCGCGTGTGCGGGCCAGGCCGGGGTGCTCGATGAGCACGGCGGATGTCGCCACGAGGGTCGGCCGGATCACTGCGGGAGGCCCGCGGACTCTCCCGCGCTATCAGCATAATTCGCACAATTCAGTATCGCCAAAACTTTCGACTGAAACCACTATGCCCCGACCGTGAGGGTGTGAGCCACCCCTTAGCGGTTTCTTAACGGCGAACCGCCCCGCCGCGGCGCCGCTGTCGGTTCACGGCTTTGGCCGGGTGCGTGCCACGCACCCGGCCAAAGCCGTTCACGAGGACGTAACGCGATGCCGCGTCTCTTCACCGCCGTGCAACACACAGGGTTCTGGCGAGAAACAACTCGGGCGGATCGTGGCCGTTGGTGATTCGCACCGGGCCCGATGACGTGCTCGTGGCTTCCCGATACGGCTGAGTAATCCCCCACCCCGAACTCGTGGAGGCGAAATGATCGACAGCGGCACCACCGCGTGGTTGCTGATCAGCGCCGCGTTGGTGATGTTGATGACACCGGGCGTGGCGTTCCTGTACGGAGGCATGTCACGGGCCAAGAGCGTGCTGAACATGATGCTGATGAGCTTCGCGAGTATCGCGATCGTCAGCGTCCTCTGGGTCCTCATCGGCCACTCGCTCGCCTACGGCGGCGGTTCCGGCCCCCTCACCCCCTTCGTCGGCGGCTTCGAGTACGCCGGCCTCTCCAGCCTCGTCGGTGAGGTCTCCGACGGCGGATACCCCGAGCTCGTCGACGCCGGATTCCAGATGATGTTCGCCGTAATCACGGTGGCTCTCATCAGCGGTGCCATCGCCGACCGCGCCAAGTTCGGCGCGTGGGTGCTCTTCGTTCCGCTGTGGGCCATCGCGGTGTACTTCCCGGTCGCGCACTGGGTCTGGGGCGGCGGCTGGGTCTCCGAACTCACGATCGGGGGCTACGAGGTCATCGACTTCGCCGGTGGTACCGCCGTGCACATCAACGCCGGCGCCGCGGCGCTCGCCCTGACCTTCGTCCTGGGGCGCCGCAAGGGCTTCGGCGCGGAGTCCATGCGGCCGCACAACCTGCCGTTCGTGCTGCTCGGCGCGGCGCTGCTGTGGTTCGGCTGGTTCGGCTTCAACGCGGGCTCGGCCTACGCCGCCGACGGGAGCGCCGCTCTGGCGCTGGTGAACACCCAGGTGGCCACGGCCGCCGCCACCGGTGCGTGGATGCTGGTGGAGCGGCTGCGCTACGGCAGCGCGACGGCGCTCGGGTTCGCGTCCGGCGCGGTCGCCGGTCTCGTGGCCATCACCCCGGCCGCCGCCGACGTGACGCCGCTGGGGGCCATCGCCGTCGGTGTCGCCTCCGGTGCCGTCTGCTCCTACGCGATCAGCTGGAAGTTCAAGTTCAAGTACGACGACGCCCTCGACGTCGTGGGCCTGCACATGGTCGGCGGCATCGTCGGCTCCCTGGTGATCGGGTTCCTGGCGGCGGAGGCCGCGGCCGGAACGAGTGGGCTCCTCTACGGCGGTTCGGCGGCACTCCTGCTGGTGCAGGCCGTCGCGGTGGTCGGCGTGCTCCTCTACTCGTTCGTCGTGACCTTCGTCATCGGCAAGCTCATCGACATGGTGATGGGCTTCCGGATTCCCGAGCACGTGGAGACCAACGGGCTCGACACCGAGCTGCACTCCGAGACCGCCTACGCGTTCGACGAACTCGACGAGATGGAGGGGACCGGGCTCTCCTCGCCGACGCCTCCGGGCGAGGAGGTGACCTCGCGGTAGGTTCGAGCTCACGCGTTCGCAACGTAGCGGACGCGGCCCGGATCATCGTTGCCGCGGGGCGCGGAGCCAGACCGGTGGGATCGCCCGCCGGTCTGGCTTTTCGCTGTTCGGGACACGAGAGAACGGGTCGCCAATCCCGGTGCGCGCCCGGCGTGGCCTGTTCCGGCCCCCGGTTGACCGCTCACCAGCGCAACGCGGTTGGGTACGCTTGGCTTCGGCGACGGAGTCCCACCCGACCCGGAACCTTCCGCTGAGCGGCCGGACGGCGCCCAGCCGACTCTCTGCCCCCGCTCCAGTGCGTCGAATCCATCCGACACCGATGGTCATTGGAACCCGAGAGTCCGACCAGTCGACGAGAAATGTTTGACCAGCACGCGATTCCCCACGGTAACGGCCAGGAGGCATAATGGCGCCGGTTGACCCCAGTGATCGCCGATCGAGCGGACCATCCCGGTTCGCGGCGATCGCGGCCGTACTCGCGATCGGTGTGACGGGCTGCTCGATCGATCTGAGCGACCTGCGTCCCGGCTCCGGAGGCGAGGAGACCGCGGAGTCGCCCGAGCCCGTCGAGGCGGCACCACTGTTCGAGGAGGCGGTCGGAGCGCTGGCCGGGGCTCCCGCGGTCGCCGCGCAGGGTGAGATCGGCGCCGCCGACGGCAGCGACGCCAGGGAGGTGTCGTTCACGGTGACCGACTCCGGCGCCACCACCGGCTCCGTCCGGCAGAACGAGAGCGAGGCGCAGGTCATGGAGGGGGACAACAAGCTCTTCGTCCAGGCGCCCAGCGAGTACTGGCTGGGACAGGGCAGCTTCAACCCCGACTCCGACCAGTACGGCGACAGCTGGGTGCGCGTCAACGACCGGCATCTGGGGATCAACCCGGGCGGCGCGCTGGCGCCCGCCGAGCTCGCGGCCGCGCTCGAACAGCTCGCTCCCGCCGGTAGCGAGGCGACACCGGAGAACCTCGACGGCACCGAGGCGTACGCGATCGACCTCGAAGGTGAGGACAACCGGGTGTGGGTCACCCAGGAGGAGCCGCGCCAGCTGCTCCGCATCGAGATCAGCGAGCTGGTCCCGGAGGGAGGCGACAGCGGCCCGCGGGTGCGGCTGAACCTCACCGAGCCCGAGACCGCCGACATCGAGAAGGTCTATGACGACCTCCTCTCCTGGGCTGAGGAGGACCTCGGAGGCGCACACGACGCCCGTCTCGAGGTCGCCTGGGACGGGCAGATCGAGATGGACTGCGTCACCGGTGGCGAGTGCACGGTCGAGGGAACGGTCACCGACGAGTCCACGGGCGACGCGTCGGGCACCGTCCGGGTGCGCATGGACGCCACGTTCACCAACGACGAGCTCGGCGATCTGGAGTGTGACGACACCACGTCGCTGGAGGCGGGTTCGACCGCGGATCTCTCGTGCAGTGTCGACTACGAGCTGGCACCGAGTTCGACACCGCAGGAGTACGAGATCGGTGGCGAGGCGCTGCTCTCCACCCGCGGACTCGGTGGGGACGCCACCGACGAGCTGGTCAACACGCTGGAGTCGGAGCGTGACTCCACCCTCGCCGAGGGCGATCCCGAGGAGGAGTCGCCCGAGGAGGAAAGCGGAGACGAGTCGGATTGACCTCGGCCGCCGGCACCGAGCCGCGCGGGGCGGCCGTCGAAGGCCCACAATCACGGCTCCGGCAGGTAGCCTGGGAACGCAATCCCGAGACGAAGGACTGACCACACTCGTGTTCGAGACTCTTTCCGACCGGTTGACATCGGTCTTCACCTCGCTGCGCGGCAAAGGGCGGCTGTCCGAGGAGGACATCAATTCGACCGCGCGCGAGATCCGTCTCGCGCTGCTCGAAGCCGACGTCGCGCTTCCCGTTGTCCGCGACTTCATCGCCCGAGTCAAGGAACGCGCCCGGGGGGAAGAGGTCTCCAGGGCGCTGAACCCGGCACAGCAGGTCATCAAGATCGTCAACGAGGAGCTCGTCGAGATCCTCGGTGGCGAGACCCGCGAGATCCGGTTCGCCACGAAGGCACCACCCACGGTCATCATGCTCGCGGGGCTGCAGGGGACCGGTAAGACCACGCTCGCCGGGAAGCTCGGCATGTGGCTGGCCGGCGAACGCAACACCCCGCTGCTGGTGGCGGCCGACCTGCAGCGGCCGAACGCGGTAACCCAGTTGCAGGTCGTGGGCGAGCGGGCGAGTGTTCCGGTCTTCGCGCCGCAGCCCGGCAACGGTGTGGGCGACCCGGTCGAGGTCGCGCGGGAGTCCGTCGAGCACGCGCGGCGCAACAACCACAACGTGGTCATCATCGACACCGCCGGCCGCCTCGGTGTCGACAGCGAGATGATGCAGCAGGCCGCCGACATCCGTGACGCCGTCGAACCGAACGAGATCCTGTTCGTCGTCGACGCGATGATCGGGCAGGACGCCGTGAACACGGCCCAGGCGTTCCTGGACGGCGTTGGGTACGACGCCGTCGCGCTCACCAAGCTCGACGGCGACGCGCGCGGTGGTGCCGCTCTCTCCATCCGGCACGTCACCGACCGGCCGATCATGTTCGCCTCCACCGGTGAGAAGCTGGAGGACTTCGACCTCTTCCATCCGGACCGGATGGCGTCGCGCATCCTCGACATGGGGGACATGCTCACCCTCATCGAGCAGGCGCAGAAGACGTTCGAGGAGTCCGAGGTCGAGAAGATGGCCAGCACGCTGGCCTCCGAGGACGACTTCACCCTCGACGACTTCCTGCAGCAGATGTCGATGGTGCGCAAGATGGGTCCCATCTCGAACCTGCTGGGCATGATGCCCGGCATGGGCCAGATGAAGGATCAGATCGGTGACGTCGACGACAAGGACCTCGACCGGATCACCGCCATCATCCAGTCCATGACGCCGGCCGAGCGCGCCAACCCCAAGATCATCAATGGCTCGCGCCGGCTGCGTATCGCCAACGGCTCGGGAACGCAGGTCAGCGACGTCAACGGGCTCGTCACCCGGTTCTTCGAGGCACAGAAGATGATGCGCCAGATGAAGAACGGTGGCATGCCCGGTATGCCGGGCATGCCGGGCCAGGGCGGCGGTGGCGGCAAGAAGAAGGCCAAGGCCCAGGGCAAGAAGGCCAAGAAGGGTAAGCAGCGCAGCGGCAACCCGATGAAGGCCAAGCAGCAGGAGGCGGAGAAGGCCGCCGAGCGGGAGCGTCGCCGAGAGCAGGGCGGCGAGCAGCCTCAGCAGTTGCCACCGGGGCTTGGCGGAGGAGCGGGTGGGCCACAGCTCCCACCCGGCCTCGGCGGGTCGAACACGCCCAACGTCTCCGACTTCAAGCTGCCCAAGCAGTGAGTTCCAAAGGGCCACCGGCCGCTTCGCGGGGCGCGCCGGTGGCGTAGGAGTGTGGTGTGACACACCGCCCCCTTCGTCCTGGTGCGGGCCACGGCCGCCGCTGTGTCGGTCGCGGCGTGACCCACCCGGACGCCTCCCGGATCCGACGCGCCGGCATTGACGCTGACGCGCATTCCGGTCCGGGACGTCTGGCACAATAAGAAACTGACTAACGGTGCGCAGGGCCGGCCCTCTACTTGCCCGCGCGCCCACGTCCCTGCCTCGGTAACGCTCCGCATCCCCACGTGGCGCGGAACCGGGCTTCGCAGACCGTAACCGGGAGAAGACCACACCAGTGGCTGTCAAGATCAAGCTCAAGCGTATGGGGAAGATCCGTACGCCGCAGTACCGCATCATCGTCGCCGATGCCCAGAAGAAGCGCGATGGCAAGGTCATCGAGGAAATCGGCAAGTACCACCCGAAGGAAGAGCCCAGCTTCATCGAGGTGAACTCCGAGCGGGCGCAGTACTGGCTGTCCGTGGGGGCGCAGCCCACCGATCCCGTGAAGGCTCTGCTGCGGAAGAGTGGCGACTGGCAGAAGTTCAAGGGGCTGCCGGCCCCGAAGCCGCTCAAGGTGGCCGAGCCGCGGGACAAGGAGGCCGAGGAAGCCGAGTTCCAGGCCGTCCTCAAGGAGCTGGTCCTGCCCGGTCAGGAGGAGAGCGGCAAGGGCCGTTCCGGCAAGAAGGCCGACAAGGGCGAGAAGTCGCAGAAGGCCGAGGAACCCGCCGAGGCTGGGGAGAAGTCCGAGGGCGAGGGCTAGCGTGCTGGAAGAGGCACTGGAGCACCTGGTCAAGGGCATCGTCGAGAACTCCGACGATGTCCACGTGAAGGCCCGCCGGCTCCGGAAGGGCAAGGTGCTCGAAGTCCGAGTCCACCCCGATGACCTCGGGAAGGTGATCGGTCGCAACGGCCGTACCGCCAAGTCGCTGCGGACCGTCGTCGGTGCGCTGGCGGGGGGTCGCTACGTCCGAGTCGACCTGCTGGACCTGCACGAGGTGCGCTGAACCGTGCCGCGAGGGGCGCCGGCCGTACGGCCGGCGCCCCTCGCGTGTCTCACGGTCCCCGCGTCGGAGGGCTGGTCTCGGATCCAGCGGGGACGGGAGTAGGGTGAGTCGCCGAGTCCAACGATCGCTGAGGAGGGCGATGCGTCTCGTTGTCGGTCGGATCGGCCGGGCACGCGGGATCCGCGGCGAGGTCGTCGTCGATGAGCGCACCGACGACCCGGCGTCACGCTTCGCCACGGGGGCGCGGCTGCTGACCGAACCAGACAGCGTGGGGCCTCTCACGGTCGCGGCGTCGCGGCGGCAGTCCGGGCGGCTGCTGGTGCGGTTCGAGTCGGTCACCGACCGGACGCGCGCCGAGGAACTGCGCGGTGTGACCCTGCTCGTCTCCTCCGAGGAGATCGCGCTGTCGGACGACCCCGACGAGTTCCACGACCACGAGCTGATCGGTCTGCGGGTCGTCACGGTCGAGGGCCGGGAGGTCGGGGTGGTCGACTCCGTGCTGCACCACGCGCAGGACCTGCTGGTGGTCACGGAGTCATCCGGGCAGGAGGTGCTGGTCCCGTTCGTGCGCGACCTCGTGCCCGAGGTCGACACCGCGGCCGGACGGCTGGTCATCGACCCTCCACCCGGCCTGCTCGACCTGCGGAGCTGACCCCGGTGGTGGTGTCCCTCGGCTGTGGAGGACGGCCCACGCCGAAACGCGGCCCCTCCGACCGGAGCGACGCCCACCGTCCTGGAGAGACGAGCGATAGAGCACCATGCGCATCGACATCATCACCATCTTCGCCGACTACTTCGCGCCCCTGGATCTGTCGCTGATCGGCAGGGCGCGGGAGTCGGGACTCCTCGACATCCGGGTGCACGACCTGCGTTCGTGGACACACGACCGGCACAGGACGGTGGACGACACGCCCTACGGGGGAGGGCCGGGCATGGTCATGAAACCCGAGCCGTGGGGTGAGGCGCTCGACACGGTCGTGGGCGGGGATCCCGACACGGTCACACCGCGGCTGGTCCTGCCCACCCCCAGTGGGGCTCCCTTCACCCAGGAGCGCGCCGAACGGCTCTCCGGCGAGCCGTGGCTGGTGTTCGCGTGTGGGCGCTACGAGGGGATCGACGCCCGGTTCGTCGCCGACGCGCGTGAGCGGATGGCGGTGGAGGAACTCAGCGTCGGCGACTACGTTCTGGCGGGCGGGGAGTCGGCGACCCTGGTCATGGTGGAGGCGATCAGCCGGCTCCTGCCCGGGGTGCTGGGAAACGCCGACTCCGCAGCGCAGGACTCGTTCGCCCCCGGGGCCATGGAACACCTGCTGGAGGGGCCGGTCTACACGAAGCCGCCGGTGTGGCGAGGACGTGAGGTCCCGCCGATCCTGCTCTCGGGCAACCACGGTGCCGTGGACCGTTGGCGACGCGACGAGGCGCTTCGAACCACGGCGCGCAACCGTCCGGAGCTGCTCGACGAGATCCCGCCCGACCAGCTGGACCAGCGTGACCGGGAGGTCATCGACGAGGTCCGGTTACGAGTCGACTCCGAATCTGTGGCAGACTAGAAGAGTTGCCCCTGCCGCTGTGTTCTGTCCGCATGGTGTCGGTACTGACTCTGTTCGCCGCGGCGGACCCGCCAGGGGCACGCGATATCGACCCCAGCAGCAGATCCGCCCGCGCGAACCGCAGTGTCCGTCGGTCCGTCGCCGCGGCGCGCAATCGATGAGGAACCGCTGAGATGCACACCGCAATTCAGGAGCTGGAGAAGGCCCAGCTGCGCTCCGACATCCCCGCCTTCCGCGCGGGCGACACGCTGAACGTGCACGTGCGTGTCCGCGAGGGGACCCGTTCGCGGATCCAGGTCGTCAAGGGTGTGGTGATCCGGCGGCAGGGCGCCGCCAACCGGGAGACCTTCACGGTCCGCACGATCCGGCACAGCGTCGGCGTGGAGCGTACGTTCCCGATCCACAGCCCGGTGATCGAGAAGATCGAGGTCGTCACTCGTGGTCGGGTGCGCCGTGCCAAGCTCTACTACCTGCGTCACCTGCGTGGCAAGGCCGCTCGGATCCCCGAGCGCCGGCCGGGTTCCAAACAGCGCTGAATGGGGCGCGTCCGGGCGTGCGCCACGCGGTGTTTCGTCCGGCGTTCGGTATCGCCCTCGGATAGGCTCTGTGGACGATGACGGATGGAACCCTCGTACTACCGGGCCGCATGAGCGAATTCGGCTCCGTACCGGACGACCTTTCCGCGGATCACTAGCTCCCCCTCGCCTCGGCGTGGGGGAGCTATCGGTGTATTGGCCCCGTTTCGTGTACGGGGAGGCGGGGGACCAGAGAGTACGGCGACCGGGGAGAGCGCGGACGAGGCGATGAGCGCGAGTAAGCAGGGGAAGGGCGAGAAGCAGGGGTCCTTCTGGAAGGAACTCCCCATTCTGATCGTGATTGCGCTGGTCTTGGCGTTCATCATCAAGACCTGGGTCATACAGGCGTTCTACATCCCCTCCAAGTCGATGGAGGACACCCTGCTCGTCGGTGATCGGGTGCTCGTCAACAAGCTCGTGTACCAGATGCGCGAGATCGAACGCGGCGAGATCGTGGTGTTCAACGGCTCGGGCTCCTGGGACGAGGCGAGCTCCGTCGACGTGACGGAGCCGACGAACCCGATCGCCGGCGGCTTCACGTGGGTGGGCCAGCAGCTCGGGGTCACCCCCACCGGCAAGGACTACATCAAGCGGGTCATCGGGGTGCCGGGCGACACCGTCGAGTGCTGCGACTCCGAGAACCGGTTGCTGGTCAACGGGGAGCCGCTGGAGGAGCCCTACCTCTACCCGGGCAGTCAGGAGAGCCACACCGAGTTCGGCCCCGTCGAGGTGCCAGAGGGACGGTTGTGGCTCATGGGGGACCACCGGGATATCTCCTACGACTCCCGGCTGCACCAGAACGACCCGGGTGAGGGCAGCGTCTCCGTGGACAGCGTGGAGGGGCGTGCGTTCGTGCTTCTCTGGCCGGTGGACCGTTTCGAGTCGCTCTCCGTTCCCGACTCGTTCAGCGCGTTGGAGGAGACCACCGAGTCCGCGGCCGCCGCGGCGCTCCCCCTCGCCCTTGGATCCGTGGCCGCCGTTCCGATCCACCGGACCGGCCGTGGCCTCGGGAAACGCCTTCGTGGTCGGTTCCGTTCGCGCGGTGTGGCCGAATCCGGCCGTTGACCCGCCTTTGTTGACACTGTGGCGCATTATGGAATCGGAGCGGACTGCTCCTTCTGTGGGAACCAGAGGTCAGATCCAACGGTGGGAGGACCGAAGGGGTGAGGAGGGCCGGACCACCGACCCAGGAGTGCACGACGAAAGCGAGCACGAGATGAGTTCTGAGGACCTGGAGAGGTACGAGGCCGACATGGAGCTGCAGCTCTATCGCGAGTATCGCGATGTCGTCGGCCTGTTCAGCTACGTGGTGGAGACCGAGCGCCGGTTCTACCTCACCAACCACGTGGACCTTCAGCCGCGCACCACGGACAACGGCGAGATGTACTTCGAGGTCACCCTGGAGGATGCCTGGGTCTGGGACATGTACCGGCCGGCCAGGTTCGTCAGGAACGTGCGTGTGGTGACCTTCAAGGACGTCAACGTCGAGGAGATCACCAAGTCCGATCTCGAGGTTCCCTCCACCGGGCATCCGGGCGGTGGGAGCTGACCCACCCCTGGTTCGGACGCGGGGCGCCGTACGGCGCCCCGCGTTGTTGTGTCCACAGGCGCTGAAGCGGGGTGGCGCCGCTTTGGCGATACTCCGCACCGTAGGGCGCGGAGGTGGTCACGTATGGCAACCAGTGTTCGGGGGCGGTCGGAACCCCGGAACGCGCTTGGCCGGCGCGGGGAGGAGCTGGCCGCGGCCCATCTGCGACGAAACGCCGGCATGCGCCTCCTGGCGCGCAACTGGCGATGCGCGGCCGGGGAGATCGACATCGTCGCGCGCGCGGCGGGAGTTCTCGTCATCGCCGAGGTCAAGACCCGGACCAGTCTGCGGTTCGGTTCTCCCCTCGAGGCCGTGACACCGGAGAAGCGGCGCCGGCTACGCCGGTTGGCGCGGCTCTGGGCGATCCAGAACGGTGCGGGCGAGGCGCGTGCGCGGATCGACACCGTGGCCGTACTGGTGCCCCCGCACGGCCCCTGCCTCATCAAGCACCAGCCGGGGGTGGCCTGATGAGTCTCGCGTGCACCAGGTCCGTCGCGCTGCTCGGCGTTGACGGCCACATTGTCGAGGTCGAGGCGCACCTGGGTGGTGGTCCCGCCGGGGTGACCCTCGTCGGGCTTCCCGACGCGGCCCTGCGCGAGGCGCGCGACCGCATCCGCGCGGCCGTGATCAACAGTGGTGAGGTCTGGCCCGACGACCACATCACGATCAGCCTCTCGCCGGCCAGCCTGCCCAAGAGCGGCAGCGGATTCGACCTGGCCATCGCCGCGGCGGTCATGGGGGCCAGCGGCGTGGCCCCCGTGGATAGCCTGAGCGGCGCCGTGTTCCTGGCCGAGGTCGCCCTCGACGGTCGTGTCCGTCCCGTGCCCGGTGTGCTGCCCGCGGTGCTGGCGGCGGCACGCGGCGGGTACTCCAGGTTCGTGGTGGCGCGCCGGAACGCCGCCGAGGCCCGTCTCGTCCCCGATGTCGAGATCGTCGCGGTCGGCTCCCTCGAGGAACTCTTCGCGTGGCTGCGGGGCGAGGCCGTCTCCGCACCGTCCGATGACGAGGAGTCCACTGAGCGCTCCGCCCCCGCGGAGGCGATATCCGCGCCGCGCCCCGACCTCGCCGACGTGTTGGGCCAGCCGGTCGCCCGGCGGGCCGTGGAGATCGCCGCGGCCGGTGGGCACAACCTACTGCTGCTCGGGCCGCCCGGCACCGGAAAGAGCCTGCTCGCCGAGCGGCTTCCGACCCTGTTGCCCGGTCTCAGCATGGAGGAGTCCCTGGAGGTCACCGCGGTGCACTCGGTCGCGGACGCGTTACCCGAGAACGCCCCCCTCGTCACCGAGCCCCCGTTTTGCGCCCCGCATCACACCGCGACGCGGGCCGCGGTCATCGGTGGGGGCAGTGGTCGGGTCCGTCCCGGCTGCGTGTCGCTGGCGCACCGCGGTGCGCTGTTCGTCGACGAGGCCCCCGAGTTCGGCCGGGGTGTGCTGGAGTCGTTGCGCCAGCCGCTGGAGACCGGCACGGTCGTCGTGTCCCGTTCCGCCGCCACGGTGCGTTTCCCCGCGCGGTTCCTGCTCGTGCTGGCCGCCAACCCGTGCCCGTGTGGCAAACCGGGTAACGCGTGCACGTGCTCGTCACCGCAGCGCCGCCGTTACCTCGGCCGGCTCTCGGGGCCGTTGTTGGACCGGGTGGACCTCAAGGTCGAGCTGCAGCCCGTGGCTCGCGCCGAGCTGTTGGCCGACCGGGCGTTCGCCGAGTCCTCGGCCACCGTCGTCGAGCGGGTGTCCCGGGCCCGCGAGCGCTGTGGCCACCGGTTGGCCGGGACCCCCTGGTCGACCAACGCCGAGATTCCCGGAGCGGAACTGCGCCGCAGGTTTCCGGTTTCGGACGCGGCGCTGCGGGTCCTGGCCGCGGCCATGGAACGCGGCGAGATCAGCGCCCGCGGGGTCGACCGCGCGCTGCGGGTGGCCTGGAGTCTGGCCGACTTGGCGGGCCGCCCCGAACCCGGGTGCGACGACACCGCCTACGCTTTCGCTCTCTGGACGGGGAGGGCGCAGTGACCAGCCCCGTGGCCGAACCCGGGGACCCCTCCCGTGAGGCTGTGGCGCGCGCCTGCCTGACCGCCGCGGTACCCCCCGCCGACCCGTTCGTGGGCTCCCTGCTCGCCGAGCGCGGTGCGGCCGCCGTGTGGCACGCGCTGCTGTCGGGCGAGCCCCTCTCGGCCGGCTCGGTCCATGGACCCGATCCCGCCCGGGCCGAGCTCTGGCGGGAACGCGCCGCGACCCTCGACACCGAGAACCTGATCACCAGCGCCGCCGATCTGGGAGTGCGGCTCGTCACCCCGGGCGATCCCGAGTGGCCGGCCCAGCTCGACCAGCTCGCCGAGCACCGGCCCTACGCTCTGTGGGTTCGCGGAGCCCACGACCTCCGCAACGCCTGCCTGCGCTCGGTGGCCATGGTCGGCTCGCGGGCGGCGAGCGGGTACGGGGCGCATGTCGCCGGTGAACTCGCGTGCGCGCTCGCCGAGCGTTCCTGGTGCGTGGTGTCCGGGGGCGCCTACGGAATCGACGCGGCGTCCCACCGTGGCGCGTTGGCCGGTGGTGCCCCAACCGTCGCGGTCCTGGCCTGTGGGCTCGATATGAACTATCCGAGCGGTCACGAGAACCTGTTCGGTGACATCGCGGTGCGAGGCGCGCTCGTGAGCGAGCACCCGTTGGGTACCAGGCCCGCCCGGCACGGTTTCCTGGTCCGGAACCGCCTGATCGCCGCCCTCACGCCGGGCACGGTTGTCGTCGAGGCCGGGCGGCGCAGTGGCGCGCTGAACACCGCCAAGCACAGCCTTCAGCTGTGTCGCTCGCTCATGGCGGTTCCCGGGCCTGTTTTCTGGGGGGCCGCTCTGGGTCCGGTCCCGTTCGCGCTAGACGTGGCGTAGCCATCTGATCGCCCACGGTCCCACCCGGTGGCATCGCTGGGCGGGCGTGTCATTTTCTGACTTTGTTGTGTATGCTAAGTACGTAAGATAGTACACGAAAGACAAGGAGGTGTCACTCATGATCGTCTATGGGTTCTGGAATAACAAGGGCGGCACCGGCAAGACCAGTCTGTGCTTCCAGTCGGCTTGCGCCTACGCGCACAAGCACCCCGAGCAGCGGGTGCTGGTTGTCGACGTCTGCCCGCAGGCCAACATGTCCGAGCTGCTTCTCGGAGGGTTGACCGACGGAGGTAGTCAAAACCTCCTGCTTCGACAGGGGGAAACGCAGCGTGCAACCATTGGGGGGTACTTCCAGCTTCGGCTGCCTGCCCCATACAGTTCACCCGGCTTCGAGGCCAGGGACTTCATCACCCGCCCCCAGGAGTACAACGAGTCGATCCCCGGCAACATCGACCTTGTCTGCGGCGATCCGCTTCTTGAGCTTCAGTCCAACGCGATCTCGACGTTGGCGAACACTCAGATCCCGGGGACCAACGCCTGGGTGTCTGTGATCGGCTGGCTCTCGGACTTCCTTGACCAGCTGCGCGATGACTACGACGTGGTCTTCATTGACGCCAACCCGAGCTTCTCGATCTACACGCAGATCGCTCTGTCCAGCACCGACCGGCTTGTTCTCCCCGTTATGGCTGACGACTCGTCCCGTCGAGCGATTCAGAACGCGTTCTCGCTGGTCTTTGGTATGAAGCTGCCGTCAGATATCTACGCGTCCTACGCCTTTGCAACTCGGCTCCGAGAGGCGGGTCGTGGGCTTCCGAAGGTCCATGTGATCGCCAAGAACCGTCTGACCCAGTACATGGGGCCTGCCTCTGCCTACGCGGTTGTGCTGCGCTCGATCGACAACGACGTCACGAAGATCCTGCATTCACACCAGGAGATCTTCACATTCGGTGAGATCGAAGACGGTGTGGTCGACATCCGGGACTTCCAGACCACGGGCGTGGTGGCCTTTGCCCGGGGCTGCCCCTTCTACTGCCTGCCCTCTGGCCGCCTGGAGGTGATGGGACACCGCATCCAGGTGAACGAGGAGTACCGCAGGAACGCCGTGGAAGTGGTCGATGAGCTGGTTGCGCTCTTGGATGGGGAAGCCGGTTCGGTTGGCGAAACCGAACCGGCTTCCTAACACCCGGACCGGAATGGCCCCGTCCACGCGCGGGGCCGTTTTGGCACCGCCCGCCAGAGGTCGGCTCCCGTTCGCCCTGGACCTCGCGTAGCGGTCCGGCCACGGCCCGCGGCCCCCACCGGGCGGTGGGGCCGCGCGTGTGCGGGGGCGCGGCGCCGCTACGAGGAACCGTCCACCAGAGACTTGGGCGGCCCCTGCTCGTCGCCCCGGCCCTCGACGACCACCCGCAGCGGCTTCTTTGGGCTCGGGAGCTTCTCCTCAATCTTTTCGATCGCCTTGCGGACGAAGTACAGGTTGCCCTCAGGCGCGTCACGGGTTTCGCGGAAGTCGGCGAGGTCGAGGTCGTAGGTCAGCGGCCCGACCGGGCCGTATGGCCCTTCAGCCTCGATCGTGATCGTGTGGAGCTGCGGGACGTCCTCCTCCACGATCTTACGGCCAATGCCGATAAACCAGACGAGCCTGTGGCCAGGACCGAGCGACTTGATGCCCTCGCGCAGTCGCCGCTGTGCGGCTTCTCCCTTCGCGGAGGAACTGTTGTCACTCGGCAGTGGTGGGTCGATGGTGGCGCGGATGTTGTGCGCGAACGTCGGCCCCGAGTTACCAAGGAGCAGGTTAAACGCCGACCCCTGTGCCTCATCCGCGCGCACGTCCACCCAGACGTAGGGCTGGGCGGCGTCCCTGGCTATCTGGCGCTGAAGTTTGGTTTGCTCATTCGCTGCGTCGGCCGCCCGCTCCTGGTGCCCGGTCTGCTTTCTGACGGCTTTGACCTGGACTCCGGTGAAGATTGCCGACACGATGGACACGAGGGCGGCGGCCCAAGCGCCCCCTGCGGCGGCAATCGCGGCCCACGTTTCTGGTGTCATGCCCCGATGGTCCCAGCCGTCACGGACACGCGCCCCCGCTTTGCCCCAATTGGTTCGGCGTTCTCCCGACACGTGCCCACCAGGTGCGCTAGGGTCAGTCGACATGACGTCATCTGACAACGAACGACAGCAGTGCGAGTGCGCCAGCTTTTGGGGGCTGGTGCCAGACGGCGAGACAACGTGGCGCGTCGAGACAACCGGGTGCGACAGCGAGACCAGCCGCACGTGGGCGCCCGGCCACGACGGCAAGCTCAAAGGCCACTTGATTCGGTGGGGCGTGGCCGGGTGCTGGGTGTTCAAAACCAGCGGCGACGTGGCCACCGGCCAGGGGAGTGCCCAGTGGGGTCGCCAGCTCGGCTGGCCCGACGTGGCCGAGCGGATCGACCCGCAGGACTAGCTTTCCGGCCCGACCACGAACCGGCCCTTGCCGCGCCGGGTGACGATGCGGCCCTCGTCTTCGAGGATGGCCAACGCGGCGCGCACGGTGGGCCGTGACACCCCGAACTCCTCGATGAACTCGGCCTCAGGTGGGATACGGCGCCGAGGCGGGTACTCGCCCGACTCGATCCGGGCGCGCAGGATCGCCGCCACCTGATCGCGCAGGAACTCAGGACCGTCCAGGTCTATCGCCATATAACAATAGTCGCTGACCTGCGCTTTCACATGACCTCACGTGAGGTCATGTGTTGTCATGTATAATGGATAGAAAAGGCCCCCGCGCCTGCAGCCACAGGCCGGGGGTGTGGCCACCGACTGCTGAGGAGTCGATGACAGTGCCTAATGAAACCACAGCGGCGCCCCGCCGTTCCAACCGCGTTCGGCCGTACTACCGGATCTGGGAGCGCCAAAAAGCAACGCAGGACGCCCTTTCAGCCGAGCTGCTGCGGCGCACCCTGGCCGGATTGGAGGCCCTGCGGTGAACCCCGACATCAAGCAGCTAAACGACCTGAGCGAACTGCAAGCGTGGGCCGAAGCGGTGGGGGCCGAGGTGCGGCTGGTGAACGTCGCCCGGGACGGCTCGCGGGTGTGGGGCGCCCACTGCGAGCACATGACCCGTCTGGTTTGCGAAGCGGACCTTGAAACGGCCGTGTTGGCGGTGCTGCGGCAGGTGTACGGCGACACCTGGCGTATCCGGCGCACTCCGAACCTGTGGGTTGCGGTGGCCGTCGAAGCCGACACCCCGTACGCCCCCACGCTCATCCAACCGGAGCTTGAGGACTTCGTGCGGGAGCTGGACAACCCCCCGCCTCGGGCCGGGCGGCGGTTCTCGATGCTGTCGGCTCCGTGGTTCGCCAACCAGCTCGAACAGCGGGGCGAGGGGGCCTATTACGACCCCCGAGGTCCGGCCAGCTAGCCCTTAACCACCCTCAGCCGCTCGGCGCCAGGTGGCGTCGGGCGGCTCCGAGACCCCACGGGCGGCCGAGGAGGGGCTACGCCGGGCGGGGAAGTACGCGGTTGTCGTCGGTGACTTCGTACAGGTCGATTCGGAGCGGGTGCCGCACGGCAGAGGGAACGCGCTCGGCAGCCTTGACGGCCGAGGTCGGCACGATCAGGGCGTAGCGGATGGTCGGGGACTGGTCCGTCATCCGGCGCAGCAGCTGGCCGTACGCGATGTCAGCGTCTATGCCCCTCTCGGTGGTTCGGCCCTTGGCCTCACCGATCAGCCGCTCGTCGCCGCGCACCGCCTCGATGTCGGTCCACTGGTCGGTGGGCGTGGTGGGGGTCCAGCCCTCGGCGATCAGCCAGCGCCGGAACGCGTCCAACACACGGTCCTCGTCGCTTTCATGTCTGCTCATGCCCGACATGATGTCACTCGCCACCGATAAGGGGCGCTGGTGTGGCCGACCTGTGACGGCCCTCTGAGTGGGGTCACGAGCGGATTACGAGGCTGTGTCGGCCTGAACACGCCTTGCTGTCACTTCTCGTTGCGCCGGCCCGAACGACGAGTGATGAGCCCCGTAGGAGCCCGGCGTGTCGTTGCCGTACTGGGGGTACCGGGGGAGGGCGGTAGCTGGGGCACCCCTACCGATTGCGGGAGCGACGCCCGGGTGATGGGGTGGAGTCACCGCAGGAGCACTGAACTCGTAGATCTTGGCTACCCGAAAGGGCAAGTGGGAGTCGGGACGAGGTCGGAGCCGTACCGACCTTCGTTCCGGGAGACCCACCCGTGCACACGCTGAGATTCACCATCGGGCCATGCAGCTCGTTCGCGAGCAGCGCGGCCTGTCCAAGATCCGGCTTGCCAAGACCAGCGGGCTCGACCGCAGGAGCCTGGCCCGCTGGGAGGCTGGCCAGCAGACCCCTGACCTGCGCACCATCGGCCGTCTCGCCGACGCCCTGGGCTGCCACCCCACTGTCCTCATCGAGTGGGCGGAGGACGACCAGTGAGCGACCCCGCCGACCTGCTGGAGTGGTCCACCGACGAGGTGACCCCGCGCGAGCGCCGGGAGGCCGCTGCCGAGCAGGACGCGGCGGATTGAACCCGGCGTGCGGTGGCCTCTCTCTGACATCTGGGGGCGTCTCCGGGCGCCTGGCGGGGGCGGGGCGGGTGTCGGGCCCACCCCACCTCGCCAGGTCAAGGAAAAGCCACCGAGAGCCGCGCCGGTCGCCGGTGGCTCGTGTTGCAGACGGCAACACCATGGGTGCGTTTAGTAGTTTTGCCAATGCCGAGCGTTGCGAAGAGATAGATTTGTCGCACCCCAGGGGTACAGAAATAGATGCGAATCGGACATACGATTGAGTTGGGATCTCTGACGTGCCCACCCCCCCCGCGCACGACCCGCAGTCGACAGCAAACTGCACAGCGCGACCGACAGGAAGGGAGACCGCCGTGGCTAGCGCACATGACGTAGCCGCTTACGTCCTGTCCAAGGTCGGCCCCGTGTCCACCATGAAGCTTCAGAAGCTCGTCTACTACTCGCAGGCGTGGTCGCTGGTCTGGGACGAGGACCCCCTGTTCCAGGAGCGCATCGAGGCATGGGCCAACGGTCCTGTCGTACGCGAACTGTTCGCCGAGCACCGCGGCCAGTTCTCCGTTGGGGAGTGGCCGCGTGGTGACGTCGACCACCTGACCCCTGACCAGCGCAAGAGCATCGACGTTGTGGTCGACACCTACGGGAAGCTAACGGGGAAGCAGCTCAGCGAGATGACCCACAACGAAGACCCTTGGAGGAAGGCCCGGGCGGGCCTTCCCGCCCATGTCGGCAGCAACGCTGAGATCCCGCCGGACGCGATGAAGGAGTTCTACAGCTCGCTGCTCGACAGGGACGACGCCGAGACTGTATGAGCAAGGGCGGCAAGAGGCCGAAGCGACTTCCCGCTTCGGTCGTACCCGAGCAGCCGAACCGCGTGCCACGTCGGCTTCCCGCCAGTCACGACGTTGATGGCCAAAGTCCTCTGTGGCGTCTCTCGTTGCTCGACCGTGATCACCAGGGGAGCTGGTCGTGGGGGATCGATGAAGCCACGCTCCTTAAGATCGTCGCCCTCCTCCGCGAGATGGAGTCCCTGACCTGGACGGAAATCTTTAACCAGCAGACCGGGGGCAAGAAGCGTCGCGGTCCTAGAAACAAGCCCATCCCTGTCGAAAATCTGTGCAAGGAAGCCCAGAATCGGCTGCATGAACTGAAGCTGGAAGAGTGGGACGAACTCTTTCGGTTCCGTGAGGGAAACATGGGTCGGCTGTGGGGAGTCCTGACGCCTGAACATCCCCGTGTCTTCTACCCGATCTGGTGGGATGCCGATCACCGGGTGTGCCCAGGGAAGGACCGAGACTAACGAACGCCCTGGCTCTCACCTGGAGGGCCAGGGCGGCGAAGCGTGGAGCATGGTGTCAGCCGCTGATGTCGGGCTCTTCGCCCCAGATGGCGGACCCAGCTACGGGGGCGCTGGCCGTTCCGGCTCCGGCGCTAGGCGCGAAAGACCCCCCGGTGGTTGCTGAGTCGGTTGACCGGTAGACCAGCCGATCACCGTCGATCGTGCCGACGTAGCGGCCGTTGGATCCGAACACCTTTGACCCGCTGATCCGACCGATCGACCGGCCTGACTGGTTGAACACCTCGTTGCCCCGCACGTTCAGCGGCACGCCGTTCTTCGTGTAGAGGTTGGTCATGTCGATCCCCTCCGCGAGTTGGTGACTGCATCTCCCTGGCTACGAACGGTACGCCTCAGCGCTGACAATGTGCCGCTGAGCGGCCAACACGCCGGTCGCTGTAAGGTAGCCGGATGGATGAGCCGAACGTGAACGTGCGCCGCCACGAGAGCAAGCCCGGGTGGTTCGTGGTCGAGATCGAAGGCGAGTGGTTCGCCAGCAGCCTCCATCCCCGAGGGGACAACCTGTATCTAACGCTGGCTCCACGGGGCGGCCCCGACGACGCCCGGGATACCGCTCGCTGAAGCTCCGTTGTGTCTCCGAGGCTCGCGCGGGCTGGCCGGGGCTGAGGGGGGCGGGGCGCCCACGAGAGCTTGACGACGGCCACGCGAGAACCACGGGGTGGGGTGCCGATTCAAGGACAAGTGACAGAAGCTTTGGCATCAGGGGCATCAGGGGCGCGGAAGCTCCCGAGGAGCGAACCTAACGGTCTCCATCCTCCTCCCGCCGCCAGAGTGCTCGGGCCTGTCCCACACCACCTGAATGTAGAACGCTTCAGGCGGAGGGGTTCCATCGCCCTCGTAGGAGACCCGGTACTCAAACTCCACGCCGTGCCCTACGGCCACCTCGTCCTCTTCACCCTGCCGGACGACCCGCTCACCCTTGACCACGACTTTGAGGGCCAACTCGTCACCCGAATTCATGACGCGGCCCCTCCGTGCGCCATCCCTGCGGACCTCTGGGTCCGGCTTGTGCATCCGCTCGGGACTCCACTGGGCGAGCCTGCCGCGCAGCTCTCCGTTCGCAATCTTGGCCAGCGTGGTATCCGAGTTGGCTGACCTCCTGGCCTGCCACCAGGCGAGTCCCGCGAACACGGCAGCGACGACCGCAACCACGTCACCCAGGTCGATGATCACGACGTTCCTCCTCCAGAAACAGCGCGAGGCCGAGCGGTTCCATTTCCCGATAGAAGAACGCCCCCGCCTCGTCGGTGTGGACACGCTCGGGCCATTCGGTGGCCTCGAATCGGGCGTAAAGGTCGACGTCTCCAGACGCGACCACGCGAGGGCGCTCGCCGCTGTACAGAACGACCATGTGGACCCGCTGACAGTCGCAGGCGATGCAGAACGCCAGGTCAGTCCCAGTGTTGGCGGCGGTTTCGAGTGCGGCCGGGTAATGGGCGGTATGGCCCGCGCGGCAGACGACGAGAGAGGAAGGCTGGTCCATGTCGGGACAGTAACAGGCCAGCCGCTCGATATTGGGGGCTTTGTGCACTCCTCCGCAGAGTCGGTGGCGCAGCCTCCTGCCGCCCCGCATACGTCTCGCTGAAGCTCGGTGGGGCCTCCGAGGGGCTCGCGCGCCGTGGCCGGGGCTCAGCCCCGGCCGGACGGCGGCGTGTCGCCCGCGTTTAAGGAAGGGCGCCTTCGGCCTGGGCCACGTGGCGGCGGTGTGGCGGCTCCTCGTGCGACCACGCGATCAGGTCGCGCCAATCGCAGTCCAGCGCGCGCGCCAGCCGCCCGATGCTGCCCAAGCCGGGTTCGCTGTGGCCGTTCAGCCAGTCGGCCACGTGGTGGTCGTGGTGGTGGCCGAGTCTGCGGGCCAGCTTCCGCACCGACACGTCGCGTTCGCGCCGAATCCGGATCAAGGCGCGGCGGTTGAACCTCAAGGTGGGTGGCGGTTCGAGTTGGCGGGTTGTCATGCGGTCGGCTCCTCAACCAGGCTCGGCGTGCACACGGGGCACCCCGTGCCACCGGGGCGGTGGGCGGCTGCTGCTATCAAGGCGGCGTCGTCGTTGATCAAATGGGGGTGCTGGCGCGCTGCCCACTCAAGGTCGTCTTGGGCGCGCGCCCGGCACGCCTTGTCGTCAGCCGCGTTGGGGCTGTCGAAGCCAACGCATGTTTGGCCTAGCCACCACGCGGCAGCAACCGACGTGTGTTGGCCGCCCTGGCGGTGGGGTTGGTGGCTCTTCTTGCCCACGTTGGGCCTCCTGCGTGCTAGTTGAATTTTGGTTACTGGGGCGGGGCGTGCGTAGTTGAGTGGGCCACCTCCCTCCCTCCTCCCGCATTCCTCCAGCCGCCACCGGACGGAGGGACCGAACCACCTCCCTCCCCAAGGGGAGGAGGGAGGTTGGTTCCGGTCACCTCCCTACGGCGGCTGGAGGGAGGTCGTAGGGAGGTTGCAGGGAGGTGAGGGAGGTTGGTTAAGAAGAAGGAAGAGAGAGTTGATGTGGCTTGCCGGGCTTGTCGGCTTTGTGCTCGATGATCTTGCCCCGCTCGATGGCCAGCTTCATGACGCGCTCGGCCTTCTTCTTGGTGCTGCTGATCTGCCCCGACAGTTGGCTCTTGGAGCACTCCCCGTGCTGACTGAGGTGGGTTCGCAGTAGCTGGACCGCGCGACCCACTTCCGTCTCTTCGGCTGCCGACTGCCGGTCACCGCCACCTGTGGTGCCCAGGCGCCCTGTGCCCGAGTCGAATGACAGTTCGATCTCGGCCTGGTTGACCTTGCGTCCCTGCGCGCCGAAGTACCGGTTGCCGGTGTCGCCCTTGACCAGCTTCCACAGCACGTCCGGCCAGTCGTCCCAGCGCGTGGCTCCGCGCGAACGCTCGGCGGCTTCCTCCTGGCCCCGGCCGGTGTGGGTGGGCATCCACAGGTCTCGCACCCCGGCGTTGTGCTTGATCACATCCACAGCCTCGGTGAACGCCGCCACGTCCTGGTTGCTGTTCTCGTCCCCACACCCGCTGAACGCTCTGGCCGCAGGGTCGATGATCAACGCCTCGATGTCGCGCTCGGCCAGCCACTGCGTCACCCACTCCTCTACCGGCTCTGACACCAGCGGTAGCTTCTCGCCCCGCAGGTGCAGCAGATGCACTCGGTCAGGGTGCTTGATGTTCTGATCGGCCAACCAGTCCTCGAACTCGTCGTCATCGAGTTCGTAGTTGAACACGGCGATGTTGCCTGAAAGCGGCGTGTTCAACTCGAACCGACCGAACAGCGGTACCTCGTCAGCGAGAGACCTCACCAGATTGCACACCAGCGTGGTCTTTCCGGCCTTGTACTGAGCCGCGACGGTTGTGTTGGCCCCGACCTTGCCGAGCCCCTCGAACCGGTGCGGCACCTTCGGGCGTTCCCTGGCCAAGCGGTCGGCCAGGTTGCCAGCTCGCTCGTCGGCCGGGGGTTTCCAGTCGGCGGCGGCTCGCTCTTTCTGGGCCTCCTCCTGGGTGACCGTGCGCAGAAGTGCCTTGTTCGCCTCGTTGTCGTACTCCCCGGTAGCTTTGTACGCCTCGGTGTCCGCGCGCCACAGCTCGCGCGTTGCCTGGTTGGTGGAAACCTCGGCGCGCTTGGTTGACTCCTCGCGCCACACAAACGTGAGGATCTCGTCGAACTTTTCGGGGTCGTAGTCGTAGCGCGGGTGGTCCGACGCCCCGTCGTAGGCGCACATCGCCGCGTAGTAGTCGGCATACGACCGCGCAGTCGTGTCCCGGGCGTCTCGGGCCTCGTACCCGGCCGTCTTCTTGACCCAGTCGTAAGAGCTGCGGTCGGGGTGGCCAGGGGACAGGTTCAGGCATGCGGCCTTCGAGTCGCACTCGGCCAGACTTTCGGCCAATCGGGTGCTGTCGATCGCCTCAGCGCGCGCGGTGGCCTCCCGCTGCTGTTTGCGGCGCTGTCGCACCTGGTCAAGCGGGTTCCTGCGTGCCACCTCGTGCACCCACTGGGGCAGCGGTTCGTGTTCACCGAGCTTGCCCGACTCGATCCGGTACACGTCGACCGTCTTCGACCCGGGCACCATGACGTAGGCCCCCGCGCCGCGCTTGAAGTCGACGTTGGTGCCCAGCGAGTCGCCGTACTGCTCGGTGTCGACACCGGGCAGCTCGTAGACGTACTGAAGGCCACCCCGACCCGTGCGAATGGTCAGCGTGGGGGTCAGGGGTCCGTGTTCGGCCTCCAGCTCAGCCACGGTCTGGCCGCCGATCTTGCCGTCGGCAACGTCGACGTCGGGCACGCCCAGCCCGTCCAGGCGCCACCCCAAGTTGAGTTTGCCGCTGTCCTGGGCGAACCACCCGATGATGGTGTCGGCCTCAGTGGTGGCGTCGTCCAGGCCGTTGGGGGCGAAGCCCTTGCGGCTGAGCGGATGCTTTCCCGTGCTCTTGCACGCCTCACCGTGGGGACAGCGGCACGTGCCATCGTCGCGCACGCCCCAGCACGGCAACACGGGGTGCCCCAGCTTGGCCAGCTCCAGGGCGTTGGCCAACACGCCCCGCTCGTCGCGCACGGACTCCATGGCCCCGCCCTGGTGGCTGACGACGAGAACGCCGTCGGCTTCAGCCCGAGCCACCCAAGGACTGTCAGTTTGTGCGCTGGTCATAGGGCCTGCTTCACTGGAATCAGAGTTTGGGTTCGGTTGGCTCTGGTGGCCCCCCGCCTGGGGTTGGGCGGGGGGCTGCTGCGTGTCAGTCATCGGCGTCGCCCCCGGTTCGGTCGTCGTCGGCGGGTGCGAACAGCAGGCGCAAGAGCCTTCGATAGGCGGCGTCGCCCATGGGGGCGGCGGTCCAAATGACTTCGGTGGTCTCCTCGTCCGCTGCCGCGTCGGCGGGGGCGGTCACTCGACACCCCCGGCCTTGTCGGTGCGGGTGATCAGCTCGGTGTAATCGACGCCTAGGGCGTCGGCGATCTCGCCGATAGTGCCGAGTAGGGGCGTCTTGTGCCCGTACTCCCACCTCTGTATTGAAGAGATGTGGCGCCCGATTCGGTCGGCGAGCTGCCGTCGGTCGACTCCGTGTTGTTCGCGGACGCGCCGCATCGCGGCACGGTCGAATGCCAGGGCTTGCAATGGGGTTCCTCGTCCAGGAACGATCGCGCTCCCGCCACGAGTGGTCGGGGCGCCAGAACGGCCCGGATGTGCGTCCGTCCCCGCAGCGGCCGGCCCTGTGGCCACCGCTGCCCATCGGCTGTCTCCCCGCTACCCGGTGTCAATCACCCGCCCGCAGGCGGGGGCCGGACGGCTATGAGCCGGTTCTGTTCCCCAGCGGAGCACACACAGCCCCGGCGGCACAAACGCGTTCAGCTTTACACCCGCTACTCCCGCCTACGCCCGCCTGAGGCCACAGCGCACGTGCTCTCACCGGCTAGGGGTCACCCGAAGTGGCGGTGTGTGCTCGGGAAGTGGCCTGTGTGGCGTGGGCCACGGCTCGCGGCTTGTGACCCCGGCCACAGGCGCTAGTTACCCGTCGTAATCGCAACTGCTCAGCGGGGGCCTACCGGGGCCTACCGGGCTACCCCTCCTAAACCAAACTGGGGTATTCGGCGGACCTCGCGAACGTGCCACTCTGCGGCTATGACCGCACTTGCCGCGCACCTACTGGGGTGGCTGTGGGGCGACCAGTCGGGTTGGGCGCGACTGGTGTGGCCCGCCCCGATCGACCTGTGCCCCGTCGCCCGAACCGCCGAACCGCTGGGGACCTGCCGCTACTACCGCTGGCCCGAGCAGGCCAGCGCCCTGCTGGCCGACGCGTTGCGCGAGCCCTCAACGCGGTTCGACCCGCAACTGTGCAAGGCCCCGCCCCCGACCCCGGACGAGGCCACACTGCGCGACCTGCTGCCCGACGACTTTGACTCGATGGTGTCGGACTGCGACCTGCCCGCCCCCGACACCGAGCCCGAGCACCTGCCCTCGACGGTGGTGTGGGTCGAGGCTGACCGGCTCGACGCCGACCGGTGGCGCCTGGTCGAGGCCCTGGACGCTGTTGTAACAGCCCCCGAGGACGGTTGGCCGCTGCAGGTGTGGGCCAGCGCCGGGGCGTGGGCGAACTTTGACACTGCCCCCCTGGCCGGCACCATCGACCGTGGCGACCTGGTTGTTGAGGACCCGCCCCACATGTGGTGGCCAGCCCAGCTGGTGCGCGCCCCCAGCGGGGGCGCGGCTCTCGCTTAAACGGGGGCGAGGTGGCCCACCCGCCCCGGCCCAGCGCACCGGGCGCCCCTTCTCGATTTGAGAAAGACCGCCCGGAGCTTCAGCGAGCGGCAATCACGCGGGGGCGGCAGGAGAGACCGCCCCCCGCACGATTGCGCGTGCGGGGGTCGGTCGATCTGGACCCCCGTGGCGCGCGCCTCGGTTTTCCGGCGGGTTTGTCAGAAACGCAGTGGCGGACGCCACATTCTTGAGCGGGATGTAATGGCATTCCAGCAAGCCCCCGCCGCCTGATTGGCTGGAGTTAGTCAATCGAAAGGGGCGCGCATGCGCTTAATAGCAGAAGTCATAAAGGCCGCCCGGAAGCGGAAAGGTTTAACGCAGCGGGAGCTGGCCCGGCTTATCGGCACAGGCGAAATGCGCGTGGCCCGGTGGGAGCGTGGCGCCAGCGCGCCCAGCGCCAAGTACGTATTCCGGTTGGCCGACGCGCTGGGCATCGACCCGCGCGACCTGGTGGCCGACGAGGCGGGGGGCGACCGTGGCTGAAGTCGAAACCGAACGGTGGCTGCCAGTAGTCGGCTACGAGGGGCTATACGAGGTCAGCGATGCCGGACGAGTGCGCAGCTTTCACCGGAACCCCGAAGGCGAGCTACTGAGGCCGGGGTCAGACCAGAAGGGGTACCTACTGGTCGGCTTGTGCCGCGACGGCCGGGTTCATCGGCGCCTCGTCCACCGACTCGTGCTGTTTGCCTTCGTTGGCCCACCCCCCGACGGCCACCAGGCCACCCATTTGGATGGCGACCGGACCAATAACGACCTGTCCAACCTTAAGTGGGTCGACCCGGCTGAGTGGGCGCCTCAGGTGGCGTGCCGTCGAGGTCACGCGTTCACACCGGAGAACACCATCACCCGCTCGAACGGCGCGCGCAAGTGCCGCACGTGTCAACGCGACCGCCGCCGCGAGTGGCGAGACCGCCGCCGCCGGGCCGCTTCGTCCGAAGGGGGCGGCCGTGACTGAAGCGGAGCAGTGGCGCCCGGTGGTCGGGTTCGAGGGGCTTTACCGGGTGTCCGACGCCGGGCGCGTGCGCAGCTTCCACCGGAACCCCGAAGGCGAGCTACTCAAACTGCGGCCGAACCGGAACCGTTACCTGTACGCCGACCTGTGGCGCGATGGCCAGGAGCACCGCCGCGCGGTTCATCGAACCGTGCTGGAGGCGTTCGTCGGGCCGTGCCCCGAGGGCCATCAAGCAGCCCACTGGAACGGCTGTAAGACGGATAACCGACTCAGCAATCTTAGGTGGGCGACTGCGGCCGACAACGCAGCGGATTCGATCCGGTTGGGGCAGCACCCCAACGCCGCCAAGGTGGCTTGCCCCCGGGGACACCCGTTCGACCAGGCCAACACCCGCACCCGCCCCAACGGGAAGCGCGAGTGTCGTGAGTGCCACCGCGCCCATGTCCGCGACTACAAGCGTCGACGTCGCGCCCTTGACCGCGTTCTGCGGACCGGAAGCGAGGTGGCGTTGTGAGCGACCAGCCAGCCGCCTGGGCCGAGCGGTTTTGGCCTGCGCCTCGTGTGGGCCGTGGGCGTACGTGGTCGCGGTCCCTTTGACACGGAACGGGCGACCACCAGGACCAACCGGTGGTCGCCCTCGCGCTCCGATGTCTACGAAGCTACGCAACGCTTCCAGTCAACCACGTCCAGCGGGGAGAGAACCATTGACTAAGCCCCAGGGTGGCGACACCCACACCAAGACAGTTCGTGGGCGCGTCCAGAACGCTTTGCTAGGAGCGCGCAATGCAGGCGGCCGGGAGCGCGCCGAAGCGGTGCTTCAACACCGCAGCGTCGGCCTGGACGACGCTCTAGCCCAAGAGGCGACGGAAGCGGCCAACCGTGTGGCCAACTTGGCCGCTGAAGGCGACTGGCGCGGCGCGACCGACCTGGCTAGGAAGACGGCCACCTCGGTGGCCGACCGCGTGGCCGAACCGGAGTCCAAGAAGCCCACCAGGGCCGAAGTCTTCGAGCGGGTCAAGAGCCACCGCCGCGCGGCTGACAAGCCCGCACCCGAGGTTCGGATTGCCGCCCACGGCGGCGCCCAACGTCAGCAGCGCCCCCGGCGCCAGTAACCAAACACGAATCGGGCCACCCCGCTCATCGCCAGACGCCGGGGTGGCCCTTGTCGATCGCGGAGTGTTCAATGACCGACTCTTCCATTTCAGCAGATCCGGACGGCCCCCGGCGCGCGGTCCGGTTGGTGGCCCTGGCCATCTTGTCCTGCCTGACCGCCACCGGGTTCGCGGTGTCGTACTCCAGGCTGCACGGGTTCATGGCCAGCTACGGCGAAACCGGGTGGACCGCCTACGCGTCGGCCGGGATGGTCGACTCGCTGGCGCTGGCCGGGCTGTTGGTGGCCCTGGTGTTCCGCGATTGGTGGGCCAGGGCGGCCTTCGTGCTTGCCCTCGGGTTCACGGGTTTCGCGAACGGGCTCGTCGGCTGGCAGTTCGCCGGTGCGTTCGGGCTCGTGGTGGGCCTGGTGCCGATCGTCTCGATGGAGCTGGCCTACCGCATCGCCTTGACGCTGCTGCTGCCGCCCAGGGCGCCCGCCCCCGACGCCGGGGCTGACCAGGCTGAGCCCGGCCCCGACCACCCGGTTGCCGCCACCCCTGACCAGCTTGACCAGGCGCCCCCTGACCAGCTTGACCAGGTGGCGTTGCCGCTGGTCGAACCTGGCCCCGCCCCTGATCACTACGTGACCAAGGCTGACCGGCTGGACCAGGTCAGGGCGCTGCTCGCTGACGACCCCCACCTGACCGCCCAGCAGCTGGCTGACCAGCTGGGGGTGTCATTGACCAGTGGGCGGCGCTACGCCAGGCAGGTCAAGGCCGAGTCAGTGACCACCCCGGGCTGACCCCCCGCCATTCTTTAGGCCCCGATTCTGAGTTATCGGAATCGGGGTCGACTTGTATTTAAAGGGAATTGTGGGAGGTTAAATTCCAGTGATTTAATTTTATTAGTGGGGGCGCCGCGCCCCCTTTTTTGGTTCAGAAAGGAGCCCGAAATGGACCTCGCCACCGCTCTCGCCCAGGCCACCGACGACACCCTGAAGATCCTCGTCCAGATGCAGCTCGACAACGGCGACAAGGGCGGCCACCTGGACACCCTGCTGGCCGAGCTGGCCACCCGCTAACCCAACCCACCCGGGGGCGCCCGATTGGGCGCCCCCGCCCCCCACCGAGAGGAGACCACGATGCGGATCAACACCAGCACCGGCCGAACCCTGGCCCACCTGGTCGGCGCCATGGACTCCAAGCGTGCGGTCACGCTGCGGTACGTGGCCGCAGACGGCCGGGTGTCGCGCCGCGTGGTCGAGGTCCACGCCGTCGAGGTCACCGCCAGCGGCGACGTGGTCGTCCGGGGCTGGTGCCGACGCCGGGGCGAGGTCCGCACGTTCCGGCTCGACAGGGTTTCGCACTTCCGCATTCACCGCGCGCCCCACCTGGCCGACTACCGGGCACCGGTAACCCCCGTTGCCGACTCGGTGACCACCGACGACGGCGACGTGGTGGCCGTCCAGCCCTGGACAAGCGCCTACACGCTCGCCGCCTAACCCCCAACCGAAAGGAAGCCTGCCATGACCGCCGAGACCAAGACGGCCCCCGCCAAGGCCGAGACCCCCTGCACTTGCTCCAAGTACGCCGACGCAACCACGGGTGAAACGACGGGTTGCACCAAGACCACGCGGCGTGACTTTGCCCCCGGTCACGACGCCAAACTCAAGGGCTTCCTGATCCGGGCCGGTGCCGCTGGCCACCTGGTCGCGCTGGCCGGGGCGCCCGACGAGCCCGTACAGGCCAGCGAGGCCGCCAGCCGTTTCGGGTTCGCCCGCCACGTGGCCAGCGGCATCAGCCGCGCCCAAGCCAAGCAGGAGCAGGCCACGGCCGACGCCGACACCGTTCGCGCCAAGGTCGGGCGCTGGGAGCGCACCGGCCATGTCGAGGGCGACACCTTCACCTACACCGACCGCAGCGGCGCGGCGCGCACCACCACCAAGTTCACGCTGCTCTGAACATCCGCATCAGGTGGCCCGGCCAGGGATGCAGCCCCCGGCCGGGCCTGATCGCTGAGAAGGGACTCCCAGCATGGCCATCCAACCACCGCCCCGCATGCGGGCGGCTACATATGCCCGGGTCTCGACCGAGGAGCAGACCCGGGGCTACGGCATCGAGACACAGATAGAGGGGTGCGCCGAGTACATCGACCGGAAGGGCTGGACCCCGGCTCAGACTTACATTGACGAAGGGGTGTCGGGGTCGCTGACCTCGCGCCCCGCCCTGGACCGGCTGCTGGCCGACGCCGAGGCCGGGCGTATCGACGTGGTCGTGGTGCACAAGTACAACCGCATCGGGCGCGTTGGCCGGGCGTTCTGGCGCTACATCTGGGCGCTTCAAGACCTCGAAGTCGGGTTCGTGTCGGCCACGCAGGAGATCGTCGACACGACCACCCCCACCGGTATGGCCCAGCTCCAGATGTACGCCATGTTCGCCGAGATGGACTACAACACCATCCGCGACCAGCTTCAAGACGGGTTGCAGGCTAAGGCCAGGTCCGGCGGGTGGGTAGGCGGGCAACCGCCCTACGGCTGGCGCATCGAAGGGCTTGGCCGCCGGGGCTCGTACCTGGTCGTAGACGAGGCCGAGTCGGCCATCCTACGGACGGCGCACGCCCATCTGGTTGAACGGGGCTTGGACGTCGGCACGACCACCGCCCGGCTCAACGCGATGGGCATGGTCACCCGCTCGGGGCGGCCGTGGTCAGTAGTGAACCTGCGCGCGCGGCTGCTGGCCGAGTCCACAACCGAGGCCCGGGTGGTGTTTCGCAACCCGGCCAGGGCCACCAGCGGCCGGGGCGCCAAGCTCACCAAGGACGGCAAGCCCCAGTTCGGCGAGTCCGTGGTGATCGAGCTGCCGCCGATCTTCGAGCCGGACGAGGTGGCCGAGCTGCGCCAAGCCCTGCGCCCGACCAGGGCGGGCGTTGGCCCCGAGCGGCGGACGTACCCGCTGTCAGGTCGGGTGTTCGGCCAGTGCGGAGCCCACCACGTGGGCGGCAAAGGCGGCAAGTCGGGGCGCGAGGTCGGCCCGGTGTACAAGTGCAAAGGCCGGGTGGCCCACCACCCCGGGGCGGAGCGCTGCGCAGACTCCCAGATCCCGGCCGCCGAGCTGGAACAACGCGTGTGGGACGAGGTGGTCCGGCTGCTGGGCGACCCCGACCGCCTCAAAGCCATGGCCGCCGAGTGGGCCGAGTCGGCGGGCGGTTCGGCCACCGACCACGCCGGACGCATCGCCGACCTGGACCGCCAGATAGCCGAGCGCAACGACGCCGTAACCCGGACCGTGACCGAGTACGCCCGAGCCGGGTTGCCGACCGTGGCGGTTGAGGCGGCCACCCGCGCCCTGACCGAGGAGCTTCAGCAGCTGGAGGCGATGCGGGCCGAAGCCCAGGCGTGGCAAGCCGAGACCGAGACCGCACGCGAGGCCGCCGCAGACCTGGAGGCGCTGGCCACCACGGCGCGCGACCGGTTGGCCGACACGCCCCCCGACGGTCGGGCCGAGGTTTTGGAGCTGCTGGACGTGCGGGTGACGGTCACCGGGCCGGTGCCGCTGCCGCAGGTCGGCAAGCCGTGTTCGCTGGCCAAATGGTTCGTTGACCGCAACCGGCCGGTGCCCGAACCGCTGACCGACCAGCAGTGGGCCGAGGTCGAACCGGTGGTGGCCGAGTGGGAGCGGGCGGCGCGGCGCTGGGTGGCCGACAGCCGAACCGTGGTTGAGGCGATCCTGTACAAGGCGCGCACCGGGGCGCGTTGGCGCGACCTCCCACCGGAGCTGGGCAACTGGAAGGCGGTCCACACCCGTTACAAGAAGTGGGTGGCTGACGGCACGTGGGACGCGATCGGCGCGGCTCTGCCCACGTCGGGGGCGCCGGTCGGGGGGCGGGCCACGCTGCCGCCGTTGCGCGTCGAAGGTCGGGTGGACCCCCGCGTGCTCGGAGCTGAGACGGACCGCCCGGAAACGGGCGTCCCGGGGCCGATCACCTCGGCCCTGTCGGTGGGGTGCCACCAGCTGTTGCGGGACAACCGGGCGGTCTGTGTCACCGCGGCCCAAGAGATCGCCGAGCAGGTGGGGCCTCTTGGGGCCGACCTCGGGCCCAGCGGGGGAGCGGGCCTGCCCCACGCCCCGCTCGATGCCGAGGCGCGGCGGGTCCTGGAGGCCGTTCCGGGCGGGCCGGGTGCGGGCGTGGCCAGTATCGCGGTCGCCGCCGAGGTCGGTATGGACGCCACGCTGCGCTGCCTGGGACTGCTCGCGGCGGCCGGTTTCGTCGAGCGGGGTCCCTCCGGCTGGCGTGTCAACGACGCGTCACGCTCCTGAGCCCTGGGTAGGTTACCGACCATGACGAAGAGCCACAGGGACGCGGTTCTGGTCGACGGCCCATTGATTTTCGTCGCCGGGCAGACCCCCGACTCCGCCGACGGTGGGGTCGCCGCCGGCGACGCCGTCGAGCAGGTCCGCCAGGTGTTCCGCAACGTCGAGGTGGCGCTGGCCGAGTACGGAGCCGACCTTAGGCATCTGGCCAAGCTCACCTACTACCTGCGTCACAACACCGACCTTGAGGCCATCGACGAGGTAATTCCGGAGTTCCTGGTGCACGATCCACGCCCGGTCGCCACGGTGGTCGAGGTCAGCGGCTTCGTCGACGCCCGCCACCTCGTTCAGCTCGACGGCGTGGCCCGACTGCCCCGCGGGGATCGCTCCATATGGGTGACATGAGCGTCACACCGGCCCACTCTCCGGGAGAGCACGAGGGAGTCCTCGTCGAGTTCCGCCGCCACCTCGAGTCCGAGCTGGGGCGCTCTCCGCACACGGTCCGCGGCTATCTCGGCGACATGCGCTCGCTGCTGGACCACATCGACCGCTCGGGGGTGGGAATCGAGGCGATCGACGTCGACACGCTGCGTGGCTGGCTGGCCGAACTGCACGAGGCGGGGGCGAGCCGTTCCACCATGGCACGGCGTGTCGCCGCCGCGAGGGTCTTCACCGCCTTCCTGAGCCGCGCCGGCCGGCTGGCCGCTGACCCGGGGCCGTTGGTGGCCAACCCGAAGCGGCACCGCCCCCTTCCGTCGGTGCTCGACGAGGAACGCACCTCGACCGCGTTGGAGGGCAGCGCCACCGGTACCGACTCGCCAGCGGCGCTGCGCCGCACGGCGGTGGCCGAAACGCTCTACGCGGCGGGGCTACGGGTCGCCGAGCTGTGCGGGCTCGACCTTGACGACGTCGACCGCGAGCGTCGAACACTGCGCGTTCGCGGCAAGGGTGGCAAGGAACGGGTGGTGCCCATAGGCGCTCCGGCGTTGGCGGCACTCGACCGCTGGCTCGCCGAGGGGCGGCCGCACTGGGTCACCGCCTCCAGTGGGGCCGCGCTGTTCCTCGGCGCGCGCGGCGGGCGGCTGGGCACACGTTCGGCCCGCCGGGACGTCGCCGAGGTCGTGGGTAGCGAATCGGGCGGGGATCGGGCCTCGCCGCACGACCTGCGCCACAGCGCCGCCACTCACCTGCTCAACGGCGGGGCCGACCTGCGCAGCGTGCAGGAGTTCCTGGGGCACTCGTCACTGCGGAGCACCCAGATCTACACCCACGTCTCCGTCGAACGCCTCACCGAGACCTACACCCGTGCCCACCCCCGTGCCTGACCCGGCCGTTGGCCGATCCGGGGCGTGTCCGCGACGGGCAGCAACCGGATCTCGCCGCGTCCGAGCAGCGTCTGTGGGTCGAGGTAGGTGCGGCCCCGGATCAGGCCCCAGTGCAGGCAGGAGCGCGCGTCGCAGTGGCGCGGCGCGGTGGCCACGGTGCCGATCGGGGCACCGGAGCCGACACGCTCGCCGCGCTCGATCCCGGAACGCACGGGAAGGTAGGTGGTGCGCAGCTCCCCGTGCCGGATGGTCACGGCGGGGGTCCCGGCGACGCGCCCGACGAAGGCCACGCGCCCTCGGCCGGCGGCGAGGACCCGCTCGCCGGGTTCGGCGGCGAGGTCGACTCCGCGGTGGCCGGGCAGCCACCGCTGCTCGGGAGGGGCGAAGTCGCGGATGATCCGTGGCTCACCAGCCAGTGGCCAGCGCCATGGGGAGCCGTCGGTCCGGGCGGGTGTCGCGCCGGTGGCGACGGCGAGCGGCACGACGAACAGGACGGTCAGGACTGCCAGGAGGCGTGGTCCTTGGTACCGCGGGGAAGCCGAATCCATACCCAGAGCCTGCGTCGGCGGGGGTGTGCGCGCCCACCCGAATCCGGTGGCTGTGGACAGCCCATTCCGGCGCACCAACCGCGGTGCGCGGGGGAGAGAGGACGTGGATGTGTCCGACGGTCCCGGTGACGCGCTTGACATACAACCGCGGTGCGGATTAAGGGCGCGTCGATCCCCCACGCCGGTTAGAATTTGCTGTGGCTCGTGATGAGCCGACCCAACTACGCACGTCCTCGCACTTCTCCTCGAAGGGCCGCTCCTACGGTCCACATCCCTGGGTGTGGCGGAGCGGCCGGGACGTCAGGAACAACCGGGGGCGGACTCCGTTCCGCCATTTCAAGGAGGACCCAGTCATGGCCACAGTCGTGACGATCCGTCAGCTGCTCGAGAGCGGCGTTCACTTCGGACACCAGACCCGCCGCTGGAACCCGAAGATGCGACGCTTCATCTTCACCGAGCGCAACGGCATCTACATCATCGACCTGCAGAAGTCGCTGGCCTACATCGACCGTGCCTATGACTTCGTCAAGGAGACGGTCGCCCACGGCGGCAGCATTCTGTTCGTCGGTACGAAGAAGCAGGCACAGGAGGCCATCGACGAGCAGGCGCGCCGCGTTGGCATGCCGTTCGTGAACCAGCGGTGGCTCGGTGGCATGCTCACCAACTTCTCGACGGTGCACCGGCGGCTCCAGCGGCTCAAGGAGCTCGAGGAGATCGACTTCGACGACGTCGCTGGTTCCGGGATGACGAAGAAGGAGCTGCTCGGGCTGCGCCGCGAGAAGGACAAGCTCGAGCGCACCCTTGGCGGTATCCGCGACATGGCCCGTGTGCCCAGTGCCATCTGGATCGTGGACACCAAGAAGGAGCACATCGCGATCAGCGAGGCCCGGAAGTTGAACATCCCGGTCGTCGCGATCCTCGACACCAACTGCGATCCCGACGAGGTCGACTACCCGATCCCGGGTAACGACGACGCCATCCGCAGCGTCACCCTGCTCACCCGCGTGGTCGCCGACGCCGTGGCCGATGGCCTACTGGCTCGTTCCGGTGCCTCCACCGGCGAGACGAAGGCCGCCGAGGAGCCGCTCGCCGAGTGGGAGCGGGAGCTGTTGGAAGGCGCCGCGGGTGAGGAGAAGGCCGACCAGGCCGCGGAGGCGCCGCGCACGCATGAGGCGGAGGCCCCGGGTGAGCAGACGGCCGAGGTCGCCGCTGCCGCCGAGGACACCGAGGCCGTTTCGGCTACCGGCGTGGCCGAGTCCCCGACCGAGGGCGCTGTCCAGGCCCCGGTGGACGAGGCGTCCAAGGAGGGCTGAGCCAGCCTTCGCCCGGCCCGCCACGCCCCGATGGATCCGGCAGCGCGTGGCGGGCCCCGTTAGGACCTGTCGACCCATACCTAGGGAATTTCAGCTATGGCGAACTACACCGCCGCCGATGTGAAGAAGCTGCGAGACCTGACCGGCTCCGGCATGATGGACTGCAAGAAGGCGCTTGAGGAGTCCGATGGCGACTTCGACGCCGCGGTGGAGGTGCTGCGCGTCAAGGGCGCCAAGGACGTCGGCAAGCGCGCCGAGCGCACCGTGGCCAACGGGCTGGTCGTGCTGAACCAGCCCGACGACAACTCCGCGGTCCTGGTCGAACTCAACTGCGAGACGGACTTCGTCGCCAAGAACGACAAGTTCCAGCAGCTCGCGGCCGACATCGCGGACCTCGTCGTGCGTACCGGCCCCGCCGATCTCGCGACCCTGCTCGCCTCCGAAACCTCGGACGGCAAGACCGTGCAGGCTCTCATCGAGGAGCAGAGCGCCGTCATCGGCGAGAAGCTGGAGCTGCACCGGTTCGCGCACTACGAGGGCGCCTACGTCGCGAGCTACCTGCACAAGACCGACCCCGACCTGCCGCCGACCATGGGTGTACTGGTCGAGTTGGACAAGGCCGACCCCGAGATCGGCAAGGACCTCGCCCAGCAGGTCGCCGCGCTCGCGCCGAGGTACGTCTCCAAGGACGACGTGCCCGAGGACATCGTGGAGAGCGAGCGTCGGATCGCGGAGGCCACGGCCCGCGAGGAGGGCAAACCCGAGCAGGCGCTGCCCAAGATCATCGAGGGTCGGGTCAACGGTTTCTACAAGGACTCGACGCTGCTCGGCCAGCCGTTCGTGAAGGACAACAAGAAGACCATCGAGCAGGTGGTCAACGAGGCGGGCGTTACGGTGCGACGCTTCGTCCGGTTCAAGGTCGGCCAGTCCTGAGCCTTTGACATGATGGAGGTGTCGGGGGTTTCCCCGGCACCTCCGGTGTACAAGTGCGGTGCAGGCGAGGCCGAGCGCTCGCGGAACCGGCGGCGTCGCGGTCGTGAGAGTCTCGGCGGGGCCACGGCCACGGACCGGGTGGGCCTGGCACCGCTGTACCACTCGGGGGAACGACGAAGGAGGCCGAGCGCCGTGCCGAACGAAGGTAGCGCGAAGGAAGACGACGCACCCATGCACGAGCAGGGCTGGGGGCGCGTCGTCCTGAAGTTGTCGGGGGAAGCCTTCGCCGGTGGCGACCAACTGGGGATCGCCCCCGAGGTCGTCGAGTACATCGCCGCGGCGGTCGCCGACGCCGTGTCCGAGGGGATCGAGGTCGCCGTCGTCGTCGGTGGTGGGAACATGTTCCGCGGGCAGGCGCTGTACGCCGGAGGGATGGAGCGCGGCCGCGCCGACTACATGGGGATGCTCGGCACCGTCATCAATTGTCTGGCCCTGCAGGACTTCCTGGAGCGGCTCGGGATCGAGACCCGCGTGCAGACCTCTATCCACATGAGCCAGGTCGCCGAGGCGTATATCCCGCGTCGCGCTGTGCGTCACCTGCAGAAGGGGCGCGTCGTGATCTTCGGCGCCGGTCTGGGGGCGCCCTTCTTCTCCACGGACACCACCGCCGCCCAGCGTGCGCTGGAGATCGGTGCGAAGGCGGTTCTGAAGGGTACGCAGGTCGATGGGGTCTACGATTCCGATCCGCGACGCAACCCGCACGCGGTGAAGTTCGACCGGCTCGACTACAACGACGTGCTGACCCGTGGCCTGAAGGTCATGGACGCCACGGCGGTGAGCCTGTGCATGGACAACGGGCTGCCGATCGTCGTCTTCGACCTGATGACGCGGGGAAATATCGTCCGCGCCACACGCGGTGAGAAGATCGGCACCATCGTGTGTCCCGCCGACAACTGACCTCGCGCTGACCCCGAACTGACGCAACGCGACTCACGGGAGCCGACATGATCGAAGAGACACTTCTCGAGGCCGAGGAGAAGATGGAGAAGGCCGTCGGAGTCGCCAAGGGGGACTTCGCCGCGATCCGTACGGGACGGCCTGGCCCCGCGACGTTCAGCAAGGTCACGGCCGAGTACTACGGTGTCCAGACCCCCATCAACCAGCTCGCGTCGTTCGCCGTCCCAGAGCCGCGCATGGTGGTGATCTCACCGTTCGACAAGAGTTCCATGCAGGCCATCGAGAGGGCCATCCGCGACAGCGACCTGGGGGTCAACCCGGCCAACGACGGCAACGTGATCCGGGTGGTGTTCCCCGACCTGTCGGAGGAGCGCCGCAAGGAGTACATCAAGGTCGTGCGGAGCAAGGCCGAGGACGGCAAGGTCTCGATCCGCAACATACGCCGCCATGCCAAGGACGCGCTGGACAAGGCGGTCAAGTCCGGCGAGATCGGCGAGGATGAGGGGCACCGTGCCCAGGAGGAGCTGGAGGAGCTGACCCACAAGTATGTCGGCGAGGTCGACGAGCTACTCAAACACAAGGAATCGGAACTCCTCGAGGTCTGATTCCCGTGTTGAACTCCGAACCGGCCCCTGACGCGAATGGTGAGAGCCGCCGCCCCTCCGGCGATCTCACCTCCGACGACGTGGGTGAGAGGGGACAGTCGGCGGAGTCCGCCCCCACGGGTGAGGGGAACCAGAACGGCGGCCCCCCACCGGACGGCGCAGCGGACAAGCAGCGGTTCGTGCTGCACAAACCCGGAGGGGAACCCGTCCGTACCGGGCGGAACCTGCCGTTGGCCATCGGCTCGGGGGTGGCGCTCGGGGCCTTGGTACTGGTCTCGATCTACCCCTATCCCCAGGCGTTCGTCGCCATCACCTCCGCGGCGGTGTTGCTCGGACTGCGCGAGTTGGCCCGGGCGGTCTCCGGCCAGGGGGTGGCCCTGGCGCTTCCTCCGCTCCTCGTCGGGGGCGTGGCCATGCAGGTGTGCGCCCATTTCGGTGGCCCGGCGTGGCTGGTGGGCGCTACCGCGATCACCGCGATCGTGGCCCTGTCGTGGCGGTTGCGCGCGGGCTCCGACGGCTACGTGCGCGACACGGCGGCGAACCTGTTCAGCCTGCTTTACCTACCGTTCCTGCTGGGCACCTGGCAGTTGTTGATCGCGGCGCCCGACGATGGTCAGCAGCGGATCATCGCCTTCATCGTGGTGACGATCAGCAGCGACATCGGCGGCTATTTCGCCGGGATTCTCGCCGGTCGCCACAAGATGGCCCCGGTCATCAGCCCGAACAAGACCTGGGAGGGGTTCGCCGGCTCGGTGTTGGGCTGCATGATCGCGGGTGCCCTCACGGTGGAGCTGATGCTGGGCGGCCCGGCGTGGGCCGGAATCGTGCTCGGTGTCGCCGTGGTGCTCGCCGCGACCGTGGGTGACCTGATCGAGTCCCTGGTCAAGCGAGACCTGGGCATGAAGGACATGGGCCGTTTCATGCCCGGCCACGGTGGGCTCCTCGACCGGGTCGACTCGCTGCTCATCGCGGGCCCGGTGGCCTGGGTGGTGCTGACCCTGCTGGTGTGATCGCCGTTCGGGCCGGTGGCGGCCGCCGTCACCGACCGGCCCGTACCCCGGTTCGGAGCCGCGGGTGTTCGTTGTGGTGAGGACGCCGACGCGGGGCCGGCGCTAACCGGAGGTGACCTCCAGACGGATCCGCTTGTTCCCCTTGCCCTTGGAACTGGTGCCGGTGACGGCGACGCGGCCGACGTCGGCCGTGCTGGTGACGTGCGTTCCTCCGTCGGCCTGCTTGTCGAGGCCGACGATGTCGATCACTCGCAGCGGGTCGATCTCCCTGGGGATCAGGTTGGCCGCGGTGCGGATCAGGGCCGGGTCGAGGTCGGCCTCGGAGCGGCCCATGAAGTCCACGACCACCTCGCGCGCCCGGTCGATCTCCTCGTTGATTCGCCGCTCGACACGTTGGCCCAGCTCGGTGGAGATCCCCTCGAGGGGGAAGTCCAGCCGCCCTTTGCCAGGCTCCATGTTTCCACCGGTGACGGCGATCTGGTACTCGGTCCAGATGACGCCGCAGAGGATGTGCAATGCGGTGTGCGTGCGCATGAGCAGGTGCCGGCGCTGCCAGTCGATGTCGCCGAAGACCTCGACCCCGTTACCGGGGGGCTCGGCCGCGTCCAGCCAGTGCCAGATTTGGCCGCCCTCGCGCGTGACCTTGGTGACCTGGCAGCTTCCGCCGTCCCACCGCAGCTCTCCCAGGTCGTGCGGTTGCCCACCACCACCCGGGTAGAACGCCGTGCGGGCCAGCGCCACGCGGTTCTGTTCGCGGTCGACATCGAGTACCGCGCTGTCGAAGGAGCGACGGTAGGCGTCAACGGCGAAGAGCTCGGACTCGGCCAGATCCTTCGGCGGTCGTGGCGCGTTCTTCTCGCCCGGAACTCCCATGTGTGTCCTCCACGGTTGGCTGTTGGGCTCCTGTTGGACGGTTGGTGGAGGGAGCCCTCATCCACGCTCTCAAGATAGTCGTGGACCGCGTCGTAACCGAATGTGAGGATTCGTGCTCCTGAGGGGAGGTTACGGACGTGGGGGGCGCGCTGTGGCCACGTCCGTCACGGACGAGCGCCCTCCGCCGCCACCGCGATGATCGTGAGGTCGGGACGGTACCGATGTGGCACACGTCCCGCTCCGTTCGGGCGGCCGCGGGTTCCGATGCCGTGGATCGACACGTCGGGAAGGTCCCCGTTGAGGGGCTCACGAATCTCCACGGCCGTTGTCAACTCGTGGACCGTCGGATTCGCGGGGTCGGCCCGCTGGTTCGGAGGTGGCCATCACCCGCCGGGCAGGGTGTCCCCGACGTTGAACAGCAGTAGTAGCGCCACGAGGAAGACGCCGAACAGCACGATGGCCTTGACACGGCGGAGCTGGAACACGATCGCGCTGGGTTCCACCATGTCCGGGTTACGGTACTGCCACTTCGTCAGCACCCAGCTGAGCCTCGGGTAGATCGCCTGGGCGAGGAAGAACGCGCACCCGAGGGCGAGCACGGTGAGCAGGACGTAGAACGGGAGAGCGAGCGACTCGGACACGGGCGACCTCTGTGGGGGTTGGGGCGGTCCCGGCCGGGGCATTCCAGGATAGTTGGTTTCCGCGCGCGAGTGTTCCCACCCGGTCACGGGCGGCGGCTCCCCTCCGCGCGCCTCGTCGCGGCCGGTGCGCTCGTCGCCACCGCAGGGCTGGTGTGGCAGGGCTGGCCACTCCCGCGGGCTACGTCGACACGTTCCTCGGTCCCGCACTGCTGATCGGCGTCGGTGGCGGGCTGCTGAACACGCCACTGGCGACCGTGGTCACCTCGGGGGTCGACACCGAGAACGCCGGAGCCGCGTCCGGGCTGATGAACACGAGCAAACAGTTCGGGGGCGCCGTCGGGATCGCGGCGCTCGTCGCGTTCGTGGGGGCCACCGGCGAGGACTGCCGGCCCGCCTTCCTCGCGATGGCGGTACTCACCACGGCTGTGTCCGGCCTGGCCGTGACCCTGCGTCCGCCTTCCCCGCGCCGGGCCAAGCCCCGGGGGACGGGTATCGGCACGAGGGCGCATTGAGTGGTGGGCGAGGGTGGTGTTAGCCGAGGACCCAGTTGCGCCCCTCGGCGGCGAGCTTGTCGATCAGGGTGGTGGTGTCGTGCTCCCGGGCGAAGAGGCGTTCGGAGTGGGTGATCGGGACGATCCACAGCCACCGCACCGGGTCGCCGTGGAAGGTCAGCCCGGAGGTGTCCGGCGGACGCATCGACCCTTCCTCTGACAGGGGTGTGGGGTCGGCCACGAGAAGTACGGCGGTGCTTTCCCCACGCATGGCCGCGTCCTCGGCGGTGTCGAGCCACTTGACGCTGTGCCCGGGACCGAACCAGGTGACCGCCCGCCACGGGAACGCGGCGATCCAGCGGAAGATCCGGGCGGCGAGATGCGCGGGCATGGTGGTCGCCAACCCCAGCTCGATCCGCGCGTAGGCCGATGTGTCGGCCATGTAGCGGTCGAGCGTGGGCATGCGCTGTCCGCACATGCCAACGGTGCTCAGGATGGTGAAGGGGCGGCCGGCATGGGGCGGGTGCTCCGAAACCCGGACGAGGGGGGCGTGACCGTCGGACACGTCCCAGTAGTGGCCGGCGGGACCGATCGTGCGCCTGAGATGGTTGAACACGGTGCGCTGCACGCTTCGCCACGCGTGGGGGGAGGCGCGCCAGTTCCAGTACGCCTCGGCGTGCACCACGCGCGGCCACAGCCGGGACTCGACCGCGTCGAGCTCCCACGCGAACGCGCTTCGTCCGACGGCCTCGCGCGCGTAGCCGGGCAGGCCGTTGTCGGCCTCGGCCCAGCCGGGGATGATCGCGAGGGGAGTGTCGCCGTCGAGCAGCGCGACTCCGTCGCCCTCCTCGAACCACACGGCCCGCAGCTGGTCGGGGGCGAACCGGGCGCGACCGTGGGGGTGTTTGGTGTGCGTCGCGGGCATGAGGGGGGCCTGGCCCCGGTACAGCCCGCTGGGGTCGCTGGTTTCGGGCGCGGCCTGGTGGTTGGCCAGCCAGACCGGGACCCGGACGTCGCCCTGGGCGTCGAGTAGGTACGCGGCGGTGGTACGGGCGTCGTTCTCGACGACCACGCGGCGGCTTAGGTATGGGCTGACCTGGTTGAGGAGGACTCGAACTCCGGCCAACCTGTCCTCCTTCCCGGGTCGTGACCTACTGACCGGTGCCGTCCCGCACGCCGCATAGTATGAACGTGTGCCTCAACGGTCGGAATTCGGCCTCGGCACGTTCTAGGTCATACAGGTCTTCAAACTACCGCGCGAACCCCGATTCGTCGCGGCTTCACCGCCGTCCGTCCCTGGGATTCTCATGCCTGCCGAGCTCACATTCGCCGCCCCGCGCCGGTCCAACCCGCCCCGACACCTCGCCGACCTCAGTCCCGAGGAACGCGGGGCGGTGGTCACCGACCTGGGGGAGAAGGCGTTCCGCGCCAAGCAGCTGGCCCAGCACTACTTCGGCCACCTGGAGTCCGACACCACGACCATGACCGACCTGCCCGCCGCCTCGCGCGAGAGCCTCGGCGAGGCGCTGCTGCCCACCCTGCTCACGCCGGTGCGTCACATCACCTGCGACAACGGCATGACGCGCAAGACGCTGTGGAAGGCGTTCGACGGGGTGATGTTCGAGTCGGTCCTCATGCGCTACCCGGACCGCGTGACACTGTGTGTGTCCTCCCAGGCGGGGTGCGGGATGAACTGCCCCTTCTGCGCGACGGGACAGAACGGCCTCACCCGGAACCTGTCCACCGCGGAGATCGTCGATCAGGTGGTCTCCAGCGCGCGTGACCTGGCGCGGGGCGAGGTCTCCGGCGGTCCCGGCCGTATCAGCAACATCGTGTTCATGGGCATGGGGGAGCCGTTGGCCAACTCCCGGCGGGTGTTGGAGTCGGTGCGTCGGATGACCGACCCCGTGCCCGCTGGGCTGGGGATCGCCCAGCGCGGCGTCACGGTGTCCACGGTGGGGCTGGTCCCGGCCATCGAGAAGCTGACCGCCGAGCGTATGCAGGTCCGGCTGGCCATATCGCTGCACGCGCCCGACGACGAGCTCCGCGACGAGCTCGTCCCGGTCAACACCCGCTGGAAGGTCGCCGAGGTGCTCGACGCCGCGTGGGCCTACGCCGCGGCCACCGGACGCCGCGTCTCGGTCGAGTACGCGCTGATCCGCGACATCAACGACCAGGCGTGGCGCGCCGACCTCCTCGGTGAGTTGCTGTCCGGGCACTTGGCCCACGTCAACCTGATCCCGCTCAACCCCACTCCCGGCTCGAAGTGGACGGCGTCGCGGCCGGAGGACGAACGCGAGTTCGTACGTCGGCTGGAGTCCCACGGTGTCCCGGTGACCGTGCGCGACACCCGGGGCCAGGAGATCGACGGAGCGTGCGGCCAGCTCGCGGCGTCGGAGAAGTAGCCCCTCCCGCGCGCCCACACCCCCTGGAGAGCCACCGTGGTCGAGACGCTCATGGCGTTTCTGTTCGGCCTGGCCTCCGCGTTGCTGCCGGTCCTCAACGTGGAGCTCTACCTGGTGGGCGCGGCGACGGCCATAAGCGGAGAGGGAGCCCTGTTCGCCATGGCCGTGGCGGCGGGGTTCGGCCAGACCGCCGGCAAGGTCGGCTACTACTACGTGGGGCGCGGAGCGCTCGACATCCCGTGGCTGCGTCGCAGGGCGGAAAAGCCCAACCGGTGGAGCGAACGCGTGTCCGGGTGGCGGCGCAGGGCCGAGGGGAGCCCGTGGTGGACGGCCGGGCTGGTCGGTGTCAGCTCCCTGACCAGTGTCCCGCCGTTCATGGTGATCTGCGTGCTGGCCGGGACCGTCCGGATGCCGTTCCTGGCCTTCGTCACCGTGACGTTCGTTACCCGGACAGCGCGGTTCCTGCTGCTGGTCTACGCTCCCGGGGTGGCAATGGCGTTGCTCGCCGGCTGAGAGCCGCGGATCAGCCGGTGACCCGGTCGCGCACCGAGTCCAGCGAGAGTAGCGCGACGTGCAGCGAGAGGCAGGTCTCCACGGAGTCCAGGTCGACCTCCAACACGCGGGAGATGCGCCGCAGCCGCTCGTAGAACGCCGGCCGGGACAGGTGCGCGCTGGATGCGGCCAGCGCCTTGTTGCGGCCGGCCTCGAGGTAGCGGCGCAGCATCTCGGTCAGGTCGCTGTCGTGGCGGGCGTCGTAGGAGAGCAGGGGGCCGAGCTCGCGCTCCACGTAGGTCTGCAGCCGCTCGTCGTCGCGAAAGAGGTGTAGTAGACCACGCAGGTGCAGGTCGGGAAGCCGGTAGAACGGGCGGTGTTCCGTCTGGCACACGGCGACGTCGCCGACCTGGCGCGCCTCGAGGAAGGACCGGCGTACCTCCCGGATGTCCTCCGCCCGCGAGCCGACAGCGAGCACCGGCCGACCGCCGACACGTTCGTGTATCCGGTCGGCGAGCCGGTGCAGGCAGGAGTCCAGGCCCTCCCGCTCGGGCAGCGCCAGCAGGATGCCGACCCGAACGTCGTCCAGCGAACCCACCAGAGCGGGCAGCCGCAGCTCGCGGCAGGCACGGGCGGCGCCTTCGGCGGTGTCGGCCAGCCGCGCCTGGGCGGCCAGCCCAGAGCCACCGGTCCGCAGCCGCAGCACCAGCCCGATGAGCTGCCGCCCGGACAGGGGAACACCGACGGCACGGGCCCGCACCAGCGCCTCCTCGGGATCCGAGTAACTGCGGTCGATGATCCCCGCGATGATCGTGCGGTGTGTCTGACGCTCCAGGCTCTCCTGGTGGCGTTCGAGGAGCCGGCCGAGCGCGAGTGTCGTCGCGGCGCGCTCCACAAGCATGGTCTGCGTCGGGGAGGGGGCCGCGCCGCAGATGAGGATGAGCCGCCCCCAGTCCTGGCCACGCGCGCCCACCGTTGTGACCAGCCAGCCGGTGCCGGGATCGTGCACCGTCCGCAGGCCGGTGCGCACCGCGCGCGAGCGGTTCTCCCACGAGGTCAGGATGCTGGGATCCTCCCCGTTGAGGTCGCAGGCGAGTACCTGGTGCGTGAGGTTCTCCAGCACCGCCGGACACCCGGAGAGCCGCGCCACCTCCCGAAGCACCTGGGTCGGCTCGGCGCCGTCGACGGAGAGTTGGGTGAAGACCTCGTGGAGCCGTTCGGACTCGCGCAGCTCCTCCAGTTGCTCGTTGACCACACGGACGTGTACGGCCTCGGTGATCTCCACGAACCGCGCCTCGCGGTCCAGTGATATCACGGGGATGCGGGCCTCGCGCGCGGCGTCGAGGAGCGCCTTGGGAAGGTCGGTGTGGTACTTGCGGCCCAGCTCGACCGCTATGCCGCTGACACCCACGGCGGCGAGGTCGTCGACGTAGCGCCGCAGCGCCTCGGGCTCGTCGGGCATCGCGATACCGGTGGTGAGCACCAGCTCACCGCCACGTAGCAGGTGTGCCAGGTCGGTGACCTCGGCGATGTGCACCCAGCGCACCGTGACGTTGAGGTGGTCCGAGCCGACCACGACCCTGGGGCGCGCCCGTTGCAGGGCGGGAAGCCGCAGAACATCGGAGAGCGTGGGCAACACGCTCCTCAGTCTAGGTCGCGGTGTCAGCCACGGGGGTCTCCTCTTTACACACTGCCAGCCTCCCACGCGGTCCGGCGGCACGGCTGGCGGAGGTGCGGCGGGGCGGGTGAGACTGGGAGCATGTCGGATCTGCGCGCACGTCACCACGCTGTCATGCCCTCGTGGCTCTCCCTCTACTACGACACCCCGATGGAGGTGGTCAGCGGCCAGGGAGCCAGGGTCACCGACGCCGACGGCCACACCTACCTGGACTTCTTCTGCGGGATCGTCACGAACATGCTGGGCTACGACGTGGCCGAGGTGCGCGAGGCGGTCGAGCGCCAGCTCGCCAGCGGCGTCGTGCACACCTCGACCCTGTACCTGATCCGTGGCCAGGTGGAGGTCGCCGAGCGGATCGCCCGCCTCTCCGGGATCCCCGACGCCAAGGTGTTCTTCACCAACTCCGGAACCGAGGCCAACGAGACCGCGTTGCTCCTCGCCACGCACGCGCGCGGCACCGACCAGGTGCTGGCCATGCGCAACAGCTACCACGGGCGTTCCTACGGCACGGTCGCGGTCACCGGGAACCGCGGCTGGAAGAACTCGTCGCTCTCCCCGCTCAACGCGCACTACCTGCACGGCACCGACCGCGACGCCCCGGCGTTCCGCGGCATGTCCGACGCGGCCTACATCGACGCGTGTGTCGCCGACCTACGGGACGTGCTGGCGACCGCCACGGCCGCCAACGTCGCCTGCCTGATCGCCGAGCCGGTGCAGGGGGTGGGCGGGTTCGCCATGGCCCCCGACGGGCTGTTCGCCGCCTATAAGGAGGTGTTGGACGAGCAGGGGATCCTGTTCATCTCCGACGAGGTGCAGACCGGCTGGGGCCGTACCGGGTCGAGCTTCTGGGGGATCGGAAACCACGGCGTCACCCCGGATGCCATGACGTTCGCCAAGGGACTCGGCAACGGTTTCGCCGTGGGTGGGGTGGTGGCCCGCGGCGACCTCATGGACGCGTTGCCCGCGAAGGGGGTGTCCACCTTCGGCGGCAACCCGGTCGCCATGGCGGCGGCCGGCGCCACCATCGACTACGTTCTCGAGCACGACCTGCAGGCCAACGCCGCCCGTGTCGGGAGCCTGCTGATCGAGGGGGTGGGCCACCTCACCGAGCTGAGTACGGTCGGCGCCGTGCGTGGTAGGGGCCTGATGCTCGCGGTCGAGATGGTCGATCCCGGCAGCGGAGCGCCCGCTCCCTCCCTCGCCACGGCCGTCATGGAGCGCGCCCGCGAGCGGGGACTGCTGGTTGGCAAGGGAGGGTTGCACGACAACGTCCTGCGGATGTCGCCGCCCTTGACGCTGACCGAGGAGGACGCGCGGGAGGGCCGGGACCTGCTGGTGGAGGCGGTCACCGCCGTGCATGGGGAGGTGACCGGGGCCTGAACGTGGCCGGTCCCGATTCGGTGGGACACGTCCCGGTGGGTGGTCCCACACCGGTCCGGCGGCGGGGATGGAGAACTCCGGTGGCGCACCGGGTGTGGAAGAGGTGGTGCGACGAAGTTCGCGAACGTCCGGTCAGTCGAGGGTTACTCGGAGTATCCTGTTTCGGGGTTGATGCCGCCTTGGTGGGTGTGAGTTCACCGGGGTCGGTTGTGTGCTTCTTGACCTTCATGGGAGGGCGCGCTCAATTCCCCCTCCTCCCCGTGGAAGCGGGCGCGCCCAGAGTGCGCTCCGGGTCCGTTGCCCCCTGGACCCGGAGCGCACCGTCTCGCCGCTGGGCCGCTACGTCGCGATCGGGACGCGCGGTCAGTGGGCCGCGAGCGCGTGCGTGACGGTTCGGGACGTGTGTGAGGCGATGATCTCCGCACACTCCCGGCAGCCGAAAACTGTGGCACCGTCGGGTAGCTCTCCTATGCGCGCCCGCGGGCGCGGCCATTTCGTGTGGCAGATCGCGCACGCGTCCCCCATGCGTTGCGCGCTGCTCAGTGACCCCGGATCGAAGGTGTATGTCTCGGTTGTGTCGGCATGTGTCGCGCTTGGCTGGCGCATGATGCTCAGACCGCTCAACGTCCTTACTCCCCCCGTGGTTGAGGACCGTATTGCGGGCCGTAACGTTATCGGTTATTAATTGAACCAGATTTCGGGGTCCGGGGGGAACTAGCTTGACCGAGTTTTGTAACTTAAAGCTCCCATTTCGCTACCTAGAGTAGTCAAGCGCGGAGAGTGCGGCTCGCGCTCGACACGCCGGCCGGACCGGGGCGCTACCTCGGCACCACCGTGAACCTGCGCAGCCGCAGCGCGGGGTTCCTGGTGCGTACCTCGGCCACCCGTTCCCCCGAGACCGTGGCGGCCGCCACACCGGTCTCCTCACCCAGGCCGGCGATACGCGTCCCCATTGGGTCCACGATCATGCTGTTCCCGGAGCCGGTGGGGGCGTTCTGACCCGCCGCGGCGATATAGATGGTGTTCTCGATCGCCCGCGCCCGGGCGAGAGTGACCCAGTGATCCTCCTTCAACGGGCCGGGGACCCATTCCGCGCCGAGTAGCAGCACATCGGCTCCGGCGTCGACGATTCGCCGGGTCACCTCGGGAAAACGCAGGTCGTAGCAGGTTTGCAGGCCAAAGGTCACGTCCTCGACCGAGAAGGTGCGCGGTGGCTCGATCTCACCCGGACGGACGACCTCCGACTCCCTCACCCCGAAGGCGTCGTAGAGATGGAGCTTGCGGTAGGACGCCACGATCGCGCCGTCGGGGCCGAGCGCCAGGAGCGTGTTCACGAAGTGGTCGGGGTCGGATGGTGGCTGCGCCTCGTTCACGCCGGCGACGACGTGCGCACCGTGCTCGTTGGCGATACGGGAGAGGCCGGTGACGAACGGACCGTCGAGCGGCTCGGCGGCGTCGACGAACCGGTGGTCGACCCTGGCAGCGGTGAACATCGCGTACTCGGGCAGCAGCACGACCCGTGCTCCCCCACCGACGGCTTCGGCGACCAGCCTGCCCGCCGTGGCGAGGTTGGCCTCCTTGTCCTCCCCCGGAGCGAACTGGCCGACAGCGACCTGCACCATGAAGCGTCCTCCCTGAGCTTTGGTACCCGGACCACGCCTTCGGAGGCGGGCCGTCGTGCCCGTACTCTACGGCCACGGCCGTTCCGGAGCAGTGCGGGTGTGGCGGGAACCTCGCCCCGGCGTGCTCGGCGGCCATGACCGGGAGGGGGCCGACGGGCTCCGCCGGAATCGGGGGAACGGGCCGGTAGAGTACGGGCCGACCACGCGGCGGGCCGCGCCATGGGACCGACATCGGCGGGAGGAGGGTGGAACGTGCCCGAAGGCCACACGCTGCACCGGCTGGCCGCCCATTTCACCAAGCACTACGCGGGATCCCGGCTGCGTGTGACGAGCCCCCAGGGACGCTTCGCCGATGGGGCCGGCCGTCTGGACGGCCGCACCCTCCTCGACGCCGAGGCCCACGGCAAACAGCTGTTCCTCGGATTCGACTCCGCCGTGTGGCTCCGCGTGCACCTCGGGCTCTACGGCGCCTGGACGTTCGGTGACGCCCACGGCGAGGTGTACCTCGGCGCGCCCCGCACCCCGGCCGGACGTGAGCGCGAGTTGCGGCGGGACGACGAGGGGTTCGTCATTCCCCCGCCGGCGGTGGGCGCCGTCCGGGCGCGGCTGGTCAGCGCCGCCGGGTGGGCCGACCTCCGCGGGCCGTCCGCGTGCGAGGTCCTGTCAGCGGAGGAGAAACGCGCGGCGCGGGCCAGGCTCGGTCCCGACCCGTTGCGCGGCGACGCCGATCCGGAGCGCGCGTGGCACGTGATCCGGCGCTCCCGCGCGCCGGTCGCCGTGCTGCTCCTGCGCCAGGACGTGATCGCCGGAATCGGCAACATCTATCGGGCCGAGTCCCTGTTTCGCGCCGGTATCGACCCCTACCGTTCCGGCCGCGACCTGGCGCGCCACGAGTGGGAGGGGCTCTGGGCCGACCTGGTGACGCTGCTGCGCTCGGGGGTCGAGTCCCAGGCGATCGTCACCACCCGGCCCGCCCACCGGCACGACCCCGTGGCCGATCCGGTGCCCAGGGAAGAGGCGCTCTACGTCAGCTACCGGACGGGTGAGCCGTGCCGTGTCTGCGCCACCGTGATCCGCGCAGGCGATCTCGCGGGCCGCACCCTGTACTGGTGCCCCACCTGCCAACCCGCCTAGCGTGGCGACGGGCAACGGGCGGATGTGGTGGACCGGTGGTCAGTCCGCTGGCTTGCGGGGTTCGACGATGCAGTCGGGACCGGGAAAGACCAACTTCTCGTCGCCGTCATCGAAACGAACCACGTAGGGCGGTTCTCCTTCCTCGCCTCGGACCTCCATGATCTGACCGAACCGGTCGCGTTCACCGACCGTGCGGCCGTGGATGTGCAACTGGTCGCCGACAGTCGCGCGCATGGTTGGCCTCCCAGGAAAGGGTTCTCGCGTACTCGGGGGGCGCCGAGCCGGGCGCGCCCTCCCGGTGTAAGGCTGCATACCCGAGGCACCCGGTTCGCCAACATGCCCACTCCGCTACCTCCCTCGTGAACTGCGCCGATGGTGGGAAACGGCGGGGTAAATCGTCCCTGCGGTCACGGATATAGGGTCGATGTCCCCGCCAGCGACGAGATGGGAGAAAGGCCCGCCCGTGCCACGCTTCAGGAAGCGCCGTCGTTGGTCGTCGCGTCCCCGGCGGGGCGCCGGCACGGGAGCGGCCCTGCTCCTGGCGTTCGCCGTGGCCGTCACCACCACCGACAACCCCTGGCTCTGGGCGGCGGCGATCCTCCTGGTGGTAGGGGGGCTGGTGGCGGCCGGGATGTGGGTGCTGCGCGCCGCGCGCGTCCTACGCGCCCGCTGGGTGCTGGCCCGCACCGACATGCGCCGGATCGACGGCATGTCCGGTGTCGAGTTCGAGCGCCTCGTCGCCGACCTGATGCGCGACAGTGGCTATCGCCGGGTGACCCTGGTCGGCCGGGCGGGCGACGGTGGGGTCGACATCCGGGCCGAGACCCCCGACGGGCGCCCCTGCGCCGTGCAGTGCAAGCGACTCAGCCGAGCCGTGCAACCCAACGACGTCCGCGCGTTCCTCGGCGTGCTGTCGACCAGCCACCACGGCTACCTCGGGGTCTTCGTCGCCGCCAACGGTTTCACCGAGCGGGCCGCCCGAGAGGCGGCCGACGGGATGACCCTGGTCGACCGCACCGCGCTGGCCCTGTGGCTCACCAGGCGGCAACCGCCACAGCTACCGGCCGGTGACCGAGCCGACGCGAGGCCCTGGCTTTCCCGATGGTGGCGCGCACACCGCGGGTGACACCAGCGAATCCCGGGATCAGTGGCTGTCGCTGCCCTTGTTGGCACGCGTATCCATCCGGCGCCCACCGGTTACTGCTCGCCCGATCCCACAGTGGTTGTGACAATGGGGCGAATCCAGCTTGCCGCCGAGTGTGGGCCGTATTTTTTCGTGGACGGCGGGCGCGGAACTCCAGCCAAGGAATTGAGCCCCCGATTTTAGGGCGAGATGTCCATTTTTGGGTTCCTGTCTTGCTTTGGTGCATTTGCATCGAAGCAGTTGATTCCGCGTTGCGCGCCATGCGAAAAAGGATTACAGTGGAAATTTCCATCAATGTGGGGTTTGGTGAAACCGCTGTGGTGGGTCAAGCCCCGAATTTTTGGAGAGACGAACAGCGCAAGAAGGCCGGTCCGATTGAAATGCGGCAGCCGGAAAAAGGCTGTGGCGCCCCCGACTTTATAGGATTCCAGTATGTCGAGCTCCGAACGGCCGTACCTTAGAACCCCGGCCCTGTGGGCGATTTTCATGGTTGTCATCGGATACATCTTGCTCGCGGCTTCCCTGCATTATACGAACGAGGGAGCGGTTTCCTCGTATCATGGTCCCACCTGTGATGGCCAACCGATGAATCCTGGTGACCTTTGCATGGGCACAGGCCCTGGGCCGGGCGAGTATCTCGAAAGAGCTGAGTGGCAACACGAAAATTCGCAGCTTTCGGGTTGGATGCTCGGTGAGAAGCTGGGAATCCTTGGCACGACCCTCGTTATAATTGGAGTGGGGTGGTTCACCTCCTCGCGAATGCGGTCTGATCTGCGTTTCTCCGTGACCAGCATGCTTAGTGGAGCCACGATTCCCCTGGTTATCGTGTCCTCCTTCCTCTGGCCACTGGAAAAAAACTACGACTTCGAGGGAGCTCTGGGGATCGTGGGAAGGATGGATTCCTACTTCGGTGTCCCGTCCTCTCCCTTTATGATGGTGGCTTTCGTGGCGATTGGGTCGTGGCTCGTGTACGGTGTTGTTACCGTGGATCAGTGGGAACACGTGGAAGCGAGGCAGAAGCGGGCCGACTCGGTCCCCCGCCGTGACGGCTACGCGTTCATGTTTAATATCACGTATTTCGTCCTTTTTGGGGTTGTCGCGGCCTGGTTTTTCAGTTTGGGAGGTGGGTGGACCGCGTTGGCCATTGGGGTGACGCTTCTGTTGCTTCCGACCTCTGTGTTCGCCCTCGATGCCCTTAAACTCAAACGGCGCGACGCCGCGGGAATTCCAATAGAAGACGGTCTCGCTTCGTTTCGGTGGACAAAATCCTAGGTGGGATGGTTTGTCCTTCGAAGGGAGGAGTTCACCGCGCCGAAGAGCGGGGTGGGACGCCCCGCCGTTGCCACCCTCCACCGCGATCGACGTGAGCGTCCCACGCGCGGGCGTGTAGCGGCGGTTCCCTCGACGTTGGCGCCAGGGAGGATCTCGCCTACGACGGGTTCCCGCGCGCACGAGCGGCGCGCCGGGTACGGTTCTCCCATGGCGCAGCATCGGTTCAGGGTTGAGGATCTGAAGTCGGCCACCGACCCCCAGTGGTTCGCGCGTGGGGAGCGGTACTTCGAACAGGGGAGGGTGAGCCGCCTCCGGTACGATCAACGCGGCGTGTCCGCGGTGGTCGACGGATCACGGAACTACCTGGTCAGGATCGACACCAGCGACGGTGTGCTGTCCGACTCGTGCACCTGCGCCCTGGGGCAGGACGGATACTCCTGGTGCAAGCACGCCGTCGCCGTGGCGCTGGCCTGGCTCGCCACCGACCGGGAGACCACGTCGTCTCCGCCGCCCCCGCCGGACCCCGAACTGAGCGCGTTCCTGGAGGACCAGGACTCCGCCTGGCTCGCCGAACAGTTGCTGCGCATCGCCGACGACCAGCCAGCGGTGCTGGCCCGCCTCCAGGCCGCCGCCGGGACGCACACCGCCGTCGACACCGCACGCGACGCCCTGTACCGAGCGATCACCGGATACACCCCGGACCCCGACGGCTGGAATCCGGGCGACGGTGGGGCGGAGTGGCTGCGTCAGGCGATCGACACGCTGGACGACCTGGTGGAGTACGGATACGAGGCGGAAGCCGCCGAGTTGGCCGCCGACGCGCACGCGCTGTTCGACAAGACGCACGAGGGCTACGAGGACGGCCACTCCGAACGCCTGCGTGAGATGGGCGGACTGGACAGCGACTGACCGCCCCATTGCCGTCCGTGGCTCCGCGACCCGGGCGCCTCACGGTTTGCGGAGCACACCACCGTACTCGTAGACGCCCTTTCCACGGAGCGACATCCCCGCGTACGGGGTGAGCTCCGAGGGAATGTCGTCGAGCGGCGGCTGGGTGGGGTCGGGCCGCCAGTGGGAGATGTCGCACAAGCCGGGCTCGACCTGCTCCAGGTCCTGGAACCACTCGTCGATAAGGGCGGGAGTGCGGGTCTTCCACGGCATGCCCTGGTCGGTGATGGTCGCTGTCAGCTCCGCGGCCTTGGCATCGGTGTCGGCGACGACGTGGGAGAGCGCGAGGTGGCTACCGGAGACGGCGCGTTCCATGGGCCCGAGGATGGCGCGCTGGGCGTCAGCGTCGTCGGGGATGCAGTGGGGGATGGACAG
>RJMB01000009.1:0-6776 GCA_003725585.1 Halostreptopolyspora alba | reverse complement strand
CCGTTGGGTGTCGGGGTGGTTCAGGATCTGCTCGGGCTGGGTCATGTCGGCGGTGATGACCGTGGTGTTGGGGTTGTCCGCGAGCAGGGCGTGGCCGTGGACCAGCACGACGGGGTCGATGTCGACGTAGACCACGCGTGCCTCGGGTTGGAAGGACTGGGCGACCTGGTGGACATTGTTCTCGGTGGGGTAGCCGCTGCCCAGGTCGAGGAACTGGGTGATGCCGACCTCGGCGGCCAGGTAGCGCACCGCCCGGTAGAGGTACAGCCGGTTCTGCCGCGCGATGTCCAGGCCCTCGGGGAAGATCCGCAGGGTCTGGCGGATGAAGTCGCGGTCGACCGCGTAGTTATCCTTGCTGCCGAGCATCCACCCATAGGCGCGTGATTGGGCGGGGCTGGAGTCGTCGAACCGGGAATTCGGGGTTGTGCTGTCGTCGGTCAAGGCGCTCCCGTCATTGTTGATCATTGAATTATAGGAAGATGTGCCCTCTCTCCGCCGGAAGCGGGCACAACACCCGCGTATCGACCGGTGTGACCGCCCCGAACGCGCCGGGTCCGATGTTATCCACGGTCTGGCCGGGCAGAGCCCACCCACGGTTGGCTCTTGGCACTGGGGCCGGCGGGAGCGTGACCGGACTCCACACGGCTCCTGGTCAGCGAGCTGACCGATAGTGTCGTGATCGGTGTGCCCGTTCGGGGAACGCACCGCTCACGATCGCGGCACCCACCCCGCGTCGTGGGCGAGGATCGCCGCCTGTACCCGGTTGGTTAGGTCGAGCTTGGTCAGGATCCGGCTGACGTGGGCCTTGATCGTGGTCTCCCGCATCCCCAGGGAACGGCCCGCCTCGGCGTTGGACATGCCGCGCGCGACCGCGACCAGTACGGCGCACTCGCGTTCGCTGAGCACCGCAAGCCGCTCGGCGGCCTGGGACGCACCGTCCGGTTCCGGGGCGGCGAAGTGTTCCAGCATGCGCTTGGTGACGCTGGGAGCGAGCATCGCGTTGCCCTCGTGGACGGTGCGCAACGCGTCGGCGAGGTCGCGGGGCGGCGTGTCCTTCAGCAGGAACCCGACCGCGCCCGCGTTCAGCGCACGGTGCACGTAGTCGTCGAGGTCGAAGGTGGTGAGCAGCACCACCTTGGGGGGCTGTGGCCCGGCGGCGATCTCGGCCGCGGCCGTCAACCCGTCCATGCCCGGCATGCGGATGTCGAGCAGCACGACGTCGGGGGCGAGGTCCGCGGTCAGCCGTAGCGCCTCGGCGCCCTCGGCCGCCTCGCCCACGACCTCGATGTCTCCGACCGCGTCGAGGATCATGCGCAACCCGGACCGCACCAGGAGTTCGTCATCCACCAGCAGCACTCTGATCACGTGGTGTCGACTCCCGTCCCCCCGTCGTTGTCCCCTCCGTTGTTGCCCATGGTCGGGGCGCGGTGCGCGGCGGTGGTCTCGGCCCCGCTCGCGAGCGTACTCACGTCGGTGCCGGAGTGGGTGGGCGTGTCCGCGGCTGCGGGCAGCGTAGCGCGCACGCGCCATCCCCCGTCGGGACGGGGGCCGACAACGAGGCCGCCGCCCACCAAGTTGAGCCGCTCGCGCAACCCGGCGAGCCCGTGCCGGCCGCTTGGTTGCTCCGCGGGAGCCGGGCCGACGCTGGGCGGGGGGCCGTTGGCGACGACCACGCGCACGTCGGCCTCACCGTACTCGAGCTCGACGGTGACGTGGGCGCCGGGGGCGTGCTTGGCGGCGTTCGTCAGCGCCTCCTGGGCCACCCGGTAAACCGTGCGCTCCACCTGCGCCGGCAACGGGCGTTCGGTTCCCCGGACCCGCCGGTCCACGGTGGCTCCGGTGGAACGCCAGTCCTCGACCAGCCGCGGCAGGTCGGTCACGGCTGGCTGTGGCGCGGTGGCGGCACCGTCGGTGTGGTCGCGCAGTACCCCGAGGATCTCGCGCAGCTCCGCCAGCGCCTCGCGGCCGGTGCCGCGGATGAACGCGGCCGTGTGTTCCGTGTGCTCGTCGGCGGCGGAGACCTCCAGCCCGCCCGCGTGCAGCACCATCAGGCTGACCCGGTGCGCCACCACGTCGTGCATCTCCCGGGCGATCCTGGTTCGCTCGGCCGCGATGGCGTTTTGGGCCTCCAGGTCGCGCTCCCGTTCCAGCCGGGCGGTGCGCTCCCGCAGGTTTTCGATGAGTTCGCGGCGGGTTCCCATCCACAGCCCGAGCGTCAGGGGCAGCGCGATGAAGACGACGATCCAGACGGGCAGCACCACCACCCAGACGCTGGCCGTGATGGTGGCCGTGGCCGCGACCGTCCCCGCCACCATCACGGCGGACCAGACCGCGAGCCACCTGCGGTTGGTGAACCACACCGCGTACGAGTACAGGGCGAACGACATGAGGAACGGGACGCCGAAGACGACGGCCAGCACCAGCGCGGCGGTGAAGAGCCAGGCGGGCCTGCTCCTGCGGACGGTCACGGTCACCGCCGCCAGCGCGGGCGCCAGCAGGCGAACCTGCTCCAAGGGCAGGGATTCGCCCACCCGCGCCAGCCCCACCTCCGCGTTCACGGTGTTGGGGAGGGTCATGACCAACCACAGGAACAACGCGCCGGCGTAGAGCCAGTCGGAGACGCGAAGCCGGTGCTTCCACCCCCACCGCCAGACGCGTTTCGCCGTTCGGAGGCCCCCCGCCAGCGGGCCGTCCCGCTCAGCTCCGCACATGATTCGTCAGTCTAGGCGCGCTCCCACCTCGAGTGTCCGTGGTGGTCATGGTCCGAAAGTCGGTCCCGTCCGGGTCCAGGCCAGTACCTCGTGCCCGGGCGTCGACCGGTACCGACGTGGTACCGCGCACCTACGAAAGTCGGTGCCGTGCCGTTTCGCGCGCATCGAACGATTCGGCCGGGTTGCCCCTCATGGCCGATGTGTCGGCCGCCCCGGAGTCCGTAGCGTCCCCGGTGTCGCGGCCGTACCCCACGCCGCGACGCGGCCGTCTCACAGAACCAGGAGAGCCACGACGTGAGCGAGAACAGCCCGAACGATCCCCCCGACGGCGCGTCCCCGGCCGTCATCACCCGCGACCTCACCAAGGTGTTCGACGCCGGCGACTCCGAGGTGCGCGCGCTGGACAGCGTGAACGTGGGGTTCACCCGCGGTAGGTTCGCCGCGATCATGGGGCCGTCGGGGTCGGGTAAATCCACCCTCATGCACTGCCTGGCCGGCCTGGACAGTGCCACCTCCGGAAGCGTGCGCGTGGGTGAAACCGAGATCACCGGTCTCGGTGACAAGGAACTCACGCTGCTGCGGCGCCAGCGGATCGGGTTCATCTTCCAGTCCTTCAACCTGCTGCCGGTGCTCACGGCGCGGCAGAACATCCTGCTACCCGCCCAGATCGCCGGACGGGAGGTCGACCAGGAGCGATTCGACCATATTGTCGACGTCGTCGGATTGCGTGACCGGTTGGACCACACACCGGCGAAACTGTCGGGCGGCCAGCAGCAGCGTGTCGCGGTGGCGCGCGCCCTCCTGAGCTCACCCGACGTGACCTTCGCCGACGAGCCCACCGGCAACCTCGACTCCCGCTCCGGCGCGGAGGTGCTGGATTTCCTGCGCGACTCCGCGCGCGAGATGGGTCAGACCATCGTGATGGTCACCCACGACCCGGTGGCCGCGGCGTACGCCGACCGGGTGGTGTTCCTGCGCGACGGGCGGCTCGTGGACGAGCTGTACGAGCCCAGCGCCGAGTCCGTGCTGGACCGCATCGGGAAGCTGGAGGTCTAGGCGATGCTGCGCGTCACACTGGCTAACCTGCGCGCCCACTCCGGTCGGATGGTTACCACGGCGCTGGCGATCGTGCTGGGCGTCATGTTCGTTACCGGCACGCTCGTGTTCAGCGACACTCTCGACGACGCCCTCGGCGCCCAGGTCAAGGGATCCGCCGAGGAGTACTCCGCCATCGTCCACACCGAAAGGACCACCGAGGAGAAACAACCGGAGCTGCCCCGGCAGACCCTGGACGACATCGAGAGCCTGCCGGAGGTGGGCAGTGCCGCGGGCGTCGTCCACGGCGACGCCCCGCTGATCGGCCAGGAGGGGCAGGCGGTCGGGAGCATGTCCACGGCCGGCCTGTCCGCGAGCGAGGACACACGTCACTCGACCATGGCCGAGGGGGAACTGCCGACCGGTCCCGACGAGGCCGCGCTCGCCACATCCAGCGCCGACGTCACCGGTTTCGGGGTCGGCGACGAGGTCACGGTGCTGGACGCGGAGGGCCGCGAGCACACCTTCACCGTCACCGGGTTGCTCGACCTCGGTGTGGACCCCGAGCTCTCGTACCGGGGAGCGGTCGCCTTCACCGAGGACACCGCCCACGCGATGACAGGAATCGACGGCTACAGCGAGATCGACGTCACCGGCGCGCCCGGATACACCGACAGCGAAGTCCGCGACGCGGTCGCGGAGGTGACACCCGGTGACGCCGAGGTGCTGACCGGGGCGGAGCTCGGGGCGCGGCTCGCGGAAAGCGCCGGGGCCGAGACCGAGCTCATCACGACGGGTCTGATGCTGGCCGGTGCCGTGTCGGTGATCGTCGCCGGCATCGTCATCAGCAACACGTTCGCGATCCTGCTCGCGCAGCGCCAGCGCGAGATGGCCCTGCTCCGCTGCGTGGGCGCGGGACGCGGCCAGGTGCTGCGCGGCGTGCTGTTCGAGGCGGGACTGGTCGGGCTGGTGTCGTCGGCGGTCGGGGTGCTCGCGGGCATCGGCGTCGGCTACACGGGGGTCGTCCTCGGCGCGGACGCGCTGGGCGTGGGGGACTCCGCCGCGTCGCTGGTGGTCGGCCCCGCCGCGATCGCCGTCGGGCTCGTGGCGGGAACGGGGGCGACGGTGGTGGCCGCGCTCGTGCCGGCCGTGCGCGCGGCCCGGATCCCGCCGCTGGCCGCGTTGCGGGACAGTGCCGCGCAGGGCGCGGAGCGCGGCACCTCCACGGTAAGGGTGGTCCTGGGAGCGGTGCTGGGGCTCGCTTCCGCTGGCATCGCCACCTGGGCGGTGCGCTCGCTGGAGGACGAGCCGGCGCTGATCGCGGTCGTAGCCGCCGGTGTCGTGGCGTTCGCCGGGGTGGTCGCCCTGGGGCCGCTCCTGGTGCGCGCCCTCGTCGCCGTGGCCAGGGGGCCGATGCGCGAGCTGGGGGTGGTCAGCGGGCTCGCCGCCGACAACTCCGGGCGCTCCCCGAAACGCGCGGCGACCGCGATGATCGCGCTCACCGTGGGCGCCACACTGATTACCGGATACTCGGTGATCAGTGACTCCGCGGAGGAGACCCTGACCAACAAGCTGGACGAGCAGTTCCCGGTGGACTACGAGATCAGCGGCCAGATGTCGCCCCATGGCTTCATGGCGGAGGTCGACCCCGAGGTGTCCCGGGAACTGGCCGAGAACCCGGATGTCGCGCGGGTCGTAAGAGTGCGTAGCAGCGGGGCCGAGTTGGAGGGGCCGTCGGTGTCGGCCTACTTCGGTGGCGAGGTCGGCACCGAAGTGAGCGCCCCGGTCGCCTCCGGTGACCTGGCGGACCTGGAACCCGGCAGCGTCGTCGTACACGAGGACGACGCCGAGGGGAACGAGGCCGGTGACGAGATCGCGGTGGAGACGGCCGAGGGCGAGGAGACGTTCGAGATCGCCGCGGTCACCGAGGGTAACACGGGCCTGCTGGGCGTGACCATGGACCCCGACGACTTCCGGGAACACTTCCCCGATGTCACCCAGGACCAGTCGGTCAGTATCCAGGGAACCGAGGACGTGCCGGCCGACGAGTTGCGCGACACGGTGATGGCCGCGGTCGCCGACCACCCCAGGCTGCAGGTCACCTCGGCGGTGCAGATGCGGCAGGAGTTCACCGAGATCCTGGACACGCTCCTGCTGGTCGTGACAGCGATGCTCGCGCTGTCCGTGCTGATCGCCGTGGCCGGGGTCGCCAACACGATGGCGCTGTCGGTACTGGAACGTGCCCGGGAGTCCGCGATGCTGCGGGCGCTGGGGCTGACCAGAGGGCAGGTGCGCCGGATGTTGGGCGTGGAGGCGGTTGTGTTGAGCCTGATCGGGACCGGGGTTGGGATCGCCCTGGGGGTCGTCTTCGGCTGGGCGGCGGGAGTGGCGCTCCTGGACGGCTTGATCCTGAGCATCCCGGTGCCGCGGATCGCGGGGTTCCTCACGGCCGCCGTGCTGGCCGGGCTGCTCGCCTCGGTGCTGCCGGGGCGCAGGGCCGCGCGGACCTCCATCACCCGCTCGCTGGCCAGCGAGTAGCCACTCCGGGCCGCCTGCCCCAGCCTCACGGATGTCAACCGGAACCGAAGCGACTCCAGCCCCGCCCCTCGCTCAGCCGTTCAGGAACTCGGTGAGTGAGGAGCTGAACTCCGGCTGGCCCACCGCTCCGAGATGGTCCCCTTCGAGCATCCGCAGCGTCGCGTTCGGTATGGCCTCGGCGAGCACGTCCGGGCGTGCGGCGAGTTCGTCCGAGGCCCCCGCCAGCAGCAGGGTTGGGGCGGTGATCGACTTCAGCTCGATGGGGGAGTTGTGCATCGCCATGGCCTGGGCGGCGAGCGCCCTGTGGTCACCACCCACAGTGTCGACGAAGGACCTGAAGGTCGCCGCGCCCTGGTCGGTGACGCTGTCGGGATCCTCGCTGGTCATCGCCTCGAGAACGGTGGGGCCGTTCAGGACACGGGTGTCCACCCCGCCGAGTTCGACCACGGCGGCGCCGACTCCGCCGATGGCCAGGCGGCGGATGCGGGGGTC
>RJMB01000065.1 GCA_003725585.1 Halostreptopolyspora alba | reverse complement strand
GTTTCCGTTGCCGTTGTTGTCGCCGCCGCGGTCACTGCCACCACCACGGCCACTCCCCGGGATCTTCTTACCGAAGAAGTCCACGATCCCGACCCCGAGGGCCTCCCCGTACCTGCCCTCACCCAGCAGGTCACGCGTTTCCTGACTGACGATCAAAGTGGTGGGATCCGCGAGAATCCCGCCAATCCACTCCTCAAGACCACCAATCGGATCCGAGAACAGATCAACAAACCCCGTGACAGCCCCCACCGCCGAGTTCCACGCCCCGGTGAAGAAACCACCGACATGCGGACCCACGTTCTCGGCCGTCCAGTCCCAGGCCGTCGAAAGACCATCCCCAACAGCATCGACCGCGTTACCACCGTGACAGAGAAGGTTCCACCCACACCCCTCATCACCGGAATCCTCACCGGAACCGCCACCGGATCCACCGCCACCATCGTCCGCGCCGGCCGAATCCTCACCACCGCCGCTGTCATCCGCACCGGCGGAATCCTCACCACCGGATCCACCGTCGCCGCCGTCCGAGGCGCTGTGCACCGACCCTTCGGGATCACCCCCGAACGCCTGCCGCAGCCCGTCCGCGATCACCGCACCCGTGCCGCCGCCCACACCGGAGAACACCACGGCCCCCACAATCGCGGC
>RJMB01000064.1 GCA_003725585.1 Halostreptopolyspora alba | reverse complement strand
TCCGGGTTGAGCTGTGTGCGCAGGTTGGCCAGGGCGGCCGAGAGTCTGCGGGAGACATGCATCTGGGACAGCCCCACCTGCTCGGCGATCTGCGCCTGGGTTTTGTCGCCGGCGAAGCGCAGCAACACGATACGGCGGTCGCGCGGGGTGAGCGTGTCCAGCGCGGGACGCAGCGCCGTGCGGTCGGCGACGGTCGCCAGCAGGTGATCCTCGTCGCCGAGGGTGTCGCCGAGGGTGGTCTCCTCCTCGTCGGCTCCGTAGGGGACATCGAGCGACAGGGCGCTGTAGGCGCTCGAGGCGTCGATGAGCTCGATGGTCTCGTCGTGGCTCAGCTCCAGCATCTCGGCGATCTCGGAGACGGTGGGCGAGCGACCGTGGTGTTGTTCGAAGGCGGCGGTGGCGCGGTTGAGCTCGGGCCGTTTCTCCTGGTACTTACGTGGCACCCGGATGGCCCAGGTGCGGTCGCGGAAGTGCCGCTTGACCTCCCCGGTCATCATCGGCAGGGCATAGGAGATGAACTGCTTACCGAAGTCGGGGTTGAAGTCGCGGATGGCCTGGATCAGACCGACCGTCGCCACCTGGCGAAGATCCTCCTCGGGCTCGCCCCGGTTGCGGTACTGGCGGGCGATACGGCGGACCACGGGTGTGTGCAGCTCGACGAGCTCGCGGTAGACATCGTTGCGCCTGTGGTG
>RJMB01000063.1 GCA_003725585.1 Halostreptopolyspora alba | reverse complement strand
ACCCGAGGAAAGGGTGAGTATGACCACTGACATTCCCACGATCGCGGTCACGATGGGTGATGGTGCCGGGATCGGTCCCGAGGTCATCGTGGGCGCGCTGCTGGAGGAGGACATCCACCACCGGTGCCGCCCGGTGGTCATCGGCGACCGCGACCGGCTGGCCCAGGCCGCCCACATCACCGGCGCCCAGGTCGACATCGTGGCCCTGGACCACCCCCACCAGGCCACCGCCGTCCCGGGCCGCGTCAACGTGCTCGACCTGGCCCTGCTGCCGGCGGATCTGCCCTGGGGCCGGGTGTCGGCGGCGGCGGGCGAGGCCGCCTACCACTACGTGCGCCGCGCCAGCGAACTCGCCCTGGCCGGGCAGGTGCAAGGCATCTGCACCGCCCCGCTGAACAAGGAGGCCCTGCACGCCAGCGGCCACGTCTTTCCCGGCCACACCGAACTGTTGGCGCAGCTGACCGGCACCGCGGAGGTGTCGATGATGCTGTCCACCCCCACGATCAAGGTCATCCACGTGACCACCCACCTGGGGCTGCTGGAGGCCGTGGCCCGAATCGAGCCCGGCCTGGTGGCGCGCACCGTGCGCCGCGGCCACGCGGCCCTACGCGGGGCGGGGGTGCCACACCCCCGCATCGGGGTGTGTGGGATCAACCCCCACGCCGGGGAGAACGGGCTGTTCGGCCACGGCGAGGAGCGCGCCAAGATCGACCCGGCCATTGCCACGCTGAAGG
>RJMB01000008.1:29386-183346 GCA_003725585.1 Halostreptopolyspora alba | reverse complement strand
TCGATCGTGGGCGCCCTTCGTCGTGCGCGCAGCCCGTTCACCGATTTCCCATCAACGATCTAGAGGCGCACTCCGAGCAGGGTGTCGAGCGTGTCGCTGAAGAGCGCGGGCGCGGACACGTCGTCGCCGCCCTCGGCCAGTGCCAGCCGCGCCCACGAGTCGAGCTCGGCGAGGGCACTCACGGTGTCGAGGTCACGGGCCAGGGCCTCGCGTACCCGCCGCAGCGTGGGCATGGAATCAGGTCCCGCTGCCAGGTCCGCCGCGGCGCGCCAGCGCTGCAGGCGCTGTTGCGCGGCCGCCAGCTCGGCGTCGCTGAAGTCCCAGGACTCGCGGTAGTGGTGGGCCAGCATGGCGGTGCGTACCGCCATGGGGTCGACGCCCCGGGACCGAAGCTCGGAGACGAACACCAGGTTGCCCCGCGACTTCGACATCTTCTCGCCGTCGAGGCCCACCATCGAGACGTGGGTGTACATCCGCGCGTGCGGGCCGGAGCCGGAGGCGCACCGCGCCTCGGCGGCGCCCATCTCGTGGTGCGGGAACACCAGGTCGGTTCCGCCCCCGTTGAGGTCGAAACCAAGTCCCAGTTCGCGCAGGGAGATCGCGCTGCACTCGACATGCCAGCCGGGCCGTCCCCGTCCCAGTGGGGTGTCCCAGGCCGGCTCGCCGGGGCGTTCTGCGCGCCACAGCAGCCAGTCGAGCGCGTCCTTCTTCCCGGGGCGCGTCGGGTCGCCGCCGCGCTCGGCGAACAGCTCCAGCATCTCCTCGCGCCCGAGGCCGCTGACCTCCCCGAACCGGGGCGCCGACTCGGCGGCGAAGTAGATGTCCCCGTCGAGTTCGTAGGTGGCGCCCGTCTCCCGAATCCGCTCGATCAGGTCGACGATGAGGTCGATGGACTCCACGACCCCGACGAACGCGCGCGGCGGGAGGACCCGCAGGGCGGCCATGTCGGCGCGGAACACCTCGATCTCACGCTCGGCCAGCTCACGCCAGTCCTCACCGTTGTCCCGGGCCCGCTCCAGCAGTGGGTCGTCGATGTCGGTGATGTTCTGCACGTAGTCAACGTCGTGGCCGGCGTCCCGCCAGACCCGGTTGACCAGGTCGAAGACGAGGTAGGTGAAGGCGTGGCCCAGGTGGGCGGCGTCGTAGGGGGTGATGCCGCACACGTACATCCGAGCGGTCGTCCCGGGGTTCGTGGCGCGCACGGTGCCGGAGACGGTGTCGTGGAGGTGGAGCGGAGCGCCATTGCCGGGCAGCCGGACACTGGCGCTGTCAGACGCAGACCAAGAACGCATAACCCGAGACTATCGGCCCATATGGGCGGGAACGCGCCATTCCGTGGGGAGTATCCTCACGGTTCAGACCGCACCTCCCCGGTGTGTGCGCATGATGAACCTGACACTGACGAGTACCGCGACGACGCACACAACCACGAGTTCGTCGTTGCCCGCGCGCCAGTGGAGCAGTGCCGCGAGGAACGCGACCACGTAGAGCAGCCAGTAGGCGGCGGGCTCCCACTGGCCCCACGCCACACGGCCGGGGTCGTCCGGCGCCCCGTCCCGCCCGCGGCACCTGTCGCGCCACACCCACCTGGTTCTCACAGTGACATCGTGTTCCCTCCGCCCACGGGGTACCCGGGGCCCGATCCGGCCGTCAGGGGGAGGACGGCCTCGCCAGCCTTCGGGTTTACCGACCTCAAGTCACGCTCGGAACACGGGTCACCACGAAACGAATTCGTGGTACCGACAGGCCGCGTATCGCGTCACTTCGTGGCCGGGGCGAGTCTTGCGGAGGTAGGGGTGAGGGCGGGCGCCTCGGCAGCCGGCCCCTCCTCCGGTGCCCGGCCTCCAAGACACTCCTGACACGCCCCTCCCGATGTTCCCATAAGCTCGGGCCGGTCGGGTGGAGTGTGCCTGACCGGTGGTGCCCGGACTGGTTGGAGTGTTCATGGCGCAGCAGAGCGAGCACGAGGAGCGGGCCGCGTCCGACGACAACGGGCGCGGCCTCTCCGCGGCCGAGGTCGCGGAGCGCGTCGCCGCCGGCCAGACCAACGACGTTCCGGTACGGGCCAGCCGCAGCGCCGGACAGATCGTCCGCGGTAACGTGTTCACTCGCATCAACGCGATGATCGCCGTGCTCTTCGCCATCATCGCCGTGATCGGCCCCCTCCAGGACGGGTTGTTCGCCCTGGTCATCGTGGTCAACACGCTGATCGGAATCGTGCAGGAGCTACGCGCGAAGCGTACCCTCGACAAGCTCGCGATCGTGAACACGGCCCACCCGCGGGTGGTGCGCGATGGCGAGCCCACCGCACTCCGCCCCCAGGAGATCGTCCTCGACGACGTGATCGAGTTGGGCCACGGCGACCAGGTGGTCGTCGACGGCGAGGTGGTCGGCTCCGAGGGTCTGGAGATCGACGAGTCGCTGCTGACCGGAGAGGCGGACCCGGTTGTCAAGGTCCCCGGCGAGCGTGTCATGTCCGGCAGCATCGTGGTAGCGGGCAGTGGCCGCTTCCGCGCCACCCGGGTGGGGCGACACGCCTACGCCGCCCGGCTCGCCGAGGAGGCCAGCCGCTTCTCCCTGGTCCGTTCGCAGTTGCGCGCGGCGATCGACCGGATCCTGACGTTCGTCATGTGGGCGTTGGTGCCCGTCGGGGCGTTGCTGGTGGCCAGTCAGCTCTTCCTGGGCGGGCACGTGGCCGTCGAGGAGGACCTCGCCAGCGGGCACGTCTCCGGGCCGCTGGCCGACGCGTTGCGAGGCACGGTGGCCGCGCTGGTGTCGATGATCCCGGAAGGGCTCATCCTGTTGACCAGTATCGCCTTCGCGGTCGGGGTGATCCGGTTGGGACGCCGGCGGTGCCTCGTGCAGGAGCTACCGGCGATCGAGGGACTGGCCCGCGTCGACGTGGTCTGCACCGACAAGACCGGCACCCTGACCGAGACCGGTATGCGCGTGTGCGAGGTCCGCGATCTCGGGGGCGGGCGCGTCGACGGCGAGTCCGGTCCCGGCGCGGTCCTGGCAGCGCTGGCCGCGGCCGACCCCGACCCCAACCCCAGCATGAGCGCCATCGCCGAGGCGTTCGGCACCCCTCCGGGGTGGACGCCGACCGCCCGGGCCGCGTTCTCCTCGGGACGCACGTGGAGCGGGGTGAGCTTCGCCACCCCCTCGGGCGAGGTGCACTGGGTACTGGGTGCCCCCGACGTGCTGGCCACGCCGGGCAGCGAGGAGGCCGCCGAAGCCGAACGTATCGCCCGCCGCGGGCTGCGGGTGCTGTTGCTGGCACGCTCCGGTGAGCGTGTCGACTCCCCCGGCGCCCCCGGCGAGCTCACCCCGGTGTCCCTGGTGGTGTTGGACCAGCGCATCCGCGAGGACGCCGCGCCGACGTTGGACTACTTCTCCGGACAGGGGGTCCGGGTCAAAATCGTCTCCGGCGACAACGCGGCCTCCGTGGGCGCGGTGGCGCGCGAGTTGGAGCTCGACGGGGGTGGCCCACCGGCCGACGCCCGCACCATGGACCGCGACGGGCCGGGATACGCCGCTGAGATCGACGCCACGGCCGCGTTCGGCCGGGTCGGACCCGAGCACAAGCGCGACATGGTGCGCGGCCTGCAGTCCCGCGGCCACAGCGTGGCCATGACCGGTGACGGCGTCAACGACGTGCTCGCCCTCAAGGAATCCGACATCGGGGTGGCCATGGGATCCGGCAGCCCCGCGTCGCGCTCGGTTGCCCAGCTCGTGCTGCTGGACAACCGCTTCGCCTCCCTCCCCCACGTCGTGGCCGAGGGACGGCGGGTGATCGGCAACATCGAGCGCGTCGCCGGCCTGTTCCTCACCAAGACCGTCTACTCGATGACCATGGCCACGATCGTCGGCACGCTGGCCATGGCCTACCCGTTCTTCCCCCGACACGCGACCCTCATCAACGCGGTCACGTTCGGCATCCCCTCGTTCTTTCTGGCCCTGGCCCCCAACAACGAGCGTGCCCGTCCCGGGTTCGTGGGCCGGACGCTGCGGTTGGCGGTCCCGGCGGGACTCATCAGTGGGCTGGCCGCCATGACGACCTACCTCTTGGTGCTGGACGGCGCGAGCGCGCCCGAACTCACCGACCGTACGGCCGTGCTCGTCACCCTGTGCGTCACGACGTTGTGGGTACTGTTGCTCGCGGCCAAGCCCTATGTCTGGTGGAAGATCGTCCTGGTGGCCGCCATGGTCGCCCTGCTGCTGGGCGTCATGCTCACGCCCGTGGGACGGGACTTCTTCGCCCTGGACATCAGCGACCCCGCGAAGCTGACCACCGCGGTCGCGGTGGCCGGGGTCGCCGCCAGCCTGATCACGCTCGTGCGGATCGCCGACGACTACCTCTCCCGCCGCGCGCGGGCACGTGCGGGTGCCCGGCGGTCGACCGGCACCGCCCGGGAGACGCCGCGGAACCACACCGACCGCGACGAGCTCGACCCGCCCGAGGAGGCCGAGCGCGTCGAGCACGCCCTCGGCCCGCGCTCACACGGCTGACACGGCCACAGGAGCGCTCGACGGCCCGTCGTGCTCGGGTCGACCGCCGATCGTCGAAGCGACACCCGCGGCGACTCGCGCGACCCACCGCGGGTGTCCGAAGGCTCCCGGCCCCCGGCGGGGCACCAGCGCCCCAAGAAACACCACCTACACCGGCGGCCAGGGGATGGCGGGGCGACCCGGCGGCGGGAACGGGTGCACCCTGTGCTCCAGTAACAGCTCGACGCGGCGACGCGTCGCGTACCGCTCCGGCCCGGTGAGGTGGTTGGCCAGTTGGTCCGCCAGCTGGCTGTCGGAGTCGTGTAGCTGGGCGCGCACGCTCTCCAGTCCCCCCAGCGCCTCGGTGGTGAGTGGCTCTCCCTGCCACTGCCAGAGCACGGTGCGTAGCTTGTAGTCCTCGGCGAAGGAGATGCCGTGGTCGCAGCCGTGGAGATGCCCCTCGGGGGTGGGCAGCAGGTGCCCGATCTTGCGGTCGGAGTTGTTGATGGTGGCGTCGAAGACGGCCATCCGGCACAGGGCGGCGTTCTCCCGGTCGCGGGAGAACTCGACCAGGTCCACCGTTGGGTCGCGCTCCACCCACAGCTGGCACATTCCCTCACCGAAGGGGCCTTCGCGGTACACGGTGGGCGGGACGATGCCCCAGCCGAACGCCTCGGAGACCGCGAACGCCGCGACCTCGCGACCGGCCAGCGTGCCGTCAGGGAAGTCCCACAACGGGCGCTCCCCCGCGACTGGTTTGTATACGCAGTTCGCGCTGACGCTCCCCGAGGACACCGTGCAGTAGAGGGTGGCGTTGGATGCCTCGACGAGCCGTCCGGCCACCGTCAGTTCGCCGGTCCGCAACAGGTCCATGGCATCGGTCGAGGACAGCCCTTCGAACGACGCGGTCATGAGTCCCCCGTGGCCTCGTAGTTACAGCGCGCCCGGCTTGTAGCCGTTCTGCCGCGGGCACACGTGCCCGGCCGGGTCGAGTGGGCGCCCGCACAAGGGGCAGTTGGGCCGGCCGGCGGCGACGACCTTCATCGCTCGCCCCGCGAACGCACGGGCGGCCTCCGGCGTCAGGTGCACCCGTAGCACGTCGCGGTCCACCGGGGTCTCCTCGGCGAACACCTCGGGCTCGGCCACCTCGTCCTCGCCCTCACCGCCAGCGTCCTCACCGGACTCGTCGACCTCCTGGGCCTCGACGATCACGCGTGAGGTCTCGGCGTCCCAGGCGAGCGCGAGCGTCCCGACCCGGAAGTCCTCCTCGATCGGCTGCTGCAGCGGGCCGTCGTCGACCTCTTCGGGCGTGGCGCCCGTGTCGTCCGCCTGCTCCCCGAAGCGGCGCCGCACCTCCTCCAGCAGTTCCTCGATACGTTCGGCGAGTGCCTGCACCTGCGTCTTCTCCAGAACCACGCTGGTGATGCGGCCGCCACCACTGGCCTGCAGGAAGAAGGTGCGCTCCCCCGGCTGGCCGACCGTTCCGGCCACGAAACGTTCAGGGGGGTCATATTGGAACACGGACATGCCAAGAACCCTAGAGGATCGTCGTCACGGTGGCGATTCCGCGCTCCCCGCGCCGGCCCCTCCGCCCACGGTCGCGTCGCCACTCGTGTCGGTGGGATCGGGCAGCAGTGCCCGCGCGTCGTCGTCACCGACGTCGTTGAGGCGCGTCACGAACGGGCGGACGGTGGTGTAGCGCACGGCGGTCAGCGAACACGGGTCGATCTGTAGCCGCTGGAACTGGTCGAGATGCAGCCCCAGCGCGTCGGCGACGACGGCCTTGATGACGTCGCCGTGGCTGCACACCAGGTACGCCGGCGAGGTGGTGGCGGCCAACCGCTCGTTCCAGTCGCGCACGGCCGCCACGGCGCGGCTCGACATCCCGGCCAGGCTCTCGCCGCCCGGGAACCGCGCGGCGGACGGATGCGCCTGCACGACCCGCCACAGCGGTTCCGCGGCGAGGTCCTCGAGACGGCGTCCGGTCCACTCGCCGTAGTCGACCTCGGCGAAGCGCTCGTCGGTGACGAGCTCGCGACCGCTGACCGCCGCGACCTCCCCGGCGGTCTCCTGGCAGCGTTCCAGCGGGCTGGACACGATGGCGGTGAGGTCGATACCGGTGAGCCGTCGCGCGACGTCTTTGGCCTGCGCTGTCCCGCGGTCGTCGAGGTGCAGCCCCGGCGTCCGCCCGGAGAGCGTGCTCCCCGTACTCGCGGTCAGGCCGTGCCGGAGCAGAATCAGGGTGACGACCGGGTCAGAGGACCGGTCTGCTGCGCTGTGCACGCGGATCACGATATAGGTCCACGGCCGGCACTGGTCAACGGCGGCCCGGTCGCTCGGCCGGCGCCGAGGCCGGCCGAGCGCGACACGCGCGTCACGCGCGTCACGGGCCGGCGGCCTCGGCGCCACCGCCGAGCGGGGTCAGCACGCCGAAGCTCACTAGAACGAGGACCAGGATGCCCAACGCGATCCGGTAGTAGACGAACGGCATGAAGCTGTGCGTGGAGATGAAGCGCATGAACCACGCGATGACGGCGTAGCCGACGACCAACGCGACCAGCGTGCCCACGAACGTGGCGCCCCACCCAGCGTACTCGTCGCCGCCGATGTCGAACAGCTTGTAGAAGCCGGAGGCGAACACCGCCGGCATCGCGAGCAGGAACGCGTACTCGGCGGCGTCCTTGCGCCGGAAACCGAGCAGCATCCCGCCGGTGACAGTGGCGCCCGAGCGCGAGACGCCCGGGACCAACGCCAGCGTCTGGAACATCCCGTAGATGACGCCGCGCTGCACGTTGAGGTCGTTGAGCTCGCGGCGCTTGCGGGTGTAGCGGTCCGCCGCGCCGAGGAACACCCCGAAGATGATCAGGTTCAGCGCGACCAACCGCAGGTCGCGGAACGCGTGGTCGATCTGCTCCTCCAGGAGCAGCCCGGTGACTCCGATCGGGATCGTCCCGACGATGACGTACCAACCCATGCGCGCGTCGAGCGTGCGGCGCAGCTCCCGGACGAACAGCGAGCGGGTCCACACCGAGAGGATGCCCCACACCCGCCTGCGGAAGTACACCAGCACCGCTAACTCGGTGCCGATCTGGCTGACGGCCGTGAAGGCCGCGCCGGGGTCCTCCCAACCGAATAGGGCCGCGGACACCCTGAGGTGCCCGCTCGACGAGATCGGCAGGAATTCGGTCAGGCCCTGGATCAGGCCCAGGATGACAGCCTCGAATAGGGACACGGCGAACTCTGTTCCACTGGGTTCGATTGCCGCGGCACAACCGGGGCCGGGCTATGACGACAAGGAGTGCTGGGGGAGTCCCCACCTGCATCGGGGGACCCCGGCAGCCTACTGCAAAATCGGTGGGGCCAAAGCCGCCGGGTTTCGGTCACGTTCGTGCCCACTCCGGTCCGGGTCGCCGCCCGAGAGCGTTGTGCGCGATACTCTCCGCGCCGTGACGTGGTCGTCCTCGGCAACCTCGCCCCACTGTCGGCGGTCACGGCGGACGGCGACGACGGGAGCGAGGCACCGGGACGCGGGACGGCGAAGCAGTCACCCTGGCCACGGCGCCGGGGCCGGCACGAGGAGACGGATGCAACATCGACAGGTGGGCGGGTCGGGCCTTTGGGTGTCTCGCACTGCGCTGGGAACCATGACCTGGGGTAAGGACACGGAGGAAGATGAGGCCGCCGACCAGCTCAACGCGTTCGTGGAGGCCGGTGGCACGCTGGTCGACACGGCCGACATCTACACGGGTGGGCAGAGCGAGCGCATCATCGGCCGGCTGCTGCGCAGTGTCGTTCGCCGGGACGACATCGTCCTCGCGACCAAGGCCGGGCACACGCCGGAGGGACACCGTCCCCGCGACGCCTCGCGCCGCCACCTCCTGGCCTCGCTCGACGCGTCGTTGCGGCGGCTGCAGACCGACCACATCGACCTGTGGCAGTTACACGTCCACGACCCGGACACACCCGCCGAGGAGACGCTCTCGGCCATGGACTCCGCCGTCACGTCGGGCAAGGTCCGCTATGTCGGGGTGGGTGACCTCACCCCGTGGCAACTGGCCAAGTACGCCACCTGGCAGCGCGCGGCGCCCGGGTTCGGTCGGGCGCTGATCGTCTCCGCCGGGGCGGAGTTCTCGCTGCTGAACCGACGCGCGGAAGGGGGGATGCTCGCCGCGGCGGCCGACAGCGGCGCCGCCCTCATCGCGTGGTCCCCGTTGGGTCGCGGCGTGCTGAGTGGGAAGTACCGCAACGGGATCCCCAGCGACTCCCGCGGCGCGATGCCGCACATGGCTCCCTACGTCGAGCCGTACCTCGACGAGCGCAGCCGGCGCATCGTGGAGTCGGTGTGCACCGCGGCCGAGGGGCTCGGGGTGTCCCCACTGGCCGTCGCGCTCAGCTGGGTTCGGGACCACGCCACGGTCGCCGCCGCGACGGTAGGGCCTCGGACCACCGCCCAACTGGAGGAGATCCTCGCCCTCGAGGACGTGGAGCTGCCACGGGAGATCCGCGATGCGCTCGACGACGCCTCCTCGGCCCCTCCCAGCTGAGCGCCCGCCCTGTTCGCCAGGCGCCGTCCCCAAGGCAACCCACCAGTGCCCGGATGGCGGCCAAGTCTCGCTAGGCTCCCGGGGAGGCGGGTGTCGGGAGGTCCGCTCCCCTCCCGGAGCTTCGTACTTGCCAGCTTCCCACGGGGGCGCGGGCGGCGGTTCGCCCGAGGGTCCGCGCCGAGCAGTCCGGAACGAGCCGATCGAGCGACCAGTTCCCGTCGCACCGGGAGCCCGACGCGACGGCCCACCCACGACCGATTCATCCGCCACGCGAGGAGAGGAGATCTCCGTCTTGTCCGAGGAGTCATTCCCCGAACCCTCCGGACCGCCCGACCCCGGGCCAGGCGAGGCCACAGCGCGGACCCGGGCCGTCCTCGCGGGCATGGGGGCACCCGAGTCGCTGGCGGCCCCGCTGGTCACCGCGCTCGGTCCGGGTGCCGCGACCGAGCTGTCCGAGGACCCGTGGCGGATCCTGTCACTGCGCCAGGTCACCCCCCAGCAGGCGGACACCTGCGCGCGGCGCGCCCTGGGCGCCAGCTCCTCACCCGAGGACCCTCGACGCGGACGGGCGTTCATCTCCCATCTGCTGGGCCAGGCGGCCCGTCACGGCCACACCGCGCTGGAGGAGCGACACCTGGAGAGGGCGGCGCGGTCGCTGGGGCTGCCCTCCCCCTCCGACGCCGTGAAGGCCGCGCTCGACCACGGCGAGGTCACGCTCTTCGAGAGCATGCCCGAACCCGAGGAGGACGACCCCGGTGGCGCGGAGCCAGCCGAGATGCCCGAGCCCACACGGCACTACGCCCCGGCCCGGCTGGGGCTGGCCGAGCAGCAGCTGGGCGAGGGGATCACCCGGCTTTCGGCCACCAGCGAGCCCCTCATGGACCCCGTGACGGCGGCTGAGGCGGTTCAGGACGTCGTGACGAGGTACGGGATCGATGTCGACCCCCGGACCTCGTCCGCGCTCGGTGCCGTCGCGTTGCGCGGCGTCACGGTGCTGACCCACGACGCCGGCTCCGCGTCCGCCGTGGCCCACGCGCTGGTCGGTGCCGCCGCCATCGCCGCCGGAAGCGACACCGGAATCGCGGTCACCGCGCCCACCACGCAGGCCGCTGCGGTGCTCAACGCCGAGCTCACCGGCATCGGTGACGGTGACGACGAACCCGCGGTGGAGGTGGTCCCTCTGGGGCGGCTCCTCGAGTGCGAGCTTCCCGGCTCGTTCGGGCGCGGCGCGGCGCGGCCCGTCGAGGCCGGTCTGGTGATCGTGGCCGAGGCCATGGCGCTGGACGTGGAACGCGCCGCCGCCCTCGTCGAGGCGTGCGCCGACGGCACCCACCTCGTGTTCGTCGCCGACCCGTCACAGGCCCCCTCCGCCGGCCCCGGAGCGGTCGTCAGCAACACGATCGGCTCCGGCACCGTCGCGGTCGCCGAGCTTGGCTCGGCCACAGAGCCCGACCCGTTGGCACGGCTGGCCACGATGACCGCCCAGGGCGAGCTCGACCGGGTGGAGGCCCCCGGGCGCGAGGTCGTCGTTGTGCCGGCGTCCTCGGGCACCGAGGCCGCGCGCCGGGTGGTGCAGCTCCTCACCGACTCCATCCCGCGCGTGCTGCGGATCCCCACCGAACACGTGCAGGTGGTCGCCGCCACCGCCGGGGGCGACTCCGGGACCGAGGCGCTGAACACCCTCTGCAAGAACCAACTAAACCCGGGGCCGGGGGCCCACCACGGGTTCGACCCTGGTGACCGTGTCCGGCTGGGGGCCGACGGCCCCGGCTACTCGGCTGGTGACACGGGGTACGTGCGTCAGGGTGGCGATGCGGGCGTACGGGTGGAGCTCGCGGACACCAGGGTGGTCACGGTCGCCGATCCCGCGCACCTGAGCCCGGGGTGGGCGGTCTCGGTCGCCGACGCGCACGGGGGGCTGTGGCCGGCGGTCGTGGCGGTGTTCCCACCCGAGACCAAGGGCTCGCGTCCCCAGGTGTACACCGCGATGACCCGCGCTCGTCGGCACCTGTCCATCGTGCACGCCGCGGGTCCCGACCTCGCGCGGGCGGTGCGGCAACAGGCCACCATCGACCGCCACACCCGCCTCGCCGACATCCTGCGCGAGGGGTGACCGCCACGGCCACGCGCCGGCCGCCCCGGACGGGAGCGTTTCCCCTCAGACCCGGTCGACGAATCCGCCGTCGACGACCAGGTTGGTCCCGGTGACGAAGCTGGCGGCGGGGCTCGCCAGGTACGCGACCGCGCGTGCGACCTCGTCGGGGCGTCCCAGGCGGCCGTAGGGGATCTTGGCGCGGATACTCTCGTAGAACTCGGGGTCGTTCTCCCTGCGCCGGGCCCAACCCCCGCCCTCGAACTCGATGGGGCCGGGCGAGACGGTGTTCACCCGGATCCCCTGCTGTGGCAGGGTGCGGCCCAACCCCGCCGCGTAGTGGGTGAGCGCCGCCTTGACCGCGCCATACGCCTTGGGTCCGGAGGGTGGCGCTCCCGCGTGCAGCGCGGAGGTGCTGGAGATCAGCACGATGGCGCCGCCGCGTTCGGATCCGGCCAGGTGTTCCCGGGCGTACTCGGTCATCCGCACGAACGGCATGATGTCGGTGGTGTAGCCGCGCTCCCACTGGTCCGGGGTCGCCGCGCTGCCCCCGGACACGTTGGAGACGAGGACGTCGATCCCACCGAGGCCGCTCGCCGCGTGTTCGATGAACCCACGCAGCGCGTCGGCGTCGGCGACGTCGATCGCCTGCTCCACGACCGTGACCTGGCTCGCGCGCAGCTCCTCGGCGGCGTGCCGCAACGGTTCCGCCGAGCGTGCGCATACGGCGAGGTCGGCCCCTTCGGCGGCGAAGGTTCGCGCGATCGCACGGCCGATCCCCCGGCTCGCCCCGGTGACCACGACCTTGGCGCCGTCGAGTCCGAGATCCATGTCGGTGGCTCCTCCCTAGGCGGTGGGCTCCCCGCGAGACCGCGGGCGCGCCCCGGTGCGGGGACACTCGCGGGGTTACGGCCCAGCCTATGCCCCGGTCGAGTGGAACCCCCCGTCGACGTGCACGATCTCGCCGGTGGTGGCCGGGAACCAGTCGGAGAGGAGCGCGACTACGGCGCGCGCGGCCGGCTCGGGGTTGGTGGTGTCCCAGCCGAGGGGGGCGCGCTGCGGCCAGGAGTCGGCCAGCTCGTCGAAGCCGGGGATGCTGCGCGCGGCCATGGTGCGCAGCGGGCCGGCGGATACCAGGTTGACCCGGATGTTGTGCTCGCCGACGTAGCGGGCGAGGTAGCGGGCGGTGGAGGTCAGGCCGGCCTTGGCGACACCCATCCAGTCGTAGACGGGATACGACACGCTGTTGTCGAAGTCCATCGCCACCACCGAGCCACCGTCCTTCATCAGTGGCAACACCGCGGTGGTGAGGGACTTCAGCGAGAATGTCGAGGTGTGCACGGCGGTGGCGACGTCCTCCCACTCCGTGTTGAGGAAGTTGCCGCCGAGGGCCTCCTTCGGGGTGTACCCGATGGAGTGGACGACACCGTCGATGCCGTCGACGTGCTCGCGGATCCGGTCGGCGAGACTGTCGAGGTGCTCGTTGTCGGTGACGTCGAGCTCCAGCACCGGTGGGGCGTCGCCCGGCAGGCGTTGGGCGATGCGCTCCACCAGGCTCAACCGGCCGTAGCCGGTGAGCACGACCTCGGCGCCCTGCTCCTGGCACAGTCGGGCCACGTGGTAGGCGATCGAGCTGTCCGTGATCACCCCGGTTACCAGGATGCGCTTGCCCTCGAGAATTCCCATTTGCCTCTTCAGTCCTGTTCTGCGGGTTGGCCTGTTGGCGCGGAAGACGCGGAAGCGGACGGGCCGCTGGCCGGGGTCCTAGTGGCCCATCCCCAGGCCGCCGTCGACGGGGATGACGGCGCCCGTGATGTAGCCGGCGTCCGGGCTGGCGAGGAAGCGCACCGTCTTGGCGATCTCACCGGTGGAGCCGTAGCGGCCCAGTGGAACGTTCTTGATGATTTCGGCCTGGCGGTCCTCGGACAGCTCCGCGGTCATGTCGGTGTCGATGAAACCGGGCGCGACAACGTTGACGGTGATGTTGCGCGAGCCCAGCTCGCGGGCGAGGGAACGGCCGAACCCGACGAGGCCGGCCTTGGACGCGGCGTAGTTCGCCTGGCCGGCCGAGCCGAGCATGCCGACCGCGGAGGAGATGAGGACTATACGCCCGGTGCGGTTGCGCATCATGCCCTTCACCGCGCGTTTGGCCACCCGGAACGTGCCGGTGAGGTTGGTGTCGAGCACGGAGGAGAAGTCGTCCTCGCTCATCAACGCGAGCAGCTGGTCCTTGGTGATGCCCGCGTTGGCGACCAGAACCTCGACCGGTCCCTGCTCGTCCTCGACCCGTTTGAAGGCGGCATCCACCTGTGCGGTGTCGGTGATGTCACAGGACACGCCGAGGAGTCCCTCGGGCGGCTCGCCCGAGCGGTGGGTCACGGCGACGTTGTCCCCGGCCGCGGCCAGCTCGCGGGCGATCGCCAGCCCGATCCCCCGGCTACCGCCGGTGACCAATGCCGAACGGGTCATATCTGGGGCACCTCCGTGTGCCTAGTCGGTTGGCTCGATGATGATGCACGAACGCACAGCAGCGTATCCACCTACCCAGCGGTAGCGGAATCGAGGTAACGACCAACCCCACCGGGGCGGGCGTCCGCCCGTCCCACGGATCTCGCGCGGCCGGCGCTTCCCGCCCCCCGGCGCCGGCCGCACCAATGCCCCGGAGTCAACCATCGGACAGCGGGTACCCACCAGGTATCGAGGGAACAGTCCCCGTGACCCACGGGTCCGGGGCGACCACACAGGTCCGCGTCCAGGAGCGGCCACCATGACAACCGCCACCACCGCATCACCGGTCGACTTCGAGACTTACGGCGACTACGGCTCCTCCATGACCAGCCCGAAAGGTCCGGCGTTCGAACGACCGCCCTACCCGTTCCGTGATCGTGTCGGCTCCGCGCGGTTTCCCGCCGAGGCCGGCCGTTACCACCTCTACGCCTCCTACGCCTGCCCGTGGGCCCAGCGCAGCCTGATCGTGCGCAAGCTCAAGGGGTTGGAGGACGTCATCTCCGTGAGCATCGTGGACCCCGTTCGCGACGGCCGCGGCTGGGCCTTCCGCGAAGGTCCGGACCACGGCCCCGACGAGGTGGGGCATTTCACCCTGCTTCGGCAGGTCTACGAGGCGACCGAACCGGGCTACGACGGGCACGTCTCGGTGCCGGTGCTCTGGGACCGGCACACCCGCAGGATCGTCAGCAACAACTTCCCCGACATCACGATCGACCTCAACGCGTGCTTCAGCTCCTGGGCCCGAAACGACATCGACCTCTACCCAACAGCGTTGCGCGCCGAGATCGACGAGCTGAACCGCCGGATCTACACCCACGTCAACAACGGCGTGTACCGGTGTGGGTTCGCCCCCACCCAGCGGGCCTATGACGACGCTGTCACCTCCCTGTTCGGCATGCTCGACGAGTTGGAGGAGCGCCTGGCGACCCGGCGGTTCCTGACGGGGGACGCCATCACCGAGGCCGACGTCCGACTGTGGGTGACCCTGGCCCGGTTCGACGTCGTCTACGCCACCCACTTCAAGACCAACATCCGGCGTCTGGTCGACTACCCCAACCTGTGGGGCTATGCCCGGGACCTCTACCAGCGCTCGGCCTTCCGCGACACCACGAGCTTCGACCACATCAAACGGCACTACTACGTCACCCACGGCGCGCTGAACCCCCGACGGATCATCCCGGCCGGGCCGCTGCTCGACTTCGAGGCGCCCCACGACCGCACCCGACTCAGTGAGGAGGATCCGCGCGCCCGGCTGGTCAGTCCGCGTCGAGCTGGCTGAGTCCGGCGCTGATGAGAGAGGGGACGGCCTCCCCGATCCGGTCGAAGTCGTCCCCGACCGTCTGCCCCTGGCTGTAGCGGTAGTGGATGCCTTCGAGGATGACCGCGATCTTGAAGTAGGCGAATCCGACGTACCACGGAAGTGTCGACAGGTCGCGACCGGAACGCTTGCCGTAGCGCTCGACGATCTCGTCAATGGTCGGGAAACCGGGGGCCTCGTGCACGTTGCTGCGGGTGGACATGGCCGGCACCCCGCCACCGTTGTAGGCGATGATCAGCGCCAGGTCGGTGAGCGGGTCGCCGAGCGTGGACATCTCCCAATCCAGGACGGCGGTGATCCGGTCGTTCTCGTCCACCAGCACGTTGTCGAGCCGATAGTCGCCGTGCACGACCGTGGGCTCGGGCGAGGTGGGCATCGTCGCGGCGAGCCGGTCCTTCAACTCGTCGATCCCGGGCAGCTCGCGGCTGCGCGACGCGTCGAGCTGCTTGCCCCAGCGGCGCACCTGCCGCTCGAGGAAGCCATCGGGGCGGCCGAAGTCTCCCAGGCCGACACTGGCGGGGTCGACGGCGTGCAGGTCCACGAGGGTGTCGACCATCGCCGCGACGACATCGGAGGTGCGCCGCGCCCCGATCACGGAGAGCCGCGCGGCGTCGCGGTAGGCGGTCCCGTCGACGAACTCCATGACGTAGAAGCGGGCCCCGATGGGGCCGGGGTCGTCGCAGTAGAGCACAGTGGGCGGCACCGGCACCGCGGTTGACCCCAGGGCGGAGATGACCCGGTACTCGCGACCCATGTCGTGGGCCGTGGGGAGCACGTGCCCGAGTGGGGGCCGACGCACGGCCCAGCGCTGCTGGCCGTCGGTGACCGCGTAGGTGAGGTTGGAGCGGCCACCGGTGATGAGCTCCCCGGTCAGCTCGCCCCGCACGAGCCCCGGCCGTTCGGCGTCCAAGTACTCACGTAGCCGCCGCAGGTCCAGCCCGGGGGTGTTCGTCTCGCCCATCGGTCCTCCCGACTCATCGTCTGTCAACGCGCCGGTCGGACACCGCCACGGGGCAGCGTGCCGACCGCCGGCACCACTATCCCGCAAGGGTACCGTTGACATACCAGCCGGTCGGTCTCGGAGTCGGCGAGCGGCACGCGAGGAGGCCGGTCCCCTCTCGTGCGTCCCGCGGCCAGGCCCGGCGCGGGCAGCGCCGGGGTTCCACCCGGCGTGGCTCAGGACTCCACGTCCAGGCCCGTCGGCACGTCGCGCGGGTCCAGTTCCGTGCGCGGCCGGACGTATCGCACGACGTGACGCCAGCGCTCGGCCACGGTCTCCGTGTCCGTCTCGACCTCGACCACCAGCTCGGGCCGTACGCGCACCATCTCCGCCGGGTCGTTGTCGCCCCAGCGCGCGGGCAGCCGGACCGGCCACGGGTGCTCCTCACCGGCCTCGCTCAGCAGGCCGGCGAGCTCCCGTCGCTCGGCGCGCGTCAGCTCCGTTGTGCGGCCGACGATCCGCAGCTCCCCCGTATCAGGGTCGTGCCGGCCCAGGACCAGAGAATCGGGACTGGTCACCCGCCCGCCGACCCCGCCCACGACGGCCTCGGTCGTCGTGCGGTGCTTCAGCTTCATCCAGTCGCGGCACCCCGGCTGGTAGGTCCCCCGGGCGTCCTTGATGATCAGCCCTTCGATACCGACCGCCACGAGGTCCTCGAACCAGGTGCGCGCCTCCTCCGGGTCGGTGGTCTGCCAGCCCAACATCACCGGCACCGGCCCGGAGACCTCGCCGAACATCCGCTCGAGCTCCTCGCGACGATCCTGCAGCCCCTGGCGCGCGAGGTCGGCTCCCTCCCGGCGCAGCACGTCGAACACCACGAGGTGGCACGGCTCCATGGTGGCCAGCTGTCGCGCGCGCCGCACGGTCGCCCGGGTGCGGCGCTGCAGGGGGCCGAACTCCAGCCCCTCCCCCGACCACCGGACGATCTCGCCGTCGACGGAGGTCCCGTCGGGAAGCAGGCCGCTCACGGCCTCGGCGATCTCGGGAAAACGGGTGTCCAGGCGGCGCCCCGAACGCGACGTGACCACGGTGCGACCGTTCTCCCGGTTGGCGATCGCCCGGAAGCCGTCCCATTTGGGCTCGTACCGCCACTCCGGCCCCTCGGGCAGGGTGTGTACCGTTCGCGCGAGCATGGGTTCCACGCCGAGACATCTGCCCCGCAGCGCACGCTCACAGCGAGAGCGGACCGAATCTTGGTCAGAACTTTGCGTTCCGAGCGCGATCGCCGGAACGCGGACGCCGGAGGAGAGGGCCTCCTCCTCGTCACCGCCCACCGGAAATGGGATATCTCCGAAAAAATTCGGACCGAATATCCACCAATGACGAATCCGGAATCGAACGGCTGGCCACGACACTCATCACCGAATATCCACCCTCCTTCTCCCTCTCGTGTGGCACACTTCCCACGGACCGTCGCAACGGTCGAGAGCAAAAATCAATAACATACTTCTGACGACAGGACAATCCCGATCGGCGGCTTCTTGTGGTCAACTCGCGACGCTAGGCGCTCCCGGAAGCTCCCGGTCAGAATGGAAATCCCCGCTCGAAAAGAACCGCGGAGCGTTCATGTTCCAAGCGAGACAGCTCTCCCTCCTCTCGGCCCTCACCGTGGGCCTGGTCCCCACCACCATGGCAACCTCCGCCATTGCCGCGGAGTCCGACACCGACCCCCTCCAGCAGGGACGGTGGGTCGCCATGGGCGACTCCTTCCAGTCCGGTGTCGGCACCGACGAGTACCACGACGAGAGCGGCGACTGCCTGCGCTCTCCCCTGTCACACGTGGAACGGCTACACGAGGAGAGCTCCATCGGTGGCGAGCTCGACTTCGTCGCCTGTAGCGGAGCCGTGGTCGAGGACCTCTACTCCGGGCGGCACGACGAGCCACCCCAGATGGACGCGGTACGCGCGAACAGCGACGACATCTCACTCGTGACGGTCGGCATCGGCGGCAACGACCTCGACTTCGCCGGAAACCTCGTCACCTGCGTAACCCAGGGCTGGGTCGGCCGCTCGTGTGAGGAGCGTCTGGACGACGAGGTCACCGAACAGTTCGAGGAACTGACCACCGCGGACCCCGACACCGGCCTGAACCAGTTGCAGCGGGTCTACGCCGACATCCACGACGAGGTCGGCTCCGATTCGGCCACGGTCGCCGGCATCACCTACCCCAAGTTCTTCCCGCCCGACGGGGGTACGGACTGGACCAGCATAGGCTCGGAGCGCTGCAACAACATCCGGGTCAGCGACCAGCTCTGGATCAACAACTGGATCCAACGGCTGAACGGCGCCATCGCGGACGCGGCCACGTCGACCGGGGCGACCCCGGTCGACATCTACGCCGCCTCGGACGGTCACGAGCTGTGCAACGAGGACGACAACGAGGACTACCTGAACGGTGTCAGGCTCGACAACAACGCCTTCCACCCCACCGAGTTCGGGTACCGGGCCAACACCGCCGCCATCGGGGCCGAGCTCGTCCCCACTCCGACGCCACAGCTCGCCACGCGCGCCGCCCCGCCCGCCGACTCCCACGAGCCTCCCGAGGCGCGTCTGGAGGTCGAGCAGGACGGCGACACGATCACCGTCGACGCCTCGGGTACCACACCGGGGGACGCGGCTCCCGAGACCTTCCTGTGGGAGTTCGACGACGAGGAGCTCGCCGAGGGAGAGACCGCGACGCACACCTACTCCGAGCCGGGGACGTACCACCTCACCCTCACCGTGATCGACGGCAACGGTGAAATGGGATTCTCCGACGCCAAGGAGATCGTGGTCGAGTGACCTGACCCGCCAAGCTCGGGAGACACCGGCCGTCCCCACGTCAGGGAACCCCGGTGTCTCCGGCGCTCCCCGCGCGGGATGCCCGCGCGGGAAGCGCCAGTGCCCGTGCGCTCGACGGCACGCTCGACTCGCCTCGCTCGCTATGGCCCCATCGCCGCCGTCCCCGTGGGTGTCCTGGTGACCGGTGTCGACCGTGGCCGGGTACGCGCCCCGACACCGACGACGGCGACGGGGCGGCCCACACTTCGTCCTCCCCCGAGCGCGCGAGGACATCGACCAGCACGTGGGCCGCGTTCTCCACAGAACCACCCGAATTCGACCGTACTCACACGCCGCTACCAGCACCCATCCCACAATTCCGGACGTCGCACGACACGCCCTCACCGCGACGGAAATTTACTTCCCCCCACACACCGGCGAGAATGTCATTCCGCGCGCTCGGCGCATTCCCGCTCGCCCTCCCGGCGCGCGGCCCGGCGGCCGTGAGGAGGTCAGGCCCATGTGGAAGCACCGAAGGTCAGCCCCCGGATCGGGCACCGGTGGTCGGGAACCGCGACGGGGCGGATCGCCGCTGTCGGCGTCTCCCGGGGTCTCCGGCGTGCTGGCCGCCCTGGTCACGGGATCACTGCTCAGTGTCCCGGCCGCGCACGCGACCCCACGCGCCCTACCCGGGCAGGGCGCGTGCGAGCCCGCCCCCGACGCTCCTCCCAAGCGTCAGATGCGCGCCACGTGGGTGGCCAGCGTGGCCAACATCGACTGGCCGAGCGGACCGGGACTCGACCCCGAGAGCCAACGGGCCGAACTCACCAGGCTGTACGACGATGCCGTCTCCGATGGCCTGAACGCGGTGTTCGTGCAGATCCGGCCGACCGCGGACGCGTTCTGGCCCTCCCCGCACGAACCGTGGTCCAGGTGGCTCACCGGCGAACAGGGCCGCGCTCCCGGCTACGATCCCCTGGAGTTCGCGGTTGAGGAGGCGCACGAGCGGAACCTGGAGTTCCACGGCTGGTTCAACCCCTACCGGATCGCGACGCACGACGACCCCGACCGCCTGGTCGCGGGACATCCGGCCCGCGAGAACCCCGACTGGGTCCTGGAGTACGGTGACCGGCTGTACTACGACCCCGGTGTCCCCGAGGCCCGCTCCTTCGTGCAGGACGCGATGATGCACGCCGTCGAGAACTACGACATGGACGGGGTGCACTTCGACGACTACTTCTATCCCTACCCGGTCTCCGGTGCGGAGCTGCCCGACCGCGGCACCTACGCCCGACACGGCGAAGGGTTCGCCGACATCGATGACTGGCGCCGGAACAACGTCGACCTGCTGGTGCGGGAAATGGCCGAGCGGATCGCCGACACCGCGCCGCACGTCAAGTTCGGGGTCAGCCCGTTCGGTATCTGGCGCAACTCGAGTTCCGACCCCGCGGGCTCCGACACCAGCGGCCTCGAATCCTACGACAGCCTCTACGCCGACACGCGAAAGTGGGTGCGGGAAGGCTGGCTGGACTACGTCAACCCCCAGGTCTACTGGGAGATCGGACACGGGGCCGCCGACTACGCGGAGCTCGTGCCCTGGTGGAGCGGCGTCGTCGACGGCACCGGTGTCCAGCTCTACGTGGGCCAGGCGGCCTACAAGGTGGGGAAGGAGTCGGGCGCGTGGCAGGACCCGACCGAACTCAGCCGGCACCTGACGTTCAACCGGAACCACGCCGAGGTCGACGGCGACGTGTACTTCAGCGCCACGTCACTGCGGACGAACGCGGGGCGAGCGTGGCGCACCCTGGTGGAGGACCACTACACCCACCCGGCGCTGGTGCCGGTCAAGGAGGATCTGGGCGGTGCGGCGCCTCCCGCGCCACGGGTCACCAGCGCCACCCGCACCGGTGACCGTGCCGAGCTGACGATCTCGCCGTCCCCCGAGAGCGAGCCCGCCTACTACGCCGTGTACCGGTTCGACGGCGCTTCCGGCCCTGGCGCGCGCCCGTGTGACCTCGACGACCCACGCGCCATGGTGGGAACGGTGCGCGCCACGGGGAACACGACCAGGTTCACCATCCCGGACGCCCCGCCCGCCCACACCTACTACGTCACCGCGCTGGACCGACTGCACCACGAGAGCCACGCCAGCGCTCCGCACTACATCCCGTGACCCCGCGCCACGGTCGGCCTCAGGCGGTGGAGGACCGCGGGCGCAGCGCGTCCAGCAGCAGACGGGCGTAGTGGTCGCCGACCTCGGTGGGTGTGAGCTCGCCGTCGGTCCGGTACCAGGTACTGAGGTGGTGCACCGAACCGAAGTAGAAGTCGACCACGAGGTCGGCGGGCACGTGGTCGGCGAAAACGCCCTGCTCCTGTCCCTCGAGGATCAGCGACCGGAACAGCTCGTGGTAGCGACGGCGCTTGGTGCGCACCTCACGCTGCTTGGCCGCGGTGAGCTGGTGCAACGAGCGGAAGAAGATGGTGGCGTCGTCCAGGTTGGCGATCGTGGTCACCACGACGTCGGAGGCGGCGCGTCGCACGCGTTCGGTGACGGTCCCACCGGCGGCGGCGATCTCCTCCAGTCGGGTCATCTGCATACGCAGCACACGCGCGTAGACCTCGGCGAGCAGGTCGTCCTTGGAGTCGAAGTAGTGATACATCGCCCCCTTGGTGACCTCGGCGGCGTCCACGATCTCCTGGACGGAGGTCCGGTCGAACCCCTTCTCGGCGAACAGGCGGGTCGCCACCGCGAGCAGTCGGCGGGGGACGGACTCCGAGTCCCCGGAGGGCTCGGAGGCGGTCCTCTCGTCCCTCGTGTCCTCTCCGGGCGCCAACTGCCCACTGGCGGCGGGACCGGCGTCCGCCCCTTCGTCGTCGGAGGCACCGGGTGCGGTGGGGACGTCGGGCGCTGTGGATTCGCTCCTGGATCGGCTACCGCGGGCACGCACGGGCACGGCAACAGCCTTTCTTCGGGAAAGTCCCGGAGATCCCGGGACAGCTCTGTGGCTCCCGGTTCCTCGCCGGGACTCTCCCACTTTATGATCTCCCGCCACGTGTGACCGTGCGACTGGCTCACATTCCGGGGACCGCGTTCCCGGGAGGTCCCGCACAGCCCGGCGCGGTCTGGTTCACGGGCCGTGGCCTCTCCCCCGAGTCATCGGGATTCGTCCGGACCCAAGGGGGATCCGCTCGCTGGCGGCCCGACTCCGGGGCTGCGAGCCCGGTCGGTGTGGTCCTAGAGTGACGGCATGGGACATCGGGCGTCATGCGCCGGATCCGGGCCGGTCATCGCCTTCGCGGGTGGCGGCGCGAGCGCGACACTCGCCGCGGTCGCGTTGCTTCGAGCGACGACCTGGCTGCGGCTGAGCTATCGCATCGTGCTCTTCGACGAACACGGGCGGCACGCCCGCGGCTCCGGTTACCCGGCGGACGAGAGCGACCAGCTCCTCGACACCCCCGTGAAGAACATGTCCGCGCTCCCCGACCGCCCCTGCCACCTGATGGAGTGGGCACACTGGCGAGGGGTGGCGTGTGACCCGGGAACACGGCTCCCGCGCGCGGTCTACGGCGACTACCTGGCCGAGACCCTCGCCGACACGGCGAGCTGGGCACGACCGCACGCCGAGGTGCGGTACCACACTGTACGGGTGGCCGGTGCCTCCCTGGACGACGGCACCACCGAGATCCGGCTCCCCCACGGTGAGCGGGTCGCGGCCTCGGCCGTCGTCGTGGCCACCGGCGACCCCGTGGTCCACCCGCCACCCCGCATCACGGGGACCGGGGGTGTCGCGGGTGACGACACCTCTGGCCTGGTCACCTGCTCGCGCGGGGCACTGGTCACCCAGTGGGGCGCGGCCAGCCGCCGAATCTTCGCTCTCGGCCCCGCGCGCCAGGGCCACCGGGTCGACGGAATCCCGCAGATCCGCACCCAAGCCGAGGTGTTGGCCCAGCGCATCGCCGACACGGTACTGCGTGACCGGGCGGCGCCGGAGGATATAGCCATATGAGGGCTGGACGTTGGGGACATCGGCACGCAGGCATTGGGGCACGCGGGTACGGGGGCCTACCCAGGCGATGCTGGTGAAGTCCTAACTATCGTTACGTGCCACGGTAGCCAGAACAGCACGATCACCCACGATGGCGCTCGTCGCGGCGCAGCCGGAACGGGCGCAGCGCCGACTCCACCTGTACCGCGAGATCCATCTTGCTCTGCCCCTCGGTGCGGTCCTCGAAGTGGATGGGGATCTCCACGATCTTCTGTCCCCGGCGGTACGCCCGGAACAGCGCCTCGACCTGGAAGCTGTAGCCGTTACTGTGCGTGGTGGCCAGGTCCAGCGCCTCGAGGGTCTCCCGACGCCAGAGCTTGAACCCGGCGGTGACGTCGCGCACCGGCATCGCGAGCACCGCCCGCACGTAGGTGTTCGCCCACCCGCTGAGCAGCCGGCGGTGCGCCCCCCACGCCCCCGAGAGGCTGCCGCCGGGCACGTAGCGGCTGCCGACGACGACCCCGGCGCCGGTCGAGAGCAGCGTCCCCAGCAGTTGGGGGACATAGCCCGGCGGGTGGCTGCGGTCGGCGTCCATCTGGACGACGAACTCCGCTCCCTCCTCCAGTGCCCGCGTCATGCCCGCGACGTAGGCGCGTCCCAGCCCGTCCTTGGCCTCGCGGTGTAGCACGCTCACGCGTTCGCCGGTGGGACCCGTGTGGTCGGCGGCCAGCTTGTCGGCGACCTCGCCGGTGCCATCGGGAGAGTTGTCGTCCACGATGACCACCCGCAGGCAGGGCAGCGGCAACGCGAGAAGCTCACCGACGAGGCCCGGAAGGTTCTCGGCTTCGTTGTAGGTCGGGACCACGACGGTCACACGCGAGTGTGACCACGGTTCGGGCAGGGTTACCGGGGTGGGCATGGGGCGCTCTCCAGCGGGTCGACGGTGACGTGGCGCGTCCGGTGTCGCGGACGCGGCCGCACAGCGTAGTCGGCGCACCAATCCGTGCGCCCCCCGATCGGGTCGGGAGTCGCGCCGCCGACGGCCTCACTCGCCGCGGTCGACCTCCAGAACGGCGACGTGTACCACGGTGCCCATGTCCTCCAGCGTCAGCAACACCTCGGGGTCGGCGTGGTTGTCGGTGATCAGGTGGGCGATGTGCTCCGGCGGCACCGTACGCACCATGGTGTCCGCGCCGACTTTGGTGTGGTCGGCGAGCACGGTCACCTCCTCGGCGCAGCCGACCAGCGCGCGGTCGACACTGGCCACCGCGGGGTTGGGGGTGCTCAGCCCGCGTTCCGCCGTGATCCCGTTACCGGAGACGAACGCCTGGTGGACACGCAGCCCGGCCAGTGACTGCTCCGCGGCGGTACCCACGAGGGCCCGGATGGAGCCACGCAGTGTCCCGCCGGTCATCACCACCTCGACCCCCGGGGCGTTGGCCAACACCTCGGCCACCGGGAGCGAGTTGGTCACCACCGTGAGGTTCTGCCGGCCGGTGAGCTCGCGGGCCAGGGCCTCCGTGCTGCTGCCGGGACCGAGCACTATGGCGTCGTCGTCGCGGACCAGTCGCGCGGCCGCCGCGGCGATGGCCATCTTCTCCGGTGTCGCCTGGTCCACCTGCTGGGTGTAGCTCTGCTCGGGACCGAGCCGGCCCGGTAGTGCCGCCCCGCCGCGGCGCCGGTCGAGCAGTCCCTCGGCCTCCAGGACGCGGACGTCACGCCGCACGGTGACCTCCGATGCCCGCACGTGCGTGGCGAGGTCGCGCAGCGCCATGGCGCCGTTCGCGCGTACCAGCTCAAGGATCCGTTCCCGACGCTCGGCGGCGAACGCGGGCCTGGTCTCCTCTGTCATCGGTGCTGCCCCCTCTACGGCCTGGGGCCCCCGATGATACGGCGGTACCGCCTAGCAGAAGTGAACTCCGTGCGTATCGAAGGACGCGTCGATCGATTCGTCGTCAACCGTGTCGTCCTCGGCCGGTGCTCCCGCTCCCATCAACACGGCCCCGATGAAGAGAGCCACGAGCAGGCCGAGCACAACGAGGGAGCCGATACCGAACAACACCAACAGGGACACGTAGCCTCCCAGAGGGGTGGGACTGACCGCTACCAGCCCGGCGGAGACACCGGGCGTGTTAGTTGGCATATGCCCAACACCACCAATGGTTACACCTTCGCAACAATAATTCGATCACTTGTTAGTGAGATCCCTGTTGCCCGACTACTCCTCCGTTGTCCCTTGCCCGCTCGTGACGGCGACGACAGCCGGTGATCGTGCTGTTTTGGCGGCTCCACCCGCGTGAAACCGCCAAAACAGCACGATCACCGAGGAGCACCACCGGATCCGCCCCCACCACCGAAACTCCGGCGCGCGTGGGAGGGACGGAGTCCGCAGGCGCACCCCAGTTTCCGCGCGACCCACGAACCGTTGACAATGGGGACGTGACCCCCGAGGAGACGACACCACCGGTGTGTGAGGTGTGGTGGGCCGACCCGAACCTGGCCTCGCCCGGGCTGCTGGAGCTGCTCGACGAGCGCGAGCGCGGGCGGCACGACCGGTTCCGGTTGGCGGCCGACCGGGACCGCTACGTCGTCGCGCACGCGCTGGCCCGCCTGGTGTGCGCGCGGGCCGCCGGGTGCGATCCCGGTGAGGTCGCGTTCCGGCTGCACTGCCGCAGCTGCGCGCGCGACCCGTCGAAACGCGGCGACTCCCACGGCAAGCCCCACCCCGACGGGCCCGCGCGGGGGCTGGAGATATCCCACAGCCACTCCGGGGAGCGCGTTGTGGTCGCCCTCACGCGCGGTGTTCCCGTGGGGGTGGACGTGGAGGGGGTGTCAGCGGAGCGCGACATCGAGGGGGTGGCCGAGATCGCCCTCGCCGAAAACGAGCGCGCCGCTCTGGACACGATGCCCGCTGGCGACCGGGTCGCGGGGTTCTTCGGCTACTGGGCCCGCAAGGAGGCCCTACTCAAGGCCACCGGAGACGGGCTGTCGGGCGGATTGGGCACGGTCCGGGTGAACCCGCCCGACCAGCCCGCCTCGCTCACCGGATGGGACGGCCCCCATGCCCCCGAACGCGCATGGCTGAGTGACCTGGACGCCGGCCCGGGCTACCGGGCCGCGCTGGCCGCGCTCACCGGGGGGCCGGTCACCGTCGCCACCCACGACGCCACCCCGCTGCTCGACCGCTCCGCGAGCGGGCGGGGCTGACGAGCTCGCTCCCAGGGAACGCCGCCAAGAGCACTGGCCTCCCACGACTGGGTGTGGCGTACCCGCGGACGCGCCCGTGGCCGATACCGAGCCGGGCGGCTCCGCTCCTCGGAACGCCCGTACCGCCGCCCACCCCCGCGACAGCACACCGGGCTGGTTACGCCGCGACCCCGAGCCCCCCAGTGAGGGGCCTGCCACCCGATTACGGCGCATCCGTTTCCGAGCCCAAACCTCACCGGGCCGTGACACCTGCGGGACCCGGCGTCAGGCACGACTGCCTTGACCCGCGTAATCGAACGCTTCGAGGATGTGATCGTGCGTGACTGTTCGTACGACTGCATGCGTTCCCCCGCCCCCAGATCCCCGAGCCCCAGGTGAGCATGGCCTTCTCGCGCCAGGACATCGCCCACCCCGGCGGCCGCGACGCTCCCGCGTCGATCGTGGAGACCCTGCACGGCCGTCCGGTGGCCGACCCGTACCGCTGGCTCGAGGACACCGGATCCCCCGCGACGCGCAGGTGGCTCGAGGAGCGGGAACGGGAGTTCCGTGAGGCGGCCTCCACCTGGCCGCTGCGCGAACGGCTCGCCACCCGAATCCGTCAGCTCGTCAGTACCGACCTGTGGTCACTGCCGGTGCGACGCGGTCCGCGCACCTTCGCCACCCGACGCGACTCCGATGCCGACCACCCACGCCTGCTGATCCTGGGCGGGGACGGCGAGCGTGTCCTGTTCGACCCCGCCAGCGACCCCGGCGGCCGCACCACCCTCGACGCCTGGGAGCCGAGCCCAAACGGGGTCTACGTGGCCGTGCAGACCTCCACCGGCGGGACCGAACGCGGCGAGTTGCGTGTGCTGTCGACCGAGACCGGCCTGCCGGTTGAGGAGCCGATCCAAGGTGTCCGCTACTCCAACGTGGCCTGGCTCGGCGACGGCCGGGGGGCCGCGTTCTACTACGTCCGGCGCGATGACCACGACGGCCGGCGTGGTGTGTGGCTGCACCGGCTCAACGCTGGACCCGCACGGCCCGACATCCTGGTGCACGCGTGCACCGCCGCGCGTACCGTACCGGGCGTGCGGCTGCTCGGCGACCGGTGGCTGGTCGTCTCGGAGAGCCACGGCACCGGTCACCGCACCGACCTCTGGATCGCCGACCTCGGGGAAGCGTCCCCACAGCGGCCCTCGCTGGCCCCGATCCACGTGGGCGAGGAGGCCGAGTCCGAGCCAGCTCTCGGCCCCGACGGGCGGCTCTACCTGCGCACCACCCTGGGAGCCCAGCGGCGCCGAGTCTGCGTGACCGACCCCGCCACGCCCGATCCCGCCCACTGGCGCGAGGTGGTCCCCGAGGATCCCGGGGCGACCCTGGACGGCTTCACCGTGGGCGGCACCGCACGGAACACCGAGCTCGTCGTCACCCGCACCCGCCTCGGCGTCAGCGAGCTCACCGCGCACCACCCGCACGACGGTCACACGCTGCGCCAGCTTGACCTGCCGGGCGAGGGCATGGCGAGCCACCCGGAGTCCGAGACCGACGGGACCGTCCTGCTGTACTACGCCGACGTCGCCACCCAACAGGTCGTGCTCGTCTATCCCCCGGGCGAGCACCGGCCCCGACGCTGGCCCGAGACCGCCCCGACGCCCGAACCGCCAACCGTGCGGCGCAGCACCACACGCTGCGGGTCACTCGACGGCACTCGGGTTCCGGTGACCGTCTTCTCGCTCGCCTCGGCACGCGCCCCCCGGGAGGAACCGGCCCCCACCATCCTGCACGCCTACGGAGGATTCGGACGTCCCCGGCAGTTCGGCTTCAGCGCGACCGTGCTGGCGTGGCTGCTGGCCGGCGGGCGTTACGCCGTGGCCCACGTCCGTGGCGGCGGTGACGGTGGCCGCGAATGGCACCTGAGCGGGGCGGGCCGGAACAAGATCAACGCGGTGCGCGACCTCATCGCGGCGGGAGACTCCCTCGTGGCCGGCGGGTACTGCTCGCGCGAGCAGCTCTGCCTGTCGGGCGGGTCGGCGGGGGGTCTGCTGGTGCTCGCCGCCGCGGCGCTGCGCCCCGACCTGTGCGCCGCCGTGGTCGCCTCCGCGCCGTTGGCCGACATGGTGCGCTTCGAGCGGCTCGGCCTGGGGTCGATGTGGACCCGGGAGTTCGGGACCGTGGCGGACGCCGACGACTTCGCCGCGTTACTGGCCTACTCGCCCTACCACCGGGTCCTCGACGGACACGGGTGCCGCTACCCGGATGTGCTGCTCACCGGGTTCCACGGCGACACCCGCACGGACGCGGCGCACCCGCGCAAGATGTGCGCGGCACTGCGCGGCGCCGGGGCTTCGGCCCTGCTGCGCTACGAGTACGACGTCGGCCACGGGCCACGCCCGGTCACCCGGGCCATTGATCTGGCGGCCGACGCGCACGCGTTCGCGGCCGCGCGAACGGGGCTGCGCCCTCGATGAGAACCATGAGGGCGGCCCACTTTCACAGGAAGAGAGGTGAACGTGTGATGGACCCGATTGAGGTCGAGGTCGAGGACCTCGGTGAGGTCACCTCGCGGGATGTGACCGCGGGCGGCGACAGCGACGGTACCGACTCCAGCTCGGACTTCATCTAGACGGCGACGAACCGCAACCATTCGACCCACCGACGTCGACCCGGCCGCCGGGGCCCGCTCGCCCCGGCGGCCACCCACCCCCGACCAGCGCCCGAGGAGGACCGGTTCCGTGACCGATCGCCTGTTCACCGAATCGCTGCGCGCGGTCGTCGGTGACGACCTGATGCGCACCAGGCTGTCGGAGGACATCGTGTTCGCCGACCTGGGCGAGGAGGCCGTCCGAGACCTGCTGACCTTCGGCGATCTCAGCGAGATTCTCGCCACCCGCGCGCTGGAACCGCCTCGAGCTCGCCTACACCGCGAGGGCGCCCCGGTTCCCGTCGCTCGCTACACCGAGGCCGGCGAGGCGTCGCGCGCTTCCCGCGACGTGATCCGGCCCGACGCGCTGTATCGAGAGCTTCGCGAAGGCGCGAGCCTGGTGTTGGACGCGGTCGATCGGCTGCACCCGCCCATCCGTGACGCCGCCGACGACCTGATGCGCCTCGTCCGCGAACGCGCCCAGGCGAATCTCTACCTCATATGGGGCGACTCCCACGGTTTCGACACCCACTGGGACGACCACGACACGTTCATCGTCCAGGTGGCCGGGAGCAAGGCGTGGCAGGTGCACGGCCAGGGCAGCCGACGCCACCCGATGAGGGTCGACTCCGACCACAGCCACGAGCCACCCGAGGGAGTCGTCTGGGAGGGCGTGCTGCGCCCGGGACACGTGCTGCACGTGCCGCGGGGCTGGTGGCACACCGTCAAGGGCACCGGTGACGTCAGCATGCACCTGACCTTCGGCTTCACCCGCGCCACCGGAGTCGACTGGGTGCGGTCACTGCTGGACCAGCTGCACGAGGTCGAGTTCCTCCGCCGCGACCTGCCGCGGTTCGCGTCGAGCGAGGAACGCGCCAGACACCACGAGGAGCTGGTCCGGGAGCTGGTCGGCCTCGCCGAGCGGCACGACGTCGACGCGCTGTTGGCCGAGCGCGACTCCCGGTTCCCGCGTCGCCAGTCGTTCTCGCTGCCGTGGGCGGTGGACGGGTCCGAACCCACCGCCGAAACCCGGGTGGAGTTCGTTCCCCTGCTCACCCCGCCGATGGAGTGCGACGACGAGAGTGTCTCGCTCACCGTCTCGGGCAAGCGGTTCCGTTTCCCCGCGGTGGCCGAGCCGGTTCTCGCCACGATCGCCAACGAGCGTGTCACCACGGTGGGCAAGCTCGCCGAGCTCTCGGGAACCGATGTCGCTACGACCTCGCGGGTCGTGCGGGCCCTGGTGCGGCACCATCTGGTTACGCTGCGCTGACCTGGCTCCCGCGCGCGCCGCCGTGGCGGTGCGCGCTCCGCTTGGCTTCCCCGCCCGTGCGTGCCGTGCCCACGCGTGTACGACACGAGTGTGTTCCGTGGTTCGGGAGGGGCGATTGCTCACGTGAAATGCGTTAGGGTAGCCTCATCTAATGAGGCACGGCGTATACGTGCCCAGCGGTGATACGCGCGACCGGTCGCGCACCGACCGGTCCTCGTCTCGTGGTGGAGCGCACACTCTCTGGCGCAGGAAGGGTGGCCCGCACATGGCCCCGACGGAGCATCCACTCCAAGCGGTGATGGAGGCCTGCGCTCCCCTACGGTTCGCGCCTCTGCCCGATATCCGCGCCGCCGGCTTCCGGTCGGTGCCCCAGCGCCACGGGACCGAGACCTGGCACCGCACCGACCTGATGGCCGCCGAGGGTGACATCGCCGTACTCTTCGACCGCTACACCGCACAGCACGGCCCCGGCCACACGCTGCCGAACAGCACGCGGTTCCAGCGCGCCCTGCTGCGCGAACCGATCTTCCTGGTCGCTGCCGGGCTCTACCTGACCGGCCGCGCACCGCTACTCGAACGTGAGCATCTCTGGTTCCCGTCGCTGTCCGACGGCAGCTTCGGCACCCCCACTCTGACCAGAGTCCGGATGGCCGTGCTGCCCGACGATCCCGCCGCCGGCCACCCCGACACAGTCGTGGTGGCCAACGAGTCCGAGCAGGAGACGCTGACCGCGGAGTACATGGTGCACGCCTTCTCCCCCATCATCGACGGTGTCTCGCGGCACACCCGCGTCGGCGCGCGAACCCTGTGGGGGTGGGTGCTCGACATCCTGCACTTCTACATGCTCAACCCGGCCCGGTTCCTGGGGCACGACGCGGGGGCGGCCTGGAGCCGCGCCAGCCGGCTCGGTGAGGCCCTGATCAAGGCGGGGGCGCGCACCCGCTCCCGGCCGCGTATCTTTCCGTTCCGCGAGGAGCACCCGCGCGGAACGTGGGCGGTCCGTGGCACCTGCTGCTTCGACTACAAGGCGGACCCCGAACACGGATTCTGCGTGACCTGCCCCCTCAAGGCCGACTCGGAGCGGCACGAGGAGCTCCAGAACTGGCTACGCGACCCCAGTGTCGCCCCATGATCCCGCCACTGGCGGGCGAGTCTCACGGTCAGCGACGAAGCGGGCCGCGCCCCGGGTGACAACGGAGCTCCCCGCGACGGGCGCGCACCGAGCGGGGCTCGGCCCCTCACTCGCCCGTGAACCAGCCGTGGCGCCACCGCAGGAAGCCGTTCTCGCGCTCGACACGGCGCATCTCGGCATAGAGCGTGTCGGCGTCTTGTCCCGATACGACCGCGCCGCCGGGCGGCAGCGGCCAGCGGGCGTAGGCCCAGAACCGGCGGGTGTAGGGGCCCCACACGACGAGCCAGGCGTCCTGCTTCTGCCACTGGATGTACGCGGCCAACCGGCGCCGCTCGGAATCGTCCTCATATGCCGCCATGACGGGAAGTGCCCTACCCGCTGGGGCCGATCCTGGACCGGTCCGAATGTGGCCAATGTGGCGGCCGGCTACATCCAGGGACTGAGGCTAGGAGCTGAGACGCTCCTTGAGCTGGCCGGTGGCGATCTCGCGGGCGAGTTCGGTCAGACGCAGGTTGTTGGACCGGGCGTGGGAACGGATCCTACTGAAGGCCTCATCGACGTCAATGCCCTCGCGTCCGGCCAGGACGCCCTTGGCCTGCTCGATGACCACGCGGCTGTTGAGCGCGTGTTGGAGCTGTTCGGTGAGCGTGTAGCTACGGCGAAGGGCGCGCTCCTGGAGGATGCCGATCGTGGCGACGTCGGCGAGACCTTGGGCGACCTCGAGATCAGCCTTAGACAGGGGGGCGGGAGTGACGCCGAACAGGTTGAGCGCACCGACCATCTCGCCGCGTAGTCGCAGCGGCAGTGCGTGTACCGAGGCGAAATCCTGCTCCCGCGCGTGAGCGGCGAAGATGGGCCACCGTTCCATCGCGTCGGCCAGGTCCGGGACACTGACGGGCTCACCGGAGGCGAAGCAGTCCAGGCACGGACCCTCGTCATTCTGCACCTGGAACAGCTCAAGAAGCCGGGTCTTCTCGGTAGAGGCGGCCACGATGTGAAGCGTTCCCCGCTCATCGGCGAGCAACAACCCCGCCGCCGTAGCACCGAGCAGTTCGACGCAGTGTTCGGCGAGCTGATGTAGCAGTTCGGCGACATCGAAGTCGGCAACGAGCGTATCGGCCATCTCAACGAAGGCACCTACCAGCCGCTGTTCACGAGTCACCTCCCCACCTCCCCAATGCTCCCCGAGGCGACACAGCGCTACTGGAGGAATCCGCGAATAAGTTCATGCTAGTCCGTTATCTCTAGTCGTCTAGACGCAGTCGCCTGGTGAGAATGTCGCGGGCCGTGTCTCCGACCAGCCGATTGTGAGCGAACGCATGGGCTCGCAGCCGCGCGAACGCCTCCTCGAGCGATACTTCCAACTCACCGCTGATCAGTCCGGTCGCCTGGTACACGTGAATCTCGGTCTGACTCAGCGGGATCGAGAACCGCTCTTCGCCGGGGCCCCCGTCGTCGCCCGGGCCGCGCTCGTGCGCGTCCAGCACGGCCAGGGTCACCGTGTCCGCGGCCAGTAACGCGTCGCCGAGCGCGGAGTCCAACGGGCCGGGGGTGGTGCGGTAGAGATCCAGAACCCCGATGGTGATCGCACCGATCTGCAGTGGCAGGGCGAAGATCGCTCCCACCGAACCGGCTTCCAGCCCATCGGCGAAGGCCGGCCAGCGCCACGACTCATCGGCCCAGTCCGCTACCAGCACCGGTCTTCTGGTCGTGAACGACTCGATACACGGCCCCTCACCCAGGCCGAACTGCAGATGCTCGATACGGTCCGCGACCGCGTCACTGGTCGCCACCGTCCCTCGCCGCCCCTCGTCAACCATCATCGAGATCGCCGCACCGTCGATGGGAAGCGCCTCGACGCACGTCCGACACAGCTCTTCTCCCGCGACGGGCCCCTGGTCGTCGCCCGCGGCCAACAGCCTGGCGTGTAGCCGCGCCAACCGCCCCAGATCAGCCACGAGAAAACACGAGAAGCCGTCGGTGACGTGGCCCTGCGCGAACACGAGCGCGCTGTCCGGTGTTCAGGTATCGCATGACACTACTCCGTCCGACGGGACTTCCCGCTCGCGAACCGGAGAGCGCAACAGGGTCCGGATTGACCGACAGGTTACGGGCGGTCTCCAAATGTTCACTTAAACCGCTCACTCGCGAGTCTACACTCCGGAGTCGTACCGCCGCCCAGAACAGCCTACTCCGGCCTCATTCTTTCCGAGACAGTACTTCGCAGTTCACCACCTCGGCTCGACACCGAAACACACTCCCGGCGTTCGGCACGTCCCCGGAGGCGTGGCCCTATTGGTACGCGACCTCATAACACGGTCGTCGCTCCGCTCCCCAAGGCGTGCCAACCAACCGCTCGCCAGCGTTGACACCGCCCCTGAGACGCTCCGGCCCCGTTCACGCCACCGGACGTGAATCGGGCGGACGAGGGTGGGACGCGGCTGACCGGCTGTGTCGTACCATGCCCCGCTCCTCGAGAGCGGTTGGCTGGGTGATGACGGTGAAGAAGCTGTCGAGTCTGGTCGCGGTCATCACGCGGGTTACGTGGGCCGGCACGTTCACCAGCGCGAGCGACACATCGTGTCGCGCGAGGGTGTCCTGCAAGGTCAGCAGTGCGCGCAGCCCAGCTACGTCACAGAACTCCAGGTATCTGAGATCCAGGACAAGCCACCGCGTACCTCGCCTGACCACCACTTCGGCTATCCGTTCCAAACAGGGCATGCCCGCCAGGTCGAGTTCGCCCGTCAGTTCGACCACACCATGGCCCGCGCCATCCGAGAACGACAGCCTCCGCTTGATTACCGTCCGCGTCATGTCCGCACTTCCCTGTACTCGTGTGAGCACATCCGGGCGGCAAGGACTGGACCACCGTTCAGCTCTCGAACGAAGCTTCAAACGTTACCTACACTTTTAAAGGACACGTTAACGCATGTGCGATGTCAAGCCCTTACGCGTGGAATATCCCAGGCCACAAGTGTGACGGTTCATTCCGACGAACAGTCCGACGGTGGGTTCCGCCCATCACGTCTTGGCCGCGTCCCACCTATCTCCCGGTGTGCCCCCGCACGCTCCGCCCCGGATCGGCGCCCGCGTGACGATGCTCCGCCGAGGCCGGTTCGGCCGGAGCGTCTGTGCTCGCCGCGGCGGAACCGCGCTCGTCTCCCGGTTGCGCACCGACACCGACCACCTGCGCAGGCCGTATGCTGGTGCGGCGCCGACAGCGCGGCCGGGTAGGCACTTGGCGGTGTCGTGCGCAACCGTGATCGTGGCCCGCCCGCCCTCGACCCCCGCGGCGGAGCTAGGCCCGTTCGTGGACGCGCCTCTCGCCAGCGCCGGAGCGCAGGCCGGAGCCGGGCACCGGCTCGGCCGGATCGTCACCCAGTTCCACGACGCGGTTGGCGGAGTCGACGTGCACGACATGGGGTGTGTGAGACGCGCGCTCGGCGTCGTCGACGAGCGCGTAGGCCATGATGATGACCAGGTCCCCGGGACTGACGAGGTGGGCGGCGGCCCCGTTGATCCCGATCACGCCGCTGCCGGGATCGCCGGTGATCACGTAGGTCACGAGCCGGTTCCCGTTGTTGATGTCGACGACGTGGACCTGTTCGCCGTCCACGAGATCGGCCGCTCGCATGAGGTCGGCGTCGATGGTGATCGAGCCGACATAGTGCAGGTCGGCCTGGGTCACCGTGGCCCGGTGGATCTTTCCGTTGATCAGGGTGCGCTGCACGGTCAGCTCCTCGCTTCGCGATGCACGTGTCTACAGGCCCCGAGGGTCCCGTGAGTTCCCCCATGATGGCGCCCACGCCAATGACCGCCACAACCGGGGGCCGCCAACGGTGCAACGCGGGGCAGCGAGGCGCTGTTCCAGCCCGGCGGGGCATCCACGGTGCCGCGTCGGGCCGGTGCTGGTCCCCCCGCAACAGCCGGACCCGAGTCCCGCCGGGCACCGGCGTGTCGCGGGCACGGCTGTTGCGGGGGTCGGGGTTCAGGCACGACATCGCTACCCGCGCGAGCCCGACACCCACCCGGTCCCAGGATCGTGACCGGAGCCACCCATCCTCCCCTCGACAACGTGACCGGCCCGCATCGGAGGGGGACCGGTTTTGCGCAATTCGAGGTCACGAGTTATTGTCTTTCGCGGACTTTGTTCGGGGGCACGCCCGCGGACCGGAATTTCCTAGAATGGACACCGCGCAGTTATGGATCCGGACGCGACCCAAATCTTGACCAGAACCGGTGAGTTCGACACCGAAGCGGAGCCCGCCCCACAGTGGGAGGTCGAGGCCCGCGAGCGGCTCATCGGGGCTGTGGAGCGCTTCTCCGCTCCCCTGTCCGATCTCGTCGCGCGCGAGGCGAACGAGGGGGACACCCAGATTCTGGTCGCCGATTTTCTGGGTTACGCCCTGAACTTCAGCAAGTACGGCGAACTGACCACGGAATACCGCACCTCCGGCGGCTCTGTCGACTACGGAATTCTCGTCGACGGCGAGCTCTTCGCGTTCGTCGAGGTCAAACCGTGTGGCCAGAACCTGGACACCCGCAACCTGCGACAGGCGCGCATGCAGGCCATCGAGGAGGGGGTCGCCTGGGTGGTTCTCACCAACGGCCGGAGGTGGCAGGCTTACCACCTGGGCGACGGGGACGCGGCGAGCACCCAGCTGATCCTCGACGTCGACCTGCTCGATGAGGAAACCCAGGAAGCCGCGGTGGACATGCTGTTCCACCTGACCAAGGAGGCGGTGGAACACGGGCGCCTCGCCGAGCTGCGCGCGTGGCGCGAGGCCCTGGCCCCCGCGGCGCTCGCCGAGGCGCTGCGCAGCGAGCGCGTGATCCACGCCCTGCGGGGCGAGCTGCGCGCCCGCACCGGACACAACGGCCACATCGGAGATGCCGAGGAGCTCTCCCAGACGTTGGGTACCGAGGTCATCGCGCGCGCGTTGACTCCCTGACCGCCCTCGCCCCCCGGCGCCGGCGAGGTCTCCCGCGCCGCGGGGTGAGATGAGGCGGCGTCGCGCGCCACGCGGAATCAGCAGGTGGAGTGGAATAGCCCGCCAACCGGCCCCGTCTCGGCCAGCACGTTGTAGTGCCGGACCGCCTCGGTCGTCTCGGCGACGTGCACGGTGACGTCGTGCCGCGCGAGGTAGGCCAGGGTCGACTCGGGCACCTGGAGCCGCAGCCGCATACCCCTGGAGAGCACGACCGCCGTGGCGCCGTGTTCCAGCAGCTCGGCGACGTCGGCGATACAGATTCCCGGACTGTGTCGCGTTCCGTTTCGCGCCCAGTCCCACTCCCGACCGCCGCCCGGGAAAAGCGTGAAGTCCTTGCCCGGAGCGAGGCCCTCGACTTCCATACGCCCCCAGGAGACCGTCCGAATCGCCGGTGAGGGCGCGGTGTCGCGCGGCATACGGATCCCCCGATTCCTACGTCGCGCGCCGGTCACCCGCTGTGTGGCGCTAAGACTACCGTCTCCGATCGGCGCGGCCCGATCCCCGCGGCGACACGCCGACCGGAGGGGAGTCCAGCCCTAACCTCCGAAAGCGGATGTGCGCCACGACCACCACGTGCTTAACTACGTTGTGTATCTTATTGGTCACACGCAACCGGAGGCACCATGCGCACGGCGGCGATAGCCCTCACGGCACTGGCGGCGGGCGCCCTCGGCCCCGTGGTCGGCGCACCGGGCGCGCTGGCCACGGACGTTCCCGCGGGGGCCCGAATACAGCTGTCCGTCACCGGTAGTGGCGAGGACGCCGAGCCGACAACAGCGCTCCTGGCCTGCTCCCCCAACGGGGGGACCCATCCCCGAGTCGACGAGGCGTGCGCCGCGCTGGAGGAAACCGGCGGGGAGTTCGCCGACCTGCCGTCCACGGAGTCGGTGTGCACGCTGGTGTACCAGCCGGTCACCGTCGCGGCCAGGGGTGACTGGCGCGGCGACCCGATCGACTACCGGGAGACGTTCGCCAACCCCTGTTTCGCGGCGACCCACACCAACGGCGTCTTCGCCCTCTAGCTCGGCGGACCATCACCCGGAAACGGGGCCAGGCCGGTTTCCGGCTCGCCCGCTCGCGGGCACGCCGCAGGCGAGGGGATGCGCGGATGCGGCGAACGAGATCACTCCTACGACCGGTGCTGGTGGCGGCCAGTGCCGGGCTGCTGCTCGTGGCACCGGGTGCGCACCCGGTGCGCGCGCCGGCGTCCGCGTTGCACCTGAGCGTGGCGGAGCGGGGCGAAGAGGAGCTCACCGAAGCCACCCTCACCTGCGCTCCCGCGGGTGGTAGCCACCCACGGGCCGCGGCCGCGTGTGAGACGCTCCGTCAGGTCCACGGTCGGTTCGGTGACCTCCCGACAACGGGAGATCCGTGCACCATGGAGTACCGCCCGACGGTGGGTGAGGTCACCGGACACTGGCTTGGTGAGCCGGTACGCTTCCGCCACACCTACGAAAACCCGTGTCTCGCCGCGCGCGAGAGCGGCGGCGTGCTCGCCCTCGCCCCCAGGCCCGACGGACCCACGTGAGCGTGCCACCGGTGCCACGCCTCCGCCCGTTCCGGGCGGCGCCACCCGCTACTTACTCGTAAGGGTCGGGCGGGTTCTCGACCTCGACCATCTCGGTGACCGTGAACCGGTGTTCCCGAACCTCGGCGATGTCGCCCTCGGGTTCGTCCCAGGTACCGCGCACCGTCCACCAGCTGTCCTTCTCGGGTTCCGGCTCGTCGGTGATCAGTACCCGGTTGACCACCGCGTCGGCGGCACAACAAGCCATCTGCAGTCGGGCGAGGAACCACCCCTCGCCGTCGGGGTTGGGGGCGGCGAAACCGGTCAGCTCGATCTCCAGCCCCGACATCTGCCGCTCCTCGTCGGTCCAGGCCCGCGAGACGAAATCCTGCATCTCCAGCTGGACCGGGCCGGAACTGTCGTCCAGCTCGTCGAACTCGCCGCCCTCGTCGCTCTCGGCGTCGCTGGGTGAACTCGTGGTCGTCTCCGCCGCGGAGTAGGCCCCCAGCGCCGGCGGGGCGATGACGAACACCGAGATCACCGGTAGCACCAGTAGCCACGCCACCCACGGGGCCCGGGAGTGGTCATGGCCGGAGTCCTCGCCGGTGTGGGAGTCCTGCGTGTCGCCTCCATCCGCGCCGAAGTTCGCCCGCAGGTCGGAGACGACGATCCAGACGCCGAGCACGACCAGCATCAGTCCCGTGAGGATGAGGAACGGCTGGAACAGGTCCTTCACGTAGTTGAGGTAGAGGTCCGAGAAGACGGTGCTGCCCAGCGCGGCCGCACCCAGCAGCAGAGTCACCATTCCCTGTGCGATCCGGTTCACAGCAGCAGTCCTCCGATCAGGAAGGTGAACACGAGCGTCGTCGCGAGTATCAGCGGGGCGAAGCGACAGACGAACCGCCAACCGAACGTGCCGGCCTGGATCGCGATGAGCTTCAGGTCGAGCATGGGCCCCACGACCATGAAGGCGAGCATGGCCGTCGGCGAGAAATCGCTGAGGCTGGCGGCGACGAACGCGTCGGCCTCGGAACAGATCGACAGCAGGATCGCCAGTGCGGCCATGACCAGCGCGGAGATCACGGGCAGGTCGGCGACGGTGACGACCCACTCGCGCGGAACGACGACGTTGAGGGTCCCGGCGGCCGCCGCGCCCACGACCAGGTATCCGCCCGCGTGCATCAGGTCGTGCAGCATCGAGTCACGGAAGACGACCCATCCGGGTGCCGCCGGGTCGTGGTGTTGCTGCTTCATCCGCAACCAGTCGGTCTTTCCGAAGCGCGCCCAGACCCAGCCGGTCACCACGGCCGCGCCGAACGACGCGAGAAAGCGTGCCGCCACCATCTCCAGCTGGCCCGAGAACGCCACCCCTGTGGCGACCAGCACCACCGGGTTGATCGCCGGAGCCGACAGCAGGAAGGTGAGCGCCGCGGCCGGGGCGACGCCGCGCCGGATCAGGCCACCGGCCATGGGAACGGACGCGCACTCACATCCGGGGAGCACACCGCCGGCCGCGCCGGCGACCGGAACCGCGGTCCCCGCCCGTTTGGGGATGAAGCGTTGGTAGGCCGACTCCGGGACGAACGCCGTCAGCGCGGCCGACAACGCGACACCGAACACCAGGAACGGCATCGCCTGCAGACAGATCGCGGTGAAGATGGTGGCCCAGGCCAGGAACGCCTCGTTGGTGAGGTCGTCGGTGTACCACGAGTGGGCGAAGGCCATGAGCGCGATGAACACCGCGAACACCCACACGGTGGCCGTGCGGCGCTGCCCGCGCGGCCGTCCCCACTCGGGAGGGGGAAGGTCGTCGTCCCTGTCGTCGAAGTCGCTGACCAGGGAGTCGCCAAGGGAGGGGCGCGCCGATGAGGGGGATCCCGCCGGCTGTCCAGACACGTTCGTATCCTCGTCAGAGCTTGTGGGTTCCGCCAGATCCTACCCGTAACAACCTGGGACTTCAGCCGCGAACGTCGCAGTGCGCGGCCAGGTGGCTACACGCGCGGACCGGGTGGCAACGGAAAGATAACAAGGAGAGTGCCACGGTCGCCTCCCGAACCGGAACCCCGGGTGAGCCATCTCCACCGGGTGTCGTGCGTCCCAGCCGGACACGGGTTTCCCAGGGAGGTATCCGGGGAAAGCGGAAACGCCAGGGAGGTCCGGTCATGGCAAGCGGGGGTTCGCGCGGATCCCGGGGCGGTCACCTGGGCCGCTGGCGGTCGTGGCTCTGGGTCGCCATCATGATCGCCGGATTCACCACCGCTGGCGTCGGGCTGACCCTGGGACCGTCCTGGAACCTGGTCATCGGCGGCACAGCGGCGTTCGTGCTGTCCGGGATCGCCGCCCTGGCCACAGGGATCATGGCCGACGTCACCCTCGACGCCCCGCGCGATGCGGCCGAGGAGCCACACGGCCCGCTGTCGCGGCGTCGGCGCCGGGCCGCCCCCGGGAGCGGGGACGACCCGGCCGGTTGAGCCCCGCTTCTTCGAGGCGCGGCCCGGCCGCGTTTCGGGTCCGCGTGCGGTGTCAGGACCGGGGCGTTCCCCTGCGGCCACCGCGAGAGGGGGTGCGGCCCCCGCCGCGGCGCTCGCCGTCGGGACGGCGCCCGTCGCGCCACTGCCCCTGCTCCGCCCGCTGGTCGCGCTCGCCACGCGGGCGCCGGTCCCCACGCGGGCGGCCGTGGTCGTTGTGTCGCTTCCGGGGCCCACCACGGCCGCGCTTGTGCTCCCGCGGTTCCGGCGGCTCCACCCAGGGCTCCCACGACGGCTCGCGGGCACCGGTCACCCGCGTCAGAAGATCGTCCCCGGGGTTGACCAGGTGCTGGTCGGCCTGGACACCGGCCTCGCCGAACATCTTGCGTGCCATACGGCGCTGGTTGGGAGCGACGAGCGAGACCACCTGACCGGACTCGCCGGCCCGAGCGGTGCGGCCGCCCCGGTGCAGGTAATCCTTGTGCCCGGTGGGCAGGTCCACGTTGACCACCATGTCGATGCCGTCGACGTGGATGCCACGCGCCGCCACGTCGGTGGCGACCAGCGTCTGAACGCGGCCCTCGCGGAACTTGGCCAGCGTCTTGGTGCGAACGCTCTGGCTCTTGCCTCCGTGCAGTGAGGCGCAGGGCACCCCGGCGTTGACCAACTGCTCACTGATGGCGTCGGCGCGGTGCTTGCTGCGCACGAACAGGAGGGTGCGGCCCTCGCGCGCCGCGATCTGGGTCACGATCTGGTTCTTGTCCCGCGGCAGCACCTTCAGCATGTGGTGCTCCATCGTGGCGACGTGCGAGGTCGGCGGGTCGATCGAGTGCGTCTCCGGCTCCTTCATGTAGCGGCGCACCAGGGTGTCGACATCGCCGTCCAGGGTGGCCGAGAAGAGCAGTGTCTGGCCGCCGGACCGGACCTGGTCGAGCAACGCACTCACCTGCGGCATGAAGCCCATGTCACACATCTGGTCCGCTTCGTCGATCACGGAGAGCCCGACGTCACCCAGCTCGCAGGCGCCCTGCTCGATGAGGTCGGTGAGCCGTCCCGGTGTGGCGACCAGGATCTCCACGCCACGGCGCAGCTCGTTGATCTGCCGGTTGTAGGAGCTCCCGCCGACGACGTCGCCGACGCGGACGCCCAGGGTGCGGGCGTAGGGCAGCAGGGCGTCGCGGACCTGGTGGGCCAGCTCGCGGGTCGGCACCAGCACCAGCCCTCGCGGACGCCGCGAGGCGGCGCGCGAGGCGCCGGACCGCACCAGCAGGGGAAGCCCGTAGGCGAGGGTCTTACCGGAGCCGGTTCTCCCGCAGCCGAGAACATCGCGTCCCGCGAGCGCGTCGGGGATCGCCGCGGCCTGGATCGCGAACGGCGTGGTCACACCGTCGCGTTCCAGTTGCTCGACGACCCCCTCGGGAAGTCCGAGATCAGCGAAACGCGGGCATGCGTCATTGTCCGTCACGTGACGTAAACCTTCCTCATCGGTTGGCGGCGTTTCGAGGAAGGCTCCGAGACCACGTGGGCCACGCAGAAATCACACAAACGCGCCAGAAAACGCGACACGGGGGGACGAGAATCCTCACCCGGCGCCGGGCGGCCCGGCGCGCCCGATGCGCGCAACACGAGTTGACCGCCGGATGCAGCGTACTAGACCACCGGGTGCGAGGGGCGCGCCGGGCCGGTGAACCCCGGGTGATCCGTGACTCACCGCGCCCGGAGGCCCCGGGTCAGCCGTCGCCGCCGCGAGCGAGCGCGGCGAGCCGCCCGATCTGTGCCCGCCGCTCCGCCTCGGCCTGCTCCTCCAGTGTGTTTCCCGGCGCCTGACGGATCAGCTCCTTGGTGGCGGTGGCGGCCTCCGCGGGGGTGGCGAGCAGGCCGGCGACCAGGTCGTCCACCGTCGCGTCCAGGGAGGCCCCGTCGACCACGACCTCGGCCAGCCGAAGCTCGCGGGCCTCCTCGGCCGGAACCTCACGCGCGGTCAGGCACAGCTCGAGCGCGCGGCTCACACCCACGGTCTCCACCAACGGCTTGGTCCCGGTGAGGTCGGGCACCAGCCCAAGCGCCGGCTCCTTCATGCACATCCGAGCGTCGTCGGCCAGTACGCGCAGGTCGCAGGAGAGAGCGAGCTGGAATCCGGCACCGATCGCGTGCCCGCGGACCGAGGCGATGGAGACGATTCCGGGATCACGCAGCCACAGGAACCCCTCTTGGTACGAGGCGATGGTGTCGGCCAGCGCCGAGTGGTCGGGGTCGCCGTCGCGGAGGTCACGCATCAGCGACCTCTCGCCCTCGACTCCCTCCGGGCTGAACATGGCCAGGTCGATACCCGCGGAGAACGACGGGCCATCGCCCTTGACGACGACGATTCGGACAGATTCCGGCAGGGTTTGGCCAATATGGGCCAGTGCCGTCCAGGTGCGTCCCGTCATAGCGTTGCGACGCTCGGGACGGGCCATGCTGACGGTAGCCACGGCGCCCTCGATCTCCAGGCGCACGCCAGCGTCCGACAGCTCCTCTTCGGTCGGCGTCCTCGTATCGGCCACGCTCACCTCCGGTTGTCCGCGCCCGCCTCGGTGGGCACGATCGGTCCGTCTCCGGTTCGGCGCCAAGACTAACCGCAACGCTGCGCGCCCCACCGCACGGCCGGCGCTCCGCGGCCGAACGCGGCCCGCTCGGGATCAGGAACGCCGGGTAGCTCCCCCTCGGCCACGCAACGTGACGCCGGCCTCGGTGAGCAGGCGGTGCACGAACCCGTAGGACCGGCCGGTCGCGGCGGCCAGCGAACGGATGCTCTCCCCGTTGTCGTACCGTTTCTTCAGCTCATCAGCGAGTTCCGAACGTTCGGTCCCCGTAACACGGGTGCCCTTCCTGAGGGTCTCCGCCACGGTGCCTCCTTGCTCTCGGTGATCGAGACGACATCGTTGCCCATGATCAGTCATGAGGCCCCGACTGACTACCCGTCGAGAGTGAGGGGGCGCCATGTTGGGCGGCTTTCCCTTTTTCGGACAGAACAGAATCCGATCCCGAGGAAGGCGGCTGTCAACCATGGCGCGGTTCGCGCGTCGTCTCTCGGCTCCGGCGAGGAGCCCGACGTCACGCCAGAGCGATGAGATCGGCGAACTGCTCGACGTCCCAGATGTCCTCGACTCCGTCGGGCAGCAGGATGACGCGTTCGGGCTGAAGCGCCTCCACCGCGCCCTCATCGTGGGTGACCAGCACGATGGCCCCCTTGTAGTTGCGCAGCGCGTTGAGGATCTCCTCGCGGCTGGCCGGGTCGAGGTTGTTTGTGGGCTCGTCGAGCAGCAGCACGTTCGCGCTGGAGACCACGAGCGTGGCGAGCGCCAACCGGGTCTTCTCCCCACCGGAGAGCACACCCGCGGGCTTGTCGACATCGTCACCGGTGAACAGGAACGACCCGAGGGTCCGTCGCGCCTCCACCTCGGGAAGCTCGGGCGCGGCCGCGATCATGTTCTCCAGAACGGAGCTGTCGAGGTCGAGCGTCTCGTGCTCCTGGGCGTAGTAGCCCAGGCGCAGCCCGTGGCCGGGGACGACCTCGCCCGTGTCCGGGGCCTCGACCCCGGACAGCAGACGCAGCAGGGTGGTCTTGCCCGCGCCGTTGAGCCCCAGGACGACCACCCTGCTGCCGCGATCGATCGCGAGGTCCACACCGGAGAAGATCTCCAGCGACCCGTAGGACTTCGACAGGTCCCTGGCCGAGAGAGGGGTGCGCCCGCTCGGCGCCGGGTCGGGGAAGCGCAGCTTCGCCACCCGCTCGTCCTTCCGCTGCCCCTGCACGGAGTCGAGGATCTTCTCGGCGCGGCTCTGCATCTGTTTGGCGGCCTTGGCCTTGGTGGCCTTGGCGCGGAACCGGTCGGCCTGCTTCTGCAGGGCGGTGGCCTGCTTCTCCGCGTTGGCCTGCTCCCGTTTGCGCCGACGCTCGTCGGCCGCGCGCTGCTCCAGGTAGCCCCGCCAGCCCATGTTGTAGATGTCGATGACACAGCGGTCCGCGTCCAGGTAGAACACCTTGTTCACAACGTGCTCGACCAGCTCGACGTCGTGGCTGATGACGACGAGCCCGCCCTGGTGTGACTTGAGGAAGTCGCGCAACCAGACGATGGAGTCGCCGTCGAGGTGGTTGGTGGGCTCGTCGAGCAGCAGCGTGTCGGCACCGCTGAACAGGATGCGCGCCAGCTCGATCCGGCGTCGCTGGCCGCCGGAGAGCGTTCGCAGCGGCTGGGAGAGCACATTGTTGGCCAGCCCCAGGCTGGAGGCGATCGAGGACGCCTCGGCTTCGGCGGCGTAGCCGCCCAGCGCGTGCAGCTTCTCCTCGTAACGGGCGTAGGCCCGCACGCCCTTGTCCCGGGTCTTGGGTTCGTCGCTGGCCATGTCCGTCTCGGCCTGGCGCAACCGGCGCAGCACGTCGTCGATGCCGCGCGCGGACAGGACACGATCACGCGCGATCACGTCGAGGTCGCCCGTACGGGGGTCCTGCGGCAGGTAGCCGATGGTGCCGGAGGTGCTGACGCTCCCGGCGTCCGGCCCCTTCTCGCCCGCGAGGACCTTGGTCAGGGTGGTCTTGCCCGCGCCGTTGCGGCCGACCAGTCCGATACGGTCGCCGCCGCCCACACGGAAGGAGGTGGGCTCCAGCAGCAGTCTGGAGCCCACACGCAGTTCAACGTCAGAGGCGATCAGCATGGGCCGTCCTTCTCGCGGGAGAGCGTGCGGGAGCGCGGCCGGTCACGGCTCGTCGCCCGCGGCGGGGGAACGACGAGGAGCGCGGAGCTCACACCGGGGACACGCGCACCCGATCCAGCCTAAATGGTTCCACGCGCCACACGACGCGCCCATGCTCCGTGGTCATCCACCGCCGTTGGTGGGCGCGCCGCCCTCGTTGACGCCGTGGGCACGGTCGCCGGCGCCCGAGGCTCGCGCGCCGCCTCCGGCGGTTGGGACGCTCGCGGCCGGCTCCCGCTCGGCCCTGTCGGGCTCGGGGATGCTCTCGGTGGGGATGAGCTGACGGTTGCGCAACAGCGCCGCCAGGACGGCCGTCACCGGTGTCGCCAGGAACATTCCGGGCACACCGCCGACGACGAACCCGATCGCGATGGCCAACAGCACGATGGCGGAGGGCAGCTCCAGCGCCTTGCCGTAGACCCGGGGGGCGAACACGTGGCTCTCCAGCTGCTGCACGACCAGCACCACGGCGACGACCACCAGTGCGACGACCCAGCTCTCGGTCACGAAGGCGACCAGCGCCGCCAGTAGCCCGGTCACGAACGCGCCGATGACGGGGAGGAAGGCCCCGATGAAGGTGAGCACGATCAGCGGGATGGCGAGAGTGGTGTCGATCAGGAAGAACAGGGCGGCGCCGATGCCCACGGCGTCGATGAGCCCGACCAGCGCGACTCCCCGGACGTAGCGCCCCATGACCCCATAGGCGATCGCCCCCGCGGCACGCATCGGACGCCGCGACTTCGCGGGGAACAGGGTGGTGATCCACTCGACCAACCGGTCCCCGGAGTGCACGAAGTAGACCGTCAGCACCAGCACCAGGATCAGGCCGGTCAACACCTCCAGCACCGCCGCGCCGGCCGCCCACGCGCCGGTCAGCAGCTGGTCGCTGTCCTCGGCCAGGAACCGTTGCACCTCGGCCTGGGCATCGTCCATTAGCTGGTTGAGCAGTTGCGGGTCGAGCCCGAACGAGGTGAGTATCGCCTGTACTCTCCCGATGGCCTCACCGACGCTCTGCACCAGGCCACCGAAACCCTGCACGGCCGGCTGCACGATCAGCGTCACGACACCGGCCAACACGGCGAGCGCGCCGAGCATCGTGAGCGCCGTGGACAGTCCGCGGCCCACACCCCTGCGCCGCATCCACTCGGTCGGTGGCATGAGCAGGGCGGTGAGGAACACCGCGAGGACGGCGGGCAGGGCGACCACCCGGATGTAGGTGAGCCCCCACAGCAGCAGCCCCACCACGACGCCGATGATCAGGATACGCAGGCAGACATCGCTCACCTGGCGTAACAGCTCACCGGCGCCCACCTCGTCCGTCTCCTCCCGCGCCGGCGGTTCCTCCGCCGGCCGCTCGGATTCGGCCTCCGGGTTGGCGCGACGGCGCGCACCGCCCCAGATCTTGGCCAACGACCAGTACCACGGTCGCCTCAGCTGCACCTCGGCCCCTTATCCCTTAATCCCTGTGTCCGTCGCCGTGCTGTCCGGTCGCCACAGGTTACTCCTCACTCTCGGTGCCACCACACCGGCGACGGCGACACGTGCCGGGTGGCGTGGCCCTCCGCCGGGCTCCCCGGCACGCTCTAGAACCGCCACGGCTCCCGGGGGTGGTCACTGTGCACGATCTCGTTGCCGAACGGCGCCAGTGCCACGGGGATCATCTTCAGCGACGCCCAAGCCAGGGGGAGGCCGATGATGGTGACCGCGAGCCCCACCGCTGTGGTGATGTGCCCGATGGTCAGCCACCACCCGGCGATGATCAGCCAGATCACGTTGAGCACGGTGCTGACCTCGGAGGCGTCCCGCTTACGGGCCATCTCACGCCCGAATGGCCACAGTGCGTAGTTGGCCATTCGGAAGGAGGCTATTCCGAACGGGATCGTGACGATGAGGACGCAGCAGACGATCCCGGCCACGACGTAGCCGAGCGCGAGCCAGAGCCCCGCGATGACCAGCCAGATGATGTTCAGAAGGAGTCGCAATAGTTCCATGGCTCTTCGCTATACCCCGTTGTTGGTAACGCGGCGCTGCTCCCACGCCGCGGTGCGCCAGAAGGCGCGTTCACTAGCTACGACGGGACCATCGCTGGCCCCGTTCCCACTGTTGGTCCCTGACTCACCACCTAAGGGCAGGCCGGGCCAACCGTGCCGGGGCGGCCGCTCGGGTGTCGAGCCAGCGGCTGGTGGATAGGGTGGGGGAAGCCGCACACCGCGGGCGCACCGCGCCCGGTACCCGACGACCAGCCGCGAGACGAGGATCTGCGACCGTGCGCCTGACCAAGCTCGGACATGCCTGTGTACGCCTGGAACACGACGGCTCGACCCTGGTCATCGATCCCGGCGGGTTCAGTGAGCACGATGCCGCCCAGGGGGCTGACGCGGTCGCCGTCACGCACGAGCACCCCGATCACCTCGACCTGGAGCGGCTTCGCGTGGCCGCGAAGTCCCGTCCGGGCCTGCGGATCCACACGCATTCCGGCGTCGCGCGCCAGCTCGACGAGCTTCGCGAGCTGGGAGCGGAGATACACGAGGTCAGCCAGGGCGACGCCGTGCGGATGGCCGGGTTCGACGTACACGTCTACGGCGAACGGCACGCCGTGATCCATCCCGACCTCCCGGTCATCGACAACATCGGGTTCCGGGTCTCGGCCGGCGGGGCCACCGTCTTCCATCCCGGTGACGCGCTCACCGTTCCGCAGGATCCGGTCGACACACTACTGCTGCCGATCCAGGCCCCCTGGTCGAAGGTGTCGGAGGTGATCGACTACGTGCGCGCGGTGCGCCCCGAGAGCGCGATCGCCGTACACGACGGTCTGCTCAACGAGACCGGAGCCGGGGTCTACGCCAAGAACTTCGGGGTCACCCTTTCGTCGGTGGACTACTCCCGACTGCTGCCGGGCGAGACGCGCGAGCTGTGAGCCCGGCCGGGCCCCGTCCGCGACGGCCAGGACCGAGGTTGGTCTAGACCGGAATGTGACCCGCGCATCAGGACGTTGCCCCTAGGCAAGATCGAAAAAGCGCAATATCATGTTTCTGGCTTGTCCGTAGCGGCCAAAAGTACTCAAAAACCAACTAAATCGGACACTCAACCGAGGATCGGTTGCTCGGTGTCAGGTTTCGATAACGGTTGAGCGAGTATTTTTCCCACCCCCCGTGCGCGAGCGGGAGTGGGGATGGCATGATTACGTACCGGCTCGCAGGGAGAGCGTCACCGCCTCCGCGTCCGTTCGCGTGAGCGCCCGCCGACTTCGGCGGATCTGCGCCGCAGTGGTCTAAGCCACACCGGGGAACACCGAAGCACCGCATGGCGTTCCGTCGTGCGGGGTGACTCACGCTTAACCCAGTATGTCTGACCTAGCTCATCAGTAGCTTACTAGTGATTGGTAGAGGTGGTTCAACCATGTCTCAGGTGCGTCGGCAGGCCACGCTTCGCCCCCGCCCGAGCTGGGGCTGGCAGGATGCTGCCGCGTGCCGGGGCGAGGACCTTGTGCTTTTCTTCGGCCCGGATGGTGAACGCCAGCCGGAACGGGAGATTCGCGAGCGCAAGGCGAAGGAGATCTGTGCCCAGTGCCCGGTCCGTACCGAATGTCTGGACTACGCGATTTCGCGTCCCGAGAAGTACGGAACATGGGGTGGCCTGAATGAGGACGAGCGCGCCTCCGAGCGTCGGCGTCGCATGCGCCGCGCGAACGCGGCCTGAGTCGCCCGCCCGCACCCACGGGCACGCGGCGATTGGCCAGGGTCGCCTCCCGTGGCTCGCGCACCGTCATCAGTTCTCGCACCGGCCTACGGACACCAGCCTCCCTAAGGTCCCGGCCTCTCTATACCCGTGGCGCCCCGACGTTACCTCGTCGAGGGCGCCACGGGTATTTGTGGCACGGGTCAGAGGTGCCGCTCGAACCACTGGACCGCGGCCTCGCTCCCCTCACGCCAGTCCTCGGACTCCGGCAGTAGCTGCTCCGCCCCCGGCACCACCCGTAGGTCGTACGGCGCGCCCAGCCGGCGCAGCGCCCATTCGGTGAGTTCGCGAACGAACGACTCACTTCCCGGGACCAGAACCAGGGTGGGCGCGCGCACCTGGGGAAGGCTTTCCTCGGCCAGGTCGATCCGTCCGCCGTGCGCAACCACCGCGGCGACGTCGTCGGGACGGCCGGCAGCGGTCACCAGCGCCGCGGGCGCAGCGGCGCCCGTGGCCAACAGCCCCACGGGCTCACCGGCGAGATCGGTGCTCCGGCGCAGCCACCTGACTGCCGCGGTGAGCCGTTCGCCCAGCTGGACGGTGTCCACCCCGCTCCATCCGTCCTGGCGCTCGCGACGCCACTCGTCGTGGGTGAGCAGGTCGAGCATGAGCGTCGCGTAGCCCGAACGGCGCAGCCCTTCGGCGACGCCGTGGCGCCGTGGATCGTGCCGTCCGTGGCTGACCGCGAACACGACGGATCCGCGGACCTCCGAGGGGCTGGTGAGGTCACCGTCGAGGTAGACATCCGCCGCGCGGATCCGCACGGCGCGTTGGGAGTCGGCGCCACTCCTCACGGCCCGCAGTTCGCGGAGAGCCGTCGAGACGTCGTCGTCGGTGAGCTGGCCGAAGTCGCGGTACCACTCCCCCACGGCCCGAAAGTTCTCCGGCGCGGTCAGCACGACGATGTCGTCGACCTCGGGGCGCAGTGTCTCGACCGCCTGCTGGGAGGCCACCGGTACCGCCAGCACCAGGCGCGCCGGCCGCTGTCGGCGTACCATGCGCAGCGCGGCCTTGGCGGTACCGCCGGTGGCGACGCCGTCATCGACGACGAGGACGTCGCGCCCGGTTATCCGAGGCGCCGCTCGGGTGCCCCGGTACGTCTCGACGCGGCGGGCGAGCTCGGCCCGTTCCGCCTCGACGGTCTCCGCCAGCGCCTCGCGGGCTATCCCCATGCGAGCCAGGGCGCGGTCGTCGAAGCACACGTGGCCGTCCTCGGTGATCGCCCCGATCCCCATCTCCGGGTGGTTCGGCAGTCCGATCTTGCGAACCATGAGGACCTCCAGCTCCACCCGCAGTCGGCGGGCGAGCTCGACCCCGACGGGGACCCCGCCGCGCGGCAGGGCGAGCACCACAGGGTCGGTCACCGCGAACGCGCGTACCCGCTCGACGAGGCGACGACCCGCCTCGGAGCGGTCGGTGAACGGCAGCGATACGGGTAGCGGACTCATATCGTTCGATGCCCCAGCCACGGACGTGCAGCGGTGCCCCGCTCCCCTCCGGCACGCTTCCCAGAGAGTGCCTACGGCCATACCCGCTCCCCTCCCCACCCCAACCCGCCGGTGCCGAAATCGACGAATCCACGCACGGTCGGGAGACCACGGCGCGGGCGGGCTCAATCGGACAACTTGGCGAAGTCGTGCTCCAGTACCCCCATGAGCAGCGAGTCGTGCCGACGGCCGTCCCAGAGCAAGGACTCGCGCATCCTCCCCTCGACGCTGAACCCGCACGCGCGGTACACGGCGATCGCGCGCATGTTGAACGCGTACACGTGCAGCCAGACACGGTGCAGCCCGAGCTGGCCGAACGCGTAGTCCAGAACGAGCCGGGTGGCCTCCCTTCCCAGTCCCTGACCGGTGAACTCGATCGCCGATAACGCGATGCGGTATTCGGCGCTCTCGTTCTCCTGGTCGAAGTCCTGCAACGACAGCTCACCGACGAAGCGCCCGCCCGGACGCTCGGTGATGGCCAGATCCACCCGGTCGCGGCTCTCGGCGCGCGTCGCGCACCACTGTTGGACCTGGTGGTAGCTGAGCGTGCGATGGGTACCCGTGAGTCGCCGAACCTCCTCATCCAGGGTTGAGGCGTAGAACGCGTCGGTGTGCTCCTCGCTGAGGGGCACGAGTCGGACGCGGTCGCCCGAGAGCGTCGGTTTCGCACGCAGCGCGTTCAGGTCGATCATCGATCGGACCTCCGGTCGTGAAGGCCGGACGAGAGGGATTCCGGCAGCGGCGAGATCGTCGTAGTCCAACGGGAAATCGAACGAAAGGTCCTATGTAAGAAGTGTCGCGCGTGCGGCGCAACCCCCCGCCGCGAAGGCGTAGCCTCCGGGGAGGCTCGTGTGGTCCAGGGCAGGAGGATGAGTGGCCATCGGTCGAGGAATTCCGCAACGGCCGGGCGCGGAGGCGAGACACGGGCGCCTCGCTGTGGTCGTTCTCTTCCTCGTCAATGGGTTCTGCTACACCAACGTCGTTCCGTGGCTGCCAACGCTCAAGAGTGAGCTCCACCTGTCCAACACGGCGCTGGGAACCGCGGTCGCGGCGATGCCGCTGGGGGCGCTGGTCACAGGGCTGCTCGCCAGCCCGCTCATCGCCCGGTTGGGAAGCGGCCGCGCGGCCGTGGCCTCGGGACTGCTGCTCGCGCTGACCCTGCCGCTGGTCGCCGTAGCGCCGGGTTGGTGGGCCCTGGCGTCGGTCCTGTTCGTCCTGGGATGTGCCGACGCGTGGATGGACGCGGCCATGAACGCGCACGGGCTGCGGGTGCAGCACCGATACCGGCGGACGATCATCAACACCTTCCACGCCGTCTGGAGTATCGCCGCGGTGTGCGGCGGCCTGCTCGGCTCGAGCATGGCGGGACTCGGGATCCCCCTGTCCGCGCACCTCGCCGTTGTCGCGCTGCTCCTGGTCGCGCTCACCCTGGCCGCCTCCCGCGGCCTGCTTCCGGGACCCGAGCACGCCGAGCGCGAGGGCCGCGTCGCACTCCCGGGAGGAGCGCGCGCGCCCCGTCCTTCGATGCGGGCCATGTTCGTGCTGCTCGCGCTGAGCGTACTGCTGATGATGGCCGGCGGGATCGAGGACTCCGCGGCGTCGTGGGGGGCCGTCTACACCCGGGACGAACTGGGCGCGAACGCGTTCCTCGCGGGCCTGCCGTTCGTGGCCTGCCAGGCGCTGATGACCGTCGGACGGCTCACCGGCGACCGGCTCACCGACCGCTTCGGCGCCGTGACGGTGGCCCGCTCGGGCGCTCTGCTCACCGCGGCCGGACTGGCGACGGCGCTGGTGTTTCCCGGCACGGCGATGGCGATCGCCGGGTTCGGCCTGCTCGGTCTGGGTGTGTCGACACTGTTCCCGCTGACACTCGCCGCGGCGGGCGACGTGCCCGGGGTGCGCAGCGGGGACGGGGTGGCCCTCGTCGGTTGGCTCGGGCGGATCGGGTTCCTGGGGCTCCCGCCGCTCGTTGGAATGGTCGCCGACACGACCTCACTCGGTGTCGGGCTCTGGGTGATCCCCGCCTGCGGGGTCGTCGCCGCCACGCTCGCGGCCGCGTTACGGCCTCGGAGCTGACCCGGGTCGGGCCGCCGGCCGGCGGCCCGACCCGGGGTTCTCGCATCGGTGCCCAGCGTGTTACAGCTCCTGGGGAGCGGCGGTACGCCGGGTCGCGTAGATGGTGGCCGCACCGATGCCGGCGGCCAGGACACCTCCGAGCACGAAGCCCGAAAGCTCGATCCCGGTGACCGGGAGCTCGCTCCCGGAGCCGGAGCCGTTGTCACCCGCGGGTGCCGCGGCCTGCTGGTCGCCGTTCGGGGGCGCCTGCTCGTCGCCACCGCCCCCGTTGCCACCGCCGTCATCCTGCGGCGGCGGCGCCGGGTCCCCCGGATCCTCGGGATCGTCCGGGGTTTCCGGCGGGTCCGGGTCCTCGGGCGGGTCCGGGTCCTCCGGTGGATCAGGATCCTCGGGCGGGTCCGGGTCCTCCGGCGGGTCAGGATCCTCGGGCGGATCCGGATCCTCCGGCGGAGGTGTCGGATCGTCCGGCGGTGGGGTGGGGTCGTCCGGCGGGGGCGCGGGGTCCTCGGACCCACCGTCCCCTGGATTCTCCGGAGGACTCGTTCCCTCGGGGGGAGGGTCGACCGGGTTGGGGAGTCCCCCACCCTCGTCGGCGAACGCCGGCCCGGCCGAGAATCCGGTGGCCAGCAAAGCCGCGGCGGTCACGGAGACCACGCGCGATGTATGGGACATACATCTCCTTTCCATTTTCGGGGGGATTCATTGTGGGGAGAGGGCATAGATGTGGTCTTCGGCGAAGACCACCGCGCGCCCGTCGAGCAACCCCCAGGGGCGCGCCGTGTTCTCCTCCAGGTCGGAGCGCGCGCCATCGGGACCCACAGCGACGGGCTCGCCGCCGATCTCCCCGTAGACGGCGTCCCCCGCGGCGCTGACGGGCCTCAGCCCCTCCAGCACCTCGGTGGACCCGTCGTCCAGACGGACCAGGATCGGGCCGTAGGCGGCCATGGTGTCGCCCTCGATCCACCGGGCGTCCTCGATCTCGTCGGGGGCGATCGCGTGCGAGGCCACGACCGAGCCGTCGGTGGAGTCGTGGGCCGCGAGCACCACCTCGTCGTCGCTCTCGGTGCTCCAGCGCACGATGACGTGGTCGCCCCTGGCGGTCACCACCTGGTCGACGGTGTCGGCTCCGGAGGGCGTGTCGGGTTCGACCTCGGTGACCGAGGCGTCCGGGGTCACCCACCTCCACGGGACATCGCGCAGCTCGGCCATGAGCACGCGCTCACCGTCGGCGATCAGCGGCCCCGCCGGCGCCTCGACCGGAACCTCCCGCAACTCACCGTCGAGGGGAACGAACGCGCTCTCGTCGTTGGAGACGAGCACCGAGTCCCCGGCGAACGAGACGGAGGTGTCGGAGGGAACCTCGTACTCCACGGGATCGCCACCGCTCTCGGGCCACTGCCACAGCGTGTCCCCGGCGAGGAGGGCGACACCGTAACCGTCGCCGTCGCGCACGAACCGGGGGGTGTGCTCGATGTCGGCGATGTCGGCGGGCGGCTCGTCGGACCACTCCGGGGTCCCGTCGGGTCCCGCGACGACGAGCTGGCCCTCCCGGTCGAAGTAGCTGACCCGGTTCCCGTCGGGAGAGACGGCCGGCCGGGAGGCGGGGTCGACCGGGATCCGCCAGTCGGCCTCGGGACCGTAGCCGGGCGGGTTCGGCCGGGCCTCGAGCGTGACGGGGTCCTCGCCCCCGTTGCTCGGGGTGACCACGGTGTCGGGCAACAACCACATCACCACGCCACCGGCGACCGCGAGGAGGCCGACGGTGAGCACGCCGATCCCGGTGAACCGGAGGACGGTATGGGCCCGTCCTCGCGCCCTGGCCGCTCCCGGCCCCTTGGGGAGCTTGTGCTCCGGAGCTTCGCCGCCCTCGGCGTGCACGATGCCGTCGGGGGTGACGACGAGCTGCCACTCCCCGTTGGAGTCGCGGGCGTTGACGCGCACCGGCCGCCCCAGGGCGAGCGCGTGCCGGGTTACGGCGTCCAGGGCCTCGCGCCGGGTCTCCTTGGGGATTCCTCCGGTCACGACCTGGGTGTTGCCCTGGAAGGTGACCTCGGCGCGTGACTCGTCAGGGGCGATGACAATGGTGACCGGCTGCTGGGGCGGTTCCAGCTCGTCGGCGCTAGTCACGGCGACTCCCGTTGCGCAGGTGTCCCAGGAGATCCCGCTCGTGGCGCGCTGGCGCACGCCGACCTCGTCGCGGTAGGGACAGAGCCGAGGGTGTGGGCACGCCACTCTTCGGAGTGGGCGACTCTGGTACCGACGTCCTGGGGACGCGCGGCGCGACGCGGCACGGGGCCTGGGAGGTGGGGGCGGTCAACGAGCGGCGCGGGATACCGCTCCGGTGCGTTGGCAATGATACTGATCCGAAGCCACGGCAGCACAGCACGTGGCTCACGGCAGCGAGGTCGTCCCTGGCGTCCCACGACCGGCCGGTGGGCCCGCCGCAGCGGCGGACACCTGGAACAACAGGGGTGTTCGCGATTGGGCGGGGCTCGCCATCCAACGGCACGGGCCGCGTTGTGCTCGACCGATTCCCCGCGAACCCTGGCCACATCCGGTCGGCGGTGAACGTGACGGCGGGACGCGCGTCGTCCGGCCCCTCCCCCGCTCAACCGCAGCTCCGCAGCATCCGTTGGAGTCCGGCGCGGTCACGCGGCGTCAGCGACAGGCCGTAGTTGTGGGTGGTCCCGATATAGCTGACGGCGTATGAGCACTGGTAGCCCTCGTAGGGCTGCCAGTCGCCCGGCCCGGAGTCACCCTTGTCCATGTTGGCCTCGCCATCGGTGGCCAACAGGTTCCGCGGGTCGTTGGCGAACCGCACCCGCCGTTCGTGGTCCCACTCGGCGGCGCCCATGCGCCAGGCGCGGGCCAGCGGCACCACGTGGTCGACCTGCACCGCCCGGGGGTCGGTGGAGGTGAAGTGGAGGCGTTCGCCGGTATAGGGATCGTCGAGGATCCCGCCACGCACCGTGCAGTCGTGCGCCGTGTCGACCCGGTCGAGATCGCGGGCCAGGACGTCGTGCCGGGTGGGGCACCCGTTGCCGCTGGTGTCCGCCCAGTCCACCCCGAAGGCGTCCCGGTCGTAGCCGCCCCGCCACCGTCCGGGGCCGGCGGTGTCGATGACGGCGAGGCGCCTGCGCGCCTCGACCACGTCGGCCCGGGTCGCCGGCCCCTCGTCTCCGTGGAACGCCGGGGTCTCGCCTCCCGTGAGCCCGCGGACGACGTCGAGCGGAAGGGTGTTCCCGGTCGCGGCCGAGACCGCGGCGAGTACCGCGACGACCGCGAGCGCCGACGACAACACCCCAGCGGTCCGGTGGCGGCGCGCGGACCGGGGCGGCGTGGACGGCCCGGTACGTGTCATGGAAGCGTCCAGTGGGGAGCCGTGGAGGGGCACGAGACGGGGATGCCGGGTCGGCTGGGCGGTCGGGTTCCATGGGCGTGGCGACGCGATCGCGGAGATGGCGCGGGGAACCATCGGCGTTCGCCGACCGAGGCGGGTCAACGCGGGCGGTGGTCTACTCTGGCTGCTCGTCCTCACGTTCCGGGCGCTCGCGCGCGCCGGACCTCCCCGAAGTTACCGTGTGCGGACCCTCGGTGCGCTCGTTGTCCACATTCCCCCGCTCATCGGCGTTGCTGACCGGTTCCGGAGCCGCCGCGTGCGCGTCCTCGGACCCGGTCCCCCGCCGTGGAGTGTCGGCGTCACCAGCCTGCCTCGGCACCGGGCCGGGCGTGTCCGCTCCCCGGTCCGACGTGTCCGCGCTCTGCCGCCCCACCTGTCCGACGCCCGCGACCGGCCGGGGCTGGGTGGGGCCTTCCGCCGGCGGCTCTGTCTCGTCCGTGTCCTCCGCGGCGGTGTTCCCCTCCTCTCCGCTGACGTCGCGCAGCGCCCGTTCGCTCCGCTCGGCCAGGCGCGAGGTGTGGGCGAGGTTCAGTGCCGCCAGCTCGGCCCGCGCGGTGGCGGTGCGCTCGGTCGGCCACATGGAGTCGATCTCGGCGTTCAGGGCGGACCCGAGAAGCACGGCCATCCCGATCACCCAGAACCACACCAGGATCGCGATCGGAGCGGCCAGGGAGCCGTAGATCGATACCTGGCCGAACGACGCGCTCAGGTAGAGCCGCAGCAGCACGGATCCGACCACCAGGATCAGCGTGGCCAGCAGGGCCCCTGGCAGGTGCCGCCACGGAGGCATGTGGACCGGGACGCTGAGCGTGTACAGCAGGACGACGGCCAGCGTCGAGATCCCGCCCACCGCGGGCCAGTAGACCAGGTGGAGATGGCCTCCGGTGTACGGTACGAGGTTGTGAACCAGGGTCGGGCCGGCGACGAGTATGGGCAGTACGACGAGCGCGAACAGCAGGCCACCGATGTAGGCGATGAGGGCGAGCACGCGCTGCCACACGAAGCCGCGTAGCCCGTTGAGCCCGTAGCCGATGGTGATGGCGTCGATGAACACGTTCATGGCCCGCGAGCCGGACCACAGCGACACCAGGAACGTGATGGAGAGCACGCTGCCCTGCGCGCCGCGCAGGAAGTCGTCGATCAGGGGAACGACCAGGCTGTCGACGGTGTCGGTGGTCAGCGCGAGTGACGCGGTGTCGATGATCCAGGCGCGGGTCTCCTCGACCGTGACCACGCCGACGACGGGTGACAGGTGGCCGAGAGCACCGAGGAGCCCCAGGAGCAGCGCCGGCAGGGACAGCAGTGAGAAGAACGCCGCCTCGGCGGCGAGACCGACGACGCGGATCCGCATGGCGCTAGGGACCATGCGTGCCACGAGCAGCACGACAGCGCCCATCGTCCGGTGTCGCTCGGACAACTCCCGGAAAAAGCTCCGGGACCGTTCGCTCACGCGCCTCACAGAACCCAACGTACGCTGCCGAAATGCCGAATCCAGGGAGTAGGGCGGTGACCTACTCCGCATTCATGCCGTTTCGATAACCAATCTTGACCACCCGAAAACCGTCCGGTTCGGGGTGGCGAGGCGGGAAGTGACACGGTTCACCCTGTCGTGACGCCGGCGATACCTGGACAGGAGTGCTCCCGGCATGTCATTGTCATTACATGATCGCTGCTCTGGATCCCATGCTCTGCGTGCGCCGGCACGTGGACCTGCTGCGGGTCCGTAGCGCCATCTGTCGTAACGTCGGTTGATCTCGCCGCCCGTGTAGATCGTCACCCGCCCATCCACGGGACGTGAGCGGCCCCCGACGTTTCCTCCTCAGCAGCACTCGCCCGGTGCCTCCCGGCACGATGACGTCCGGAGGCGGGGCGATGTCGTGATGGCAAGCGTCGGTGCCGGTCAGCGTCCCCGCACACCGCTCGGAGACACCCGCGATGCCTCCCACTTCCACCACCGGCGCCAAGTCGTCCCGCCCTCGCAGGGGCGAGGGCCAGTGGGCGCTCGGCTACCGCGAACCGCTCAACAAGAACGAAGAGAACAAGAAGAACGATGACGGGCTGAACGTCCGGCAACGCATCATCGACATCTACTCCAAGGCGGGCTTCGACTCGATCGACCCCGCCGACCTGCGTGGGCGTTTTCGCTGGTTCGGGCTCTACACGCAGCGCGCCCCCGGGATCGACGGCGGAAAGACCGCGGTCTTGGAGCCCGAGGAGCTCGACGACCGCTACTTCATGCTTCGCATCCGCATCGACGGTGGCCAGTTGAGCGCGGCGCAGTTGCGCACGATCGGCGAGATCTCCACCACCTACGCCCGCGACACCGCCGACATCACCGACCGGCAGAACGTGCAGCTGCACTGGGTGCGTATCGAGGACGTCCCCGAGATCTGGGAGAAGCTGGAGGCCGTCGGCCTGTCCAGCACCGAGGCGTGCGGCGACACCCCGCGGGTGATCATGGGGTGCCCGCTGGCGGGCGTGGCCGAGGACGAGGTGCTGGACGCCACCCCGCAGATCCAGCAGGTGCACGACGACCACGTCGGCAGCCCGCTCTTCTCCAACCTGCCGCGCAAGTACAAGACCTCCATCTCGGGCTGCTCCGCCTACTGCACGAACCACGAGATCAACGACGTCGCCTTCGTCGGCGTGGTGGGGCCCGATGGCACACCCGGCTACGACCTGCACGTCGGCGGCGGGTTGTCGACCAACCCCATGTTCGCCCAGCGGCTGGGCGCCTTCGTGCGTCCCGACCAACTCAGCGAGGTCTGGGCGGGGGTCACCTCGGTCTTCCGTGACTACGGATACCGCCGGCTACGGCACCGCGCCCGCATCAAGTTCCTGATCAAGGACTGGGGGCCGGCGAAGTTCCGCGAGGTGTTGGAGAAGGAGTACCTCGGCTACGCGCTGCCCGACGGCCCGGCGCCGGAGCTGGACCCGGGCCAGCGCAGGGACCACGTCGGCGTGCACCGTCAGCGCGACGGTCGCAACTACGTCGGCTTCGCCGCTCGGGTGGGCCGGATCCCGGGGACCCAGCTCTCCCGGATCGCCGACATCGCCGAGGCGCACGGCTCCGACCGGATCCGCACGACGGCCGACCAGAAGCTCGTCATCCTCGACGTCACCGACGAGCGGGTCGAGCAGATCACCGCCGCGCTGGAGGCCGAGGATCTGCAGGTGCGCCCGAGCACGTTCCGCCGCCAGACCATGGCCTGCACCGGGATCGAGTTCTGCAAGCTGGCCATCGTCGAGACCAAGGACCGCGGGGCGGAGCTGATCGACGAGCTGGAGCGGCGCCTGCCCGACTTCCCCGAGCCCATCACCATCAACCTGAACGGCTGCCCGAACTCGTGCGCCCGGATCCAGGTCGCCGACATCGGGCTGAAGGGCCAGCTGGTCACGAACTCCGACGGGGAGCAGGTCGAGGGCTACCAGGTGCACCTGGGGGGCGGCATGGGGCTCAACGCCGCGTTCGGCCGCAAGGTGCGCGGGCTCAAGACCACCTCCGAGGAGCTTCCCGACTACATCGAACGCGTCCTCCGCCGCTACCTGGAGCAGAAGGACGATGGCGAGGCGTTCGCCACCTGGGCGGCGCGAGCCAACGACAGCGATCTCAAGTAGGTGAGGAACGGTGTCCCGAGGATGAGCGAGAGGGCCGCCCCGCACTACTGCCCCTACTGCGGCGACGAGGACCTGATGCCGCACGAGGGCGACGGCGAGCAGGGCTCCGGCTACGCCTGGGCGTGCATGGCCTGCGCACGGGTGTTCCGGCTCAAGTTCGTCGGGCTCCGCACGGCCGCGATCGCGGGCGGGCGCACCGAGGATTCCACGGATGGAGACGCATGAACGTCACACTCGACACCCTCGACGGTGATGCCATCGCGAAGCGAGCGGCCGTCGAACTGGAGGACGCGAGCCCGCAGGAGATCATCCGGTGGGCCGCTGACACGTTCGGCGACCGCCTCTGCATGACCTCGTCGATGGCCGACGCGCTCATGGTCGACCTGGTCTCGAAGGTGCGGCCGGGCATCGACGTGATCTTCCTCGACACCGGGTACCACTTCGCCGAGACCATCGGCACCCGCGACGCGGTCGCCCAGGTGTACGACATCAACCTGATCAACGTCACGCCGCAGCGCAGCGTGGCCGAGCAGGACCGCGACCTCGGGCCGCGGTTGCACAACCGCAACCCGGAGATCTGCTGCCACCAGCGCAAGGTGGAGCCGCTGCAGCGCGCCCTGGAGCCCTACGACGCCTGGATCACCGGGCTGCGCCGCGACGAGGCGACCACCCGGCGCGACGTCGGCGTGGTGCAGTGGGACCGCCGCAGGAAGATGGTCAAGGTCAACCCGATCGCGCGGTGGACCCAGGAGGACGTCGACTCCTACATGGAGCGCAACGGCGTCCTGGTGAACCCGTTGCAGTACGACGGGTACCCCTCGATCGGCTGCGCCCCGTGCACCCAACCCGTGGCTCCCGGCGAGGACCCGCGCAGCGGGCGCTGGGCCGGCTCCGCCAAGACCGAGTGCGGGATCCACCTGTGAGCGTGGGCGGGTTCGACGGTGGTGGCGTCCCGCTGGTCGCGGTCGCGCACGGCAGCCAGGACGAGCGTTCGTCGGCCGCGGTCGAGCGGCTCTTCGACGGGGTGCGGCGGCTACGCCCGGAGCTGGACGTGCGGGTGGCCTACCTGGACCACGTGACGCCCGGCGCAGAGGAGGCCATCACCGGACTGGCCGCCGAGGGCGCCGGCGAGGTCGTGGTGCTGCCGACGCTGCTGACGGCGGCCTACCACAGCAAGGTGGACCTTCCCGAGGTGCTGGCGCGGGTGCGGGAGTCCTGCCCGTGGCTGCGGATCCACTACGGCCAGACCCTGGGTCCGCACCCGCTGCTGCTGGAGGCGGTGGAGCACCAGCTCACCGGGACCGATGTGGCACCGGACCCGGCTACCGCGCTGGTACTGGCCTGTGCCGGTTCCAGCGACGCCGGCGCGAACGCCACCATCGGCGCGTTGGCCGAGCAGCTCGCCGCCCGAGGGCCGTGGGGCCGGGTGGTGCCGGCGTTCGCGTCCATGGCCTCTCCCACCCCGGGTGAGGCGGTGGCGCGGCTGCGTGAGTCCGGGGTCGCGCGGGTGGCGGTGGCGAGCTACCTGCTGGCTCCGGGCTTCTTCGCCGACCGGGTTGCCGACCAGGCGTTCGCCGAAGGCGCGGCCGCGGTCTCCGCCGCCCTGGCCGACGCCCCGGAACTCGCCCGGCTGGTGGTGCACCGCTACGAGGAGGCGCGGTCCGGGATCCCGCTGTCGGGAGTGGCCACACGCTGAGGGCCACGTGGGCCAGCGGAGCTGGACGGCGATCGTGCGGTTTTGGCTTCCTCACGCGGGTGAAGCAGCACGAACTTCACGATCGCCACGAACCCGCCCTCCGCCGGCATCGGTCTCAGTTCCCGGGCCGACGTCCGATGGCGGTGAGGTCGATGGCGATCGCGTACGGCACGCTGACCCGCAGCGCGTCATGGTGGATGCCGGTGGGCACGTACGCGGCGGAGGCCGGGTCCAGCTCGTAGACATAAACCACGGCCCGGCCGTCGATGTTCTCCACCCGCCAGTAGTGCGTGATCCCCGCCGCCGCGTACTTGCGGGGTTTGGTGTCCCGGTCGCGATCCTCGGAGTCGGGAGAGACGGCCTCCACGACCAGGCACACGTCCGCCGTGTGGTAGTAGGTGCTCGGTTCGGGCCGATCGTAGGCGGCCGCGTCGACCACCACCACGTCGGGCTCGGGGACCTGTCGTTTGGCGATGCGTACCGCCATCTCCCGGTCGGCACGCAGGTGCTCGGGAGCCTGCCGGTCGAGTTCGCCCAGGAGCAGGTTGATCACCCGGCTGTGCCACTTCTCCCGCGGGCTCACGAAGACGAGACTCCCGTCGATCAACTCGGTGCGCGGCGGAAGCCCGGACATGCCGAGGAAGTCCTCGGCGGTGAACCCGCCCGGCGGAGGGATCACCCCCAGTCCGGCAGGGCTCCGGCGATGCTCATGGCGTCATGGTATCCGCGACGCGCCGGTTGTGTCCCCGCCTGACGGAGCTTCGACGACCCTCGTGGTGTCCGACGAGGAGACAGCACGGGGCGCCACGATTCGCCACCGCGATTACACAACAGGCATGAAAGGGCCGCAACGACCGAATTCGCCAGATGTGAGACCCCCGTGAAGGACTCCTCCGAGACCCCCGACGTCCCACCGGGAGTCGACACCACTGTCGTGCGCTCCGCTCGGGTGTGGAACTACTGGCTGGGCGGCGAGGGTTCGGTGGTGGGCACCGCGGGTTGAGCGATCCGACTCCCGCGTGCCGCCGAACGCACCGCGCACCATCGCCCGTGCCGTCAACAGCAGGCGAAGTAGCAGTCCACCTGGCCGAAGTCGCCCACCCGCAGCGCCTCGGCCGGGATGTCCAGTGAGATCGTCCCGTTGTCGCCCCAGGACCAGGTGTCGTCGGTGTCGAGCTGGAGCAGGTGGACCCGCCTGTTGTCCGGGGCGGGGCCTTCCTGCAGCACCCACGGCCACCCGAACGCCCGATGCCCGGCGGGCGTGTCCCTCATGAGCGCCTCGGGCAGGCCCCGTATCCGTGTGAAGGCGTCGTCCTCGCCCGGGATCTCCGGAAGACGGTCCCGTAGCCGCGCGAAGGCGTCCCACACCTCGGCGTCGATCAGCTCGTGCGGGGGTGAGGAGTTGAAGGCCAGGTCCGCTTCGGGCAGTGTCACGACGGGCTCGGCACGAACGGGGCGCGGGGGCAGCGTGCCCGTTCCGGAGGGGGCCGAGGACTCCGCCGCCAGGGCCGGGGCGGCGGGCACCACCCGCCAGTCACACGGCGTCTCGAAGCAGATGGGCCAAAACGAGCGGCTGATGTCCTCCTCGACGCTGTCCCCGATCCCCCTGTAGAAAATGTTGAGCAGGCCCGCACCGGGCGGCAGCGCGACGTCGAGCCAGGGCGCCAACGCATCGGTGTCAAGTACCGCGAGCAGGGTCAACGGGCCGTCCTCCGATGTCGGCCACGGTGTGCCCGGCTCCAGCAACGCCGGCCCGCCGAACCGGAACCGCCCCGAGGGTTCCTCGTCCTCGCCCGTGGGGCGCAGCTCGAAACCGTTCCGGAACAGCGCCGCGACCCGCGGCCCCATGTCGGCACCCAGATGGCCGGTGCACAAGCGTTCGATCCGTTTCTTGAGTTCCTGTGGGCGCATGGTGGGATGCAATCACGTTCCGGAGACATTCGTGAGTGTGACCCAGCGCCACCTTTACTTCGTAGATTCGAACACGGACTCAGTTCCGCCGCCCGGTGAGCCAGTCCTCGACGAGGTCCGCCACGGTGCGGGCTCCGGTGTCGCTGAGGTGCTGACCGTCGGTGAACACCGCGTATCCGTTGCGCTCGGCGATCTCGTCCCAGCTCTGCCGCAGGATGTGGTGGCGAAAGCCCGCCGCGTAGGCCGCGGCGAAGGAGAAGCCGTCCGGTTGGGGGGCCCGACCGTCGGCCGCTATGACCTCGGCCAGTTCCTCGTTCGCCGGAAGGTGGGTGGCGTCGTGGGCCTCGGCGAGCTCGGTGAGCGCGTCGACGTAGTGGGCCATCGCCCGGTTGCTCGGGGTGTCGGGGTCCTCGCCGATCGGCTGCGGGGAGATCAGGGCGACCTCGGCGTCGGTCTCGGCGTCCAGCCGGTCGAGGATCCGTGTCATACTCGCGCGGTAGCCCGCCACGCCGGCCGTTCCGGTGTCGCGGGCCTCGTTGCCGCCGATCATGATCGTCACCACGTCCGGGTCGATCTCGACGACGGTGTCCAGGTCGTCGAGGAGGTCGGCGCCGGTCGCGCCGTTGGATCCGGCGTTGACGAACTCGTAGCCCCGACCGCCGAGGCGCTCGCGCAGCATCTGGACGTAGTCGCCACTCGCGCTGGCGTGCGTGGAGCTGCTCCCCATGGCGACCACCACGGTGTCCGTGCCGGGGCGCGGCCCGTCGCTGCGGAACTCGTCGGGATCGTTGTCCGGCGCGCGGACGAAGGTGAGGTAGCCGCTCACCACCCCCACCAGCGCGGCGGCGAGTGGCACGGCCACGAGGGCGAGCCACAGAGGACGACGGGACATTCGGACCACCCTCCATGGTTAGTGATTACTCACTAACTTAGGTGGGTGGACGCTCATCCGGCAAGTCGCCCGCCGGCCCACTTCTGCCCCTGCCCCGACCACGGCCGGGCCGTTAGCCTGGAGTCGACCACCGACCGAACCCGGTTCGAGACACTCGCCGAGGAGAGCCACCCGCATGCCCGCGACCCACGAGGTGTTCAACCAGCCCACCCCGCTGGAGGACTACGACGTCGCCACCGAGGACGCCCTGCTCGACGGCCTCCACCGCGAGGGGGCCGGCTGGGCCGCCGACGAGCTGCACGAGCTGGGGCGGCTCGCGGGAACGGCGCGCGCCCGTTCCTGGGGTGAGCAGGCCAACGTCAACGAGCCGACCCTGCGCACGCACGACCGCTACGGACACCGCGTCGACGAGGTCGACTTCCACCCCTCATGGCACGTGCTCATGGACACCGCGATCAGCCACGGCCTGCACGCCGCCCCATGGGTGGACGGCCGCGCGGGCGCGCACGTGGCCCGCGCCGCCAAGTTCTACACCTGGTCGCAGGTCGAGGGTGGGCACGCCTGCCCAGTCTCGATGACGTACGCCGCGGTTCCCGCGCTGCGCCACTCCCCCGACCTGGCCGCGCGCTTCGAGCCGTTGCTGGCGGCGCGCAACTACGACTTCGGCCTGCGCCCGCCGCTGGGCAAGGACGGGCTGCTCGCCGGCATGTCGATGACGGAGAAACAGGGCGGATCCGACGTCGGGCAGAACACCACCCGCGCGGTGCCGCAGGCCGACGGCAGCTATCGGCTGACCGGCCACAAGTGGTTCACCTCGGCCCCCATGGGCGACGTCTTCCTCACGCTCGCCCAGGCACCCGAAGGGCTCACCTGCTTCCTCGTGCCGCGTGTCCTCGACGACGGCAGTCGCAACACGTTGCTCATCCAGCGGCTCAAGGACAAGTTGGGCAACCGCTCCAACGCCTCGGCCGAGCTGGAGTACGACCACACGCTGGCCTGGCCCGTCGGCGAACCGGGCGAGGGGGTGCGCACCATCATCGAGATGGTCAACGGCACCCGGCTGGACTGCGTCATCGGTTCGGCGGCGGGGATGCGCGCCGCCCTGGTCCAGGCGGTGCACCACGCCACACAGCGCCGCGCGTTCGGCGCGCCGTTGCTCGACCAGCCGCTGATGCGCAACGTCCTCGCCGACCTCGCGCTGGAGTCCGAGGCCGCCACGACGCTGATGACACGCCTGGCCGGCGCCGCCGACCGGGCCGTCAGGGGCGACGAGAGCGAGGCGGCCTTCCGCCGGCTCGCGGTGGCCGTGGGCAAGTTCTGGGTGACCAAGCGGGCGCCCGCGCACACCGCCGAGGCGCTGGAGTGCCTGGGCGGAAACGGCTACGTCGAGGAGTCGCCGATGCCGCGGCTCTTCCGGGAGTCGCCGCTGAACTCCATCTGGGAGGGCTCGGGCAACGTGGTCGCGCTCGACGTGCTGCGCGCGATGGGCAAGCGACCCGAGACCGTCGAGACGTTCCTGGCCGAGCTGGAGCGCGCCGAGGGTGCCGACGCCCGGTTCGACGACGCCGTCAAGCGGCTGAAGGCCGAGCTGGGCGAGTTGGACGACATTCAGTTCCGCGCCCGTGGCCTGGTGGAGTCGATGGCGCTCGCCCTGCAGGCGTCCCTGCTCATCCGGTACTCCCCGACGCCGGTGGCCGAAGCGTTCGTCGCCTCCCGGCTGGGTGGCGAGGCGGGGCGCGCGTTCGGCACCCTGCCGCGCGGGGTCGACACGGCGACCATCATCGACCGGAGCCGGCCACGCGGCTGACCGTTCGACGTCCCCTCCACGCTCACGGTGACCGGCGGAGGAGGGGGCGGGCGCGGTTCCGGCCTCACTGTTCGCGGGGAATTGTCGCCGCAATACCCCCGAAAGCGGACACGATTCAAACCTTTACCCGCCCGAGCAGGAATAATCGAGCGGCCGGGGCGGAACAACAATCCTCGTCACGTACTGAGACGACGTAGAGACAGTGTGACGCCATGATGGAGATCTGGCCGGGAACCCCGTACCCCCTCGGTGCGACCTACGACGGGTCGGGCACCAACTTCTCCGTGTTCTCCGAGGCCGCCGAGAGCGTGGACCTCTGCCTCTTCGACGGGCGTGGGGTCGAGACCACGGTCACGCTCACCGAGAACGACGGGTTCGTCTGGCACGGGTACCTGCCGGGGGTCGGTCCCGGCCAGCGGTACGGGTACCGGGTGCACGGCCCCTACGTGCCCGAGCAGGGGCTGCGCTGCAACCCGGCGAAGCTGCTCGCCGACCCCTACGCCAAGGCGATCGACGGCACGCTCACCTGGCACGAGTCGCTTTTCAGCTACCACTTCGACGAGCCGTCACGGATGAACACCCGCGACAGCGCGCCCTACGTGCCCAAGTGCGTCGTCGTGAGCCCGTTCTTCGAGTGGGCCGACGCGAGCCGCCCCCGCGTCCCCTACCACCGGACCGTGATCTACGAGGCGCACGTGCGGGGGCTGACCATGCGCCACCCCGACGTACCCAAACACCAGCGCGGCACCTACGCCGGGCTGGCGCACCCGGCCGTGATCGACTACCTCACCTCGCTGGGAGTGACCGCCGTGGAGCTCATGCCGGTGCACCACTTCGTGCCCGAGCACGCCATGGTGGCCCGTGGGCTCACGAACTACTGGGGCTACAACACCCTGGCCTTCCTCGCCCCGCACAGCGAATACGCCGCCAACGGCTCACAGGGCCAGCAGGTCCAGGAGTTCAAGGGGATGGTCAAGTCACTGCACGAGGCGGGGATCGAGGTGCTGCTGGACGTCGTGTACAACCACACCGCCGAGGGCGACCACATGGGGCCCACGCTGTCCCTCCGGGGCATCGACAACCTCAGCTACTACCGGGTGCGCGACGACGACCAGCGCTACTACCTCGACTACACCGGCTGCGGCAACAGCCTCAACGTGCGCCACCCCCACTCGCTACAGCTCATCATGGACTCGCTGCGGTACTGGGCGACGGAGATGCGCGTCGACGGTTTCCGGTTCGACCTCGCCTCCGCGCTGGCACGCGAGTTCCACGACGTCGACCGGCTCAGCACGTTCTTCGACATCGTCCAGCAGGACCCGGTGATCTCACAGGTGAAGCTGATCGCGGAGCCGTGGGACATCGGCCCGGGCGGGTACCAGGTGGGTAATTTCCCGCCGTTGTGGTCGGAGTGGAACGGCAAGTACCGCGACACCGTGCGCGACTTCTGGCGCGGCCACCGGGTGGTGCCCGAGCTGGCCTCGCGGCTGGCCGGGTCGAGCGACCTCTACCAGGGCGACGGGCGCCGCCCCGTCGCCTCGATCAACTTCGTCACCTGCCACGACGGGTTCACACTGGCCGACCTGGTCAGCTACGAACACAAGCACAACGAGGACAACGGCGAGGACAACCGTGACGGCACCGACGACAACCGCTCGTGCAACCACGGGGTGGAGGGTCCCACGGAACGATCCGACATCGTCGCGCTGCGTCAGCGTCAGATGCGCAACTTCCTCGCCACACTGTTCCTCTCGCAGGGCGTGGTGATGCTCTCGCACGGCGACGAGATCAGCCGCACCCAGAGGGGCAACAACAACGCCTACTGCCAGGACAATGAGATCACCTGGGTGGACTGGAAGCGGGCCGAGGACGAGGACGGCGTGCTCGGCTTCGTCCGCGAGCTGGCGCGGCTGCGCCGCGAGCACCCGGTGTTCCGCCGCCGCCGGTTCTTCCACGGGCGAGCCCCGCGCGAGGGGGAGCTGCGCGACATCGCCTGGCTGCGTCCCGACGGTGCCCAACTGACCGAGGAGGACTGGGACCTGGCGGGGACGGTCCTGGGCGTGTTCCTGAACGGCGACGCGATCGCCGAGCCCGACCTGCGTGGCAGGCAGGTAAAAGACGACAGTTTCCTGATGCTGCTCAACAGCGGGGAGGAGACCGTCCACTTCACCGTGCCCGGCCGAGACTTCGGCGCCTCGTGGCGGGTCATCCTGGACACCGCCGATCCCGGCCGCACCGACGGCGTACTGGTGAGGGCCAGCGGCGCGGTCCGGGTGCTCGACCGGGCTCTGGTGCTGTTGAAACGCGTGTCCTGGCGTGAGGCGGCACAGGACGATGGTGTCTAGTGCCCGGTTTTCGGGCTGAGTGGTCGCTGGCTCGGGCGCCGCCGGGGTTCTGGAGGACCCGGAGGTGGGGAAGCGAGGAACGAGCGAGTCCACCGCAGGGTCCGAAGGTTCCCGGATCCCAGGCACCCGAGCACGCGAGCACCAACGAGCCCCAACAAACACCAACGAGCGAGTCCACCGAAGGGTCCGAAGGTTCCCGGATCCCAGGCGCCCGAGCACGCGAGCGCCAGCGAGCCCAAAAAACACCGTCTAGTCTCACCCCCATGAGTTCTCTCGCCGAAACCGGCGCGGCGCGCTTCCGCGCCCTGCTGCCGCACCCCGAGCCCGAGGTCGACCTCGCGACCGCCTACGCCTACCCCGCGGTCCTGGACCGGCCCTGGCTGCGCGCCAACATGATCGCCAGCGCCGACGGTGGCGCGTGGGGGCGTACCGGTCACAGTGGCGACCTGTCCTCGGCCGGTGACCGCAGGGCTATGAGCGTGCTGCGTGGTCTCTGTGACGTCGTGCTCGCCGGGGCGGGAACGGCCCGGATCGAGGGGTACCGCCCGGTGCGCGCCCGCGAGGTGTGGGGGCAGTTGCGGGCCGGGCGGTCGGCGACACCACCGATCGCCGTGGTCTCGCGGACCCTGGATCTCAATCCCAGCCTGCTGTCCCAGGCTCCCGAGGACGCGCGCACGATCGTGCTCACCACCGAGTCAGCGCCCCAGGAGCGCAGGCGACACGCTGCCCGGGACGCCGACGTCGTGGTGGCGGGCGAGGAAACCGTGCGGCCCGAGCTGATCATGTCGGCCCTGGCCGAGCGCGGGCTACTTCGGGTGCTCACCGAGGGCGGACCGCACCTGTTGGCGGAGCTCACCTCCGCTGGGCTGCTGGACGAGCTGTGTCTGACCGTGAGCCCACACCTGGCCGGGCCGGAGCCCGCCCGAATCGTGGCCGGTGACGCTCCCTCCCACACTCAGGACATGGCACTCGCCCACGTGTTGGAGTCGGAGGGGACGCTGTTCCTGCGCTATACGCGTGCGCGAGAAAACTGACGTAACTTCCGGATTCCCTTTTTCCAGGACACACTGTCGACCGGTTTCGGACATCCGGCATCACGCATACATTCCCCGACAACCGGACATACCCGCTATATAGCACAGTGACGTCGGCTCTCCGGTGGCGCGGTCGGGTAGGAAATGGAACAGCCCAGTATTCACCCCCCAGCAGGACAGTATCGACCGGGAAATGACCGACCGAGGACAACTCCAGCAATGTGACGACGCATTCCGGGCGAGAGGATGAACCCAGTGCCGACGTCCGAAAATGATTCCCCTCCGGTCTACCGCGAGATCGCCGAGGCCCTGCGCCACGCCATCACCTCCGGACAGTTCGCCGACGGTGACCGGCTCCCCGGCGAGAACGACCTGATGCAGCAGTACGGTGTCGCCCGCGCCACCGCACGTCACGCTCTTTCGGTCCTCATCAACGAGGGCATCGTCGTGTCCGTACGCGGATCGGGCATCTTCGTCCGCGCCTTCCGCCCCCTACGGCGGCACGGACCTCGACGCCTCGCGCGGGAACTCTGGGAAACCGGGCGGGCCGTCTGGGAGGCCGACGCCAACGACCGCGAGTTCGAGACCGACAGCATCACCGTCCGCGAGATCGACGCACCCGAGTACGTGGCGCGCGCGTTGGACCTGCCCGACGAGGCCCGGGTCGTGCGCCGTCGGCGCCGACACCACCTCGACGGCCGGCCGATGCAGCTGGCCACCTCCTACCTGCCAGCGGAGCTGGTCGCCGGGACGGCGATCGGAGAGCCGGACACCGGCCCCGGCGGCATCTACGCCCGACTGGGCGAGCTCGGGCACCCCCCGGCGCACTTCACCGAGGAGATCCGGGTGCGGATGCCCACTCCCGGCGAGACCGAGGAGCTGCGCCTCAGTGCCGGCACCCCGGTCCTGGACGTGCTGCGCACCGCGCTCACCACCGAGCACCGGCCGGTGGAGCTGAACGAGATGACGCTCGACGGCTCCGCCTACGTCCTGCAGTACGACTTCGACGCCTGACCACGGCGGGCCCGCGAAAACGGGGCGGGCCGGGGAACGATCCCCGGCCCGCCGTGTCCACGTCGCCACGCTGGTCTCAGTCGTTCTCGGTTCCGGAACCTCTCCCCTTGGAGGCGAACACCAGGAACATCAACCCCAGGAACGCCGCACCGACGGCGACTGCCCCGCCCGCGGCGGGAAGGACGTCGCCGGTGCGACTCATCGCCCACTCCGAGAGGGCGACCCCCAGCACGGAGGCCACGGCCACCGCGCCCACACTGATCGCGAGCAACAGCCACACCAGCCCCCGATCGCTCGGAGGGCTCGGCCGGCTGCGCTCCACGCGCTCCGTCACCGCGGAGGCGGTGAGCGCGACGACCCAGCGGACCTCGGCCGCGGTGCTCACGGCCACGCGCCACGCCGGCCGCGTCCACTCACGGGCACGAATCGTGTGATGATCCAACCAAAGACGGGCGTACTGGACCCATCCCACACGCAGCGACTGCCTTCTCTGTCCCAATCCCAGTGGTTGTCGATACGTAACAAGCATCGCCGCATCTCCCGACTGCCTGTAGCCCTGTGGTCCCCCTACCCGCGAAGATCGCACCCGAACTTCTCATAGCGCCCTGATCTGGTCATCCAGTAACAACTCGGTTTCACGCCTCGAATCGGAGGGCAGCGATGGGGCAGCGCGGGGCCGGCGAGTCGAGGTAGCGTCGCAGACATGGACGAAGCAATGGCACGGAAGCCCACAACCGAGAACGAGTTCCGCGAGCGGCTCTCCCGCGAGGAGTACGCCGTGCTTCGTCAGGGAGCCACCGAACAGCCGTGGAGCGGGGAGTACGTCTCCACCACCACGGTGGGCGTGTACCGGTGCCGGGCGTGCGAGGCCGTACTGTTCCGCTCAGCCGAGAAGTTCGAGTCCCACTGCGGATGGCCGAGCTTCTACGATCCCGCCGACACCGACGCGGTCACGCTGCACGAGGACCGCTCCCTGGGCATGGTCCGCACCGAGGTCCGCTGCGCGCGCTGCGACTCCCACCTCGGTCACGTGTTCCACGGCGAGGGCTACGACACCCCCACCGACGCCCGGTACTGCATCAATTCCGTGTCCCTGACCCTGGAGGCGAACGACCAAGTGGAATAGCATCCTGGGGACATGTGCGCCGTTGTCCGGGACCCACACCCCGTACTCACGTTCTCGTGGCGTGTTCCCGCCGACGGGCGCCCCGTGGAGGCACCGCGCCCGAGGGCCATCGCGGCTTCCCAGCCAACTGACGAAAGCTCCTCATGACCGACCATTCCTCCCCCCCACCTTCGGGCCGGTCGCGCATCCGCATGGCTCGCGGGTCCGCCCCATGGCTCGTGCCCGCGTGCACGGCGGCCGCGACCGCCGTGCTGGCGAGCCGCGGATCGCGGTGGCGCGCGGCTCTGGCCGTTCCCACAGTCGCTCTCGCCGCCGGTATGGCCTGGTTCTTCCGCGATCCCGACCGCGGCCCGGCCACCGGCCGGATTCTCTCGGCGGCCGATGGCGTCGTGCAGAGCGTCGATGCCCAACCCGACGGCCGCACCCGGCTCACGGTCTTCATGAACCCCCTCAATGTGCACGTCAACCGCGCGCCTCTTGCGGGAACAGTGGTCGGGGTGGAGCATCGTCCGGGGGGCTTCCGTCCCGCATTCGACAAGGACAGCGAGCGTAATGAACGCGTCATCTGGACCTTCGAAACCGAGATTGGTGAGATCACGGTCGTTCAAATCGCCGGCGCGATGGTCCGGCGTATCGTCCCGTATCTCGCTGAGGGGCAGAAGGTGGAAAAGGGCGAGAGGATCGGGCTCATCCGGTTCGGGTCGCGGGTCGACGTTTACCTTCCGGCGGGGATCCTCCCGGCGGTGGCGAGCGGGCAGCAGGTCCGAGCCGGAGAGACCCGCCTTGACAGCGACTGACGAGGAGCTAGCGGAGCCCGCTCTCGCCGGGGCGGCGGAGCCGCCCCCCACGCGAACCCGTCTGGCGGTGGCCGACTACCTCACGCTCGGCAACGCGCTCTGCGGCTTCATGGCGGTGTGGCAGCTCGCCACAGCGCAGTCAGCGCAACTGGCCACCGGGGTCCAGGGCCCCATGGAACGCAGCGTGCTCGCGACAGCGGTCATCCTGCTGCTGATGGCCGCCGCGTTCGACCTATTCGACGGTCGGGTCGCGCGCAAACTCGGCGGTAGCGGCATGGGCGCCGAGCTGGACAACCTGGCCGACGTGATCAGCTTCGGCTTCGCGCCCGCGTTCTTCGTCGTGGTGTGGGGCACGCTGGCCGGCGACGGCGGCGCCGTCCCGATCGCCGGTGCCGCGGCCGTGCTGCTGGCGGTGGTCGTGCGGCTGGCCCGGTTCGCCTACCAGGCACCCGGCGACAGTTACTTCACCGGCCTGCCCAGCCCGTTCGGGGCCATGGCCGTCATCACGGTCGTGCTGCTCGATCCGCCCATTCTCGTGGGTAGCATCACCGTGCTGGCGATCGCGTGGCTCATGGTCAGCCGCATCGAGTACCCGAAGCCGCGCGGGCGGCTGGCCTTCACCGTACTGGCCTGGATCCTGGGCAGCGTGGCCTGCCTGACCGCGTGGGCGGTCGACGTCCCGGCGGGCACGGCGCTGCTCTACTCCGGTTCCAGCCTGGTGCTCGCGCTCATCCTGGTCATCCCGGTCTATGTCGTGGTGACCCGGCGCCACGGGCGCGGCGGAGGCGGGGACGGCCTCACGGTGGCCAGTACGCGGGAGGGTTGAGGATGGGCGCGCCCGGGTGCGTTCACCGGCCCGCGCGCGCCCCGAAGAGGCCGGTTCACCCGAGCGCGGCGCCTCCCTCGAGTGGTGGCGGCCCCATGTCGTGCCCGCGGCCGGTCCGGCCCCCCATCAGTCGAGTCAGGCGAGCGCCTCCAGCAGCTCCGCGGCGCTCTTGCGCCGCCCGGTGTAGAACGGCACCTCCACACGCGTGTGCCTGCGGGCCTCGGCGCCGCGCAGGTGTCGCATCAGGTCGACGAGCCGGTGCAACTCTCCCGCCTCGAAGGCGAGCATCCACTCGTAGTCACTGAGCGCGAAGGTGGACACCGTGTTCGCGCGGACGTCGGAGAACCCGGCCGCCATCCGGCCGTGCTCGGCGAGCATGGACCGGCGCTCCTCGTCGGGCAGCAGGTACCACTCGTAGGAACGCACGAACGGGTAGATGCACAGGTAGTCGCGCGGCTCCTCCCCCGCCAGGAACGCCGGAACGTGGGCGCGGTTGAACTCGGCCGGGCGGTGTGTCCCTATCACGGACCACACGGGGGTACTGGCGCGCCCGAGCCGCGTGCGACGGAACTCCGTGTACATCTGCTGCACGGCCTCCGGGCTGTCGCCGATCCACCAGAACATCGCGTCGGCGTCGGCGCGGAACCCCTGGACGTCGTAGCACCCACGGGTGACCACCCCTTTGTCGGCGGCGCCGTCGAACAGAGTGGTGAGCTCATCGGCCGCCGCGGAGCGGTCCAGGCCGGAGAGGTCCCCCATCTTGAACACCGACCACATGGTGTAGCGGATGAGCTGGTTGAGCTCCTCGGGGTCGGTGATGCCGCCGTTTTGCTGTCCCGTGGTCACGTGTGCCTCCATTGCTTCTCTCTTGGCTACTCGCGGTGGAAGGTGGCCTCTGGTGGGGCGGACAACTCCCCCAGGACCACACGCGCGGCCTCGGTCGCGGAGCCGATACAGGCGGGGATCCCGACGCCGTCGTAGGCGGCTCCGCACAGCGCGAGGCCGGGCAGGTCGGCCACCGAGGCGCGCGCCCGGTCGACCCTCCCCTGGTGTCCGACCGTGTACTGCGGCAGGCCACCGCCCCACCGGGTGACGCGCCGGTCGACGGGCGGTCCGCACACCCCGCAGATGTCGGCGAGGTCGCCGGCCGCGCGTTCCACCAGTTCAGCGTCTGACCGTTGCAGCGTGGCCTCGTCACCGAACCGCCCCACCGAGCAGCGCACGAGCGTCATCTCGGTTCCCGGGTGCGCCGCGCGCAGCTCGGCCGCCAACCACGGCCACTTGACGCTGCTGAACGTGACGGCCTTGACGAACCGCCGCTCACGGGCGGGTACCAGGAACCCGCTGCCCTCCGGTGGCCTGTGGAACGCGGAGGTGGGATAGGCCAGGGTGATCACGGCCATGCTGGCGTAGTCGATCCCGGCGAGTTCCGCGGCCGCGGCGGGGGCCACCGGCCGCAGCAGGCGCTCGCTCGCGGGGGCCGGGCAGGCCAGCACGACCCCGTCCGCGAAGAGATGGCGCGGGTTGTTCGCGCAGCCGGCAGTGAGCCGCCAGCCGTGGTCGGAGCGGGCCAGCTCGCGGACCGTGGCCTCGGTCTCGATGCTGGCACCGCTCTGGTCGGCGAGGTGGGGTATGAGGGTCGCCGTCCCGCCGCGCAGTGTGGCGAACGCCGGCCCCGTCGTGGGGCTCTGGGTGTCCCGCCGCTTTGTGGAGGCGGCCACGGCACGCAGCAACGAGCGCTCCTCGCGGGCCATACGGCCCACCTGTGGCAGCGTGGCATCCAGCGAGAGCTGGTCGGCCCGGCCCGCGTAGACGCCGCCGAGCAGGGGCTCCACCAGGCGCTCAACGACCTCGGAGCCCATCCGGGCCCCGACGAAGCGGCCGACGGCGACGTCGCCGTCCACGGGGGTGCGCGGCCAGAGCAGGTCGCGAGCCACGCGTAGGACTCCCGGAAACGAGATCACCCCGCTGCGGGCGAGCGCGGCCAGGTTCCCGGGCACCCCCATGACGTGGCCGCGCGGGAAGGCCCGCAGCCGCCCCCTGCTGTAGATGGCCGCCGACGCGGGCGCCGGATACTCCAGGTGGTCGTCTAGGCCCAGCTCGTGGACGAGGTCCAGGGCCTCCGGACGCCGCGCGAGCATGGACTCCGCGCCGGCGTCCACCGGGGCCCGCGCCACCGGTGAGACGTCGAGTTTCCCACCCAGACGCCGGCTCGACTCGAGCACGGTGACGTCGGCGCCGGCCCCGGTGAGGCGGCGGGCGGCGGTCAGCCCGGACACCCCGCCCCCGACCACGGCGACGTGCGGTTTCCGCTGCATGCTCCCAGCTTTCCAGACGATTCGACCCCCTGAGACACACCCCCGGCCAGCCGGCCCGTGTCGGGATCGGCGGAGTCGTGATCGAGGCGTTACTCCCGGCACGCAACGTGGGGGTGGTCGGCCACGTCGGACGGGACATGAGTACGTCAGCACACCCACGCTCCCCGAGCCGTGTTGTGGTGGTCCTGGCCCCGGTACTGGCGGTGCTGCTGCTCGCCGGCTGCTCCGGTGACTCCCAGCAGGCCAGTATGCAGGAGGATTCAGCGCCGCAGGGGGAACGTGCCCCGGACGGCGGCGGTGCCGCCGAGAACGGTGCCGAGGGCGGGGAGGCCGCCGAGGACGGCGCCGAGGGCGGGGAGGCGGTCGCCGGATCCGATGTCGAGGTGCGTGAGCGCGAGGTCGTGCACACCGCGCAGCTCACCGTGGAGACCACCGAGATCGAGGACGCCGCCGGCTCCGCCAAGGAGTGGGTCGTCGACGCGGGCGGACACGTCGAGGCGGAGAGCGTCACCACCGAGTCCGGCGACGAGGGGCCCAGAGCGTCGCTGACGCTGCGGGTGCCCACGGACAGCTACGAGGACGCCCTACGGGAGCTGGGCGATCTCGGTACCCGGGCGGACCTGGAACGTCGGGTCGAGGACGTCACCGAGGAGGTGGCCGACGTCGACAGCCGGGTCGAGTCGGCCGAGGCGACCCTCGACCGGCTGCGCGAACTGGTCGAGGAGGCCGACGACGTCGAGGACGTGCTGGCCGTGGAGTCCGAGATCAGCGACCGTCAGGAGGAGCTGGAGGCGCTGCAGGCCCGCCAGCAGGCGTTGGCCGACAGCGTCTCGCTCGGCACGATCGAGCTCTCGCTGCTGCCACCCGACTCCTACCTGGCCGAGGAGGAGTCGGATTCGATCGGCTTCCTCGGTGGGCTCGTGCGGGGCTGGCGGGCCCTGCTGTCGGTTCTGGAGGGGGCCGCGGTCGCCCTGGGCTGGTCGCTGCCGTTCCTGGCCGTCGTCGCCGTCGCGGTGGTTCCCGTCCTCGTGTGGCGCCGGCGTCGGGCCGCCACCGAGACGGCAGTCGTGGCGGAGCCGTCCGGCGACCCTCGTCCGGAACCGGTCGGGGAAGGCGACGGCGACAGCCCGGAGGAGAACGAGCGGGAGCCCTGACGGATCCGGACAGTGACCGCCCCCGTGGCGTGGGCACCTGTCGCGCGGGCTGTCCCCCACGGCCGGGGCGGGGCGGCCCGGCTGGTCACTCCAACGGGATCCGCCCCGGTGTCCCGGCTCGGGGAGAGGTCAATGCCGGGTCTCCTCGTGCACGAACTCGGTGAGGCGCGCGAGCGTGTCGGGGTCGGTCGTGGGCAACACCCCGTGGCCGAGGTTGAAGATGTGTCCGTCGCTCGCGCGCCCCCGGTCGAGAATGTCGCGGGTCCGCTCGGCGATGACCTCCCAGGGGGCGAACAACGCGGCGGGGTCCAGGTTGCCCTGCAGGGCCGTACCCGGCTGCACGCGTTGGGCGGCGCTGTCGAGCGGCACCCGCCAGTCCACCCCGACGACGTCGGCTCCCGCCTCGCTGAGTAGCCCGAGCAGCTCGCCGGTTCCCACACCGAAGTGGATACGTGGCGCGTCGAACTCGCCCAGGCGCTCGAAGATCCAGGAGGTGTGCGGCAGCACGGAGGCGCGGTAGTCCGCGGCGCTCAGCGCCCCCACCCAGGAGTCGAACAGCTGCACCGCGCTGGCCCCGGCCGCGAGCTGGACCTTGAGGAACTCCAGGGTGATCCCCGACAGGCGACGCATCAGGTCGTCCCAGAGCTTGGGGGCGCCGTACATCAGGGCCTTGGTGTGCTCGTGGTTCTTCGACGGGCCTCCCTCGATCAGGTAGGAGGCCAGAGTGAAGGGTCCACCCGCGAACCCGATGAGTGGGCGCCCGTCGAGCTCCTCGACGAGTTGACCGACCGCCTCGGACACGTAGCCGACGTCGTCGGGCTCGAGGTCGCGCAGCCGCGTGATGGCGTCGGCGTCGCGCACCGGCTCGGCGACCACGGGACCAACGCCGGACCTGATGTCCAGGTCGACTCCGATGGCCTTCAGGGGAAGGACGATGTCGCTGAAGTAGATGGCGGCGTCGACGTCGTAGCGCCGCACCGGCTGCATCGTGATCTCGACGATCATGTCGGGTCGCGCGCAGGCTTCCAGCATGGGGACGTCGGCGCGGACACGTCGGTACTCGGGCAGTGAGCGCCCGGCCTGGCGCATGAACCACACCGGTGTGCGGGACACCGGCAGGCGCCGGCAGGCGCGCAGAAATGGAGAATCGTGCAGGGTCACACTCCCGATCGTGCCACGGCCCGGGAACCGGTTGGTGGCGGCGACCCACCGGAGTTGGCCCAATCCGGCCACGCGTGGCGGTTAGAGTTGGCGCGTACCGTTCTCGTCACAGGGGTCAACCAGTATCGAGGCGAAACACAGACACGCCGGAGAAACTCCGCGAGCTGGCTGGCGACTCGTGCCACCGTCGGAGAGTGCCCGCCGTCGTGCGCTTTCCGTGTCCTCGGGTGTGTCGCGGTGGCGGGGGCGTGGTGCCCGTGTCCCGGTCCGCGCGGCCCGTGGGCACCGTGGCCGTGTGCGCGATGTGCTCCGATTTCAAGATTAAGGCTGACGTTTCCATCATGCCTCCTCTCGGTAGGGTCGATGACGCGCCTCCCGCGTTCAGGCAAGCGGTCGAGAGCCTGCGCCTGCCCGCGGTCCGTCCCGAGGTCGTGGTCGAGGAGATCCCCGCGCCGCAGCGCCTCGCGCCGCACGCCTTCGCGATGTCGGCGAGCGTTCGCGTCGGTGAGGACGATGTCGCGCTGGGACGACTGATCGTGCTCTACGATCCCGACGACACCCGGGACTGGCCGGGTCCCTTCCGAATCGTGGCCTACGCGAGCGCCGATCTCGAGGCCGAGCTCGCCAGCGACCCGCTGCTCGGTCAGGTCGCCTGGAGCTGGCTGGTCGAAGCGCTCAGCACTCTCGGGGCCGAGCATCACACGCTCAGTGGCACCGTCACGCGGGCGACAACGGAGGGCTTCGCGGCCAAGGCGGAGGAGGAGACCACCACCGAGCTGGAGTTACGGGCCTCCTGGTCCCCGACCTCGAACGACCTCTCGGCGCACATGCGGGCATGGCTCGCTCTACTGTCCTCCGCCGCGGGGCTGCCACCGGTCGACGTCGCCGACATCACACAGCACCGGCAGCGCACCGGCGACTGAGTGCGGCGCCGTGCGCCCATGGGGCCCGGGAGCACATCCACGGCTCTTGGAACGCATACCGTGGTTGCGTGGCGAACGTGCTGAACTCCAAGTCAGGTGAACCGGATCCGGGCGCCTCACAGGGGCGGGACGGCCAGGAAGTGCCGCTGCTGAGCGTCCCGCGCGAAGGAGTCCCCCCGGTTGTATCGGACGAGTCGCACCTGGCTCGTGTCATCGAGTCGTTCGGCGGGGCGTCGGGACCGGTCGCGGTCGACGCGGAACGCGCGTCGGGGTACCGCTACGGGCAGCGGGCCTACCTCGTCCAGCTCCGCCGCCAGGGCGCCGGATCGGCGCTGATCGACCCCGTCTCCTGTCCCGACCTGGCCGCGCTCGACGGCGCCCTGGCGGGGGTGGAGATGGTGCTACACGCGGCGCACCAGGATCTTCCCTGCCTGAGCGAACTCGACCTGCGTCCCGACCGGTTGTTCGACACCGAGCTCGCTGGCCGGTTGCTCGGCTACCAGCGCGTGGGACTGGCCTCCATGGTGGAGCGCGTGTTGGGGCTACGGCTGGCCAAGGAGCACTCGGCGGTCGACTGGTCCGTCCGACCGCTGCCGCGGGACTGGCTCTGCTACGCGGCGCTGGACGTGGAGGTCCTGGTCGAGCTGCGCGACGCTCTCGAGACCGAACTCACTGACTCCGGGAAGCTGGACTGGGCGCGCGAGGAGTTCGCCGCCATTCTGACCGCCCCACCCAAGGAGCCACGTCCCGACCCGTGGCGGCGAACGTCGGGGATCCACAAGGTGCGTAACCAGCGTGCCCTGGGTGTGGTTCGGGAGCTGTGGCGGGAGCGCGACCGGATCGCCCGGGAGCGTGACATCTCGCCGGGGCGGGTCCTGCCGGACTCCGGGATCGTCGAGGCGGCCACGGCGATGCCGCGCACGGCGAACGAGCTCACCGCGATCAAGCCGTTCAGCGTGCGTCTCGCCCGACGGTACGTTCCGGTGTGGCTCAAGGCGATCAACCGGGTGCGCGAGATGTCCAGCGCGGACCTTCCCCAGCCCAGCGCGCCGGGCGACGGCCCGCCGTCCACCAACCGCTGGGCCGATCGCGACCCCGAGGCCGCGCGCCGGCTGGACGCGGCGCGCGAGGTGGTGGCCGCGATCGCCGAGCGGGTCGAGATGCCCACCGAGAACGTGGTCCAGCCCGATGCCGTGCGCCGGCTCGCGTGGGCGCCGCCACGGGAGCTCAGCGATGACGCCGTTGCCGATCACCTGCGTGACAACAACGTTCGGGAGTGGCAGCTCGGCCTGGCCGCGGCCCCCCTCGCTGCCGCACTACGCCAGGCGTAGCGGTAGCCTGAGACCGCCAAGAACGCCCACAACACCGTAAAATCGTACAAGTGACGTATTTCACTGGTCCCGTACGGTTCGCCGGATATCGTAACTCCAGTGTTCCGCTTATGTTATGGAATCGTGTTGATACCGGTACGGGGCAGCAAGCGTGAGTGGCGTCCGGCACCTGACTACGCGGGGGTGGTGAGTCCGATGTCGGTGTGGCAGGCACTGCTGCGCTGGACCGGACTCACGAGTTCGGCAGAGGGCGCCGCCGACTCGACGGACGAAGTCGACGACAGTGGCCGCGGGCAGACACCTGCCATGCGGGCCGCGGCACTGGAACGGACTCTGCAGGAGACCGTCGAGGTCCACGGCTCGACCGATCCGCACAGCGTCACGGCACGCAACAACCTGGCGAGCAAGTACGCCCAGATCGGGCGGCGCGCGGCGGCCATCTCCCAGTTCGAGACCGCCCTGGCCGACGCCGTGGCCGCGTTCGGCGACGACCACGAGCAAACGGATGTCATTCGGGAGAACCTCGCCTGGTCCTACGAGGACGCCGGCCGGTTCGACGCCGCCGCCGGCCAGTGGGAAAGCCTGCTCAGCCACAGGGAACAGAGCCTGGGCAGCACAGCGGGAGACACCGTGACCGCGCGCGCCCGGCTGGCGCAGTGCTACCGCCGCAGCGGCCGGCCCGAGGCCGCCATCGCCCGCTTCGAACAGGCGCTGGAGGACTCCTCGGCCCCCGAGGAACGGGACAGCCTGCGCCTGGGCCTGAGCATGGCACTCACCGCCGCCGGTCGGCACAACGACGCGATCCACCAGTTGCGCATCGCGCTCTCCCACCGGCAACGCCGCCTGGGCCACCGCCACCACGACACCCTGGTGGTCCACCACCGGCTGGGACGGGCCTACACCCAGGCGGGACGCATGGCCGAAGCCGTGGACACACTACGACTGGCCTACCGCCACGGGCTGGCGGCCGCCGGCGACCCGGACATCCGGGTGCTCACCATGCGGATGCGCCGCGACCTCGCCGGCGCTCTGAGCGCCGTCGGGCGCCACCGCGAGGCCGCCGCGCTCTTCTAGACGCCGCTTCTCCGAAGCGCAGCGCGGCCGCGCCGAACGAATCCCATCACCGGGCGTAACATCGGATCCACAGCACGCGTCCGGACGTGACTTTGAGCCTCTCGGGGCCGCGCCGCGCGCAACCGCGAAACACCGTCCTTGGGGTGTCTCACCGGTGCTCGCAGCACTAGTTACTGACGAGTAGCATGGGGGCGAGCCACCCAACCACTGGAGAAGGAGGGGCCATCGTGCCGCGAACCGCCCGCGATGTCGTTTTTGTCGACGGGGCACGTACCCCGTTCGGCAAGGCCGGCAAGGGCCTGTACGCCGAGACGCGCGCCGACGACCTCGTGGTCCGCGTCATACGTGAACTGTTGCGCCGCAACCCCGAGCTGCCACCGGAGCGCGTCGACGAGGTAGCCATCGCCGCCACCACCCAGATCGGCGACCAGGGACTGACGATCGGACGCAGCGCCGCCCTGTTGGCCGGACTTCCACGCAGCGTGCCGGGCTACGCGATCGACCGTATGTGCGCGGGTGCGATGACCGCCGTGACCACCACCGGTGCCAGCATCTCGTTCGGCGCCTACGACGCCGTCATCGCCGGCGGTGTCGAGCACATGGGACGTCACCCCATGGGCGAGGGTGTCGATCCCAACCCGCGCTTCCTCTCCGAGAAGCTGGTCGACCCCTCCGCCCTCGTCATGGGCAACACGGCGGAGAACCTGCACGACCGCTACCCCACGGTCACCAAGGAACGCGCCGACGCGTTCGCGGTACGCAGCCAGGAGAAGGTCGCCAAGGCTTACGCCGACGGCAAGATCCAGCAGGACCTCGTCGAGACGTTGGTGCGCTCCGCCGAGGAGGGCTACGGCCTGGCCACGGCCGACGAGCCCCCGCGTCCCGAAACCACCATGGAGTCGTTGGCCGGACTCAAGACACCGTTCCGCGCGCACGGCAACGTCACCCCGGGCAACGCCGCGGGGCTGAACGACGGCGCCACCGGCGCGCTCATCATGGCCGAGGAGGTCGCAGCCGAACTCGGCCTGGACGCCCGGATGCGGCTGGTGGACTTCTCCTTCGCCGGGGTCGAGCCGGAGTTCATGGGGGCGGGCCCGGTCCCGGCCACCGAGCGGCTGCTGAACCGTCAGGGTCTCACCATGGACGACATCGGCCTCATCGAGATCAACGAGGCGTTCGCCGTGCAGGTGCTGGCCTTCCTGGAGCACTTCGGCATCGCCGACGACGACCCCCGCGTCAACCCGTGGGGCGGCGCCATCGCCATCGGCCATCCGCTGGCCTCCTCCGGCGTCCGGCTGATGAACCAGCTCTCCCGACAGTTCGCCGAACGGCCCGACGTCCGTTACGGCATGACCACCATGTGCGTGGGCATGGGCATGGGCGGCACGGTCCTCTGGGAGCGGGTGTGAGCCCGGCCGTGGGCGCGGCCGCGACACCGCGGACCCAACGCCCGGCCGAAGCCAGTGAGCCAGGAACGCGACCCACGGGCGCAGCGAACAGGACTGGGAAGGGAACGCCACGTGAGTAACCCCAACGACGCCACCCGCCCCGACACCGCCGCGACCGGCGACCGAATCGCCGCGCAGTTCGCCGACGAGGTCGTCACCAGGGCGCTCGCGCGCGACGTGGAGCTTCCCTACGGGGCGGGCACCGCTGTCCTGATCACCCTGGACAACGGACACGACCACACGAAGCCCAACACTTTCGGTCCCGCTGGGCTGACCAGCCTCAGCGAGGCCATCGACGCCGCGGCGGCGCGCACGGACATCTCGGCCGTCGCCGTCACCGGAAAACCGTTCATCTTCGCGGTCGGCGCCGACCTGACCGGGGTGCCGCGGGTCGAGAACCGCGAGCAGGCGCACGTGATCGGCAAGCTGGGCCACGACACCTTCCGCAAACTCGGCGAGCTCAACGTCCCCACGTTCGCGTTGGTCAACGGAGCCGCCATGGGCGGCGGTGTCGAGGTGGCGCTGCACTGCGACTACCGCGCCGTATCGACCGGGGTCACGGCGTTCGCGCTGCCCGAGACGTTCCTCGGTCTGGTCCCGGGGTGGGGCGGGACCTACCTGCTGCCCAACCTCATCGGCGCAGAGTCGGCTCTCAAGCTCATCGTCGACAACCCGCTGGCCCAGAACAAGACCATCAACGGCCAGCGGGCACATGAGATGGGCATCGCCGACGCCATCTTCGAACCGGCCGACTTCGTCGAGGAGTCGCTGCGTTGGGCCGCCCGGGTCGTCAACGGCGCGGTCACCGTGCAGCGGGGCGAGGTGGACAAGGGCGAGACCTGGACGCGGGCCGTCAACAACACCCGGTTCCAGGTCGAGGGCAAGCTCAACGGCGCCGCGCCGGCACCGCTACGCGCGCTGGACCTCGTCGACCAGGCCCGTTACCGCACCCGCGACGAGGGGTTCGCCGCCGAGGACGACGCGCTCGCCGACCTGATCATGACCGACCAGCTCAAGGCGGGACTGTACGCGTTCGACCTGACGCAGAAGCGCGCGCGCACGCCCGCGGGCGCTCCCGACAAGGAGCTGGCGCGCCCGATCACCAAGGTGGGGGTCGTGGGCGCGGGTCTCATGGCCGGCCAGCTCGCCCTGCTGTTCGCCCGGCGGCTCAACGTCCCGGTCGTGCTGACCGACCTGGACCAGGAGCGCCTGGACAAGGGGATCGAGTACGTGCACGGGGAGGTGGACACGTTGCTCGCAAAGGGCCGGGTGTCCCCCGACACCGCCAACCGGCTCAAGGGACTGGTCACGGGCTCGTTGACCAAGGACGCCTTCGCCGACGCCGACTTCGTCATCGAGGCCGTCTTCGAGCGGATGGACATCAAGCGGCAGGTGTTCGCCGAGGTGGAGGCCGTGGTCTCGGCCGAGGCGGTCCTGGCGACCAACACCTCCTCGCTGTCGATCACCGAGATGGCCCGGGGACTGCGCCACCCCGAGCGCGTGGTTGGCTTCCACTTCTTCAACCCTGTCGCGGTCCTTCCGCTGCTGGAGATCGTGCGTGGCGAACACACCGACGACGCGACACTGGCCACGGCCTTCGCCACGGCGAAGTCACTGAAGAAGACGGCGGTGCTGTGCGCCGACGCGCCGGCGTTCGTGGTCAACCGGCTGCTCACGCTGTTCATGGGAGAGGTGCTGAACGCGGTCGAGGAGGGCACCGAGCCGGAGGTGGCCGACCGCGCGGTGGCTCCGCTCGGCCTGCCCATGCCACCGCTGATGCTGCTCCAGCTCGTCGGACCGGCCGTGGCGTTGCACGTCGCGGAGACGCTCAGCGAGGCGTTCCCGGACCGGTTCCGGGTCTCCCAGCAGCAGCGCCGGCTGGTCGAATCCGGAAAGACCGAGCTCTTCGGCCCCGACCTCCAGCTCGACCCGGAGGTCCGGGAGATGTTCGCCGGCGGCGACAACCCCTCGACCGAGGAGCAGATCCTGAACCGGGCACTGGAGGCACTGGCCAGAGAGATCGGGATCATGCTCGACGAGGGCGTGGTGGCCGAGGCAGCCGACATCGACCTGTGCCTGATCACCGGTGCCGGTTGGCCGTTCCACCTCGGCGGGATCACCCCCTACCTCGACTGGACGGGTGTCTCCCAGAAGGTGAACGGGGCTCCGTTCCATCCCAACGGCCCGAAGGCACTCTGAGCACACGGGCAACACTGACACGGCCCCACCCCCGGTCCCGGTGGTGGGGCCGTGTCAGCTCCGACGTCCTATCGTTGGAACATGGACGGTTCGTCCGAGGCGTTCGCCGTCACCCGCCGGTTCCGGGTGACCTGGAGCGGGGTGTGGTTGTTCGCGGCGTGCCTGGTCCTCTCGGTGACGGGGCTCGCCCTGGTCGTGCGGGGCGGGACCCCCGCCGACGTCCTCCTCGGGCTGGCGGCGCTGCTGCTGTTCGGCGGGGGCGGGCTGCTGGCCGCCTCCCCCATGCTCTCCCGACGTCCCGTACTGGTCATGGACGACACCGGAGTGCGGGTACTCGCCCCGTGGCCCCGGTCCACCTCCGGCGACCTCGTCGTGGCGTGGCGGGACATCGCGCGGATCCGGGCCGCGACCCAGGTGGTCCCACGCCGCGGCGAGACCATGCTGTTGCACTACCTGGTGTTCGTGCCACGCGGCGAGACCGGCCGCGCCTTCCACCCTCCGGCTCCGTGGGAGCCCAGTTACGCTGTACGGGCCCATCCGACCTGGGACCGCACCATCGAGGAGGTCGTCGCCGAGGCCCATCGGCACCGCCCCGACCTGGTCTTCGAGGACCACCGGCTACCACGCGCACACCCCGACTGAGCGCACCGGCTCGACCGGTCACGCCACGGGCGTGGCTCGCTCACCGTAGCCGGGTTCCGGGAGCGCCTCCCGCCCGTGGGGGGCGGCCTCCTCATCCTCGCCCTCGTCGACGCCGATCCTGTCGTGTAGCCAACGCAGCGGGCGGGGGAGCCACCAGTTCGCCCGGCCCAACAGACGCATCGCGGCGGGGACGAGGATCGCGCGCACAAGGGTCGCGTCCACCACGACCGCCACGGCCAGGCCGAGCCCGAGGATCTGCAGCAGGAGCAGCTCGGAGGTGCCCATCGCGGCGAGCACCACGACGAGCAACAGCGCGGCACTGGTGATGATGCTGCCGGTCCGCTGCAGGCCGGCCGCGACCGACCGGGCGTTGTCACCGCTGCGCAGGTACTCCTCGCGCACCCGGCTGAGCAGGAACAGCTCGTAGTCCATCGCCAGGCCGAAGGCGACGATCAGGATCAGCACCAGGTAGGTCGGGTCGATCGTGCCCACCGCGTCGAACCCGAGCACCGGCGCCAGGTGCCCCTCCTGGAAGCCCCAGATCACTACCCCGAGCGAGGCCCCGAGTGAGAGGAAGCCCATCAGCACCGCCTTCAGCGGAAGCACCACCGACCCGAAGGCGAGGAAGAGCAGCACGAACGTCACGATCGTGACGAACGCCAGGGTGGTGGGGACCGCGTCGACGATGGCGTCGACGTTGTCGAGCTGCTGGGCGGCCGTCCCGCCGACCAGAACCTCCTCGGCGCCCTGTGGAGCCGGGGTTTCGCGGATGTCGCGCACGAGATCCCCGGTCTCGGAGTCGTCGACCTCACCCTCGTAGTCGACGACGACGTGGGTGATCCCGTCGCCGGTGCGCGCCACACCGGCGCCTTCGGACCCGCCCAGGTCGGCCAGACGTGTCACGTAGTCGTCCAGTGCCTCGTCGCCGGGGTCGCCGACCACGGCGACGTCCATCTGGCGGACACCGCCGGCCGGGAAGTCCTCCTCGAGCGACTCGGTGGCGACCCGGCTGCCCGAGTCGGCGGGGAGGTACCGGTGGTCGGTGGTGCCCAGGTCGCTCTGCAACAACGCGGCGGCGAAGGCGCACAGCGTCGCTCCCACCACGGCGATGTGGAGTGCGGGGCGCCGCATGACGTGTCCCGCGAACCGTGCCCACGGCCCGGTTCGCGCCGCCACGGCCCCGGTGAGTGTCCGACGGGCGAGCGGAAGTCGGAGCGCGTCGATCCGGCCGCCGATGACGGAGAGCAGCGCGGGCAGCACCACCAGCGCGGCGAGCACGTCGAACAGCACGACGGCGATCCCGCCGAGCCCGATCGAGCGCATGATCGGTTGGGGGAAGAACAGTAGCCCGGCGAAGGCGATCAGCACCGTGACCCCGGAGAAGGCCACGGTGCGGCCCGCCGTGGCCAGGGTGCGTCTCAGCGCCGTCTCCATGTCCACCGACCGGACGTACTCCTCGCGATAGCGACTCACGATGAACAGGCCGTAGTCGATGGCGAGCCCGAGACCGAGGATCGTCGCCACGTTGATCGCGAAGACCGACACCTCGGTGACCGAGGCCAGGCCGCGCAGCATCGTCAGGGAGCCGAGGATCGCCAGCCCGCCGACGGTGAGCGGCATCAGCGCGGCCACCAGCCCGCGGAAGATCGCGACCAGCAGGACGAGCAGCAGCGGGAGTGAGACCAGCTCGGCGCGCACGACATCACTCTCGGCCTTCTCCGACAGCTCCGCCTCGAGCGGTATCGGGCCACCGAGGTAACCGTCGAGCTGGCCCGCGGTGAGGTCCTCCTCGATCTCGGCGAAGGTCTCCAGGCGTTCCTCGCGGTCATCACCCTCCAGGGTGATCGGCACGTAGGTGGCGTTCCGGTCCTCGGAGATCAGCGCGCCGCGTTCAACCTCGCTGAGGTCCTCGTCGAGGTAGCTGGTTACCTCGACCACCTTGTCCTCGTCGAGCCCGTCGAGCATCCGCTCGACGGAGGAGACGAACATCTGGTTGTCGATCTCCAGCTCAGCGCTGCGATAGACCGCCACCACGTCGGTGTCCTCGTGGCCGAGCTCCTCCTCCAGCAGCTCGTCGGCCCGCACGGACTCCGAGCCGGGGTCCTCGAATCCGCCCTCACTCACCCGGTCGAAGACGCCGAACCCCCAGACCGCCGCGAAGGCGACGAACAGCGCGCTCGCCACCAGAACCCAGACACGGGCACGGTGACCGAACCGGCCGAGGCTCGCGAACATGGACCGCCCTCGTACAGGTGGTGGCCAACGACATGGAGCGGCGCCCGGGCGCCGCTCCTCACGTCGCTGAGTTTACGCCATTCACTATAGAGAACGTTGTAAGGGCCGTGGTTGGCCAGTGTTCACCACCGGCCGGAGCGTCCGGCCCCCGACGCGCGGCGCCGCCCCGGGCACGGTGCCGGGGCGGCGTGGGACGCACGCGCGGTCGGGGAGGTCTCCGCGAGGCGCGCGGATTCAGTCCTCGATGGCGGCCTCGGCCTCCTCGACGAAACGGTTCGCGGCCTCCTCGGGGGTGTTCTCGCCGTACAGCACGTCCTCGTTGATCCGCTTGACGATATCGACCACCTCGCCGGCGCCCTGGGGCGGCGGCGGATCCGCGGGAAGCACGTCGTCCTCGATCTCGGAGAGGAAGTCGGCCCCCTTGGCGTCGGCCTCGGGGAGGTCGTCGTAGATCTGCTCGCGGACGCCGGTGTTGACCGGGATCCCGCGGTCGGCCAGCATGAGCTCCGCGGCCTCGGGGTCGTTCACCAGGAAGTCCACGAACGTCGCGGCCTCCTCCGGGTGTTCGGTGTCCGCGGAGACCGTCCAGTGCATCGCCGGCTTGAAGAACGTCCCGGGGTTCTCGAACTCGGTCTCCCCGGGGAACCGCAGGATCTCCAACTCCCGGTCCGCGGTGTTGGCGAGATCACCCACCTGGTTCGTCCAGAAACCGGCCATCGCCCCATCGTTGGTGGCCAGAACCGAGCGGTCCGGACCGTCGGCGTCCCGCTCGATGCTCTCGGCCGGACTTGGTTCGGCGTCCTCCTCCTGGAGCTGGACGGTGTAGTCCCACCACCGCTCCATGGTCGAGGGGGAGAAACCGAGTTCGCCGTCCTCGGTGTAGAGCGACTCACCGTTCTGTCGGGCGAAGATCTCGAACCCGGCGGTGTTGAACGAGTTGTTCTGCGCCCCGACGAGCTCGCCGTCAGACTCCTCGCTCACCTCGGCCGCGATGTCGACGTAGTCCTGCCACGTCCAGGAGGAGTCGTCCGGCATCTCGACACCGGCCTCCTCGAACGCCTGCGGATCGGCGATGATCACGAACGCGTTGACCCCGCTGGGAACGGCGTAGCGCCCGCCCTCGAGCTCCCCGGTCCCGCGGACGAGCTCGTCCACCTCGGAGACGTCGAGCTGGTCGGAGTACTCGTCGAGGTTCAGCAGCGCGTCACGGCCGGCGTAGTCCCGCAGGTACTGCTCGTCGTGCTGTATGACGTCGGGGGCGTCGTTGGCGGAACTGCTGGTGGCCAGCCGGTCCCAGTAGGAGTCCCAGTCGGTGTAGTCACCCTCGATCGTGATTTCGGGGTGCTTCTCCTCGAAGAGGTCGATGACCTCCTGGGTGATCTGGTGTCGGCCGTCGGGCCCCCACCAGGAGAAACGCAACTCCACGGTGCCGTCGTCACCGCCGCCACATCCCGAGGCCATCACGATCAACGCGGCGACGGCCGCCACCGGGGCGATGGCCCCACGGTGGGCACGGTACCGGCCTCTGGGACCACGGGGGGATTCGGATCGCATTGCACGGGTTCCTTTCGCTCACTTGATACCGGTGGTCGCGATGCCCCGGACCAGGTACCGCTGTCCGGCCAGGAAGAACCCGAAGATCGGTCCCAGCGCGATGGTCGACATCGCGAACAGCGGCCCCCACGAGGTTTGTTCCGTCGCGTCGGCGAACGTGCGCAGCGCGATGGGGACGGTGTACATATCCGGATCGACCAGGAAGACCAACTGGGTGAAGAAGTCGTTCCAGGTCCAGATGAAGGTGAAGATCGCGGTCGTGGCCAGTGCCGGCGTACACAGCGGCAGGATGATCCGCAGGAAGATCCGGGCGTGCCCACACCCGTCGATACGGGCGGCCTCGTCCAGATCCCGTGGTAGCCCGCGGATGAACTGCACCATCAAAAAGACGAAGAACGCGTCGGTGGCCAGCAGCTTCGGAACGATGATCGGATAGAACGTGTTGATCCAGTCCAGCTCGGAGAACAGGATGTACTGCGGGACGATCACCACGTGCACCGGTAGCATGATCGTCATCAGCATGACGGCGAAGAACAGGTTCTTGCCGCGGAACTCCAGCCGGGCGAACGCGTAGGCGGCCATGGAGCAGGCCAGCAGGTTCCCGATCACCGCACCGGCCACCACGACCAGCGAGTTGAATATGTAGTGGTGGAACGGGTATTCGAGCGCGGTCCAGCCGTCGGTGTAGTTGCTCAGGGTCAGGGTCGAGGGGATCAGCCCGGGCTCGCGGAAGATGTCCTCGGTCGGTTTCAACGAGCTCGACACCATCCACAGCAGCGGGTAGAGCATCACCAGGCCGAACGCGATCAGCCCGAGGTGGGTGAGTGGCCGGCGCCGAGGGCGGCGTTCCGAGTTCGGCGGGCCGGTGGAGTGAGGCGCGGCGCGCCGGGTGTCAGTCGCCATAGAAGACCCAGTACCTCGCTGCGACGAAGTTCAGCACGGTGAACGCTCCGATGACCACCAGCAACAGCCACGCCAACGCCGAGGCGTAGCCCATCTCGAACGATCCGAACCCCTGCTGGTAGAGATAGAGCGTGTAGAAGAGCGTGGAGTCGGACGGGCCACCCGAGCCGGAGCTGACGATGAACGCCTGGGTGAAGGTCTGGAAGGCGTTGATCATCTGCAGCACCAGGTTGAAGAAGATGATCGGCGTCAGCAGCGGAATGGTCACCGAGAAGAACCGGCGAACCGGGCCCGCGCCGTCGACGCTGGCGGCCTCGTAGTACATCGCGGGGATCTGCCGTAGCCCGGCCAGGAAGATCACCATGGGCGCGCCGAACGTCCACACGTTCAGCACGATCAGGGTTCCCAGGGCGTAGTCGGGATGGGACACCCAGCCCGCGCCCTCGATGCCGAAGTAGCCCAACACCTGGTTGATCAGGCCGTTGGCGCCGAAGATCTGCCGCCACAGCACGGCGATCGCCACGCTGGCCCCCAGCAGCGAGGGCAGGTAGTAGACCGACCGGTAGAGCGGCAACCCGCGGACTCCCCGGTCCAGGATCATCGCGAGCGCGAGCGCCAACCCGAGCTGGAGTGGCACCGAGACGAAGACGTACTGGAACGTCACCAGGAGCGAACTGTGCAGCCGGGGGTCGCCGATCATCTCCCGGTAGTTGTCCAGCCCGACCCACTGCGGATCCCCGAGCAGGCTGTAGTCGGTGAACGAGAAGTACAGCGAAGCCAGGATCGGGCCGATCGTGATGAAGAACAGGCCGAGGAACCAGGGGGTGAGGAATCCGTAGGCGGCCAGCGCGTCGCGGCGCTTCAGGGAGAGCCCACGGGCACGGGGGGCCGGGGGCGCGGTGCGGGGGGTCGGGGATTCCGCGCGCCGCAGGGTCGCGGTCACGCCGGCCGTCCACCGCTCGAATCGGAGGGCGTCACGCCCGCGTTCAGGGTCATCTGCTTTCAACCACCGCTCTTCTCGGGACCACGGTGCCGGTACGCGCAACGTCTTTGGTAAGCGCTATCCATTAACCACAATGTGGTCTTTCTAACAGCGGCTGACAAAGGTGTCAATGGCGCGTATACCAGCTATGTCCAGGATTCCCAGCTGATCACGGGATCACGGCATGGGCCGCCGGTAGCGCCGGAGGGGCGCGCGAGGCGCCACGCACCGCGAGGACGTCACACCGGTCGCGACACCTCTACCCAAAACTTGGGTAAGCGCTTACCATTCCCGATGTGAACACTTCCGCCTCCGCCCAAACAGCTCCGGACCCGGGTACGGCCGGGGAGTCCCGCACGGCAGAGCGCCGATTCGCCATCGTCGGCGCCGGCTCCCGCGCCCGGCTCTACACCGGTGCCCTGACCGGAGCGCACGCCCACCGCGGCCGGCTGGTCGCCCTGTGCGACTCCAACCGGACCCGGATGCACGCCCACAACACGATCGTCACCCGGGCCGGGTTCGCGCCCGTGCCCACCTACACCCCCGACGCGTTCACCGAGATGCTGGAGGCCGAGCGGGTCGACGAGGTCATCTGCTGCACCGTGGACCGCGCACACGCCGACTACATCGTCGCCGCGCTCGAAGCCGGCCGGGACGTGATCACCGAGAAGCCCATGACCGCCGACCTCGAAGGATGCCGGCGCATCCGGGCCGCGCAGCGCACCTCCACCGGCCGGGTCACCGTCGGCTTCAACTACCGTTACAACCCGGTCCACACCCGGGTACGCGAGCTGGTGGCCCAGGGCGCCATCGGCGAGGTCGGCTCGGTGCACCTGGAATGGGTGCTCGACCTGCGCCACGGCGCCGACTACTTCCGCCGCTGGCACCGCGAGAAGGAGCAGTCGGGCGGGCTGCTGGTGCACAAGGCCAGTCACCACTTCGACCTGGTCAACTGGTGGATCGGCGCCCGCCCGGTCGAGGTGTTCGCCTGGGGGGACCTGTTCTTCTACGGCCAGGAGAACGGACGCCGGCGCGGCCTGGCCCGCGACTACGAACGGGGATACGGCAGCGCCGCCGCCGAGGACGACCCGTTCGCGGTTCACCTGGACGACAGCCCCGACCTGACCCAGCTGTACCTGGAGGCCGAGCACGAGGACGGGTACCGCCGCGACCTCAACGTGTTCGGCCCCGGGATCACCATCGAGGACGACATGTCGGCCCTGGTGCGCTACGACACCGGTGCCCGCCTCAGCTACCACCTGGTGGCCTACTCCCCCTGGGAGGGCTACCGCGTCGCGATCACGGGCAGCGCGGGGCGACTGGAGCTCGACGTCACGGAGTCGCCGTACAGCTCCCCCGGCCGGGAGTCCCACGCACCGGTGCGCGGCATGCCGCCCCCCAAGGAGGAGACCAGGTCGACACTGCGGCTGCGCCGGCACTGGGAACCGCCCGAGATCATCCCGGTGGCCATGGAGTCCGAGGGGCACGGCGGGGGCGACGCGCGCATGCTCGACGCCCTGCTCGGCGGCATCGACGACGGCGTCCGCGCCGACCACGAGGACGGCACCGACGCGCTGATGACCGGGCTGGCCGCGAACGCCTCGATCGCTTCGGGATCCCCCGAGCGGATCGCGGACCTCCTGGAGCGTGGTTGACCTCCTTCGAGCACCCAACGGTCGGGAGTCCGCGGCGAAAGGACATTCGATGAGCACGGTCACGGTGGCACTGGCCGGGATCCACGGACACGGGCGCTCGCACCTGTCCCGCCTGCTCCGGGCGAGCGAGAGCCAGGACTCCCCCGTCAGCCTCGTGGGTGTCTGTGACCGGGTCCCGCCACACGCCCCCCTTTCCACACCGCGGGGCGCGGTGGCCTACGACAGTGAGCTGGAGGCACTGCTGGAGCGCACCGGTGCCGACATCGTCCTCATCGCGACCCCGATACACACCCACCTGCCCCTGACCCGCGTGGCTCTGGCGCACGGCTGTCATCTACTGCTGGAGAAACCACCCACCGGCTCGTTCGCGGAGTTCGAGGAGCTGCGCGCCGCCGTGCGGGAACGGGGCGCGGCCTGCCAGATCGGGTTCCAGAGCCTGGGGTCGACGGCGATCCCCGTCATGCGCGGGCTCGTCGCCAACGGCGAGATCGGAGAGGTCCGGGCCGTCTCCGGGCAGGGGACGTGGGTGCGCACCTCGAGGTACTTCGAGCGAGCCGACTGGGCCGGACGACGCCGCCTGGACGGCCACGACGTGGTGGACGGGGTGTTGACCAACCCGTTCGCGCACGCGGTGGCCACGGCCCTGGCCGTGGCCGGCGCGGGGGAAGCCCCGGCCAGCGGAATCGAGCTGGAGCTGTTCCGCGCGCACGATATCGAGAGCGACGACACCTCGTGCCTGCGGCTGCGCACGGCGGCCGGGGTTCCGGTCACCGTCGCGGGCACGCTCTGCGCCGCCGCCGACACGAGCCCCGAGGTGACCGTGCACGGCTCGGCGGGCACCCTCACCCTGGCCTACAAACGGGACACGCTCACCCTGCGCCGGCCGGGCCGCGAGCCGGTCACCACCGAGTACCACAGTGTTGACCTGTTGGAGAACCTGACCGCCCACCTCCGCTCGGGCGAGCCGCTGCTGTGCCCGCCGGATTCGGTCACCGGGTTCATGTCGGTGCTGGACGCGGTGCGCCGCGCACCCGAGCCGCGCCCGGTCCCGCTCGCCCACCAGCGCGTCCTGTCCCAGGAGGGCGGCATTCGGCGCATCGTCACGGGCGTGGATACAACGGTCGCGGAGAGCGCTCGGCGCGGCGCCCTGTTCTCGGAGGTCGGTGCGCCCTGGGCCACGCGCCGGGTGTTGCCTCACCCCGACGGCGCCGAGGGCTCCGCTCTGGCGGAGTACAACGATGGTGGTGGTGTCGACACTCGGCTGTCGCCCCGGCCCTACCTGCACCCGGTGCGCACCCGTGGCGGGGTGGTCGTCTCCGAGCAGCTGCCCGAGGACCACCCGCACCATCTCGGGGTCGGGCTCGCGATCGCCTCCGTGTCCGAGGTGAACTTCTGGGGCGGCCGCACCTTCGTCCGCGACCGGGGGCCCATGCTGCTGGCCGACCACGGTCGCCAGGACCACCTCGCCTGGCTGCGCGAGGAGGACACCGTGCTCGCCCAGGAACTCAGCTGGCTCTCCCCCGGCGGCCGTGAGCTGCTGCGCGAGGAGCGGGGTTGGGTGGCCCACGACGTCGAGCCCACCGCGTGGGCTCTGGAGCTGGTCACCCGGCTGCGCAACACCAGCGGCGAGGAGCTGGTCATCGGATCGCCCGCGACCAAGGGGCGGCCGGGCGCCGGCTACGGCGGGTTCTTCTGGCGCGCGCCCATCTCCACTCGGGCGCCGCGCTGCTTCGGCCCCGGGATCGTCGGTGAGGGGGCGCTCCACGGGTCGACGGCGGGATGGTTGGCGATGGCGAGCGCGTGTGGTCGGTGGACGCTGTGCTTCCACCAGCCGGGCCCGAAGCGCGACCCGTGGTTCCTGCGCGCCACCGAGTACCCGGGAGTGGGGACCGCGTTGGCCTGGGAGCACCCGCTGCGTCTCGCGGCCGGCGGCGAGCTACGCCGCGACCTCCTCGTCCTGGTGTGCGACGGCGCTCCCGACACCGACACGCTGTCCGGGCTCGTCGAGCGCCTCACTCCCCAGGGGAGCGAGGCGCTCACCGTGGGGTCCTGAGAGGAGGCGAGGCCCGGGGAGCCGAGGGGTACCGGTGTCCGAAATCCGAACGCGTGTGGTCGTGCGGGCACTAACCTGGAACTAGAATCGCACGGAAAGAGTTTTCCAGGGGCTGCGGAAACGGGGGACCACCTTGGCGGGCGCGAGCGTGACTCTCGAACAGGTGGCCCAGCACGCCGGGGTCTCGCTGGCCACCGCGTCGCGGGTGCTCAACGGCAGCACCCGGCAGGTCCGTCGGGAACTGGCCCGGCGCGTCACCGCGAGCGCCGAGGAGCTGGGCTATCTCGCCAATCCCACGGCCCAGGCCCTGGCCCGCAACGTCAGCTCGCTTGTCGGGCTCATCGTGCACGACATCGCCGACCCGTACTTCTCCAGTATCGCCGCCGGCGTCACGCGGGTCGCCGAAGCCGAGGGGCTGGTCGTCGTGCTGGGCACCACCGGGCGCGTGGCCGAGCGTGAGGCCACCCTGATGGCCACGCTGCGCGCGCACCGGGCCCGCGCGGTCGTGCTGATCGGCAGCCGCAGGGTGGGTGACGAATCCGGCCCCTCCCGCTTGGGCGACGAGATCAGCGCGCTGGTGGAGCAGGGGGGAAGTGTGGCGTGCGTGTCACAGGAGGGGCTCCCCGCCCACACGGTGGTTCCCAACAACCACGACGGGGCGGCGATGCTGGCCCGTCGACTCATCGACCAGGGGCATCGCCGTTTCGCGGTCCTCGCCGGTCCCCCGGAGTTGTGCGCCGCCCGCGACCGGCTCGACGGCTTCTACGGGGCCCTGACCGCTGCCGGGCTCGACGTCGCCCCGGGCGATGTGGTGCACGGCGCCTTCACCCGTGACGGGGGGTACGAGTCGACCCGACGCCTGCTGGCGGGCGGCACCGACGCCTCCTGTCTGTTCGCGGTCAACGACGTCATGGCCACCGGAGCCATGGCCGCGATACGCGACACCGGGCTGCGGATTCCGGACGATCTCTCGGTGGCCGGGTTCGACGACATCCCGACCCTGCGCGACCTCACGCCCGGCCTGACTTCGGTGCGGTTGCCCCTGGAGTGGATGGGAGAGGAGGCCGCACGGCTCGCGCTGGGTGACTCGCCCGCCGACCAGCCGGTGACGGTCACCGTCGACGGGGAGATCGTGGAGCGCGAGAGCACCACACCCCAACGGTCCTGAGAGGCCACGGCCAGGCGGGGCGATGCCTGCCCCACGGAGCCGCGGTGGCCCGCGACCGAGGCGGTCATCCCTGTTCGAGGGTCGGCGGGGCTCTGGAGGCGCCACAGGTTCGCCGCGCATCGGTGAACCGTGGACACCGAAGATTACCGCCACCTCCGGCCCGAGAACACAAGCGCGGCTGTGCTGTGTTCGGGAGAACATGGCCCGCCCCGTACTACCGTCCGTGTCAGATCGATGCGCTTCGCGTTCGCTGTGGCCCGCCTGCTGTTAACGTTGGTGCGTGCACGGCCGGCCCCCGGGGCAGGACAGCTGAAAGCGCTATCCCGTAGTTCGCCCGCGTGGCGTGCCAGCGCCTCGGGACGCCGGCCCGGCGACCGGAACGCGGTAAGGAGAGCCGTGGTCAACAACGGAACATCGGCGCGACTCGGGCGCAGCGCACCGAGGAACGCGGCGCCGTCCCGACGGGAGCGCATGCGCGACGCCACGCTGCGCGAGATCAAGCAGATCGCTCGCCACCACCTGAGCGAGCAGGGGGCCGGTGGCGTCTCGCTGCGCGCCATCGCCCGCGAGATGGGCATGACCGCGCCCGGCCTCTACCGGTACTTCACGAGCCTCGACGACCTGATGGTCTCGCTCAGGGTCGACTTCTACGACGAACTGGCCACGGCGGTCCGCGACGCGGACAGCTCGCTGCCGTCGGAGGATGTCGACGGTCGGCTGCACGCCTCGCTGCGCGCCTTCCGCACCTGGGCACTCGCCAACCGCGCGGAATTCGGGTTGCTGTTCGGCCCGGCGGGGCCGGTACGCACCCCTCCCCCGGCGGGTCCCGCACTGGCGGCCGCGCAGCGTTTCGCCTCGACCTTCTTCGCCCTCTTCGAGCGGTTGCTGGCGGAACGGCGGTTCGCGCCGCCCAACGACGCGGAGACCTCCGAGGAGCTGCGCCGCCAGCTGGAGGCGTTCGCCGAGCGGACCGGGTATCCCGCCGAGAACGTCTCCAGTGGCGCGTTGCGCGTCATGATGTCCTGCTGGGTGCGTGTCTACGGCCTGGTGTGCATGGAGGTGTTCCAGCACCTGTCGTTCGTCATGGACGACATGGAGTCCCTGTTCGAGTCCGAGCTGAGCGACATTCTGCGAGATCTGGGAGTCACCTACCGCGCCCCGTAACCGGCTCCATCCGGCCAACCGAGGGGCGTTCCCGCGCTACCCCTGACCCGGTTGGTCCGAATAGGGTTGTTTCGTAACCTCCGCGGAGCACAACTCAAAGGATCGCGTCGTTGGACACCAGCCCTGGCGGTGAGTGGAATCCCGCCCCCGGTCAGCGGCCAGCACCGGCGGTCCCACCGCACGGTCCGGCGACCTCCGCGCCGCGCACCGGAGGAGCGCCGCCGCCGTCCTATGCCCACGTTCCGCCCCAGGCGCCGCCCTTTCCGCCAGGACCGCAACCGCCGCCGGCACCACCCGTACCCCCCGTGCCGCCGGCGCGCTCCCGCTCGGGCGCGGCGCTCTGGTTGCCGATGGGCGGGTCCATGGTGGCCGGGCTGGCCGCCGTGCTGGTCGGCCTCGCGCTGCTGGTGAACTCGACGGGCACGAGCGAGAACAACGCCACGGGAGACGCCCCCTCCGAGTACCTCGCCCCCGGTCTGGACCGCCCACCGCCGGCACTCGACATCGACCCCGAGAACCATCCGGTGTACGGCGTCTCGAGGCCGGAGGCGGTCGGCTGCGACCTTCCCGAGCTGGACACCTCCTCCAGCGCGTCCTGGGAGGGCTTCAGTGAGGAGGTCGGCGTCTGCCTCAACGAGCTCTGGCAGCCGCGCCTGGAGAGCCTCGGGTTGCGCACCGACACGCCCACGTTCCACGTCACCGAGCAGAACCCCGACAAGCTCGGCCAGGAGGGCGTGACCCTGGCCTACTACGAGGGGGAGAAGCTCAGCATCACCGTTGTGCTGCCCAATGTCATGAAGCTGAGCGAGAGCGTCCCCGAGGGGCATGTGGAAGGCGTCTGGGCCGCCCTGCTCGGTCACGAGTACGGCCACCACGTGCAGCAGGTCACCGGTCTGCTGGAGGCCGCGACGGAGTTGGAGAACGAGGCGTCCTCGAGGTCGGAGGCGCTCCAGGCGCTGCGCCGCACCGAGCTACAGGCCGAGTGCCTGGGCGGTGTGGCGATGCGGGGGTTCGACACCTTCGACCACGCGGAGCTCGGCTCCATCAACGAGTTTCTCAACGGCGGCAACGACCTGCCGACCCACGGCACCGCCCAGAACCGGAAGTACTGGTTCGCGGAGGGGCGCGCCACCGACACGATCGCCGCCTGCAACACCTACGAAGCGGAGGCGTCCCTGGTGCGCTAACGGGGCCGGGCCGCGGACAGCCCGTCTGACCCGGTGCCCGCGACGAGGTCAGCGGCCGATGGCGTCGTAGTACTCGTCCCAGCCGAGCAGCTTCACCCGCTCGCCCCGCCCCAGCGCCGCGGCGCGGTCGGCCTCGGCGGCGTCGATAGCCAGCCAGTCGGAGTAGTCGCTGACGACCGCGCCCGAGCCCTCGAGCAGCCGCTCCACCGGAACGTGCTCGCCCGTGCGCGCGGCACGCAGTACGGGCGCGTCCTCCAGCAGCGAGCGGACCGTGGCCGCGGCGTCCGACTTGTTGGTCCCGATGACACCACTCGCCCCGCGCTTGATCCAGCCCGCCACGTACTGGCCGGACAGCGGGATACCGTCGCTGTCGAGTACCCGCCCTTCGGCGTGGGGGATGGTGCGCCCGCTCTCGTCGAAGGGGACACCGGGCAGCGAGACCCCCATGTAGCCGATCGAGCGGAACACCATTCCGGTGTCGAGCGTCTCGTACTCGCCGGTCCCCTCGACACGTCCGGCCGAGTCGAGCCTGGTGGCCTCGACGCGCAGCCCTCGCGCCCGGTCGGTGCCCAGTACGGCCGCGGGACGGCTCCAGAACCGCACGTCGATCCGGCGGGGCCGGCCCTCGGGCACACGCCGCGCCCACTCACCGAGGATCCGCAGGTTGGTACGCGCCGCGCGGGCGGCCCCCAGCATCTCCTCGCTGTTGGGGTCGATGTCGACCTGGTCCGGCCGTACGACCACGTCGGCGTTGTCCAGCTCCCCCAGCCCCCGGAGTTCGGGGGCGGTGAACTTGGCCTGGATCGGCCCCCTGCGCGCCAACAGGTGGATGCGGCGGATCTTGCTGGCGGCGAGGATGTCCAGCATCGGTTGCGGGATGTCGGTGGCGGCCAGCTCGTCCGCGCTCTTGGCGAGAATGCGGGTGACGTCGACCGCGACGTTGCCGGCGCCGACGACCGCCACCTCCTCGGCGTCCAGCAGGAACCGCTCCACCTCGGTGTCGGGGTGCCCGCAGTACCAGTTGACGAAGTCGGTCGCGGCGACGCTTCCGGCGAGGTCCTCGCCCGGCACACCGAGCCGGCGGTCGACGCTCGCGCCGGTGGCGTAGATGACGGCGTCGTAGGAGCGGGCCAGGCTCTCGCGGGTGACGTGCCGGCCGAACTCCACCCCACCGATGAAGCGCACCTGCTCACGCTCCAGGATGTCACGCAGGGTCCGGGCCACACCCTTGATCTTGGTGTGGTCGGGGGCGACGCCGTAGCGCACCAGCCCGTAGGGCGTGGGGAGCCGGTCAAGCACGTCAACGGCGACGGGCTCGCGTTCCTGCCTGGTCAGCGCGTCCGCGGCGTAGATACCGGCGGGACCGGAGCCGATCACCGCGACGCGCAGGGGGGTGAGTGAACTCATATACCCATTGTTACCTATCGCGACCGTCACGTTCCGGTGCCCCCGCCACACGCCGCGTTGGCGCGTGTGAACGGGTGTCCACGAGGATAGGGGAAGGGAACTCACCCGCAGCGGTGACGACACCGATCCGAGTCCGGGGGTGCGCATGTCGGGGATGTTCCTCGCGCTGATGATCGTCACCCTGCTCGCGACCGGTGTTCTGCTGCTCTGGGGGACCGTGCGCACCCGGGGCGGTCCGCTGCCGAGTGACATGAACCGCGCCGTGATCGTCCTGGCGGCGGTGATCGTCGCCCTGGCCGCCGCATCGCTGGTGACCTGACCGGGGTGGGCGGCGCGGGCGCGCCCGCGCCGCCGCGCGTGCTAGGAGCCCTCCCCCGGCGCGCCGGGAGGTTCGGTGACCCACTCGACCAGCTCGAACACGACCCCGTTGGGGTCGGTGACCTGGAAGTACCGCTCGCCCCAGGGTTCGGTCTCGATCGGGGTGGTGATCGGCACGCCCTCCGAGCGGATCCGGGCGTACTCGTCGTCGATGCCGTCGACGACCAGCACCACGAGCACACCGTCGGCGTCGTGGCCGCGCATGCTGGTGGGCCTGAAGGTAGAAAGCCCGGTCGGCAGGAGGACGAGCTGGAAACCGGTGTCCGGCCGGGACATCGAAACGACCTCATCCAGCTTCATGTCCTCGGTGAATCCGAGGTGACGCCGGGCGAACTCGGCCGAGGCCGCGATGTCCGCGACGTTGAGCGAGATGGCTGAGGCGGTGACTCTCATCGGTGTCTCCGTACTGGCTGGGGAAACTAATCTACGTACAACGTACAAAGTACACTGTACGGAGATTAGTGTACATCGTACGAAACATGAGATCTCTCGTTAGGATCGGTGGGTGGCCACCGAGCGAAACCGTCAGGACGACCCCACCCGCACGCTCGACCTGCTGTGGCGGCGCCCGGACCAGAACGCGATCCGACGTGGACCCCGCCAGGGACTGTCGATCGACGCGATCGTGTCGGCCGGGATCCGCCTGGCCGACACCGATGGGCTGGACTCATTGACGATGCGCCGCGTCGCCCGGGAGCTGGGGGTCGCTCCCATGACGCTCTACACCTACGTGCCCGACAAGGCGGCGCTACTGGACCTGATGCTCGACTCGGTGTATGGCCACGCCGAGCGCGCCGACACCACGGGCCTGCCGTGGCGGGCGCGCGTCGAGGCGGTGGCCCGTGAGAACCGAGCGCTCTACGACTCACACCCCTGGGCCGCGGCGGTCTCGCCGAGCCGGCCGCCCCTCGGGCCCGGCCAGATGGCCAAGTACGAGCACGAGCTCCGCGCCCTGGAAGGCACGGGCCTCGACGACGTCGAGATGGACGCGGCCCTGACCTACGTACTCGACTTCGTGCGGGGCGCGGCCCGCGCGGCGCTCAAGGAACGCGAGCGGCGCGCCGAGAGCGAGATGAGCGACGAACAGTGGTGGGAGGCCAACGCCCCGGTGCTCGCCGAGGTCCTCGACGCGACCAAGTACCCGACGGCCGCCCGGGTTGGCGCCGCCGCCGGCGCCACGCTCGGTGGCGCCTACCACCCCGAGCGCGCCTACGAGTTCGGCCTACGACGGGTACTCGACGGCCTCGGAGCGCTCATCGAGGGCTCGGGCTGAAAGCGCCCAGCGCGGCGGAGAGCCCGGTGCCCAACGGCCACGATGACCGTCGCCGGTACCGGCGACGGTCACCCGGCGGGCTCGTCCTGCAGCGAGTCGTCATCGGTGCGCCGGGTTACGGTCTCGGTGAGCCGACGCGCGAGGTCCTGGGGGGTTAGCCCCATCCCCGCCAGGAGACGGTCGCGCTTGCCGTGGTCCAGGAACTCCTGGGGTATGCCGTAGGTGCGGACCGGGACCTCCACATCGGCGTCGCGCAGTGCGCGCGCGACAGCGTCGCCGACCGCGCCCACCCGGCCGTTGTCCTCCACGACGGCCACGACCCGGAAACGGGCCGCCTCCTCGACGAGCGCGTCGTCGAGCGGCTTCACCCAGCGCGGGTCGATGACGGTGACGCCGATGCCCTGGTCGGCCATCCGGTCGGCGACCTCGCAGCCGGTCTCGGCCATCTCCCCCACCGACACGAGCAGCAGGTCCTCGGGCAACCCCGCGTCCGGGGCGGCGCGCAGCACGTCCATGGATCCGACGTGGCCGACCGCCGGGGTCTCCGCGGCGACGGCGCCCTTGGGGTAGCGCAGAACGGTGGGGGCGTCGTCGATCGCGACGGCCTCGCGCAACTCCGCACGCAGCCGGGCGGCGTCACGCGGCACGGCCAGCCGCAGCCCGGGAACGACCTGCAGGATGGACAGATCCCACATGCCGTTGTGGCTCGGCCCGTCGTCGCCGGTGACTCCGGCCCGGTCCAGGCAGAAGGTGATGCCCTGTCGGTGCAGCGCGGCGTCCATCAGCACCTGGTCGAAACAGCGGTTCAGGAACGTGGCGTACACGGCGATGACCGGGTGCATACCCCCCATGGCCAACCCGGTGGCGGAGGTGGCGGCGTGCTGCTCGGCGATGCCCACATCATAGGTGCGGTCCGGGTAGGTCTCGCCGAACGCGGCCAGCCCGGTGGGGTGCAACATCGCTGCGGTGATACCGACGATGTCCTCACGTTCGGCGCCGAGGGCGACCATCTCCTCGCTGAACACCTTCGTCCACTTCACCACCCCCGGTTTGGCCTGCGCCTCACCGGTCTCGGCGTCGAAGGCTCCGGTGGCGTGGAACTGGTCGACCTCGTGGTTCTCCGCCGGGGCGTAGCCCTTGCCCTTTTGGGTCAGGCAGTGCACGATCACCGGACCGCCGAAGTCGCGGGCCCGCCGCAGCGCCTTCTCGGTCATCTGCTCGTCGTGGCCGTCGATCGGCCCGATGTACTTCAGCCCCAGGTCCTCGAACATTATCTGCGGCTGGATGGCGTCCTTGATGCCTTTCTTCAGCCCGTGCAGCGCGTCGTAGATGGGCTGGCCGACCACCGGGGTGCGGTTCAGGGTGGACTTGGCCAGTCCCAACGCCTGCTCGTAACTCTGCGTCAGGCGCAGCGAGGCCAGGTGGTCGGCCAGGCCCCCCATGGTCGGTGAGTAGGAGCGGCCGTTGTCGTTGACCACGATGACGACCCGACGGTCCCCTCCGAGCGCGATGTTGTTCAGCGCCTCCCAGGCCATCCCCCCGGTCAGGGCGCCGTCACCGATGACCGCGACCACGGACCGGTCGCGCTCGCCCCGCAGCTGTTTGGCCTTGGCCAGGCCGTCGGCGTAGGACAGCGCGGTCGAGGCGTGCGAGTTCTCGATGAAGTCGTGCTCGGACTCCGCGCGCGAGGGATATCCGGACAGCCCGCCCTCGCTGCGCAGCCGCGAGAAGTCCTGACGTCCGGTCAGCATCTTGTGCACGTAGGACTGGTGTCCGGTGTCGAACAGGATCGGGTCGCTCGGTGAGTCGAACACCCGGTGCAACGCGATGGTCAGCTCGACGACACCGAGGTTGGGTCCAACGTGACCACCGGTGCGTGAGACCTCGGAGACGAGGAACTGCCGGATCTCGGCGGCCAGCTCCGGTATCCGCTCGGTGGCGAGCTTCTTGACGTCGTCCGGGTTGTGCATCGACTCGAGCAGCGTCACGCTCGTCAGTCCCCTCGTCCAGCGTTCGTGTGGGCCAGGTACGGGCTTCCGGCACGGTACACACCGTCCGGCCGTGGCATTCGTAGGCGCCATGAAGCGCGCTTTACCCGACGATATCTCGCGGATGACCTACGGTGCCGGTATTTACCCGCTATCCGCTATTGGATTACCGACTCCGGCCCGCCATCTCGCATCCGCCGCAGTTCGACCGCTATGGCCGCCGTGTCCCACCGCGCGTTCAGCCCGCTGGGGTTGGGCAACACCCATACCGGGGTCTCGGCCACACGGTCGGCCTGCGGACCGATACCCGCCTTCGGCCGACCGAACGCCTGCCGGTAGGCGGTCACCCCGAGGACGGCCAGGATCCCTGGCCGGTACTCGGCCAGCCGGCCGGCCAGAGCGCTTCCGCCCGCGCGCAGTTCGTCGGTGGTCAGCTCGTCGGCCCGAGCGGTGGCCCGGGCGACCAGGTTGGTGATGCCAAGGCCGAACCGTGGCAGGAGGTGCTGCTCGAAGGGGGCCAGCTGTCGGGGGGTGAGCCCCGCGCGGTGCAGGGCGGGCCAGAACCTGTTCCCGGGCCGGGCGAAGTGGTGCCCGGTGTGACCGGAGTACAGCCCGGGGTTGATGCCACAGAAGAGCACGTCGAGCCCCGGCGCGATGACATCGGGGATCGTCACGCCGTGCGCGGCGGCCAGGTCGTCCTTGGTGGGCATCGGTCTCGAAGCATACCGGCTCACAGCAGCGACCGGACGATCAGCACCAGGCCGGAGACCGTCACCAGGGCGAGCAGGGCGACCCGCATGCGGCCGGCGTCGACCAGCCTGCGGAGGGGGTTCCCGGCGAGGAATCCCAGCAGTACCAGTGGCAGCAGCACCAGCCCGGTCCGCACCTCGACCCCGCTCAGCTGTCCGCTCATCGCCAGTACCGCCAACGACATCAGCAGACCGAACAGGAAGAACCCGGCCAGTGTGCCCCGCACCTTGGGCGCCGGCTCGTGCTGGTAGAGCAGCGCGAGCGGTGGCCCGCCGATCGAGGTGGCGGTGCCGCTGGCCCCCGACAGTGCCCCGGCGGCCAGTAGTGAGGTCGGGGTTATGGGTACCCGGAGCGAGAGGAGGGACAGGCCGACCGCGAAGAGCACGATGACCCCGACGGTGGCTCCCAACGTCTCCGGCGTCAGCACCGCCACGACGCAGGCGCCGGCCACCGTGCCGGGAAGACGTCCCGGCAGCCCCCAGGCCAGGCCGTACCAGTGCACGTGCGACCAGTCCCGAATCAGGGTGAGCAGTGGAAGCACGGTCGTGACGATGATCACGGATCCGGGCATGAGGGCCGGTTCCAGCAGCGAGACGACCGGCGCGGCCACGAGCCCGAGACCCATGCCGACACCGCTCTGCACCGCCGCTCCGATCAGCACGGCCAAGCCCGCGATCAGGAAGAAGGAGAGATCTGGCATCGCGAGGCAAGCTACACCTCCCTATTTCCGACCGGAAAAGAGAGGTAGGAAGATCGGATGCCTCCTCCTCTCCCCGGCCGCTGTGCCCCGTGTCGGCGGTCACACCCTCGGCGTCGACTCCGTCAGACCGGGAACGTCCCACTCCCAGATCGGAGTCGAGGAGCCCACCTCGATCATCCAGACGTGGTCGGTCTCGGAGCCGGCCGGCTCCGGTGCGTCGCCGTTGTCGATTCCGGGGAACTCTCCCGGCTCCACCCGCGCACCCACGCGGGTCTCGGGCCCCCGTACCTGTGCCCCCATCGGTTCCACTCCCCCCGTGTGAGGCGTCGCGATCACCCTCTCACCGGTGACTCTGCCTCACGGGGGTAAGTACGGCGCGGACGTGACACTAGATCCGCACTAGAACGAGCGCACGGGGCCGTGCGCGTCGGGTGGGAGTCCGCCGGTGTCCCCGGAGAGAACCGACTCCGGGGACACCGGCGTTCCGGCCGCGCGCCGGGGAGTGGGGAGGGGCAGCGGCGCGGCCGTCGCGGTCATCCTCTGGCGTGTGTTCTGCGGCTACGCCGCGACATCGCATCCAGGGTGACCGCGATCAGCAGCACGAGGGCCGTGATCATGAAGCGGACGGAGGAGTCCATCTGGATCAGGTAGAGACCCGAGGTGATCGCGCCGAGCACGAGCCCGCCCAACAGCGCCGAGTAGGCGTTGCCGCGACCACCGAACAGGCTGGTGCCACCGATCACCCCCGCCGCGATCGCCATCATCAGCTCCTCGCCGGCGGCCGTGTCGAGGCTGGCGGAGAAGGAACGCGAGACCATCAGCACACCGCCGGCCGCGGCGAGCATCGACGCCAACCCGAAGACCGAGATCCGGATGAGGTCGACGTTGATCCCGGCCCGGCGCGCCCCTTCGGCGCTGCCACCGACGGCGTAGACCATGCGCCCGTACCTGGTCTTGCGCAGCATGAACTCGAAGGCCGCCACGAACCCGACAAAGATCAGGAACGCCAGCGGCACTCCCTTGAACTGGTTCAGGACGGCGACCGCGGCGACGGCGGGTATGGCGAACAGAACGGCGCGGACGGTGATCTCGACCGGGGACCTGGACTGTAGTCCCGCCGCGGCGCGCCTCCGCTGCCCGGCCAGGGAGATCGCGAAGTAGGCGAGGATGACCACCGCGACGATCGTCCACCCCATTGCGGGGACGAAGTAGGTCTGGGTCAGAAAGGCGATCGCGCCATCGGCGCCGACGTTGATCGTGCCCTCGTCACCGAGCAGGTAGAGCTGGGCTCCCTGCCAGCCGAGCAGGCCAGCCAGGGTGACGACGAAGGCCGGCACCCCGACCTTGGCGAAGAGCGTGCCGTGGATGAGGCCGATGACCAACCCGGCTCCCACGGCGGTGACGATCGCCAGCCACTCCGGAAGCCCCACGTTGACGGCGAGGACGGCCAGGATCGACGCCGAAACACCGGCCACGGAGCCGATCGACAGGTCGATCTCCCCCAGCAGCAGCACCATGATCACACCGGTCGACATCAGCCCGACGGCGGCGATCTGGACCGTGAGGTTGGACAGGTTCTGCGCCGAGAGGAACTGGGGGTGCAGGGTCTGGAAGACGACGGAGATGACGACGAGACCGATGATCACCGGGATCGGGCCCAGCTCGCCCCCGCGAATCCGGCGGATCCCGGCATGGAGCAGATCGCGTGGCGCGGAGGTGGGGACCAGCAGCCGCGGGTCGGGCGATGGCGCGTCCTGCGCGTCCTCCACTGGTGAAGTGGGTGTCTGCTGAGCCATCACGCCTCCTCTGTTCCGGACACGGAGACGTGCCCGGTGCGCCGGGTGACGGGATTGTCCGCGGCACCGGTGATCGCGGCCACGATCTCCTCGTAGCTGGTTTCCTGGACCGGGAAGTCCCCGGCGTTGCGGCCCAGCCGCAGCACCGCCGCGCGGTCGGCGACCGCGCGCACGTCAGCCATGTTGTGGCTGATCAGCAAGACCCCGAGCCCCTGGTCGCGCAGCCGCTCGATCAGGTCGAGCACCTGGGCGGTCTGGGCCACGCCCAGCGCCGCGGTGGGCTCGTCGAGCATCACGACGCGGGGGTCACCGAGCAGGGAGCGGGCGATCGCCACGATCTGCCGCTGGCCACCGGAGAGGGAGGCGACGGGAACCCGCAGACTCGGTAGCTGCACCGACAGGGAGTCGAGCAGCGCTCGCGCCCGCCGCTCCATCTCCAGCTCGTCGAGGGTGCCCAGCACGGTGCGCTCCGCTCCGAGGAACAGGTTGGCGACGATATCCAGGTTGTCGCAGAGCGCGAGGTCCTGGTAGATCGTGGCTATTCCCAACCGCTGGGCGTCGCCGGGCTTGGAGATCGTCACCGGGCGACCGTCCCAGGTGACGGTTCCGCTGTCGGCGGGGCTCACCCCGGCGATCGCCTTGACCAGGGTCGACTTTCCCGCGCCGTTGTCTCCGAGCAGGGCGACGACCTCTCCCGAGGCCACCTGCAGATCCACTTCGTTGAGCGCCTGCACGGCGCCGAATCTCTTGGATATCCCGGACAGTTCCATGACCGGTGTGCTCATGTGCGCGTTCCTTCGGGTACCGCCCGTGGCGTGGCGGTTCGGGGCTGTATGACCGGTCGATCGCGACCCAGTGCCGGCGGGGCGCCGGAACCCGCGTCCCGGCGCCCCGTCCCAGTGCTCACTGCTCGCCCGCGACCTCCTCGCAGAAGTCGGTGTCGGCGTAGTCCTCGGTGCAGATCTCGTCGACGGTGTAGAAGCCATCGGCGATGATCGTGTCCTCGACGTTGTCCGCGGTGACCGACACCGGGTCCAGCAGGACGGCGTTGACGGTCTCACCGTCGGCGTCCTCCACCTCGGTGGGTGTGTACTCGTCGCCGCCGTCGTACTCCTGCCCGGTGGCCGCGGCCACCGCCATGTCCGCGGCGACCTCGGCCTCGGCCCTGATCTCCTTGTACACGGTCATGTACTGCTCACCGGCGATGATGCGTTGGATCCCCGCGACCTCGGCGTCCTGACCGGTGATCGGGGGCATCTCGTCCACCCCGGCGCTCTTGAGCGCGGCGACGATACCGGCGGCCATCCCGTCGTTGGCGGAGTAGACGCCCTCGATGTCCTCGGCGCCGTGGGAGGTGATCGCGCCCTCCATCTGCTCCTGCGCCCTTTCCGCCGACCATCCGGGGGTGTCGTACTCGGCGGCGATGTCGACGTTGCCTTCGAGGACCCCCATGGCGCCGGACTTGAACTGGTCGGCGTTGGGGTCGGTCGGTGAGCCGTGGATCGCCACGATCTCGCCGTCGTCGAGTGTGCCCTCCTCCTCCAACGCCTCGAGGAGCGCCTCACCCTGGACCTGGCCGACGGTCTCGTTGTCGAAGGACACGTAGTAGTCGACTCCGCCCTGGGCGAGACGGTCGTAGGCGACCACGGGCACGTCCTGGCTCTGGGCGTTGGCGACGATGCTGGCCGCGGCCTCCGTGTCGACGGCGTCCAGCACCATCACGTCGATGCCCTCGGTGAGCATGGCCTCGGCCTGGTCCTGCTGTTTGGCGGTCTCCTGGTCGGCGTTCTGGTAGGTCAGCTCACAGTTCTCACACAGCTCCTGGAGCGCCTCTTCGAAGTAGGGCTTGTCGAACCGCTCGTAGCGCGCGGTCTGGGACTCGGGCAGCAGCAGCCCCACGTTGAAGCCCTCTTCAACGCTGGCGTCCCCGCCTCCTTCGGCCTCGTTGGTCGTGGTTCCGCAGCCGGCGGCCAGCAGTGCCAGCGCCGTGGCGCCAACCGCCACGCGAAGGCTGAATCTGGTTCTGGTGTTCAACGACGTCGACCTCCTGTTGGGGGATCCACCGACCGGTTCGCGCGACCGGCGCGCCGTCACGATCGCGAGATGACGCCGGTGTTTCGATTGCGTGAAGTCAAGCGTGCGCGAATTTTGTCGTCAAGCGTTGAACGAATAACCGAAAAGTTACGAGAGTTGTTTTCAAGCTTTAAACAGAAGGACATCCAGGCCACAGCGGAGCATCGGGACGCCGACACCCCCGCGGCCCGAGCAATCTTTTACTCCGGCTCCTCAGTCACCGACGACGCCATGCGCAGAGCCCCACGCAACGCGGCCTCCTCACCCAGCTCGGCCTGGACGATGCTCAGGTTGTCGAGCGCGGTACTGAGGGTCTCGAGCTCCATCGAGCGCCGCATCGGCTCCAGCAGCAGCTCCCCGGCGGCGGCCAGCTCTCCCCCGACGATCACCAGCTCCGGGTTCACGGCGTTGGCCAGGATCGCGGTCGCGCGTCCGAGCGCGGCTCCGGCCTCGGCGATGATCCGCCGCGCCCCGGGATCCCACACCGCGGCCGCCTCCACCATCTCGGTGACCGTCGCCGGCGCTCCGGCGTCGCCGTACCGCGGCAGCATGTCGAGGATGTAGGGCGCGCCGGCGACGGTCTCCAGACAGCCGCGGTTGCCGCACCGGCACACCTGGCCGCGCTCGTCCAGGCCCATGTGCCCGATCTCCCCCGCGGTCCCGCCGGCGCCGCGAAGCAGCCGCCCGGACACGATGATCCCGGCCCCCACTCCGTGGGACAGGCACAGGTAGATGACGTGCTTCCGGCCACGCCCGACGCCGGCCCGCGTTTCCTCCAACGCGCACAGGTTCGCGTCATTCTCCACGACGACCGGCAGCCCGATCCGTTCGGACAGGCCCTCGGAAGGGCGGTACCCGTCCCAGCGTGGCAGGCAGGACACCCCCAGGATCTCACCCGTCGTGGTGTCGACGGGCGCGGGAAGCGAGACACCGACGGCGGTCACCATCGACCGTTCGGCCCGTGCCCTGCCGAGCAGCGTCTCGGTGAGCCACACCGCGCGCCGCACCCCACGCTCCGGGCCAACGGCAACGTCGTAGGCGATCGTCTCGCGCGCCAGCACCGTGCCGCGGCCGTCACCGAGCGCCACCGAGATCCGATCGGGGGAGAACGAGATCCCGACAACGGCGCCCGGCGGGCGCACCAGGGTGACCCCACGGGCGCGCCTGCCGTGGGACGAGGTCTGACGCACCGACACGGTCCCGCGCTCGCGCAGGTCGCGCACGATGTTGGAGACACTCGCCGCGGAGAGGCCCGTGGCCCGCGCGAGCTCGGCCTGGGTGAGGGTGCCGCCCGCGCGCAGCGCCTCGATGACGCGCTGCTGGTTCGCCTGGCGTAGCGCGGCCTGCGTGCCGGGGGTGACCTCAACATCGGACACGGCGCGCCTCCCTCGCTCTCCCGGCCGGTCGACACCGAATGGTGCAAGGGAGCATACAAGCATTGAATGCACACCGGGGCCCCTCCCCGGGGCTGTTGGGGGCGCGGGCCGGGCGATCGCGGAGTGTGTCACCCGCGGAGCGCGCCACAGTACGCGCGGGGCCCGTCCCCCCGGGCCCCTGCGTCAGCGTGTCAGGACGCGACGGTCACGTCGACCGAGTGGTGGCCCGTGGCCCCGTTGGGAGAGGGCGGCGCCTCCTCCGCGGTCTGGGTCCGGCCATCGCGGTCGGTGGCCCGGACGGTCAGGCGGTGCTCGCCCGGGCTCGCGTCCCACTCGAACGTCCACTGTCGCCACGTGTCGGCCGTGTCCTCCGCGGCGAGCGTCGCCTCGTGCCACACCCCCTCGTCCACACGGACCTCGACGTTCTCGATTCCGACGTTCTGGGCCCAGGCGACACCGGCCACGGTGACCGTTCCGGCGTCGAGTGTGTCCGCTCCCCCGGGAGTGTCGATGCGCGACTGCGTCTTGACCGGCGCCTCTCGCGACCACCCGCGGGGGACCCAGTAGGCGTCGAAGGCGTCGAACGTGGTCAGCTCCAGCTCCACCAGCCACTTGCACGCCGAGACGTAGCCGTACAACCCGGGAACCACCATGCGCAGCGGAAAGCCGTGGCGGACGGGAAGAGGTTCGCCGTTCATGCCGAGGGCGAGCATCGCGTCACGGCCGTCCATGACGTCGGAGACCGGGGTTCCGATCGTCATACCGTCAGAGGAGCGCGACACCAGCTGGTCGGCGGGGCCGCCCTCATCGGGCGGTCGGACCCCCACCTCACGCAGCAGCCCGGCCAACGGCACACCGATCCAGCGCGCGTTGCCCACCAGGGAGCCGCCCACCTGGTTCGACACGCACGCCAGTGTGATGTCGCGCTCGGCCAGGTCGGAGCGGTTCAACAGGTCGTCGAAGGTGTACTCGCGCTCGGTGACGCCGCGTCCGTGCACCCGCAGCCGCCAGGCCCTGGCGTCGATCCGTGGTACGGACAGCACGGTGTCGATGCGGTAGAAGTCCTCGTTGGGGGTGAAGAAGGGAGGCTGGTCCGCTACGTCGAGTTCGACCCCGTCGGCGAGCGGGGGCGCCGGGGAAGCCGGCCGGGGCAGGCTGACCGCCTCACGCGTCCCCGCGGGGTCGACACGGGACGAGGAGTACCACCGCGCGCCGGTCCCGACCGCCCCGGAGAGCGCGGCCGTGGCACCGGCGACCGCGACGAACCGGCGACGGTCGAACCCCACACGCGCTCGTGGCTCGCCGTGCCCGTCCCCGTCCTCGAACCCGGACGCGGTGTCGCCCGCCATCGGCCCGGTTGGCGTGGCCGCCGCCGGCGCTTCCGGGGCCAGCGCCAACAACAGACGCAGCGTTCCCACGGCCGCGGCCGCTCCCACCAGTGACGGCAGCGCGTCGAGAGGCCCGCTGTCGGGCCTGGTCAGCGCCGCGAGGACACCGATGGCGCCGAACAGCGCGATCCCGGCGTCGCCGATCCAGCGCCGGCCGCGTGCCAGGGAGCCGATACCGGCCGCGACCCCGGCCAGCACCACACCCATTCCGCCGAGCAGCACCACCTTGTCGGCCGTACCGAACAGGGCGATCGCCAGCTCCTTGACCGGTTGCGGGACCAGATCGACGACCGCGTCGCCCACCGCCAGCAGGGGCGTGGCCTCGGGACCGGTCAGCGCGCCACCGACCTCGGCGACGGCCATCCCCGCCCCCGCGGCGACGACCCCGCACAGGGCACCGGTTCGCGGCCGTGGCGCGCGGGCGGCCGTGAACTCGCCCGTTGGGAAATCCTGTTGTCGTGACACCTTCCAGTCTCGGTGGTGTTCGCCGCCCGAGGTCCCTATTGGGTCCTTACGAAGCGGTGACGTCCACGAGGGCCGGGGCGACGGGCCGCCGCCCTACTTCACCGCACCCATCGACAGCCCGCGCACCAGCTGGCGTTGGGCGAGCCAGCCAACAACCACGATCGGCAACGAGACCACCGTCGCCGCCGCGGACAGCTGTGCCCAGTACAGGCTCTCGCTGGTGATGAAGCCAACCATGAACACCGGCACGGTCGCCGCCTGGGAAGCGGTCAGGTTCACCGCGAAGAAGAACTCGTTCCACGAGAAGATCATGCAGATCAACACGGTCGCGGCGATTCCGGGGGCCATCATGGGCAACATCACCGACCGCAGTACCCGGGGCAGCGAGGCGCCCTCCACCCGCGCCGCCTCGATGACGGCGGTGGGAACCTCCAGGAAGAAGGAGCGCAGCATCCAGACGGCGATGGGCAGGTTCATCGCCGTGTAGAGCAGCACGAGCGTCCATATGTTGTCGAGGACGTTCAACCTTCCCGCCGCGACGTACAGCGGGACGATCACCGCGACCACCGGCAGCATCTTGGTCGAGATGAAGAAGAACAGCACGTCCCTGGTGCGATCAACCGGCGCGATCGAGAGCGCGTAGGCGGCCGGTACACCGAGCAGCACGACCAGCGCCGCCGAGCACAGTGTCGCGATCAACGAGTTTCCGACGTGGGGCAGGATCCCGGCGTCGAACACCGTGGCGAAACGCTCCAGGGTCGGCGTGAACAGCAGCCGGGGCGGGTCGGTGTAGGCATCCGCCTCCCGCTTGAAGGCGGTGAGCACCATCCACAGCGCGGGCGAGACGAACACCAGGGCGACTGCCCAGGTCAGGACGGTCAGCGCGGTTCCGCTGAGGCCGCGGGGACGCAGTGGGCGGCGGGCGGGGCGCTCGGCTGCCCGCGGGGGCCGCGGAACGCGTTCCGCGGGTCGGTCGTGGGTCGCGGTCATGCGTTCTGCTCCTCGGAGGACAGGAAGGCGCGGAAGATCAGCCGCAGCGCGAGCAGGGCCACGATGATCGTGCCGATGACGACCACCACACCCATGGCCGCCGACTGGCCGACATCGAAGCCGAGGAACGCCCGCTGGTAGATCGTGAAGGGGAGGTTGGCGCTGGCGGTTCCTGGGCCGCCCTGGGTCATCATGTAGATCGTGTCGAAGGTGTTGATGACGTAGATCGCTCCGAGCAGCACACCGAGCTCGATGTAGCGACGCAGGTGCGGCAGTGTGATCATGGCGAACATCTGCCAGGCGCTCGCCCCGTCCACCTGCCCGGCCTCGATGACGTCGCGTCCCTGGCTCTGCAGCCCGGCCAGGATCAGCAGCATCATGAACGGCGTCCACTGCCACACCAGGGCCGCGACGACGGACAGCACCGGATAGCTGGACGCCCAGTCCACCTCGCCCAGTCCCAACGGCGACAGGACGAAACCCACGAGTCCGAACACCGGGTCGAGCATCGTGGTCTTCCACAGCAGCGCGGTGGCGACCGGCAGGATCAGAAACGGGGTGATCAGAAGGGTGCGCACCACGCCCCGCCCCACGAACCTGCGGTCGAGCAGCACTGCCAGCCCGATTCCCAGCATCATGGACACCAGGACGCACGAGGCGGTGATGAGTACTGTGTTCGTCGCGGCGGCGAGGAACTGAGCGTCGGTGAGGATCGCCGCGTAGTTGGCCAGCCCGGTGAACTCCTGGGAGCCCGGACGCAGCAGGTTCCACGAACGTAGCGAGTACCAGATGGTGGCCAGGAACGGCAGCTGGGTGAGCAGGATCGTGAACACCAGCGCGGGCAACAGTGGAGCTCTGTGCCTCCAGTTCCGCGAACGGTCGGCGACGGCGCGCCGTGGGACCGTGGTCGTGCTCAACGGCGGTCCTCCCCCTGGTAGGTGTCGCCGACCGCCCGGGCGTAGCGCTCGCTCTGTTCCAGGGCCTCCTCGACGCTGGTCTGTCCGGCGATGGCGGCGCTGATCTGCTGGCTGACCCGGGTTCCCATGTCCTGGAACTCGGGGATTCCCACGAAGCCGATCCCGGAGTAGGGGACGGGGTCGACGGTGGGCTCGTTCGGGTCGGCGGACTCGATGGCCTGACGCATCGGTTCGGCGTAGGCGCCCGCGACCTCCTGGTAGCCGTCGGCCTCGAACGTCGAGGCACGGCTTCCCGGGGGGACGCGTTCCCAACCGAACTCCTCGGCGACCAGGGAGACGTAGTCGGGGTGGGTCATCCAGGAGACGAAGTCCCACGCCTGGTCCTTGTGCTCGCTGGTGGCCGGTACCGCCAGCGTCCAGGTGTAGAGCCACCCACTGTTGTCGGTGCGCTCGACGGGTGCGGCGACGTAGCCACTCTTGCCGACGACGGCGCTGGACTCCGGGTCCTCCAGGGAGCTCACCATGGCCGTCGCGTCGTACCACATGGCGGCGTTGCCCTGGCTGTAGCGCGAGAGGCAGTCACCGTATCCGCTGTTGGCGGCACCGGGTTGGCCGTGTTCGCGCACCAGGTCGACGTAGAACTCCACGGCGGAGCGGAACTCCGGGTCGTCCAGACGCGCCCTCCACTCCTCGTCGTACCAGCGTCCGCCGAAGGTGTTGACGACCGTGTTGAGGGGAGCCATGACCTCGCCCCAGCCGGGAAGTCCGCGTAGGCAGATTCCGGAGACGCCGTTGTCCGGGTCGTCGAGCTCGGCGGCGAACTCGGCCACCTCCTCCCAGGTGGGATTCTCCGGCATCTCGAGGCCGGCCTCCTCGAAGAGGTCCTCGCGGTAGGCCAGGAACGACGATTCGCCGTAGAAGGGCACCGAGTACATGTCTCCCTCGTACGACAACGAGTCACGGATCGCGGGCATGAAGTCCTCACCCCGGTAGCCCTCCGTCGCGTCGATGTGGGGCTGCAGGTTCTCGATCCAGCCATACTCGGCCCACTGGGCTGTCTCGTAGTTGCTGATCATCACCACGTCGAACTCGCCACCCCCGGTGGAGACGGACGCCGTGATCTTGGCCCGCGCCTCGTTCTCGGGAAGCTGCACGAACTCCACGTCGACGCCCGGGAACTCCTCGGTGAAGTGGTCCTGCAGCGCGATCGCGTCCTGCATCTGGGGGTTTGCGACGATGGCGACCACGAGTTGGTCCGAGCCGGAGCCGCCGGCACCGGCGCAGCCGCCCAGGGTCAGGGCCGCGCACGCGGCCGCGGCGAGGGAGGCCACGGGAGACCGGCGCTCCCGGCCGGGCCACGGACGCGGGCCGGGGGTATCTCTACCGCGCATACTCAGCCCTTCGTGAGTTCCGGGACTACCTGGATCTTCACGCCGGCACCCGCCCGCATGAGGTCGAGCGCCTCGGGGAAACGCGCGAGCGGGAGGGCGTGCGTGAGGAGTGGGGCGGGGTCGACAGCGCCCGCGGCGAGCAGGTCACGCGCCACTCGGAAGCTGTGCAGCACCGCCATTGAGCCGACGATGGTGATCTCGTCGTTGTAGAGACGAAACGGTGAGACGCTGACGCGGGCTTCCTCCGGCGCCACCCCGAACACCAGGAACCGACCGCCGCGCCGCACGGTCGCGAGTGCCGCCTCGATCGCGGCCGGTGCTCCGGTGGCGTCCACGGCCGCGTCGACGCCCAAGGCACCGAGCTCGGCGACGCTGGTGGCGGTGGCCCGGGCACCCAGCGACTCCGCGACGGCGAGACGCTCGGTGTTGCGGTCGGCCACGGCGACGCGCGCCCCACCGCGTTGCAGGAGCTGCTGCAGCAGCAGCCCCATCGTCCCCGCTCCCACCAGCAGGAAGTCCTCCCCCGGAGACACGCCCACCCGACGCAGCCCGTGAACCGCGCAGGACAGCGGTTCGACGAGGGCGCCCTCGCGAAACGACATCGACTCGGGAATCCGGTGGCAGTTGACCGCGGGGACACTCACGTACTCCGCGAACGCCCCGTCGACCGTGTCGCCGATGGCGCCCCAGTTCGCGCAGAGGTTGCCGCGCCCGGCGCTGCACGCATCACAGAACCCGCAGAACAGGCTCGGGTCGACGGCGACCCGGTCGCCCACCCGGAGGTCCGCGGTGGCACCCGGGCCCGTCTCGACGATCTCCCCGCTGAACTCGTGCCCGGGGACCAGGGGATACGGGCTCGGGGGGAACTCGCCGTCGGCGATGTGCAGGTCGGTCCCGCAGACACCACAGGCCCCCACACGCACGACGACCTGCCCGGGGGTGGGGCTGGGGTACGCCCGCTCCCCCGTCCTCACCTCACCGGGTCTCTCGATAGTGGCTACACGCACCGGCACCCCCACACGATTCTGCTCATATGAGCAGGGTCACACTCACTTGATTGACCACTATTGAAGCGCCCGCGAAACGGGGTGTCAACGTATGATTCACACAACGAGCGTCACCCATCTCAGATGAGCGGTGGAGATATGTCGCAGCACAGTGAAGAGCAGCCACACCACGCCGAGGCCAACAACCGACAGGCCAGGGGGCCGACCGAGCTGCTCCTGGCGGCCGACGTCGCCCGGCGCTTCTACCTCGACGGACGGTCCAAGGTCGAGATCGCGGAGGAGTTCGGGCTGAGCCGGTTCAAGGTCGCGCGCGTGCTCGACCTGGCGCGCGAATCCGGCATCGTGCGGATCGACGTCCGAATACCGGGCCAGATCGACGCCGAACTGTCCAGCGCGCTGCGGTCGGCCTACGGTCTGCGGCGGGCGATCGCCGTACGCACCGTCTCGGACAGCCCGCAGAGCCAGCGCAGTCAGATCGGCGCGGTGGCGGCGGAACTGCTCACCGAGATCGTCGAGGAGGACGACGTGCTCGGGCTGGCGTGGGGCCGGACGCTCAACGTCGTACTACAGTCGCTCACCCGACTGCCTCGATGCACCACCGTGCAGGTCAACGGGGTTTACTCGCAGCGCGTCCCGTCCCGGGGCGCCGTCGAGACGGTCAAACGCGCCGCCGAACTGTCAGGGGGAACCGCCTACCCGATCTATGCCCCTCTGATCCTTCCCGATCCCGACACGGCGCGCGCCCTGCGGACGGACCCCGGCGTCGCCACGGCGTTCAGCTGGTTCGACCGGATCAGCAAGGCCGTCGTGTCGATCGGCGCCTGGTCACCCGACCTCTCCACGGTCCATGACGCGCTAGACCCCACCACCCGGGACTCCTACCGCGAGTTGGGCGTACGCGCGGAGATGTCGACGCACCTGTTCGACGCGCGGGCCAACGAGGTACGAACCGACCTCGCCGACCGCGTGCTCACCATCGGCACCGAGGAGCTGCGCCGGGTACCCGAGGTGATCGCGATGGCCGCGGGAGAGGAGAAGGAGGAGGCCATCGACATCGTCCTGCGCACCGGGCTCGTCTCCACGCTGGTGACCGACGCCACCGTGGCCCGGCGCCTGGTGGCGGGCCGGGAGATGCCGGTGGAGTGCTGACCAGCGGTCATGGTGCCGACGGGCAGCGCTGCCTTTACAACGTAGATTCGTCCAGTCGTGAATCACGCGGGCTCGTTGCCCGCTTTCCACTTGATGCCGCACCCCAAGCTCGGGTACTGCGGTTCGGGTACGGGCGCACCGGCGAGGACGGCGTCGAGGGCGCCTCGCAGGCTCGCCCCGTCGGCGGGCGCGTCGTTGCTCGGCCGGGCACTGTCGAACTCGCCACGGTAGGCCAACCGGCGCTGGCCGTCGTAGAGGAAGAAGTCGGGGGTGCAGGCGGCGCGGTACGCTCTGGCGACCTCCTGGCTCTCGTCCACCAGGTAGTCGAACCCGAATCCGGCGCGCCTGACCTGCTCGGCCAGGTGCTCGGGGCCGTCGTCGGGATGGGTGGAGGCGTCGTTGGAACAGATCGCGACCGTTGCCAGGCCACGGTCGCGGTACTCGGCCGTCACCGTGGCAATGCCGTTCTCGATCCGGCGGACGTAGGGGCAGTGGTTCGACAGGAACATCACCAGCAGCGCCGGCGCGCTCGCGAAGTCGGCCAGGGAAACCGTGCCGCCCGAGACCGACGGCAGGGCGAAGTCGGGCGCCGGTGTGCCGAGTTCGACCATCAGGGAGTCAACAGCCATACCCCAGAGTCTGGCAGATCCACGCCGCACGATGGGCGGGTCCAAAGTGGGGGTGCCGCGCGGCTACGGCTGTGCGTCCCGGGAGCCGCCCTCGGGACCCGATGTCTCGGGCACCCGGGCGAGGCCCAGTCCACCGACCAGACGCGCGATCACCGTCGCCAGGAAGATCGTCCCGGTCATCGCCTGGAACGAGGCGAGGGCACGCGCCCACGGTGAGACCGGAACCACGTCCCCGTAGCCCAGCGTCGCCTGCGTCACGTAACTGAAGTAGGTGAGCTGCTGCCACCCCAGTTGGGCGTGGGGGTGCGTGGTGTCAGCGAAGCTTCCCGGGCGCAGGATCTCCATCGCGCCGAACAGCGACGCGAACACCCCACCGATGAGCAGGTAGACACACACGGCCGCCGCGACCAGGTCCAGCCCCCTCGGTGCCCCACGCCCCCCGAACATGACCTTCACCAGGGCATACATCAGCACAAGCTGGAACACTCCGAGGGAGGCCAGCATCCCCAGACGCGCGTCCGCGTTGTCCTGGTCGAACGCGACCCACACACCGAAGGTCAGAAACACCGGCGTCACGAGGACCGCCGATGCCAGGCTGCCGCGTTCCCCGTGCGTGGCGAGGATCCCGAACACGATCATCGCCGCGTACAGCAGCATGTACATCCCGGTCCACCACGGCCCGTAGAAGGTCACCGGGAAGCCGAACTGCAGTAGCAGCAGCGCGAGGAGAAAGAGCCCGAGGTTCCAGCGGCGTCTCATCGGTGCCTCCCCGAACGGTCCACCCCCTCCCCCGGAACCTCCCGGCAGGAGCCGGATCGCGCCACTCTCCCGGAAGTGGCGGCACCCCCCACGTCAGTACCCGCCACCGTCCTCACTCGTCGGGCCGTCGGTGCCGGTGTCCTCACACGTGGCCGCCCCGAACACGAGAAACGCCGCGCACACCGCCGCGACCACGCGTCCGAGGAACGTTCCCGACCTCCCCGTCATCAGCGCGCACCTCCAACCTCAGCTGACCGTGCACGGTGTGTACCTCCGCTACCCACCCGTCCAGGGGGCCAACCGCTTCCCGCACCCACCAGCCCGACCGGTCGTTTTGCGGCCCCACTTCGCCCGAGCCAGCCCCACGAACCGCGAAGCGCCGCCGTGCCTGTTGGGCGCGGCGGCGCTTCTGGGCCGCTCAGTGGGCCGGGTGAGCCCAAGCGGGATCCTCGGCCGTCCCCGCTCGCGCGGGGGGCGCGTGGTTCGTGCTCGCTCGCCTCGGTTACGAGAGGAGTTGGCGCAGGACGTACTGCAGGATTCCGCCGTTGCGGTAGTAGTCGGCCTCGCCCGGGGTGTCGATACGGACGTCGGCGTCGAAGTTGACGCCGGTGCTCGTGGTCACCCGCACCGTGTCGGGGACGTATCCCCGGTTGAGCTCGGTGACGCCGACGATGGAGAAGGTCTCCTCACCGGTCAGGCCGAGCGAGTCGGCCGACTCGCCCTCCGGGAACTGCAGCGGCAGCACTCCCATGCCGATCAGGTTGGAGCGGTGGATGCGCTCGAAGGACTCGGCGATCACCGCGCGGACCCCGAGCAGCGCGGTACCCTTGGCCGCCCAGTCCCGTGAGGAGCCGGAGCCGTACTCCTTGCCGCCGATCACGATGAGCGGGGTCTGTTGGGCGGCGTAGTTCTGCGCGGCGTCGTAGATGAACGTCACCGGGGCGTTCTCGCCGTCCCCCTGGGTGAAGTCGCGGGTGTAGCCACCCTCGGTGCCGGGGGCGAGCTGGTTACGCAGCCGAACGTTGGCGAAGGTCCCCCGGATCATCACCTCGTGGTTGCCCCGGCGCGAGCCGTAGGAGTTGAAGTCCTTGCGCTCGACACCGTGGTCCCGCAGGTACCGCCCGGCCGGGCTGTCGGGCTTGATCGCACCGGCCGGCGAGATGTGGTCGGTGGTGATCGAGTCACCGAGCTTGGCCAGGGCACGGGCCGAGACGATGTCCTCGACCGGAGCCGGCTCCCTGGTCATGCCCTCGAAGTACGGGGGCTTGCGCACGTAGGTCGAGGAGTCGTCCCACTCGAACATGTTGCCGGTCGGGGTCGGCAGCGAGCGCCACCGCTCGTCGCCGGCGAACACGTCGGAGTAGGCGCTCTGGTACATGTCGGAGGCGATCGCGGAGTCTATGACCTCCTCGATCTCCTGCGGCGAGGGCCAGATGTCGGCGAGGTAGACCGGTTCTCCGTCGGCTCCGGTGCCCAGCGGCTCGCTGGTGAGGTCGATGTCCATCGACCCGGCGAGCGCGTAGGCCACCACCAGCGGCGGGGAGGCCAGGTAGTTCATCTTGACGTCGGGGTTGATCCGGCCCTCGAAGTTCCGGTTCCCGGACAGCACCGACGTGACGGCCAGGTCGTTCTCCTGGACGGCCTTGGAGATCTCCTCGGGTAGCGGGCCCGAGTTGCCGATGCAGGTGGTGCAACCGTAGCCGACCAGGTTGAAGCCGAGCTTGTCCAGGTAGGGCGTGAGACCGGACCGCTCGTAGTAGTCGGTCACGACCTTGGAACCGGGGGCCAGCGACGTCTTCACCCAGGGCTTGCGGGTGAGCCCCTTCTCGACCGCGTTCTTGGCGAGCAGTGCCGCGCCCAGCATGACCGACGGGTTGGAGGTGTTGGTGCACGAGGTGATCGCGGCGATCACCACGGCGCCGTGGTCGATCTCGGTCTGGGTTCCGTCGGCCATGGTGACCGTGACCGGTTTGCGGGGACGGCGGCCCTCCTGGTCCGTGGTGTGCCGCGCGACCTCGCCGTCGCCGTTGGCGTGGATCGCCGGGGCGTCGGAGGCGGGGAAGGACTCGGCGGACGCCTCGTCCACCCCGTTCTCGATGCCCTCGTCGTGGACGTACTCGGCGACGTTCCTGCGCCAGGTGGGCTTGGCCCGAGACAGCGCGATCCGGTCCTGGGGACGCTTGGGTCCGGCGATGGAGGGGACGACCTCGGAGAGGTCCAGCTCCATGTACTCGGAGTAGACCGGCTCGTGCGCCGGGTCGTGCCAGAGGCCCTGCTCCTTGGCGTATGCCTCCACGAGCGCGGTCTGGGCCTCGCCGCGGCCGGTCAGCCGCATGTACCGGATGGTCTCCTCGTCGACCGGGAAGATCGCCGCGGTGGACCCGAACTCCGGGCTCATGTTGCCGATGGTGGCCCGGTTGGCCAGCGGCACCTGCGCGACGCCGTCGCCGTAGAACTCGACGAACTTGCCGACCACGCCGTGGTCACGCAGCATCTCGGTGATGGTGAGCACGAGGTCGGTGGCCGTGGTTCCGGGGTTGAGCTGGCCGGTGAGCTTGAAACCCAGCACGCGCGGGATGAGCATCGAGATCGGCTGGCCGAGCATGGCGGCCTCGGCCTCGATGCCGCCGACGCCCCACCCGAGGATCCCCAGGCCGTTCTGCATGGTCGTGTGGGAGTCGGTACCGACACAGGTGTCGGGGTACGCCTGCCCGTTGCGGTTCATCGTGACGCGGGCGAGATGCTCGATGTTGGCCTGGTGCACGATCCCGGTTCCCGGCGGCACCACCTTGAACTCGTCGAAGGCGGTCTGTCCCCAGCGCAGGAACTTGTACCGCTCGTAGTTGCGCTCGTACTCGATCTCGACGTTGCGTTCGAAGGCGTCGGGCCGTCCGAAGAGGTCGACCACCACGGAGTGGTCGATCACCAGCTCGGCGGGGGCGAGCGGGTTGATCTGGTCGGGGTCGCCGCCGAGGGCGTTGACGGCCTCGCGCATGGTCGCGAGGTCCACCACGCACGGGACGCCGGTGAAGTCCTGCATGATGACGCGCGCGGGCGTGAACTGGATCTCCTGGCTCGGCTTGGCCGCGGGGTCCCAGTTGCCGAGGGCGCGGATGTGCTCGGCGGTGACGTTCTGGCCGTCCTCGGTGCGCAGTAGGTTCTCCAGCAGCACCTTCAGGCTGTACGGCAGCCGCTCGGAGCCCTCGACGGCGTCCAGACGGAAGATCTCGTACGACGCGTCGCCAACGCGGAGCGTGTCACTACTGCCGAAGCTGTTCGCGGACACGATGTTTGCCTCCTGATCTCGCCACTTTCACCCGGCATCCTCCCGTAGTGGCGGTGCCGGGCAATCACTGAGGCTGCCCTTCCTCACAAAGATCGCTCCGAACGCGGGCCGGCCCCCAACACCTACCGGGATGGCCAGTGACCAGCACGAAAACCTGGGCCACAGCGTCGCCGGGCATGCCCCTCCCGGCACATCCTGCCAGCCGGATCCGCCGTTGGCGGTCACCCTCACACGCTCAGTGATTCGTCCAGCGCTATTATCTCGACATCAAGCTATCGAATGCATATCTCGATATCAAGTTAGTCGGCGCCGCCCCGCCCCCGGAGCGGCGCCGGGGCGGCGCTCAGCGGACCTGCGGCGCCACCTGCGACGCGACCAGCTCCAGGTGGTCGAGGTCGGTCAGGTCGAGCACCTGGAGGTAGAGGCGATCAGCGCCGACCTCGGCGAATCGACCGATCTTGTCGACCACCTCGGCGGGACTGCCCGCCAGCCCGTTCTCCTTCAGCTCGGCGACGTCCCGCCCGATCGCCTCGGCGCGGCGGGCGACCTCGGCGTCGTCCCTACCGCAGCACAGCACCTGCGCCGCGGAGTAGACCATGGGCTCGGTGCGGCCGGCGCTCTTCACCGCGGCACGGGTGCGCTCGAACGCCGCCCCCGTCTTGGCGACGGAGGAGAACGGCACGTTGTACTCGTCGGCGAACGTCGCGGCCAGCCGGGGCGTGCGGGTCGGTCCCACACCGCCGATCAGGACGGGCGGCCGCGGCGACTGCTCGGGCTTGGGCAGCGCGGGCCCCTCGGTGAGCCGGTAGTGCCGCCCCTCGTAGCTGAACGTCTCCCCCTGGGGCGTGCCCCACAGCCCGGTGATGACGTCCAGCTGTTCCTCGTAACGGTCGAACCGCTCGCGGGCCGTGGCCGGGAAGGGGATGCCGTAGGCCAGGTGTTCCGCCTCGTACCAGCCGGCACCGAAGCCGAACTCCACCCGGCCCCCGCTCATCTGGTCGACCTGGGCGACGCTGATCGCCAGCGGACCGGGATGGCGGAACGTCGCCGCGGTCATCAGGGTGCCCAGCCGGATCCGGGAGGTCTCGCGCGCGAGCCCGGCCAGGGTGACCCAGCAGTCGGTGGGCCCGGGCAACCCGTCGGTGTCCCCCATGCTCAGGTAGTGGTCGGAGCGGAAGAAGGCGTCGTAGCCAAGATCCTCGGTGGCCCTGGCCACCGAGAGCAGGGTGTCGTAGGTGGCGCCCTGCTGGGGTTCGGTGAAAATCCGCAAACGCATGCGACCTATTGTTCTACCGTCACGCGGAATCGCGTTAACCGCGACCCTCGTGTCGTACGCCGCGAGTGCCCTCCCGACCGCTGGTCCCCGCCCGCCGGACGCGTCGGTCGGGCGCCCCACGGGCGGGAACACGTGGCCAAGATCACTCCGAGGCTCCGGTCACGACTGGGCGGCCCGCGCGAGCAGCGGGATCTGCCCACCGGCGAGGACGGAGTCCACCTGGCGCGCCGACAGGGTGTGGCGCAACCGGTAGGTCTGCCCTTTCGTGGTGTTGCGCATCGTGATCTCGGCACTCGCCGGCAGCGTCTCGGTGAGGTTCGCGAGGGAGAGCATGTCACCGGAGTCGATGCGGTCGTAGTCCGAAGGATCCCCGAACTCCAGGGCCAGGATCCCGAAGTTCGCGAGGTTCTGCCAGTGGATCCGCGCGAAGGACTTGGCGACCACCGCCCGCAGGCCGAGAAAGCGGGGTGTGATCGCGGCGTGCTCACGCGAGGACCCCTGCCCGTAGTTCTGGCCACCGACGACGAAATGGCCGGTGGAGTCGGCGATCTCGCTGGCCCGCCGGGGGTAGCTGTCGTCGATGCGGACGAAGGTGAACTCGGCCAGCTGGGGGACGTTGGACCGGTAGGGCAGCGCCACGGCTCCCGCCGGGGAGATCTCGTCGGTGGAGACGTCGTCGCCCACCTTCAGCAACACCGGAGCCTCGACACTGTCGGGCAGCGGCGGGAACTCCGGCAGCGAGGAGATGTTGGGCCCCTTGACGAGCTCCGCGGGGGGTTCCGTCGGTGCTGGTGGCGGGCTCAGCATCGTCGTGTTGACACTGCTGTGGTCGGGGAGCTCGATCTCGGGATGGTCGAGGTCGAACCGTCGGGCCGCCTCGCGCGGCTCGGTGATCTCTCCCGTGAGAGCCGAGGCCGCGGCGGTTTCCGGAGAGCACAGCCATACCGAGTCCTCCGGTGTGCCGGAGCGTCCGGGGAAGTTCCGCGGGAACGTGCGCAGCGAGTTCTGCCCGACAGCGGGAGCCTGCCCCATTCCGATGCAGCCCAGGCACCCGGTCTGGTGCAACCGCGCGCCGCTGTTGATGAGGTCGACGGTGCCCCCCAACCGCGTCATGTCGGTCAGGATCTGGCGGGATGTGGGGTTGACGTCGAAGCTCACCCTCTCGGGGATCTGGCGTCCCGCCACGATGGAGGCGGCGACCAGGAAGTCACGCAGCCCGGGGTTGGCCGACGACCCCACGACCACCTGGCTGATCTCGGTCCCGGCGACCTCGCGCACGGGCACGACGTTGTCGGGGGCCGAGGGTTTGGCGATCAGCGGCTCGATCGTGGAGAGATCGATCTCCTCGGTCACGTCGTAGCTGGCATCCGCGTCGGCGGTCAGGGGCACGAAATCGTGCTCGCGCCGCTCCGCGCGTAGGAAGGAACGCACCGCCTCGTCGGCGGGAAACACGGTGGTGGTCGCGCCGAGCTCGGCCCCCATGTTGGCGATGACGTGCCGGTCCATCGCGTTGAGGGTGTCCAGGCCCGGACCGTGGTACTCGATGATGCGGTTGAGGCCACCCTTGACGCTGTGGCGGCGCAGCATCTCCAGGATCACGTCCTTGGCCGAGCACCACTCGGGGAGCTGGCCGGTCAGGCGCACCCCCCATATCTGGGGCATGCGGATGTACAGGGGCCGTCCGGCGATGGCCAGCGCGGCCTCCAGCCCACCCACGCCGACCGCCAGCATCCCCAGCGAACCGGCCGCGCAGGTGTGGGAGTCCGAGCCGACCATGGTGGCGCCCGGAACGCCGAACCGCTGCATGTGGGTCGGATGTGAGACACCGTTGCCCGCTCTGGAGAACCAGATCCCGTAACGCCGGCACGCCGACTCCAGGAACACGTGGTCCTCGGCGTTGCGCTCGTCGGCCTGCAACAGATTGTGGTCGACGTACTGGACACTGACACCGGTACGTGCCCGGTCCAGTCCCAACGCCTCCAGCTCCTGCATGACCAGCGTGCCGGTCGCGTCTTGGGTCAGGGTCTGGTCGATGGCGATACCGACCTCGTGACCGGGGATCATATCGCCTTCGACGAGATGGGAGGCGATCAGCTTGTGCGCGACACTGCCTGGCATCTCACCCTCCTCACTGGGGCGGCTCACCCGAGAGCGGCACGGGGAACGCGCCCTACGCCCCCGTGTTCGCGCGCGTCAGCTTCCCTCTGCCCACCGGCCGCGACAACGATGCGGGATCCCGGACGTGGAGTTTCGCGGTCGCTGGCCACACCCGAACGGGGTGGCAGGGTGGTGCCCGAGCGATGGTGGCGGCGTGCCTTCCGCGCAGCGGTCGCGGAAGCCGGCCACCAGCGGTGCCGGTCGCCTACTCCCGGCTCAGGGTGGCGACGCACTCGACGTGGTGGGTCATGGGGAAGGAGTCGAAGGCGCGCACCTCCTCGAGCGTGTAGCCCGCCCCGATGAAGGCTCCCAGGTCGCGGGCGAGGGTGGCCGGGTCACACGAGACGTAGGCCACCCGTCGGTTACGCAACTCGGCGAGCTGTTCGGCGACGACCTCGCCCACACCGGCACGCGGCGGATCGACCACGGCGACGTCGACCCGCATGTCGACCCACTCCCGCAGCTGGGCGCCCACGTCGGCCTGCTCCACCCGGACCCACGGCATGTCGCGCAGGTTGTGCCGGGCGTCGCGGGCCGCCTCCGACTCGCTCTCGACCCCGAGCACCCGGCCCTGTGGTCCGACCGCGCCCGCCAGCGCACCCGCGAACAGCCCAGCACCGCAGTACAGGTCGAGCGCGGTGTCACCGGGCTCGGGACGCAGCGCGTCGAGTACCGCCTCGCTCAGCGCGCTCGCCGCGCCCGGATGTACCTGCCAGAAGCTGCCGGCGCTGACCCGGTACTCGCGATCCCCGACAGTCTCGCGGACGCCACGCCGCCCCCGTACCTGCTGCAACCGCCCCCCTTTGAAACGGCGCAGGACCGCGGTGGACTCCCGCAGCGGGGGCAGCGCGGGAAGTCGCGCGGAGCGTGGGGTGACGACGACGGCGTTGTCGGCGTGGGAGGCCGAGGTGATCGCCTCGACCTCGGTGAACCCCCGCCACGTGGTGTCGGTGACGCCGAGCGCGTTCACATCGGGGTGGGCGATGGCGCACTCGTCCACCGGATGGACCTCGTGAGAACGGTGCCGGCGGAACCCGGGGCGACCCTCGTCGTCGACGGCGAACCTGACCCGGGTGCGCCAGCCGAGGCCGTCGGACGCGCCCGGAAGCTCCTCGACCACCACCTCGCGGTCGATCCCGGCGATGCGCCGCAGCTGGTCGGCCACGACCTCACCCTTGAGTCGGCGCTGTGCCTCGAGTGAGGCGTGCTGCCAGTCGCACCCGCCGCACTTGCCCGGGCCGGCGTAGGGGCACGGCGGCTGCACCCGGTCGGGTGAGGACTCGATGATCTCGACGGCGTCGGCGCGGAGGAAGCGCTTGGTCTGGCTGGTCACCCGGGCGCGCACGCGCTCGCCCGGCAGCGCGTGCCGTACGAACACCACCTGCTCGTCGTGGCGCCCCACGCACCAGCCACCGTGGGCGACGTTGTCGACTCGCAGGTCGACCTCGGTTCCCACCAGCTCCCCGGTTTCGGGACGCACGGAAACACCACGACTCAAAGATGACCACCTCCGGCGGACGGGAGACTGCTCCACAACATCGCGCGCGTGACCTCCCCGCAGTCACCGCCCGTCTACGGCCACTCTAGTCGAGCGCCACCACCGCGGCGTCCCGCCCGCGACCCGCCTCCGCCGCGGGGCCGCGGCGGAGGCGGGTCGCGGGCTCTTCGGAAAGTCCGCCGGCTACTCCTCCGGCTCCGAGAGGCACTCGTAGGTGTCGGAGGACTCCTCGTCGACCGGGGTGATCGAGAACGACTCGCTGCGCCACACGCCCTCGTCGTCCTGCGTGAACGCCCCACTGGCCTGCAGGATGTTGGGCCGGAACGCGTCGGCCTCCCAGCTGTCCTCGGGCACCTGGGTCTCCTCGCCGGAGTCGGCGTCCTGCAGCGCGAACGTACGCTGGTCGACGCAGAAGTCGACCTGCATCGCGTCCTGGCTCCACGGCGCGATCTGTCCATTGTAGAAGCGCATATCGCCCGTCGGGACGGCGTTGGCGTCGATGAACGTGTTCATCCCGGTCCGCAGGCTCTCGGGTGAGGGCGCGTCGTCGGTGAGCCGCTCCGCGAGGAACGCCTGTTCGGTGTCCTGGTCGTAGATCGCCTGGAACAGTTCGCCGTAGAACGCGAAGAACTCGTCCAGCGCCTCGTCCTGGCCCTCACCACCGGGCTCGTCCATCTCGATGACGGGGGTTACGCCCTCGGGGAAGTGGTCCTCCCAGGTGAGGTCCTCGGCCTGCTCCTGCCCGGCGTCCTCGTCCTGCTCGGCCTCCTCGGATCCGCCCCCGCCGGAGTCGCCGGGCACGAGGCCGCACCCGCTCAGCCACACACTCGCCCCGACCACGAACGCGGCGGCCGCGAGTCTCCGCTGCTTCATGTTCCCTCCGTCCACTCGGCATCGCCGGTCGCGTTCACGACCGGGCACTTCAGGATTCGACCCAGTATGGGACCGCGCATCCCGGCCAGCGGTTCCATCGGGTTCGTGCCGAACGTGCGACGATGTGGACGTGGCGGCGGTACACCGCTCGGAATCCGGGTAGGCACCCATGGCCGGCCCTTCCGCGTGCCCGGGGCCGTCCCGACAGGAGCGCGAGCGGTTGGGCACCCCGCCGCCGACGGCGAACGCGCGACGTTACGGGCCGCGCGTGGACTCACAGGAGCGAATGACCAGTGCACATCGTGATATTGGGGTGTGGGCGCGTCGGATCGACGCTCGCGCACACGCTGGAGGACATGGGTCACACGGTCGCCGTGATCGACCAGGACCCCGACGCGTTCCGGCGGCTGCGCTCCAGTACCGCCAAAACAGCCGTGACCGGGCTCGGCCACGCCCACGACGTGCTCGTCTCCGCCGGGATCGAGGACGCCGAGGCGTTCTCGGCGGTGAGCAGCGGGGACAACTCGAACATCATCTCGGCGCGGGTGGCGCGGGAGACCTTCGGGGTCACCAACGTCGTGGCGCGGATCTACGACCCCCGACGCGCCGAGGTGTACCAGCGGCTCGGCATCCCCACGGTGGGCACCGTCAACTGGACCGCCGACACGATCCTGCGCCGACTGGTCCCCGGGGACCCGGGGGTGTCCAGCGGCCCACTGTGGCGCGATCCTTCGGGGAGCCTGGTCATGACCGAGGCGCCGCTCAGCGCCCAGTGGGTCGGCCGGCGGGTCGAGCAACTCGAGGCGGCGCTGCCGTTGCGCGTGGCCTACCTCTCGCGGGCCGGTGAGCTCCTGCTCCCGCGCGGCGACGAGCCGCTGCGCGCCGGCGACGTGCTGCACGTGCTGGCGCGCAGGGGCGACATCGACAGTGTGCAGGCCCGGTTGCGCCCGCACGAGAGCGAAGGGAACGGTGGGTAGATGCGAGTCGCGATCGCCGGGGCCGGCAGCGTCGGGCGCTCCATCGCCGCCGAGCTGTCCGGGAGCGGGCACGAGGTGCTGTTGATCGACCGGGACTCCCGAGCGATCGGCCTGGACGAGCTGCCGCACGCGGAGTGGCTGCTCGCCGACGCCTGTGAGTTGTCCTCCCTCGAGGACGCCCATATCGGCGAGTTCGACGTCGTCGTGGCCGCCAGCAGCGATGACAAGGCCAACCTCGTGGTGTCGCTGCTCGCCAAGACCGAGTTCGCGGTGCCCAGGGTGGTGGCGCGGATCAACGACCCGGCCAACGAGTGGTTGTTCACCGACGCCTGGGGGGTCGACGTCGCGGTGTCCCCGCCGCGGCTGATCGCCGCGCTGGTCGAGGACCCCAACGGGGTGAACGACGCCGGCGAGGCGATGGCGCTGATGTCACTGCCCGACACCGACCTGTTGGAGTTCACGCTGCCCGAGGACGGCGCGCACGTGGACCGGCCGGTGGCCGAGCTGGTTCCCGCGCTGCCCGAGGACATCGTGCTGGTCGCGATCGTACGGCAGGGGCGGGTGCGCTCACCCTCGGCGGAGACGATCCTGCGCTCCGGTGATGACCTGGTGTTTCTGAGTAGCGCGGAGTCGGTGCAGGAGCTCGGTGAACTCCTGGTGCCCCAGGGTTAGACCGGGGTCAGTCGTCGCGTTGGCGCTCCGGGTCCGCGCTGGCCGCTCCCAGCCCCCCGCCGGGGCCCATCGGAGTGCGTCCGCGTGCCAACAGCCAGACCATCGCGGCCAGTGATGCCACCTGCACCGGCCAGCCCATCCCGATCTTGGCCAGTCCGAGCAGGGCGAACGTGTCGGCCGCCCCGGTCTTGGCGGCGATCCACAGCGGGTACTGCACCACGACCCGGAGCACGCACGGAAGTACGAGTAGCCATGTCAGTCGCGAGCTCAGCCTGACCACGGCCGGGTTGTCGCGCCAGCCCGTGGGATCGCCGGTGACCGAGCCGATGAGCAGTCCGACGGCGGGCCAGCGTATGGCGATCGTGAGGATCAGCACGGCGGCGTACACGGCGTTGTAGATGATCCCCGGGAGAAACGCGTCCTCCGCGTCGCCGCTCCGCAACGCGAAGATCGCGGCGATGCCGATGCCGAGGAGGCTGTTCACCACGAACTGCACGGACGAACGCTGTAGTACGCGCACCACGGCCAACAGCAACGCCGCGGTGCCGCCCAGCACCAACGCGAGCTTGAGCTCCTGGGTGGCCAGGTAGCTACCCGTGAACACGAGGGTGGGGGCCGCGGCCTCGGCCATGCCGCGCTTTCCGCCCAGCGCCTTGGAGAGCTGCTGGCGCACCACCGACTCGACCGTCTCCTCGGAGACCCTCGTCGACCGCTCGGCCTCCTCCCCTGGTGGCCCGGCCGAGGTGGGATCGCTGTCCCCGGCCTCGCTGGCGGGCCGATCGTGGTCGGTCATGCTGCTCCCACTGGTTGGTCGGTCGGTCAGGCCACGCGGTGGCCGGCCGTTGGTCGGCTGCGGACTCCGGAGCCCAGCCTAGAGCACACGCCCCACGGGCACGCGAATCCGTGTTGGTTACGCTACCGACTGTGACTGCCTGTTGGTGTGGTTGGCTGGGCACCATGACACCGCGAACGCGGATGCCTACTCTGGCGCATGGGGGTCACGGGCCGTCGCGGCGGCCCGTGACCGTCCTCGCAGCGGCCGAGTGGCCGCACCGCGTATCCTCCGCGGCGCTGTGGACAGCCCGGCCGGGGCCGACGAGAGGTGGGGGCGGCGCCGCTGCCGAGGGCGGCCCAGTACGCCGCCACGACACGAAGGGAGGGAGCGCGGCACACCCGAGGCCCACGGCCCCGAAGCCAGCCGCGCGTACCCAATGGCCGTCTCGCCCGCGTCCACCGCGCTCAGACCCGACCATCTCGACTTCGCCCTGCGGCTGCACGCCCAGCTCACGCGCTCCGACCGGTCGGGGCTGGTGTGGTCCCCGTACTCGGTGGCCTGCGCGTTGGGGCTGGTGGCCACCGGTGCCGGCGGGGCGACCCGCGACGAGCTGACCGCGCTGCTCGGCAGCGACCTGCGGGCCCATTTGGCGGCGCTGGACGAGGCCGTGGCCGACGGTCCGGAGCTGGCCGCCAGCACCGGGCTGTGGATCCGTGACGACCTGGGACCACGCCCGGAGTTCGAGGCCGCCCTACGCGACCACCGCGGCTCCGGTGTGTACACCGTCGACTTTCCCGGCGACCCCGACGGCGCACGGCGTACCATCAACGAGGAGGTCGCCACGCTCACCCGCGGGCTGATCAGCGAGTTGCTCCCGTCCGGGACGGTACAAGACACCACCCGGGCGCTGCTGGTGAACGCGCTGTGGGTGCGCCTGCGGTGGCAGGAGCCCTTCGACCCGAAGAGGACCTCGCGCGAGAGGTTCCACGCGCCCGGTGGAACCCGGCGCGTGGCGACCATGCACCGTAGGGGACGCCTCGGCTACGCCGAGACGCGCGGCTGGCGCATGGTCACACTTCCCGGTGACCACGACCTCGCGCTGGACATCCTGCTCGACGACGACAGTGACGCGGAGCTGGCGCCGCGAACCCTCACCGAGCTGCGGCGCGCCACCTCCGAGCGCGACGTCGCGCTCGCGCTTCCCCGGTTCGATCTCGCCCACAGCGAGCATCTCTCCGGCCCGTTGGGCGGTGTCGGGGTGCGGACCTGTTTCACTCCCCGGGCCGACCTCGGCGGTATCGCCGAACACCCGCTGCTCATCGACGAGGTGGTCCACCGGGCGCGGCTCCGCGTCGACGAGGAGGGCGCCGAGGGCGCGGCCGCGACCGCCGTCGTCATGCGCACCGCCTCGTTCACCCGCGACCGGCCCGTGACCTTCACGGTCGACCGGCCCTTCACCTTCGTGCTCCGCCGCCGCGAGGCGATCCTCTTCCTCGGCAGGGTGCGGGATCCACAGGAGCCCGGTTCCACGCGGTGAGGCCCCGGTACGGGCGCCTCACCAGTGAACGAGGGCATCGGGGTGAGCGGGCGCCCGTCGTCGGCCCGGCGCACCGCACCGGTACCGCTCACCCTAGGTGGTGGTCTCGCCGTTGGCCCGCGTGGACTGCTGCGCGTCCAGCGACTCGTTCATGCGCTGCTGCAACTCTTGGGGAACGGTGATCTCGAGGAGGTCGCGTGGTGGGACGGGCTCCTCCCCGCGTACCACCACGATCCGCTGGAAGATCTGCTCGATGTCGGCCATCACCTCGGGCTTGTTGGCGCCCTCGCCACGGATGACGCCACGCAGGATCCAGCGTGGGCCGTCGACGCCGATGAACCGGACACGCTGGCCGAGCTGCTGCCCCTGCTCGTTCGTCTTGCCCTCGATCGGGATGACCGCCCGCAGCTCGGGGCCGAACGTGCCGTCGAAGTCCTCGGCCTTACCGCCCTGCTGGGTGACCTGCTCGCGCAGCTCCTCGCGCATCTCGTCCCACAGGCCGCTTGACTTGGGTGCCGCGAACGGTTGCACCTGGAGTGCGCTGTTCCCCTTCATCAGGGTGACACCGATGATCTTCTTGCGTTTCTGCGCGACGTTGACCTGGACCTCGATGCCCTGCTCGACGGGGACGCGAATGGCGCCGAGGTCGATGCGGGGGACCTCCGGCGCGTCCTCCGCGACGTCCCAAGGCCCCTGGGCGCGGTACCGGTCCTCGCTCTTGCCCGTCTCGGTCACCGGCGACGGGCTCGCGACAGCCTCGGCGTCCCCGGTGGCGTCGTCCCGCTGTCTGTTCTTGCTCCGGCGTCCGAACACGCCTGCACCTCTCCTGTTTCGTCGTCCCCGGAGTCACCGGGGAGCGTGATCGTCAGCCCCGCGCCGCGTGCCCGCCGGTGGAACCGAACCCGCCGGTTCCGCGCGCGGATTCCGGTAGGGCCTCGACCTCACGGAACCGCGCCCCCGCAACCCGCTGGATGACCATCTGGGCGATCCTGTCCCCACGCGCCAGTGCGACCGGGGAGTGCCGGTCCGTGTTGCGCAGGGTCACCCGGATCTCGCCACGGTACCCGGCGTCCACCGTTCCGGGGGCGTTGACGATGGTGAGCCCGCACCGCGCCGCGAGCCCCGAACGGGGATGCACGAACGCGGCGTAGCCCGCGGGCAGCGCGATCGCGATCCCGGTGCGTACGGTGGCTCGCGCGCCGGGGTCGAGCAGGACGTCCTCCATCGTCACGAGGTCGGCTCCGGCGTCGTCAGGGTGGGCGTACTCGGGAAGCGGCGCCTGGGGGTCGATGCGGTGGACCCGTACGTCCACCGCGCCGTCGGGGAAATCGCTACTCACAACCCGCGAGCTTATCGTGACGCCTTCGCTCACCGACCACGCAGGAGACATCGGGGGTCCACGGTCGTGCTCGCTTCGGGAACCGGCTGGGGGTAGCTTGTCCCGGGCGTCCGCGACACCCGGGCAGCGGTACGGCTGTGGCGGGCGCCGGCAGGCATGGCAGTATTTCGAACAGACCCTGCAGGCTCTCGGACATCGGGAAGCGATCGATCAACATGGCAAAAAAGGAAGGTGAGCTCGCCGCGCAGATCATGGGCGGCGTGTCCGCCCTCGTCGCCGGGTACGCGGCACGCAAGGTGCTGACCTTCGCCTGGACCCGGGCGACTGGCAAGGAGCCACCGACCGAGCCGGAGTCTCTGGACGTCGGACTCGGAGAGGCCGTGGGCTGGGCGGTGGTCACCGGTGTGGGAATGGAGGTCGCGCGGGTGCTGGCCGTGCGCGCCACCCAGAGGCGCATGCTGGGCCGGCGCGGCCACCGAGTCGAGGCGGGCTGACCCGCCTGAGCGCGAAGTCGTGGGGCGCCACGCCACGTGGCGCCCCCTGCGCCGCCTCGGCCCTCGCCGTGGTGGGGATCACCGGCTCTCCGGGAGGGCGGTTCCGCGCAGGTCGGCGCGCACCGACCTGGCCAGTGCCACGGTCGCGGCCCGGTTGAGCGCCCCACCCGCGGCGGCGCCGGTCAGGTACGGGCCGAGCGTCGACAGGTGTCGACCCATGACGCGCATGAGTCGGTTGCGCAGCTCGGCCTTCGCGGCGGCGCCCAGCACGGCGGTGAGCGAGGTCCCCGTCTGCACACGCTCGAGACCGCGTTTCGTGACCCAGGCGGCCAGGTACCCCGAGCCGCGCTGTAGTCCCGAACCCGCGGGTCGTTCCCGGTAGACCTCGTGCAGCTCGCCGATGAGCTTCACCTCGATGGCCGCGACCACGACGGCCTCGGCGACGAGCTTGGCGGGCGCTGTGAGGAGCAGCGGCGGCGCCGCCATCTGCACGGCGCCCAGGGCCCCACCGGCGGCACCAACCGCGGCGGTCGCCACGGAGGCGTTGCGCACCAGCGTGTCGGCGAGTTCCTCGCCGTCGAGGCCGTCGTGGTGCTGTCGCAGCGCTTCCAGGTCCCGCACGGGGATGCGTGGGGCGATGTCGTCAGTGAACAGGTCGGTGAGCCAGCGGCCGCCGGCGACCCCCTTGACCCCGGCGGCACGGGCACTGCGTGTCAGGGCTCGGGGGAGCCGCGTCAACAGCCCGGAGCCGTTGCCCCCCTCGTCGACGATTCGCCCGACGAGTTCCCCGACGTCCGCGTGTGGCGTGGAAGCGAACTCCTCACCCGCGCGGGTGTCGTCGGACTCACGGCTGCTGTCCGCGCGACGCGCGTTGTTTGGCACCTCGGGTCCTCCTCACCTCTTGACCCACGTGGCGCTTACCGACAAAGCTAGCCGATATGGGATCAGCGTTCTTAGTCGTGTGGTTACGCCAGTGGTACCGCGCACAATGATGCGTCCCCGGAAGGCCGGGGACGCATCATTCGCCGTGGCACGCGGGCCGCAGAGGCAGCACGAGGGAGGCCGCCGGCCTCAGGCAGTGCATTCCTTGCAGATGAGCTGCCCCTTGCGCTCCTCGGCGAGCTGGCTGCGGTGGTGGACCAGGAAGCAGCGAGAGCACGTGAACTCGTCGGCTTGGCGCGGGAGCACCCGCACGGCGAGCTCCTCGCCGGACAGGTCCGCGCCGGGAAGTTCCATCCCTTCGGCGACTTCGTCCGGGTCGACATCGATCGTGCTCGTGCCCTTGTCCCCCCGCCGCGCCTGCAGCTCCTGCAGGCTGTCCTCGTTGATATCCTCGTCGGTCTTGCGTGGGCTGTCGTAGTCTGTGGCCATTCTTTCTTACTCCATCCCCCTCGATCTATGCCTCTTCGCGCGGGTCCAACGCGTGAGCGTCGCGTCTTGTGCCCGGATCGGTCGGAATCTTCCCGTAGCGATAGTGGACTATGCCCCTCCCGGCGCCACCGCACCGATCGGGTAGCGCAGAGTGCCCGACGCGGCCGCCACGCCGCGTGCCGCGGTTCGGTTCCTTGTCATGTGCTACCCAACGCCCGGAGTAATCCGACCTATTTCTCACTCTTCCCTCATCCGGACGAGCGCTGGCTACTCAACGGGCAAGGTCAGAGCAGACACGTCCACGCCGGAAGGACTTCCCGCCGTGTTCACGCCCGGGAGATCATACCCACCTTCGGCACCTGCTCTTACCTCGGGCCGCGGTGTCGTCGGACACGTATAGATACCATCTCGCGCGAGGCCGCGCACGTTCTCACCCGCGGTGTTCAGCGGTTCCCGCTCGCGGGGGTCTCGCGTGCCTGCCCGGGAAAGCGGACTGTGACCACGAGGCCGCCCCCGGAGCGGGGCCAGGCGGTCACGGTCCCCCCGTGCGCGCGTACCACGGAGCGCACGATCGACAGACCGAGGCCGGCGCTGTTGCTGGACCGCACCCGGTCCCCCGAGCTGCGCCGGAACGGTTCGAACAGACCCTCGACCTCGTAGGCGGGGATGACCGCGCCGGAGTTCTCCACCTGGACGGCGGGCATCGACTCGTAGTAGCCGGACCGCACGGTGATCTCACCGTCGGTCACGTTGTAGCGGATCGCGTTCTCGACCAGGTTGGCCACCAACCGTTCGAGGAGCACCGGGTCGCCGCTCACCGTGGCTCCACGCAGGTCCGAGCGAAGCGTCAGCCCGGCCTCCTCGATCTCCGCGGAAAGCTGGCTCAGCACGGTGCTCGACACCTCGCCGATGTCGACGGCGGCGCGCACCTCCAGCTCACGGTCGCTCTTGGCGAGGAAGAGCAACCCGTCGATGAGCCGCTCGTGGCGGGAGTTGGTCTCCAGCAGGGTGCGCCCGATCGTGGTCAGGTCGGCCGAGGCGTTGGGGTCGCTCAGCGCGACCTCGAGTAGCGTCCTGTTGATGGCCAGCGGGGTGCGGAGCTCGTGTGAGGCGTTCTCGACGAACCTGCGTTGGCCGTCGAAGGCGCGGTCGAGACGCTCCAGCATGTCGTCGAAGGTGTCGGCGAGTTCACGGATCTCGTCGTCGGGCCCGCTGAGCGCGATGCGCTCGTGCAGGGAGCGCTCCGACAGTCGGCGGGCGATCCGGGTGATCTTGTGCAGCGGGGACAGCGCGCGTCCGGCCACCACGTACCCCAGGGCGACCGCCAGTAGCCCCACGATGACCAACGCCAGCAGGGAGAATCGGGTCACCTGCGAGAGCACGTTTTCGATGAGGGAGTTCTTGACCGCCTCGACCACTTCGGGGTCGTCGCTGTAGGGGAAATCGGGCTGCAGCGTGAACGTGAGGTTGTCCAGCAGTGTGGCGATGATGATGTAGTTCAGCAGCAGGAGCAACGACCCGGCGGCGAAGAAGAGCATGCCGTAGATCAGTGTCAGCCGGGCGCGCAGGCTGATGTTGTCGGTGAGACGGCGCACGCCGCGCGCCACGGATCCCTCGGAGTCCCGGGGCTGCGACTGCTGCGTGGTGAGACTACGCCAGGTGCCGGTGTCCCCCGGCGCGGTCGGGGGTACCCCGTCGGAGGGTTCCGCCGGTGTCGTACCGTCGCCGGAGGTACTCAAATCCGGTACCCCGCGCCGGGAACGGTGTGGATGACGGGTGGTTCACCGAGTTTCTTGCGCAGCGTCATGACGGTGACCCGGACGACGTTGGTGAACGGGTCGGCGTTCTCGTCCCAGGCTTTCTCCAGCAGCCCCTCGGCGCTGACGACGGTCCCGTCAGCCCGCATGAGCACCTCGAGAACGGCGAACTCCTTGGGAGTGAGCGTGACCTCGTGCCCGTCGCGCTCGACCACGTGGTTGGCGGGATCGAGGGTGATCCCGTTGCGCCGCAGCACCGGCGGCAGTGGCCGGACCGCGCGCCGCCCGAGCGCCCGCACCCGCGCGATGAGCTCGGCGAAGGCGAACGGTTTGGCCAGGTAGTCATCGGCGCCGATGCTGAGCCCCTCGACCTTGTCCGCGAGTTCCCCGGACGCGGTGAGCATCAGGATCCGGCCGGTGTAGCTCTGCTCGACAAGGCTGCGCGCGACATCGTCACCGTGGACACCGGGGAGGTCACGGTCGAGCACGATGACGTCGTAGTCGTTGACCGCGATGTGCTCCAGGGCACTGTCACCGTCGTAGACGACATCCACGGCCATCGACTCCCGCCGCAGCCCTACCGCCACAGCCTCGGCGAGGACCTGTTCGTCCTCGACCACCAGTACCCGCACGTCACCCTTCAACCTTCCGAGCGGCCGGGGAGGGCCGCTGCCGGCGCATCCCCCAACACACCGGCAGCGGCGTCTATCCCCCGGCTTCGCTGACCGTTATCGCACACTTCGAATAAGGACGGGGTAAACCACCGTTACGTTGTGGCGACACCACACGATGTCGAATGATGGCCCAACCAATTCCACCGTCCCGGGGTCGAACGTGGCAACCGAACATCCCGATCCGCCCTGGGCTAGGCGTGGACCCGCACCCCTGGTCAACGGCCGGGAGCCACTGGCACAACGACGGCCCCGCGCTGGCGCGGGGCCGTGGCCGACTTCCCTGGGCGGGGAGGCGCTGCCGACGTATCCCCCAACCGTCGGCAGCGCCCTTCACCCCGCACGTCTCAAATATGCCACATCCCGGATAAGAAAAAGATAAGCACTGGCACGAGAGAGTCACTGTGGTGTAAGACACCCGTCCACGCCGAGCCCGTTCACGCCCAATTCACGCCCCTGCCGCCGATGACGCGGGAGGCGTTGGCATCATGGGGGTCCGTGGCGTCCCCCCATCGGTCACAGATCGATCACACCCATCGAGGGAGGTTTCATCCGGGACACGCCGCGGGTAGGGCCAGCGAGCGCCGGGCCAAACGGCGCGGAGCGACCCTCCGGGCCGGGGCACCACCCCATCCGGCTCGCGATCCCCGCACGACCCTTGTCCGTCGAACGAGTGCCGCAGCGCCGGGGCTGGTTCGGCGTCGTCACAACGCTGTGACTCGACGTAGCGCAGACACGAGCATGAGTGAGGTGAAATGGGCGAGTTCGTCGCTGAGATCAAGACCCGCATCTCAGAGACCGACAAGTCGCTACAAGCGGCCCGCGCCGCCGGAGACGACTTCCTCGCCGACGCGCACGCGTCGGAGTTGGAGGACCTACACCGCATCGCCGTGCTGAACGGCATCGACCCGCACTGCGCGTAACTCTGCGACCTGTCGGGGGCCATCAGGGCCGGCCGGACCACCCCGGTCGGCCCTCTCGTGTCTTGCGGCACCGTCACCCCGGTCACGTGGCGGGCGACGCGCCGTCGGTGTCGGCCCCCAGAGGTTCGAGCAGGTCGTGCAGCTCCTCGAAGAGACCGGGAGCCGCCGCTATGACCAGGTCCGGGGTCGGTGGCGCGCCGTTCAGACCGGCCACCCGGGCTCCGGCCTCGCGCGCGATCAGCTCGGCCGCGCTCCAGTCCCAGGCGTTCAGCCCTCGCTCGTAGTAGGCGTCGGCGCGACCGTGCGCGACCGAGCACAGGTCGACCGCGGCGGATCCGCCCCGACGGATGTCGCGTACCCGAGGCAGCACGGTGCGCAGTACCTCGGCCTGGTGTGCCCGACGGTCGGTGCTGTAGCCGAATCCCGTGCCCACGAGCGCCGTCTCCAGCGGAACGGTGTCGTTCACCCGCAGCGGCTCGCCCTCGCAGAAGGCACCGCCGCCCAGTGTCGCGGTGTAGGTCTCGCCCCGAGCGGGGATCGCCACGACCCCGGCCACGACCTCGCCCCGGGACTCCGCCGCGATCGACACCGCCCATTCGCCCCGGCCGTACAGGTAGTTCACCGTGCCGTCGATCGGGTCGACGATCCAGCGAACCTCGGAGGACCCGGTCTCGCTACCGCTCTCCTCCCCCAGGACGGAGTCGCCGGGCCTGGCGCTGAGAAGGCGCTTACGGACCAGCTCCTCGACCGAGCGGTCCATCTCGGTGACCACGTCGGTGGGCGAGGACTTGGTCTCGAGCACACCGATACCGGCCTGACCGCGGGCGGCCAGCTGTCCGGCCTCACGGGCGACGTCGACGGCCAAGTCCAGAAGGTGTGCGGGTTCGGCTGCGGGCATCGTGGTCTCCCCGTTGTCGTCGTCCAAGCCGCCAGCGCGTCAGGTCCGGCCTACGAGGCTACCGGCCGGACGCGGCAGCATCCGGCGCCGTCCGCCGGGCACGTGGGGAGGTCGCTGAGTCGCGCCACCCCGGCGTCGGGGGCGGCCCGCTCGGTGACGAGTTCCCGCACCATGGAGACGAACCTCGGGTGGGTTCCCGGCGCGTGGGCACGGGCGAAGTGCATCCCGAGGCCACGCGCGGTGTCGGCGGCCTCGTGGTCCAGGTCGTACATGACCTCCATGTGGTCGGAGACGAACCCGTGGGGCACCACCACGACCGACGAGACGCCCTCACCCGCCAGCTCCTCGATCCGGTCGTTGACGTCGGGTTCCAGCCAGGGCTGGCTCGGCGGGCCGCTCCGGCTCTGGTAGACCACCTCGTGGGCGTTGTCGACTCCCAAACGCTCGCTCACCAGTCGGGCGACCGCGGCGAGCTGCGCGACGTAGGCCCCGTTCGGGCCGTACCCCTGTTCCGGTGTCCCGCTGGCCTCGGCCATGTCGGTGGGGATGGAGTGCGCGGAGAACAGCAGTCGCGCACTGTCGCGCTCACCGGCCGGAAGCCGCTCCAGCGCCTGACGGGTGTGCTCGACGAGCGGATCGACGAACCCCGGATGGTCGAAGAACGGCGGTACGAGGTCGATCCGCGGCGCGTCGGGCCCGGCGGCCTCGCGCGCGGTCTCGATGTCCACGATGTAGGCGCCGTGGCTCGAGTAGCAGCTGTAGGCGGACGTTGCCAACGCCACGACGTCGCGTACGCCGTCCTTGGCCATCTCCGCCACGGTGTCGGTGAGCAGCGGGTCCCAGAACCGGTTCCCCCAGTAGACCGGGAGGTTCACACCGTTGGCGGAGAAGTCCGCGCGCACCGCCTCGACCAGGTCACGGCACTGCTGGTTGATCGGGCTGATCCCGCCGAACATGAAGTAGTGCTCGCCGACCTCCGCGAGGCGCTCCCGGGGGATGCCCCGCCCCCGGGTGACGTTCTCAAGGAACGGAATGACGTCCTCGTTGCCCTCGGGCCCTCCGAAGGAGATCAGCAGAAACGCGTCGTATGGCCTCATGCTCCCATGAAACCAGCTCACTCGACCGCGCGCCCCGGTGCCGCGGTCGCGCGCCCCACCGGGGTGTGCCGGCAGGGTCACACCGTATGAGGTTGCCGGAGTCCGGGTTCGCGGTGTAGGAGCCGGACCCCGACATCGCACCGGCGGGGTACGGTCGCCGTCACACCCGATAGCCCGCTCCCTCTTCCGTCACCCTCGCGGCCCGACCCCGGAAGGAATTCGAGATGTCCGACGTCGTGTGGCGCACCTGGTCCGGCACCCGGCAGGCCCGCCCCCGCCGGTTGCGCACGCCGAACAGCACCGCGGAGGTCGCCACCGCGGTGCGCTCAGCCGCGGGTGAGGGGCTGCGGGTGCGCATGGTCGGGTCCGGGCACTCGTTCACCGGGGCAGCGGTGACCAGCGACATGATGCTCGCGCCCACCGCCCTGGCCGCACTGCGCCGCGTGGACCCCGAGTCCGGCACCGTCACCGTCGAGGCCGGCCTGCCACTACGCGACCTCAACGAGGCGCTGTCGGGTCACGGTGTCGCGCTGGCCAACATGGGCGACATCGCGACGCAGACCGTCGCCGGCGCCGTCCAGACGGGAACGCACGGTACCGGACGCGACACCGGTGGGCTCGCCTCCCAGGTCCGCGGGATGGAGCTGGTCCTGGCCGACGGCAGCGTCGCGTCGTGCTCGCCCACCGAGAACGCCGACCTGTTCGACGCGGCCCGGGTGGGCCTGGGGGGATTCGGCGTGGCCACGGCGCTGACCCTGGCGGTGCGGCCGGCGTTCCTGCTTCACGCGCGCGAGGAACCGATGCCTCTCGACGAGGTCCTGGGCCGGCTTCGGCAGCTGCGTTCGTCCAACGAGCACTTCGAGTTCTACTGGTTCCCCCACACCGGACGGACCCTTACCAAGGCCAACAACCGCAGTGAGGGGCCGGCCGCTCCGCTCCCCCCGTTCAGGAGGTGGTTGGACGACGAGTTCCTGGCCAACTCGGCATTCGAACTCATCAACCGGCTCGGGCGGCGGGTACCGCCCGCGATCCCGACGATCAACCAGCTCAGCGCACGGGCCCTGTCGGCGCGGGACTACGTCGACACCTCCCACCACGTGTTCACCAGCCCCCGGAGGGTGCGGTTCGTGGAGATGGAGTACGCCATCCCGGCCGGGGAGCTGCCCGACGTGCTCCGCGAGATCCGCGCGACCGTCCGCAGAAGGGGGCACCGGATCAGCTTTCCCGTCGAGGTGCGCTTCGCCCCACCCGAGGACGCCTGGCTGTCCCCGGCCCACGGGCGCGACACCGCCTACGTCGCGGCGCACGTCTACCGGGGCACCCCACACGAGGACTACTTCGCCGACCTCGAAGCCGTGTTCACCTCCGTGTGGGGGCGGCCGCACTGGGGCAAGCTCCACACGCGCGACCCCCGATACCTCGAGGGGGTCTACCCGAGATTCGGCGCGGCCATGGAGGTCCGCGACCGGGTCGACCCGACGCGCCGGTTCGGTAGCGACTACCTGACCTCCGTGTTCGGCCCGTGAACGGGTTCGGCACCGCCTCGCTCGGTGAGTCGGAACCCGCGCGTGCCTTCGAGACCGGCCATTCCGGCGGTGACGGGGCGATGTTCCACGAGGCAGTGGCGACGGCCCGGTGACCGGCCCCCTCAGCGCGGCTTCGCCGCGCTCGACAACAACAGGGCTCAGGGCTGGTCCTGCAGGTCACCCCCGGGCGGCGCGGCTCCGCCACCGCTGTCGTCAGTGTCGTCGCGTTCGTTGTCTCCGTCCCGGCTCTCCGGGGCGTCTTGCTGGCCGTCCTCCCGATCGGTTCCGGGGTCGGTGCGCGGGCTCTCGTCGGTGTCGCCACCGGTTCCGGGCTCCTCGTCGGGTTGGCCGGTTCGCCCGTCGGGTTCGGAGGCGTCGGGATCCGGTACCTCGCCATCGCGGTTCTCGGTGTTCCCCGTGTCGGGGGAGGGACCGTCGGTGGGGTCGTCCTGCTGCTCGGTGGGGTAACCGCCCAGGATCGTCGGCGCGGACCGGGTGTCCCCGCCGTGCACCGTGTCGTGGAGCGAGCGCCCGGTGAACAGCTCGAACGCCAGGATCAACAGCATGGCCAGGGCGAACACCGCCAGTGCGGGGAGGAGCAGTGCCCACCACCCACGCCACCAGCTACGACCGCCCTCGGCCGGCTCGTCTCCGTCGCCCGAGGAACCCCCGGTTCCCGGTGGCTCACCCGTGGGCGTCGTCGGGGTCGCCGGCGCCGCCCCGGCCGACGATGACACCGAGTTCCGGCCACTGCCGCCCTCTCCCCGCCCGAGGACCGCGGTCTCGTCCTGGCTCTCCGACGGGGAGAACGCCCGGGTGGCCGACGTGTCACCCGGGGCGCTCCGGGAATGGGGGGTCACGGCTTCGGGCGCCTCGGTGGGGGCGGCCGCGTCTCCCGGGCCGTGCTGGTACGACTCGTGGTTGGCGCCGCTGCCCGCCCGGTCGCCGCCATCGGGCGGCGTTCGCGCGCGCTCGGCGATGCCCTTCGCCCTGTCCCCGCTCTGCTGGAAGAAGTGCTGGAACATCGCGGTGCCTGCCGTGCTCAGCACGCTCATCACCGCGGCACCGATGATCGTGCCGTAGACCCCCAGGTAGGACGCCGCGGCCGCAGCCGTGAGCGTGGCGAGGCCACCTCCGGCCACCTGAGACATGCTCAGGTCGAGCCGTCTCTTCTTTTCCTTCTCCTCGTCCTCGCTCATATTCCCCCTTGTGCGCGACGAGACCCTGTGACGGGGATGCCTCCGGGAGGCATCCCCGTTCCCCCGTCGTGGGGACAACCAGCCGCACGCGGGGGATGTTCCGCTCAAGCGGCTGGCTGGCCGCAGATCACACCCAGCGTGTCGTGACCCCGGCTGGTTCGGTGCCGCGCAACGCCGCGCGCTGGCCAGCCCGTGGGGCGGGGCTGCCACTTCGCGATAGCATCCCGTTGGGAAGTCACGCCAACGACCGGACGGGCCCTCCGAGCCCCCTGTAGCCCGCGCGGCTGGCGTGCCAGGATGGCACGATGGGAACTCCGGGACTTCTTCGGGCAGCGTGCCCCGTGCCCGGAGGGACGCGCACGGTTCGGACATGCCGGGCGCGGTACTGGCCGAACGGTCGGACGCCGATGAGACTGGGAACGTGGGGGACATCCCGGGATCCACCCTCGAGGGGACGCGAAAGGGAGGGCGATGCAGGAGCTTCGCCTTGTCGCCGTCAGTGAGGACGGGACTTACCTAGTTCTGGCCAGTTCCGGCCGTGGGACCCGGTTCACGCTCCCCGTCGACGACCGTCTCCGCGCCGCAGTGCGCGGCCAGTTCTCCCGGCTCGGCCAGTACGAGATCGAAGTGGAGAATCCGTTGCGCCCGAAGGAAATCCAGGCCCGGATCCGCTCCGGGGAGAACGCGGAGGCCATCTCCGAGTACTCCGGAATCCCTATTGAGCGCGTACGCTGGTTCGAAAGCCCTGTGCTGCAGGAACGCGAGTACATGGCTCAGCAGGCCCAGCAAGCGACACTGCGCCGCCAAGGCGAGACCACACCCGGCCCCCCACTCGGCGAGATCGTCAGCGACCGCATCGGCGCCCACCAGCTCGAGACCGGTGACGCCGTGTGGGACTCGTGGAAGCGTGAGGACAACACCTGGCAGCTGAAGCTGGCGTTCCAGGTCGCCGGTGAGGAACGGGTGGCGCACTGGGTGTACGAGCCGCGCCGCCGCATCGTCACACCGGTCGACGACGAGGCCGTGCGGCTGTGCGGCCCCGATTCCGGGGAGCCGCTGGACCTCGGCCCCGGCAGCGCCAACGTGACCCCGTTCGTCCCCCGCCGCCAAGGAGGCGCGCCGGCCGAGCCGGCAGGGGGCCAGGCCAGCCCCGTGTCTCCCGTACCGTCGAACGGACCCCCCGCCTCCGAGGCTCCGTCGCGGCCCGCTCCCGCGGAGCCTCCGGCCTCCTCGGGGCGTGTCTCCGCGGTCACGTCCGAGCCGCCCGCAGCCACCACCCAGCACGGCGTCGACGCCACCCAGCCGGCCCGAGAGGCGACCGAGGAGGTGCGCGAATCCGCCCCGGCCGCCGAGACGGTGGAGCCGGTGGTGCCCACCGAGCCGGCCCCGTCACAGGCCGAGGCCCCCGAGCCCCCGGCCGCGCGCACCTCCGTGCCGGAGGCCCCCGAACCGCCGGGGGGGCGTACCCCGATCCCGTCGGCGGGGCCCACCAAGGAGCGCCAGGACCAACAGGAGCAGCAGGAGCGCCCCGACCAGCGCGAGGCCCCGGTCTCGGCGGCCGCTGCCGGCGGCGCGGGCGCCGCCGCCGGAGGCACCCAGGCGCCCAAGCGTAAGGGGCGTGGCCGCAGGGCTTCCGTCCCCTCGTGGGACGAGATCATGTTCGGCTCCAAGAAACCCGAATGAGTTCACGGGCGGCGGAGCACCGCCGGCCGGTCCGCGCTCAACGTGAACCGCGGCCGTTCTCGCCCTCCGTTGACCGGCTCCGGTCCGGGGCGGGCTCGTCGTCCGGGGTGTGCGGTGCCACCAGGAACGGACGCACCATCTCCGGGGTGATGGTGCCGGCGAAGTCGACCGACTCCTGGAACCCGGCGTCGATCGCGGTATAGGAACCACCGCCCGCCCCCACCGCGAGTTCCAGGTTCGCCAGCCCCGACCGCCGCTGGAACGGGCTCTGCGACCAGGCCCATCCGATGATGGCGTCGCTCCCGACCACGGCCTGCTCCCGCCGGAGGGATCCGGATCGCACGCTGACCCGCCGCCCGTCGAACCCGTGGCCTAACGAACGGTAACGGTCCACTCCGAGAGGCACGCCCAACAGCGCCAGGAACGCGAGGACACCCGCGACCACGGGGAACCCGCTGGCCCAGCCGAGGACGGCCAGCGCCGCGAACGGCCCCACCGCCCGGATCAGCCGGCGCCCCAGGGCGGCCCTGGGATGGGGCACCAGCCTGCCGCGGAACGGTTCCAGCGCCCGCTCGATGACCCGCGCGACCCTGTCTCGGGCGCCGATGGGCAACAGCATCGCCCGCGTCGCGGTGTCCCCCAGCCCGGTCACGACCGCGCGCAACCGGACCGCCCCGCGCATCCGCTCCAGTGGACTGTCAAGGAGCTCGTAGCCACGGATGCGGCGGTACTCCAGGGTCACGCTGCGCCGGGTGAACAGCCCGCGTTCGGCGACGAGCGAGCCGTCGCGCCGCCACAGCGTGAACCCCCAGTGGGCGACACCGTAGGAGACGACCGCGAACACCGGCATCAGTAGCAGCAGCGTCGCGAGTATGGCGACGCTGCCCCACAGGACCAGCGAGGTCTCGTGGACCACCAGCCACTCCAGCGCCTCCTCGGTGACTCCCGCCTCGCTGACGACCTGGCCGACCAGGCCCATGACCGCGGCGAGCGCGGCGAAGGGGGTGACCAGGTAGGCGATGCTGAGCAGGGCGTACAGGTACCAGCTCGGCGGCATCACGAAGTAGACCGTCTCGGGCCCGCCCGATCCGGGCGCCCCACCGGTCACCGCCGAGGCCGGCGCCGGCGCGCTTTCCCCCTCGGTCGCGTGACGCGGCTCGCCCTCCGGCCGCTCCGGGGCGGTCACCTCCCCCCGCAGGAGTGCGCGGCGGTACAGCAGCGCCCGACGCAGCCGCTCGGCCTCGGTGGCGGTGACGGCGTCGAGCGTGCCCTCCTCGTCCCTGTCGCCGCCGGCCGCGGCCTCGACCTTGACGACGGCCAGTCCCAGGAGACGGTGCAGCAGTGTTGACGTGATGTCGACACCGCGCACCCGCTCCAGCGGGATCGTGCGGCGGCTCCGGCTGATCAGGCCCTGTCGGATCTCCAGGTGTTGCGTTCCCACCTGGTAGCGAAACGTCAGATAGGTGAAGAGGCCGGTGGCGATCATTCCGATGAGGGCCGCGGCGGCACCGCCCAGCACCCACGGGTTGAAGTTGCCGAGGACGAGGGCGACACCGATGGGAACGATGAAGCCCTTGAGCGTCTTGACGGGTGCGGTGACCATCGAGCGCGGGCTCAGTCGGTTCACCGACTCCGGTGCGGGGACCTGTTCCCGCGCGCCGCTTCCGACGTCGGGCTCGCAGCGGTACGGCGGGTCCTCGGCCGTCCCGGAGGCGGGCTCCGGTTCCTCCCGATCGCTCATGTGGCGTCATCTCCGACGTCGCCGATGCGCACCGCCAACTCCTCGGATACCCGCCGCGCCTCGTCGGCGTCCAGGCCCTCGATTGTGGACGAACCGGCGTAGGAGGCCGTCCGCACCCGCAGTGTGGCCAGTCTGAACGCCCGTTCCAGCCAGCCCTGGGTGGTGTCGACCGTCTGGACGCGGCTCACCGGTACGAGTTGCCAGGTACGGCTCAGCCAGCCGGTACGGGTATAGACGACGTCGGAGGTGACCTCCCACCGGTGCACCCGGTACCGCCAGCGCGGCGCGACCACGGTCTTGACCAGGGCGTACCCCGCGTAGATCACGGGAATCCACCAGGCGCGCTCCAGCAGCCAGTCGGGTACCCAGGACCAGGCCGCGGAGACCACACCCCACACGAGCGCGCCCAACACAGCGGTGACCATCACCGAGGACACCGCGGTGCCCAGGGTCCACATCGACACCGCGCGGCGCGATACGCGGTACTGCGGCGCGCGCAAGCGGGTGGTCATCACCTCCCGAGTCTAGGGCCCGCGGAGATACGCGGGTGCACCCGGACTCCGCCGCGGGGATGCGTGGGAGGCCGCGCGGTGTTCCGGCTGAGGGGCCCATGGCGTGGCGCTCTCCCCTGACCGCCCGATGCCTCGTCAGCGTCGATGTCAGCGTTATGTCAGCACCCGTACCGAAACTGGGGGATATGGACGTGTTTGGAGGAGACGATGACTGACGCCATCCGCGCGGAGGGCCTGGTCAAGAGGTTCAAGAACGAAACGGCGCTCGCCGGGGTCGACCTCACGGCACGTACGGGAGCCGTGCTGGGGGTGCTCGGTCCCAACGGTTCGGGCAAGACCACCATGGTGCGCATTCTCTCGACCCTGCTGCTGCCCGACGAGGGCCGCGCCACCGTCGGCGGATACGACGTCGTCACCGAACCGCACCAGGTGCGCCGGCAGATCGGCCTGACCGGGCAGTACGCCTCGGTCGACGAGGAGCTCACCGGCACCCAGAACCTGGTGCTCATCGCGCGGCTGTTCGGCTTCAGCCGACCCGGCGCCCGGGCGCGCGCCGCAGAGCTGCTGGAACGGTTCGCGCTGACCGAGGCCGCCGGTCGCGCGGCCAGGACCTACTCGGGGGGCATGCGGCGCCGGCTGGACCTGGCGGCGAGCCTCGTCGGACGGCCCAACCTGCTCTACCTGGACGAGCCGACCACCGGCCTCGACCCGCACAGCCGTAACGAGATGTGGGACGTGGTGCGCGGGCTGCTCGACGACGGTGTGACCGTGCTTCTGACCACGCAGTACCTGGAGGAGGCCGACCAGTTGGCCGACGACATCGTCGTGCTCGACCGGGGAAAGGTCATCAGCCAGGGCTCGCCCGACCAGCTCAAGGCGCGCGCCGGCACCCAGGTGCTTCAGGTACAGCCGGCGGACCCCGGCAGGCTCACCGAGGTGATCACGATCGTGGAGGCTGTCTCTGGGGCGGAGGGCCGCTCCACGGACACCACGGCCAACGCCGCGGTGACCGACCGGGCCGTGCTCCCCGAGGTGGTCCGCCGCCTCGACGACCAGGGAATCGCCCTGGCCGAGCTGACCCTGCGCAAGCCGAGCCTGGACGAGGTGTTCCTCGCCCTCACCGGCCACCCGGCCGACGACGTTCCCGGTGGGAGAGACACCGCCCCAGCCACCCTGGAAAGGACGACCCATTGAACGCCGCCACCACGACTGAGCGGCCCACCGCCCCCGCACCGGAGTCAGGGCCCAACACAGCGGTGCGGATCACCCCGGCGGCCACCGTCCAGCACGGCGCGCTGCTGACCTGGCGCAGCCTGCTGAAGATCAAGCGCAACCCCGAGGAGATCCTCGGGCTGACGTTCATGCCCATCATGTTCGCGGGCCTGTTCGTCTTCGTCTTCGGCAACAGCATGTCCGACGGTGGGTGGCAGAGCTACCGGGACTTCATCATCCCGGGCATCGCCGCGCAGTCGGTGATCTTCGCGACGGTGGGCACCGGCGTCACGCTCAACACCGACATCGAGAAGGGTATCTTCGACCGGTTCCGCGCCCTGCCGGTGGCCCGGTCGGCGCCACTCATCGGCGCGATCCTCGGCGACATGGTGCGGTACGTGCTGACCGTGGCGATGGTGCTCATCGTCGGCTTCGCGATCGGCTTCCGGCCCGAGAGCGGGCTGGTCGGCCTGGTCGCCGCCACGGCCGTCGTCATGCTGTTCGCGTTCGGGCTGTGCTGGTTGTCAGCGTTCATGGGCCTGCTGCTACGCACCCCGATGGCGGTGAACATCTTCGGGTCGATCTGGATGTTCCCACTGACCTTCGCCAGCTCGACGTTCGTGAACCCCGAGAACATGCCCAGCTGGATGTCCGCGTTCGCCACCGTCAACCCGGTCACCCACGTTGTCGACACGATGCGGGGGTTGCTCCTGGGGGGACCGGTGGCCGAGCCACTGCTGTGGACGGCCGGCTGGACGCTCGTTCTCACCGCGATCTTCTTCCCGCTGGCGACCCGCGCCTACCGGAAGCGCGCCTGACCGCGCGGGCGCCGGGCTCATCCCGGCGCCCGCTGACGGACCCAGTCGTCGACATCGCGGACGACCCGCTCGCTCCGGGTCGTGGTGGCGTGGCGGTACGCCTCGGCGAAGCGGTCCGGACCGAGGCGCGCGCGTACCGTGTCGCGCGCCCGGACGACGTTGGGATCGACCTCGTTGGGCAGTCCCCGCACGGCCTCGGCGTAGCCGAGCAGGGTCGCCGCGCGTTCGGGGTCCTCGTCCCGGACGTGATCGGCGAGCACCTCCATCACGAGGCCGGTCAGCATGGTGTCCCGCTCGGGGGTGAGGCTGTCCCATGCCGCGACCGCGTGCCGCCAGGACCGCTCCCGGTCCCCGGTGGTGAGAGCGAGCGTCGCGTAACACGCGGGTTCGGTGAGGCTGCGCATGACCCTCCCCATGCCCCGGACACGCCGCAGGACACCGTCCAGCACGGCGCTCGCGCGCTCGGGCGCGCCCGAGGTCCGTTCGATCTCCGCCTCGGCCAACCGCAGCAGGAACAGGGTGTCGTGGCCCAGCCCGGCCGTGTCGATCCGCGCGAACTCCTCGCGGGCGGCTCCGACCCAGCCCTTCGCCGTCCACGAGAGCACGCGCCGACACCGCAGCAGCGTCTCCATCCCGGTGGCGCCGATCTCCGTGGTGAGCCGGACCCCCTCGTCGAGCAGTTCCGTCTCCCGCTCGGGGTCGCTGAGGCGCAGCAGGTCGACGACGAGCACAATGGCGTGGGCGGCGCCCCACCGCTCCCCCAGGGCACGGTAGTCAGCCAGCCCGTCGAGCAGGTGCTCGCGCGCCCGGACCGCCATCCCACCCTGCATGGCGACCATCCCGGCCGACACCTTGGCGGTGGCGCGCAGCCACGGGGTACCGGTCGTGATCACTCGTTCCAGGCGGCACAGGATGGCGTCACGGTCGTATCCGAACATGCACTGGAACACCGGGATGAAGATCAACATCTCGTGGTGCTCCGGGCGGATCCCCGCTCGGTTCAGTGCCTCCTCGACACGCCACATCTCCGCGTCGGGAGTGTGGCCCTCCTCCTCGGCGAACGCGAGCGCGACGAACACGCACTCGACGTAGCTGACGACCCGCCCTTCGGGTGGCTCATCCCCGACCAGGCGTAGGATCTCCCTGGAGCGGCGCTTGAGGTCCGACCAGCAGTCGGATACCTGGTGATACCACACAGCGGCGTGGTACAGGTCCAGGGCGAGTTCCACATTACCGGAGTCGATGGCCCAACGCTGGGCCGTGACGAGGTTGTCGTGCTCGACGCGCAGCCGGGACAGCCACGTGAGCTGCTCCGATGTGCGCAACTTCGGGTCGGCCTCGCTCCACAGCGCCAGCATGTGTTCGGCGTGCGCGTCGCGCAGCGTCTCCTCCTCGCCCGACTCGGTGAGGCGTTGCGCGGCGTAGGCCCGAACGGTCTCCAGCATCCGGTAGCGAGGCTCCGTCGATGTCTCCTCGCGCACCGGATCGGCGATGATGAGGGACTTGTCGACGAGCGCGAACAACACCGACCAGACGTCGCGCCCGCCGACCTCGGGGCCACCACCGTCGCCGCAGACCCGTTCGACCGCGTCGAGGGAGGCACCGGAGCTGAACACCGAGAACCGGCGCAGCAGGGCACGCTCGGGCTCGTCGAGCAGTTCCCAGCTCCAGTCCACCACGGCCTGCAGCGTCTGGTGCCGCGGCAGGGCCGAGCGGCTACCGTTGGTCAGCAGCCGGAACCGGTCGGACAATCGCGTGGCGAGTTGCGCCAGCGGCATCGCACGCACCCGCGCCGCGGCGAGCTCAAGCGCCAGCGGCATACCGTCGAGCTCCCGGCAGAGGCGAGCGACGTGGTCGGCGTTGTGTCCGTCGACGGTGAACCCGGGCGAGACGGCGGCGACCCGTTCCGCGAACAACCGCACCGACGGGTAGGTGGCGATCTCGTCGGCCGAGGCGCCCTCGGGTGGCAGTGCCAGGGAAGGGACCGCGAGCAGCCGCTCTCCGTCCACCGCCAGGGGCTCCCGGCTGGTGGCCAGGATCCGTAGTCCGGGACATGCGGCGAGCAGCCGTTCGACGAGATCCGCGGCCTCGGTCACCAGGTGCTCGCAGTTGTCCAGGATCAGCAGGAGTGACTGGGAGGCCAACGACTCGATGATCCGGGTCACCGGTTCGTCCGCCGGACCGGCGGCCCCCGCCTGCATCACCATGACCGAGCGTTCGCGCAACCCGAACGTGGACAGCACCGCGTGCGGGATCTCGGTTCCCACCCCAATGGGTGCCAGGTCGACGAACCAGGCCCCGTCGGCGATGAGGGTCGGGCTACGCTCGGCGATGGCGACGCCGGTCTCGATCGCCAGCCGGGTCTTTCCCGCGCCCCCCGGTCCGATCATCGTGACCAGGCGCTGGTCGCGTAGCATACCGACCGCGGTGGAGACCTCCTCGTCACGGGCGACGAAGCTGGTCAGTACGCGCGGAAGCCGCGTCACGGGGGATGGGGGGTCCTCCTCGCGGGGTGGCGACGCCGGCCCCAGCTCCCCACGCAACAGCCGTAGGTGCAACTGTTGTACGTGCGACGAGGGGTCGATGCCCATCTCCTCGGCGAGGCCGCGACGCAGCCGATCGTAGGCGGCCAGCGCGTCGGCCCGGCGCCCGCAGGCGTCCAGCGCCCGCATGAGCAGCTCCACCGGGCGTTCCCGCAGTGGCTCCCTTTCCACCAACGCCTCGATGTCGGGAAGGGCCGCGTGGTGGGCGCCGTCCTCGAGCAGGCAGGCGAGGCGTTCCTCGGTGACGCCGCGCCACAGTTCGGTCAGCCGGGCCGCCAGGTCGTTGGCGGCGCCCGTTTCGGTGAGATCGGCCAGGGGCGACCCCCGCCAGAGCGCGAGCGCGTCGCCGAGCAGCCGTCCGGCGTGGCGTGGGTCGCCTTCCTCGCGCAGCCGCCGGCCCGTGGCCACGAGATCCTCGAACTCCCAGAGGTCGACTCGGGAGCGTGGGACCTCCAACCGGTAGCCCGCGATGTCGCCGTGCAGCGGCGCTCCGTCGTCCAGTGTCCGCCGCAGTCGCGAGACCAGCGCCTGGAGCGCGTTGCTCGCGCCCGAGGGGGCGTCGTCTCCCCAGATGCCGTCGATGAGTCGCGTGGTGCTGACCGTGCGCCCCGGGTCCAGCAGTAGCAAGACGAGCAGCCGGCGCAGGCGCGCGCCGCCGATCGGGACCGTTTCCCCGCTGTCGTCACGCACGGTCAATGGCCCAAGGATGGAATACCGCACCGTCCCATAATCCCCGATGTTCCGCCGCCGGTGACAACGGGTTCACCGGGGGCGTTCGGCCCGTCCGGTTCGGATGCGCGCGGTCACCGACCGGCAAGGGAGCCGGACACGAGCACGCACCGCGGTCAGAGACGCGACCGCGGCGGAGTAAGGTTCCGGGAAAGACCCACGCTGGGCCTCCCGCGTCCGCCATGCCCGGCGGGGTCCCGACGATTCCGCAGAGAGACCAGTGTCACCGTTGTGCAGGAGCCCCATGTTCCCGGTCGCATCCATCCCACCCGCCGGCCCGCGCCACAGTGCCGGCATCGGATCGGCCCGCGTGCGCACGCGTCGCCGGTCCGCTGTGACGGGCGGAGCCGCCGTGCTGCTGGCCACGATAACGGGCTGCGCCTCGCTCTCGTCGGGGGTGGGGAGCGAGATGAGCAACGACATCAACGTGAACAGCACGATGATGCAGGAGGGGCGCCCTCTCCCGGACACCTTCACCTGCGAGGAGGGAGTCTCGCCCCCCTTGGAGTGGTCGGGCCTGCCGGACGAGGACGAGGTATCCTCCCTCGCCGTCATCATGGACGACCCATCAAAGGCGCGGGTCTACTGGGTGATCTACGGGATGGATCCACAGATCCCACAGATCCGGCAGGACAGCGTGCCGCAGCCGGGGCGCCAGGGCAGGAACACCGCGGGTGAGGCCGCCTACGACCCGCCGTGTCCCGAGGAGGGCGAGGAGCGGGAGTACCGGTTCACGGTCTACGCCCTCGGTTCAGAGCTCAACCTTCCGGAGGGGGCGTCGTTGGAGGACTCGCTGGAGGGGATCGCGGCGCGGGCCGTGGCTCGGGGCTCGCTCACCACTACCGGGTAGTAGTGAAGTACGACACAATGTCCGTCGGAATGTTTGACTGCTTTCCGGACACACAACCCGATTACATCAACATCAAACACCGCAGAAGAACCCGTTGCCCTCTGCACTCAGGCCACAACTATGCATAAAGTGGAATCGTGCCCCCCTCCAATTTCACCATGACCACATTCGGACAGCACACAGCGAGGCACCGACAGCGTCACGTCCGCGGTTGGCAGCACTTCGAGCGCGCCTTCCCCGCCGCCAGCACCAGCGGCCGCCCCCTCCTCGCCCGCCGGGGAAGTGGCGCTCCAGGATCGCGCCCGTGCGCTCCGGATATGGTCGCCCACCGCGTGCGAAGCGGAACGGCCATAACGGCACCGGGGCCCGAGGGGCGGGTGTCGCCACCGATACCCGCCGACCACATCACCCCCGCCGGTGGCACTCCTGTCCCGAAAACCGCCGCAGGCCCTAGGGTGGTGCGTTCACCATGACATTCACGCTCATCGCCATCATCGCCGTTGTCGTCGTCCTCGCTGTGCTCGTGCTGCTCCTGCTGGGCATGCGCGCCCTGAGCATCGGCAACGCCCGCGATGACGAGTTCACCGACGACTACGAGGACAGCCGTTCCGGCCACAACGGTGACGAGTTCGACACCGTCGACGCTGACGAGGACGACGAGCGCGAACGGGGGCGCCGTCCCCGCGACCGCCGCTCCCGCAACACCGGTGCGCGTTCCGCCCGCCGTCCACGGTCGCGGCGCGACCGCGACGACGGCTGGGACGACGACGCGGACGGGTTGTCCGACAACGACTTCTGGTCGAGCCTGACCGAGGGCGAATCCTCCTTCGGTCACGAGGACGACCAGCCCAGGCGCCGCGAGCGGCGCGGGGACCCCGCCCAGGCGCGACACGGATCCCATGATGAGGACGAGATCGCCGCCCACGACGAGGAGCCGGAACCGGCACCCCGCCGTGGGCGACGGGAGCGGACCGGGGAACCCGCCGCCGCGGCGGACACCACACCCGCGGAGGGGAACGGCTTCACCGACCCCGACCTCGCGAAACTGGCGAGCCTTGGGCAGGGCGGCAGTGGCCCCACACCCGAGGCGTCCCCCGAGAGCAGCGCCCCCTCCCCGGAGCCGGTACGCGATGAGGGGCCCGCGCCGGCCCCGCCTCCGGTCGCTCCGGCCCCCGCCACGGCCAGCCCGGAACCGCCGAACGATCCCCTGAACGACCCGCTCGGTGCCCCCTCGGCGCGCGACACGGGGGCGCGTGGCCTCACGGAGACTCCGGGGTGGTCGGGCTACGGGTCCGCGGGTACCGGCCAGGTAGCCCCCACGTCGTGGGACCCCCCCGCTCCGGCTCCCAGTCGTGATCCGCTCGCCGCTCCCCCCACCGGCGGCCCCACCGGGTATCCCTCACACGACACGGGGTCCTACTCCCGCCCCACCCACGAACAGCTGGCGCGGCCCTCCACGGCCTACGAGTCGGGCACCCCCACATCGACTGGTTACGCCTCGACAGCCCCCGGTGGCTCGTTCTACGACACGGCGCGTTCCTCCGCCTCCCCACTCGACACG
>RJMB01000008.1:0-29376 GCA_003725585.1 Halostreptopolyspora alba | reverse complement strand
CGACACGGCGCGTTCCTCCGCCTCCCCACTCGACACGGGGTCCTACTCCCGCTCCCCCCACGATCCGGGTGGCCCGGCACGCTCGCCCTACGACACCGGCTCCTACTCCCGCCCCACCTACGAGCAGGCACCCCCCTCCGCCTCCCCCTACGACACCGGGTCCTACTCACGACCCAGCCCGGGCAGCGTGCCGCGTCCCTCGCAGGGGTCGGGTCCGTTGCCGGTGACCGGGGCTAACAACCCCACGGCCGGCGACTTCCCACCCCATCCGACGAGCACGCCTCCCACCCACCAGCAGGCGCCCGGCCCCACCTCGCCGCCCTGGGCCAGCCAGGAGCCCGCTGCCTGGCGCGGCCCGGAATCCGGCACCGGTGAGCGTCCGCCGTGGGCGGGCGGCGGCGTCGACCCCGCGGCGCCCTACGACACCGGAGCCTACGCCCACCCCAACCACGGCACCCCGACTCCCTCTCCCTACGACACCGGAGCCCACACCCGTTCGGAGCCCCCCAACGCCTACCCCGGACCACCGGCCGGCCCGGTGGCCGCGTCCTACCCGGGCTCCGGTGCGCAACGCCCGACGCACGGCAGCGAGCCCGGTACGCAGCACCCCTCCTGGGAGCAGCAGGGGTGGAACCGACCCGCCGTCGAACGTTGGGCGGGCGGCGGCGTCGACTCCGCGGCGCCCTACGACACCGGAGCCTACGCCCGCCCCAACCACGGCACCGGCCCCTACACCCGCGCCGATCCGCCGACCGAGTACACCGCACCTCCCCCGGCGCCGTCGTCCTACGCGCCCCACGCCGATGTTCTCGGTAACCCGGGGCCCGTGCCGCCGCCGGACCCCCAGGAGGGGTACGGACACGGCTACGAATACCCGAACTCCGGTTGGGCTCCCTACGGCTCCTACGGTGACAACGGACCAACGCGCTTCGAGCCGGGCGGCTACCGCTACGGCGACCAGCGGTTCGGCTAGGAGCCGTCTCCGGACTGACTCCCTGACCACTCGGGCCGGGTGCCGCAGGACCCGCAGGCGCGGGAGCGAGTGGGTCGGGTGCCGCCGGGGTTCTGCAGGGTCCGCAGGCGCGGGAGCGAGGAACGAGCGACCTCACCGCAGGACCCGAAGGCTCCCGGCACCCAGGGCACCCGACCCCGGGCGAGCGCCAGCGAGCCCAAACAACACCGCTCGGGTGCCGCCGGGGTTCTGCAGGGTCCGCAGGCGCGGGAGCGAGGAACGAGCGACCTCACCGCAGGACCCGAAGGCTCCCGGCACCCAGGGCACCCGACCCCGGGCGAGCGCCAGCGAGCCCAAACAACACCGCTCGGGTGCCGCCCCCCGCCGCGTGCGCGCCCGACCCCACACGATTGAAACGATTATCACAATCGTACTCCGAACTCACCATCCGCACCCCATATTGACTACAGTTGGTCACTGGCAGCGTTCATAAGGTATCCATGCCGTGTCGGCAAGCGGACCGGTAGCGCCCTTCCGCCCCACCAGCCACGGGAGGTCGCGACCAGCTGGTCCACGCACCGGCGGGCCACACCCTCCCCGGATCGCTGTCCCCAGAGCGCCATTTCGTCAGACCCATCGGGGGAGCTATGCGTCACGACGCCCAGGGAGCACGGTCCGACGACGGGAGGGCGGTGTTCCGCCCGCTGTCCCACCTTCGCTCGCAACCGTTATTCGGCAACCTGGCGGGCGACACGGCCGCGTCCCTGGTGGTCTTCCTCGTGGCGGTACCGCTGTCCATGGGCATCGCCGTCGCCTCTGGTGCCCCACTGGTCGCGGGAATCGTCGCCGCCATCGTCGGCGGGATCGTCGTCGCGTCCTTCGGCGGTTCCGCCGTCCAGGTGAGCGGGCCCGCGGCCGGGTTGACCATCATCGTCGCCGACCTCGTGCAGACCTACGGTTGGCCGGTCACCTGTCTCATCACGGTGCTCGCCGGGGGTGTCCAGGTCGCGCTGGGTGCGTTCCGTATCGCGCGGGCGGCGTTGGCGATATCGCCCGCGGTCATCCACGGGATGCTCGCGGGCGTGGGGGTGACCATCGCTCTCGCCCAGCTGCACGTGGTGTTCGGCGGGAGTCCCCACGGTGACACGCTGGCCAACCTCACCGAGCTTCCCGGACGAATCACCGATGGTGACACGCTCGCCATCGCCGCGGGCACGATCACGATCGGCACCATGATCCTGTGGCCACGGCTGCCCGCTCTCGGTTCGCTCCGGCTAAACCGGGTGCCAGCGGCACTGGTGGCGGTCGTCGCCACCACGGTGGTCGCCGCGGCCAGCCAGTGGGAGGTCGAGCGGGTGGAGCTGCCCGACTCGTTCGCCCAGGCGTGGAGCGGGCCGGCGCTCCCCACCGCCGACCAGGTCCACGGGGTCGCCGTGGGCGTCGCCGCCGTAGCCATGGTGGCCAGCGTCGAGTCGCTGCTGTGCGCGATCGCGATGGACCGGACGCACGACGGCCGGCGCGTGCGCCTCGACCGGGAGCTGGTCGGCCAGGGCTCCGGGAACATCGTCAGCGGCGCGCTCGGCGGCCTCCCCGTGGCCGGGGTGGTCGTGCGTAGCACCGCCAACGTTCGGGCCGGCGGGCGCACGCCGCTCGCGGCCATACTGCACGGCGTGTGGATCCTGGTGTTCGTGGCGTTGTTCGCCCCCCTGGTCGAGCTGGTCCCCATGGCGGCCCTCGCCGGACTGCTCGTGTTCATCGGCCTGAAGATGGTCGACCTCTCGCACGTGACCAACCTGCGCCGCCATCACGAGGCAAGTGTCTACCTGGTCACTCTCGTCGGTGTGGTGCTGCTCGGCCTGCTGGAGGGCGTGCTGGTCGGGTTCGGGCTCGCGCTCCTGGTCTCGCTGCGTCGCCTGACCGGGCTCACGGTGTTGACCGAGGAGGCCAACGGTCGCTGGCACGTCCTCGTCCAGGGCTCGCTCACGTTCCTCGGGGTCCCCCGAGTGACCCACGCGCTGCGCACCATTCCCGTCGGCACGCACGTCGACCTCGACCTGCACGTGGACTTCATGGACCACGCGGCGTTCGAGTCGATCCACGCCTGGCGGGTGGACCACGAGCGCACCGGTGGGCACGTGGACATCGACGAGGTGCACGAGAACTGGTACGAGCGCAGCTCGGCGCAGACCGCCCCCAACGCGAAGACGCCGCCGCGCGGACTCGCACGGGGGTGGGCACCGTGGGGCGTGCGGCGGCCCGACCACGACCGGGAGACCCCGGCCTCCGGGCTGCTCCTGGCCGGCGCCAACGAGTACCACGCGGGCGCGGCGCGACGGATGCGCTCGCTGATGACCCGGCTGGCGCACCGACAGAGCCCCAAGGCGCTGTTCCTCACCTGCGCCGACTCCCGGCTGGTCCCCAATGTCATCACGGCAAGTGGCCCCGGGGACCTGTTCACGGTGCGTAACATCGGAAACCTGGTGCCACGCAGGGACCAGGAAGGCACCGACGACTCCGTGGGCGCGGCGATCGAGTACGCGGTCGACGTTCTGGAGGTCCCGGGCATCGTGGTCTGCGGACACTCCCACTGCGGCGCAATGAAGGCCCTGTTGGAGGGCGCGCACAACGAGCCCGACGACGAGCACCTACGCCAGCTGCGTGCCTGGCTGCGGCACGGTCGGGCGAGCCTGGCCCAGCTCGGCGGGACCGTCCGGGCCGAGTCCCCCGGCCCGGACGCGATGCGGGAGCTGGCCCAGCACAACGTGGTGCAGCAGTTGGAGAACCTGCTGACCTACCCCGCCGTACGTCGCAGGTACGACGCGGGTGCCCTGGAGCTGACGGGGATGTACTTCGACCTGGAGTCGGCGCGGGTGAGTGTCCTGGACGAGGCGCGGGGCGAGTTCGTCGCCATCGCCCCGGATCCGGTGCCGCAACCGCGCGCGACCGGTGAGGCCGAAGCGCACGACCGGTCGCCGAGCTGAGATCCCCACACGGGCCGGACGCCGGCTATCCGGCGTCCGGCTTGTCGTCCCTGCCGTCCTCCTCGACCTCGGACGCGTGGTAGCGAGCGAAGGCGATGATCGCGATGATCGCGATGAACGGCAGCCCGAACAGTACCGCCCACAAGGTGCTGGATTCCATCTTCCTCGTCCGCTTTCCGTACCGACGCCACACCTACGCGCGCCACACACGGGCGCGCGCCGCCCCCAATCTAGCGAGTCCGCGCGCCCGCGACGGGGCCATCACACCGCCGTCACGGAAAATCGGTCACCGCCCAGCAACACCATCGACCACCCGGCCGAGGGAGTCCGCGCCTGGGTATCGGACACGGCCTGCGCGCCCCGTGGATGGGCACCACGGGATCCGGGAGAACGTCCGGCCCACGAGTGAACTCCCGCGGAGTACAGCCCCACGTGCCAACGCGAAGGCCGACCGTGGCCAGTCAGCGTGCCTTCGAGGCTTCCCACACCCCCGCCACCACCACGGCGTGGACGTAGCTGGCCGGGGGAGCCATCCCGGATCCATCCCCGGTCAGCCCGCGGCAGCGCCGGACACTCCCAGCTCAACGAGGTATGGCGAACACGAGCCGGCGGTCCAGTTCACGGAGTTTCCGCGGGTCACGTGTCATGCAGGGAGGAGCCGGCCGGTAAGCCGGATTCTGTGTGGTCCGCTGGACCACGGCGACCATCCATCTGGGACCGTCGTTGCCGACAGCCTCGGTGCGGTCTACCCGCGGACCTCGGGCGGGCCACCCTCGAACGTCCGCGTGGGGAACCGTGGTTCCCCTTCTTGACCTTGCTCCGGGTGGGGTTTACCTAGCCGACCGGATCGCTCCGGCCACTGGTGGTCTCTTACACCACCGTTTCACCCTTACCACCGCAGCGGGTGGCGGTCTGTTTTCTGTGGCACTTTCCCGCGGGTCGCCCCGGGTCGGAGTTACCGACCACCCTGCCCTGTGGAGTCCGGACTTTCCTCGACACCGAAACCGGTGCCGCGGCCGCCTGGCCGACTCCTCCCTGCGGCCATTCTACGAGCCCCTCACCGCCGCGTGTCCCGGCCGGGACACGCGGGCGGGTTGACCTCACTACGCGAGATGGGCGGTGTCGTTCATCGAACGCACCACCATCGGCCCGTCACTGAAGCAGTCGATCTCCGACAGGCACCCCACATCGAGGTGCATCCGGTACAACGCGTGTGGGGGCGCGAGCATTGCCGTTCGGAGCATGGTCTTGATCGGTGTCACGTGGCTGACGATGAGCACGGTCTGGCCCCGGTTCCGCGCCAGGAGTTTGTCCTGGGCCTCGCTCACCCGGCGCGCGGCCTCGGCGAAGCTCTCACCCCCCGGAGGGGCGACAGCGGGGTCGGCGAGCCACCGTTCCACAGCGTCGGGGTTCTCGCGGCGTACCTCGGCGAACGTCTTTCCCTCCCACTCACCGAAGTCGACCTCGCGGAAACCCTCGTCGAGGAGTACGTCCAGCGACAGCTCCCGTGCCACGTGCTCGGCGGTGTCGCGGGCGCGCCGCAGCGGGGAGGAGACGATGGTGTCGATGCCGCCTCCGACGAGCCGGCGGGCCGCCGCGCGGGCCTGCGCGTGCCCGGTCTCGGTCAGCTCGATGTCGCCGGCGCCGGCGAACCTGCGTTCCACCGACAGCGAGGTCTCGCCGTGCCGCAGTAGGAGGACCCGAGTGGGCGCGGTGTCGGGGGCGCCCCACCCCGTCGAGGCCGGGTCCGCGCCGGCGTCGGCGTTCTCGGGCATGGACCCGGTGGGGGGCGGGGAGGCGTCGTCGGGGCCGTCGGTTTCGCGCGGTGCCAACCGGACCGGGCGCCCTTCGGCGGCGGCGTCCATGGCCTCGTTGGCGAGCCGGTCCGCGTGCTCGTTCTTCGCCCGCGGCACCCAGGTGTAGCCAACCGAGGCGAACGACGCCGCGAGGTCGCGTGCCCGCTGGGCCAGCGGCCGCATGTCGGGGTGTTTGATCTTCCACCGGCCCGACATCTGCTCCACGACCAGCTTGGAGTCGAGCCGTGCCTCGATGTGGGCGTCCGGGTCGATCTCCGCCGCCGCGGCGAGGCCGGCGATCAGCCCCTGGTACTCGGCGACGTTGTTGGTCGCGGTCTCGATCCCCTCGGCGACCTCGGCGAGCACCCGCCCGTTCTGGGAATCGCGCACGACCGCGCCGTACCCGGCGGGCCCCGGGTTGCCGCGCGACCCCCCGTCGGCCTCCACCAGCAACCGGCTCATCGGCTCTCCTCTCCCTCGGAGCGCACGCCGCTCACAGTCCCGACTCGGAGGTGCGGACGAGGATGCGTCGGCACTCCTCACAGCGAAGCACCTCGTCGGGCTCCGCGGAACGCATCCCCCCAAGCTCGGCCGTGCTCAGCGCCAGCTTGCAGCCCTGGCAACGGCCGTACTGCAACGCGGCGACACCCACACCGTCGTACTGGTCTCGCAGCTTGCCGTAGAACGCGAGGAGGTCCTCGGGGATCTCCGCGGCGACCCGCTCACGCCGCTCCTGCTGCGACGCCCGCTCGTTGGTGATCTCCACCATCGCGCTCGACCGGCGCTCCTCGGCGGCGTCGCGGGTGGCCTCCAGGGAGGCCAGCTCCTCGCGCAGCTCGGATCGGCGCCGCTCGGCGGCCTCGCGCCTCTCCATGATCTCCAGGACGACCTCCTCCAGTTCGGACTGGCGGCTGCGCAGGGAGGCGATCTCCGACTGCAGCTTCTCCAGCTCCTTCGGGGAGGACACCTGGCCCGAGTCCAACCGTTTGGAGTCACGCTCGGATCGGGTGCGTACCTGCTCGACGTCGGACTCGGCCTTCCGCTGCTCCCGGTCCAGGTCCGACAGTTCGGTCTCGGCGGCGGTCAGCTTGCTGCGCAGCTCCTCGATGTCGGAGTCGAGCCGCTCGACCTCGGCGATCTCCGGGAGGGTGCGGGCGCGGTGCGCCAACTGGTCCAGCCGGCTGTCGATCTCCTGGAGGTCCAGCAGGCGTATCTGGTCAGCGGGTTCGGCTTTCACTGGTCCTCTTGACTCCTTCGTGGCGATACGCGCGAACGGCCGGGGCTCGGCGCCGGCCCGGCGACACCCGACGTCGGTGGCCGCGACCGGCGGCGTCGAGCCTGCTAGAACGCCTGCGACCAGGCGTCGGTGACGATGGTTGATACGCGGGTCTCCACGTTAGCGCCTTCGCCGCCCAGCGCGTCGGCGAGACGGGTGGCCGCTTCGGGGAGCCACGGCCATTCGCTGGCGAAGTGCGCCGTGTCGATGAGCGCGGTGTCGCCGTGCTCGGCGAACTCCGAGGAGGGATGGTGGCGCAGGTCCGAGGTGAGGTAGGCGTCGACCCGAGCGGCGCGCGCCGTGTCCAGCAGCGAGTCGCCGGCGCCGCCGGAGACGGCCACGGTTCGCACGGTGCGGTCCGGGTCGCCGGCCACCCGGACCCCCACGGCCGTGGTGGGAAGACCGTGGGCGACCTGTTGGGCGAACGAGCGCAGCGGCAGCGGTTCGGGAAGCGCCCCGATCCGGCCGATGCCCCGGTTCCCGTTGGGGTCGGTGGGGTCGGGCTCGAGCGGGCGCAACGGCCCTTCCACCCCGACTGCCGTGGCCAGTGCGTCGGACACGCCCGGGCAGGCGGAGTCGGCGTTGGTGTGCGCGGTGTACAGCGCCGTGCCCGAAGAGATGAGGCGGTGCACGAGACGGCCCTTCGGCGTGGTGGCGGCCACGCTGGACACCCCACGCAGCAGCAGGGGATGGTGGGTGACGATGAGGTCGGCCCGCCACCGCGCGGCCTCGTCGACCACGGCGGCGACCGGGTCGACCGCGAACAGGACCCGCTGGACGGGCTGCTCGGGCTCCCCACACACCAGGCCGACCGCGTCCCACGCAGCGGCCCATCCGGGGTCGTAGATCCCCTCGAAGGCGGCGATCACGTCGTTCAGGGTCAGGGGTGCGCGCGCGGTGGTCACAGTGGCACAGGGTAGCGGTTCTGCGGAGGTGCCCAACGCGGCGCCGCGGTCCGGCCTCGCCTCCGGCCACGACCCAGGAACACGCCGCGCCCGAAGGGACCTATCGTTGGGACGACCATGAATGAGCTTCCTGTTTCGCCCATCGGGGCGCATGTTCCCGTCTCCGGCGGGCTCGCCAGCCGCGGCCTCGCCTACGCCGCGGAGATCGGCGCCGAGACCCTCCAGGTGTTCGTTGGCAATCCGCGAGGCTGGGCCACCTCACCCGGGGACCCCGAGGAGGACGCCCGGATGCGCGAACGCGACGACCTTCCCGTCTTCATCCACACCCCGTACCTGATCAACCTGGGCACCCCGGATGAGGGCGCCGCCGACAGGTCACTCGGGTCGCTGCGGCACTGCCTGCGTCGCGGCGCCGAGATCGGCGCCGAGGGTGTCGTCGTGCACACGGGCTCGGCGGTGCGCGGGGGGCGTGACCAGGGGCTGGAGCGGATGCGCGCACGGCTGCTCCCGCTTCTGGAGGAGCTCGACGACGAGGACCCGCGCGTGCTGCTGGAGCCCATGGCGGGCAAGGGACAGACGCTCTGCGCGACCGTGGACGACCTCGGCGGCTACCTCGACGCGCTCGGCTGGCACGAGGGCGCGGGCGTCTGCCTCGACACCGCGCACGCCTTCGCCGCCGGGCACGACATCTCCACGCGCGAGGGGATGCGGGAGATGCTCGACCGGTTCGACGAGATCGTGGGCGCGGCCAGGCTGGGACTGGTGCACACCAACGACTCCAAGGCGGCGTGCGGGAGCAACCGGGACCTGCACCAGAACATCGGCGCCGGGGAGATCGGCGCCGCGCCGTTCGGGGAGCTGTTCCGGCACCCGGCCAGTGCCGGGGTTCCCGTCACCTGCGAGACCCCCGGCCCCAGCAAGCCCCACGCCAAGGACGTCCGCACCCTCAAGGAGTTGCGCGATGGGACATGAGTGGCCCCGGGCCCGCCCCACCGCGCGTACCGGCCCGGTGCGCGCGGTGGGTTCCCGCCGCCTGTGGAGGTTCTCGGTCCCGACGTCCTGGCGGACGCCGCGTCCGGGACGGTCCGGAACCGGACGGAGGACCCGTGTGCCGGCTCCGAGGGTGGGAGGGTAGACCACCCGAATAGTGGGTGACAATGGGACACACAGCGTTGGAGGGCGGTGCGCATCGTGGAACCAGTGAGCATGGTGTTCGGAGCCATCATCGCACTCGGCGGGGTCCTGGTTGGCCGGGCCATGACCAAACGCCAGCAGCCGAACCAGCCCACGACGCAGCCGGCGGTGACGTCCGGGCAGCAACGCGGCCCGCAGCCCATCTGCGGGTGCGGGCACCACCTTGTCTTCCACAACCAGGACTCCAAGATGTGCCAGGCCCAGGTCGTGATCCCGGGCCGGTGGACCGGGCAGAGCGGGAGCACCTACCGCACGTGCATGTGCCAGGGCTACCGCGGCCCGATGCCGGTCGACGAGTACTACGCCCCCGACCTCCTCAACGGTGACTCCTGACCACCGCCCCACGGGGCCACCCGGACACCTCACGCGGACGACCGTGCCCGTTTCCACTCTCGACACCGGGTAAGCGAGGTGGCCAGCGGGTAGGTGAGAGGTATGGAGTTCGGACTCGGGTATCTCGTACTGACCGGGATCCTGGTCCTCGGGATCCTGACGATCTTCGCGACGGTCGTCGTGCTGATGAGGCACAGCATGCGACGCTGAGTGGCCGTACCGCCCCCGTGCCGCCGCCCCCGTGCCGCGCGGTCCCGTTCCCATGCCCCGCGCGGTTTCCCACCCTCTGTGCCCGCTCCCCGGCTCCGGCCCGCACCCGGTCGTGACCGGAGCGGGCGGTCCCGGCCCGTTCGAGATGACAATCGTGGCGGCGACCAGGACAATGCAGCCCGGACCGGACAGAGAAGGTGGACCAGCAACCGTGACGACGTCAATCGACCAGCGGATCGCCGACGAGCTCGGAGTGACCGAGCGGCAGGTGAGCGCCGCTATCGGGCTGCTCGACGACGGGGCCACTGTCCCGTTCGTGGCCCGCTACCGCAAGGAGGCCACCGGCGGCCTCGACGACGCGCAGCTGCGCACCCTCGAGGAGCGGTTGCGCTATCTGCGGGAACTCGAGGAGCGACGGGCCGTCATCCTGGAGTCGATCCGTAGCCAGGGCAAGCTCGACGAGGCCCTGGAGGCGCGCATCAACGGGGCCGACTCCAAGGCGCGGCTCGAGGACATCTACCTCCCCTACAAGCCGAAACGGCGCACCAAGGCCCAGATCGCGCGCGAATCGGGGCTGGAGCCGCTGGCCGACAGCCTCTTCGCCGACCCCGGGCTGGACCCGCGCGCCGCGGCGGAGGGCTACGTGGACGCCGAGCAGGGGGTCTCCGACACCACGGCGGCGCTCGAAGGGGCCCGGGCCATCCTGGTCGAGCGGATCACCGAGGACGCCGACCTCATCCAGATGTTGCGCGAGCGCATGTGGCGACGCGGCCGGTTGGTGGCTCGGGTGCGCGAGGGCAAGGAGGAGTCCGGCGCCAAGTTCGCCGACTACTTCGACTACACCCAACCGTTCACCGACCTGCCCTCGCACCGGGTTCTGGCGATGTTCCGCGGTGAGAAGGAGGAGGTGCTGGCGCTCACGCTCGAGCCCGAGGAGCCGCCCGAGGCCGAGGCCGCACCGGATGCGCCGAACGGCTTCGAGCGCGCCATCGCCGCGCACTTCGGCATCGCCAACAACGGTCGCCCGGCTGACGCGTGGCTGCTCGATACCGTGCGCTGGGCCTGGCGCACCCGCGTCTCCGTAAGGCTCGACATCGACCTGCGCATGCGGCTGTGGCAGGCCGCCGAGGACGAGGGCGTGCGAGTGTTCGCCGGTAATCTGCGCGACCTGCTGCTCGCCGCCCCCGCTGGGAGCCGGCCCACCATCGGGCTGGATCCCGGGCTGCGCACCGGCGTCAAGGTCGCCGTGGTCGACGCGACCGGCAAGGTGGTGGCCACCGACACCATCTATCCGCACGCGCCACAGCGCCGTTGGGAGGAGGCGCTGGCCACCCTCGAACGGCTCGCCCGCGACCACGCGGTGGAGCTGGTCGCGTTCGGCAACGGCACCGCCTCCCGCGAGACCGACCGGCTCGCGGCCGACCTGGTCGCGCGGTTCACCGAGCGCACGCTCAGCAAGGTGATGGTGAACGAGGCGGGCGCCTCGGTCTACTCCGCCTCGGCCTACGCCTCCCAGGAGCTGCCGGAGTTGGACGTGTCGCTGCGCGGCGCCGTGTCCATCGCCCGCCGGCTCCAGGACCCCCTGGCCGAGCTCGTCAAGATCGACCCGAAGTCCATCGGGGTGGGCCAGTACCAGCACGACCTGTCCGAGACCAAGCTGTCCCGCTCGCTCGACGGCGTCGTGGAGGACTGCGTGAACGCCGTGGGCGTGGACGTCAACACCGCCTCGGCCCCCCTGCTGACCCGGGTGTCGGGGATCAGTTCCGGGCTGGCGCAGAACATCGTCGACCACCGCGACACCCACGGGCCGTTCCGCTCCCGAGGCGGGTTGCGGGACGTGCCGCGCCTGGGTCCGAAGGCGTTCGAGCAGTGCGCCGGCTTCCTGCGGGTGCGCGGCGGCGAGGACCCCCTGGACACCTCCAGTGTCCACCCCGAGTCCTACCCCGTGGTGCGCCGCATCCTGGAGGCCACCGACCGCGACATCAGCGCGCTCATCGGCAACGACACGCTCCTGCGCACGCTCGACCCCGCCGACTTCGTCGACGACACCTTCGGCGTGCCAACCGTGACCGACATCCTCAACGAACTGGAGAAGCCCGGCCGCGACCCGCGCCCGGAGTTCCGTACCGCGTCGTTCCGCGAGGGTGTGGAGAAACTCGACGACCTGGAACCCGGAATGATCCTCGAGGGGGTCATCTCCAACGTCGCGGCGTTCGGCGCCTTCGTCGATGTCGGTGTGCACCAGGACGGTCTGGTGCACGTGTCGGCGATGTCGAAACGGTTCGTCAACGACCCGCGCGACGTCGTCAAACCGGGCGAGATCGTGCGGGTGAAGGTGCTCGATGTCGACACCACGCGCAAGCGCGTCTCGCTGACCATGCGGCTGGACGACGACGTCGAGGCGGGCGGTGGTCGCGGTGGCTCGCGCGAGGATCAGGGGGGCAGGACCGGCAAGGGCCGTGGCGCCAAGAAGGGCGGCCCCTCCGGTAAGGACCGCGAGCCCACCGGCGGGGCCATGGCCGACGCGCTGCGCCGCGCCGGCCTGGACCGCGACCTCTAGCTCGTGGCGCCGCCGGGTCCACAACCGTGCCGGTCGGCATCCCGGGCTCGGCGGCCCCCGGACCGTTGCCGCAGCTCCCGCTTGACGTCCTGGGCGTAGCGGTCCACGTACTCCTGCCCGGACATCCGCCTCAGGGTGTCCATGATCTCGTCGGTGACCGCGCGCAGTACCCGCGGGTCGTGCTCCATCCCGTAGTAGCGGGAGAAGTCCATCGGTTCGCCGAACCGCACCGACGGTCGTACGCCGAGCCGGGGGACGACGCGGCGCGCCGCCATGATCCGGTCGACGTCGATCGTGACTATCGGGATCACCGGCGCCCGGGACCGCAAGACGAGCCGGGCGACCCCGGTTTTACCCCGGTACAGCCGACCGTCGGGTGAGCGGGTGCCCTCCGGGTAGATGCCCAGGAGCCTGCCCTCGCCCAGAGCCCGGAGGCCGGCGTGCAACGCGCCCTCGCTCGCCGTCCCGCCGGAACGGTCGATCGGCACCGCACCGACCGACTCGAAGAACCAGCGCTGTGCCCGGCCACGCACCCCTGCGCCAGTGAAGTACTCGTTCTTGGCCAGAAAGGTGATCTTGCGTGGCAGCGGGAGCGCCCCGAAGAAGTGGTCGAACGCGGAGAGGTGGTTGCCGACCATGATGGCGGGGCCGGTGCGGGGAACGTGGTGCGCCCCCTCGGCGCGCGGCCGCCACAGTACGGCAAGGATCGGGCCGAGGACGGCTTTCAGCACCCAGTAGAGCACCGCAGTTCACCTCCGGGAACGCGTACCCGGTTCGCGGCGGCCATCACGCGCGGCGCCCCGGTGTCCCCAGGGCTCGTCACCCGGCGGGAGGGCGGGTCTGGTGCAGCCGGATACCGGCCCAGCTCGCCACCAGCAACACCGCGCCCGCGACCAGCAGCACCGCCGCGGCGCCGACCTCACCGGAGGTGAGGTCGACGACCATCCGGGCGACGGTGACCGTGACCGCGAGGATCCCGAGGACCAGCAGGACACCCGCGCGTTCCCAGCGGTAGTACCCGAACAGCAGCGCGGCCAACCCCAGGGTCAGCGCGTAGCCCCAGATACTCTCGGCCGAGCTTGCCCACGTCAGTGGGTAGTGGGCGCCGACGAGCGCGATCGCGGCCCCCAGGCCGAGGCCGAGCCGGCGGTGGGTGAGCACGCCGAGCCCGGCGAGGACGCCCCACAGCAGGCCGAGCGCCAGCAGCGCCAGGGTGTAGCCCAGCCACTCCGCGGCCGGGTCCAGCGCTTCGACGATCGAGCCGACCAGCAGCACGCTCGTCGCCCAACAGGCGACGGTGCCCACGGCGGACGGCAGTGCCACGTACCCGGCCACGGCCACGACCAGTCCCGCCGCGCCGCCGGCCAGGAACGTGTCCTCGTCGGTGAGCACGTGGATGCCGAGAGTGCTGGTCGCGGCGGCCAGGGCCAGCAGCACCCCGGTGATCCGGCGGCGCACGGTCGCCACCCGGTGGTGCCGGCCGGCCAGGGCCCGCGGCCCCCCGGCCGTCGCCACCCCGCCGGCCAGGAGGGCGGCGGTGAGCACGGCGAGCACCGTGACCTGTCCGGCTCTGGCCAGATCCTCCCAGGAGGCCGCGACGAGCGCGATGGCCCCGAGGAGCACGAGGCCGCCACCGATGTATCCGATGATCTCGGCCCATCGGATCCGATGCCCGGGCGCGGCGGTCTCCAGGGCGTCGCGCACCGCCACCGCCTGTTCCGTCGAGATCACGCCTTGGTCGACGAGCCCGCTCAGGGCCCGGTCGCGTGCGCTGTCGTCGAGCCCGCCTGGCACGTGGGACTCTGGCAACGTTCCTCCGTAGGTCGCTGGTTCGTTGCGGTTGCACCGAGGGTCTCCGGACGCTTACTCGCGAGAGGCACCTCCCAGTATCCATGGACGCGGGAACCCAGGCGGACGTTCGGCGTCCCCGACCCACAACGGCCCCGGAAAGGAGGTGCCATACTGAGACGGTGCTGCTCCCCGCCCCTCTTGTCGGTTGGATGGTCGCGGCGACGGGTGCGGTTCTGGCACTCGGCGGGCTGCTCTGGGCCGCCCGCAGGTCGGCCGTCGCGCGTTCGCTGGTGCCGGCCCGTGTCACCGGCCGCTCCCCTGACGGGCCACCCCGCGTGTGGGTCACCGACTCCCCCGGAGGGTCCGAGGCGGTGTTGGACCGCGCGGTTCCCGGGCTCCTGGAGGGTGACGTCCTCATGGTCCGTGCGCGCGCGACCCGCCCGGGCGAGGTCGGCGCGTGCCCGCGCCCCTGGAACGCCTACTGGCTGGGTCTGCTGTGCCATGGGCTGGTGCTGCTCACGGTCGGAGCCGCCGCCGGGCTCACGCGGGACGCCGATGAGGAGCTTTTGCTGTTCGTCCCGTTGTTCGGGGCGGTGTCTCTGCTGGCGCCGTTCCTCATGGTGGGCAAGGTCGCCGGGCTGGTCGGCTTCGCCCTGCGCGGCACCCGCGTCACCGGCCGCATCGTCGGCTACCGCGCCCACCCCTTCGTCCTGGTGAACGACCTGCGCGCCGCCACACCGAGGGTCGAGTACGAGTTCGCCGGTGCCACACGGTCCGCCTGGAGCGGGGCCGCCTACATGTCGTCACTGTTCACCGGGAGACGGATCGCCGTGTGGGTGGGTGACCGCTCCCCCGCCGACATCATGACCGTGGGCACGGTGGTGTACTCCACCGGGGTCATCACCCTGGTGTTCGGGCTGTTCGGGGCACCGGTCCTGCTGTGGTCGCTCCTGGGATAGGGGTGTTTCCTGGGCTCGGGCGCCCGAAAACCGAGAACCTTCGGGCACCTCCGGCGCCGCTCGCTCGTCCCTCGCTCCCGCGCCTACGGACCCTCCAGAACCCCGGCGGCACGGTGTTATTAGGGCTCGCTTCGCTCGCCCGGGCTCGGGCGCCCGAAAACCGAGAACCTTCGGGCACCTCCGGCGCCGCTCGCTCGTCCCTCGCTCCCGCGCCTACGGACCCTCCAGAACCCCGGCGGCACGGTGTTATTAGGGCTCGCTTCGCTCGCCCGGGCTCGGGCGCCCGAAAACCGAGAACCTTCGGGCACCTCCGGCGCCGCTCGCTCGTCCCTCGCTCCCGCGCCTACGGACCCTCCAGAACCCCGGCGGCACGGTGTTATTAGGGCTCGCTTCGCTCGCCCGGGCTCGGGCGCCCGAAAACCGAGAACCTTCGGGCACCTCCGGCGCCGCTCGCTCGTCCCTCGCTCCCGCGCCTACGGACCCTCCAGAACCCCGGCGGCACCCGAGCGGCGGGGATCGGTACCGCCTACCTGGGTGGCGGCGCGGTTCCCACCAACGGCTTGATGTTCGCGTTCAGGTGGAACACGTTGTCCGGGTCGTACTCGGCCTTCACCCGCGCCAGGCGCGTGTACTTCTCGTTCCCGTAGGCCGCCCGCACGCGGTCGTCCTCGTACTCGCTCATGAAGTTGACGTAGCTGCTCGCACCGGCAGAGTACGGCTGTAGGGCCGACCAGAACGAGCGCACCCACCCCCGGTCGACCTCCAACAGCTCCGGTGTGGGCGCTATCGCGGAGATCCCGAGCGCGAAGCGCGCGGCGCGGCTGCCGCCGAAGGCGGTCTCGGCGTCGTCGGTGTCGCGGAACGCCCCACCGAGCGCGAAGGTCGGCACGAAGGACATCGGCGACGTCTTGCGTGGCAGGTACTCGGCGATGACGTCGACCACCTCGTCCGTGAGGTCGTCCAGGTAGAGCGCCTTGTCGTATTCGAGGACGCCCCAGGGTGAGGAGTCGTCGAGCATCCGCTGTAGTTGGACGTAGGGCATCGGCGTGACGAACTCGAACAGCGGCCGTGTCTCGCGAACGGGTCGGATGAGCCGCTCGTGCTCCGTGGCCGAGCCGAAGCCGGCGAGGATCAGCACGCACCCGGGTAGGTGGTGGTACCGCTTTGGAACGAACGGGGCCGGTGGCGCGCTCAGCCCACCACCGATGATCGCGTTGGCGTCGCGCGGTAGCGCGTCGGCGACGTCGCGGCTCAGCCGGAGCGCCTCGCGGGACCGTTCCAGCGGCCAGAAGAACAGGCCCACGTGCACCTGGGGTCCCACCGGGTGCAGCCGGTACTCGAAGCGCGTGACGGCGCCGAAGTTCCCGCCTCCGCCGCGTAGCGCCCAGAAGAGGTCGGGACGCTCGTCCTCGGCCGCCCGCACCACCCGACCGTCCGCGAGCACCACCTCCGCCGAGGCCAGGTTGTCGATCGTCAGCCCGAAGGGCCGGCTCAGCCACCCCATGCCGCCGCCCAGTGTCAGCCCGCCGACCCCGGTGTGGCTGACGATCCCGGCCGTCACCGCCAGCCCGTACTCCTGGGTGGCGGCGTCCAGGTCGGCCAGGGCCGCTCCCCCGTCACACACCGCGCGCCGCGCCACGGGGTCCACCGAGACCTGGCGCATCGGGCTGAGGTCGATCATCAGGCCGTTCTCGACCACCGAGGCTCCGGAGAAACTGTGGCCGCCCCCGCGCACGGAGACCTCCAGCCCTTGGGCCGCGGCGAACGCGATCGCGGTGGCGACGTCGTCGGCCGAGCCGCAGCGCGCGATCAGGCGCGGATGCCGGTCGAACGCACCGTTCCACAGCGACCGAGCTCTGTCGTATCCGGCGTCCGTCCCGGTGAGAACGGCGCCGCCGAAGCGGGCGCGGAACGTTTCGATGTGGGTGTCAACTGTGTCGGTCATGGTGTTCCCCCGTGGTGGCGGGCGCTCGCGCGTGAGCCGCGCCGCGGCGCCCGTTGTCGCGGGAACCAGCCCTGCCCCAATCCCCGCGCAATCAGCCTAGTGAGACTGTTTTCCCTGGTCAGCGCAGCAATATCGAAATCACGACAAAGTTCCGGCAACGTGTGAGAGCCAGCGGGGGCGACGAGCGGGGTCAGCGGCCGTCCAGGGTGGTGAACGCCTCGACCAGTTGGTGCTCGGCGTCGTCGAGGTAGGCGGCGAGGTGGTCGGCCGCCGCCTCGACGCGTCCGGCGCGCAACAGCTCGTAGATCTCGCGGTTGCGTCCCAGATAGGGGGCGTGGAACTCCCGTGGCACGGACATCACGTGGAAGACCAGGCGCAGTTCGGCGAGCAGCCGGCGCACGAACTCGTCGACGCGGGGGCTTCCGGCCAGGGCGGCGATGGCCTCGTGGAAGCGCATGTTCTCGGTGCCGATCCCCCACCAGTCGCCGTCGCCGTACGCGCGCTCGCCCCGCGCGAGCGCCTCGCCCACCCGGGCGATCGCCTCGTCGGGGGCGTGCTCCGCCGCGCGCAGCGCCGCCAGCTCCTGTGGGCGGCGCGCCCGATAGAGATCGACGACATCGTCAGCGGTGGGCTTGGCGACGAAGACGCCGCGGTTGAACTCGTGCACCAGTAGCCGCTCGTGGCCGAGCAGCCGGAAGGACTCACGCAACGTGTTACGGGAGACCCCGAGCGCGGACCCGATCGCCTCCTCGGACAACCGCGCCCCGGGAGCCAGTGTGCCCTCGATGAGCTGGCCGCGTAGGACGTCGGCGACACGTTCGGCGGTGCTGGACCGCCCCACGTGGCTCCGGAAGGCCACCAGCCGGTCGACAAGCTCCTCCGTCACGGTCACATCCACTCCGTTCCACGCGCTCCGTCGCGGCCACTACGTCCCTCCCCCGAGTCTGGCCGATCCACGGGAGTGGGGATCGGCCACCGGTCCCGCGCGCCCCCGGGCTTCCGGGCCGCACGCGGCCAAGGGGGGTGACGCGGCCGCAGTGAAACTGTACTCTATGAACTCTTGAATCTGAGGATTGTTGAACAATCCTCGGGTTCTCGCGACAGTGTCCCCGTAACCGCCCCGCACCGAGCCCCCAACGCGACACCGTTCCCCCAAGCGAGAGGCTCCCTCATGAGCGAACGAGACGACACCCGTGCCCGACCCAGCCTCGGTGCCGCCGCCGGGCGCGGCACCCTGCTCGGGGCGATGTTCCTGATGGCCACCAGCGCCGTCGGCCCCGGCTTCATCACCCAGACAACAGAGTTCACCGCGCGGCTCGGCGCCGTGTTCGCGTTCGCGATCCTGGTGTCGATCGCCGTGGACATCGCGGTACAGCTGAACATCTGGCGGGTCGTCGGCGTCTCCGGCGAACGCGCCCAGGACCTGGCGAACCGGGTCGTGCCGGGGGCCGGATACCTGCTCGCCGTGTTGATCGTCGTCGGCGGCCTGGTGTTCAACATCGGCAACATCGGGGGCACCGCGCTCGGCCTCGACGCGTTGGCCGGGCTCGATGTCCGGATCGGCGGCACGGTCTCCGCGGCCATCGCCATCGGCATCTTCCTTGTCCGGCGCGCCGGGGTGGCGATCGACCGCATCATCGTCGTCCTCGGCGCCGCCATGATCGCGCTCACCTGCTACGTGGCGGTGGTCTCGCGTCCACCGGTGGGCGAGGCCATGCGCCAGGCGGTGCTGCCCGAGGCGCTGGGCAGCGACGTGTTCTTCGCGACCGTGACCATCATCGGCGGCACGGTCGGCGGATACATCACCTACGCGGGCGCGCACCGCCTGATCGACAGCGGGACCAAGGGACCCGAGAACGTCGGGACCATCACCCGCGCCTCGGTGACCGGGGTCCTCCTCACCGGAGTGATGCGGGTGCTGCTGTTCCTCGCCGTGCTCGGCGTGGTGACGGGCGGCACCGCCGTCCTCGACACCGCCAACCCGCCGGCGGCGGCGTTCCAAAGCGCCGCGGGCGAGGTGGGGATGCGCCTGTTCGGCGTCATCATGTGGACCGCGGGGATCAGTTCGGTGATCGGGGCCTCCTACACCTCGATCAGCTTCGTCACCTCGTTCTCCGAGCGGCTACAGCGGCACCGGGGCTGGCTCGTGGCGGGCTTCATCACCGTGTCCGCGGTGGTCTACGCGCTCGTCCAGCAGACCCCGACGACGCTGCTGATCTTCGCGGGCGCGCTCAACGGGCTCATCCTGCCGGTGGGTCTGGGAGTCATGCTGTGGGTGGCCGCCTTCCGTGGCCGTGACCTGCTCGGCGGGTACCGGTACCCACGATGGCTGCTGGCCCTGGGCGTGCTCGCGTGGCTGTTGACCGTCGTCATCAGCTACCGGGCACTCTCCGAGATCCCCGCGCTCTGGCAGTGACCCAACCACGGTGGTGACGGGGCCGCCCGCACCACCCGGCACACACCACACGACACAAAGGAGCTGGTCACCATGGCCCATGGCGCCGATTCCGGCCACGAGACCATGACACACGGTGGGCCGCGCCCCGCGGATGGCGCGGCCGTGCGGGGCTGGCAGTTCTGGGTCGACCGCGGCGGCACGTTCACCGACATCGTCGCCCAAAGACCCGATGGCCGGCTCGTGACACACAAACTGCTGTCCGAGAACCCGGCGCGCTACCGGGACGCCGCGGTGGCGGGCATCCGCGCGCTGCTGGACGGCGACGACGTGAACACCACCGCCCCGGAACTGGCGGGCCTGGTCGAGTCGGTGCGCATGGGAACCACCGTGGCCACCAACGCCCTGCTGGAGCGCACGGGAGAACGCACGGCTCTGGTGACCACGCGCGGGTTCGCCGACGCCCCACGCATCGGTTACCAGAACCGTCCACGCATCTTCGACCGGAACATCGTTCTGCCGGAGCTGCTGCACGAGCGGGTGATCGAGGTCGACGAACGGGTGACAGCCGAGGGCACGGTGCTACGCCCGCCCGACCTGGAGCGGCTCGCCACCGACCTGCGGCAGGCGTACCGGGCCGGTATCCGCTCCCTGGCGGTGGTCTGCGTGCACAGCCACCTGTACCCCGAGCACGAGCGCGCCATCGGTGACCTGGCGCACCGGATCGGCTTCTCCCAGGTGTCACTGTCGAGCGAGGTCAGCCCGCTGATGAAGGTGGTGCCGCGGGCCGACACCGCGGCGGTGGACGCCTACCTCTCACCGGTGCTGGGACGCTACGTGCGCTGGGTGGCCGACGAGATGAACGGTGTGCGGCTGATGTTCATGCAGTCCAACGGCGGGCTGACCGAGGCCGGGCACTTCCGGGGCAAGGACGCGATCCTCTCCGGCCCGGCGGGTGGCATCGTCGGTATGGCGCGGGTGTCCCAGCTCGCCGGGTACCACCGGGTGATCGGTTTCGACATGGGCGGGACGTCCACCGACGTCTCTCACTACGCCGGCGAGTACGAACGGGTGTTCGAGACCCAGATGGCCGGGGTGCGACTGCGCGCGCCAATGCTGGACATCCACACCGTGGCGGCGGGTGGCGGGTCCGTGCTGCACTTCGACGGCAGCCGCTACCGGGTGGGTCCGGACTCGGCCGGGGCGTCCCCCGGCCCGGCGTGCTACCGCAACGGCGGGCCGCTCACCGTCACCGACGCCAACGTGATGCTGGGGCGGGTGCAGCCCGCGCACTTCCCACACGTGTTCGGCGCCGACGGCGACCGGCCACTCGACGCCGACGTGGTGCGCGACCGGTTCACCGAACTCGCCGGGACCATCGCCGAGCGGACCGGTGACGAGCGCACCCCCGAGCAGGTCGCCGAGGGCTTCCTGCGGATCGGCGTGCTGAACATGGCCAACGCCGTCAAACGCATCTCGGTGCAGAAGGGACACGACGTCACCGAGTACGTGCTCACCACGTTCGGCGGCGCCGGAGGCCAGCACGCGTGCGCGGTGGCCGACTCGTTGGGGATCCGCACCGTGCTGGTGCCCCCGATGGCGGGGGTGCTGTCCGCGCTCGGCATGGGGCTGGCCGACACCACGGCCATGCGTGAACAGTCCGTCGAGGAGACCCTGCAAGAGAAGCTGTTGCCCCGGCTGGGCGAGGTGGCGGCGTCCCTGGAACGCGACGCCGTGGCCGAACTCCTGGACGAGGGGGTGCCGCCGCACCGCGCCACGGTCACCAAACGGGTCCAGGTGCGCTACGACGGTACCGACACCGCGGTGGCGGTGGAACTGGGAGAGCTGGACGCGATGGTCGCCGAGTTCGAGGCCAGCCACCGCAGGACCTACTCCTTCCTCATGGACCGCCCGCTGGTCGCAGAGGCGGTGTCGGTGGAGGCCACCGGGGTAACCGAGCCGCCCGACCTGACCCACCTCGGCGACCCGGGCGCCTCCGCGGCGCGGGGGCCGGTCGACACGGTGCGGCTGTACGCCGCCGGGGCCTGGCGCGACGCCCCGTTGTACCGGCGCGACCTGCTGCGCCCCGGTGAGGAGGTGACGGGGCCGGCCATCATCGCCGAGGACAACTCCACCACGGTCGTGGACGACGGGTGGCGGGCCGCCACGACCGCGACCGGACACCTGGTGGTGGAGCGGGTGCGCGCGCTCGCGGGAAACGATGTGGGCACGCACGCCGACCCGGTGATGCTGGAGGTGTTCAACAACCTCTTCATGTCGATCGCCGAACAGATGGGGGCGCGGCTGGAGTCCACCGCCCAGTCCGTCAACATCAAGCAGCGGTTGGACTTCTCCTGTGCCCTGTTCGACCCCGACGGCAACCTCATCGCCAACGCCCCCCACATGCCGGTGCATCTCGGCTCGATGGGAACCACGGTGCAGGAGGTGATCCGCCGCAACGACACCACCCTGCGGCCCGGCGACGTCTACGCGGTCAACGACCCCTACCACGGCGGCACCCACCTGCCCGACGTCACCGTGGTGACCCCGGTCTTCGACCAGGCCGGCGAGCGCGTACTGTTCTACGTGGCCTCACGCGGCCACCACGCCGAGATCGGCGGGCTCACCCCCGGTTCCATGCCCGCGCACAGCCGCGAGGTGCACGAGGAGGGCGTCCTCTTCGACAACTGGCTGCTGGTGCAGGGGGGCCGGTTCCGCGAGGCCGAGACGCGGCGGCTGCTCACCGGGGCGCCGTACCCATCGCGCAACCCGGAGGTGAACCTCGCCGACCTACGCGCCCAGATCGCCGCCAACGCCAAGGGGGTCGAGGAGGTCACAGCGATGATCGACCACTTCGGCCTCGACGTGGTTCAGGCGTACATGCGCCACGTGCAGGACAACGCGGAGGAGGCGGTGCGGCGCGTCATCGACGCGCTGGAGGACGGCGAGTACCACTACGAGATGGACTCCGGCGCGGTGATATCGGTACGGCTCACCGTCGACCGCGACAACCGCACCGCGACGATCGACTTCACCGGTACCTCGTCGCAGCTCGCCACCAACTTCAACGCGCCGTCGTCGGTGGCGACCGCGGCGGTGCTCTACGTGTTCCGCACCCTGGTCGCCGACGACATCCCGCTGAACGACGGCTGCCTGAAACCGTTGAGTCTCGTCATCCCACCGGGGTCGATGCTCGCGCCGAGGTACCCGGCCGCGGTGGTGGCGGGCAACGTCGAGACCTCACAGGCGGTCACCGGCGCCCTGTACGCCGCCATGGGGGTCCAGGGTGAGGGGTCGGGGACGATGAACAACGTCACCTTCGGAAACGACCGGTACCAGTACTACGAGACCCTCGGCTGCGGTTCGGGCGCCGGCGAGGGGTTCCATGGAGCGCCGGTGGTGCAGACGCACATGACCAACTCCCGGCTGACCGACCCGGAGGTGCTGGAGACGCGGCTGCCGGTGCTGCTGGAGGAGTACACCATCCGGCGGGGCAGCGGCGGCGACGGCCGGTGGCGCGGTGGCGACGGCGGCCTGCGCCGGATCAGGTTCCGCGAGCCCATGACGGTGAGCACGCTCACGGGCCACCGGCGGGTCGCTCCCTACGGTATGGCCGGCGGCGCCCCCGGCGCCCTGGGCCGCAACAGTGTCGAGCGCGCCGACGGAACCGTGCACGAGGTGGCGGGCTGTGACTCGGTGGACGTGGACACCGGCGACGTCCTGGTCATCGAGACACCGGGCGGGGGCGGGTACGGGCCACCCGACACGGACTGACCCCAGAGCTGGTGTGGCCAAGGAGCGCGGACCGGCCGATTCTCCGGCCGGCCCGCGGGCCGAGCGGAGATCAGCCAGCCAGTGCGTCCTTGGCCGCGGGGCTGGACTCCGGGTCGTAGCGGCGCAGGCCGACCAGGACGAGTGCGCAGACAGCGACCACCACGGCGGCACCGACGTAGAGCTGGGTCGCGGAGGCGCCCGCGTCCTTGAGCATGCCCGCGATGGTCGGGGAGAGGATGGCGCCGATGCGCCCCATCCCGAGTGCCCATCCCATGCCGACGCTGCGGACGTTGGCCGGGTAGAGCGGTGGGCCGACGGTGTACGCACCGGCGATGCAGCCGTTGATCAGGGCACCGACGACGACACCGATGCCGAACCCGAGCCACAGAGTCGAGGCGCTCACGATGAAGACGACCATCATCGCGGCCGCGAGCAGGGAGAACCAGATCAGCACCACCCGCGGCGTACGCATCCGGGCGACGACGCCGTAGAGAACCGAGCCGACGGTGCCGCCGATCGAGATCGCCGTCCCGGCGGTAACGGCGGCGCCCTCGGAGAGCCCCTCCTCGACCAGCAGTGTGGGGGTCCAGCTGTTCACGAAGTAGAAGCCGAACATGATCGTGATGAAGATGATCCAGAGCAGGATGGTCGGGGGAATCCGCTGCTTGAGCCATCCCGAGTCGGCCCGTTTGGTCTCGCGGGTGGCGGCCGCGTGGTCGAGGTCGGCGTCGGTGACGGCCTTCATCCGCATCCGGGTCAGTGTCCGGTTGATCCGTGCCAAGGCGCCGCTCGAACGCTTCTGTTCGAGGAAGGCGATCGACTCGGGAAGGAGGACGGCGACCACGACCAGGGCGAGTAGGGTGCCGAAGCCACCCGCGTAGAAGACGATCCGCCAGTCGCCGCCAACCATGGTTTTGGCGACCAGGCTCGCCACGGTGGCACCTATGCCGTACCCGGCGGTGTAGAGGCCGATGGCCAGGCCGCGGTTCTTGGCGTTGGAGAACTCGCTGGCGATCACGTTGGTACTGGCCAGGATGCCGCCGACACCGACGCCGGTGACGAGACGGAAGATCCCCATCACCGTCACCGACGGCGCCATCGCCGCACCGAACATACCGATCGTGCCGAGGGTGAGGCTGATCAGGATCAGGGGGCGCCGACCGATCAGATCGGCGAACGGAGCGAGCAGCATCGAGCCGCCCGCCATCCCGACCAGACCGATCGAGACCAGCAGCCCGAACTGTGATCCGGTCAGTCCGAACTCCTCGGTGACCGACGGCCCGGTGAAGGCGACAGCCATCACGTCGAAGCCGTCCAGGCAGTTCATGAAGGTGCAAAGGGCGATGATCAGCCATTGGTAGCCACTCATCGGCGCCTGCGAGATGCGTGCGGTGATGTTCATGGGTGTCCAGGTGGTGAGGACTCGGGTGTAGGCGGTAGTGCGCCGGGTCAGGTGAGGTGGAGGGATATGACAGCGTGCTGGTTTGGGCCGCTGCCGGCTGCCACTGCTCGGGAGACGCAGAGGCACAGACTGTTCGAGTGTTCCTTCTGGGACTCGCTCAAGAAGACGTCACGGTGGTCGATGGTGCCGGTCGCGCCGACCACCTTGGCCAGGCACAATCCGCACTCGCCCTTGCGGCACTCCGAGAGCGTGTCCACGCCGGCCGCTTCGAGCGCGTCCAGGATCGAGGTGTCGGGTGCGACGGTGATCTCCCGGTCGAGCTGGGGCAGGCGCACCAGGAACTCCTCGGCCGGGTGCCGGCCGCTGGAACCGAACGTCTCGAAGCGCAGGTTGGTCGTCGGCAGGTCGTGCTCGTCCCAGCTCCGCGCGATGGCGTCCATGAGCCCGATGGGGCCGCACATGTACAGTTCGGTGGCCGCGGAGGCGGGTGCCTGGGCGATCCCGGCGACGAGGTCGTCGACCGCCAGTGAGGTGCCCTCGTCGTCGACGTGGACACGCACCCGATCGCCGTGCTCGGCGACCAGGTCGTCGAGGTAGGCCATAACGGCGCGGCTGCGGCCGACGAGCACCAGCTCGTAGTCGGCGCCGCGACGGCGCAGCGCGGAGGCCATCGCCACCAGCGCTGTGACGCCGATGCCGCCGGCGACGAGTACGTATCGGGTGGCGCCGACCGCGAGCGGGAAGCTCTGGAGGGGCCCGGTGACGGTCAGCTCGTCCCCCACCCGCAGTCGGTGCATCGCCGCGGAGCCCCCGCGCGAGGTCGGGGAGAGCTGCACGCTGAGTGTCAGCCTGCGGCCGCGGCCCTCGGAGCGCACCACGGAGTAGGATCGCACTCGGCGGGTGCCGTTCCCGGTCTCTACGTCGATGTGTGTGCCGGGCGCGGCGTGCTCGGGATACTCGGGTTCGACTACGATTCGGCGTACGCCGTCGGCGACGTCGGCGAGCTCGACCACCCGGGCCCGCTGCCAGCGAGTTTGGGCCTGAACCACCACCTTAGACCCCCTGACCGAGAGCCGGCGCGGACGACGGTCGGCCTTCGGCCGCGAGCATGCGCTCCAGGATCTGGCGTACCCACATGCCGCCGGCGTCGATGTTGAGGCTGTAGAACTCATGCTCCGGGTTGGCCTCGATCGCGCGCTGCTGGGCGCGCAGCATGTCCTCGTCCTCGCCGAAGACTCCGCGCACACCCTGGCGCAGCTGAGTGGTGATGGTCTGGCTGTTCAGGCAGTAGTTGCGCATGAACGCCCAGAAGTAGTGGCAGGTGCGGTCGGTCTCCGGGGTGATCGTGTTCATCACGTAGCCGTTCACGCCCTGGCTGCGGTCACCCTCGGGCGCACCCGTACCGGCCTTCGCCACACCGACATCGATGCGAATCGTGCTCGGGGCCTCGAACGTGATGATCTGCCAGCGGTCGACCTTTCCCTCGAAACCCGGGAACTTGTCACGCATGTTCTTCAGCCAGAACGGCGGCGGCGTGATGTCGCGCATCCAGCGGGTGACCGTGACGGTGTTGCCCTCGTGAGTCACGTCGAACTCGGCCTCGGACAGCTCCTCCTGCCCGATACTCGAAGAGTGCACGAACTCCTCGTGGGTAAGGTCCATCAGGTTGTCGAGGACGAGTTGGTAGTTGCAGTCGGCGTGGATGGTCTCGCCGTCGCCGGCCCAGGCCGGATCGTCCATCTGGTACATGTCGGGCACGGTGGTCGGATCGGCCAGGTCCGGATCCCCAACCCACACCCAGACGTACCGGTAACGCTCGACCACGGGGTAGGACGGGACGACCGCGCTGGGGTTGATCGTCTCCTGTGCCGGCATCCCGGTGCAGCGACCGGTCGCGTTGTAGCGCAGGCCATGGTACGGGCACTGCAGCTCATCACCGAGGATCTTCCCCTTGGACAGCGGCGCGAGCCGGTGCCAGCAGGCGTCGGCGAGGGCGACGGCGCGGCCCTCACTGTTGCGCCACAACGCCAGCGGTACGCCGGCAATGGTGCGTGCCAGCGGCCGCTTGCCGGTGACCTCGTGGTCCCAGGCCGCGACATACCAGGCATTGCGGGGGTAGTTGAAGATCTTCGCCGCCGCGGTGGGTGGTGGCGCGGTCTCCGCCGGAGGAGGGGAGGTGAGGGTCATAGGAACTCCCTATGGAGATAGGTATGTGTTGCGCGGATTACAATCTAACTATGGACATAGTTAATTGACAAGGGTGGATAGCCCGACCGGTCGGGAGAGGAAGAGCTGTTGTCCCTGCGTTACGCACTGATCGCGCTGCTCACCGGGCGGCCCATGACCGGATACGACATCTCGAAGAGCTTCAGCCGCTCGGTGTCGCACGTCTGGCACGCGCCCGACTCACAGATCTATCCCGAGCTCAACCGGATGGAGCGCGACGGGCTGCTCATCTCGGTGGAGGTGCCCTGGGGAAAGAAAGGGACGAAGAAGGAGTACCACGTCACCGACACCGGGCTGGCCGACTTCCGCGCCTGGATGGAGTCACCCCTGGTGCCACAGCGGCAGCGCGACCCGGCGTACCTGAAGGCGGCCTACTTCGACTTCGCGGACCCCAAAGCCGTGCGTGAGCAGCTGCGACAGCAGCGAACCTACTGGGAGGAGCAGCTACGCATGCTGGAGGGCACCCGGGCCACCCTGGTCGACCGCAGTCACCCCACCCTGGCGGCGCGGCTCGCCAAACTGGACGAGCGCGAGGCCGAGCTAGCGGTGCGCTTCAAGGTGTACGCCTACGATGGCCTCATCGCCCATGCCCGCACCGAACTGGCCTGGATCGCGGACGGATTCGCGCTCCTCGACGAACTGTACGACTCCTGACCCCGAAGTCGCCGCCGCGGCCACTGCCCGGGGCTTCTTACCGAAGAAGTCCACGATCCCGACCCCGAGGGCCTCGGCGTACCTACCCTCACTCAGCGGGTCACGTGCCTCTTGGCTAACGAGCAGCGTGGTGGGATCCTCGATGATTTCACCAGCCCAGGCCCCAAGACTGCCAATCGCATCCCTCACGGCATCCGCCTCGGCCATCCACGACGAGGCCCGGACCGGGCTCGCACGGTGGTCGCGACAACCGGCGCCCGTGCTCGGCGGTGAGCCGTGCCAACAACGGATTGGATCCTTCCGGTGGAGGCCCGGACGCTCCTCGCTGAGCTGGGGCGACGCCCCGTACGGAATGCGCGTTCCATCGACGTCGAGCAACAGCGACGGCCGGTCCGCCTGAGCGGGCACCAACGCGGGGGCGCTGGCGGGTGGCCGGCGCGGCGTCGGGGCGAGGACGCCGGGTGCGGCACGGTGTCCTCCGCGGCGACTGGCCATGTGCCCCCGAACTGGCCGGCCCGCGGTGGTCCCGTCGAACACTGGGGCGACACCCCTGTTCGTGTCGCGCTTCCACGGGACCTCGGCAAGCCCCCCGAAGAGCTCCCTACCGGGAGTGAGAAGTGTGCCACCAGGGGAGGCTGATGGGCCTGCGGTACCAGATCCAGCTCAGCTCCGCCCCCGAACGGAGGTACCGGTAGTGGGGGCGCAGCTCGTCACCGCCGTCGGCGACCGTGTGGGCTATGAACCGCTCGTCCAGCACCGTCAGGAGGCCGCGGAGAGTGTCCGAGTCCAACGAGCCGACGACATCCTCCAACGCGTCACGTATCTCGAGGTCGTTGATGTATTCCTCGATCACGTAATAACCGTCCGGTGCCCACGCACGCATCATCCGCCGCGTGAGTCTCTCCCAGTCCCGAAACCGGTTCCAGGTGCTCGAGGTCGGCTCCGTGATCCGTTCGGCGACCCACGCCGCGACCCGCGAACGCTCCACCCTCAGTCGGTCCTGGTCCACCTCCCGGATCGCCGCCAGTTCCCATTCGGACAGTTGGGCCCAGGCCGCCTCCGTGTCCGGGGTCTCCAGCTCACCACGTGGCATTCGGCTCTACTCGTTTATCTGGTCGAGAAAGTAGTCGTAGCCCCGATCCGGCTGCATAAACGTTCCTTGGTTCCCCTCCCGGATGATCATCGTCCCAGTCTCGTCGTCCCACCATGTCCAGCGAGTCTCCCCTCCGACTCCGTCTCGGAGGCGAATACCTTGACTCTCGGTCATCACATTTTCCAAGTGTTCGGCGACGTCCGCGTCGTCTACCCCGGGAATCGAGCGCTGGTTGGCGTGGGCGGCGATGTTGTCCGCCGCCATCCCGGCGTTAGTTTGGCTCCGCGGATCGCGGGAGCCCACGGGACAGTCGCCAGAGTCATTGTGCACCAGCGCCGTCGAGCCACCCGCCTCGACGTAGTAGGTGTGCAGGTCGTCAACGGTGAGGTTGTGCACCCGCTGGTGCTCGACGGTACGCACCTCGGTCGCGCTGACCCGCACCCACGTACCGGCCGAGGTCCGCAACCAGGTCCCCGCCCCCAACTCGGCCGCCTCGACCCAATCGCCGACCTCGGGAACCCAGAACGGATGTTCGTCCGTGGCGGTGACGCTACTCGTCTCGCCCGCGGAGTCGGTGATGGTGATGTCGACCAGGGTCTTCTCACCCACGCCATCGATCAGACGGGTGACCTCGCGCGGCCCCTCCTCACCCGTGGCGGGGTCGAAGGCCCAGACATCATCACCGACACCAACGGCCTCGATCGGCACCCGGTCACCATCGGCCATGAGCACCTCGGTGCCCGGCACGAAACTATTCCCGCGAGAACACGCCACACCCGGCTCATCATCGCGGTCCCGGGAGTCCTCATCGTCGTTGTCGTCGTTCCTGTTGTTTCCGTTTTCGTCGTTATCGTTATTCCCGTTGTTGTTTCCGTTGCCGTTGTTGTCGCCGCCGCGGTCACTGCCACCACCACGGCCACTCCCCGGGAT
>RJMB01000062.1 GCA_003725585.1 Halostreptopolyspora alba | reverse complement strand
TGTGCGCGAGTGTCTTGTATCTGTGGTGGTCAAGTGTGTATGGCACACGGTGGATGCCTTGGCGCTAGGAGCCGATGAAGGACGTGGGAGCCTGCGATAAGCCTCGGGGAGCCGGCAACCAGGCGTTGATCCGGGGGTGTCCGAATGGGGGAACCCGGCGGGTGTCACGATCCGTCACCGCTGTCTGAATGTATAGGGCAGTGGAGGGGACGCGGGGAAGTGAAACATCTCAGTACCCGCAGGAAGAGAAAACAAGAGTGATCCTCGGAGTAGTGGTGAGCGAAACGGGGTGAGGCTAAACCGATCATGTGGAGAAGCCGGCAGGTGTTGCGTGGTCGGGGTTGTGGGACCGCTCGGTCGGGGCTGCCGCTCCGGCGGGGAGTGAGAAACCGTGGGGTTAGCCGAAGGGCCTGGGATGGTCCGGCGTAGTGGGTGAGACTCCCGTAGGTGAAGGCCCTGTGGCTCTCGAGTGGGATCCCAAGTAGCACGGGGCTCGGGAAATCCTGTGTGAATCGGGCAGGACCTCCTGTCAAGCCTAAATATGTCCTAGCGACCGATAGTGCACCAGTACCGTGAGGGAAAGGTGAAAAGTGCCCCGGTGAGGGGTTGTGAAAGAGAACTTGAAACCGTGTGCTGACAAGCCGTGGGAGCATGCTTGTGGGTGTGTGACCGCGTGCCTATTGAAGAATGAGCCTGCGAGTTGTGGTGTGTGGCGAGGTTAACCCGGGTGGGGCAGCCGTAGCGAAAGCGAGTCTTTGTGGGCGGATAGTCGCATGCTGCAGACCCGAAACGGAGTGATCTACCCATGTCCAGGGTGAAGCGCGGGTAAGACCGTGTGGAGGCCCGAACCCACCAGG
>RJMB01000061.1 GCA_003725585.1 Halostreptopolyspora alba | reverse complement strand
TTTGCCGAATTCCTTAACCACGGTTCACCCGATCGCCTTAGTATTCTCAACCCGACCACCTGCGTCGGTTTCGGGTACGGGCCGCCACGGCACTCGCTAGAGGATTTTCTCGGCACCAGGGAGAACCCACTTCGCCTCACACGGCTCGGCATCAGGTCTCGGGCCTCATGGTGCGCGGATTTCCCTGCACACCGCCCTACACCCTTACCCCGGGAACAACCACCGCCCGGGCTGGGCGCCCCTGCTGCGTCACCCCATCACTCCATCCCTTACGGGAAACGCGCCGCCACGGGTACGGGAATATCAACCCGTTATCCATCGACTACGCCTGTCGGCCTCGCCTTAGGCCCCGACTTACCCAGGGCGGATGAACCTGCCCCTGGAACCCTTGGTCATTCGGCGGAGAGGTTTCTCACCCCTCATTCGCTACTCATGCCTGCATTCTCACTCGCATAGCGTCCACGACTCGCTCCCGCGGCCGCTTCACCCGCCACACGACGCTCCCCTACCAACCCACACACAGTGCGGGCCACACGGCTTCGGCAGTACGCTTAAGCCCCGCTGAATTATCGGCGCAGAGCAACTCGACCAGTGAGCTATTACGCACTCTTTCAAGGATGGCTGCTTCTAAGCCAACCTTCTGGTTGTCTGGGCCGCTCCACATCCTTACCCACTCAGCGCACGTTTAGGGGCCTTAGCCGGTGCTCTGGGCTGTTTCCCTCTCGACCATGAAGCTTATCCCCCACAGTCTCACTGCCGCGCTCCACCCACCAGCATTCGGAGTTTAGCTGATCTCAGTAACCCTCGCGGGCCCATCGACCATCCAGTCGCTCTACCACCAGCAGGAACCACACGACGCTGCACCTAAATGCATTTCGGGGAGAACCAGCTATCACGAAGTTTGATTGGCCTTTCACCCCTACCCACACCTCA
>RJMB01000060.1 GCA_003725585.1 Halostreptopolyspora alba | reverse complement strand
GCGGGCGTCGATGGCGGCCACCCGCCGCCCGGACGCCAAAAGCGCGTCGACGATACCGGGACCCACCCAGTTGACGAGCCCGTCGGCGATGAAGCCGTGATGCAGCACCACCAGTGGGGAGGTGGATTCGTTGTCCCACACCCGGTAGGCGATCTCGATGCCGTCGGAGGTGGTGAAGGTCTGCATGCCGTTCCTTTCCAGCGTGCTGGCGGGCGTGATCGTTCGCTGGCTGGTTCCCGGCGACGGCCCTCGACCCCACCGCTGTCGTGCTGCCCGGACGCGCCGGGGAGTCTGGTGACCCTGGGGGCGCCAGCGGCCCGAAGTATCCGCTGGGCCCCGGAGCCCGTGCGGGACGGGAAGAGGAAACCGCGCTCGGTCCGAGTCGCTCGGGAGCGGGAACTCCGGGCCGCTGCCGCCATTTTCGACCGTACTGCGGGGGTGTGGACATCGGTGAAACCACCTGTTGCCCGGCGGGAATGTGCGGCGCCCGGCACCCGTGGCGGGTGCCGGGCGCGCCGAAGTGACGGCGGGATCAGTGGTTGAGGAACTCGGTGAGTGCCGCGACGAACGCGGGGTCACCCAACGTACCGAGATGGTCGCCCTCCACGGTCTGGACCGCCGCTCCCGGGATCGCCTTGGACAGCGCCTCCGGCCGTGTCGCCAACTGGTCCTCGTCCCCGACGAGGATGAGGGTTGGGGCGGTGACCGACCCCAGGTCGATGGGGGAGTCGCGCATCGCCGTGGTCTGGGCGGCGAGCGCCCTGTGATCGCCCTCGATCGCGTCCACCAGAGTGCGGAACGCCGCCGCGGTGTAGTCGGTGACGCTGTCGGGGTCGGTGGTGGTCAGCGCGTCGACGATCGTGGGTTTGTCCACGAGGCGGGTGTCGATCCCGCCGAGTTCGACCACGGCGGCGCCGACTCCGCCGATGGCCAGGCGGCGGATGCGGGGGTC
>RJMB01000007.1 GCA_003725585.1 Halostreptopolyspora alba | reverse complement strand
CACGCAACACCCGAAGCGGCCCCGGCAACACACCACGAACGTCGGACCGGCTGGACATCGAACGCTCCAAAGTGGGGGAAGTAGGTGGAACCAGGAAGAGGGTCACTGGGACAGCACTACTTTAAGGGATGGCGTATCCGACTCGCTCGTCAGTGTTTACCTCATGCCGCTCTGGTGTGTTCCGGGTTTTGTGGATCCGGTGTTCCGGTTCTCAGGCCACGCTGCTCATCGGGGTACTTCCGCGGTGCTGGATGGCTCCCACCCTTCCCGGCCCCGAAATCCCCGCGTCACTCTCGGCGCGAGGAAAGATTCCGCGTGCTCCCGGATCGCCGAGAAGGGGCGCGGCGCCGCGGCGCCCCAGGGGAGGTGGGCGGCCGCGACACGGCCCGGTGTCAGGCGAGGAACTGGTCGTATCCCAGTTTCGTGAACAACGCCAGCACCACGACGACCAGGATGAGGCGGACGAAACCGGCCCCTCTGCGGATCGCGGTCCGCGCTCCGAGGTGGGCGCCGAGGACGCTGCACGCCGCGAGTCCGACCCCCAGCCCCCACATGACGTGGCCGTTGAGCGCGAAAACCGTCAGGGCTCCGAGGTTCGTCGCGACGTTGACGACCTTGGCCGATGCGGAGGCGCGCACGAAGTCGAGGCCGATGATCGTGGTGAAGACCAGAACCAGGAACACCCCGGTTCCCGGACCCGCGAGGCCGTCGTAGAGGCTCAGCCCCACCCCGGCTACGACGACCGCGGTGGTTACCCGTCGCGGTGTGCGCAGCCCGGGGTCCGGGGTGGCGCCCATCCCGGGATAGAGCACGACGACCACCAAGGCCAGCAGCAACACGAGCATGACGAGTGGCCTCAGGGCCTCGTTGGACAGCGCACCGGCGAGTCCCGCCCCGAGGGCCGAGCCGGCGAGGGCCAGCGCAACGGTGGCGAGAAGAACCCGGCGGTCCATCGTGACCTTCCGGGCGTAGCTCGCCGCCGCCGAGGTGAGCCCGAAGATCGACGAGAGCTTGTTGGTCCCCAGCAGGGTCGCGACGGGAGCCGAGGGGGCGGCCGCCAGGAGCGCCGGCAGCAGAACCAGCCCGCCCCCGCCGACCACGGCGTCCAGCCACCCCGCCGCCGCGGCCACACCCAGCAGGGCGATCACTATATCCGTATCCACCCGCCCCAACCTGGTGTAATGGTGTTGTGCAGTTCAACACTTACGGGGGCAACGGCTCCCTGCTCGCCGCCGCGCTGGTCAACACCACCGATCGTTCACCGGCCGCGCTGACCGGGGTTCTGCGGGAGCACTCCATCAAACACCCCGAGGTCGCCCCGGAGCGGGCGGCGGAGCTGGCCGACTGGTGCGCCCGGCTCTCCCCCGTGTTCGGCGAGGCCGACACGATGCGCCAGGTCGAGCTGGTCAACGGTCTGCTCGAGGACGGCGCGACGCGCGTGCGCGTCGCCGTCCACGACGGCTATCCCCCGCACCTGCACTACCTCACCGAGGAGGGGGATCTGGTGGCGCGGGTCAGGGCCACCACCTCGGGCGGGTTGGCCGTCGCTGTGTGCGGGGCCGGCGGGCACCGGCTGGGGCGGTGCGCCCGCGAGGGCTGCGGGACGGTCTTCGTCGACACCTCACGCAACGGACGACGCCGGTTCTGCGGTGTGGCCTGCGCCAACCGGGTCAACGTGGCCCTGCACCGCGCCCGCCGGAGCGGACGCGCGGGCGCGACGCGCTGAGGGAACCGCGCCGCTCCTCCCCGGGCACCTCCGCGACGCCAACCGGCCGCCGCTCCCACGCTGCGTAATCCCGGCACCACGCCCGGATGTCGGGTTTGCCGATATAACATGGACCAATTACTTTCCTCCAAAATCATCTCAATCGCGGAGGAAACATCCAGTGTCCGGTGTCGAACCACTTCCCCCCAACGCACGGCTTCTGCACATCGGGCCGCACAAGAGCGGAACCACCGCGGTCCAGGGCGCCTTCCACCAGGCCCGCGAGCGGTTGGCGGATCACGGCATCACCTACATCGGCAAGGGGCTGCACCCGGTTCGTCCGGTGCAGGCGATCACGGGCCGTGGGCCGATGCTGGGCGAACCCGCCGCCGCTACCCGCGACTGGGAGAACCTGGTCGCGGAGGTCGCTGCCACGGGGGACCAGCGGGCGGTCATCAGCAGCGAGTTCTTCGCCGACGCCGACGAGGACGCGGTCCGGCGCGTCGTCTCCGACCTCGGTGACAACGTGCACGTGGTGGTGACCCTCCGGCCTCTCGGCAAGGTCCTGGCGGCCCAGTGGCAGCAGTACGTACAGAACGGGATCCGCGACCCGTTCGATGAGTGGTTGGACATCATGTTCAACCGCCCCCACGAACGCCCCAACTCCGCGTTCTGGCGGCGCCACCAGCAGGGCGAGATCGTGACGCGGTGGGCCAACGCGGTGGGTCCCGAGAACCTGACCGTGATCTGTGTCGACGACTCCGACCCCCGGATGCTGATGAGCGCGTTCGAGGGGCTGCTGGATCTCCCCGAGGGGTTCCTGGTCCCCGACGACAGCCAGGCCAACCGGTCGCTGACCCACGCCGAGGCGGAGCTGGTGCGCAGCTTCAACCAGCAGTTCAAGGCCGGGTCGTGGCCCACCGGGCTCTACGCCAGCCACATCCGGCGGGGGGCGGTCAAGCGGATGAAGGTGGCCTACAAACCGACGCGGCACGACCAGGCGATCCGCACCCCGGAGTGGGCCCTGGAGCGGGCCGCGAAGATCGGGAGCGAGGCGGCGGAGACCATCACGGCGCTCGGGGTGCGGGTCGTCGGTGACCTCGAGCTGTTGAGCCAGTATCCCAGCGGCCGAGCCGGCACCCCGGACCCCGATGTCGCCGTGCCCCCGCAGGCCGCCGCCCAGGCCCTCATGGGTGTCGTCGCCGCGAGCGCGAAGCAGTCCGCGGTCAGGCCCAAGAAGCCCACACGCGTCGACGACCGGCCGCTGCGCGAGGTGACGGCCCGCCAGCTGGCCCGGGAGCTGCTCGCCCGTGGCGTCCGCAAGGCCCGCCGCGGGCGGAACCGGATCCTGCGTTCCCGTGGGGGCTCCTCGTCGTGAACCGGTGGCCCGCCCCGGCCACGAGAGCCCAAGCCCGCGGGGCGGGCACCGTTCTCCCCGCCACCTCCGGGGAGCGTGCCGCGGTCGCGGCGGGACGCGAGGCCCACGCGTCGCGGCGGTCTTGCCGCCCGGCGCGCGAACCCCGTATGTTCTGGGCCACCGGCCCCGAGCCGACCGGTTTCGCGACGTCGGCGCCCGCCGCCGCGGCCGTCGTAGAGAGTAGGCGTCATGGAAACTGCCCTCACCCCGCTGGAGTTCGCCCGCCGTGCGCGCAGGTTGCACCCGCACCGCGAGGCGGTGGTCGACGGAGAGCTGCGGCTGACCTACGACCAGTTCCTCGACCGCTGCGACCGCTGGTCCACCGTTTTGCAGCGTATGGGGGTGGCCAAGGGCGACCGCGTCGCCTACATCGCCCCCAACACCCACGCCCAGTTGGAGTCGTTCTACGCGGTGCCGCAGATCGGCGCGGTGCTGGTGCCCATCAACTTCCGGCTGACGGCCGACGACTTCAGCTACATCGTCAACCACTCCGGCGCCACGGTGGTGTGCGCCCACGCCGACCAGCTCGACGCGGTGGACCGGGTGCGCGACCAGATGCCCGGCGTCGAGCGTTTCGTGGCGCTCGAGGGGGCGCGTGAGGGGTGGGAGGACTACGAGTCCCTCGTCGCGGACGCCGACCCGGACTTCACCCGGCCGCGCATCGCCGAGAGCGACCTGCTGACCATCAACTACACCAGCGGCACCACCGCACGCCCCAAGGGCGTGATGATCACCCACCGCAACGCCTACATGAACACGGTCGGCACCCTGCTGCACCTGCGCATCGACGTCGGCGAGCGCTACCTGTGGACGCTGCCGATGTTCCACGCCAACGGCTGGACCTACACCTGGACGGTGACCGCGGCGGCCGCCACCCATGTGTGCCTGCGCGCGATCGAGCCGGCACGCGTGTTCGACCTCATCCGCACCGAGGGGATCACCTGGCTGTGCGCGGCCCCCACCGTGCTGATCACGCTGGCCAACACCCCACAGGAGGTCCGTGGTCCCGGCACCGGTGGGGTGCACGTCGTCACCGCCGGCTCCGCCCCCGCCGCCGCCACCATCGAGCGGCTGGAACAGGAGTTCGGCTGGACAGTGACCCACATCTACGGACTCACCGAGACCGCCCCCTTCATCCTGGTGTGCGAGCCCCGTCCGGAGCACGACGGCCTTTCGACGCGGGAACGCGGCGCGCTCAAGGCGCGCCAGGGGGTCGAGCTGATCACCTCAGGCGAGCTCGCGGTCCTCGACGAGTCCGGCGCCGAGGTTCCCTGGGACGGCGAAACGGTCGGCGAGATCGCGGTGCGCGGCAACGTCGTGATGGCGGGCTACTACAACGACCCCGAGGCCACCGCGAAGGTCCTGCGCGACGGCTGGTTCCACAGCGGCGACGCCGCCGTCACCCACCCGGACGGTTACGTGGAGATCCAGGACCGGATCAAGGACGTCATCATCTCCGGTGGCGAGAACATCTCCTCCATCGAGGTCGAGGGGGTGCTGCTGCGCCACCCCTCGGTCCAGGAGGTGGCGGTGGTCGGGGTGCCGCACGAGAAGTGGGGCGAGACCCCGCGCGCCGCCGTCGTGCTCCACGAGGGGGCCGAGGCCACCGCCGAGGACATCATCGCCTTCGCGCGCGACAACCTGGCGCACTTCAAGGCCCCCACCCAGGTGGAGTTCGTGGACCAGCTCCCCAAGACCGCCACGGGCAAGATCCAGAAGTACGTGCTGCGCGGCGGCGCGTCCGCTGTGTCGAGGCAGTAGCCGGCGCGGGGCCCGAGAGGATGACCCCGGGGATTCGCCGATCATCGTGAACTTTTACCGGAACCCACCGCCGGGATCCGGGCAAAAGTGCACGATCATCCCTGGATCACCCCTGAAAGCGGCGCAAGGGCGGGCTGGCGGCTCTCCGAGACGACCGGCGCGGCCGATCCGTGGGAGAGCCAGCCCCGTAGAGCGGGCATGGCGCGGCGCTGAGACACTGCGTGATGAGGTGCGCGGCCGTTCGGCCGGCAGCTCAGGCCCGGCCCGCGCTCGCGGCCAGCTCCGGGAGACTGATGTGGTCGCGACCAAGGAGGATCCTCGTGCCCAGCACAATGGCCCTGCTCTCCTTCTCCACCGCCGCGTTCCTGCTGATCGTCGTTCCCGGCCCGAGCGTGCTGTTCGTCGTGGGGCGGGGCTTCGCCTACGGGCGGCGGGCAGCGCTGCTCTCGGCCGGCGGTAACGCGCTGGGCGAGATGGTTCTGGTGGCGGTGGTGGCAGTAGGGCTAGGCACCGCCGTCGCGCAGTTCACCGCGCTGTTGACCGCGGTGAAGCTGGCCGGAGCCGCCTATCTGGTCTTCCTCGGTGTGCAGACGATCCGGCACCGTCGCGCGCTGGTGCCCTCCCAGGAGCAGCCCCCGGCAAGCGCCGGCCAGGGGTGGCGCGGCCTCTGGGACGGGTTCGTGGTCGGCGCCACCAACCCGAAGTCACTCATCTTCTTCGCCGCGGCGCTACCGCAGTTCGCCAGCCCCGCTGCCGGAAGCCTCATGCTGCAGATGCTCGTCTTCGGGGCGGTGTTCAACCTGATCGCGGTGGCCTGCGACACCTGCTACGCGCTGCTCGCGGGAACCGTGCGCCGCTGGTTCCTGCTCGTCCCGCGCCGCATGGAGATCACCGGGGCCATCTCCGGCTGTCTGATGATCGGCCTGGGCGCCCACCTCGCGCTGACGGGGCGCCGACCGGCCTGACCGGGCGCCCGTCTCGCATTCCCGAACCCAGCGCGTGCCGCGGCCGATCCCGTTGTGCGCCAGCCCGACCGGATAGCCGTAGAGGTGGTGGAACACCACGTCCTCGGAGAGAGGGCCGGCGGCCTCCACCGCGCGGGTCGCGACCCTGGAGCACGGGACGCCCGGTTTCGTCGTCTCCAGCACGGCCCGCAGCGCGCCCCGCGCCAGCTCGGCGAGCCGGCGGTTCTCGGCTCTGACCGGGCCGCGGGCCTACTCGACGCCCCGCCTCACGCCGAGACGGGGCGTGAATTCGGGTAGTAAGGAACCCGTGACCGACACCGCCGCACCTTCATCCGAGACGCCCGACGGGCGCATGGTCGAGATCCCCGCCGGGGAGATCACCCTGCGCGACGAGGGAACAGGAACCACCTGGACCGCCCCGGTTGCGGGGTTCCGGCTCGCGACGCACCCCGTGACGCGGGGATGGTACCGCGCGTGTCGCGACGAGGATCCCGAGAGGGTGACGCGACCTCGGGCACCGGTCACCGAGGTGTCCTGGCTGGACGCGGTCCGGTTCTGCAATCGGATCTCACTGCGGGCGGGGCTCTCCCCCTGCTACACGCTGGGTGAGGACCCCGACGGGTTGGACGTCACCTGCGACTGGTCCGCCGACGGGTACCGTCTGCCCTCGGAGGCCGAGTGGGAGCACGCGTGCCGGGCCGGAACCGCCGGCACCCGGTACGGGGAGCTGGACGAGATCGCGTGGTACCGCGCCAACTCCGAGGGCGGGGAGCGCGACGTCGCCACCAGGGCGCCCAACGCGTGGGGGCTGCACGACACGCTCGGCAACGTGTGGGAGTGGTGCTGGGACGTCTACGACCCCCACGTCTACGGCCCCTACCGGGTGTTCCGCGGCGGCGGGTGGAACGACCACCCCCGTGGATGCCGGGCCTCGGCGCGCCGCAAGAGTCACCCGACCCTGCGTATCGACGATCTCGGGTTCCGGCTCGCCCGCTCGCTGTGAGTGGTGGGGGTGACCCCGGGGATTCGCCGACCATCGTGAACTCTTACCCGAACACGCGCCGGGATCCGGGAAAAAGCGCACGATCGTCCTTTGGGAGGGGCGCGTTCGGGTGGCCCGGCCGCCGCGAGGGCGCCCCTTCCCCGCGCGTAGGGGAATCTCACCCCGGGGCCATACACCGGGCCACGCGGCGAACCTAGGATGTCGCGCAGGGCGATGTCCCGCCAACGCGTGTCCACGCGTTGGCGGGACACGCCCCTCGCCGCCCGGAGGGCCGTGGGCCGCCTTCCCGCACCGGAAAGGTGAGATGACCGACAACGTCGCCAACGAGTCGAGCGCGCCCGTGGGTGGCCACCTGGTCCAGATCGGCGGCAACCAGGGCGGTGTGCACGTCCACGCCCCTCCCCCGCCGGCGGAGCCCGGCGACGCGGCCCTCGACCCGCCCCGGTTACGCGCGCCCGTCCGGGGCCGGGCCTCCCTCCTGGACGAACTCACCGCAGCGCTCGACCACCCGGACGGGCATACCCACGTCCTGCACGGGCTCGGCGGGTGCGGGAAGACCACCGTCGCCCAGGCCCTGGCGGAGCGGGCCGCCGAACGGGCCATCCGGGTGTTCTGGGTGCGCCCCGAGGACATCACGACCGCCATGCTGTGGGTGGCCGTGGAGCTGGGCGCGCCCCAGGCCGAGGCCGCCCGTCTCGCCGGCGCCCCGAAGCGCGCCCCGGGGTGGGTGTGGCGGTGGCTGGAGGCCAGCGACAAGCCGTGGCTGCTGGTGTTCGACAACGCCGACCACCCCACGCGGCTGGGCGAGGGGGGACGCCCCGGCGACGCCGACGGCTGGGTGCGGGCGAGCACGGCCGGGATGACCCTGGTGACAACCCGGGTGGGTCGGCCCGAGGTGTGGGAGCCCGCGCGGATGCACCCGGTCGCCTCGTTGGAACCCGAACAGGCGGTGCGGGTGCTGCGCGACAGCGCCGACCCGGACAGCCGTTCCGAGCCCGCCGCCCTTCCAGAGGCGGCCTGGAGGTTGGCGCGGCGCCTCGGCGGGGTGCCGCTGGCGCTGCACCTGGTGGGGCGGCTGGTGCGGGAGTACCCGCTGGTGGTCCCCGGCTACGCCGACGCGCTGGAGCTGGTGCGGGGCTCCGTGGCCGAGGTCGACCACCTCGCCGAACCCATCGTGGACACCGAGAACCGGCCCGAACGCGCGCAACGGCTGGTGCTGAACCGGGTGTGGGAGCTGTCCTTGAAACTGTTCAACGGTGAGATGCCGCATGCCCGCCCCCTGCTGGCGGTGCTGTCGTTCCTCGGCCCGGACGGGATGCGCGTGCCGACCCGGAGGTTGGACCCGGAGGTACTCAGCGGCTCGGTGGTCGACGTCGGCCCCAACCCGCTGACCCTGGCGGTCCTCAACCGCGCCGTCACCAGCCTCGTCGCCCACGGGCTGGCCGACCTGCGCACGGTCAACGGCGAACCCACGCTGGGGGTCCACCCGCTGGTGGCCGAGGTGACCCGGACCAACTTGGGCGAGAACGCGGCCGGTGTGCTCGACACCGTGACCGCGCTCCTCGACTCCGGCCACGCGGCCGACCCGGTATTGGAGGAGACCGCCTACCGGGCGGTGCTGGAGGGGCGGGAGCGCACCCTCGGAGCCGACCACCCCGACACGTTGTGGGTAAGGCATTGCCTCGCGTGGTTGGCGGCACGCGCGGGCGAACTGGACAAGGCCGAAGGGCTCTGGAGCGAACTGCTCCCCCACCAGGAACGCGTCCTCGGCGCGGAGCACCGCCAGACGCTGAGGACTCGGCACCAGCTCGCTGAACTCGCTGGACGTCAGGGCGCACTAGAAAAAGCGGAACATGCCTGGAGAAGCCAACTCCCTATCCAGACACGCGTATTGGGGCCAGACCACCGGGACACCCTATGGACGAAACATGATCTGGCCTGGATTTCCCTTCAACGAAAGGACTGGATAGCCGCGCAAACCGGTTTCCACGAGGTGTATGAGGCACGGAAGCGACTGTTCGGTTCCAACGATCCTGAAACCCTGAAAGCATGGCTCGGGCGCGCAGCAGCGATCGAGGGCCAAGGAGACCTTGGGATAGCCAACGCGGAGTACAAGGACCTCGTTACTATGCAGCGTGAGGCGCTGGGCTCCTCCCATCAAGCCACACTGGCAACTCGTCGCAGGATAGCCCGGATTTCGGCAAAGCTAGGAAACCTCGCCGAGGCCGAAACCCAATACCGCTCCGTGCTTGAAGCACAGGAACAGCGGCTCGGATCCCAACACCAAGACACGCTCCGGACACGGCTCGCACTTGCCATACTCGCCGGACTCAGAGAGCGAGCTTCAGCAGAAGAGTCACTTCACGCACTGCTGCGAGATCAGGAGACCTCACTCGGTACGGAGCACCGTGACACGATGAGAACCCGAAGGGCGCTTGACTGGTTGACAGCCCCTGTCCGGCATTCCGAACCTGCGTTCGCGCTCTTAGACACGCTCAGCGACAACTGATAACTACTCAAGGCGATCACCCAAAAACGAAATGTGTCTTTCTTGGGCCAGAAACGCCACCCATGAAGCTCGGTCGAACTCCAGGTGGGTGGCATGGGGAGCTTTGGAGTCCCGGACTGCGATGCCTCCTGGGTGATGGGCCACCTCGACGCAGTTACTGTTATAGCCACTGTAGCTGGACTTATACCAAGAACGTAGTGGTGATGAGTTTTCGTATCGTACGGAGATCATTTGGAGAGTCCTTCAAGAGTACGGAGGGCGCGCTCTATGGTAATCCGCGTCTGTTGGGGGCTGGCGGCTGCCGCCCGTAGGTGGTTCAGCAAGCGTACGTGCCGATCGATGTCTGAAGGCTTGTCGAGGAGCAGGGTCCCGTTATAACTCTCAGTACACACTGCGGCCACTTCCCGAAGGTGAAGGAGTGAGAAAGGAGGCTGCGGCAGACCGGCATGCGCTCCTGCCTCATAGGGCAGGAGCTGCAACGTCACGCTTCCGTTGCCGGGAAGAGCCAGCAGACGTTTGAGCTGTTCAGTCATGACATACGGGCCGCCTACCTGCTGATGGATGACCGCTTCGTTGATGAAGAACCAGGTCTCGGGGAGCTGTTCTCGCCATCGGTCTTGACGTACCGTGCGTACGTGAACCTGGCTCGCTAGCTCTTCTTCGGAGATCCCGGGTACGGCCGCCTGAACGACCGCGCGAGTGTAATCCTCTGTCTGCAACAGGCCAGGCACCAGCGCCGACTCGTAATTTTCAATCCGTGTTGCCTCGGCCTCAAGACCTATGTAGGTCCCGTACTCCTTGGCGATCCCGTATTCCTGCCACCAACCGGGAGTGCGGGCTTGACTACGCAGGTTCAGGACCCGGGTCGTCTCATCTTCGCCCACGCCGTAGTGTCCCAGCAGGAGCTTAAGATCTCGCGCTCGCGGTGTCATCCCAGCCGGATCTTCCCAACGCGTGATGCTGCTGGGCGCTACACCGATCGCCTTGGCCGCGGAGTCCCTTGTCTCGTCTCCGCGTAGACGCCTGAGTTCATGGGCGAGCTGCCATCGCCCAACCGTTGGACTACCCATGAGGGCATGATAACGCACAATCCGTACGGACATTGCTAACGCACCTTGCGTTTTTCAGTATCCGGAGAGACACTATCCGAGCAAGCTTGGTTACCTAGCGCCGATCCGGTGCTTCAACCTGGGAGGAACCCCCATGCCCTCTGAGCGGACCTTCGCCGCTTGCGACCTCGACTCCGAGATCGCCGCCCTGTGCCTGGAGGAACGGCCGCAACTGTTCGCCCTGGCCGCCGTGGACCTCGACGCCAACGACGGCGGGGTGATCGGCTGGATCCTGGCCTGGAAGAACCGCGTGGTCGTCTACTGGGACAGCCACGACAGGGTCTCGACCTTCCGTTCCCTCGCCGAGTTCTGGACACGCGCCCGCCAGCACGAGCGCAGCCACGACGTGCGCATCATCCCCATGGAGGGCCAACCCGTTCCGGATCTGGACTGAACCATCAGTGCTCACCGATGTCGACCATGGCGCTGGCCCCACCCGGCGGGAAATCCCGGGCACGCGGCAGCCGCGGGAATACGCTGGTGCTATGCCGCGCAGCGTGGTGTTCCGCGATGGCCACCCCTCGGAGGAGGACGTGGCCCCCGACCGGGTGCCGGAGCTCGGGGGCCCGGGGACGGTCGCCTGGGTGGCCTGCGACCCGCACTCCTCCGGCGACCTGGACGCCGCCGCAGCGCTCACCGGGATCCCCCGGGACCGGGTCGGGGCCGTGCTGGCGCCGCACCGGCGCGACCGGATGTGGGCCTTCGACGGACGGTACGCGATCCACACCCACGTCATTCGTCCCGACCGCGACGAGGCGCGGGCGCCCCGGCTCGTGGTGCTGGTCTCCACCGACGCGCTGGTGACCTGCTGCGACACCCCTGATGTGGACCTCGGTGCGGTGCTGACCTCCACGCTCGACGCCGGCTCCCTCGCCCGATCGGGGACCGCCGAGATCCTGCGCGGTCTCCTGCAGTGGCTGGTCACCGGCTACCAGGAGACCGCGCTGGACATCGACGAGCGAATCGACGACATCGAGGAGTCGCTGTTCAGCGAGTCATCCACGGCGATCGACCGGGTCCAGCGCGACACCCACGCCCTGCAGCGGCGCCTGGTGCTGCTGCGCCGGTCCGTGCTCCCGCTGCGCGAGGACATCGCGGAGCTGCGCCAGCTCGCGCCGCGCGCCGGGACCGGCATCGGCGACCATCTGCCCGTCCGGCAGCTCGACCATCTGCTCACCCTGATCGACTCGCTGCGCGAGATGTTGGTCTCGGTGCTGAGCACCAACCTCAACCTGCAGCAGAACCGGCTCAACCGGACGATGAAGAAGCTCACCGGCTGGGCGGCGGTGATCGCCATCCCCACCTTCGTAACCAGCTGGTACGGCATGAACGTGCCGATGCCCGGACAGTTCCGGCTGTGGGGCGCGCTGCTGGCCAGCGCCGTGGTGCTGGCCGGGGCGGTGGTGATGTACGCGATCTTCCGGCGCAAGGACTGGCTCTGAGGCGTCACCGCGATGCCGCGACTCCCGGTCCGTGAGAACGCGCGTGGGGTTCCGTGGTTTCCTGCGCCCTCTGGTGCGGCCCGGCTGAACGGTGTTGATCTTGTCGCTGTCGACACGCTCCCTCGGTGACACTCACGATAGCGACAAGATCAACACAGTTCACGGGGACGCGCTCACGCCTTGGCGGGCTCGCTCTCGTCCTGGTCCACTCCCGCCGTCGTGGCCAGCGGCTTCTCCTCGATGAAGAAGCTGGCCACCAGGCCGATCAGCACGATCGGCACCCCGTAGAGGTACACCGGCGGCAGGGCCCCGGCGAACGCCTGCACGATCATCTCGCGCACGGGGTCGGGGAAGGAGCGCAGCATCTCGGGCGTGAGCGAGCTCATGCCGGCCTCGCCGCCCCGCACGTCCATCCCGTCGGGCATGCCACCGAAGTCGGCCATCCTCTCCTGCAACCGGCTGATGAAGATCGACCCGAACACCGCGATCCCGAACGAGGCGCCGATCTGGCGGAAGTAGTTGTTCGCCGAGGTCGCCGCTCCCAGCGCCGCGCGGGGGGCGGAGTTCTGCACGATCAGCACCAGGTTCTGCATCACCATGCCGACCCCGAGTCCCAGCACCAGCATCGCGCCGGCGTTGTAGGCATACGAGGTGGTCTCGTCCATACGGGACAGCAGCACCAGCCCGACCATGATGGTCGAGGTCCCGATGATCGGCCACAGCTTGTAGCGCCCGGTCGTGGAGATGATCCGCCCGGTGGTGACGGAGGCGCTGAGCATCCCGATCATGACCGGCAGCATCCGCAGCCCGGACTCCATGGCGCTGGCGCCGTTGACCATCTGCATGAAGGTGGGCAGGTAGGCCACCGTCGAGAACATGGAGATGCCCACGGTGGCGCCGATGACGGCGCACAGTACGAAGTTGCGTTCCCGGAACAGGTACAGCGGCAGGATCGGTTCGCTCGCCCGCCGCTCCACGAACACGAACAGGAACGCGGTGATGACCGCGCCCGCGCCGAGTCCGACGATGACCGGGCTGGACCAGGCGTACTCGCTGCCGCCCCAGCTGGTGAACAGCACCAGGCACACGCTCGTCGCCGCCAGCAGCACGGTCCCGAGGTAGTCCAGCCGGGGCCTGGGGCCGCCGGGTTTGGGCAGCCGCAGCACGATGGCGGCCGCGGTCATGGCGACCGCGCCCAGCGGCATGTTGATGTAGAAGATCCAGCGCCAGTTGAGGTGGTCGGTGAAGAACCCGCCGAGCAGCGGGCCGGCGACCGAGGCCACGGCGAAGACCGACCCCATCACGCCCATGTAGCGGCCCCGCTGCCGTGCCGGCACGACGTCACCGATGATCGCCTGGGATCCGATCATCAGGCCGCCACCGCCGAGCCCCTGGAGCGCGCGGAACAGGATCAGCTGCGTCATGTTCTGCGCGAGTCCGCACAGGATCGAGCCCACCAGGAACATGGAGATGGCGAGCAGGAACACGTTCTTGCGGCCGAAGAGGTCGCCGGCCTTACCGTAGATGGGCATCCCCACGGTGGCCGACAGCATGTAGGCGGTGACCACCCACGACAGGTGCTCCAGGCCGTTGAGCTCACCGACGATCGTGGGCAGCGCCGTGGAGACGATGGTCTGGTCGAGGGCGGCCAGCAGCATGGCCAGCATGAGACTGAGGAAAATCCACCCGAGGCCGGGCATGGGGCGGGTGCTCGCCTCGTCGGCCGCGGGCTCCGGCGCGGCGCTCTCGTCCCCGCCTAACCCCTGGCCGGGCTCGGTGCTGCTCATAGGGTGAACCTCGTCTTCTGGTCGTTGTCGTGGCCGGCGCCGCGGCACTCGGGCGGCGTGCGACGCGGGTGGGGCCTCAGCTCCGTGACGGCGGTGTGAGCGTGGCCCGCAGGGTCTCGAAGGTCTCGTCGAGCAACCGGCGCAGGTCGACGCTGGTGTCCCCGTCCACGGTCTCGATCCGGCGCACGCTGAACCGCATCAGGGTCGTCGCCAGCGCCGACACCAGCTGCGGGGCGACGTCGTCGGCGTCGACGCCCAGGCGGGCCGCCATGTCGGCCGACATCTCCTGCTCCATGGAGGCGAACCTCGCCATGACGCGCGGCACGAGACGCGGGTCCCGCTCCAGCAGGCGCTCGCGCATCCGGACCTTGGCCATGATGTCGCGCAGGTCGTCGTGGTCGCCGTCGGTGACCGAGGCGAGGTAGGTCTTGAGGTCCTCGACCAGGTCACCGGTGGGCCCGCCCCCGGTGAACTCATCGCGCGCCTCGGGCGTGGGCCGTGGCGGCCCGGTCCCCACCACGGCGTCGTCCTTGGAGGCGAAGTAGTTGAAGAAGGTCCTGGTGGAGACGTCCGCCGCCGCGGCGATGTCGTCCACCGTGACGTTGTCGATGCCGTGGTCGAGCGCGAGGCGCATCGTCTCGCGCTCCAGGGCACGGCGAGTCGCGAGCTTCTTCCTCTCGCGCAGCCCCATACCTACCCCCGTTTTCCGGCATCGCTGTCGACACATTGTGCAATAAATTTGCATTTACTGCAAACATGCACCCCCTGAAATGGTGGGATGGCACGACCGGTCTGGGGAGCACCGCACCCGTGGACCCGGCTGTCCCGGCACGGGGTCGCGTGGCTATCGTGGCGGCGTCCGCCGCGGTTTCGGCCGCGGTGAACGCCCCTGCCGGGACTCGTACCCGCCCGCGAGCCCGTCGCGACGTCGCCCGACAGTGGGACACCGGGCGGAGTGAGGAGCCCCCGCGTGAACCAGGTCGACCCGCCCGCCGATCCCGCGTCGCTGTCACCACGCGAGGCCCGCGCGCTGTTCCGTGCCGGGTTACGGGTGCCCACCTCCGGGTACTGCGCCGGCCACACCCAGGCCAACCTCATCGCCCTGCCGCGCGAACTGGCTTTCGACTTCCTGCTGTTCGCGCAGCGCAACCCCAAGTCCTGCCCCGTGCTCGACGTGGCCGAGGAAGGGGAGACGCGGGCGAGCATCCTCGACGGTGACCTGCGCACCGACCTGCCCGCCTACCGGATCTACCGGCACGGCGAACTGGCGGCCGAGGTCGGCGACGCCCGCGAGCACTGGCGCGACGACCTCGTCGCGTTCCTGGTCGGCTGTAGCTTCACCTTCGAGGGGGCGCTGTTGGACTCCGGTGTCCCGGTGCGCCACATCGAGTCCGGGAGCAACGTCCCGATGTATCGGACCAGTAGGCAGTGCCGGCCCGCCGGGCGGCTGTCCGGACCGCTGGTGGTGTCGATGCGCCCGGTCCCGGCGGAACGCGTGCCCGAGGCCGTGCGTGTCACCTCGCGCTACCCGGCGGTGCACGGCGCCCCGGTGCACGTGGGTGACCCGGCAGCCCTGGGGATCACCGACATCGGCCGCCCCGACTTCGGCGAGCCCGTCGACATCCGGGACGGGGAAACCCCCGTGTTCTGGGCGTGCGGGGTGACCCCGCAGGCCGCCGTGATGGCCTCGGCGCCGGAGTTCGCGATCGGCCACGCACCCGGGCACATGGCCGTCACGGACGCCCGCGACACCGCCCACCAGATTCCCTGACGGCGCGCGGACCCTCCGCTGTGGCCGACGCCGTCAGCCCGTGAGGCGGTGGCGGGCCAGTTCCCGCGGCTCGGGCCGCACGTCGGCCTCGGGGTCGGGCGGACCGTCCGCGGATGAGGCGACCGCGTGGTCCCACGCCACCTCCGCGTGACGGCCGTCGAGGGTCAGCGTGGCCAGCGCGTTGCCGTACCAGGGGCCGGCGTCGAGTCGCCACGCCAGGTCGGGACGGCGAACCCCGGCCAGACGGGCGAGCGCCGCGACGGCCGCGCCGGTAACGCGCCAGGCGGCCACCCGCGTGAGCTTGCCGACGAGGGCCGGAAGCTCGTTGCGCAGCGGCGAGCACACCAGTTGGGCGATCGTGGTCCCCTCGGTGGCCGGCCACCCCCGCCCGCGCGGGCGCGCCCGCGCGAGATAGGAGAAGTGCACGTCTCCCCCGAGGAACAGCACGCTCGCGGGCGGAGCGCCGCGCTCACCCGCCGCCACCCGCACGACGGCGTCGGCCACCGCGCGAAACGACCGCTGGAAGGCGGACCAGTGCTCCAGGTCGACGGCCTGACGCAACCTCTCCCCGGGTCCACGGAGCGCGCTCCCCCACGTGCCCGCGCACACGGCCTCGTTCCACGCCTCCAGGTGGTGCACGGCCATGGGCATGAGGTAGGGCAGGGTACTGGCGACCACGAGGTGGTCCACGTCGCCGGTGAGCTGATCGTCCAGCCACGCGCTCTCGGAGTGCCCGAGCATGCCGCGCCGCCGGTCGTCCCCAACGTCCCGACCGCACCGGGTGTCGACCATCACCAGCCGGGTCCCGCCGATATCGTGCCGGTGGCTCCAGCGGTAGCTGCCTGGGTCCTCGTTGGCCCGCCAGGCGAAGGAGTCCACGACCTCGCCGGCGTCCTCCTCGGCGAGCACCTTGTCCAACACGGGGTCGTTGGCGCGCTCGTCCGGGGAGAGGTTACCGAGGTGCTGGTAGATCCAGTAGGCACCGAGGCCCGAGGTGATGCGGTGGGACCACCACGGGTTCTCGGCGATCTCGCGGCGCCAGGTCCCGGAGGTGTTCCAGTCGTCGCGGATGTCGTGGTCGTCGAACAGCATGAGGGTCGGCACGGTCGACAGCAACCACCGGATGTCCGGGTCGATCCACGCCTGCCGGTACAGCTCGGCGTACTCGTCGAAGAACACGACCTCGTCCTCGGGTGGCCGCGCGCCCGCGCGGCCGGCGGAGTCGGCCGCGGCGCGGCTCTCCCGCAGGAACTCCCGCATGCTGGGCTGCAGTTCGTCGGCGTAGACCTGATCACCGATCATCAGGAGGTAGGTGGGCTCGCCCCCGGCGGCGGCCCCATCGGGCGGGTGCGCCCTCCGCGACTCGGCCAGCCGCAGCGCCTCGGCGCGGAGCATGTCGACTCCGTACTCGCGCACCGCCTCGGGAGTGTGGCCGGTGGACATGTGGCAGGAGCCGAACAGCAGGCGCGTGGGCGCGGTGTGGTCCAGCGTGCGCGCGAGGCTCGGCGGGTACGCCGAATCGGGTTCGGGCCAGACCGTCACACCGCTGATCCGGACCTCGTACGGCAGTGCCGAACCCGGCGGCAGGTCGGTGAGTTCGCACACAGCGTAGTGGTGCCCGTGCACGGTGAAGGTGGGCACGTCGGCCCGGTGCCCATCCGCCACCACGCTGACGAGGCACGGCGCGTCGGTTTCCACCCAGATGGTCGCCGTCGTCTCCGTCACGTGCCGGAGCATCGGGCCCAGCCGCAGGCCAGCGTCCACGTCCACTCCCTGTCCTGTCGTCCGTGCCGGGGCCGGCCGGCCCCGCGATGACCCGCCCCTGGCGGGGTGACCCGAGTATGCCGGGCCCCATCCACTCTGTCAGTACTGCCGGTGCAACGGTGCCGGCGACGCCACCGTTCCAACCGTGCGGCCCCCGGAGGTTGCAACCGCGGGTCAGGTGGGTAAGCGATGCCGCATGCGGACAAAACTCATCGATCTGCATACCGGCGGCGCCGAGAGCGTCACCGATATAACGGCGCAGTGTCGCGAGTTCACCTCCGAGGCCGGTGGTGACGGGTTGTTGCACGTTTTCGTGCCGCACGCGACGGCCGGCGTCGCGATCATGGAGCTGGGGGCGGGGTCGGACGACGACCTCCTCGCGTCCCTGCGGGAACTGCTCCCGCCCGACGACCGGTGGCGGCACCGCCACGGCTCGCCGGGCCACGGGCGTGACCACGTCATGCCGGCGATGGTTCCGCCGCACGCCACGGTCCCGGTGGTCGCCGGTCGGCCCGAACTGGGAACGTGGCAGTCCATCGCCGTTGTGGACCTGAACAAGGACAATCCCAGCAGGAACGTCCGGCTGTCGTTCTTGACGAGTTCGGGTGACAGCGCAGGATGGTAAGTGCGGAGCCAGAGGGGGCGGTGACGCGTTGACGGGACGGGGCCCCACCGTGTGAACTAAGCGAGCAACGGCGGGATCGACCCGGCAACGGGCCGCGTACGGCCGAGCCCGTCCCCGAAGACGGGCAACGCATAGAACAGTGTGGAGGAGGACTTTCGTGAGCGCGACCGCGGGCCAGGCACAGAGCGAACGCGGCCTGGCCGATCGACTCGGGTTCAAACCGGGTCAGGTGGTGCAGGAATTCGGTTTCGACGACGACGTGGACGAGCAGCTTCGCGCGTCGATCGCCGAGCGCACCGGTGAAGAGCTGGTCGATGAGGACTATGACGGTGTCGTGGACGCCGCGTTGCTGTGGTGGCGGGACGACGAGGAGGACGACCTCACCGATGTCCTCGTCGACGTTCTCGGGGCTGTCGAGGGTGGCGGCGCCATCCTGGTGCTGACCCCCAAGGCCGGACGCGAGGGCCACGTGCCGCCGAACGACGTCGCCGAGGCCGCGACGACCGCCGGGCTGTCACAGACCAGCGCGGTGAGCGCCGGAACCGACTGGTCGGGAACCCGGCTCGTCGCCCCCAAGATGCAGCGGTGACTCGATCCCGTCCCACCCGAGCCGGAGCCGCGGCCGGGTACCGCTTGGTCTAGGGCCTGTTTTCGGACCGACCGGCCGCTTGGTTTGGCTCGGGTGCCGCCGGGGTTCTGGAGGGTCCGTAGGTGGGGGAGCGAGGAACGAGCGACCTCACCACAGGACCCGAAGGTTCCCGGCTCTGGGGCACCCGAGCAGGCGAGCGCCAGCGAGCCCAAAAACACCATCTAGGGTGAACGAGGAAGCGTACCGTCCGTCCGGATGGGCGGGCGGCTACGCCTATGCCCAACCGGGGCCTGTCGAACACGAAAAGTGAGGACGGACATGCCGATCGAGCCCGGCCAGAGCGCCCCCGATTTCGCGCTCACCGACCAGCACGGTCAGACCGTGCGGCTGTCGGACTTTCGGGACCGCAAGAACGTCGTCGTGGTGTTCTACCCGCTGGCGTTCTCCGGTGTGTGCAGCGGTGAGCTGTGCGAGTTGCGCGACAACATCGCGGACTTCCAGACCGAGGACGTACAGCTGCTGAGTATCTCGGTCGACTCGATGTTCGCGCACCGCGCGTGGGCCGACCAGGAGAACCTGGAGTACCCGCTGCTCTCGGACTTCTGGCCACACGGCGAGGTCGCCCGAAGCTACGGCGTCTTCGACGAGGAGAAGGGGGTCGCCGTGCGGGGCACGTTCCTCATCGACAAGGAGGGCGTCGTGCGCTGGACAGTCGTCAACCCGATCTCGGAGGCTCGCGACCTCGACTCCTACCGCAAGGCACTGGCCGAGCTGAGCTGAGCCGGAGCTCCGGCGGTGGAGGGGGTCGGGCCGCCCACCTCGGCCCTGCGCCCCTCCACCATGGGAGCCTCCTCCACGGGCACAGGGTCCCATCACGGACCGAGAACCGGTACGATTTTCCCGTCACCGGGGTCGCACAACCACGTCGGCCCCTACTCGGGCGCGTAGCTCAGTCGGTTAGAGCTCTCGGCTTACAACCGAGCGGTCGGAGGTTCGAGTCCTCTCGCGCCCACCACTACGGACAGCACACGAACCCGCCTCTGGTGATCGCCCGACTGCGCACTGCCGTGGACCGGGATACGGAAAACCGGTTGGACGGTGCGTTCGCCGATGATGCGGACTTCGTTGACCAGGGATTGGACGAGGTTCTTGGTGGCGGTCGGACGGCCGTTGGTGATGGCCTCGGGGATGGGGGCAGGCTAGGCACCGGTCGCTCAGACCCCGGTCGTGACTCATAACGGATCGTGCCTCCGATCGGGCGGGACATGCGGAACTTCACCCACCCGAGTTTGGGGGAGTTTCGCGCGCGCCCACGTGCGGTTCAGCTTCTCTGCCGCGATACGTGGCCCGTCGTGGAACCGAAACGAGGACCTTCACCGGTGTTGGTGCGCTACCGGAGGTTGAAAGTGCCCTTGTCGCGGCACGCGGCGTCCAGGTCCTTCAGTGTCTGCTGGAGGATGTGCGAGGGGGCGGCGGCCAACCACCTCCCTTCGATCTTGGCTTGGGCGAGCTGCCGGGCCTGGAGGTGGTAGCCGCAGAACTCGCCGCCGCGATCCCGCGGGTACCGGTCGAGGTATTAGCGGCGCTGGTCCAGGGCGGTGTTCCATACCGCGCGGCAGATGTCGCCAAGCTCCTGGAGTAGTGCCGCCTGTTCGGCGGTGGGCTCCAGCCGGTACTTGCGGCCGGTCAGTATCGAAGGAAGCGGCTAACCCTACAGCTGAAGCCGGGGGTCTGCGCCGCTAGAAGGAATTCGAATCATCCGGCGCGACACGGTGTCCATGGTCACCCGGGCTCCAGCGCGCGTCCTCCCCCTGCGTACCCTAGGGAGACCGTTAGCGAACGCGCATCTGGGAGCGGACGTCCCAGCGAGTGTGGCACCGCCCGAGCGCGTGGCCGCGTGCGGACGACCGCGAGACAGCGGTACCGGATGACGCTCCGGCCCGGAAAGGGATGTGGAAGATCATGGTCTTGGCAGGTCACGAGGAACGGGTCGTCGATGGGGTCGCAAAGCGGCTGCTCATCGGGGGAGAGTGGCGTGATCCCGCATCCGGTGCGACGTTGAAGGTGGAGGATCCCTCCACGGGTTCGGTGCTGTGCGAGGTCGCCGACGCCGGAACGGAGGACGCCTTCGCCGCGCTGGACGCCGCGGGGCGGGTCCAGCCCACCTGGGCCAAGCACCCCCCGCGGGAGCGGGGCGAGATCCTGCGCCGTGGCTACGAGCTGCTGATGCAACGGCAGGAGGATCTGGCCCTGCTCATGACGTTGGAGATGGGTAAGCCGCTGGCGGAGTCCCGGGGGGAGGTCGCCTACGCCGCGGACTTCCTGCGCTGGTTCGCCGAGGAGGCGGTGCGCATCGAGGGAAGCTACTCGATGGCGCCCAACGGCCAGGCCCGATTCCTGGTCATGCGGCAGCCGGTGGGGCCGTGCATGCTGATCACGCCGTGGAACTTCCCGATGGCCATGGGGGCGCGCAAGATCGGCCCGGCCATCGCGGCGGGCTGCACGGCGATCCTGAAGCCGGCCCCGCAGACACCGCTGTCGGCGCTCGCGCTGGCCGAGATCCTGCAGGAGGCCGGTGTGCCCGAGGGGGTGCTCAGCGTGTTGCCCACGAGCAGCGCGGGCGCGGTCACCGAGCCGTTGTTGCGCGACGGGCGGATTCGCAAGGTGTCCTTCACCGGGTCCACCGGGGTCGGCCGGATGCTGCTGGAGCAGAGTGCCGAGCATGTGCTGCGCACGTCCATGGAGCTGGGCGGCAACGCCCCGTTCCTGGTGTTCGACGACGCCGACGTGGACGCCGCGGTCGAGGGCGCGATGCAGGCCAAGATGCGCAACATCGGGGAGGCGTGCACCGCGGCGAACCGGCTCTACGCGCAGTCGGGGATCGCGCCGGAGTTCGCCCGGCGGCTCAGCGAGCGGATGGGAGCGTTGACGGTGGGCCGGGGCACCCAGGAGGGGGTGCAGGTGGGCCCGCTGATCGACGCCAAGGCCCGGGAGAAGGTGCAGCACCTGGTGGACGACGCCGTCAACCGGGGTGCCAAGGTGATGGTCGGGGGTGAGCCGGGGGACGGCGCGGGCTACTTCTACCGCCCCACGGTGCTTTCCGACGTCCCCCAGGAGAGCGAACTCTCCGGCACTGAGATCTTCGGGCCGGTGGCGCCGATCATCCCGTTCCAGAGCGAGGAGGAGGCGTTGGCCGACGCCAACGACACCGAGTACGGGCTGGTCAGCTACGTCTACACCAGCGACCTGAACCGTGCGCTGCGGGTTTCGGAGGCGCTGGAGACCGGGATGGTCGGGTTGAACCAGGGGATCGTCTCCAACCCGGCGGCGCCGTTCGGCGGGATCAAGCATTCGGGCCTGGGCCGCGAGGGCGGCCGCGTGGGCATCGAGGAGTTCCTGGAGACCAAGTACATCGGGATCGGCGGGGTCTGAGTCGCCGGGCGGGGGCGGTGGGTGGCCACCCGCCGCCCCCGCGCGGTTCGGGACAGGCCGCGGCCGTCGTCGTTGACGTCGGTGGGCAACGCGGCGGGCGAGGCGCTGAGTCCGGGCTCGTCCGCATGGTGGCGCAGCTCAACTGGACCAAGCCGGCCCCGGCCGAGGCGCGGACCTCGCGGACCGGGAGCGTGCAGCCGGTGGCCGCCCCGCGCAACCGCGGGGCGGCCAAGATCGACAGGTGGGTCCTGGCGAGGCACCCCGGCAACTCGCCCAGCCCGTTCGCAGGTTCGGTTTGCCGGCTTCCCGGAGCGGCGCCGCCATCGCTGGCCACAACACCACCCCGAACCCCCCGAGAACGGCTGCCCCCTGCTCCCGGGTGACCCTTCCGCCCCCGCCCGCCCCATAAAGAGAAGACCCCCGCCCCCACCCGGCGGGGTCAGGATCAGGGATTCGCCTGGGTCCGGCCGCGGCGGTGAGGGACGCGGGGCCGCGCCCCCGTCCGCGCCCCCGTCCGCGCTCCTGGGCGGCGCCGGGCCGGACGCCGTGGTCCGCCCCGGCGCGCCGTCAGCTCTGGTGGCCGAGCTTGAAGCCCTCCCCGTCGGGGACCCGCTCCCCGAAACCGTCGGCGCCGATGGTGACGGCGGCCTCCCCCGGGTCCGTCGGGGAGGTCAGCGGCTGGGGCGTGCCGTCCAGCCCCAACACAGTGGAGCCCTCCGAGTACCAGGAGGGGACCACCGCGTGCCCCCAGTAGGAACGGCGCCGGTTGTCGTGGACGTCCCAGTGGATCGTGGGGTTGTCCGGGTCGCCGGTGTAGTAGTCGCTGGTGTAGATCTCGATCCGGTGCCCGTCCGGGTCGCGCAGGTACAGGTAGAAGGCGTTGGACACTCCGTGACGTCCGGGACCGCGCTCGATGTGGTGCTCGGCGCGCAGCGAGCCGAGCACGTCACAGATGTGCAGGACCTGGTGGCGCTCGTTGGTGGCGAAGGCCACGTGGTGCAACCGGGGGCCGTCGCCCCCGGTCAGGGCGATGTCGTGCACGGTGGACTTGCGGTAGAGCCAGGCGGCGTAGAGGTGCTCCGCGTCCTCGATCTGCTCGGAGACGCCGAACCCCAGGCCGGTGTAGTGGTCGTTGGCGGCCTGGACGTCGGGAACCATCACGTTGAAGTGGTCGATCCGCGCGATCGCGTTGCCGCCGTGCCGGTGGTAGGCCTGGGTGAACCGTTCCACGTGCGTGGCCTCGTAGAAGAACTCCACGCAGAAACCCATCGGGTCCTCCACCCGCACCGCTTCCCCGATGCCACGGGTGGCCCCGGCCGCCACCCGTTCGGTGGGCAGGTCCAGCGCACGGAAGTAGGCTTCGGCGGTGTCCACCTCCCGGGGAGAGCGCACCCGGTAGGCCAGCCGCGCCAACGCGGGGGCGGACCCGGTCCGCAGCACCAGGCTGTGGTGCAGGTACTCCTCGAAGGCGCGCAGGTAGAGCGCGTCGGGCTCCTCGGCGGTGACGACGAGCCCGAGCACGTCCACGTAGAACCAGCGCGCCGCCGCCAGGTCGGTGACGACCAGCTCGGCGTAGGCGGCACGAACGATGTCGGGGGCCTGGGCGTTCATCTGTGTCCGTCCTCTCCCCGAGCTCCGAAACGAGGCACGTGGACCTGGCCCATCGCGACGTGCACGATGTGCTCGTTGGTGTAGAAGTCGATGCTGCGAGTGCCCCCCTCGTGTCCCACGCCGCTGCTCTTCACCCCACCGAAGGGGGTGCGCAGGTCGCGGATGTTGTGCGAGTTGAGCCAGAGCATCCCGGCCTCGATCGACTGGGCGACCCGGTGGCCACGCCCCAGGTCCGAGGTCCACACGTAGCCGGCCAGCCCGTAGTCCACGTCGTTGGCCAGCTCGATGGCCTCCTCCTCGGTGTCGAACGGGGTGAGTGTGACCACGGGGCCGAAGATCTCCTCCTGAAAGATCCGGGCGTCCCGTCCGACGTCGGCGAAGACGGTCGGGGCGAGGTAGTTGCCCTCGGCCAGGTGGGCGGGGCGGTGCCCGCCGGCCAGGAGCCGCCCTTCCGCCTTACCGGTGGCCACGTAGTCGCACACCCGGGCGTAGTGCTCTGGGTGCACCAGGGCGCCCACTTCGGTGGCGGGGTCCTGCGGCGGGCCGACCACGACGTTGCGGGCGCGTTCGGCGTAGCGCTCAGCGAACTCCTCGTAGACCGAACGCTCCACGAGGATCCGCGACCCCGCGGTGCAGCGTTCCCCGTTGAGGGAGAGCACCCCGAACAGCGCGGAGTCCAGGCAGGCGTCCAGGTCGGCGTCGGCGAACACCACCACCGGGGACTTGCCGCCCAGCTCCATGGACAGCCCTTTCAGGTGCTGGGCGGCCTCGCGCATGATGGTCTTGCCCGTGGTGGTCTCCCCGGTGAAGCTGAGCAGCGGAACGTCGGGGTGGGCCACCAGGGCCGCCCCGGCCTCCTCGCCGATCCCGTTGACCAGGTTGAACACGCCCTCCGGAAGCCCGGCCTCGGCGAAAATGCCCGCCCACAGACCGGCCGAGAGCGGGGTGAACTCGGCCGGTTTGAGCACCACGGTGCAGCCCGCGGCCAGCGCGGGGGCCAGTTTCCAGCTCTCCAGCATGAACGGCGTGTTCCACGGGGTGATGAGCCCGGCCACCCCGACCGGCTTGCGCACCACGTAGTTGATCTGGGAGTCGGGCACCCGGTAGGCGTCCTCGTGCATGCCGACGATGAGGTCGCCGAAGAAGCGGAAGTTCTCGGCGGCGCGCTTGGCTTGCCCACGTGCCTGGGTGATGGGCAGGCCGGTGTCGAAGGACTCCAGGGTGGCCAGCTCCGTTCCGCGCTCCTCCACCGAGTCGGCGATCCGGTGCAGCACGCGGGCGCGCTCGCGGGCCGGAAGCTCGGGCCAGGGGCCCTCGGTGAAGGCCCGCCGGGCCGCGGCGACCGCGAGGTCGATGTCCTCGGCGGTACCGGCCGCGGCCGTGGCGTAGGGGCGGTTGGTCGCCGGGTCGAGAACGTCGAAGGTGGCCCCGGAGACGCTGTCGGTGGCCTTCCCGGCGATTTGGTGCCTGATGTGGTCGGGGATTCCGGCGGGCACGGGTGTCTCAGTCACGAACGGCTCCTCTGGGAACGGGGGTGAGCAGGTCCTCGCCCTCGGCGAGCAGCTTTTCGACACGCCGGGTCCCCTCGTCGGTCAGCTCCCCCAGCGGCGGGCGGACGTGCGCCGAGGAGAGAAGCCCGCGCTGGTGCAGCACCCACTTGGCGGGCGCGGGGTTGCTCTCCACGAACAGCAGGTCCACGAGCGGGTGCAACCCGTAGTGCAGCGCGCGGGCGCGGTCCAGGTCGCCCTCCTCCCAGGCCGTGTACATCTCGGCCACGGCCGCGGGGGCGAGGTTGGCCACGGCGGAGACGAACCCGACCCCGCCGAGGCTGAGCAGCGGCAGGCACAGCAGCTCGATCCCGGACCACACGAGGAGGTCGGGGCCTGCCGCCCGCAGCACCCGGGAGAAGTGCTCGAAGTCCTTGGTGGTCTCCTTGATTCCGACGATGTTGTCGAAGTCGGCGAACAGCCGGGCCACGGTCTCCGGGGCGATATCGACGCAGGTCCGTGCGGGCACGTTGTAGATCACCAGCGGTAGGTCCGGGAACTCGCGGGCCACCGTGGCGTACCAGGTGTAGAGAGCCTGCTGGGTGGGGCGGGCGTAGTAGGGGGTGATGATCAGGGCCGCGTCGGCACCGGCCTCCCGTGCGGCGGAGGTCAACTCCAGGGTCTCCTCCAGCTTGGTCGAGCCGGTGCCGGGAATGAACGGCACCGTGTCCGCCACCTCGGCGGCGGCGATCCGGATGGCCTCGGCGCGCTCGGCCACGGTCTGGGCGCTGGGCTCACCGGTGGAGCCGCCCAGCGAGATCCCGTGCGAGCCGGCGGCGAGTTGCCAGCGCACCAGGGTTCGCAGGCTGTCCGGATCCAGTGCGCCGGAGGTGGTGAACGGGGTGACGACGGGGGCGATGGAGCCCTTGATTCGGTGTGGGTCGCCGCGGAACTTCACGTGCTCTCCTCTTCTTTCTGGGCGAGGAACGCCTCCAGGGTGGCCAGGCGGTGCGCGCGGGCGCACGACTCGACGGCCTCGGCGTCGGAACCGGACTCCAGGAGGTCGAGGAGCCGGTCGTGCTCGGCCACCGATTCGGCCGCGCGGCCCGGGACGTGGGTGAACGTCGAGCTGCGGATGGTGGCCATCCGCGACCACTGGCGCCGCACCAGCTCGATCAGGTGCGGGTTGGGGCAGGGCAGGTAGAGCGTCTCGTGGAACTCGTGGTTGAGCCGGGTGAACTCGACGGGGGTGAAGTCGCGCAGGCTGTCGCGCATCCGCGCGTTGATGTCGCGGGCCTGAGTGAGCCCGTCGGGACTGAGGTGAGGGGCCGCCAGTGCGGTGGCCGCACCCTCGACGATGGCCAGGGTCTGCATGGTGTGCCGGTACTCGGTGGGGTCGATCGCGCTAACCCGGGCGCCGACGTTGCGCTCGAAGCTGACCAGGCCCTCGGCCTCCAGCCGCCGGATGGCCTCGCGGACCGGGACCTCGCTCACCTCCAGCTCCTGGGCAAGCTGCCCGAGGACGAGCCGGTAGCCGGGCCCGTAGCTGCCGTGGGTGATTCGGGACTTGATCACGGCGTAGGCCCGCTGGGATTTAGAGAGGCCGGTCAGGTCGGGGCTCGTGGCCATTGCTGTCTACTCCTCCCATGCCTGGTAGGCGTCCAACCAGGGTCCGCTCAGCGGATAGAGCCCCTCGACGCCGTGCCCGGCGCGGACCTGCTCAGCGATGAACTCCTCTTGCCGCTCCTGCTCGACCGCGTCGGCGAGGACCTCCGCCACGAGGTGGGGCGGGATCACGATAATCCCGTCGTCGTCACCGACGAGGATGTCGCCGGGTCGGACCGTGGTGTTGCCGCAGGCGATCGCGGTATCGGTCTCCCAGGGCACGTGTCGGCGCCCGAGTACCGCCGGATGCTGGGCACCGGCGTAGACCGGGAGGCCGATCCCGGCCACGGCCGCGCTGTCGCGCACCCCGCCGTCGGTGACGATGCCGGCCGCGCCGCGCGTGTGGGCGCGCAGGGCCAGAATGTCACCGATGGTGCCCGCGGTGCGCTCGCCGCGCGCCTCCATTACCAGCACCTCGCCCGCCTCGACCGAGTCGATGGCGCGTTTCTGGGCGTTGAACCCGCCGCCGTGCGCGGCGAAGAGGTCCTCGCGCAGCGGCAGGTAGCGCAGGGTGCGGGCGGGGCCCACCAGCCGGGTTCCGGGGGTCAGTGGTCGGGGCCCGTCGATTCCGGCGTTGTCGATTCCGCGCTTGCGCAGTTGCACGCTCAGCGTCGCGACCGCGACCGTGGCCAGTCCTTCCCGGATCGCGTCGGTCAGCGCGGGCTCCGGGGCCACCCCGGCCGCCTCGGCGCTGCCCCAGGCCTCGATACGTTGCCGGTCGTCCACGTGGGGTTGGGCGCCGTGGTCGCCAAGGGGGACCGTGCTCTCGACCACGGGGGTGACGAGCCGCCCCGAGGTGGGTGCTCCCGGGGCGTCGGGGGCGTCCACCTCCACCTCGACGAGGTCTCCGGGCTGGGCGACGGAGGCTCCGGCCGGGGTGCCGGTGAGGATGATGTCGCCGGGTTCGAGCGTGCTGAGCCGGGACAGGTCCGCGACGAGCCGCCCGAACGAGAAGAGGAGTTCGTCGGTGGTGGCCTGCTGCGCCGGTCGCCCATTCACCCATGTGCGCAGGCGCAGCGCCCCGGGGTCCACGGCGTCGGCTGGGATTTCGCCCGGGCCGATCGGGGTGAAGCCGTCGGCCCCCTTGGCGCGCAGGTTCGAGCCCTGGTCGGCGTGGCGCAGGTCGTAGACGCCCAGGTCGTTGGCGGCGGTCACGGCCGCCACGTGCGACCACCCCTCCTCGGGGCGGACGCGGTGGGCCGTGCGTCCGAGGACGAGCGCGATCTCGCCTTCGAAGGCGAGCAGCTCGGTGCCGGCGGGGCGTTCCACCGGGGTTCCGGAGCGCGCGAGGGACGTCGCCGGTTTGAGGAAGTAGGAGGGCTGCCGTGGGGTGCGCCCGCGCTGTCGCGCGCGCGAGCGGTAGTTCAGGTGGACGGCGATGACCTTGCCGGGCCGCGCGGGGATGCTGAGCTCGGTGTTCACCGGTCCGCCCACCGGGGCCGCGATGACCGATCAATCATATTATAAATCCTATACGATCTATGATGCCGCTATGAACCTTCGCGTACCGGAAATCCCAGGGAGTTCCCCTGTCGGCGTGTCGCCGGCCGGGCGAGACGCCGACCCGGGTCAGGACCGCTGCTCCGCCCAGTACTCGTAGGCCCGCGTGTGGTCCACATTGCCCAACTCCGCCAAAGCGGCGTCGAACGTGTCCGACACCGCCTCGCACACCGGCGCCGGATGGTGGATGGCTCGGGTCAGGCTCCGCGCGATCCGCACGTCCTTGGCGTACAGCGCCAACCCGAAGCCGGAGGCGAAATTCCGGCGCACCACATGCTCGTTCAGCACGTTCGACGTGACGAAGCTCTGTCCGGTGGAGGCGTTCAGGATCTCCACCATCGTCTCCGGGGCGAGCCCGAAGCGCTCCCCGGCGATCAACGCCTCGCAGGCGGCCGTGGTGGCCGCGCCCGCGACGAAGTTGTTCAGCGCCTTCATCGCGTGCCCGGTTCCCAGCGCGCCCGTGCGAAAGATGGTGGCGCTCATCGTCTCCACGATCGGCACCGCCTTCTCCGCGGCCGCCTCGTTGTCCGCGCCCATCATGACCGCCAGGGTCCCCGCCGTGGCCTTCGCCACCGCCCCGGAGACCGGGGCGTCCACCATGTTCAGCCCGCGCGCGCGCAGCCGCTCGCCGAGCCGGACCGTCTGCGTCGGGTCCGCGGAGCTCATGTCGATGACGACGGCGCCGGGCCGCAGGTGCCCGACGATGCCGTCGTCCCAGTCGAACAGCGCCGAGGAGACCGCCTCACTGGTGGGAAGCATGGTGACGATGGCCTCGACCTCGGCGAAGTCGGCGGCCGAGCGCGCCCGCGCCGCGCCGGTCTCCCCCGCGACCATCGCCATCCGCTCCCGGTCCAGGTCCAGCGCGAGCGTGCGCACGCCCGATCCGGTCAGGTTGCCGAGCATGGGAGCCCCCATGTTCCCCAACCCGATGAAACCCACCTGACTCATCCCTAGCCTCCCTTACCATGCCGGTGCTCCTAAGCCCGGCGCGTCGCTCACTGCTCCAGTGCCCGATCCACGCACTCGATCATCGGGTCCTCGATGGAGTTCTCCTCGTCGGCCGACTCCAGCGCGCTGGTGTAGCTCTCCAGGTAACCCGCGGCGTCGTCCAGGTTGCCCTCGTTGTCGGAGACCCAGGCCTCCTGAAGGTCGTCACCGACCAGCTCGCTCCACTCCTCGGTGGCCTCCTCGTCCCACCGATCCACGCCCTCGACGTCCTCGCTGTCCAGAAGCCGGTCGCACTGGCCCTTGGCGCCCTCGGCGAACTGCCGCACGCCCTCACCGGAGTTCAACTCCTCGGTGACCTCGTCCAGCGCGCCGCGGGCCTCCTCGTCCAGCCCGTCGTAGATCCCCTGGTTCATCCAGAGCCCGAAGGTGGAGTAGTGCCCGGTGCCCGGGTCCGTCCAGTAGGGCAGCAGCTCCATGAGCTTGTACTCGGTGGCGCCGTCGATCGCGAAGCCCACACCGTCGGCCACCCCGCGCTCGATCCCCTCGTAGGTCTCCGGCGCGGTCAGCGCGACGTTGTCCCCACCGGCCGTCTCCACGGCCGACTGGAGGTAGGGCCCGGAGACCCGCCACCGCTGGCCCTCCATGTCCGCCACGTTCTCCACCGGTTCGGAGCTGCCGAGCAGCAGCCGCCCCACCGGCCAATGGGAGATCGGGACCAGTCCGTTCTGCTCCCAGACCCGCTGGGCTCCCTCGTGCTCGTTGTTCACCTGGTGCAGCGACTGCATGACGGCCTGGCTGTCGTCCGCGGTGAACGGGATGCTCACCACGGTCAGCGAGGGGAACATCTGCGGGGTGTAGTCCGGGATCGACATCCCGACGTCGGCCCGCCCGTCCTTGGTGCATTCGGCGATCTCGTCGGCGTCGCACAGCGAGTCGGGGGCAAGCACGTCGAATGTCAGGCGCCCGTCGGAGCGGTTCTCGACCTCGTCGAAGAACCATTCGCTGACGTACGCGCTCGGCGTGCCGGGCTGCGCCGCCGTGGCGACCGTGAGTTCCTGCGCGGAGGCATCCTCGCCCCCGCCGTCTGCGCCGCAGGCCGTCAACATGAGTGCCGCGGTCATCCCCACGGGAAGTGCGACCGTGCGCATCGAGATGCCGTTGAGCTTGGCTGCTGTCATCGTTACCGCCTGTCTCGTGAATGTCGTGGTGTGCGGGGTGCGCGCTCTCAGGAGGGGAAGGACTCCCCCGCCTCGCGCGCGGCGAGGACGCTGTCCAACGTGCGGATTCCGTCCACCGCGGCCGGGATTCCGCAGTAGAGGTAGGAGTGCAGCATGACCTCGCGCAGCTCCAGGACATCGACTCCGTTGGCCAGCGCGCCGTTGATGTGGATACGCAGCTCGTGCGAGCGGCCGAGCGCCAGGAGCATCCCGATCGTGATCAGGCTTCGGGTGTGCCGCTCCAGCCCCGCGCGCTGCCAGATGTCCCCGAAGCAGTTCCGGGTGACGATCTCCTGGAGCTTGTCGTCCAGCTCGGTGGTGTTCTCCACCTGGTCCTCGGCTCCGGCGCTGCCGAACATCTCCCGACGCAGGCGCAGGCCGGAGTCGTACAGTTCGTCCTCGATCATGATCCGCCCACTCCTGTGGCTCGTAGTACAACTGCTTCCGAGTCTGCGCTTCTCCCGGGTCGTGCGCTTGTCCACCAGCGCAGCCTCTCTTGACTGGGAGCGAAGACTGGGGTCGCGCCGCGGAGCGGAGAGGCGAATCCCCCGGTCAACCGGGGACTGACGCCCGCGCGGCGTACGACTTGAGGTCGAATCCGGGCTCACCGGCCCGCTCGGGGGTCAGCGACAGCCCGTGCCGGAACACCCGGCGCGCCGCCGCGTGGTCCGCCGGCCGGTTCACCGACTCCACGGCGCCGAGCACGCCCCCGCGGAAACCGAGCACCGAGAATCGGCCCCGTTCGGGATCGCCCAGGATGACGTGCTCGTCCCCGGCGCGGGGCACCCCGGCGATCTGGAGGCGATGCTCGCCCTGGATGCTCCAGAACCACGGCGGCTCGGTGTAGGGCTCCTCCACACCCAGGAGTGTTCCTGCCGCGTGCCGGGCCTGGTCGGTGGCGTTCTGCACCGACTCCAACCGGACCCACTCCCCACCCTGCCAGGGGGCGGGGAAGGTGGCGCAGTCTCCGATGGCGAGGATCGACGGGTCACTGGTGCGCAGGCGCGTATCGACCGCCACCCCGTCGCACACCCGCAGCCCGGCCTCCCGGGCGAGCGCGACCCGCGGGGCCACCCCCACCCCCATCAGCACGAGGTCGGCCGGGTAGCGCCTGCCCGTGGCGCCGACCGCGGCCACGGCCCGTCCCCGGTCCTCCTCGATCGAGGCGAGGGCCTCTCCCATGCGCAGCTCGGTGCCCATGCGCGTGTGGGCACCGGCGAAGTAGTCCGACATCGTCGGGGACAGCACCCGCGCCATCGGCCGCTCGGCCGCCTCCAGGACGGTGACCTCGACCCCGTGGGCGCGCGCGACGGCGGCGAACTCCAGGCCGATGAACCCGGCCCCCACCACCACGGCGGAACGCGCCCCGGGTAGGGCCGCGCGCAACGCTCGGGCGTCGGCGAGGGTGACCGGCCCGTGCACCCCGGGCAGCGTGGCGCCCGGCACGGGCGGTCGGCGCGGCTCGGCGCCGGTGGCCAGCACGAGCGTCGCGTAGTCCACGGCGGTGCCGTCGTCCAGGAGCACGGCGCGCGCCGCCCGGTCGATGGCGCGCACCCGCGCCCCGGGGCGCAGCTCGATCCCGTGGTCGGAGTAGAAGCGCTCCCCGCGCAGCGGCACCGGCTCCGGTGCGCCGTCGGGCGCCAGGTACTCCTTGGACAGCGGGGGGCGTTGGTAGGGGGCCGTGTCCTGGGCGTCGAGCAGCACCACCCGGTCCGGGTACCCGCCGGTGCGCAGCGTGTCGGCAAGCTGCACGCCCGCGTGCCCGGCCCCCACGATCACGGTCCCCGCGCCGGACCGCCCAGTCATATCTGGTCGGCGGGCACATCGACCTCGATGGGGTCAAGGCCCGGGCCGGGGACGATCTGGCAGCTCAGCCGGCTGCGTTTCTCGTCGCGAGGGGCCGCGGTGCACTCCAGCATCTCTTCCTCATCCTCGCTCATCTCGGGGAGGAGGTCGAGGTGCTCCGCACGTACGTAGACGTGGCAGGTGGCGCACATCGCCTGGCCGCCGCACTCGCCGACGATCCCGGGCACGTCGTTGGCGACGGCGGCCCGCATGACGCTCGTGCCGTCCGCGGCCTCCACGACGTTGGGTTCGGCGGTGCCGTTGTGGTAAATGATTCGGGGCATCGGGTTCTCCTTCGCCGGGGGTGCGGCCGGGCCGCGCCCGCCTCGGTGATGCTTTTCAGTCCCACAGCACGGGCAGCGTGCGCATCCCGCGGAATACCCAGCCCCCCGCCCTCGCGGGCCGCTCGGGGTCCAGCCGCAGGCGGGGCAGGGTGTCGAACAGCATCGGAAGCGCCACCTGCGCCACGGAGGAGCGGGCCACCCACGCGCCGGCGCAGAAGTGCTCGCCTCCGCCGAAGGCCAGGTGCGGCTGCTTCGGGCGGTCGATGTCGTAGCGGTCCGGGTTCGTGAAGACCTCCGGGTCCCGGTTGGCGGCGCCCACGACCACGCCCAGGCGAGCGCCCGCGGGGACGTGAAATCCGTCCAGCTCGGTATCCCGGGTGGCCTCGCGCGGGTACATGCCGATCGGTGCCACCCACCGAACGGACTCCTCGAAGGCGTCCGACCAGCGCGCCGGGTCCGCCGCCACCAGGGCCCGCTGGTCGGGGTCGGACAGCAGCGCCCACACGGTGGTTCCCAGGGCGTCGCGGGGCTCGTTGAGCCCGCCGCCGATGGTCATCTTCATGTTCGCCCGGATCGACTCCAGGGGAACGGGCAGGTCGGCGAGCCGAGAGAGCAGGCTGTCGTCCGGATGGGAGCGCAGGTAGGGCAGGGCACGGTCGATGGCCTCGTCCACCTCGTCCGAGGACTCCTTGGCCATGCGCCATACCTCGGGGTCGTCGGCATAGTTGCCGGTCCCGTCGATCATGGTCTGCGACCAGCGCTGCATGTCCTGCTGGGTGGCCTCGTAAAAGCCCATGATCACGCGCAGGTTCTCCGCGGCGTAGGGCGCGGCGAAGTCCCGGATCAGGTCGGCGCCCGGGCCGATCTCGCGCAGCCGGTCCAGGTAGGTCCGCGCGTTGTGGTCGAACACCGCGCGCCAATGGTTCTTGATCGCTTTGGGGCGCAGCACCCCGCCGTAGGACGCGCGCTCGACCGCGTGCTCGGGGTCGTCCTTGCGCAGCATGCTGTGGCCCATCGAGCGCTTCATCAGCGAGTTGGTCTCGTCGGCGGAGAAGCGCTCCTGGTCCCGCTCGACGGTGCGGCAGGCGTGGTAGCCGATCACCATGTACCGGTTCACCGCGGGAATCCAGTGCACCGGGGCGTGCGAGCGAAGCCGCCGGTAGATCGGGTATGGGTCGTCGAACAGCGCGGGGATCGTCACCTGGTCGTCCGTGGGGATGGGGCGTGCCCCTGTCACGTCGGTGGTCATCGTCGGCTCCTTCATCGAGCCAGGGACGGCTGGCCCATCCACAGTGTGACCGGTCTCTCTTCAGCTAGTAAATTTCAAAATCGGTTGGAATAACCTCTAGTTACTAGTGGAATGGAGGAATCGTGGCCCGGTCCACGTTGCGCCAGCTTCGTTACTTCACCGCGGTGGCGGAGTCCGGATCGATCTCCGCCGCGGCGGAGCGGCTGCACGTGTCGGCCACCGCCGTCTCCACGGCCATGAGCCAGTTGGAGCGCTCGCTGCGCACCCAGTTGATGGTGCGGCGCAAGTCGCACGGGGTGTCGCTGACCCCGTCGGGGGAGTACCTGTATCGCCGGGCCGTCCGCTTGCTGGAGGACGCCGAGGAGCTGGAGTTGAGCGTGGCCAGCGGGGGGAGGGTGCTGAGCGGTCCGCTGCTGATCGGTTGCTACGTCACGGTGGCCCCCACGATCGTGCCGCCCCTCATGGAGCGCTACACCACCGAGCATCCCGGGGTGGACCTGGAGGTCGTGACCGGGACCCAGGACGAGATCCCGGTGCGGCTGCTCGACGGGGAGCTGGATCTGGCGATCGTGTACGGCATGGACCTGCCCGCCGGACTGAGTTCGGTTCTGCTCTACGAGACTCCGGCCTACGTGCTGCTGTCCGAATTCCACCGGCTGCGGGACCGGGAGGAGGTGGCCCTGGACGAGCTGGTGGACGACCCGATGCTCCTGCTGGACGCGCCACCGAGCAGCCGGAACACCATGGTCCTGTTCGAGCGGGCCGGCCTCACCCCGTGGGTGGTGCGCCGGGTCACCGACTTCGAGCTGATGCGCTCACTGGTGGCCCGGGGCATGGGCTACGCGATCGCGGTGCAGCGTCCGGCCGGGGATCTCTCCTATGAGGGCCGCCCGTTGTGGACGAAGCCGATTACGCCTCGGGTGCGGCCGGTGGGGGTGCACATGGTGTGGCCGGAGCGGGTGCGGCTGACGGACCGGGCGGCGGCCATGATCAGTGTCGCCACCGAGGAGGCGGGCCACCGGCCGGGTGCCTTCGACGGCTGACCGGCCGCCGGACGGCCTTCCCACCAGGGGCGTTTTCCTCTACCGTTACGAAACCGACGTGGTCGGCGTCACATTTTTCCTTGACACCGCTCACCACGAGCGAGCAAAGTCGGAAAGAACATATATGACATCGTGAATGATGCATCCGGGGGATGCTCCGCACCGTGGTCCACCGCTCGTTTTCCCTGGAAACATCCCCACTACAGTCCCCTACTCCCCGCGCGGCGCCCCACACGGCCTCCCAGGCCGCCGTGCCCGAGGGCGCGACGGCACCTTCCGGCCAAGAGCAGGGCACACGGCGGTAGTACCGGCCGGTCCGCCCGGCCCGAGAAGAGGCAGGAATGGACAGAATCGCCAAGGCGATCGCGACGCCCCTGGGAATCCTGGCGTCGATCAGCACGATCGTGATGATGGTCGGGATCTCCGCGGACGTCGTCTATCGCAACGTCCAGGGCGAGTCCCTCTCCGGTGTGCTGGAACTCAGTGAGACGGCCCTGGTCGCGGCGGTCTTCTTCGGTATGGCCTACGCCGCCACGAGCGGTGCCCACATCTCGGTGGACCTGCTCACCTCCCGACTGCCCGAGCCGGTGGCGCGCGGGTGTCTGGTGGTTGCTTGGGTGCTCTCCTGCGTGATCCTGACCTGGCTCTGCTACGCCACCTTTGGCCGTGCCATGGACTCCTTCGAGCGGGGCGAGGTCCGGATGGGACTGGTGGAGTGGCCGCTGTGGCCCGCCCGGTGGTTCATCGTGGTCGGCCTCGCCGCCTTGCTGGTGGTCTCCCTGGTCAACGTCGTCCGCCTGCTCACCGGGCGCTCCCTGATGGGAGAGGCCGAGCAGGAGGCCCGGGTGCGCGAGGTGGACGACGAGGTGCGCGCGGCGCACGGGGAACGGAAGGACTGACCCATGGACACCAACACCGTTCTCCTGCTGGTGCTGGCGCTGTTGCTCACGCTGCTGGCCATTCGCATGCCGGTCGCACTGGCGCTGGCCCTCTCCGGCGCGGTGGGGCTGCTGCTTCTACAGAGCGGCGACTACGCCACGAACATGCTGGCCTCCGTCCCCTTCAGCGAGAGCCACGCCTTCAGCCTGACCATCATCCCCATGTTCATCCTCATGGGGGTGTTCGCGGTCAAGGCGCGCATCGCCGAGCAGGTCTACACCGCGGCCTCCCACCTGTTCCGTCGGGTACCGGGCGGGCTGGGCGTGGCCACCGTCATGGCCTGCGCCGGGTTCGCCGCCGTCTCCGGCTCCTCCATCGGCACCGCTGCCACCATGTCCCGGCTGTCCATCACCCAGATGCGCAAGGCCGGCTATCCCCAGTCCATGGCCGGGGCGATCGTCGCCATCGCCGGAACGCTGGGGGTGCTCATCCCGCCGAGCGTGTTCCTGGTGCTCTACGCGATCATGACCGGGGAGAGCGTGGCCGCGATGCTCGCCGCGGGCATCGTCCCCGGTGTCCTCTCGGCCCTGGCCTACGCCACGTTCATCCTCATCCGGGCGCCCCGGGTGGTCGCCACCCCGGCCCCCGTCGCCACCGCCACGGATCTCGACGCGGCGCTCGCGGCGGCGTCGGGCGGCACCGGCGGCACCGCCCCCACCCCGGAGGGGACCGACGCCGCCCCGGAGGGCACCGAGACCGCACCTCCGGACGGCGCACCCCCCACCCGGCTACGGGACCTGGAATGGCGCGGCGTGGTGCGGGTCGGAATCCTGTTCCTCATCGTGCTCGGTGGGATCTACACCGGCTTCTTCACTCCCACCGAGTCCGCCGCCATGGGCGCCCTGGTCGCCGCCGTCATGCTCGTACTGGAGTACCGCAGAGAAGGAGCGGCGACCCTCTACGGGCAGTTCACCGCCGCCCTGAAGGAGACCGCGGGGACCACGAGCATGGTCTTCGCGATCGTGGTCGGCTCGGCGGTGCTGTCCACCTTCTTCGTCACCGCCCGGCTGCCGCAGACCGTCACCGCGTGGGTCTCCTCTTTCGAGGTGAGCCCGCACCTCACCATGGCGATCCTGCTACTCATGCTCCTCCCGCTGGGCATGGCGCTGGAGTCCATCTCGATCCTCGTCATCTCGGTGCCGCTGCTCTACCCCGTGGCCATGAGCCTGGGATTCGACGGGGTGTGGCTCGGAATCCTGATCGTCAAGCTCATCGAGATCGGGATGGTGACGCCACCCGTCGGCATCAACTGCTTCGTGGTGTCCGGCACCTCCGGGGTCAAGGCGGAACGGATCTTCCGTGGAGTGGCCCCATTCGTGTGCATCGAGCTGATCGTCGTCATCCTGCTGTTCGCCTTCCCGGAGATCGTGCTGTGGCTGCCGTCCCTCATCGGCTGACCGCACGGCCTAGCAAGGAGGAACCTCGTGCTCACGACCGTGGAAACGCATCCCCCGCACCAGGTCCACTCGTTCATCGCGCACGACTTCCCCGAGTGGCGGGCACGGATGTCCGACCGGTTCGTGCGCCTGCGCCTGTCCACCCGGCGGCCCGCGAACTTCCACGGCCGTCTCGTCGGCCGGAACTTCGACGGGATCTCCGTGGCCCGTGTCCGCGCGCGCGAACACGAGGTGGCCCGCCTTCCCGAGCTGATCTCCCCGGAGGAGCGGCACTTCGTCAAGTTCACCCTGCAGCTGCGCGGCTCCTCGACGGTCACCCAGGAGGGGCGTGCGGCGGTCCTCGCGCCGGGCGACATGGCGGTCTACGAGACCAGCCGGCCCTACCGGCTGGTGTGCGGCGACGACTCCGAGATCCTCGTCGTGGTGTTCCCGGCGGAGTCGTTGGCGCTGCCGGTCGGTGCGCTGGCCACGGTCACCGCGGTCCGGATCGCGCCCACCCGGGGGGTGGGCTCCGTGGTCCGGTCCCTGTTCCAGCAGTTGGGCGCCAGCGTTCGGGCGCTGCCCGAGTCCACCGGGAGCCGACTGGTGTACCAGGCCGTTGACCTGCTGGACACCCTGCTGCGTACCGAACTGGAGCGGCACCGGGACCAGGGGCGGGGCGCCCCGCCGGAGATTCTGGCGCGGGTGAAGGAGTACATCGGGTCCCACCTGGGCGACCCCGATCTGGGGCCCGCCAGTATCGCCCGGTCCCACTTCATCTCCGTGCGCTACCTGCACCACCTGTTCGAGTCCGAGGGGGCGACCGTCTCCTCCTACATCAAACGGCAGCGGTTGGAACTGTGCCGGCGGGATCTGGTGGACGCCGCCTATCGGGACGAGACCGTGACCACGATCGCCGCCCGCTGGGGGTTCGTGGAGTCGGCGCACTTCAGTCGGGCGTTCAAACAGCGGTTCGGCGTTCCCCCCAGCGCCTACCGCACCAGGCACGCGGCCTGACCCGGCCGCGTGGACCCTACCGGGGTGGGGTTGGAATCGGGGTCCAGCGGCCCGGCCTCCCCACGCCCCCTCGTATCGCGTGAAGGAGCTTCTCCGGGGAGGAGCGTCATACGGTCGGGGGCAGGCGTCGGCCCGGTGACGTTGTCCAGTTGGGAACGCGCCCTTACGCGGCCCGCGGGAGTGGCCCGCGGTGCTTGCCCAGAGGGGGTGCCCTCGTTTGGACGAGACCAGCGCGCGGTTGGGCGCGAGGCTGGCGCTGGGTCTGTGTGCTCGGGTCTGCCCCGCGCCTCCGGTGCCGGCGACACGGCGAGGGTGAACCGTGTAGCTCCCCGGGGGCCGGCACAACGGGGGATCAGCCCACCAGGACCCGCACGGCCTCGGCAAGGGACGGGAGGTGCCACCCGCTTCCTTCCAGGGCGCGGCCCGTCCCCCATCGGCCGGGGCCAGCCGTGTGGACAGCGGTGGCTCTGGGCGGGACGGCCGCCCGCGTGGTGGCGCGCGGGCACGAGGGCGCTTGTTCCTCGTGGGCCTGGCACCACAGGACCGCATCCCGTGGCCCGACGGGGCGCTGGGTCTCCCGCCGCTCGCGGTCGGGGCACCGCTCGGCGGCGCGGCCACGCTCGGCGGGACGTTCGTCTCCAACGTCTGCCCGGTTATCGGCACGTCCTTCGTGGGCAGCGGATTCGCGAACCTCGCCGTGAGACACACCGACCACAACATCCCGGCCTTCTCCACGCCCAACGTGGTCTTCGGTTCCGTGGTGGGCCGGGTGGTCGCGTACCTCGGTATGCACGGACGGGTCGGTGGTGGCCCGCCCACGAACAATCCCTTCCGCCGGCACCGGGAGGCGCGGCACCGGGTGAGGGGAGCGTCTCGGGGTCCGGCCCCCGAGGTCGGCAGGGCTCCGCAACGGAGGGAGCACCACGACATGAGCGAAAAGACAGGGGGTGAGGGGCGCCTTGCCCTGGTCACCGGAGCCACCGGCTATGTCGGTGGGCGTCTCGTCCCGCAGTTGCTGGAGGCTGGATACCGGGTTCGCTGCCTGGCCCGCTCGCCCGGGAAGCTGCGGGACCACCCCTGGCGCGACCGCGTCGAGGTGGCACAGGGGGACGTCGTCTCGGGCCGGGGGCTGGCCGAGGCTCTCTCCGGGGTCGACGTCGCCTACTACCTCGTGCACTCGATGGCCGGCGGGACCGATTTCCGACGGGCCGACCTCGACGGCGCGCGCGCCTTCGTCCACGCCGCCGAGCGCGCGGGAACCACACGAATCGTCTATCTGGGCGGACTCGCCCCTGAGGGGGTTCGGCTCTCACCGCACATGGCCTCACGGGTCGAGGTGGCGCGGATCCTGCTGGAGGGGCCGGTGCCCGCGGTGGTGCTACGGGCCGCGGTGATCATCGGGTCGGGTTCGGCCTCTTTCGAGATCCTGGGCCACCTCACCGAGCGGCTTCCGGTCATGACCACACCCCGGTGGGTGCGCAGCCGGGTGCAGCCCATCGCGATCCGTGACGTCCTCCGTCTCCTCGTCAGCGCCGACGGTCTTCCCGAGGGCAGTAACCGGACCTACGACGTGGGTGGGCCGGACGTGCTCACCTACGCCGACATGGTGCGTCGGTACGCGCGGCTGGCGGGGTTGCGGCCGCGCCTGATCCTGCCGGTCCCGGTGCTGTCCCCGGGGTTGTCCAGTATCTGGGTCGGTCTTGTCACGCCCGTACCACCGGCTGTGGCCCGCCCTCTGGTGGAGTCCCTGCGCCACGACGCGGTGGTGGGTGTCTCCTCCGGGCGGGGAAGCGACGAGCTGAGTCCGGGCGGGCGGATCGGTTTCGACAGGGCGGTGGAACTGGCACTGCGCCGGACCGAACGGGCACAGGTCGACACTCGCTGGTCCTCGGCCTCCTGGCCCGTCCTTCCGTCGGACCCGCTGCCCACCGACCCGGAGTGGTCGGGCGGAAGCGCCTACGTCGACGAGCGCTCACGGCGGGTCTCCGCGCGCCCGGGGACCCTGTGGCGGGTGGTGGAGGCGATCGGTGGGCAGCACGGCTGGTACTCCTGGCCGCTGGCCTGGGCCGCGCGCGGTTGGATCGATCTCGCCATCGGTGGGGTGGGCGCGCGTAGGGGACGCCGGGATTCCTGGCACCTCAGGGTGGGAGACCCGGTGGACTTCTGGCGGGTGGAAGAGGTCGTTCCGGGAGAGTTCCTTCGGCTGCGGGCGGAGATGCGGGTACCGGGCCGGGCCTGGCTGGAGCTCACCGTCGCGACCACCCGGACCGACGAGGGGGACACGGGCCGCACCGTGTTCCGGCAGCGGGCGGTGTTCAGACCCCGGGGTCTGCTGGGGCACCTGTACTGGGTGGCGGTGTCCCCCTTCCACGGGATCGTCTTCGGGGCGATGGCGCGCGGGATCGCCACCCAGGCCGAGCGGGTGGAACGTCAGGGGCGCAAGGCGTGGTCACGGACCTGAGGAGTCGGGACGTGGCCACCGCGAGCGAGTTCCCACTCGAACGTTTCCAGTCACTCTCCGAGGTCAAAAATACTACGGAAAGTAGACGAGACCCTTGGGGTGCTGGTCAAACGGAGACCCCCCGCCAGGGGCGGGGTACACGCACCTCCCACTGAGGCCGGGAAGCCCGTTCACACACCGGCGCTCCCGGCACGACACACGTGACAGCTCGATTTCCAGGAATACGAACGGCGAATCAAAAGGACTGTCGTGACGAGCATGGAGGGATCCTCCGCCGTGCGGTCCGCGCGGGAGAGGGAGCGGCCACCCCTGCCGGTGCGCCGTGAGGAGGTGCGATCGGCGGTCGAGGCTCTCCTGCGCCGATACTTGGAAGGGCGTCTGAGGGTGGTGGAGGAACTGGACGAGGAGTGCGCGCGGGACCTGGCGGCGCCCCTCGTCGACTTCACTCTCGGCGGGGGGCGCCGCATGCGCTCGGTCCTGGCCTGGTGGGGGTGGCTGGCCGCCGGTGGAACCGTCGCCGGCGCACGGGCCGAGGCCGCGCTCCGCGCCTGCGCGGCCGTCGAACTGCTCCAGTCCTTCGCGTTGACACACGACGACATCATGGACGGAGCCTCCCGCAGGCGTGGCGCGCCCTCCTCCCACCAGGCCCACACCGACGCCCACCGCGAGCGCGGCTACGCCGGGGAGCCCACGCGTTACGGGGAGTCCATGGCGATCCTCGCCGGGGATCTGGCTCTGTCATGGGCCGACGACCTCCTCTATGAGGCGTTCGGCGAGCTTCCCGGAAGCGAGGAGGCCAGCCGGGTGTGGCGGGACCTGCGCACCGAGGTCATGGTCGGGCAGTTCCTCGATTTGAGATCCCAGGCGTGCCGTGAGCGATCCGAGCGGGCGGCGCTACGAGCCGACCGGCTCAAGACCGCCTCCTACACCGTCGAACGCCCGCTGCACCTGGGCGCGGCCATGGCCGGGGCACCGGAACCGACCGTGACGGCCCTCCGTGGCTACGGCGCCGACGTGGGAGTGGCCTTCCAACTCCGTGATGACCTCCTCGACGTCTTCGGTGACCCCGACCACACCGGCCGGCCGAACGGCGAGGACCTGCGCCAGGGCAAGAACACCGTGCTCCTGGCGGTCGGACTGGAGCTGGCGGAGCGAGCGGGCGACCGCGAGGCGCTGCGGATCCTGCGCGCCGTCGGCCATCAGGGACCAGCGGTGGAGCAGGCCGCCCAAGCCCTGGAACGTGTGGGCGCTCGGGAACAGGTCGGCCTGCGTTGCGCCGCGCTCGCCGAACTCGGGGTGCGGCGGCTGGAACAACTCGATCTGCCCGACGAGGTCGGGCGGGGACTCGAGGAGTTCGCCAGGACGGCGGGGAAGGCGTGGGCCGGATGAACGGCGGGCCGGGGCTCAGCGACAGGCGCGGTGACCGCGTGGTCGTGGTGGGGGCCGGACTGTCCGGCCTGGCCTGCGCCCTCCACCTGGTGGGCGCGGGATACGAGGTCGTCGTCGTCGAACGCGACGACCATCCCGGTGGCAGGGCGGGGCCGCTGGACATGGACGGCTTCCGGGCCGACACGGGCCCGACCGTGTTGACCATGCCCGAACTCCTGGACGAGGCGCTCGCGGCGGTGGGCTCCTCGGTGCGCGACCGTCTGGAGCTGGTGCCTCTGGATCCGGCCTACCGGGCGTGTTTCACCGACGGTTCCGTGGTCAACGTGCACACCGACCGACGCCGGATGACGGCCGAGGTGTCCCGCGTCTCGGGCCTCCGTGAAGCGGTCGGCTACCTACGTCTACGGGAGTGGTTGGCGCGCCTGTACCGCGTGGAGATGCGTTCGTTCATCGACGCGCAGTTCGACTCGGTGCTCGACCTGCTCGGTGCCGACCTGGTGCGCTTGGCCGCCCTGGGTGGTTTCGGCCGTCTCGCCCCGGCCGTCGGACGGCACCTGGAAGACGAGCGGCTCCGGCGGATCTTCTCCTTCCAGTCGCTCTACGCGGGTGTGCCGCCACAGCGCGCCCTGGCCGCCTACGCCGTGATCGCCTACATGGACACCGTGGCGGGGGTGTACTTCCCCAAGGGCGGGATGCGCGCCATCGGGGTGGCGATGGCCTCGGCCGCCTCCGAGGCGGGGGCGCGCGTGCTCTACGGGACGGCGGTACAACGACTGGAGCGCCGCGGGGAGAGGGTCACGCTGGTGCACACCGACCAGGGGGAACGCCTGCCGTGCGACCATCTCGTACTGACCAACGACCTGCCCGAGGCGTACCGGCTTCTGGGGCATTGGCCCCGGCGCCCGGTGCCGCACCGCTTCTCCCCCTCGGCCGTGGTGCTGCACCTGGGGACCGACCGCACCTGGGAGCAGCTGTCGCACCACACGATCCTGTTCGGTCACCGGTGGGGGCGCACCTTCACCGAGATCATCGACCGTGGCGACACGATGAGCGATCCGTCCCTGCTGGTCACCCAGCCCACGGTCACCGACCCGTCGCTGGCCCCCGAGGGCCGCCACCTGCTGTACGTGCTGGCTCCGGCGCCCAACCTGCGGGACGGCCCCATCGACTGGGACACCGAGGGCCCCCGCTACCGGGACCAGCTGGTGGCCACCCTGGAGAAGCGTGGTCTGGAGGGCCTGGAGGCGTCCGTGCGGCGCGAACGCCTGGTCACCCCGGCCGACTGGGCGCGCCGGGGGTTGGCCCACGGCACACCGTTCTCACTCGCGCACACGTTCGCCCAGACCGGCCCGTTTCGCCCCCGCAACACCGTCGCGGGGACCTCCAACGCCGTACTCGCCGGCTGCGGGACCACACCGGGGGTGGGCCTGCCCACCGTACTCGTCTCCGGGAAGCTGGCGGCCCACCGCGTCATGCGGCGATCGACGCGGGAGAGACGATGAGGAGCGCCGCCACGGCCGAGCTCGACGCGGCGGGAATCGCACCGGCCCGGTTGAGGCGGGACTACCTGCTGTGCCGGGATCTGCACGGCCACCACGGGCGCACCTACTACACGGCCACCCGTGTCCTGCCTCCGGCGCGGCGCCCGGGCATCCACGCGCTCTACGGTTTCGCGCGATGGGTGGACGACATCGTCGACGACCCCGAACCGGGAACCACCCTCGCCGACCAACGCGCGCGGCTGGACACCATCGGTCACGACCTGGGGCGAGCCCTGGAGGGGAACGAACCCCACGAGCCGGTGCTGCGGGCGCTCGCCCACACCGCCCACCGCTACGAGCTGCCCGCGGCCCACTTCAGGGCCTTCATGGCCTCGATGCGAATGGACCTGACGGTGACCTCCTACCGCGACCTGGCACAGCTGCGCCGGTACATGTACGGCTCCGCGGCGGTGATCGGCCTTCAGGTTCTTCCCCTGTTGGGAACGGTGGTTCCCCGGGAGCGGGCCGCCCCGCACGCCGCCGCTCTCGGGGAGGCGTTCCAACTCACGAACTTCCTCAGGGACGTGGCCGAGGACCTGCGACGCGGCCGGCTCTATCTGCCCGCGGACGTTCTGGCCGCCCACGGGGTGGACCGCCCGCTGCTGGAGCACTGCGCTCACAACCGCACGAATGACCCGCGGGTGCGGGCGGCGGTGGCCGAGATGGTGGAGATCAACCACGGGCTCTACCGTCGGGCGGAACCGGGTATCGCGATGCTCGAACCGGTCGCGCGACCGTGTGTCGCCACCGCTTTCCGGTTGTACCGGGCGATTCTGGATGAGATCGCAGACGCCGGCCACGATGTGTGGAACGGCCGCCACCGCGTCTCGGACACCCGGAAGATGGCCGCCGCCGCACCGGCCCTGGCACGCGCCCTGTGGGCGCGCTCCGGCCCCCGAGTCGTCCGGCGATGAGCCAGGCCCCCGCGTTTCCGACCGTGCCCGCCACACGACCACCCGAGGAGTCCCCGATGACCCTGCCCGACCCGGCACCACGTCGCCTGCCCCTGCGCCGGATGCCCGGCGGCGGCTGGTCACGTCAACGGCCCACCTGGCACCAAGCCTCGCCCGCGCTGATCGACGCCGCGCTGAGACGCGCGGCGGCCCGCCCTTCCGGGAACTGGTTCGTCCTCGCCGCGAGCGAGGAGATTCGGGGGGATCGGCCCTTCGGTCGGGTCGTCGGCGGGGCGGAGGTCGTGGCCTGGCGGACCCCGGACGGGATCCCGCACGCGGGCCCCGGGGCCTGTCCCCACCTGGGGGCGCCGCTGTGTCGGGGCGCGGTCGCCGACGGCCGTCTGGTGTGCGCCTGGCACGGGCTGTCACTGGGCTCCGGGGGCTTTCCGGGATGGAGCCCCTACCCGGCGCACGACGACGGGGTCCTGGTCTGGGTGCGGCTCGACCGTGTCGGTGGGGAGACCCCCCTCGACGCGCCGGTCCTGGCGCGGCGACCCGCGCGGACCCGCAGCATCTCCGCCGTGGCGAGCATGGCGGGCCGGTGCGAGCCGCAGGACGTCGTGGCCAACCGGCTCGACCCCTGGCACGGGTCCTGGTTCCACCCCCACAGCTTCGTGGGCCTGCGCGTGACCGAGGTCGATCCGGCATCCGACCGTATGGTGGTCGAGGTGGGTTTCAGGGTCGCGGGGCGTTGGGGGGTACCGGTCAGGGCCGAGTTCACCTGCCCCGAACCGCGCACGGTCGTGATGCGCATCCTCGAGGGGGAGGGGGTGGGGAGCGTGGTGGAGACCCACGCCACGCCGCTGGGGGTGGACGCGCTCGGGGTGCCCCGCACCGCGGTCGTTGAGGCCACCGTCGCCACGTCCGAACGTGTCGGTTTCGCCCTGGCCCGTCGGGTCGCCGGAGCGGTGCGGCCGGTCATGCGCGTGGCGGCTCGCCGGCTGTGGCGCGACGATCTCGCCTACGCCGAGCGTCGCTATCTGTTGCGTTCCACCTGTGGCCGGAGCGGTTGACGCGCGCGCCGCGCCAGGTACCGCAGCGGCGCGTGGCGTCCCCGGAGGGGCACGCTCCGGACCGTGTGACCGTGGCGTCCCCACCGGGACAGTAGCGCGTTGGCCGCCATGATCCCGCTGGTGGCGGCCCGCTCCATGAGTGCCACCGGCAGGTCCACACGCAGGTGGTCGCCGGCCACGACCACCCGCGGATCCGGTGTGCGCACCCGGCACCGGCTCCCATGGCTCCCCGGGGGGAACAGTGGGCAGTCGGCCCGCCACTCGTGCCGAGCGTCCACGACACGCGCGGCGCCCAGCTCGGGGTAGACCGACGTGGCCTGCCGCCACAGGGAGGCACGCTCGGCCGCCCGGTCGCATCCCTCGGGTAGGGCGTAGGCGTGCAGCTCGATCACCGAACCGCCGGTACGTGCGGCCCATCGTGCCGACTCGTCCTCGTACCGGTCCAGGACGCTGATGTTGTCCAATGTCGGATAGCCCCCGGTCCCCAGGAAGCCCTGGCGGTGCTCGCGAACCGGGCGGTCCAACCAGTAGCGCGAGACCAGGAACGGCGGGGCCGGCCGCAGGGCCGCCACCTCCGCGCGCCAGCGCGCGTCACCCAGGCCGGGCGAGCGCGCCACGAGTCCGGGCAGGCTCGCGGGGTCGGTGGCCAGGACCACGCCGTCGAATCCCTCGCCGCCCGACGTGCCGTCGTCGCGTTCCCAGGACACGGCGTACCCGCGGGTTCGGTCCGGTTCGACGGCGCGCACGCTCGTCCCGGTGCGCAGAACCGCCCCGATCCCCTCCAGGTAGCCCGCCAGGGGGGTCCACAGCGCCTGGGGGAAGGGGGAACGGGGCACGTCGAAGCGCAGCCCTTCGGACGAACCGAGGAAGTAGGTGTGGAACATCAGCGCCATCTCCGCCGCCGAAAGGCGTTCGGGGGCCGCGAAGAAGCTGCGGCTGAACACCTCGAAAGCGAGATGGCGCGCGCTTCCGGGGAAGCGCGTGACCTCCAGGAGTTCCCGTGCGCTGCGGTGGTCCAGGCGCTCGTACACCCCCGGCGCGTCCACGTCCAACAGCTGCAGGGCCGCCGGCACGTTGACCCCGGCGAGCTCCCGAACCGGGAAGCTCGGGCTGACCGCGGCCAGGGCCAGCGCGTTCCACGGTGGGGTCGCGGGTAGCCCCGAGAACCGGTCGGCGTACCCGTCGCGGTGCACCAGTGGGTAGTCGGCCAACGGCACCAGTGCGCTCAGCCCGGGGTCGCCCCGCCGCAGGAGACCGCGCAGGTTGTAGTACTGGCGGAAGAACGCGTGGAAGCCCCGGCTCATCGTGACCACGCTTCCGTCCGCGAGGGTGGTTTCCCACCCCCGCAGGCGCCCGCCCAGGCCCCGCTCGCGCTCGAGGAGCACCACGTCGACCGCGCGCTCGGCCAGACAGCACGCGGCGGCCAGCCCGGCGATTCCGCCACCGACCACGGCCACGCGGGGGGTGCGCCGAGGACGCGGCCCGACCGGTGGGGGCGCCGGCAGTGCCCGCGCCCTCGTGTCACCCACGTCGGTCCTCGACGGTCGGCGCGTCCCGGCCCGGCGGGAGGGGGCGGCGCCCGACGAACGTGTGGGTGATGCCGTACCACCACCCCGGCAGAGGTGCGCATCCCACCGCTTCCAGGCCGCCGTCCCGCATGCGCCGGAGCAGTCGGGCACGGCCGTCGAACTCCCGCACACTGCTCCACAAGTAGCGGAACAGGTCCGAGCGCCCGGTCAGCACTCGTCCCGCGGGAATCACCACTCCCCAGCACACGGCCGACCAGAGCAGTCCCGCCGATGCGGAGTCGGCCACGGAGTACTCGTGCAGGGCCACGCGCCCGCCCGGCCGCAGGACTGCCCCGATGGTCGACAGCAGCGCGTCGGGATCGGGGACGTTGCGGATCAGGTAGGCCGCGAACACGGCGTCGGCCGGCCCGCCCAGGTGCTCGCGTACCCACGCCGGGGTGATCTCCTCCGCGCGGGCCGGCCGGAAGGAGACGTGGTCGGGCCACCGTTTGGCCCTGGCGACATCGAGCATGCCCCGGGACACGTCCACCCCCAGGATCCGCGCCTCGGGCGCGGCGCGCAGTAGCGCGGACGTCGAGGCCCCGGTCCCGCAGCCCAGGTCCAGCAGCGCCAGCCCCCTCCCCCTGTCGGGCAGCCGCAGCCGCCGCGCGGACACGCGCAGGTCGCGGTGGTAGCCGGGGTTGATGGCGACCAGGCGGTCGTAGGAGGTCGACGCGTGGTCGAACCCGTCGGTGACCGCACCGGTCGTCAAGGCCCCCGTGTGTTCGGTCGAGACTGTCATCGCCCCCCGCGGTCGTGGTCGCGTCGGTACCCGTCCCGTGAAACCCGCTGCGGCATCCTGGGGGCATGCCCGAGTACGACCTGGTGATCGTCGGTGGCGGAGCCGCGGGACTCAGCTTGGCCGATCGCATGGTCGACGTCAACGCTCGACGGGCGCGTCCCCTGCGCGGCGCGCTGGTGGAGCCGCCGCCGGGTCCCACCAGCCCGGTTCCCCGCACGTGGTGCTTCTGGGAGGCCGACGGTGGCAGGTGGGACGACCTGTTGACCGCGCGCTGGGACGATCTGGCGGTGATCGGGCCGGAGGGGACCGAGTACCGTTCGTCGGCGGCGCCCTACGTGTACAAGATGCTCCGCTCCGCCGACGTGGACAGACGTGTGCGTGAGCGCGCCGACCGCCACCTCGACCAGCTCACCCTGCGGGTCACGTCCGTGGTGGAGGAGCCCGAGTACGCCACCGTGCTCGCCGAGACCCCGGCGGGCCGCCAGGTGCGCCACACCGCGCGCTGGGTCTTCGACTCCCGCCCCAGCGCCCCGACGACCGCGGGCCGCACCCGGCTCCTGCAGCACTTCCGCGGCTGGTTCGTGCGTGCCGCCGCGGGCTCCTTCGCCCCGGACAGGGCCGTACTGATGGACCTGCGCCCACCCCAGCCCGAGCACGGGGTGGCCTTCGGATACGTGCTTCCCCTCTCCGACAACGAGGCGCTGGTGGAGTACACCGAGTTCGGGCGCCACGCGCTGACCACACCCCAGTACGAGCGGGCCCTGGGTGACTACTGCGCCATGGTTGATCTGGGCGGCGTGGAGGTGATCGCCTCCGAACAGGGCACCATCCCGATGACCGACGCCCACTTTCCCACCCGAAGGGGGCACCGCCTCTTCCGGGTGGGGACCGCCGGCGGTGCCACACGCCCCTCCACCGGATACACGTTCAGTGGGGTGTCGCGGCAGACGGCGGCCGTGGCCCGCGCGCTGGAACACGACCGTGTACCCGTGCCCCCCGTGCCGCACCGACCGCGCCATCTGGCGATGGACGCGATCATGCTCGCCGCCCTGGACCTCGGCCGTGTCCGCGGCGCCGACTTCTTCGCTGGCCTGTTCTCCGACAACCGGCTCGGGGACGTCCTGGCCTTCCTCGACGGGCAGAGTCGACTGCCCCGCGAGGTGGCGATGGGCCTGAGCATGCCGATCGCCGCCATGTCGCGGACCGCCGTCGAGCACGCTTGGCGGAACCTGACCACTCGCCATCAACGACCCGGAGATTAGGCGGTGAGGAACGCACCGCCTCGACCGGCCACCACGTCACCGACCACCCTTCAGAACCGTGTGTCTCGCGCGAGGGTCTCGTAGCTGTCGAGATCCTCGGCCTGGCCCGTGATCTTCTCGCGGATGCGGTCGATGGCCTCCGGTCCGAGCGGGAGTCGCAGTGGGCTTTCCGGGTCCTCGACGGCTCTCAGGATCACCCGCGCGGCCCGGACGGGGTCGTTGGCCTGTCTCCCGTCCTGCTCGGCGAAACGCTGCCGCAGCCGGCCGGCCGGTGTGGTGGTGTAGGCGGCGTGTCCGGGACTGGCGACCACCCCACCGACCAGGAAGCGCTCAACGAGACGCCGCGCATCCTGCTGGGCCACTACGAGGCGGTGCTGGGCGACTCTCCCCGGCACGACGCCACTCCCCCAACCCCCGCACGAGGCGGCCGAGAGACTCCATAACCCGTGGCGTGGGAATCCGCCCACCGGCCCTACCGAGCGCAGACACCGTCACGGTTCTCCGTCCCGGGAGTCCGCGCTGCTGTCCCGAACCGTGGGAGACCCAAGCGCGCAGACCTCAACCGAGGGATCGGTCCGGCCGGTGCGGGCGCGTCGACGCACTCAGGCAGTGGCCGATACGCAGGGCCAGGACGGCGGCACTACCGATTCCGAGGACGAACAGCCACACCACCCCGACGGGCAGCACGCTGAACAGCAGCGGCCAGGGCGCGGTGCGACCGGTGGCCAGGAGTTGGAACGTGGGCACACTCGCGACGAGCGCGACCGCCAACGCGAGCGGTACCAGGCGTAGCGCGGTGACGAGAACGGAGGCTCCGCGGCGCCGCTCGGCCCATCGACGCGCCCGGACCAGCCCCGAAACCACCGCGGCCAGGGTCAGCAGGGTGAGGCCGGCCAGAACCAGATCGGTGCGCGCATCGCGCTGTTCGGTGATGCGGGGTATGTCCTCCCGCAGCTCCGCCAGCAGGTTCTGCGCCAGGATCGAGGCTTGTGGCGCGGTGAGTCCCGCCCCATGGTTCGTCAGCACCACGACGGCGTGGTCCGAGTCGGGGAACAGCCCTTGGTAGGCGCTGAACCCGGAACCGGCACCGCTGTGCGAGGTACGTACGGGAGGCCCCTCGGCCGATTCCGCGTGGTACCACCCGAACCCGTAGTCGGCGCCGTCCGGACCCTGGGGCCGGTGCATCTCGGCGAGACTCTCCTCGCTGAGGATCCGCTCCCCGTCCGGACTGAGACCGCCGTTGTTGTTCATCCACAGCCACCGCGCCATGTCGTGGGCGGAGGAGACCACCCCGCCGGAGCCGTCACTGAAGTAGTCGACACCTCCGGAGGGGAAGGCGTGGCCGAAGGCCATCGTGTGCCCCTCGGCCATCCCCGGGACCCGTTCGGTCCCCATCGAGGTGTCCCGGGTCGCCTCCATTCCGAGAGGTTCGAAGATCCGCTGTTCGAGGTGGTCGCCGAAGTCCTCACCCGAAACGACCTCCACCATCCGAGCCAACACGTGGTAGTTGGGGTTGTGGTAGTGGAACTCGGCACCGGGGTCGGCCGTCAGGGTGGCTTCGTCCAGCCGGGCCACCGACTCCTCCAGGGTGGTGACGTCCGAGCGGTACAGGGGCGGCGCGGTACCGTCCGACATCCCTGAGGTCTGGGTCAGTAGGTGGCGGACGGTGATCTGGTCGGCGCGGGGGTCGTCGATGTTGAACTCGGGCAGGTAACGCCGAACCGGTTGATCCAGCTCGATCCGCTCCTCCTCGACCTGTTGCATCACGGCCGCCGCGGTGAACGACTTGGACAGCGACTCGATCCGCAACAGCGTGTCACTCGTCATCGGCGCCCCGTTTCCCGCCGTGCCGGCCGCGCTTACGTCAATGACCTCGTCGCCGTGGATGACGGCGACCGCGATCCCCGGTACCCCGTCCTCCAGGGCATCCGCCAGGTAGTCCTCGACCGTCGACGACGTGTCGGGGGTGCCCGCCTGCGCGGGCGGCGGTGGAGCGGTGAGCAGTACCGCGCCGAGGACACTGATAACACCGAGAGCGCGAGGGACGAACTTTGTCATACCCGGCACGCTACGAGGCTTCTGACCTGCGGCGACACCAACGAAAATCCGAACTTACCCAACTTTCGTCGGTTCCGGAGCCGCGTCCCCGGTCCCTATGCTCGACACATGACCGAACGCGCTCACGGCCGGGCGGGACCGCTGTTGGCGGCGGGGATGGCCGTGTCCTGCCTTGCCGCGCCCTTCTACCCGATGGCCGTGCTCGTCGTGGGGACGGCCGCGTTCGTCCTGGGACACTGGCGGGCGCGCGCCACTGTGCTCTGCCTCGTCGCGGGCGCCTCACTCGCCCTCGGCTGCGGGGCCGCGGCACTCCACGGAACGCAGACCCTGCTGATCATCGCCAACGGCTCCGCCTGCGCCCTGGCCGTGGCGCTTCCCTACACGCTCGGTCGCCACCTGGACGACCGCGCACGGTACCGGGAGACGGGCTGGCGGCTCGCCTGGGCCCTGGACAGTAGGCAGCGAGCGGTCGACGCCGAGGCCAGGGCCGCCGAGCGCGCCCAAATCGCCGCCGAGATGCACGATTCCCTCGGCCACGACATGGCGCTCATCGCCATGCGCGCATCCGCCCTGGAAGTCAAGGCATCCTCGCCGGCAGCGGACCCACCGCCGCGCGCCGACATCACCAGGCTCCGCACGGCCGCCACCGAGGCCACCGAGCGGCTGCACGAGATCGTCTCCCTACTCGGAGCGGAACAGCCGCGTCTGCCCCCCGAGCTCCCCGAGGGGTCCCTGACCGCCCTCATCGCCGAGGCCGAGTCGGCCGGAATGGTCGTCCATCACGACATCGACCCGTCATGGTGCGACCCGTCCGAACCTCGCCACGCCCTCAGCCACCGCACGGTCCACCGGCTGGTCAAGGAATCCCTGACGAACGCCGCCAAACACGCGCCCGGTGCCCCGGTGGACGTGACCGTCCGGCGGCGGGAAGAAACGGTGCGCGTCACCGTAGGAAACCCGATTCCGGAAGCTGACGCGACCCCCACGGCTCCCGCCTCCATCCCCTCAGGGGGGCGGGGATTGCCCACGCTGGCGGAGCGGATCCGTGTCCTCGGCGGGCACCTGGAACGGCACTCGCTCGACGGGCGGTTCGAACTGGTGGCCACCATTCCCGTCGCCGGTGCCCCCTCCCTCACGGCCCCGACCGAGGCGTTGGACGAGGACCTGGAACCCGACCTCCACCGCGCGCGGATCACGCGTCGCCGGCGCCGCAGCCTGTGGGCGCTCGTGCTGGCCCCACTGGCCGTACTCCTGTGCACCCTTCTGCTGGTGGTCGCCGTCTTCACGTTCACCACCGTCGCCTCCGTTCTGGCGCCCGACCGGTTCGCCCGGATCCACACCGGGCAGGACCAGGCCCAGGCCGAGCGGCTGCTCCCGCCGGTGGAGATGCATGAGGCACCCGTGGCCGACGAACCCACGCGGGACTGCCGCTACTACGAGGAGAGCGTGTCGTTTTTCGAACGGGTCGACGTCTTCCAGGTGTGTTTCACCGACGGGACCGTCGCCCACACGGCAACGATTCCGGCCGAACAGGACTGACCTTGGACGATCTGGCGGAGATGCGGCCCGAGAGGGACGAGCGGGACGAAATCCGTGTCCTGCTCGTCGACGACGACGCCCTCGCCCTGCGGACCGTGTGTTCGATTCTGGAGTCCGACGAGGCGATCACGGTCGCGGGCCAGGAACCGGACGGCCTCGCGGCATGTCGCTGGGCGGCGGAGAACAGGGCCGACGTCGCCCTCATGGACATCCGTATGCCCCACCGCGACGGTCTGGAAGCGCTGAGGACACTGCGCACAACCGCCCCGAACCTGGCCGTGGTGATGCTCACGACGTTCTCGCGCACCGCCTACGTCGAGCAGGCGCTCGCCGCGGGGGCGGCCGGCTTCCTCCTCAAGACCGCCGGGCCGGAGGAGATGGTCATGGGGGTCCGCGCCGCGGCCTCGGGCGGCATGGCTCTGTCGCCCAGAGTCGCCCGGTGGGTCGTGGCCACCTACGGTCCCCGCGCCGCCGACCACACGAACGAAGCGACCCAACGGATCGCCGCCCTGACCGAGCGCCAGCGGCACATCCTCAGCGTCCTGGCCACCGGCGCCTCCAACGCCGAGATCGGTCGACGGCTGCACCTGTCCGAAGGCACGGTCAAGGGTTACGTCAGCGACCTCATGCTCGTACTCCAGGTCCGCAACCGCGTCGAAGCCGCCATTCTCGCCCACCAGGCGGGCCTGACCGGATAACCCCGTTCCTCGCGTCCGCGGTGGCGATCCGGCGCCCCCTTCCGATGGTTCTGGAAGAGCTGGACACGGATCCGCGTACCGGAAAGCCGTGCTCGGCGCCGCCCCGCCGGACCGGGCGCGGTTCGCTCGACCACGCCCGGTCGTGACGGCATCCCCAGCGGGTGCCGCGGCTATTACACGGTTACCCGCGTGATGGTCGTGGTCGGAGTCGCGCGTTCGACGCCCTTCCCCGTTCTCGGGTCCTTCTGGGTGAGTTTCGCTGTCACCTGCAGGTTCCCCGCGGCCGTAGCGGTGCTGACCGCCGCGATCAGCGATTTGGTGTAGTCCGGTGACAGGGTGCCCGTCCAGGTGAGCACGGTGGTGTTCGGACTCGGACTGGTGATGGTGAAGTCGGGTGCGTTGTTCTGGTCCACGGTCACGGTGGTCCCGGTGGCCTTGATGGTGACCGTCAGGGTGAGGTCCGCCGCCACCGATGGCCCCTCGTCATTCTCCACCGTCCAGCCGTAGACAGCGTTGTCGCCGAGGATCACCTGCTTGGGCGCGCGGTCGGCGGTCAGTTTGAGATCCGAGGACGGGGCGACCGGGCGGTCCGGGTCGCCGTTGGTGGTGTAGGTCGTTCCGGTCTCCGAGGTGGACAGCTTCGCCGGGACCCTGACCGTGGGCGCCGGCAACGCGGGGTCGACATCCGCGCTGGCGACGATCTGGGTGTGCCCCGCGGCCTCGATCAGGCCCAGGTTGATCTGCCAGTTTCCGTTGAGCTGGTCGACCTGCACGGGCCAGCCGTCCCGCTTGGCCTCCCGCAGCCGGAAGGCCGAGGCGGGGTCGATGGTGCACAGTACCTCCTCACAGTCCGAGGGGCCCGTGTTGTCCACCGTGAAGGCGAGCTCCGCCGGCTCGCCGGGAACTATGTCGGGTGACTTGTCGTAGGTGAGGGCCAACGTCCGCTCACGGGTGACCGTCAGCTTGACCGGTTCGCGGTCCGTGGCTCCGGTCGAGGACGTCTCCCCCCATGCCATCACGTCGACCGTGCCCGCCGCCGTAGCCGCGGCGACGAACAGTTGCACATCCACGGTGGCCGGGGTGGTGTTGATGTCGGGAAGGGGAACCCGCACCCCCTCCTCCGTCGTCTTGGGTTTGACCACGGAGGAGCCGACTTTCGCCTGCACGATCGTGCCCTGGGCGAAGGGCGGGACGACCAGGCTCGCGGCGTCGAACTGGTCCTTGCCCCGCTTCTCCACCTTCCAGCTCACCGTCACCGGTTCCCCGGCTTTGGCGGTCGCGGTAGCTGGCGTTGGCGTCACGACCAGTGTCGCGTCACGCTGAACCGTGACCGACCGCGACCCCGTCACGGTCGCCTCGTCTCGCGGGGTGAGGTCGAGTTTCCCGACGAAGCTGCTACAGGAGGGCGCCTTACCCGACAGGGTCACCTTCTGCGGTTTGTTCGGTTCCAGCTTCTCGATCGTGAACGGTGAGCTGACCTCTCTGCCCTGTGGATCCAGGATCTTCTGTTCCGTCATCGGAGCCTCGGACCCCACGGCGACGGAGACGTCGTGGGCGTCGGAGGGGCCAGCGTTGGTGAGCTCGAACGTGAAGGTGACCGGATCGCCGTTCCTCACGGTGGACGAGGACACCTCCGCGTGCACACCCAACCGGTGCTTCTCGCTCACATTGTCCGGGAGTGTCTTGCTGTCCTTGCGCGCGTTCTCCGCCGTGGCCTCACCGGTGAAGGATGTTGGCTTGCCGGCCATGCCGTGGTCGAGTTTGACGTGGAAGGCGGCGTCGAAGCTCCGGTTGGGGGGCAACGACCCCACCTTCCACTCCAACTTGGAGTCCTTGGGCGTGACACCGCCGGTGGCGTCGAGGAATGTCGCCTCGGACTCCGGTGGCAGCGTGGCGGTCAGCACCACGTCGAGGGCTTCCACCTTCCCGGTGTTCTGCACCGACCAGGTGTAGCCGAGTTCCCTTCCCGCCACGGGAGTGCCGACCGGCCCTCCGGACACGGTCACGATCGTGACCACCTTGGCGGTGGCGCTCTTGCTGAGTGTGTCCGGGCTCGCGTTGGCCGCGTGCAGCTGAAGCTGTGTGGTCAAGTCGCCGGGTGGCTTCTGCGCGACGGTTCCGGTCACGGTCACGGGGACCGGTTGCGCCTTCGCCTCAAGCGTGGGCAGGGTCGCGACCAGCTGGTTTCCCTTCGGGGTTGTCTCCACCCGGGAGCCGTTGACCCGCACGACGGGTGACTCCAACCCACGCGGAACAGTGACCGTGAACGTGCCGTCGCGCACCGGGGAGGGTCCACTGTTCGTGAGATCCCACGAGAGGACCACCTCCTGCCCCGGCTGGACCTCCTCCGGGGCCGCTTTTCCGCGCGACAGTGACCACGAGATCTTGGGTTTCGGCCTCACGGTCGTGGTTTTCACCACCGGGCTCGCGTTGAACGCCCCGGAGCTCCCGACCGCGATGACTTCACCCGGAGGATCGGCGTCGACCTTCGCCGTGACCTTCATCGTGGCCGACTCCTCGGTCCCGAGTGAACCCGCGGCCCAGTAGGCGGCCGAGTCACCCACCTGCTCGCCGCCCGAAACCCGGGTTATCCTCACTCCCTTCGGGACGAAGACATTGAGAAACGCGGCCTTGGCGGAGTTCTTCGTGTCCGTGTTCTTCAGCTTGAAGGTGAGGGTGACCTCGTCTCCGGCTTTGGGGTTACTGGGCCGGGCGGAGGCGTCGAGGTCGAGCTTGGCTCGTTGGTTCTTGTTCTTGTTGCGGTCCCGGTTGTTGAAGCGCGACGTGTTTCCACCGCCTCCGCCACCGCCGCCGGGTGGGTGGCAGAAAGCGGCGGCCGCGTACAACGCGCCGGCGGCCGCGGCCAGCGACAGGAAGATGGCCCAGTCCCGGGCGAGGGACTGCCAGTCCGTACCGTCGGCGGAGACGGTGGCCTTCGCGGGGCAGGTCAGTTCGGAGGGCGGGTCACTGTCCATATGGTCGGCGGTGACCGAGGCGGTGGCGACGAGATCCCCGCCCGCGTCGGGACTCACCCGGACCATCAGCGGCGGTGTCCACCCGCCCTCCATCTCGTCCTGGTCCTCGATCCTGAACTGGTACCGGTTCTCACCGGCCTTCTTGGGCCGTTTCTCCGGAGGCCAGTCGTTGTAGTTGGGATGCAGGGTGACCCCGGGGGGCAGCTCCACGGTGACGACGATGTTCTTCGCGGTCGCCGGCCCCAGGTTACCGAGGTCCCAGGAGTAGTACATATCGGAATTGGGTTTCACCTTCTCGGGGGTGGCCACCCCCCGGTCCAGCACCGGATGGCACGCCACGGACGGAGCCATCCCCAAGGCCCAGTAGATTCCCGCCCCGGAAACCTCAAGGACCGAGGACACCCCGAAGTCGATCCTCTTGACCCAGAATCCGTCGGAGCGCTGTTCCGCGGGCGGCCCCGGGTACGTGGAGTCCAGTAGCGACCCGTCGTCCGCGTGGTCCCACACCGTCGCCGTTCCGTCCTTGAAACAGGCATAGGCGAAGTACGTCCCCGCCGCGACGTCCACGGCGTTCGGCTCCATGTGGCGATAACGTCCTTTGAGCCCCCAGACGTGCGCCTCACCATTGTCGGTGAGTCCCATCGCCATCCCGCCACGCAGGGAGACATCGAAGAACTTCCGGTTCTTCAGGTCCTCGGGAATCTTCAGTTCCTCGAACTCCACCCACCCCATATTGTCGACATAGCGGTAGTGCAGAGTATTGTCAGCGGTACGGACAACGACCACCGCCTTGTGGGTCTCGGTCTGCAACACCCGCTGGCCGAACTCGAGCTCCCGCTGGTCGTTCCACTTACTCCAGCAGTACACCCGGTTCCCGATGGCCGCCACTCCGTACCGGGGGCTCGTCGCTATGTCGGTTACCCCGCCCTTTTGGACGTTATCCGGCATGTATTTTCGGATATCGCCCGCGCAATCGTTCGGACCCCATACATGGACATGCCCGGCCGAGTCGAGCGCGAGCATGTGGTCCATGTACTCCGAGACGCAGACCTTGGTGATGGATCCCTGCTGCTCCTGGGGTATCGGCATCCCCCAGTCGTCTGGCCAGGTGTGTACCCGGCCGTGTCGCACGGCAGCGGCGCAGGACCCGCTGGTGTCGAACTGGGTCACCCCGCCGAGCGCGAGTATCGGCGGAACGAAGCGGACGTTGTAGTCCTGACGGCCGCGGTACAGCAGCCGCCCCGAGGGAGCGAGAGGAGTCTCCTCCGCTTCCCCCGACCGTTGTTCCGGAAGTCCCTCCGCGAGAACAGTGGATTCCATTTCCATTCCTTAGGTTTCACGTAGTTGGGCGCCCCGGCCACGGTGGCGATCACACGAATCCGCGCGTATGGGCGCGTGGTTCTCATTGTGAGGAATCACGGTTCCTGAGATTCGTGCGCGCGTTTGGTCAGCGCGAGCGTAGGGCCTCGCGTCCGCGAGGCCGGTACCGAGCATGGGCGGGCGCACCTCGGATATCAATCTCCCTCGCGGGCGCCGCCACGGTTGTCCCGAACACCCCTTGCGCCTGACCGAGAAATACAAATCCCGAATTCGCGCGGTTTCACGGATACTCTGTCGCGGAGCGGGCCACGTAGTCGCGGGAGTGCCCGACAACGACTCGACACCCGACGCGGTGGGGGGTCGGCGTCCGCGAGGCCCGGCTCGGGTCGCCACGGCCCGCCCCGGTGCTTCGTAGGGCCGATGATGGTGTCCAGGGCGGCGACACGCCCCTCGAAGGCGACGTCGCCCGCCTCGGTGATGTCCACCAACGTGCGGCGCCATAGCAGCCCCAGGTCCCTCTCGCGCACGGTGACGTAGCGGCCGCCTCACCGCGACTGGTCAGGTCAGCACGGTGAAGTAGGCGGTGTAGAACACGGCCCAGAAACCGAGCAGCAGGGAAAGCCGCCGACGGTAGCTCAGGTTCCTGAGCACGGTGGCCGAGACGAACGAGGCCATCAACGCGACGACCACGAAACGAATCACCCGCGCCGGAACGCTGACCAGCAGGAACCACCATAGTTCGATGCCGGCGGCAGGGGATGTGACGGCATAGATCTTGTACGGCGTCCCGGTGAGCGGGCCGAGGAACATCGCCCACGAGCCGAGCTCGTCGAGGCCGGACTCCACCCGGGTGAGCATCTCGCCAGTGACCCCTGGCACGTGGCCGACGGCGGTGACGGCGGCGTCCGAAGCACCGGCCGCTGCGAGGAACATCAGCGCCCCGCCGGCCAGCGCACCGCTGAGGGCCCACACGCAGCACCGCAGCGCGAGCCCGCGGTCCCGCAGCGCGATGGCGGACAGCAGTACGTCCGGGACGAGGAAGAACAGCGTCGCCTCGGCGAGGCCCCATATCGCTGATGCCAGCCTCAGTCCCATGACACGAAGTCTCCTTCCTCGGCGAGGGCCTCCATCCGGTGGCGCAGCTCGCCGAGGAAGTCCTCGTAACCGTCATCGAAGCGCAGCGCTTCCCCGACGATGACGTCGAGGAAGAACGGCACCACCATGGCCTCGCCTTTCGGAAGGGCCTTGCCGAGGCCGTGCAGGTAGATCGGGGTGACCGGCACCTCGGGGTTCCTGCCGGCGAGCTTGCCGATGCCGCCGCGGAACTCGGTCATCTTCTCCGGCTCGCCGCGCGAGCCCTCCGGGAAGAAGATCAGGATGTCGCCGCGTTCGAGAGCCTCGCCGCAGGCGGTCATCGGGTCGTCGACACCCGTCGTGCGCCGCCTCGGGATGGGCAGGATGCCGATGATGCGGGTGGAGAACCACGCGAGGGCCTTGTTACTCAGGAAGTAGTCCTCGGCGGCGACCGGACGGATCCGGTGCAGCAGCCGGAGCGGCATCAGGGTGATCAGCACGAGGGCGTCGAGGTGGCTGTTGTGGTTGGCGGTCAGTACCGCGGGCCCCTGGTGCGGCAGCTTCTCCCGGTGCCGCACGTTGAGGCCGAGGATGACCATGATGACCGGCCGTACGACCAGAACGAAGAACACCCATCGCAGCACCCTGACCATGGGCGAGGCCCCCTAGTAGTGCAGGTAGAAGGTGTAGTGGAAGAACAGCGGTGCGGTGTAGATCAGGCTGTCCACCCGGTCCAGGACGCCGCCGTGGCCGGGCAGCAGGCTACCGGAGTCCTTGACACCGAGATCCCGCTTGAGCGCGGAGATGACGGCGTCGCCGACGAAGCCGGCCGTGCCGATGATCAGGCCCGCGCCGATCGACTGCGGCTGGTCCAGCGGTGTCAGCCACGGGCCGAGGACGAGGGCCAGCGCGGTGGTGGTCACCAGGCCGCCGATCAGACCCTCGACGCTCTTCGCCGGGCTGACCGTGGGCACGGCCTGGTGCCTGCCGAACAGCTTGCCCCAGATGTACTGGGACACGTCGTTGAACTGGGTCAGGAACACCAGGAACAGCACCAGGCCCGCGCCGCCCGCCCCCGGGTTGACCTCCTCGGGCAGCACCAGGAGATAGGCGACGTGGCTGATGCTGAACACCATCGCCATCAGCCCCCAGTGCAGGGTGCCCATCGCCCGCAGGAAGTTCGCGGTCTCACCCGCCAGCACCATCCGCATAGGCAGCAGCAGGAACGCGTAGACCGGGATCAGGATGATGAACATCCCGTACCACTCGTAGCCGACCAACACGTACTGCAACGGGATCGCCAGGTAGGCCCAGAAGATCACCTGCCGGTCGACGCGGCGGGTGGGGATCAGCGACAGGTACTCCTTGAGCGCGAGGAACGACACCAGCGCGAAGAAGATCAACGAGACGATGTCGGAGACCGAGATGGCGACGGCGAAGATGGCGACCATCGTCCACCACGACTGGAGGCGCTGGTTGAGTTCGCGGTGAATCCCGGCGCTGAGCTTGGTGCGCAGCGCGAAGGTCACCACGGAGGCGATGACGAGGATCGCGAGGATACCGCCGAGTGCGATGAGGACGTCGTGCCGGATGTCGAACACGTTCACCCCTCGCCGTCCCGGAGCACCTGGCGGGCACGGTTGACCGTGGTCGCCGCGAGCAGCAGCGCTGTCGCCCCGAGTACGACGGACAGCCAGGCCCCACCGGTTCCGCCGAGCCCGAGCCACAGGCCGAGCGCCCCGAACACCGCGGCGCGGTCGCTCTTGCCCATGGGGCCGTCGTAGCGTCGTCGCGACCCGAACGCCAGCCCGAGCACGCCGGTCATCTCGCTGATCACCGCCAGGACGACGATCAGCACGACGAGCCTCGGATCGAATGCCGCGACCAGGGCCAGCGGCAGATACAACGCGGCGTCGGAGACCACGTCGCCCAGTTCGTTGAGGATCGCGCCGAGCCGGGACTCCATGCCGTGCTCGCGCGCCAGCATCCCGTCGACGGCGTTGAACGCCATCCGCAGGAAGAGGAACGCGGGCAGCAGCAACAAGGGCCAGTCGTGGTCACTCCAGACGGCGACGCACGCTCCAACGGCAACCGACAGCGCGGCCGCCGCGACCGTGACGGCGTTGGCCGTGACGCCGGCCCTCGCCAACCATCGCACGCACGGCCGCAGCACGCCCTGGAACGCGGGCTTGAGCTGGTAGATACTGGGCAACTCGGGTCCCCTCAGTCGCTCCGCGGACCGGATCCGGTTCGCGTGGAACTGTACCGAGTCGACCGCGCGAGTCCCCCCACACACCGCGTCCGGCACCCAGGGGTCGCAGGTCAGGCGTAGCGGCCGGTGAGCTGGCCAGGGCGTCCCCACGGCCGGCTCCGGGGGCGGCCCCCGGAGCCGGCCACGGTCGGCGACGGCTGACCACAACCGGCCACGGGGTCCGGACGGGACACGTCGCCCCGGGCCTACCTTCACCGCCGGTTCGGGCGAGACCGCCCCCGACGGGGCGGCGAACCCCTCGACTACCGGGAGCGGAGGCGCAGGGCCTCCATCCCCCCGTCCACGGACAGGCAGACCCCGACCGTGGACCGGTTCAGCGGATCGGCGAGGTAGACCACGGCGCGTGCCACCTCATCGGCGCCCACCAACCGGCCGTGGGGCTGGCGCGCCTCCAGCGCGGCGCGTTCGGCGACCGGATCGTCGGCGACGTCGAGCAGCCGCTGCACCCACGGGGTGTCCGCGGTGCCGGGAGCCACGCAGTTGACGCGCACCCCCTCACGCACGTGGTCGGCTGCCATCGCCTTGGTCATGGACAGCACCGCCCCCTTGGTCGCCGAGTACAGCACCCGCTGCGGAAGCCCGGCCGTGGAGGCGATCGAGGCGGTGTTGGTGATCGAGGCCGCGTCGGAGGCGCGCAGGTGCGGCAGGGCGGCGCGGGCGACGCGGACCATCCCGACGACGTTCACGTTGAGCACCCTGAGCCACTCGTCGTCGTCGTTGGCCGCGACATCGCCCTGCGCGCCGACACCGGCGTTGTTGACCACGGTGTCCAGGCGCCCGAGCGCCTCGGCGGCGCTGCTCACCGCACGATCGACCGACGCGCCGTCCGCGACGTCGCACTCCTCCCAGTGGTGCTCGTCTCCCGGGCGTTCACGGTCCAGCACCGCCACCCTGGCCCCCTCGTGGGCGAGCGCGTCCGCCACGGCGCGGCCGATCCCGGAGGCTCCCCCGGTCACCACCGCCGCGCGATCCGCGAAGCGTCCGGTCATCACTACTCCCTCCACTCCCGGTACTCCTGGCGCTGCCGCCCGAGGCGCTCGATCTCCACCTCGACGACGTCACCGGGGCGCAGGTAGGAGAAACGTCCCGACAGGGCCACACCCTGCGGGGTACCGGTGGAGACGATGTCCCCCGGTTCGAGGCACATGTACTGTGACAGGTCGCGAACCAGCTCGGCGCAGTCGAAGATCATGTCCGAGGTGCGCGAGTCCTGGCGTGGCTCACCGTTGACCCACGAGCGAAGCCGAACGTCGCCGGGATCGAACTCGTCGGCGGTGACGACCCACGGCCCGAGTGGCATGTAGCCGGGGCTGCACTTGCCCTTGCTCCACTGGCCACCGGACTCCTCGATCTGGAAGGCGCGTTCGGACAGGTCGTTGGCGAGCACGTAGCCACCGATGTGCCGGGCCGCCTCCGCGGCCGAGTCGCAGTAGCTGGCGCGGCTGCCGATGACGACGCCGAGCTCGACCTCCCAGTCGGTCTTGTGGGAACCGCGGGCGATGGTGACGGTGTCGTCGGGGCCGGCGAGGGTGTTCGGCGTCTTGAGGAACACGATCGGCCGCTGCGGCGGCTCGGATCCCGACTCGGCGGCGTGCTGGGCGTAGTTCTGCCCGATGCAGATCACCGCCGAGGGCGAGCGCACCGGCGCGCCGAAGCGAGTGTTGTCCTCGTGCCAGCGCTGGAGCCTCCCGCTGGCGACGAGCTCACGGATCCGCTGTGGACCCCCGTCCGCCCAGAACCGGGGATCGAAGTCGCCCAGCGGCGTCGCGTCCCATACGACACCGTCGATCTCGACGAGCGGGATCTCCCGGCCCGGCTCGCCCCGTCTCATCAGTTTCACACATCCTCCTCAAGCAGGCCACGGGCCCGCAGGTCGGCCCAGAACTCATCGGGGACGTCGTTCGTTACCAGGGCGCAGTTCTGCGCCACGTGCTCGCGCGACCGCATGCCGGCGGTCACGTTGACCACCGCCGGATGCCTTCGGGGGAAGGCGAGCGCGGCCCGCGGCAGGCTGACGCCGTGCTCGCGCGCCACCGACGCCAGCGCCCTGGCGCGCGCCGTGACATGCGGGGGCGCGGGCGCGTACTCGTACCAGGCGTCGGCCGGGGGCTCGTCGTGGGCGAGCAGGCCGGAGTTGAACACCCCCACGGCGACGACCCCGACGCCTCGCGCGTGACAGGTGGACATCAGCCCCACCCTCTCCTGCTCCAGCAGGGTGTAGCGGCCGGCGACCATGACGAGGTCGGGGTCGGCCGCGTCGACGAAGCGTTTGATCATCGAGGGGTCCTTGGAGCCCACGCCCCACGCGGAGATGGTCCCCTCGTCCCGCAGCTGGTCCAGGGCGGGAACAGCGCCCCGGATGGCCTCGTCGAAGCGGTCGTCGGGTTCCTCGGGGTCGTGGAGCCACACGATGTCGACACGGTCCAGCCCGAGCCGTTCGAGGGACTCCGCCAGGCACCGCCGGACACCGTCGGCGGAGAAGTCGCGCTCACGCGTCAGCGAGTCGGGCACCGCGTACCCCTGGTCCAGGTCGGTACCGGTGGGTCGGGTGTTCGGTCGCAGGAGGCGCCCGACCTTGGTCGAGACGGCGTAGCTCTCGCGGGGCCGTCCCGTGAGCGCCCGGCCGAGTCGCCGCTCGGACAGCCCGAGCCCGTAGTGGGGGGCGGTGTCGAAGTAGCGCAGGCCGTGCTCCCACGCGGCCGCCACGGCGTCGTGGCAGGTTCGCTCATCAATCTCGCAACCGAGGTTGCCGAACTGGGCGGTGCCGAACCCCAACCTCCCGAAGGCGGCACCGATTCGCTCCGGCAGTCGGCTCATTACCGCGGGGGTCATCGCGTCCTCCGGTAGATCGCTGCGGCGTTGTCGTGGGCGACGCGGGCCCGGTCAGCGTCCGGCACGAGGCCCAGCACCCGTTCGCACCAGTCCAGGGAGGTCTGGCTGACCGGCCGGTCGCTGCCGACGAGGCAACGACCGGCCCCGAAGACCTCCAGCGCACGCCCCACGACGTGGTCGGTCACGGAGTCGAGCTCGGTGTCGTCGCGGCACTCCGCGGCGAGCCCGGACAACTTGCAGTAGACGTTGGGGAGCTCGGCGACCTCCGCGAGATCCGACTCCCAGCGCCGCATGGCCTCCCGGTCTCGGACCGGGGGTTTGCCCATGTGGTCCAGGACCACGACCAGCTCCGGCACCCGGTCGAGCAGCCGTGTGAGCGCCGGCAGCTCGTGGGCGCGAACGCAGGCGTCGAAGGGCATGGCCCGGTCGGCGAGGATCCGGAGCCCCTCGAGTAGGCCCGGCGGTTCGAACGGGTGGCCGTCCTGGAGGAGCCGCCGGACACCCACGACCTCGGCCGTGTCCGCCAGCTGGTCGAGTTCGGCCGCGGTCCGTGGGCCGTCCAGCGCGGCGGCCGCGACGACCCCGTGCACGCGCCCGTCCCGCCGGGCGAGCGCGAGGAGCCACTCGGTCTCGTGCCACCGCTCGTCGGCGGCGGCCTCGACGAGCACGTAGCGGCGCGCCCCGGTGTCGTCGGGGATCGGCGCGCGTGGGGGCAGTCCCGCGGCGGCCAGCCAGCCGATGCCGACCTCCGCGGTGTCCCAGGTGTGCAGGTGCGCGTCGATGATCATGGGACCCCAATCGTCAGCAGGAGGTTCGCGTAGGGACGTGTCTCTCCCGTGGCGACCAGCACGCAGACGTCGGGGCTCCGGCACGCCGTGTAGAACTCCGTCCGCTCAAGGCCCGCCCAGGCGACCTCCCGGCCGCCGCTGTGGCGGTGGGGGCCCAGCATGGCGCGGTACTCACGCACCGGTTCCGACTCGTCCCCGTTGGCGTCGGCCATGTAGACCGCCGCCTCGATGTGGACGGTGTCGGCCACGACCTCGAGGACGTCGCGCGCGGCCACGAGCCCGGGACGGAGGTTGAGGTGGACGCGCGCGGCCGTGGCCGGGGCCCCGGTCGAGTGCGGGTACAGCGCGTCGGCGACGAGGATCCGCGAGCCGTGACCGGCCGCGGCCAGTCCCGCGAGGAGTTCGGGGTGCAGCAGTCGGTGGGTGATCACGCGCTCGCCTCCGCGCGCCGGCGTTTCCACTCCGCGCCGTCGGGCCAGGCCCACGCCGCGAGGGACTGCGGCATCATCTCCGAGGAGTAGCCGGGCGCCGTGGGCAGCGTGTAGGCGCCATCGCGGACGACGCAGGGGTCGACGAAGTGCTCGTGCAGGTGGTCCACGTACTCGGCCACCCGGCCCTCGACGGGGCCCGAGACCGCTATGTGGTCGATCATCACCAGGTGGTTGACGAGCTCGCAGAGCCCCACCCCGCCGGCGTGGGGGCACACCGGCTTACCGAACTTGCTGGCCGCCAGCAGGACCGGGATGATCTCGTTGACGCTGGCCAGGCGGCAGGAGTCGATCTGGACGAAGTCCACGGCGTCGGCCTGCAGCAGCTGTTTGAAGAGCACGCGGTTCATGCCGTGCTCGCCGGTGGCCACCCCCACCCCCTGCGGACGCACCGCCTCGGCGACGGCGCGGTGGCCGAGCACGTCGTCGGGGCTGGTGGGCTCCTCGATCCAGAGCAGGTCGTGGTGGTTGAGCGCCCGGACCCGCTCGATCGCCTCGGGTACCTCCCACATCTGGTTGGCGTCGATCATCAGGTGGGTGTCCGGGCCGATCGCGGCGCGGGCTATGGCGAGCCTGCGCTCGTCCTCGGCGGCGTCCGCGCCGACCTTGAGCTTGACGTGCCGGTAGCCCTCGGCGACGGCCTCCCGGCACAGGCGGTCGAGCTTCTCGTCGGAGTAGCCCAGCCACCCGGGCGAGGTCGTGTAGCACGGGAAACCGTCCCGGCTCAGTTGCTTGACGCGCTCGTCGTGGTGGGGGCGCTGCTCCCGGAGCATTCCGGTGGCCTCCTCGGCGGTGAGCACGTCGGAGAGGTAGGTCAAATCCAGCGCGTCGACGAGCTCGACGGGGTCCATGTCGCAGACCAGCTGCCACAGGGGGACACCGGCACGGCGCGCCGCCAGGTCCCACAGCGCGTTCAGGACCGCGGCGCGCGCCAGGTGCACCACACCCTTGTCGGGGCCGAGCCAGCGCAGCTGGGAGTCGGCGGCCAGCTCCCGGTAGATCCGGCCGGGGCGCTCGCACAGTTCCGCCACATCGCGTCCGACCAGCCGCGAGGACAGGGCCTCGATGGCCGCGAGGCACACCTCGTTACCACGGCCGATGGTGAAGGCGAACCCACAGCCGTACAGCGAGTCGTCGCTGGTCACCAGGCGGAGGTAGGCGGCCGAGTAGTCGGCGTCCCGGTTCATCGCATCGGAGCCGTCGAGGCTCTCCGATGTGGGGAAGCGGACGTCGACCAGGTCGACCGAGGTGATGACGCTCACTAACGAGTCTCCTAATTCATCTGATGTATTTTCAGTCTAGACTAGGGCCCGACCCCGAACGACCGTCGTCCGGATCGAGCTGGGCAGGCACAGGAAGTCCGCATGAGTGACGACACGACCCCGCGCAGGATCCCGACGCGCCCCTCCTCCCAGCACGATGTGGTCGTCCAGGGAATCCAGGACATGGTGGTCTCCGGCGAGGTCGGCCCGGGCGACCGCCTGCCGGTCGAGGCGGAGCTGGCCGAACGCTTCGGCGTGTCGCGCAGCTCGCTGCGCGAGGGGGTGCGGGCGCTCGTCGCCATGGGGGTCCTCGAGACCCGCCAGGGAGCGGGTACGACGGTGACCTCCCTCGACCCGGAACTGCTGCTGCAGCCACTGGTGTTCTGGGCCGGGCTGCAGGGGGGAAAGTCGACGCGTGACCTGCACCGAGTGCGCCAGGCGCTCGAGGTGGAGTCGGCCGGAGCCGCCGCTGTCCGCCGCACGGGCGAGGACGTACGCCAGCTCCGGGCCGTGCTCGACGCCGCGGTACCGGCGATCGACGCCCATGACCACGAGACCGCCATGGACAAGGACCTGCAGTTCCACCGGCTGCTCTCCGACATCTCGGACAACCCGATTCTCCGGGCGTTGATCGAGGCCCTGGCCCGCCCCACCCTGCGAATGCGCATGTGGCAGTCCATGCACCGGGTGGGGCGGCTGGCGACCACGCACCACGAGCACGCGGCGGTGCTGGAAGCGGTGGCCGCGGGCGACCCGGTCGCGGCGCGGTCGGCCATGCACACCCACCTCGCCCAGGTCGCCGTTCACCTCGACGACTGACCGGTTCAGGCGTCCTCGCGAAGCTCGGCCTCCGGGGTGTCGCCGCTCGGAGCGCGCAGGACGTAGACGCCGTAGCCGGTGATCACAAGGAAGCACCCCGTCACGACCAGGAAGCTCAGCTGGGCGGTGGAAATGTCGATCACCCAACCGTGCAGGGGCGGCACCAGGGCACCGCCCACGATCGCCATGATCAGCCCCGCGGCCCCGTACTTGGTGTCGTCTCCCAACCCCTGGAGGGCGATCCCGTAGATCGTGGGGAAGAGCAGCGAGATGCAGGCGCTCAGCAGGACCACGGCGACCGCGCCGACGATGTTGCCGGAGACGACCGCGACGAGCGAGAGTCCCACACCCAGGACACACATGAGCGTCATCAGCTTGCGCGGGTCGAAGCGGCCCATCAGGGCGACCATCACGAAGCGGAAGACGAGGAAGACGAGCAGGGTGGCCTGCAGCCAGTAGCCGGCGGTGGACTCGCTGGCGCCCAGGTTCTCCATGACGTAATGGATGATGAAGGTCCAGATGCAGGTCTGCGCGGCGATGTTGAAGAACTGGGCGACGACGCCGAACGAGTACCGGCGGTTGCGCAGTAGCCGCACGAGCCGCGATCGGGACTGCCAGACACCCCCGGTACCCTGGTCCGCCAGCATCGCCGTACGGGGCGGGACCTTCGCCATGGCGATCGCGACCGCGATCGTGAGGTAGAGCGCGGCCAGGCCGAGGTAGGGCCCCATCACGGCCTGCAGCTCCGAGGACCGCATGGCCTCCAGTTCGGTCTGGGTCAGCGCCGCCCGCTCATCGGCGGTGGCCTCGTTGACGTAGGGCAGGATGAACACGGCGGCGAGCAGGACACCGAGGTTCGAGCCCACCGGGTTGAACGCCTGGGCGAAGTTCAGCCGGCGCGTGGCGCTCCGGCTGGGCCCCATGGCCATCACGTAGGGGTTGGCCGACGTCTCCAGGATGGACAGGCCCCCCGCCAGGGTGAGCAGGGCCACGATGAACGCGGAGTACTGCATCACCTGGGATGCCGGGTAGAACAGCGCTCCGCCGCTCGCGGCGAGGACGAGCCCGATCAGGACCCCGCCCTTGTACCCGAGTCGGGCGTTGATCCAGGCGGCCGGGAGCGCCAGGGCGAAGTACGCCCCGTAGTAGGCGAACTGGACCAGCGAGGACTGGAAGGCGTTCATGGAGAAGACCGACCCGAACACCGCCACGAGCGGGTCGGTGAGGTTGCCCGCCATCCCCCACGCCGCGAAGCAGCTGACGACCAGGATGAAGGGCAGCCGCATCCCCGGGTACAGGAACGAGCCGCTCTTCTCCCGCGCGTCCGTGACCCCGCCGGTCGGTGGGGCGTCGTGTGCGCTCATGAATGTCTCCCTCACTCACCGCTCAGCCGCGTACGGAAATTCATCTGATGAATTTGTCATTAGCCGCAGAGCCTAACCGATCGGAGCGCGTATGACGAGAGCCACACCGAATCGAATGTTTCGGCGAGGCGCGCGGCGCCCCTCATCTCGGGGAAGCACCGCAGGAATCGCGAACCGACTGGCCGAACCCGGCATCGGGTGGCTTCACGATGGAGAAGACAAAGAACACGCTGTGTGGGGACCCGCATGCGTGGCGGATGGCACGCGACTCCGGCCCTGGTCACCGGTAGGCCGATCACCAGGGCCGGTATATCCCTTCGGACCACACTAGGGCCCGCCACGAAACGTGTCAGCAGACGCCGACGCGAACCGCCCAGCTACCCCGCGGATGGGTCGGCGCGCGCCGGGGCGGGTTCGCCCGTGGTGGCCGTGGCCAGCCGCACCAGCGCGCGGCATCGGGCGAACTCCGCAGGTGTGAACGGTAGGCTGTCGCGCTCCACCACGACGACTCCCCCGCCGGCCACCACCAGGCACATCGAGGTTCCCGCGAGTTCGTCCGGGCCGAGGCCCGCGGGCGGCTCGGGATGCCACGTGGCCCGGTGTGCTCCGGAAAGGCTGGTCAGCGCGGACGCCAGGGACGTCCGGTCGGTGAGGAGCGCGTCGGCCAGGGTCAGCGCCCGCGTTGTGGTGTCGTCGAGGTGGTGCACATCGGCGGGCTTGACCACGGGGTCGCGGCCACCCGCCCGAGTGACCGCGGTGCGCAGGTCGCGCGGGGTGACGCCGGGCGGGCCGGCCACCACGAACTCGTCCACCGCCTCGCCGTCCCCCGGATGCACGTGCACCACCCGAATATCCACCCCGATTCGGGCGAGCCGGGCGGTGAGCGCGGCCAGTCCTCCCGGAGCGTCGGCTACCCCCACGCGAACACGCCAGAGTGTGTCCCACGGCCCGGGGCCGTGGTCCAGCGCGCCCCTGCGCCGGTCTCGCCACCAGCGGTACCCGAGCAGGCCGACGAGCATCGTGGTTCCGATCGCGGCCAGCGCGAGGCCGCCGTGCTCCTGGTGTCCCAGGGTCAGTACCACGAAATGCGCGGAGCCGCCCGCGCAGAACACCGCCGCCAGTTCCAGTACTTCCCGCCGCAGCCCGCCCTGGCCCGGCTGTCGCGTACCCCCGTGACGCTCCGAAAGATCCATGGTCCCCACGGTGCCCGGACGGCGTTGCGACTTCGTTGCCTGGTGTGTATAGGGAGTAACACTTCGCTGTGATCTGGACCGTATGGTTCGGGCCGGCCACCACACCTCGGGGACGCCTCGGTGACCACCCACGTCGATGAGGGCGGGTATCGCGGTGCGAGCGTGACGGCCGGGACACGGCATCCCCGAGCGGCACGCGGGGCCTTTCCCCGCCCCGCCGGGCACCCAGCGCTATCGCTCCTTACCCGACGTTTACCCCCAACGGGCATGGTGGCCCGTGCCCACGATGAAGGGGGTAGCGATGTTCGACGACCTACTCGAATGGGTGAAGGGTCTGCTCGGTGGTGCCACCGAGGACGTGACGCAGGGAGTGTCCAACACCGTCGAGGGCTCTTTCCCCGACGTCGCCGAGGAGGCCGGGTCCTACGGCCAGGACGTCGCCGGTGAGGCCGCCGGTGGGGTGGCCGAGACCGCGGCGGAGGCGCAGGAGGGAGTCAACGATGTCGGCGGGGTCATGGAGGACCCCGGCGGCGCCGCGACCGACTACGCCGACGAACAGCTCCCCGGCAACCAGAAGTAGGAGGGCACCCCTCGCCGGCGCGCACGGGCGCGGCCGCCGGGTACACGCGGGGCACCGGCCTGGTCCGCGTGCGTGCGGATCCCGGAGGAGTCGAAGCGGGATCCGCACGCACGGCGGCGTCCGGTCACGGGTACCGGCACCGGGGACGGGCACGGCACTGGCGTGTCCGTCCCATGACCGGGGTGGGGCGCCGTTGGCTATCCGGTCACCGCAGCGAGGAACGAACCGTGCCCGCCGCACTCACCATGTGCCGCAACGCGGCCTCGACCTCCTCGTAGCCGCGGGTTTTGAGCCCGCAGTCGGGGTTGACCCACAGCCGCTCGGCGGGAACGGCCCGCAACGCGGCGCGCACGAGGTCGGCGACCTCGTCCGGATCGGGAACCCGCGGCGAGTGGATGTCATACACCCCCGGACCGACGCCCCGGGCGAAGCCGACCCCGTTGAGGTCGTCGAGTACCTCCATGCGGGACCGGGCCGCCTCGATGCTGGTCACATCGGCATCCAGCGCGACGATCGCGTCGATCACGTCCCCGAACTCCGAATAGCACAGGTGGGTGTGGATCTGGGTCGAGTCGGAAATCCCGGATGTGGCCAGTCGGAACGCCTCCACCGCCCAGTCCAGGTACTCCGTGTGGTACACCGCTCGCAGCGGGAGCAGCTCCCGCAGGGCGGGCTCGTCGACCTGCACCACGCGGATGCCGGCGGCTTCCAGGTCGTGGACCTCGTCCCGGATGGCCAGCGCGACCTGCTTGGCCGTGTCCGCCAACGGCTGGTCGTCCCGGACGAACGACCACGCCAGGATGGTCACCGGCCCGGTGAGCATGCCCTTGACCGGCTTCTCGGTGAGCGCGTTGGCGTACTTGGCCCATTCGACGGTGATCGCCTCGGGCCGGGAGACGTCCCCGAACAGGATCGGCGGCCGCACGCACCGCGACCCGTAGGACTGCACCCAGCCGTTGTCGGTGGCGGCGAACCCCTCCATGTGCTCGGAGAAGTACTGCACCATGTCGTTGCGCTCGGGCTCGCCGTGCACCAGCACGTCCAGTCCGAGCCGCTCCTGGAGCCGGATCACCCGCTCGATCTCGTCGCGCATCCGCTGGTTGTACGTGGCCTCGTCGAGCTTCCCGGAGCGGAACGCGGCTCGGGTTGTGCGGATATCGGAGGTCTGCGGGAATGATCCGATGGTGGTCGTGGGCAACGGCGGAAGCCGCAACGACTTCTCCTGGGCCTCCCTACGCTTGGCGTAGTCCGGGCGTCGGGCGTTCTCCGGCCGCAGCGAGTCCAGGCGCGCCCGCACACGGTGGTTGCGTACGCGTTCCGCCCGCGCCCGGTCGGTGACCGCGTCCCGGGCCGCGGCCAGCTCGTCGGCGACCGCGCCCCGGCCTTCGCGTAGCGCGCGCCCCAGGGTGACGACCTCGCCGACCTTCTGGTCGGCGAAGGCCAGCCACGACTTGACCTGCGGGTCGATGCCGGTCTCGGCCTCGACGTCGTAGGGAACGTGCAGTAGGGAGCACGAGGTGCTCACAGCCACCTCGTTGGCCGAGCCCAGCAGGGTGGCGGCCGTGGTCAGGGCAGCGTCGAGGTCGGTACGCCAGATGTTGCGGCCGTCGACCACCCCGGCGACCACGGTCTTGTTCCGCAGGCCACGCAGCATCGGTACGGTCTCCGCCGCGGATCGGCCGGCGACGAGATCCACCGCCAGCGCCTCGACCGGCGACGACGCCAGCACTTCCAGGGCCTCACCCAGATCGCCGAAGTAGCCGGCCACCAGTAGTTCCGGGCGCTCGTCAAGGTCACCGAGCCCGCGATAGGCGCGACGCAGCGCCTCCATCTCCGCCGGAGACCGGTCGGCGGCGAAGGCGGGCTCGTCGAGCTGGACCCAGTGCGCACCGGCACGGCGCAGTTCACGCAGCAGCTCCGCGTAGGCGTCCAGCAGCTCGTCGAGCTTGTCGAGCGGGTGGAACGACGCCGGAGCTCCCTCCTCGGGTTTCGACAACAGCAGGAACGTCAGTGGCCCCACCACCACTGGGCGGGTGGACACGCCCAGCTCCCGGGCTTCCCGGTACTGCTCGACGGGGGTCCGGTCGGACAGCGAGAACCGCGTGTCCGGCCCGATCTCCGGCACCAGGTAGTGGTAGTTGGTGTCGAACCATTTCGTCATCTCCAGCGGCGGCACGGACTCCTTCCCCCGTGCCATGGCGAAATAGGTGTCCAGTGGGCTCAGTCCCAGCTCCGTGTAGCGCGGCGGAACCGCGCCGAACGTGACCGCGGTGTCCAGCACCTGGTCGTAGAAGGAGAACGTGTTGCCCGGAACCGAGTCCAGACCGGCGCCGTCGAGCGTGCGCCACGTGTCGACCCGCAACTGGTGCGCCACGGCACGCAGCTCCGCCTCACTGCTGCGTGAGGCCCAATAACTCTCGAGCGCGCGCTTGAGTTCCCGGTTCGGGCCGATCCGTGGATAGCCCAGTACTGTGGATCCGATCGTGCTGGTCAATGACCTCTCCTCCGCGAGGCTCGACGACAGGATGGCCGAGATCCCAGCGGAGGGCGCGCACGGATCGACAGGCGGCGAAGCGGTGACCGTTCGCGCCGCTCGTCCGCCGGGTCCTCCCGCGAGACCCCGGACCAACGCGCACCGGCCGGTGCGCGTACCAGTGGCAGGTCTTCGGACTCGCGGGCACCTCCCGGCCAACAGCCGGGTGCTCCTACTACCCGTCGCTTCCCGGACACCACCGGTCCAGTGCTGTGCCGGTCCACGAGGACCGGCGACGGGGGTCGTTCCCACTCACCGCTGCGGGGCAGTCCCGGACTCGCACCGGGTTCCCTCTTGCCTCGCCCCCACGGCCACAACCACGACCGCGGCGGACGAACCACCAGCACGCTCAGATTAACGCCCTGACGCCGAGCGTCAAGGCGTGCGGGGACGGGGCGGCGCCGACGGCTCGTGGATGGCCTCTCCCCCGTACGCCTCTGAGTACCCCGGTGACCACGGGCAACGCGGGGCAGCCCCGTTCGCGTGAGGACGGGTGACGCGCCTTGCGTGGCGGCGGCCCCCGGCGTTCCCGGATCAGGAGACGCTTCCCCGCCGAACGAGGGCGTGCCCGAGGCGGTGCCCCCACCCACGGGACCTCGCTGCTCGTGGTGTTAGTGTCCTTGGCGGGTCGGTCGCCCCGATGTAGCGGGGCACAGGGAATCCGGTGCGAATCCGGAACTGGCGCGCAGCGGTGAGGAGGATGGTCGAGGCCCGACGCCACTGGGTCGTTCCCACCCGGGAAGGCGCCTCGACCGTGTGACTCCGAGTCCGAAGACCTGCCGACCACCGGCCGTGACGACGGCCGGTCATGTGACGTTCGAGGTTCCGCGCACGGACCTCACGTAACCGAAAGGGTCCTTTTGCCCCTCACCGTGTCCCGGGCCGCGCGCCCGTACCGCCGACTCGCCGTGTTCCTGCTGGTGGGGCTCCCCCTGACGAGCGCCTGTGGCGGGACCACCGAGCGGGCGGACACCGGGAACGGCCCAGTCATCGACAACTGTGGCCACGAGATCGAGACCGGGATCGACCCCGAGCGGGCGGTCTCGCTGAACCAGGGAACCACCGAGATCCTGCTGTCACTTGGGCTGGCCGACCGGATGGTCGGCACAGCGACCTGGACCGACCCGGTCATGGAGGGCCTCGAGGAGGCCGAGGAGAGCGTGCCTCGCCTGGCGGAGAACGCCCCTTCCTTCGAACGGGTTCTCGAGCAGGAGCCGGACTTCGTCACCGCGTCGTTCGAGTCGACCCTGGGCACGGGAGGAGTCGCCAGCCGCGCCGACTTCGAGGACCTGGGGGTGCCCACCTACGTCTCCCCCTCCGACTGTGTCGGCAAGGACAACAGCGGTGACGGCGACGGCGTCCGCGAGGAGGCGCTGACCATGGACGACATCCACGGCGAGGTGGCGGACCTGGCGGCCGTCTTCGGTGTCGAGGAACGAGGTGAGGAACTCGTGGCCGACCTGGAGCGGCGCGTCGACGAGGCCACCCGAGACGTCGACGCCTCCGGCACGACGCTCATGTACTGGTTCGCCAACTCCGAGTCGCCCTACATGGCCGGCTGCTGCGGCGCCCCCGGCATCATCACCGACGCGGTCGGCGCCGAGAACGCATTCGACGACACCCACGAGGAGTGGCCGCAGATCAACTGGGAGACGGTGGCCGCGGAAGATCCGGACTTCCTGGTCCTCGGGGACCTGACACGGGAGAGCCAGACCGCGGAGACCGCCGACGCCAAGATCTCCTTCCTGGAGGAGAATCCGGTCACACAGCACATGCGAGCGGTCGAGGAGGAGCGTTACGTCATCCTCAGCGGCGCCGCGATGAACCCCTCGATCCGCACGGTCGAGGGCATCGAGCGGGTGGCCGCGGCCATGCGTGACGCGGCGGGGTGAGGAGGTGTCACCCACCGCGCTCATCCGGCGGCGGATCGGTGGACCGGCCGTCGCCGTCTCCGGGGCAGCGCTGATCGTCGTTTCGGTGGCGGTGACGATCGCAATCGGACCCGCCGGGATCTCCGTCTCCGAGGTGGCGGCGGTGGTCGGGGCGCGGTTGGGCGGCCCCGAATCGGGCCTGTCGGTGATCCGCGAGGGCATCGTGTGGGACCTGCGGTTACCGCGGACCCTGCTGGCCGCGATCTGCGGGGCCGGGTTGGGGCTGTGCGGCGCCGTCATGCAGTCCCTGCTGCGCAACCCGCTCGCCGACCCCTTCGTGCTCGGGGTGTCGTCGGGCGCCTCCACGGGCGCGGTCCTGGTGGTGATCCTGGGGGTCGGTGGCGGCGCGCTGTCCCTGTCGGGGGGCGCGTTCGCGGGGGCGTGCCTGTCCTTCGCGTTGGTGATGCTGTTGAGCAGGCTCTCCGGTGGCACGACAGCGAAGGTCGTGCTGTCCGGTGTGGCCGTGATGCAGTTGTTCTCCGCGCTGACGTCGTTCGTCATCTTCGCCTCGGGCACCGCGCAGCAGACGCGTGGCGTGATGTTCTGGCTCCTGGGGTCCCTGAGTGGGGCCTCCTGGACCGATGTGGGGTTGTGCGTGGGTGCGCTGGTGGTCGCGCTCACCGTGTTCGCCTCCCGGGCCTCGGCTCTGGACGCGTTCGCCTTCGGCGACGACGCCGCCGCCTCCCTGGGGGTGTCGGTGGCACGCAACCGGACGGTTCTGCTGGTCGCGGCGGCTCTGCTGACCGCGGTCCTGGTGAGCGCCTGCGGCGCGATCGGGTTCGTCGGTCTCGTGCTCCCCCACGCGGCGCGGGCCCTGGTCGGTCCGGGCCATCGGATGCTGCTGCCGACCACCGCCCTGGCGGGCGCTGTGTTCATGGTGTGGGTGGACGCCGCGGCGCGGACCCTGTTCGACCCGCAGGAGCTGCCCGTGGGCGTGATGACCTCGCTCATCGGCGTCCCGGTGTTCGTGCTGATTCTCCACCGTGCCCGCAGACCATGGTGACCGCGGACGTGGGAGGTGTGTCGTGAGCCTGTGCGCCCAAGACGTGTCCTGGCGCGCCGGAGGACGGTTGGTCGTCGACGGGGTGAGCCTGACCGCCGAGCCCGGCTCGACCGTGGGGCTGCTGGGACCGAACGGGTCGGGCAAGTCCTCCCTGTTGCGGCTGCTGTCGGGGATACGCGCGACCACCTCGGGCGTGGTGACCCTGGACGGTGCCCTCCTCACGGACCTGGGCAGGCGGGACACCGCCCGCCGGGTCGCGGTGGTGGAGCAGCACGCGACGACCGAGGCGGACCTGAGTGTGGCCGACGTGGTGGAGCTGGGGCGTATTCCGCACCGGCGCGGCTGGGCGGGACCCACGGCCTCCGACGCGGGCGTGGTACGCGAGGCCCTGGAACGCGTCGACATGGCGGACCGTGCGCGCCAGTCCTGGCAAACCCTCTCCGGCGGCGAGCGGCAGCGCGCCCAGATCGCCCGCGCGCTGGCCCAGGAGCCGCGGGAGCTGCTGCTGGACGAGCCCACCAACCACCTGGACATCAGGAACCAGCTCGACCTGCTCGAACTCGTCGTCCAGCTGCCGGTGACCACCGTCATGGCGCTGCACGACCTCAACCTGGCCTCGATGTACTGCGACACGCTGGTGGTGCTGGCCGCCGGGCGCGCCGTGGCGGCCGGCCCACCGGAGGAGGTCATCACCGAGTCGCTCATCGCCGAGGTGTACGGCGTGCGTTCGTCCATCGACCCGAACGGCCCGCGCGGGCGGCCAGCGGTGCGTTTCCTTCCCGGACCCCCGGAGGGGTGACAGCGACCTCCGTCGCCCGGCGGGTCACCGTGGTGGCGGCGCCCCGGCCGCACCGGTAGGGCCGTCCCCGCGTGCGCGGGGAGCACGTGGGTCGCCACTTCCGTAGGCGATCGTGCTGTTCTGACTCTTCCACGGCGTGAAAGTGGGCATAACAGCACGATCGCCGCCCGCGGGTGCCGGTAGGGAGACCGCCGTGCCCTCACCCGCTCACGGGGTCGAGATCCGTCCGTTGCTCGGCCCGTTCCTCCCGATGTTCCGAGGCGGGCCGGTGTTCCAGGTGGGTACCCTCCACGTCGATGTCGGGCAGGATCCGGTCGAGCCAGCGGGGCAGCCACCATGCCCTCTCCCCGGCCAGGTGCATGAGCGCGGGGATGAGCGTCATGCGTACCACGAACGCGTCGAGCAGCACGCCGAGCGCGAGGGCGAAACCGATCGAGCTGATCATGATCGTGTCGGAGAAGACGAACCCGCCGAACACCGAGCCCATGATGATCGCCGCGGCCGTGACCACGGCGCGGCCGGCCCGGAAGCCCGTGACGACGGCGAGTCGCGCGGGCTGTCCCTTGGCGTGGGCCTCGCGCATGCCCGAGCCGATGAAGAGCATGTAGTCCATGGCCAGCCCGAACAGGATCCCCACCACGAGGGTCGGCAGGAAGTTCAGTACCGGCGCCGGGTTCTCCACCCCGAAGAGCCAGCCGAGCCACCCCCACTGGTAGATGGCCACCACGCCGCCGAGCGCCGCGAAGAAGGAGAGGATGAATCCGAGGGTCGCGACGACCGGCACCAGGACCGAGCGGAAGACCAGTAGCAGGATGACCAGGGACAGTCCCACGACCACCGCGAGGTAGGTCGGCAACGCGTCGCTGAGCTTCTCGGAGATGTCGATGTTGCCACTGGCCATGCCCGCGACACCGAGCTCGCCGGCCCCGTCGAGGGGGGCCAGGTTACGGAAGCTGTGCACGAGACCCTCGGTCGACTCGCTCGCGGGTCCCTCCACGGGCATGACCTCGAAGACGGCCAGGGTCTCGTCGGGGGAGATCCCCGCCGGAGCCACCGCCGCCACGTCGTGGCGCCGGTAGAGCTCCTCGGCGACCTCCAGCTGGTGGTCCTCGGCCCGCTCGTCGCCCGGGGTGTCGGGCAGTTCCGCGGCGACCAGGAGCGTGCCGTTGCTCCCCTCCCCGAATTTCTCGGTCATGGTGGTGTAGGCGCGGTACTGGGTGGATTCGGGGGGTTCGGAGGAGCCGTCCGGCATACCCAGGCGCAGGTCGAGGGCGGGCAGGGCGATGATCCCGAGAACGAGGACGGCCACGGCGGCGCGGCCGAGCGCTCGCCCCGTCGACATCGGGCGCGTCTCGGAATCGGCCTCGGCGTGTCCGCCCTCCGTCGCCGCAGCGCCGGTGAGCTCCTCACGCTCCCGGCGGGACAGGACGCGCGTACCGACCAGCGAGAGCAGGGCCGGAATGAGCGTCACCGCGACCAGCACGGCGATCGTGATGGCCAGGGAGCCGATGGTCCCCATGAGGCCGAGGAAGCCGATCCCCGTCAGGTTCAGGCCCAGCAGCGCGATCAGCACGGTCATGCCCGCGAACACCACCGCGTTGCCCGCGGTCCCGTTGGCCATGCCGAGGGAGTCGCCGACGTCGACTCCCCGCTTGAGCTGGTGGCGGTGCCGGTTGACGATGAACAGCGCGTAGTCGATCCCGACGGCCAGGCCGAGCATCAGCCCGAGAATCGGCGTCACCGAGGCCATATCGAGCACGCCGGACAGCGACATCGCGGTCAGGGTGGCGATGCCGACGCCGACCAGTGCCGTCAGGATCGGCAGCCCGGCGCCGACCAGGGTGCCCAGCACGACCACCAGCACGACGGCGGCGACGATCACGCCGATCACCTCGGCGGTGCTGACGAGGCTGGGCATGCTCATGGCGATGTTGTTGCCGAAGTCGACGGTGGTGCCGGCCACGGGGTCGTCCTCGAAGACCGCCATCACGGCGTCCTTGGTCTCCTGCGGGATCTCCTCCTGGGCCTCGGTGAAGGAGACCCTCACGAGCGCGGTGCTGCCGTCCTCGGAGACCATGCGGATCTCGGAGGCCATCTCCAGCAGCCTCTCGCCGTCCTCGAGCCGTTGGCTCCTCTCCTCCAGCTCCTCCCGGCTCTCGTCGATCTCGGCCTGCCGCGCGTCGAGCTCGTCCTCGGCCTGGTCGAGCATCCCGGCGAACTCGGCCTGCCCGCGTGCCTCGTCGATCTCCTCCTGGCCGTCCTCGAGGTCCTCGCGGGCGTCCTCGATCTCCTCGCGACCGTCCTCGATCTCCTCGCGCCGCTCGGCGCGGTCCTGCTGGGTGGCGAACGGGTCGACGGCGTCCTGGACACCGGAGACCTCGGCGGCCTCATCGACGCGGTCGCCGATCGCCTCCCGCTGCTCCTCGGAGAGGGCCGAGCCGTCCTCGGTCTGGTAGACGACGGTGCCGCTTCCTCCTCCCATCCCCGAGAACTTCTCGGAGACCCGTTGGTTCACCTCGTCGGTGGGAGTGTCCGGGATCGAGAAGCTGTCCTGGAGCTCGCCCGAGAAGAGGACGTAGGCGGTACCGGCGGAGAGCAGGAGAGCCAGCCACACCGCGATGGTGGTTCTGGCGTGGCGCGCGCACGCGCGCCCGAGTCTGTAGAGAAGCGCAGCCATGGGTTTCCTGTCGGTGATGAGGGAGGGAGCGTGGGCGCTCAGGACGTGCGTTGGTCTCCGGGCATGGAGCCGAACCCGCTGCGGGTCACCGCGATCAGCCGGTCCAGGAGCTCACTCCACACGCGCCGGGACTCGGGCGTGTCGACCCCGCCGGTGGCCTCGGCCCAGTGCCGGTGGACCACCAGCGCGCCGCTCACGAGCGCGCCACACATCACCTCCACCTGGAAGGGGTCGGCGGAGGGGTGGTGCCGCAGCGCGGTCTCCGAGATCCGGGTGCCCATATCCTGCATCGCACGTTCGAACAGAACGGCTTTCCGGGCGGCGAACGAGGCGTTCTCACCGTCGAATATCCGGGTGATCTCGACGATCGGGGTCACCAGGTCGGTGGCGCGGAGGGCCTCGGCGAGTTGGTCGAACACCGGCGTGGCGCCGGACCACCCCGCGATCTGGGAGGCGAGGTTGGCGTCGATGCTGTCGACGATCCGCCCGATCATCGCGCCGAACGCCTCGAGAACGATCTCGTCCGTGGTCGAGAAGTGGTTGAAGACCGTCCTGCGGGACACGTCCGCCCGCTCGGCGAGCTGGTCGACGGTGAAGCTCGTTCCGGAGATCTCGGTCATCAGCGCCTTCGCGGCGTCGACGATGGCGCGTCGGTGGCGCGCCTTCAACGCCTCACGCCGGTCGGACGGCGGAGGGGTGACTTGATCGCCCATACCGCCAAGTTACGGACATAGGTGCACTGAGTGCAACGATGCACTAGGTGCATCAAGTCACAGTCGCGCGGTGTGCGGCACCGTCACGGGAACCGGGGACCGGCCTTCCGTGAGACCGAGGTGATGGGCCCTACCCGGCCCGGAGGGGGCGGGCGGGATTCGCGGCGAGCCGCTGGATGAGCGTGGTTGGCTTTCCGGCGAGCGTGCCGGCGACGTACCTGTCCACACCGGGCAGCCGCGTGAGCCTCATGGCGACACGGCGTGCCCGCAGCTGTAGCGCGGACTCGGGCAGGAACCAGCGAGCGCCACTGCGCGCGACCCGTTGCCGCTCCGTGACCACGGGATGCCACAGCCGTTCGTACTCCCGCAGCCCGTCGTGGATCGACGGCTCCCGGGTCAGCCGCTCCGCGAGCACGTAGGCACCGGCCACTCCCAGCGAGGCGCCCTGACCGGCCAGTAACGAAACGGCCTGGCACGCGTCGCCGACGAGCGCGACACGGCCGTGGCTCCAACGCGGCATCTCGACCTGGAGGACCTGGTCGTAGTAGATCTCCTCGGCCGGTGGGCACCGTTCCAGCGCGCGGGGGACGACCCAGCCGAGCGAACCGTAGGTTCGCCGGAGTGCCGCCCGCGCGTCGTCGGGAAGCGTGGGATCGGGGGTACGGTGCACCGCGAACGTGGCGACCCGCCCGTCGCGCAGCCCGTAGAAGCCCATCTGCTTTCCGGCGGTGTCGGTGAGGCAGAAACGGTCCCGTACCCGCGCGTGGACATCGGGGTCGTCGAAGACGAACGCGGCCGTGTGGAACCCGAGATAGCGCAGGTGGTTCCGCTCTTCGGAGAAGACCAGCCGGCGGACCGTCGAGTGGACCCCGTCGGCGCCGACGAGCAGGTCGGCCTCGACCGAGTCGCCGTTACTGAGCGCGACCCGCACACTGTCGGCTCCGTTGTCGACGCCCGTGACACCGGTGGCGAACCGGAGATCGACGTGGTCGGGGAGCTGTTCGCGCAGCCCTCGTTCGAGATCGGGGCGCATGAGGCTCATCAGCCGCTCGTTTCCGGCCCTGGCGAAGCGCTCGAAGCTCAGTCCCGCCCGGCGTCGTCCGGTCTCGTCCACGAGACTCGCCTCGGTGACGTGGTAGGCGAGCTCGCGCAGCCGCGGCAACACGCCCATCGCCTCGGCGGCGTCGTAGCCGGGACCGAAGAAGTCGATCATGTAGCCCTGCGTTCGCGGACATGGGGCCCTCTCCAGGACGACCACGTCCCAGCCGAGGTCGGCGAGTCGCCGCGCGAGAGCGAGTCCGGCGATTCCGGCCCCGCAGATCACGACCTTCATTCCCGATCCTCCCTTGCCTCGGTTGTCTCTGTGTGGTTCCGGTGGTCCCGCGCGAGGATCCGGCGCAGCACTGGCGCGACGCTCTCGGCGGTCACGCTGGGGTCCAGTGCCCGGTGCAGCATGACTCCGTCGACGGCCGCGGCCACCACCGCCGCGGTGGCGTCCGGTGTGGCCACACCGTGCTCGTCCAACCGCCGGGCCAGCGGCCGCCGGAAATCCGCGAGCACGTCGGCGACCGCCCGGCGAACCTCGATGTCGCGGGTCGCGGCCAGGTACGTCTCGGTGAACAGCACCGAGGTCGCGTCCCCTCCGGTGTAGCCGGCCAGCGACGCCAGCAGCCGGTCCAGGACCTCCTCCGGCGTCCGCGCCCGCTCCAGCAGCGGCTCCACACTGGCGATGGCCTCCCGGATCGCCGTGAGCGCCGCGTCGGTCAACAGGGAACGCAGCGAAGCGAAGTGGTAGTGCACCAGGCCGGCGGTAACGCCCGCCCGCTCGGCCACCAACCGCGTGCTCACCCCGGTCCAGCCCCGCTCGACGATGAGTTCCGTCGCCGCGCGCACCAGGCGCTGTCGCACCTCGCGCCCCCGTTCCGCGGATGTGATCGCCACGCGTCCCTCTCCTGTCCCACTCGATTGGGCAACTGACTTGGTCGATTAACTTGGGCAGTTGCCCAAACACTAGCTCACGGGTCCGGTGGGACGCCAAATCGGCTGGCCACGATCGCCGTACCCCGGCGGCGCGCCCGGCAGGAGGGGCGCCACCCACCCGCACCCCTCCACCGTGAACACGAAGGGTTACTATCGCGATTCCGGGGGGCCTTTCCGTCGAGAAACGGGAAGGTCCTACTGTGTCGGATGTTCCGTTCACCAAGTAGAGACGGGTTATTGGATGTCCAGGGACCAGTCACAGGACACCGCCAGTAACGACGCTGTCCCCTCTGGGGTAGACACCAGTACGGCCAGCGTCGCGCGCGTCTATGACGCGATCCTCGGCGGTGAGCACAACTTCGATGTGGACCGGGAAGTCTCGAAACTGATCTTCGAGGTGTCGCCGGACGCCAGGCGTACCGCCCAGTCAATCCGGCAGTGGCTCGTGCGGGTGGTGCGTTGGCTCTCCGGTCCGGCCGGTATGGACCAGTTCCTCGATGTGGGGTCCGGGCTGCCCACCTCGGACAACACCCACGAGGTGGCGCAGCGGAACAACCCGGAGGCCCGGGTGGTCTATGTCGACAACGACCCCCTCGTTCAGGCGTACAGCGACACCCTCCTCGGGGACAACCCGAACGCGAACTTCCTCCAGGGCGACCTGACCAGGCCCCAGGAGCTACTGAGCCACCCCACCGTCACCGAGAACCTGGACCTGGACCGCCCCTTCGTCCTGATGCAGTCCAACACACTGCACCACCTCATGGACGAGCAGCGCCCCTACGACCTCATGCGGACCTACGTCGACGCCCTCCCCTCGGGCTCCTACGTGGCGCTGTGTCACTTCTGGGACCCGGCCGAGGAGGACGCCGAGCTCAGCGAGTTCGCCAAGGAGATCGAGCACAGGTTCAGCACCAGTTCCATGGCCTCGGGACGGTTCCGTACCCGCGCCGAGATCTCCTCCTACGTCGAGGGCCTGGAGCTGGTCGAGCCGGGACTGGTGAAGCTGCACGAGTGGTGGCCGGACGGTCCCCGGATGGAGCCGCTGATCCCGATGGACCACGTCTTCCTCAGCTGCGTGGCACGTAAGCCGTGAGCAACGTCCCACAGCGCGGGTAACAACGGTTGTCCCTGCCCACTGTGGGCGGGGACGACCCGTGGACCGCGCTCTCGGTGAGGGCAGCGAAGGTGACCAACGTCGAGCGGGTGTCGACGGCCGAGGCCACCCGGAGTCCGATCGACCTCTCCTCTCCGGTGTGCCTGATGCCGGTCGATCCGCCGCGCTGCGTCCCCGAGGCGCGGGGCGCCTTCGGGGTGGCGCGAACTCATCTCGACCTCTCTCCCCGCGGCTCCTGGACGGTCCACTCGGCCTTCGTCTCCGACGGCGCGACCACGGCGCGCGAGTTCACCGAGACCGCGCTCCAGGCAGACCACCTGGGATGGCGGCGAAACCACGAGGAGGCCGCGGCGGTCGAGTCGGTGGAGCCGGCCTCGCCCAGCGCCGACGACGCGTTTCCCGCCGTCCCGGTGGAGTGCTCCCCCTGGCGCAACGGCGGCACGACTCCCCAACACCGCCCGACCGACCCCGACATCCTCCCCTGGGAGACCTCCGGGGTCGCCGTCAAACGCTGGTCACGAGGCCGGTTCCGGGGCGGTGCGCGCCGGCTCGACCCCACTCCGCTTCCGCGTACACCGTATCTAGGCGTACAAGATACGCCCCTACAATGTACGCAGTCGCTGTGACCAAGGGATTTCAACGTGGAGAACGTCGTAGACAACCGCACCCCACCGCCCCCCGATGTCATATGGATGCGCCCGGACCGCTCCCGGCGCCCCCTCCAGGTAGCCCTCTCCCGAGAGCAGATCACCTCCGCCGCGCTTACGATCGCCGACACCGAGGGCGTGGCCACCGTTACCATGCGACGCATCGCCCAGGAGCTCGGCTGTGGCACGATGTCGCTCTACCGTCACGTGCGCACCAAGGACGAGGTGCTCGACCTCATCGTCGACGCGGCGCTGGGAGAGGAGGAGCGCCCGGACACCCCCTCGGGCGACTGGCGAGCCGACCTGTACCGGTTGGCGAGGGCGAAACGAACGGTCCTGTTGCGCCACCCCTGGCTCTCCCACGTTGTCGCGGGGCGCCCCGTTCTCGGGCCGAACGCGATCGCCTCCACCGAGTACGCCCTCTCCGCCCTGGCGGGGCTCGGGTTGTCGATGGACGAGACGGTGCGGATCATCAACACCCTGCACGCCTTCGTCAACGGCTTCGTGCAGACCGAGATCGAGGAGTCGAAATGGCGCCGGCACCCGGAGTCCGAGGCATCCGAGGCACGGGAGGACGACTGGCGGGAGGCGACGTTGCCCTACCTCCAGCACGTCATCGAAAGCGGCAGGTACCCGCATTTCACCCGCATGGTGTACGAGGCGGAGTCCTCCCCCGACACTGACGCGTCCTTCGAGTGGCAACTGGAGCGAGTCATCGACGGCCTCTCCCCCGCCGTACCGAGCTGACCCGGTACGGCTCCCACCTCTCTTCGTGCGCGCGGCCATTCGGAAAGACTCGTAGAGCGGTCGACGCCGAAGTCCACATCCACGCAGGGATAGAACAGGACCTGGGCGTAATGCGGTCGAACCCCTCGCCGTGGGCCAGCGCCGCGACGCTGGCCACGAAGTTGTCGCCGGAGCTGTCAGACGAACCACACGGGGCAGCGTGACCTCGTGCCGTGAGACAGGCACCGGGTGGCCCCACGGCGAACGGTTCCCAACGCCCCCCTTACCGACGGCGGCCCCCGCGGTCGATGTCGGTACGAACCAGCTCCACCCGACCAGGAAAACGATTACCAGACCGGTCGCCACGTTCACGGGAAGCCCGCTGTCGACGGGGTTTCCGCGGGCGTGGACCGCTGACCAGAGCAAATAGGGCAAGCGTTTACCAAGCCCCACAAAACCGGTACTGTTCCGCTCGGCAAAAGCGACAAATGCGCCACAGGCGCGTGATCGGGCCCCCACTGAATCGGCGCGCCTGCCTCATGGCGCCCGCTGGCGGGCCGCCCGATGCGGAACGGATCGGAGTTGCGGTGCGAACGGTGATCGCTCAATCGACACGGGCGGAGACGAAACCGGGCGGGCGCTGGCGCGCGCGGGTCGGTACGGCAGTGGCCGCGGCCACTGCGTTGGCCGCACTGTCCGGCGTGGGCACCGCCCACGCCGACGAGCCGGACGACGAGCCGGCCGATGAGCCCTCTCCCTTGATCGTCGGCGGAGAGCCCGCCGACCAGTCCTACCCCTTTGTGGGGTCGCTACAGCGCGAGTACGAGGGTGACCCCTACCAGCACGCCTGCGGTGCGGCCCTGGTGGAGGAGCGGTGGATGGTCACCGCCGCCCACTGCGTGGTGACCAACGCGGAAGGCGCCGACTACGAGGTCCGCGACCCCGACGCCTTCCACGTCCGCCTGGACTCCAACGACAACACCGAGGGCGGTACCCTCCTCACCCTCGACGACATCAAGGTCCATCCCGACTACGTGTACTACCCCGACCACGACGAGGGTCAGGACATCGCGCTGGTCAAACTCGATTCCGCGGTGGACATCGCCCCGGCCGAGCTGGAGCGTCGCGTACCCTACCCGGGCACCGAGGTGCGCCAGGTCGGGTGGGGACACATCTCCAATGACAACATCAGCGACCCGACGAAGCAGCCCGACCAGTTGCAGCAGCTCGACACCAGTCTGCTCTGGCCCAAGCGGGAAGAGTGTCAGGTCAACGACAGCGGCAACGATGCCTGGGGTGCCCGCTACGGCGACCTCTGCGTCGACAACCCCGAGGACACCCGCGGCGCCTGCTACGGCGACTCCGGTTCACCGCTGCTACGCAAGGTCCACGGCAGCTGGCGCGTCGTCGGTGTGGCCAGCCGAACCATCTCCCTGACCTGCGGAGAGTCGCCCACCGTGTACACCAGCATCGGCGCCCACGACCGCTGGATCGACCGGGTCATCCACTAGGAGCCGATCCGTCCGGCGGGCGCGGGTGGGAGGGCGAGCGCGCCGTCCTCCCACCCGCGAGGCGGAACGAGTCCCGGCCTACGCCGGCTCCCGGCCCACACGCGCGAGGACTCCACGCTGGGACGTCCCCCGGAGAAGCCGTACCGTGGCTGTACCCGACGGAGACCACCGGCAACACACGGCGCGCGGTGACGGCCGGGCTCGCTCACGACAGCGCGCTCGCGCCGGCGTGGGCGACGTCGTGGTCGTTCTCAACGGTGCTTCCGCTCACCCCGACCGCGCCGATGACCGTGCCGTCGCTGTCGCGCAGCGGGATCCCTCCGGGGAAGGAGACCAGGCCACCGTTGGTGACCTCGATGTTGTAGAGGGGACCACCGGGCTGTGACAGCTTTCCGATCTCCCCGCTGTCCATATCGAAGAATCGAGCGGTCCTGGCCTTCTTGATCGAGATGTCGATGCTTCCCAGCCATGCCCCGTCCTCGCGGACGAAGGATTTCAGGTTGCCACCCGTGTCCACCACGGCGATGTTCATGAGCGTTCCGATCCGCTGTGACCGGTGCGCAGCCGCGTCGACCACCGTCCGCGCCTGCGACAACGTTATCTCGGCCATCCTCGTGCCCCCGTGCGACCGACCCGACGGACAATGTTTCTCGGCACGTTAGTCCCGCGAAAGGCGCACCGACAATTACCCTCGGAAGATATTGGACTAATTTTTACGCGGGCGAACGCTCGGGGATGACGAGCAACCTCCCCGCCACGCTGGACACCTGGGAGGAACCGGCCATTTCCACCCCCATGTCGCGGAAACAGCGATCTCCGGTCACCTCCCACCCGAGGCCCACCAACCCACGAAAAACCCCCGAAAACACAATTACGACGACGAAAAATTCACAGCCAGAAACCCGTCACTGAACCAGAAAATCTCCAACCGGGAAAACCTCCCCGGCGCGGACGAGCCGGTCCCGACGCCGGGAACGGACAACCGTGAATGGTCACGGAGGAATCCTCCCCTCGGGAACCACGGCTGTTGTCAGGCCGACGCCGCCCCACGGGAGCGTTGCCCCACCGTGGGCGGCCTCCCGATCCTCAACCAGGTCGTGGACGTAGGTGATGCCGAGGTCGACCACCCGCCACGGGAGCGCCCGCCCCTCGCCCTCTCCGGTCTCCTCGACCACGCCCGCACCTGCCCAGCACCCAGGTGGTAGGAGCGCGTCTTCGGTGTGATCTCCGGCAGCTCCGCTGTGGCCACCGCTCGTGGTCGCGTCGTACTTCGCCGCGACGTCGCCGCGGCGTCGCGCGCACCTGAGGCTGTTCGCGACCGCCGCCCGCCGTGCTGGTCACGCCGTCCGCGCTCGGGGGCGGGCCTCGTGCCCTGACGGCGGAGTCGGGGGCGGGGTGGAGTGTCCGCCCCGACACAGCTCAGCGGAAACCGTGACCACGCGCTGGTCCCCGCCGCCTTCCCGGTCGGATCTCCTGGTCGTTGAGGGGGCCGTGGCTGTGTGTCCCCTCGGTCGACCGGACGCCCTCTCAGGTGGCGATGTCGGGATGGGGCAGCGTGAAGTGGGACAGCCGCCGCGCGTACTCCTGCTGGAAGCCCAACGGTTCGTCGTAGTCGCGCTCGAACAGGGCGATGAACAGTGTGAGGGTGAGGAAGGGGTGCGCGCCCATCTCGAACAGCGCCGGGTAGTCGTGGCCCGCGAGCGCGTCACGTTCGGCGTCGTCGAAGCCCAGCCAGGTGCTCGCCTCACCGCTGTGGCAGTTGAGGATGCGGCCGGCCCGCTCCGTCTCCCACCACTCGACCGTGCCCCGCGGGTCCTCCCGGTAGCGCTCGACCAGGTGGGGATCGCGGTCGACGGTGTAGAGGAACTTGTTGACCAGGTACTTGCTCACCGCGCGCCTCCGTCGGGGTACCAGGTGAAGTATGCCTCCATGGTGTGGAACAGGTCGTAGGTGTCGACGTAGTCGGCCCTCTTCCGCTCACCGGCGACACCCATCATGAGCATGAAGTCCATGAACCCGTGGGTGGCGTTTCCGGGGGCGTGCAGGCTGTCCAGTGTCACCTCGGACAGGCACCCGTCGATGTCCCCGGTGGAGATCCACTCCACCGCGCGCCGGTCGAACTCGGGGTCGGGCCCGTGCGGGCCGAACTGGCGTGGCCCGCCGAGCTCCAACGACAGGTGCCCGGTGCCGATGATGGCCACGCGTTGCTCCGCGGGCCAGGACTCGACGAGTTGGCGGATGGTCCTGCCCAGTTCGACGAAGCGTTTCGGCCGCGGCAGGGGTGGGGCGAAGATGTTGGTGTAGATCGGCACGACCGGGAGGTCGTTCTGCGGGCGCAGCGTAATGATCGGGCAGGTGATCGAGTGGTCGATCCGTAGCTCGTTGGAGAATGCCAGGTCGAACCCGGCGTCGATTCCCTCGCGCAGCATGTAGGCCGAGAGGTCCTCGTGCCCGTGCAGCAGCATCCTCGGCAGGCCGAACTCGCGCTCCTCGTTGTAGAAGTTCGCGTCGTAGTAGGGGGCCTTGCCGACCAGGAACTGCGGCATGTTGTCCAGCCACAGCTGGTGGAAGTGGTCGGAGCCGACCATGACCAGCACGTCCGGGCGGGCCCGCGTCAGGGTCTCGCGGAAAGCCGTGATCTTACGCACCCACTCGTCAGCGAACGCCGGGCGGTCCTCGCCGGTGGCGGTGCTGGCGCGATAGTAGAACGGATGGTGCGTGGACGCGATGATTGCGACCACCTGAGCCATGCGCGTCTCCTCTCCTTCCGGGGCCGTCCGCCGATGTCACTCGGGGGTGTGGGGGTCGGGGTCGACGGCTTGGTGGTGCCGGTCCACCGACAGGAAGATGTCGTTGCCGACGGGCCTGCGCGTCTCCTCGGCGAGTTGCCCGATCAACCCTGCTGTGCGGGCCAGTAGGGCGAAGCCGCGGAGCAGCCCGATGGGCAGGTCGATGTCGGCCAGCGCCGCCCCGCACACCCCGGCCCCGTTCAGTGGCAGCTCGCGGCCCAGGACCCGGGGGTGTACGCGGCCGATCGCGGCGAACAGTGACAGGTGCGGCCCGAACAGGTCCTCCTCGGTGGCGATCTCCATCAGGCGGGGGGTGCGCGGGTCGCCGTCCTTGTGTACGTGGTGTCCCAGGCCGGGGATACGCTGTCCGGCCTCGCGGCGCGCCCGCACGGTCCGCAACGCGAGGGCGTCCCAGCCGGCCTCGTCCGTGGGTGGTCCGCCCTCGGTGGCCTCCAGCACCTCGTGCAGGAAGGCCCCGGTGTCCTCGGTGACGCCGAGGAACCGCGATCCGCCGCCGAGCAGCCCGGCGGCCAGCGCCCCCTGGATCGATTCCGGCGCCGAGAGGTAGGTGAGGCGGGTGGTGATCGCGGTCGGGGTGAACCCGTGGTCGGCGAGCGCGGCGAGCACCGCCTCGAACACCCGGGTCTGGCCCGCGGTGGGGCGCCGTTGTGTGGCCAGCCAGTAGGCGAGTTCCCCGAAGCCGACCGTGCCCATCACGTCCTCGGCGAGGTCGTGGCCGAGCAGGGTGATCGACTCCCGGTCCGACGCGCCCAGGGCGGTCGGGTAGCTGGGGGGTTCAGTCACGGTCGTCCTCTCCCGGGGTTGTCAGCCAGCCGCGCAGTTGTGCCCCGTGCTCGTCGAGCTCGGGCGGCGGTAGGTCGTAGTGCACCGGCGTGGCCGAGAACCCGATGGGGTTTCGGGTGGTGGGTACGGCCCGCTCCCCGTGCCCGGACTCGACGACGGGGTCCAGCTCGAACCGTCGCGCCATCGCGAAGCCCCCGTCGATGGTGTTGATCGGGGCGCAGGGCACCCCGGCCTCGACGAGGGTGTCGAACCACTCGTCCGCCCCTCGGGTGGCGAGCCGTTCGACCAGGAGCGGGCGCAGGTCGTCGCGGTTGGCCGTGCGGTCGGCGTTGTGTACGAACCGGGGGTCGTCGGCCACCTCGGGGATTCCCAACGTCTCGCACAGCCGGCGGAACTGCCGGTCGTTGGCGGCGGTCACGATGAGGTCGCGGTCGGCGGTCGGCAGCGGCTCGTAGGGGAAGACGCTGGGGTGGGCGTTGCCCATCCGGTAGGGCACGATGCCGCCGGCCACGTAGGCGGAGCTGTGGTTGGCCATGCCGGCCAGTGCCGAGCTGAGCAGGTTGACGTCGACGTGCTGGCCCTGGCCGGTGGCGTCCCGGTGCCTGAGGGCGGCCAGGATGCCGATCACCGCGTGGTTACCCGCCATGAGGTCGAACACCGATATGCCCGCCCGGTAGGGCGGACCGTCCGGGTCGCCGGTGAGGCTCATCAGCCCAGAGATCGCCTGGACCATGAGGTCGTAGCCCGGCACATGGGCGCCGGCGTCCTGCCCGAACCCCGAGATCGAGGCGTAGACGACTCCGGCGTTTCGCGCGCGCACGCTGTCGTAGTCCAGCCCGTACTTGGCCAGCCCGCCGGGTTTGAAGTTCTCGATGACCACATCCGCGCGGCGTGTCAGCTCGTGGGCGGCCGCGAGGTCGGTCTCCTCGCCAAGGTCCAGAGCGATCGAGCGCTTCCCCCGGTTGACCCCGAGGTAGTAGGTCGACACGTCGCCGCGCGCCGGTGGCGTCCAGCCACGGGTCTCGTCGCCCTGCGGGCTCTCGACCTTGACCACCTCGGCGCCCAGGTCCGCGAGCAGCATCGTCGCGTACGGCCCAGCCAGCACTCGGGAGAGGTCGGCCACCAGCACACCCGATAGCGGCCCGTTGGCGCCACGCTCGCCCGAGGGCGCGCTGTCCACCATGCACAACCACCCTTCTGTCCGTCAGGCGGACGAATGTCCGCTTATCTGAGATTGTTTGCGACAATGGTCGGCCTGTCAAGGATGTCGGCCCCGGGACGGCGGCCGGTGCCTCTCGTCGGAGGCCGGTGGGTCAGGGCGTCGCGGGCACGGTCAGGTGCGGCACCTCGTCCCGGCGCGCGATGTCGGCGCTGATGTCGCCCGCGGTCTGCAGCAGCAACGGCAGGTGGTGTTCGAGCAGCCACTCGATCGAGGTCTCGGCGGCGTGCGCGTTGACGTTGATCCCGGCGATCACCCGGCCGGTGCCGTCACGCAGCGGGGCCGCCACCGACCGGATTCCTGGGGCGAGCTGCTCGTCGGTCAGGGCCCACCCCCGGGCGCGCACCTCGCGCAGCTCGGCGTCGCGTTCGGCGGGGCCGGGCTGCCAGCGCGGTTCCAGGCCGGAACGCGTGGGCTGGGCCAGCACCCGCTCCACCTCCTCCGTGGAGAGCGCCGCGAGCTGCACCTTTCCCAGCGAGGTCTGCAACGCCGGGAACCGGGTGCCGATCTGCACGGCCAACGTGACGATCTTGGGTACCGCCACGCGCGCGACGTAGACGATATCCGAGCCGTCGAGCTGGGCGATCGAGCAGGACTCGTTGGTCCTGGCGACGAGTCGTTCCATGTGCGGACGGGCGAGGTCCCACAGTCCCATCGAGCGCACGTAGGCCACCCCGAGTTCCAGGACCCGCGGGGTGAGCGCGAACCCCCGGTCGTCGGAGCGGACGTAGCCGAGCTCCTCGAGGGTGAGCAGGATGCGTCGGGTGGTGGGCCGGGCCAGCCCGGTCGCGGTCGCGACCTCGGTCAACGACATGGTGGGTCTGTCAGGGGCGAAGGCGCTGATGACCTCCAACCCGCGGGCCAGTGCCTCGATGAAATCCGGGCCGGTGCCCTCACGCGGCATGACGTGACTCCCCCATCTCGACGGCCGTTGCGTTCCGCAACCGCCTGGTACGACCGCCCAGCACTCCGCGCCCCGCGTCGGCGGGGGCCGGATTGACACCGGGTCTGACGTCGATCACACTAGCTCCAATTCCATAATGACCGCTCAGCGGACAGTTGTCCGATATCACGGCGCCGTCGCGGAGGAGCCCTCCATGAGCGAACCAACCGACTTCCGGGCTGGACGTCCCGTCGTGCTGCGTGGCGGCACCGTGCTGACGATGGACGACACCAAGCGGGTGCTGCCCGACAGCGACGTGCTGGTCGTCGACGACAGGATCGCCGCCGTCGGCACGAACCCGCCCGTCCCCGAGGGAACCGTCGAGGTCGACGCCAGCGGCGGCATCGTGATGCCCGGGATGATCGACACCCACCGGCACATGTGGCAGACCGCGATGCGCGGTTACGGCGCCGACTGGACACTCACCCAGTACTTCGTCTGGTACTACCTGGATTGGGGAACGGCGTTCCGTCCCGAGGACGTCCACGCCGGCAACCTGCTCTCGGCGATCGAGGCCCTCGACGCGGGAGTCACCACCACGGTCGACTGGTCACACGGGCTACAGACGGTGCAGCACGCCGACGCGGCCGTCGACGCGCTCCAGGCGGTTCCCGGCCGGTTCGTGCTGGCCTACGGCAACATCCAGCGCTCCCCCGCGGAGTGGACCGCCGCACCCGAGTTCCACGACTTCGTGAACCGCCGGTTCACCGGTGACGACATGCTCGGATTCCAGATCGCGTTCGACGTCACCGGCGACCCGGACTTTCCCGAGAGGCCCGCGTTCGAGGTCGCCCGCGAGATGGGAGCGCCCGTGACCACACACGCCGGTGTGTGGGGGGCGACCAATGACGACGGCATCCGGCTCATGCACGAACACGGGTTCATGACCCCCGAGACCGTGTACGTGCACGGCGCGTCGCTGTCCACCGACTCCTACCACCGCATCGCCGCCACCGGCGGCTCGGTGTCCGTCTCCACCGAGAGCGAGCAGAGCGCGGGCCAGGGGTACCCGCCCACCTGGCGGCTGCGCGCCCACGACATCCCGGTGTCGCTGTCCATGGACACCTCGGTCTGGTGGAGCGGGGACCTGTTCTCCGCCATGCGCGCGACCCTGGGCGCCGACCGGGCCCGCGAGCACCTCGAAGCCCAGTCCCGCAACGAGACCGTCACCCACGCGTCGCTGCGCGCCGACCAGGTGGTCGAGTGGGCCACCCGGGGCGGGGCGCGGGCGCTGGGTCGCGACGCCAGCCTGGGCAGTGTCGAGGTGGGCAAGAAGGCGGACCTCGTACTGATCAAGAACGACGCGTCGCCGGTGATGTTCCCGATGCTGCACCCGTACGGCCACGTGGCGTTCCAGGCCCAGCGCGGCGACGTACACACCGTCCTCGTCAACGGTCGCGTGGTCAAGCACGACCACCGCCTCGTGGGCGTCGACCTCGCCGCGGCCCGGCGCACCGTCGAGCGGACCGTCGAGCACCTGCGGTCGACTCTCGGCGAGGACGCCTGGGCGAAGGGGATGAACCCGGACATCCCCGAGACGACGATCCTCGACAACCCCTACACCTACACCGACTACCACAGCTCGGCCACGCGCACCCGATAACCCGCCCGGCGGGGTCGTGTCCCGCGCATTTCGACGGAACGTCCGGCCACGCCCGGCCCGATCAGCTCGTGGGCCGGGTGACCACGAACGAGAAGTCGTAGAGGTCGCCGCGGCACAGCGACTGGCCACGTTCCACGATCCGCCCCGTCTCGTCCATGCTTATGCGCGTGACGTGCAGCCCCGCCGAGTTCGGCTCCACTCCGAGCAGCCGGGCGTGCTCGTCGCCCACGTTCACCGCGCGCACCTGTTGCTGCGCCCGACGTAACCGCACCTCGTACTTCGACTCCAGCACCCCGTACAGCGAGTGCGTCAGGTCCTCCGAGAGCAGCCCCGGGAAGCGCGGCGCGTGCAGGCACACCTCCTCGTGGCACAGGGGGATGCCGTCGGCCAGCCGCAACCGTTCGATGCGGTAGATCCGGGCACCGGGCGGGACGCCGAGATCCACCGCGACACGCGTCTCGGCGGCGGTCTCCTCCGCCGCGATCAGCTCGGTCCCGGGCTCGTAGCCGCGGGCGGCGAGATCCTCGGAGAACGACGTCAGTGCCGGCCCCTTGGACAGCCGGGGCCGTGCCACGAACGTGCCGACACCGCGCACCGACCGCAGCACACCGTCCGCGCGCAGCGAGTTGAGCGCCTGGCGCACCGTCATACGGCTCACCTCGAAGCGCTCGGCCAGCTGGCGCTCCGTGGGAAGCATGTCGTTCGGCGTCATGGTCGCGGTGACCTCGGCGAGTATACGGTCGCGTAGCTGCTGGTGCTTGGCTCGCTGTTCCACTGTGCGCCCCCGTGTCGTCGGTGCGTGTGGCGGTCCCTCACAGGCCGCTGCGAGTGGCCGGACCAGGCTGTTTCGCCCTGATCGCCGCGGCGACCGCCACGGGGTCCCGCGCGGGCCCGGCCGGGCCACACCACGTTCGGCGAAGCCAGCTCTCCTCGAGCATAGTGAGGTCGGCGTCGAACCGGGCCGGGTCGTGCTGGCCGCCCCCCTCCAGTGCGTGACGGAGGGTCCGCAGCCACAGTCGCCAGCGCGGCTGGTAGTACCCGCGGACCAGACCGGACCAGTGCCGTCCCGCGTAGTCCTGCAGCACGTGCCCGGGTTCGACCCAGCAGGTCAGTAGCCGCCGGGCGTCACGCACGAGCGAGGCGCGCTCGGTCTCGGAGTGAGCCCACGAGCGGGCCCCCGACAGCCAGGTGTCCAACCGGTACTCCGACAGGGTCCCGGCCAGCAGGTCCAACTCGGTCATGGCCCGCAGGAACGCGGTTCCCGCCCGGTCGAACGCGTCGAGGTCCCCCCGCTGGTAGGCGGCCACGACCTCCCGGTGGTGCTGGGTGGCCAGCCCGCTCAGCACCATGTCGCCGACGTCGACCAGGTCGCGCCGCATGCCGGGGGTGGCGCCCGATCGCGACGCGCTGTCGAGCAGCAGGTCCCACGCGCGGATCAGTGGCGCCACGGTCTCCGCGCCGGCGCGCGGCGCCGTCAGGTTGAGCGGGTGGTGCGGCTCGAGGTCACGGTCCACCCGTGGCCGGCTCGCCACGACCGACACCGGGGGACCGGATCGTCCGGTGTCGGCGTAAACATGCCGGGCGAGGATGCGCCACGCTTCGCGCACCTCAGCGTCGTCCCGGCCGCACCGCCGTCGCGCGTAGTCACGCAACCAGTCTTCGATCGAGGCCACCTCACCGTGCCACGCCACGTCGGCGAGCAGCTCGTAAAGCACCGGGTCGCGGTTCAGGCACTCCGTGGTCGAGCCCACGCCCCGCAGCCCCCCGCCCTCGGGCAGGGAGGCGACCCGGCCGGGTTCCGTGGCCACGGTGCGCAACGGTCCGTGCATGCCGGGGCGGCCCCCCAGACTGTGCAGCACGCACCACAGCCACTCCCGGCCCGCGAAGTGGTTCGTGGCCCCGGCGGCGGGGTTGTGCTCGGCCCACAGGTCGAGTACCAGCAGCTGCTCGGCCGGGACGGCACCGAGGAACGCCTCGGCGCGCTCCGGTTCCCAGAAGTCCGAGCGGTAGGTGAAGGGCCAGCCCTGCAACACCCAGACGCCTCGCTCGTCGTGCTCGCGGAGCGTACGTGAGACCGCCCGGGCGACCTCGGCCACCGCCGAGGTCTCACCGTTGGGCGGGGCTCCCTCGATGAAGGGGTCGACGGCGTGGTAGTGCGACACGCCGTACTCGCGTTCCTGCTCCCGCAACAGCGCCAGCCCGAACTCGTGGAACAGCGGGTCCGTGGGATCCACCGCGCGGTTGTCGAACCCGAGCCAGTCGACCCGGGACGCGTCGGGGCCGGCGAGCTCGGCCGGCACATAGCCCGGGAACCCGGGGAGCACCGGCGTCATCCCCAGGCTCCGCTGGCGGTGCAGGATCCGGTGGGCCAGCTCGGCGCGGTCGGCCACCCAGTTGTCGGTCACCGGTGCGCCGTGGTCGTGCACACACCCCATGGCCATCCACGGGAGGAACGCGGGGCCGCCGACGAACGCGCGGGCCCGCTCGTCACTCACCCTAAAGGCCCGCAATGTACGCAACCAGACGAGTTCGTGGCCGACGAGACACAACGGCAGGTTGATCCCGTGCATCGCCATCCAGTCGATCTCGCGCTCCCAGCGCGCCCAGTCCCAGTACAGCGCGGAGTAGGAGAACGCGCAGAAGTTCAGGTGGTACCGCCACGACCAGGGGCTGGTGACCCGCGTCCGCTCCAGTGGGGGCAGCGGCTCGGGCAGCGACAACGTGTGGTCGTCCCACGTGGGGTACAGGTCGCAGGCGTGCGCCAGGTAGTGGCGCAGCGCCGAGGCCGCGGCCACGCCGGAGGTGGCCCGGATCGACACCCGTCCCGAGGCGGCCACCACCTCGAAGGTGTCTCCCCCTCCCGGTTCCGGGGCGAGCACGGTGAGATCGACCTCGTCCGCGCGGTCGCCGACCACCCGGCGCAGGAGGTCGCGGGCGGCTCTCCCGGCGTCCTCCGGGGTATCGGCGCGCGGAACGTCTCGATCTTGGTCCACCGGGGTCTCACCCTTTCAGGCCGCCCTGCAGCAGGCCCGCGATGAAGCTGCGCTGGAAGAACAGGTACACGAGCAGGATGGGAAGGAGCACGATGACCGTGCCCGCGGACAGCAGCGGCACGTCGAGGCCGTGTTGTCCGACGAAGAAACCCAAACCGGCCGGAGCGGTTCGTGAGTCGGGATCCTGGATCAGGATCAGCACCAGCATGAACTGGTTCCACGACCACATGAACACCAGGACCGCGAGGGTCGTCAGCGCCGGCCGCGCCAGCGGCAGCAGTACCGAGCGCAGGATGACCGGCGACGACGCCCCGTCCACACGCGCGGCGTCCACGAGCTCGCGGGGCATGGCGCGGAAGTGGTTGCGCATCCAGTACACGCCAAACGGCATGAACAGCGCGATCTCGGCCAGGATCACCCCGACGAGCGAGTTGCCGAGGCCCACCTGCTGGAGGTTGAAGTACAGCGGGATGACGATGAACTCGACCGGGATGGTCAGGCCGGCCACGAAGAACAGCAGGAGGCCGTTCTCGCCACGCAGGTTCATCGTCCCCAGCGCGTAACCGGCGAGGGTCGCCAGCGCCACCGACACCGGGACGACCCCCAGGGCGACGACGAAGCTGTTGCGCAGCAGGGTCGAGAAGCCCGCCGCGGTCCACGCCTGCCGGTAGTTGTCCAGGCTCCAGTTCTCGGGCAAGGACAGCCCGGTCACCGTGGACCCCGCTGGCTGCAGGGAGGCCAGGAAGATACTCAGGAACGGGATCACGATGAGCACCGCCATGACCAACAGGATCAGCAGACCGCACCAGCGTTCGACCTTGGAGCTCATTCGGGCCTCACCAGCCGTGTGATCGTGAACACCACAGCCAGGATCAACAGGGCCAGAACGGTCGCCACGGCAGCGGCCAGCCCCACCTCGTACTGGGTGAACGCGAGACGGTACACCAACAGACCGGGAACCATCGTGTTGCCCGCGGGGCCCCCGTCGGTGGTGACGTAGACGATGTCGAAACTGGCCAGCGCCGCGACCGTGGTCACGGTCAACGCCACTGCCACCTCACCCCGCAGCGCGGGCAGCGTCACCGTCACGAACTCCCGTACCGGGCCGGCACCGTCGATGCGTGCCGCCTCGTACAGGGCCGGGTCGACCTTCTGGACCCCGCTGAGGAACAGCACCATGCACAGCCCACTCATCGCCCACGTTCCGACCAGGCCGACCGCCACCAGGGCGAAGTCGACGTCGCCCAGCCAGGCCCGGGTGACCGTGTCCAGGCCCACGGCGCGCAGCCCCTGGTTGACCGCCCCGTCGGAGCCGTACATCCAGCGCCAGGTGACACCGACGGCCACGAGGGGCACCACCTGCGGCACGAAGAACAGTAGGCGGAACGCGGTCATACCGCGCCGTTGGTGCCGGGCGAGCAGTGCCACCATGAGCATGCCCAACACGATCGGCAACCAGGAGAAGAAGACGACCAGCGTCAGCGCGTTCAGCACCGCCCCGCGCAGGTCCGGGTCGGTGAGCACCTGGCGGTAGTTGCCCAACCCGACCCAGCTGGCGACCGTCACCCCGTCCCAGTCGAAGAAGGACAGGTACACGGTGTGCAGCATCGGTAGCACCGCGAAGGCCACGTAGAACAGTAACGCGGGCACCACGTAGAGGTACCCGCGCCACTGTCGTGTCCGGTTCCTCCCGCGGGGCGCGGACCGGGAGGCGGCGCGCGCCTCGGGGGTGGTGTCGACGTTCGGTTGGGACACCCCGGCTACTCCGACTGGTACTCGTCGCGCACCTGCTGCAGACTCCGGAGGTACTCCTCGGGCTCGGTCTCACCGGAGAGCAACCCCTGCACCCCCGAGACCATCTCGTTGTAGGAGGCCGGCGCCGAGTAGTCCGGGTAGAGGTTGAGCGTGCCGTCCTCGATGATCGAGGAGTAGCTCTCGTGCACATCGGCCGCGACCCCGTCGGGCTCCGGCGCGACCTCGGCGTTGGGGGGTTCGAACCCGCCCTCGCTGGCGATCTCCGCCGCCTCGGCCGAGCCGAGGAAGTCGAGGAACGCGGCGGCCACGTCGGGGTGCTCGGTCTGGGCGGAGACGTTGTAGGACACGCTCAGCCCGGAGGCGACCGGTGGCTGGTCCGCCTCCTCTCCCGGCAGCAGGAAGAACCCCGCGTTGTCGCCCATCTCGGCGTCGACCTGGCCGGCGGCCCAGTTCCCGTTGATCAGGAAGACACTCTCCCCCTCGGTGAACTCGGCCGTGGAGTCGGCCTGCCCGAGCCCGTTCGCCGATTCGTTGATGAAGCCGCGCTCGGACCAGTCGACCATGGTCTCGGTGGCGGCGACCGCGCGCTCACCGGTCAGTGACCCGCCCTCGACGCCGTTGACCCAGTCCTTGTACTCCTGGGCCGGCATCATGGAGTTGAGTAGCTCGGTCCACAGGTGGATGCCGCCGGAGTCGAGCGCCCCCACGTGCAGGGGGTTCAGGTCGGCGTCCAGGGCCTGTTCCATGGCCCGCTCGAACTCCCGGAGGTTCCGGGGTGGCGTGTCGATACCCGCCTCCTCGGCGAGTTCCTTGTTGTAGAAGATCCCGGACAGCGACATGCCCACCGGGACTCCGTAGAGGTAGCCGCTGCCGTGGGTCTTGCCGCCCTCCTCGAGCCGTAGTGGGTCGAGGGTGTTTCGCGGGAACTTCTCCGACCAGTCGTAGACCTCGTGGTACGGGTCGAGGTCGAGGATGTGCCCGGAGCCGACGAGGTCCTTGGTCTGCACGTTGTACTGGGCGAGGTCGGGCGGGGAGTCGGAGGTCATCATCAGCTTGAGGTTGGTCTCGTAGTCGCTGAACTCGGTGTGCTCCGGCTCGATGGTGACCTGGGGGTGCTCGTCCTCGAAGGCGGCGGCGAGCTCCTCGACCATCTCGGGTCCGTCGGTGAACGCCAGCCGCAGCGTGACCTCCTCGTCGGGCAGCTCGGTCGAGACCGAACGGTCGGGGTCGGGGCCCGACGTCCCGTCGTTCCCGTTACCGCCGGGGACCAGCGCCTCGCAACCGACCAGCGCGATCACGACGATCCCCACGACCGCGGGGTGGCCGCTCCCGGTCCTCCACAGCATTGGCCACGCTCCTTCCATCCACCGAGCGGAAGCCCGCCATCACCCCACAGGAGTGACGTGGGCCTCATATTGCCAGATATTGGTATAGCCCTACAAGGCAGTGTTGGGGCTGACATCCTGGTCAGATTCTGGATACTCTCGATCCACACGCAGCTGTGGTCTATACCTGGCCCCAGAGAGTGGATCGGAGATCGCATGCCACAGCCCCACGACGAGTTGGGCTCAGCCGTGGGTGAGGATCCCGACAGGCTGAACCTGTTGCCCACCGAGCAGGTCCGTCCGGGATCCCAGGACCTGGACATTCGTCCCGTCGACGACGTCGTCGAGCTGCTACTCGAAGCCGAGGCGGATGTGCCCTCGGTCCTTCACACCGCGCGGGCCCAGCTCACAACCGCGGCGGGAATGATCGCCGAGCGCTTCGCGCGCGGCGGGCGGCTGGTCTACGTGGGAGCGGGCACCCCGGGCCGCATCGCACTGCTGGACGCGGCCGAGTGCCCGCCAACGTTCGGGGTCGAGGAGGGTCGGGTCACCGCGATCGTCGCGGGCGGCGACAGGGCCCGGGAGAGCGCGACCGAGGACGCCGAGGACGACACCGACAGGGCACGCGCCCGCCTGGCGGAGGAGCAGCCGACCAGCGAGGACGTCGTCGTCGGGATCACGGCCTCCGGCAGGACCCCGTTCGTTCTCGAGGCGCTGGCCACCGCCCGTTCCGCCGGTGCGACGACGATGGCCGTCACCAACAACTCGGGGCAGCCGGTGAGCACGACCGCCGATCACGTCATCGAGCTACGCACCGGACCCGAGGTCCTGGCCGGATCCACCCGCCTCACGGCGGGAACCGCGCAGAAGATCGCGCTCAACGTACTGTCCACGGCCGCCATGGTGCGGTGGGGGCGGACCTACGGAGGCTGGATGGTCGGCGTGCGGGCGACGAACGGCAAGCTGCGTGGGCGCGCCATCCGGATCATCCAGGAGATCACCGGGGTCGACGCCGAGACCGCCGGCGACACGCTCGACGCGGCCGGGCAACAGACGCAGACAGCCCTGGTCATGGTGCTTCTCGGGGTTGACGCCGGAACCGCGCGCGGCCTGCTGGAGACCAGCGGGGGGCGGGTACGCGACGCCGTGTACCGCGGGGGTGGGCATGAGCGGCCCTGAACGGCACGGCGTCGCGTACCGGCCCGACCACCGCGACCGACCCCCGTTACCACGCACTTCACTGGCACGAAGGGAAGGTGGGCGGACATGCGGCCGACTGTCGACGCCACACTGCACACTCCCCACGAGCTCGACCCCACGACCGTCGCGGCCTTCGAACGGGACGGCTTCGCGAAGCTGTCCGGCGTCCTCGAGCGCGGCACCCTGGAGCGGGTCGAACCCGACATCACAGACAAGGTTCAACAGCTCAACACCACCGACGAGGTCCCCCAAGAGCGACGAGACATCCTGCAGAAGGCGTTCCTCCAGGTCGGTAACCTCTGGCGGCACAGCCAAGGGGCACGCGACCTCGTGTTCTCCCACCGGCTGGCGCACATCGCCGCGCAGCTGCTCGGGGTGGACAGCGTGCGCCTCTTCGCCGACCAGGCGCTGTACAAGGAGCCCTCGGGCGACATCACACCGTGGCACGCTGACCAGTACTACTGGCCGCTGGACAGCGACCGGGTCTGCACCGTGTGGATCCCCTTGCAGGACACACCACTGGACATGGGACCGCTGGCGTTCGCGCGCTCCAGCCACCGGTTCGAGTTCGGCCGGGACCTCCCGATCAGTGAGGAATCGGAGCGGCGGCTCCAGGACGCGTTGGCGCGGGAGCGGTTCGAGACCGTGCAGGAGCCGTTCGATCTGGGGGACGTCAGCTACCACCTCGGCTGGACGTTCCATCGGGCGGGCCGGAACGAGGCGGCCACGCCCCGCCGGGTCATGACACTCATCTACCTGGACGCCGCCACCCGCGTATCGCGGAGGGTCAACGAGCAGCAGCGACCGCAGCTCGACATCCTCATGCCCGGAACCGAACCGGGCGGCCTCCCGGACGGCCCCGCGAACCCGGTCCTGTACCCGCTCTGAGCCGTACCCGCGGAGCACACCCACCGGGGCCGCGACTGCCCCGGCACGCGACCGGTGGCGGGTCCACCGTTCCTCTCCAGCCGGGTCAGCTCTTGGCCCTCGGCCTCCGGTCCCCGCGTCCGCCGCGGACCCGACGCCGGATGCCGTCACCGGTGCGCAGGATGCGCCGGGCGGGAGAGGCGACGATCCCCGGCACGACGGTCGTGGGGTCGGCCTTGGCCTGGCCCGTGGAGCCGGCCGCGCGCTCGGAGGCGTCAGCGTCCTCCCCGGAACCCGACGTGGCCGGCTCCCCGTCGTCGGTCTCACACGCCGCGTCCACCACGTGTCCCACGGTGTGTGGTTCCTCCTCCGAGGCCCACGCCCGCCGCTCGCGGTACCGGCGGTACTGGTCCATCAGGAGGGTCACCACCGGCCATCGCACGCGTGCCGGCTGCGCCAGGCCGGCCCACAGGTAGGCCCTGGTGCCCCACGCCTCCATGGCACGCCGGGCGCGGGTGATGGTGAAGAAGGTCGGCATCGCGAGCACGAGCTGCGGCCAGGCCAGGGCGAGGGCGACGAGGAGGGGGAACAGCCCGCCACCGGCCACAGCGGTGCCCGCGCCCACGACGACGGGGGTTAGTGCCAGGCTGATCCGCAGTGTCGTGATCTGTTGGAACCGGTGCAGCGATCGGCGCACGGACGCCTGGGCCGAGAGCCCCTCGGGCAGAGGGGACGGCTGCACGATGACAGCGAGCAGGAGCGAGGCGACCGCGACCGAGCCCGACAACAGGATCATCCACCCGGGCGCGGAGACACGGCCATCGACGACCAGCGCCACGAGCGCGACCACGGGAATGGGAACGGGAATGAAGAAGAGGACCTGACGGCGAAGCTGCGCGGACTCGGTTGGTCGAAGGAGCGCCTCCATCAAGCGCGTGTACAGCTTCTTCGCTCTGCTCACTGCCCAAATCCCCCAATCCTCGTCCGCGGACTCGTGCGCTGGGAGATGTCGAGGCCCCATGGGTGGAGCCGCAGGTTGCGCCCGAAGTGACCGACTCCGTGTCCGTGCAGGAGCGTGGTCTCCCGTCGCTCGCCGCGAGTCACATAGTACTCCGATCCGCGCTTTTGCTCCCAGCTTGTCGCGATTCCCTACCCGCGTAGACGCGTTCGACTCACACTCTGTTCACACGATTGGCGGCGAGGTCGTGCCAACTGGCTCACACAGCACGGCGGTGTCGACAGTCTACCGCCGGCACGCCTCTCCCATCGCGCCCCAGCGAACCTCGGTAACCACGGCGCTCCCGGTCACCGGGTCACGGTTCCGACAGCTCACGGGCCGCGCGCCGCCCCCGTGCCGGCACCGCACCGGTGCCCGTCAGCGCTCCAGCCGGCCGAGCGCCACCGCTATCCGGAGCACGAACGAGCCCCGCCCGTCCGAAGGCACGTGGCCGGTCAGCTCGGCGATCCGGCTGAGGCGATACCGAACCGTGTTGGGGTGCACGAACAGCATCCGCGCGGTCGCCTCCAGCGAGGAGGCGTGCTCCAGGTACACCGAGAGAGTGTCCAACAGGGGCGAACCAGCGGCGCTCAATGGATGATAGACCTCGTCTATGAGCTGGCGGCGCGCCACGGTGTCACCGTCCAGGACCCGTTCGGGCAGCAGGTCGTCGGAGAGCACCGGACGCGGCGCGTCGGGCCATGCGAGGGCTGCCCGGACGCCGCTCACCGCCGAGCGCACCGAGCGGTTCGCGGACTGTAGGTCGGTGACCGCGGGCCCGACGACGACCGGACCGGGTCCGAACATTCCGGCCAGTGGTTCGGCGGCGGCCATGGGGGCGTCCGTCTTGTCGTACTTGTCGTTGACACCGAGCACGACGACGGCCCGTTCCCCCTGGAGCCCGGCCAACACGTCGTGCCCCGCGCGGCGCGCCGCCGCGCGGATGTCATCCAGCGCGCCCTCGTTGTCCCGCTCTCCCAGCCCACCCGCGATGGCGATAACCGGGGTGCGCGACCAGCCCAACGCCGAGCCCCACGTCTGTAGGCCCTCCTCGCGGTCGCCGTGCAGGAGCGCGTCGACGATGAGCGCCTCCAGCCGCGCGTCCCAGGCTCCGCGCGCCTCGGCGGCCCGCGCGTAGATCCGGGCCGAGCTGAACGCCACCTCGCGCGTGTAGCGCAGCACCGCCTCACGCAGCTGCTGCTCGCCTCCCGGGGAGGCCAGGTCCTCGACCCGCGCCTCCACCACATCGATGACGACCCGGATCATCTCGACGGTCTGTTGCAGCGTTACCGAACGGGTGAGCTCGCGCGGCGCGGTCCCGAACACCTCGACGGTGATGGCGGGACGACCGCGGTCCGGGCTCTTGAACCAGTCGACGAACGCCGCCACCCCCGACTGTGCCACCAGGCCGACCCACGACCGGTCCTCCGCCGACATCCGGCGGAACCACGACAGCCGACTCTCCATTCGGGAGACAGCGGCCGTGCCGAGCTCGCCCATGGCGCGTTCGAGGCGGGCGACGGTCGCGGCCCGAATGGCGTCGTCGTCGGCCCCGTCGGCGAAGTGTTCGAACTCACCCTGGTCAGTGGATTCCATGCTCACACTTCCAGGGTGGCACCACACCGGCACCGGTTGGGTTCCCCCGGGGTGTGAGGTGGGGCTGATGGAACGCCCCCGGGGATCCCCGGTCCCCCACACGCGACAATCTTGTGGAACTTCGACAAAACGTGTCTCGAAAACTTCGTACCTCTCGCCATCCGGCTGGCGAACCCCCACAGGGCACTGTGGATGACGTGCTTGTAATCGTCGCTCCCGGCCAAGGCGCCCAGGTTCCCGGATTCCTCGAACCCTGGCTCGAATCCCCCGGCATCACCGAGCGGTTCGAGCGTTGGTCCGAGGTGACCCAGCTGGACCTGAAGCGCTACGGCACGACCGCCGAAGCGGAGGAGATCCGCGACACCTCGGTCGCCCAACCGCTGCTCGTCGGGGCGGGGCTGGCCGCCACCATCGCATTGTTCGGCGACCTCGCGGACGCGCCGGCGTCCGTGGACGCGGTCGCCGGGCACAGCGTCGGGGAGTTCACCGCCGCCGGTATCGCGGGCGTACTCACCCCCGAGGAGGCCATGACCCTGGTGGCCGAGCGTGGCCGCGGCATGGCCGAAGCCTCCGCGAGCATCGCCACCGGTATGGCCGCGGTGCTGGGTGGTGACCGGGAGGAGGTCCTGGCCGCCCTGGACTCCCACGGGCTGACGGCCGCCAACGACAACGGCTCCGGACAGTTCGTCGCCGCCGGAACCCAGGAGCAGCTCGCCGCGCTCACCGAGAACCCGCCGGCCCGCGCGCGGCTGCGCCCGTTGTCGGTGGCCGGCGCGTTCCACACCCACCACATGGCGCCGGCCATGGAACAGGTACGCGCCGTGGCCGAAACGGTCACCCCCGCCGACCCGCGGACCCGTTTGCTCTCCAACCGCGACGGCGCGGTGGTCACCAGCGGGCACGAGTACCTCGACCGGCTCGTCGCGCAGATCAGCTCCCCGGTGCGGTGGGACGCCTGCACCCAGACCCTGGCCGACCTCGGTGTCACCGCGCTGATCGAGCTGCCCCCCGCCGGTACTCTGGTCGGGCTGGCCAAGCGTGCCCTACGCGGCGTCGAGCTACTCGCCGTCAAGAGCCCTGAGGACCTGGACCGCGCCCGCGAGCTGGTCAAGGAACACTCAGCCGGCTCGCCCCTCCCCCCGGAAGGTCGTGCCTGATGAACCTCTCCGCCGTCACGGCCGGCGCACGAGTCGCCGCTTTCGGTGAGTACCAGCCCGGAAACGTCGTCACCAACGACGACCTCGCCTCGCGTGTCGACACCACCGACGAGTGGGTTCGAAGCAGGGTCGGCATCGAGGAACGCCGCATCGCCAGCGAGGACGAGACCGTGGTCAGCATGGCGGTCTCCGCCGGCGGTAAGGCTCTCGCCGCGGGCGGTGTCTCGCCCGACGAGATCGACCTGGTGATCGTCGCCACATGCACCAAGGTCGACCAGATCCCCCACGCCGCTGCGAGCGTCGCCACACGCCTGGGGATCAACGCCCCCGGCGCCTTCGACCTGAACGCCGCCTGCGCCGGATTCTGCTACGCGCTCAACACGGCCTCGGACGCCGTGCGTACCGGATCCGCCCGGAACGTACTGGTGGTCGGTTCGGAGAAGCTCTCCGACTGGGTCGACTGGGACGACCGCTCCACCTGTGTGATCTTCGCCGACGGTGCCGGAGCGGCGGTGGTCACCCCCGCTGAGACACCGGGCATCGGCCCGGTCGCGTGGGGAAGCGCGGGCGACGGCGCCGACACGATCTACCTCCGCGAGAACAAGTACCTGTACCAGGAGGGCCAGACGGTGTTCCGGTGGACGACCACCGAGCTCCACTCGGTCGCGCTACAGGCGCTGGAACGAGCCGGGATACCGCCCACGGAGCTCACCGCGTTCGTTCCGCATCAGGCCAACCTGCGCATCGTCGAGGGCATCGCGCGCAAGCTGGGCGCTCCGCAGGCGCTCATCGCGCGCGATATCGTCACCGCGGGCAACACCTCGTCGGCGTCCATCCCTCTCGCGATCTCGCGGATGAGCGGACGCGGCGAGCTGCCCTCGGGGAGCACAGTGCTCACCCTGGGATTCGGCGCCGGCCTGACCTACGCGGCCCAGGTGCTGCGGATTCCCTAGACACACGTGGGGGCGTGTACGCGCCCGAGCCCACGGCAACACCCGATTTCTCTACCAGAAGGAGACACCGCAAGATGGCCCACTCTGAAGAGGAGATCCTGGCTGGTCTCGGCGAGATCATCGACGAGATCGCCGGCGTCCCCGCCGCCGACGTGACACCGGAGAAGAGCTTCGTCGACGACCTCGACATCGACTCCCTGTCCATGGTGGAGATCGCGGTCGCCGCGCAGGACCGCTTCGGGGTCGAGATCCCGGACGACCAGCTCAAGGACCTCAAGACGGTCAAGGACGTCATCAACTACATCCAGCAGTAGGAGGCCGGCCGCGTGCGCGGGCCCGCCGGTCGCCGCTCCCCCGGGAGGGCCTCCGGCGGGCACCGGTAGCGCGGCGCGCCAGCCACCCCCACGGCCTTCGCCGTCCGGGGGCGACCCAGAATCCACACTCCCCGCGCAGGCGGGATGGTCCGAAGGGCGAGCGAGCAATGAGTAGCTATGCTCCGCGCACACGCGGGGATGGTCCCACCGACGTCGTCGTCACCGGGCTCGGCGCGACCACACCGCTCGGGGGTGACGTTGCCACGACCTGGTCAGGGCTCCTCGAGGGCCGGTCTGGAATCTCGCCCATCAATGAGGAGTGGGCCGAGGAGCTGCCGGTTCAGTTCGCCGGCAGGATCGCCGTGGACCCCTCCGAGAAGCTGCCACGCGCGCGGATGCGCCGCCTCGACCGCACCCAGCAGCTCGCGCTGATCGCGGCGCGCGAGGCGTGGGAGGACGCGGGTGCCCCCGAGGCCGACCCCATCCGTATGGGGGTGGTCCTCTCCAGCGGGATCGGCGGGATCCTGACGATCCTCGAGCAGTACGACACGTTCCGCGAGAAGGGCTGGAAACGTGTCTCCCCGTTCACGGTGCCGATGCTGATGCCCAACAGCCCCGCGGCCGCCGTCGCGCTGGAGTTCAGCGCGCGGGCGGGGGCTCACTCCCCGGTCAGCGCCTGCGCGTCGAGCGCCGAGGCCATCGCCGACGCCATCGGCATGATCCGCCGGGGGCGCGCCGACATCGTGATCGCGGGCGGAACCGAGGCCGCCCTGCACCCGCTGAACATCGCCTCGTTCGCCTCCATGCGGGCGCTGTCCACTCGCAACGACGATCCGCAGCGGGCCTCGCGTCCCTGGGACGTCAACCGTGACGGTTTCGTCATGGGCGAGGGCGCCGGGGTCGTGGTCCTGGAGTCCGCCGAGCACGCGGCCAGGCGCGGCGCCCGGGTCTACGCCACGGCGGCCGGCGCCGGATACTCCGACGACGCCTACGACATCGTCGCGCCCGATCCGGACGGTGTCGGGCAAACCCGCGCTATTCAGAACGCGCTGACCGACGCCGACCTGAAGCCCTCCGACATCGCCCACATCAACGCGCACGCGACCTCGACACCCATGGGTGACGTCAGCGAGACCGTGGCCATCCGCCAGGCGCTCGGGGACTCCGCGGCCGACCAGGTCTCGGTCACCTCGACGAAGTCCATGACCGGCCACCTACTCGGTGGCGCGGGCTCGGTGGAGTCCATCGCGGCGATCCTCACCCTCCACGAGGGCCGGATTCCGCCGACCATCAACATCGACGAGCTCGACCCCGATGTCCAGGTGGAGATCGTCCGCGACAAGCAACGCGAACTTCCCGACAGTGCCGTGGCGGCACTCAACGAGTCGTTCGGTTTCGGTGGTCACAACATCGCGGTGGTCTTCCGCCGTCCGTGAGCGGCCCGCTGGTCGCCCTGTTCGAGGGCCGGCGGGGTTCTGGACGCGCCACGGGTGCGCCGCCCAGCAGTAAACTCGCCACTCAACGACGAACCGCGGGCGCCGAGGGTTCCGCCTCCCCGGCCCCGCGCCCCAGGGGCGACTCCGTCGCGCTTCGAACAACACAGCCCAACGGCCGCGCACATGACGGGAAACACCGCGTGAAAACTCGGTGATTCCCCTGTGCCGCGGTGGGGTACCCGGCGAGAATGACGGAGTGTCCTCGCTCCCTCCCCTCTCGGACCGAACGCCACGGGACGGGGTCGCCGCCCCTCCGGGCACAGCCGATGGCACGGTCGGCGACGACCTGCTCTTCCACCCGATCGTTGACATCGACGCGGGGTCGGTGCTCGCCGTTGAGGTCGAACACGCCGGGCCGGAAACCGAGGCGCGCACCCGCGACCCCGCTACCCACGCCGCTCGGCTGGCCCGGATCGCCCGCCGGACGGTGGCCGAGGAACCGCTGTTACCGCTCGTGCTCCCGCTGCCCGCCACCGTGGCCTCCGTTCCCGACACGCTCGAACTGGTCGAGAACGAACTTCGCCGCGCGGGGCGCCGGCCGCGCGACATCACCCTGATGCTCGACACGCAGCTGCGCGACCTGCCGCGTGAGACACTCCTCCACGGTGTCCGCGAGCTGCGGGCGCGCGGGTTCCGCTGCGCGTTCGGGACCTCCTCGGTCCCCCCGGACCTGCTCCTGGAGACCGACCCCTTCCTGCTCCGTATCGATCCCGGAATCGTCACCGGCATTCCCTCCGACGATCGCCGGGTGGCGGTCATCGAGGGCCTTGCGCTGATCGGACGCGGGTCCGGGATCTATCCCATGGCCACGGGAGTCGCCACGGTGGCGCAGCTCGTGAAGCTCCGGGACATCGGGGTCCGGCTCGCGCGCGGGCCCTTCTTCGCCGGCACCGATTGGTCTCCCGGAGACCGTGTGAACCCGGTACCCGATCCCTCCGTCACCTCCGAGGCGTCGGTTTCCGACACCGGCCCCCGGGTGTCGGAGTTCATGGGTCCGCCGGTGGCGGTGACCGCCGAGGCGACGGCCGAGGAGGTCCTCGATCTCTTCACCAACGACCCGGCCCTGAACAGTGTCATCCTGATCGACCACCGTGACCGCCCGATCGGCCTGATCGACCGGTCACGGTTCCTACTCGCGATCACCGGCCCCTACGGGCACGCGCTGCACGCGCGGCGTCCGGCCGAGCGGCTGGCCGACTCCCCCAGAACGGTGCCCCGCGGGCTGCCCGCGATGGCGGCGCTGCGCGCGGCGGGCACCGACCGCGATCGGGTCTACGACGACATCATCACCGTCAACGAGTTCGGCCAGTGCACTGGAATCGTGCACGTCAGCGACCTGATCCGCAATCTGGCCCAGCACTGAGCGCCGCCCACCGCTAGGAGGGGCACTGTCCGCTGTTTCAGCCGTCGTCGCGTGGCTGGACGTCGGGGTCGCTGCTCCGCTCCGCGCCAAGGTGACGGTTGGGTGTGGACCGGGGGTTCAGTTCGACGAGTTCGGGCCGCTTGGGGCGCCGGCCGTCACCCGAGGACCGGCCGAGCGCGCGGCGGCTGAGCCACGGGACGAGGTGCTCGCGGGCCCACCTCAGGGTCTCGCGGCGACGCAGGATACGCGGCAACTGCCGGGGTGGGCTCGACCAGGGGCGCGCCCAGATCTCGCGGTCGCCCATGGGCCAGCCGAGCGCATCGGCGATCCGAGCCGCCACGATGCGGTGTCCGTGGGCGTTGAAGTGCAGCCGGTCGACGCTCCAGGCGCGGGGGTCGTTGAGGGCCTCCATCGCCCACAGGTCGACGATGTCGCTTTCGGTGCGTTCGGCGATCGCTCGCAGGTGCATACTGAACACGGCGATCCGGCCTCGATAGACGCGCAGCACCGGGATCCAGCCGGTGTCGTGCCCGGAGAGGATCACGACCCTGGTACCGGCCTCGCGTAGCCGCGCGATACCGCGCTCGAACTCGGCCGCGAGCGCGTCGAGGTCGGCGTTCGGTCGCAGGATGTCGTTGCCGCCGGCGTGCACGGTGACGAGGTCCGGTGCGCACCCCAGCGCCTGCTCCAACTGCTCCCCGAAGATGTGGCGCATGCGCCGTCCGCGCACCGCGAGGTTGGCGTAGCGGAATCCGGGAACGGCAGAGCCCAGGTGCTCCGCGAGACGGTCGGCGAAACCCCGATACTCTCCGTCGGGGCCGAGATCGTCGAGGCCCTCGGTCAGACTGTCCCCGATCGCCATGTACGAGCGAATGACCACCGGGTTCTCCGTCTGCGCGGCTACTGGGGGATTCATCTCCAGATCAGTCACGGTAACCAATCGTGCACGTGGGTCAATCAACCGCGACACGCCGCGATCCGGGGCGAACGCGCGGGTAGGCGGGGATCGGGTGTGCCTTTCGCTGTCCGATGTGCATGTGTCAAAGCGGAAAGGCAGGGTACGGCGTGCCTGACAAGCATACCGCCGACTAACGACGGCGTGCCGTACCGCAGTCGATCGGCTGGCGGACACTAGGGCCCGCCAGCCGCCAAGGAGTTGACAACCGCAGCCATGAGCACCGACGACACGCCGGTCGACGACACCGTGAACTTTCCCTCCAACCAGGTGGAGCAGGCGCTCGACACGGCGCTGGCGCGCTCCCGCGAGGAGACGGACGAGAGCGAGGGCGAGGGCGAACAGAGCGGCGCGATCAGCGCCTTCATCTCGGCGCTCCGCGAGGGCGACCTCTGGGTTCCCCTACCGCAGGGCGCGGGGCAGCAGGAGGACGGATCCGTAGCCCTGCCGACTCTGGACCTGGAGGGCTCGACCTTCATCCCGGCCTTCACCTCCGAGTCGCAACTGAACGTACGCAGCGGTGAACTGCCGTACACGGTCCTGGCCACACGCGAGCTCGCGGGCATCCTGCCCGAGGGGATCGGGCTCGCCCTGAACCCGGGCAACACGACGGGCGTGCCGATCTATCCCGAGACCGTCACCGCCCTCGCCCGCGAGTAGCCGCGGCGCACGAGCAGCGGCCTCGTGGGGCGGGCGCCCGGCGCGGGTGTGGCAATCACCCGAGTGTGATCTAGGTCACCAAACGATTACCCGTGTGTCGGCCGAACTCCCCGCGTTCGGCGGATCGTTCCGGCTGATCCGCGAACGGGCGCCCGCGCGTTCCCTCACCTTGGGCTACCCACGAGCCCGCCACGGACGTACCATCTCCAGGAAGCGCCTCACCGCAATGTCGCCGTGATCTCGGTGTGCTTCCCCCGGTTTCCCGGCATCCGTCAGTGCTCCGCTGGCGCCCCGGAGATGTCCGGCTGGCATGCCGGGTAACCTGACCACGGTGGATGCGAGCCGAGCACACGCAGCGTATGTCCCGTTCGTGCGCCACTCTCAGGAGGTCGAGGTCCCCAGCAGATGAACGCCGTATCCCCGATCTGCCTCACCGACCTCGTACCCGCCCTGTACTGGAGCAGACCCGGCGATGTCGCCCCGATCCTGCGCCACTCCCGGCTCACCGACGGCTGGTGGCGCTCGCTCCCGCTGGCCCGGGTGATCGACATCGCGGGGCCCGCGTGGCTCTCGCACTCGCTGGCCCGGCTGGCGATCGAACACTGGGAGCATCTGAGGCTCGCCGAGTTCGTGCCGTCGCTCCAGGAGCTCCCGGTCGACACCGACGAGTTGGCCGAACCGGTGCGCGGCGCCATCCTGGCCACCGCCGGAAGCTGGGAACGGCTGATCACAGCCACCCCCGCGGCCATGCGTAGCTGGGGCTTCTCCAGCGACTGCGGCGAGATCGACGTGATCGGCACCGTCATGTGGCGCGCCATGCACCCCTTCACCCGCGAAACCACCGGCGCCCCGCTACCGTCACCCGCGCTCATGATCGAGGCGGTGCGCACTCTCGCTCACTGGCTTCCGGATTCGGCACCCGCGCACGTGCACAACGCCCTCGCGTACCTGAACTCGGCCATCGGCGCCAGCGGCGTCGACTCCGAGGAGGGCGCGCCCACCGCCGAGTCCTCCTCGGAGCCCCCGCAGACTCCCGCCACACGCGCCATTCGTACCCTGCGGGCACTGCGCGCGCAGCGCGACGGCGAACAGCCCCGGGACGCCGACTCCGCGCAACCGGCGGGTGCTGGGGCGGCGGCCGCCCCCGAGACCGTCACGGCCGACGACCGCGCCTCCTCACGGACCGGCGGGCTGGACTCGCGCACACGCAGCCCGTTGATGGGTCCCGACCGCACGCTGCGCCGGCCGTCGTTCGGCAGGCCCAAGGAGACCCGCCGGGAGGATCCCGAACCCGAGCCGTTGGACCCGCGCGAGCACCCCCTCGTCACACAGTTGGAGGAGCTGTTCAGCGGCTGGGAGACGCTGGATCGCACGGTCGCGGCCGGGCGGCTGTTCGCGACCGACCCTGTCAGCATCCGGGCACTGGCCGACCAGCTGCACGTCGACATCAGCGAGATCCGCAACTCGCAACGCAGCGTCGAGGAACGGCTACTGCACTGGCTCAGCTCCCCCGCGGGCGCGCCCATCACCGAGCACCTGCGTGACCTCTCCGAGCGGCTCGGCACCGCCGCCACCGTCGACCACCTGATCAACGCCCACCCCGACCACCCGGTGGAGGTGCCCTCGCTCGGCACTCCGCTGTGGCGGGTGCTCATCACGTTGTTCACTGAACGCCGGCTGCACAACGGTTGGCTCGTCAGTGACGACCCGCACCTGTTGCGATGGAAGACCCGGGAGCTGCTGGGTGACGCACCCTCGTTGACCGACGCGGAGAACCGGCTGGGGCGGCTCGGCATCCGTCAGCAGGCGCTGCGCGCGTGGCTGCTGAGCACCCCCGGCGTGAGCATCCGTGACGGCAACGTCCACGTCGACCCCTCCACACCGATGGAGACGCCCGCGCAGGTCCCCACCTACGGTGGGCACACCGACCTGCACCCGGAGAGTTCGGCCGCCACCACCGTGAACGGCCTGCCGATCCGGCGGCGCCCCACCTCCGCTTCCCCGCAGGAACACGAGGACGAACCCGCCTCCCCCGAACGTGCCGACGTGCCCAGTGTCGTCACCTCGGCCCGGTGCTTCCGCGCCCCCGACGGGCGATGGTGGCATCGTGTGGACGTCTCCGGCGACCACCTCAACGGGGCTCCGGTTACCGTCCCACCGGGATACGCCACCCACCTCGGCCTGCAACCGGGGCGCCTGCTGTGCCTCACCGCTCCCGGCGCGGACCTGCTGGTCCTGGTCTGGCGCGACCAACCCGCGTTCGACTCGCTGCGCCCGCTGCTGCGACGGCTCTCGGCCCAACCCGGAGACCGGGTGTTCATCACCGTCGAGAACGACCGTCTCGACGCCCGCCGGCTTCCGGCCGCCGATTTCACCGACCACGGCCCCACCAGCAAGGCGCTACATCTCATCGGCTACACCGCGCCCGCCTCCACCGAGGAGGCCCTGCGCATCATCAGCAACCGGATCCGGGAGGAGACCGAGGACCGCCCGGTCGACCCGAAGGCCCTCATGGATCTCCTCACGGAACGAGGGGACGAGGACCTGGTGGGTGAGCTCCGGCCCGTGCTCTCCGCGGCGCGCTGAAGCGTGTCGTGTGACCCACCGGCCCCCGGCACTGTGGCCACCGCCCACACGACACCGCGGGGCACCACTCACACGTGGCACCCCGCGACACACCGTGTCCGCTACGGTTCGGCCCTCAGACGTTGAACCCGAGCATCCGAAGCTGGTCGCGGCCGTCCTCGGTGATCTTGTCGGGCCCCCACGGCGGCATCCATACCCAGTTGATCTTGACCTCGCGCTCGAACTCCTCCAGCGCGCTGTTGGCCTGGTCCTCGATTACGTCGGTCAGGGGGCACGCGGCGCTCGTGAGGGTCATGTCGAGGGTGATCACGTTACCGTCGACGTTGACGCCGTAGAGCAGGCCGAGGTCGACGACGTTCACGCCGAGCTCGGGGTCGACAACGTCCTTCAACGCCTCACTGATCTCCTCGGCCAGCGCGTCCTGGCCCTGCTCCGGAGCGGTCGCGGTCGTGGGAGCGGTGTTACTCTCCGTCATGAAGCACTCTCCGGTACATCCCCGCCTTCGCGGGAGTCGTTCGACACTGACTGCATTGACTGCACGGTCGCGTCCTTCCACGCCATCCAGGCGAGCAGCGCGCACTTGATACGCGCGGGGTACTTCGACACGCCGACGAAGGCCACGGCGTCCTCGAGGACGTCCTCGTCGGGTTCCGCCTCACCCTTCGAGTGCATCATCTCGGTGAACGCGTCGAGCATCCGCATGCCCTCGTCGACGCTCCTTCCGATCAGCAGGTCGGTCAGCACCGAAGCGCTGGCCTGGCTGATCGAGCAGCCCATGCTGTCGTAGGAGACATCGCGGACCGTGGCCGAACCGTCGATCACGTCCCCGCCTGACGGCGTGAGGCTGACCCGCAGGGTCACCTCGTCGCCGCACGTGGGATTGACGTGGTGCGCCTCGCCATCGTGCGGCTCCCGCAACCCCTTGTTGTGCGGGTTGCGGTAGTGGTCCAGGATGATCTCCTGGTACATCGCGTCCAATCGCATGGTGAGAGCTAGCGCCCCTTCTCACGCACCGGGACGGCGCCGAAGAACCGCTGCGCCTCAGTGATTCCCTCGGCGAGCGCGTCCACGTCGGCGTAGGTGTTGTACAGGTACAGGGAGGCGCGCGTGGTGGCCACCACCTCGAAGCGGCGGTGCAACGGCCACGCGCAGTGATGCCCCACACGTACCGCCAGCCCCTGGTCGTCCAGGACCTGTCCGACGTCGTGGGGGTGGATGTCGTCGACCACGAAGGAGAACGTGCCACCACGGGCCTCGCCATCGGCGGGGCCGAGGAGCCGGACACCGTCGAGCGCCCCGAGCCGTTCGAGCGCGTACTCGGTGAGCGCGCGCTCGTGGTCGCGCACGTTGGCCATGCCGACCGCACTCAGGTAGTCGCACGCCGCCGCCAAGCCGACCGCCTGCGGCGCCATCGGGACACCGGCCTCGAACCGCTGCGGCGGGTCGGCCCATGTCGCACGGTCGATGTACACCGTGCCGATCATGGAGCCGCCCGTGATGAACGGTGGCATGGCCGCGAGCAGCTCCGGCCGGCCCCACAGCACGCCGATCCCGTTGGGACCGAGCATCTTGTGCCCGGAGAACGCCAGAAAGTCGGCCCCGAGCTCGGTGACGTCCACCGGAACGTGCGGCACCGACTGCGCGGCGTCGAGCAGCACCAGCGCCCCGAACTCGTGCGCCCTGGCGGCGACCGTTCGGACCGGGTTGACCGTACCGAGCACGTTCGACTGGTGGGCCAGGGCGACGATCTTGGTTCGCTCGTTGACCAGGTCATCCATGTTCGACAGGTCGAGGCGGCCCTCTTCGGTCACCGAGAACCAGCGCAGGGTCGCCCCGGTACGCCGGCACAACTCCTGCCACGGCACCAGGTTGGCGTGGTGCTCCATCTCGGTGACGAGGACCTCGTCGCCCGGACCGATCCGGAACCGGGAGTAGGTCTCCCCCGCCGTGGCCGCGTTGCTCATGGCGTAGGCGACGAGGTTGATCGCCTCGGTGGCGTTCTTGGTGAACACCACCTCATCGGACCGGCCACCGATGAAGGAGGCGATCGTGGCCCGCGCCGACTCGTAGTGGTCGGTGGCCTCCTCGGCGAGCTGGTGCGCGCCGCGGTGCACCGCGGCGTTGTGCCGCTCGTAGAAGTCACGTTCGGCGTCGAGCACCTGCCGCGGCTTCTGCGAGGTCGCCCCGGAGTCGAGATACACCAGCGGGCGGTCGTCGCGCACCGTCCGGGACAGGATCTCGAAATCGTCCCGGAGCTTGTCCGCGTCGATCGGCCCCGGCTCACGTGCCGTCACGGTTAAGCGCCTGCCTTCACGAACCGTTCGTACCCTTCGGACTCCAGCGCGTCGGCCAGCTCCGGGCCACCGGACTCGGCGACACGGCCCTTGGCGAAGACGTGCACGTGGTCCGCCTTCACGTGGTTGAGGATCCGGCTGTAGTGGGTGATCAGCAGGACACCCACGTTGGTCTCGGCCTTCACCCGGTTGATGCCCTCGGAGACGACCTTCAACGCGTCGACGTCCAGGCCGGAGTCGGTCTCGTCCAGAATCGCGAACTTCGGCCGAAGCAGCTCGAGCTGCAGGATCTCGTGGCGTTTCTTCTCACCACCGGAGAACCCCTCGTTCACGCCCCGCGAGGCGAACGCGGGGTCGATGGAGAGGCCCTTCATGGCGTTCTGCATCTCCTTGGAGAAGGTGCGCAGCTTCGGCGCCTCACCGCGCACCGCGGTCACGGAGCTGCGCAGGAAGTTGGACATCGAAACGCCGGGGACCTCGACCGGGTACTGCATGGCGAGGAACATGCCGGCGCGGGCGCGCTCGTCGACGCTCATCTCCAGGACGTTCTCCCCGTCGAGCAGCACCTCGCCGTCGGTGACCTCGTAGCGGGGGTGCCCGGCGATGGCGTAGGCCAGCGTGGACTTGCCCGACCCGTTGGGCCCCATGATGGCGTGGGTCTCGCCGGAGTCGATGGTGAGGTCGACCCCTTTCAGGATCTCCTCGCGATCCTCGGCACCGATCAGGACGTCGGCGCGCAGGCCGCGGATCTCGAACTTGGTCATATTCCTATCAGCCTCAGGATTTCTGGTCGTTCAGCGCGACGAGGACGTCGTCGCCGTCGATCTTCACAACGTAGGTGGGTATCGCCGCCGTGGCCGGCGGGTTGATCGGTGTACCGGAACGCAGGTCGAAGCAGGAACCGTGCAGCCAGCACTCGATGGTGCCGTCCTCGACCTCCCCCTCGGAGAGGTTCACCTCGGCGTGCGAGCAGATGTCGCTGACCGCGAACACCTCCCCCTCACTGCGCACCAGCGCCACCGGGGTGTTGTCGACCTCCACGCCGAGCACGCCCTCGTCAGGAATATCCTCGAGCGCGCACACCTTGACGAACTCGCTGCTACTCATGGAGGGCCAGCTTCTCCTCAACCTCGTCCATGATCCGTTCACGCAGGTCCGGAATCTCGATCCGGTTGATCAGCTCCGCGAAGTAGCCACGGATGACCAGGCGGCGGGCCTCGTCGGCCGGGATGCCGCGCGACTGCAGATAGAACAGGTGGATGTCGTCGAGCTTGCCGCTGGCGCTCGCGTGCCCGGCGCCCTCGACCTCACCGGTGAAGATCTCCAGGTTCGGAACGGAGTCGACCCGGGTGCCGTCGGTGAGCACCAGGTTGCGGTTGTACTCGTAGGAGTCGGTGCCCTGGGTGCCCTCGCCGATGATGACGTCACCGATCCACACAGCGTGGGCGTCCTCCCCGCTGAGCGCGCCCTTGTACTCGACACGGCTGCGGGAGTTGGAGGCGTCGTGGTCGACCAGCGACCGGTGCTCGTGGTGCTGTCCCGCACCGGTGAAGTAGAGCCCGTGCAGCTCGGCGTCTCCCCCGCGCCCCGCGTAGCGGACGCTCGGCGAGATCCGCACGAGGTCACCACCGAGGGTGATCATGAAGTTCGTGAGCTTGGCGTCCTTGCCGACCTTGGCGTACTGGTGCGACACCTGGACGGCGTCGCGTTCCCAGTCCTGCAGGCTGATCACGGTGAGCCGCGCGCCGTCCTCGACCACGTACTCGACGTTGTCGGAGTAGGTGGCGCTTCCGGCGTACTCCAGGACGACGGTGGCCGAGGAGTGGCTCTCGGCACGCAGCAGGATGTGGCCGTACGCCTCACCCTCCGAGTTCCCGGTGACCTTGACGTGGACCGGCTCGGAGACCTCGGTGTCCTTGGCCACTGTGACCACCGTGGCCTCGCTGAACGCCGAGTAGGCCAGCGCGCTGACCCGGTCGTTGGGCAGGAACGACCTGCCCAGCCGGGTGTCGTCACGCCCGACGGTCTCGACCGAGACGCCCTCGGGCGCCTGGGTCTCGACGGTGACGGCGCCCGTGGCGGCGCCGTCACTGTCGTGCAGCCCACGCAGCCGGCGAAGTGGGGTGAATCGCCATTCCTCCTCGCGCCCGGTGGGCACGGGGAAGGCGGCCACGTCGAACGAGCCGTGGGTGTCGAGTCGGGAGATCGGGAGATCTCCGCCGTGGGAGTGCTCCTTGACTCCGGTGTTCGGGCTGGCCATGCTTAACCAACCGCTCCTTCCATCTGCAGTTCGATGAGCCGGTTCAGTTCCAGCGCGTACTCCATGGGCAGCTCACGCGCGATGGGCTCGACGAACCCACGCACGATCATCGCCATGGCCTCGTCCTCGTCCAGCCCTCGGCTCATCAGGTAGAACAGCTGGTCCTCGCTGACCTTGGAGACGGTGGCCTCGTGCCCCATCTCGACATCGTCCTGGCGAATGTCGTTGTAGGGGTATGTGTCCGAGCGGCTCTCGGTGTCGATGAGCAGCGCGTCACACTTCACCGTGGACTTGGCGTGGTCGGCGCCCTCCTGGACCTGTACCAGCCCCCGGTAGGAGGCGCGGCCACCACCACGGGCCACCGACTTGGACACGATGGTCGAGGAGGTGTTGGGCGCGCAGTGCACCATCTTGGAGCCGGCGTCCTGGTGCTGGCCCTCACCGGCGAAGGCGACGGACAGCGTCTCACCCTTGGCGTGCTCACCCATGAGGTAGACGGCCGGGTACTTCATGGTCACCTGGGAGCCGATGTTGCCGTCGATCCACTCCATGGTGGCGCCCTCGTAGGCGACGGCGCGCTTGGTCACCAGGTTGTAGACGTTGTTCGACCAGTTCTGGATGGTCGTGTAGCGGCAGCGCGCGTTCTCCTTGACGATGATCTCGACCACCGCCGAGTGCAGTGAGTCGGTCTTGTAGATCGGAGCGGTGCAGCCCTCGACGTAGTGGACGTAGGCACCCTCGTCGACGATGATCAGGGTCCGCTCGAACTGGCCCATGTTCTCGGTGTTGATCCGGAAGTAAGCCTGCAGCGGGATCTCGACGTGCACACCCTTGGGCACGTAGACGAAGGATCCGCCGCTCCACACCGAGGTGTTCAACGCGGCGAACTTGTTGTCGCCCGACGGGATGACCGTGCCGAAGTACTCCTCGAAGAGCTCGGGGTACTCCTTGAGCGCGGTGTCGGTGTCCATGAAGATGACGCCCTGCTTTTCCAGGTCCTCACGGATCTGGTGGTAGACGACCTCGGACTCGTACTGCGCGGCGACACCGGCGACCAGGCGCTGCTTCTCGGCCTCGGGGATACCCAGCTTGTCGTAGGTGTTCTTGATGTCCTCGGGCAGGTCCTCCCAGGACTGGGCCTGCTCCTCGGTGGAGCGTACGAAGTACTTGATGTTGTCGAAGTCGATCTTGGAAAGGTCGGCACCCCACTCTGGGACCGGCTTCTTGTCGAAGAGCTTCAACGCCTTGAGACGCCGCTTCCGCATCCACTCCGGCTCGTCCTTCTGGTCGGAGATGTTGCGGACGACCTCCTCGTTCAGTCCGCGCCGAGCCACGGCGCCAGCGGCGTCGGAATCGGCCCAGCCATACTCGTATGTTCCGAGCCCTTCGAGCTCGGGGTGCGCGATAGACGTCATTACGCGGATCCTCCTGGACTCAGACGTCCTCTGTGTGGTGTCGACCGCCGTCGCCGGGGCTCGGGCCGGTCATCTCATCGGTGGTGATTTCGCGGGGAGTGACGTGTGTGGTGCACACGCCGTCGCCGTGGGCGATGGTGGCGAGCCGCCGCACCGGGGTTCCCAGGAGCCGCCCGAACACCTCGACCTCGGCCTCGCACAGCTCGGGGAACTCGGCGGCGACGTGGGCGACCGGGCAGTGGTGCTGGCAGAGCTGCTCACCACCCCCGGGCGCCGGTGCCTCCCCCGCCGAGGCGGCGTAGCCGTCGCTGGACAGCGCCTCGGCGAGGAGCCGCACCCGTTGCTGCGGAAGCGCCTTCTCGAGGAGAGGGCGGTACCGGCGTTCGAGATCGGCGACCTGGCGTCGCGCGAACTCGGTGACGGCCTCGGGGCCCGCCTTCTCCGCGAGGAAGCGCATCGCGCTGGAGGCGAGATCGTCGTAGCCGTGGACGAAAGCGTCACGCCCGGCCTCGGTGATGACGAAGACCCGGGCGGGACGACCCCGGCCACGGCGTCCGCGCGAGCGGTCGTCGCGCGCCTCGACCATGCCCTCCTGCGTCAGGTTGTCAAGGTGGCGGCGGATGGCCGCCGGTGTCAGTCCGAGCCGCTCCCCCAGCGTGGACGCGGTGATCGGACCGTGTTCCAGGATGAGCCTGGCGACCCGTGCCCGGGTGCCGTTCTCGGCACCCCGCTCGGGACCCGCGGGCATGTGGGCCGCCCCCGTGAGGGACTCCCCCGCTGCTCGCTGCTGGCTCACCTTTTTCACAACATCAGTGTGGCCTAATTCAGTCCTTGCGGGCAAACGGTGACGCATGTCATGGATCACCAAGGCCAGCCTTGCCTTCGCGGAGTTCCGGGAATCGGGTCGCGTCGCCGACCCGCCGAGCGAGCGCGGCACACATCCCGTGGTTGACCAAATCACGGGAGCTCTGTCTCATAGAACAAGACAGAGGCCGCGGGTAATCCACGTCCGCCACGGTCCCGAAACGCGTCTCAGCCCACCTCCGGTCGGCACCCCGCCACCCCGTGCGGGTGTGCCACGCGCCCGCTCTACACTCGAGAACCATGGACACCGCCGTCGAGGCAACCGACTTGGTCAAACGCTATGGCGACACCACCGCCGTAGCGGGCCTGTCGTTCCGCGCGCCACGCGGCGCGGTGACCGCCCTCCTCGGCCCCAACGGCGCCGGCAAGACCAGCACCGTGGAGATCTGTGAGGGTTTCCGCCGCGCCGACTCCGGACGTGTCCGGGTACTGGGGCTCGACCCCGCGGCCGACGCCGCCGAGCTCAAACCGCGCGTCGGGGTGATGCTGCAGACCGGCGGCGCCCCGACCGGCGCTCGCGCCGGTGAGTGGCTACGTCTCATGGCCTCGTTCCACGCCCACCCCATCCCGGCGCGGGTCCTGCTGGACCGTCTCGGCCTGGCGTCAGCGAGCGGGACACCGTTGCGCCGGCTCTCCGGCGGGCAGCAGCAGCGGCTCTCGCTGGCCGCCGCCGTGATCGGCCGGCCGGAGCTGGTCTTCCTCGACGAGCCCACCGCCGGCCTCGACCCGCAGGCGCGCATGGCCACCTGGGAGCTCGTGGACGAACTGCGCGCCGCCGGGGTCGGCGTGGTGCTCACGACCCACCACATGGAGGAGGCCGAACGGCTCGCCGACCACGTGGTGATCATCGACCACGGCAGGGTGGTCGCTGACGGCGCCGCGGGCGAACTTACCGACTCGGCCCAGGAGTTGCGCTTCTACGCCGACCCGGAACTCGACACCGCGAGCCTGTTGGCCGCGTTGCCGCCCGCCAGCGACGTCACGACCCACCCCAGCGGGCGGCGCACCCAGTACGTCATCGTCACCAACGCGCCCGGTGGCCTCGGCCCGGAGTTCGTGGCCACGGTCACCACCTGGTGCGCGGCCAACGGGATCCTTCCCGAGGAGCTGCGCGTGCAGCGGCGCACCCTGGAGGACGTGTTCCTCGAACTCACCGGCCGCGAGCTGCGAGATTGAGTTTCCCCGAAGCCCAAGCCGGGGCCCCGCGCCGCTCGCTAGGAAGCTGACCATGACCGACCCCGGAAACCCATCGCCCCGCCACGCCACGATGTTCTCCCCCGCCCCCGGGGCGGCACCGCTGTGGCGGATGATCCTCGCGCAGTCGGCCATGGAGCTGCGCGTCCTGCTGCGCAACGGGGAGCAGCTGCTTCTCACCATGGTCATCCCGGTCCTGCTGCTGGTCGGCTTCAGCGTCACCACGTTGGTCGACCTCGGGTCCGGGGCGCCGGTGGACTATCTGACCCCGGGCGTCCTCGCGCTGGCGGTCATGTCCACCGCGTTCACCGGACAGGCCATCAGCACCGGCTTCGAGCGGCGCTACGGCGTCCTCAAACGGCTCGGCGCGAGCCCGCTGTCGCGTTTCGGGTTGCTGGCGGCCAAGACCCTCGCGGTGCTCGCGATCCAGGCGCTGCAGGCCACGGTGATCTGCACGGTCGCGTTCACCCTCGGGTGGTCCCCGACGGCCGGGGTGGGAGGTGTCGGCTACGCGCTCGCGCTGGTGCTGCTCGCCACCGCCGCGTTCAGCTCGCTGGCCCTGCTCATGGCCGGGACGCTACGCGCCGAGGCGACCCTGGCCGCCGCCAACCTCGTCTATGTCGTGCTGCTCGGCCTCGGTGGTGTGGTCTTCCCGGTGGAGCGTTTCCCCGAGTTCCTGTGGCCGGTGCTGGAAGCGCTGCCCATCACCGCCCTCGCCTCCGGTCTGCGCGCGGTCCTCACCGAGGGGGCGGCACCACCACCGCTGCCGCTGCTGGTACTCGCACTGTGGACCGTCGCCGGAGCGGCACTGGCCAGCCGCCTCTTCCGCTGGGAGTGAGGGGTGCCCCTTCCTCTCGTCCCATGACCCCGTTGGTCCGTTGGTCCCGTGACTACCGATACGCCGGGTCGTCGAGAGTCTCGACAGCGACAGGGGCGTCGGCATCGGTGGGGCCACCACGCGCGCCCCGGCTCGGCCCTCTCTCCCTCGGTAGGCTCGGCCTCCGTGGAGTACATCGGCGTTCCCCTGGTCACCCTGGTGCGGGAGCTCGGCCCGCCCACGGTGGTGCTCGCCGTGGGCGGGCTGCTCATCCTACGCCGCCGCCCACCCAGGGCGGGCCTGCTGTGGGCCGCCCTGGGCACGCACCTCCTGGCGGCGGCGCTGCCGTACCTGTGGCTTCTCGTCCAGGTCAGTACCGGGCTCACCGGGGACACCTTCATCGCCTTCCTCATGACCCTGGTGCGGCCCGGGGTGGAGTTCGTGGCCTGGCTGCTGGTCTTCGCGACGGTCCTCACCCGGAGCGAGCCCCACGCGGAGGCGGCGCCGGCCGAGTGGGAGGAGGCCGCGTGCCGGTCCCGCACCTCCGACACCGTCGGTTAGCGAAGGGCCTCCCACACCCTGACCCGGCCCCCGACCCGCAGGACCGCGTTGGAGTAGACACGCGCCGCGAGAGCGACGCAGACCACCAGCAGAGCCAGGGTGAGCCCCACCGAGACCAGGTGCTGCCAGGCGGGGACCTCCCCGAGTGCCGCACGCAGCGGCATCAGCACCGGGGAGAAGAGCGGGACCAGCGAGAGGAGCTCCACCGTGGTTCCCGGGTTGTGGGGGCTTCTGGTGGCGAGCGTGACGCCGACCACGAATGGGACGGCCAGCAGCGCCAGCGCCGGTTGCACCGCGGACTGCACGTCCTCCTGGCGGGAGACGAGCGCCCCGGAGGCCGCCAGGAGGGTCGCGAAGAGCAGGTAGCCCAACACGAACCAGAGTAGGGCGGTCACGGCGACACTGGTGGTGGTGTCGGGAACGTCTCCCAGCCGGTCGGTGGCCGCCAGCGACGCCAGGGCCGCCACGACGATCGCCGCGAACTGCAGCATCCCCACCGCGCCGATCCCGACGACCTTGCCGATCATGAGCTGCCACGGGCGGATCGTCGAGAGCAGGAGCTCCACCATCCGGGTGGACTTCTCCTCCACCACGCCCTGCGCGACGTGGATCCCGAAGATCACGAGGAACACGTAGAGCATCCCCACGGCGATCAGGCTGAGCACGAGACGCTCGTTGACCTCCGAACCACCGGAGCCCAAGTCACGTGTGGGCGCCGGCGCCGACAGCACCTCCCGCACGGTCTCGGGGTCGGTGTCGGTGGGCGCCAACTCGGCGGCGAGCCGCTCCTGCCGCACGGCGCCGTCGAGGAGCGCCCGAAGATCCGGGGCGGGCTCACCCGCGACGACGACCTCGCGCTCCGCCGGCCCTCCGGTCAACAGCGCGTCGATCTCGCCGTCGCGCACCCGCTCCTCCGCCTCGCTCGGGGAGGACACCTCACGGGTGGTCACGTCAGTACCGGCGGCCTGGGCCGCGGTCCGGACCGCTTCGAGGTACCCCTCGGCCTCGTCGGTGGCGGCGACGACGTGGCTCCGCTCGTCCTGCAGCGTGAGCGTCCCGACGGTCATACCCGTGACCACGAGCACGAGGGCCAGCGTGCTGAGCACGTAGGACTTCGAGCGCAGCCGGGTGCTGACCTCCCGGCGAGCGACCAGCAGGACCGCCGTCGCGTTTCCCAGGCGCCCGTTCCGCGTTCGCGTGGTGGTCATGCCGCCTCCCCCTCACTCACGGCGGTTCGGTACAGCTCGGCCAGGCCCGGGCGGATCGGGCTGAACTCCCGGACGGGGCCGTGCCGCATCGCCGTGGCGAGCACCTCCTGGTCATCGGCGCCCTCGGCGAGTTCGAGGTGGACCCGTCCCCCCTCGACCGACAGCACCGTCACGCCTTCCAGCTGCCGCGCCCAGCCGGGGTCGCCACTGTCGAGCCCGACCACGAACCGGCGTACGGTATCCGACCGCAGCTCCCCGACCGTGCCGCACGCGAGCATGCCGCCCGCCCGCACGATCCCCACCCGGTCGCACAGTCGCTCGACCAGGTCGAGCTGGTGGCTGGAGAACAGCACCGGGACCCCGGAGGCGGCCTTGTCACGCAACACCTCGCTCATGATGTCCACCGCCACTGGGTCGAGACCGGAGAACGGCTCGTCCAGCACCAGAACCTCGGGGTCGTGGACCAGCGCGGCGGCCAGCTGGACCCGTTGCTGGTTTCCCAGGCTGAGCTGGTCGATCTCGTCGTCGCGACGACCGCCCAGCCCGAGCCGTTCCAGCCACCCGCCCGCCGCGGCGCGCGCGGCGCGCTTGCCGATCCCGTGCAGCTCCGCCAGGTAGACGAGCTGGTCGTAGGCTCGCATCTTCGGATAGAGCCCGCGCTCCTCCGGCATGTACCCGACACGCCGGCGCGTCTCGAGGCCGACACGCTCGCCCCGCCAGCGGACCTCCCCGGCGTCCGCGGCGAGCACCCCGAGGATGATCCGCATGGCGGTGGTCTTGCCCGCGCCGTTGCCACCGACGAACCCGAAGAGTTCGCCCTCGTCGAGCTGGAACGTCATGTCCCGCAGGGCCCATGTGTCGCCGTAGCGCTTGCTGATCCCGTCGACTTCCAGCGCCGCTGCGTTCACCACCCACACCCTCACTTACCGAAACAACCAATGAATCAATAAGACAGTAGGATACTTTGTTGGGAAAACACAACAGAAAGTACGATCTTCTATGCATGGCTTCGCAGTAACCGAACCACGAGAGAGGGTCAGTGAGGTGGGTGTGGGAGTGCCGCGCTCACCCCCGGCGGACGGGTACGTTCCCACCACCGAGGCCGGCGGCGGGAACCGCGACCCTCACGCGGTCTCGAGATCCTCGGGGTCGTCGTCCGGCGCGGTCCAGCCGAGGGCCACCGTCGGAACGGCGGCCGCCATCCCCATGGCCACGAGCAGCAACTGCGCGCCCCGGGCGAGAGCGGTCGGGTCAGCGTGCGACAGCGCCACCAGGTACACGGCCACGGCGAAACCGGCGCACAGGGCGGTGTAGTACCCGATCGCGAGGTAGCGACCACGGAGCTTCGCCTCCCGCTCGTCCAGCCGGGCCACGGGCCGTTCGGCCACGCCCCGCGTCATGGAGCGCAGCACCACGAAGGGGAGCAGCCACACCGCGTAGAGCACCCACCAGCCAGCGTCGATCCCGGCGGGGCCTCCCAGCAGAGCCCACAGCACCAGGCCCACCAGGCAGACGGCCCAAAGGGCGGCGACCACACGCCGCGAACTCCGGCCGTGCCACGAGGGGCGTCCCCGCTTCGTCACGTCACTCCCGCCAATCGCTCACGTTCGCGGCCGGCCCGCTCCTCAGGCCGGAACACCGGGTCACCGTCCCCCCGTTCCCCCTCCGTAGAGGGACTCGGAGAGCGGCGCGAAGGGCTCCCGGCTGAAGACCGCCTCCACTGGAAGCCCGAACACCTCACAGATCCGGAAGGCCAGGTCCAAGCTGGGATAGTGGTCGCCACGTTCCAGCGCTCCCACGGTCTGGGGGTTGACATCCACCATCTCGGCCAGCCGCGCCCGGCTGATTCCGCGTTCCGCCCGCAACACGCGCAGCCTGTTGTGGATGGGCAACCTCTCGCCCCGGCTCGCCGGACTCATACAACGAAGTATTCCCTCAACCCAACATCCCAGGCAAGTTGACCAGCGGTGTGGTCGGCCGAGCCCCAGCGCGCTTCTCGCCGGCGGCGGCCGGCCCACCCCTCCGCCAGCGTCGTCCTCGCGGTGTCCCGGAGCCACGGGAGCGCCGCGCGCTTCCGGAGCCGGCCAGCCGACCGGTTGGCCCGAGGCTGGGCAGTCCCCTTAGAGTGTCCGGGTACCCGCCGCCTCAGGGAGTCGACGTGATCCCCCCGGAGATCCTCACGATCCTCGCCAACGGCCCGTTGGCGCTGGCCGCCATCGCGGGTCTGGTCATGGCGGTCTGGATGCGGCCGCGGACCGCGCGCGTGCTCGCCGCGATCGGTCTGTTGGCGGTGCTCGGCCACGCGATGTGGAGCGTCCTGGAGACCCTTCTCCTGTGGGACCTCGGTCTCCCCTCACTCGTGCTGAACACCATGAGCTGGTTGAGCTACCTGGTTCTGCTCGCCGGCGCCGTGCTACTGGTCCTGGCCGCCACCGTGCGGCCCAAGCCCACCGCACCCTCGGCACCCGGTCATTTCCCACCGGCCTCTCCCCATCAACCTGACCGCAACGCGCCATCCGCGCGTCCCGCGTGGGATCCGGCCAGGAACAACCCGCGCCCCCACGCGTGAGACCCGCCCAACGCCACGGAGTTCTTCCCTATGATCCACCTGGTCCTCGGGGGCATCCTCGACACCGTGTGCGCGGCGGCCGGTGTTCTCGCGCTGGTGCGCGCCAGACACTGCGCGCACGGGAGGTTCGCCGTCCGCGCGGCCGGTGTCTCCCTGGTGCTCTACGCGCTGATCGCGGTCCCCTGGCGCTTCTGGCTGGAGTTCGGGTATCTGCGCGGGGATCCCGGAGTGGCGGACTCCTCGCTCATGCGGCTCTACGAGACCGTCCTCATGCCGGCGCGCACCATAGCGGGCTCACTGCTCCTCACCGTCGCGGTGGCACTGCTCCTCACCGCGCTGGTGATCCGGGGCCGCCGGGAGTTCGCGCAGCCGGGCGCCGCGTGGTTCGGCACCGGCCAGTACCACCACGACCCGCGGGTCCAACAGCCGCGACACCAGACGTGGCCTCCCGGACAGGGGCCGACCGCGCACCAGCCGAACCCCGGTTCGGGACCTCCCGGAGGAGGGTCACCTCCCCCGCCGCCCGGACAGTCCCCGCCGCAGCCCCCACCCCGGCGCTAGAGCGCGGCCACGCCCGGTACTTCCATCCCCTCAGGCGTCGCGCTCGATCGGGCAGGTCATGCAGTGCGGGCCACCGCGTCCACGGCCGAGCTCACCCCCGCTGACGGTGATCACCTCGATGCCGTTCCGGCGTAGGCAGGTGTTGGAGGTGACGTTGCGCTCGTAGGCGACCACCACACCTGGCTCCACGGCGAAGACGTTGCAGCCGTCGTCCCACTGCTCGCGCTCGGTGGAGAACACGTCCTGGGTGGGGGTCAGCACGGCGATGTCGTCGAAACCGGCGGCCCGCGCGATCACGCGGTGCATGTCCTCCGGCGGGTGGTCGGTGACCCTGAGCTCGCCCTCGGAGTCGCCCGGCTCGATCGTGTAGGAGGGCAGCATGCCCAGGCCCGCGTATTTGGTGAAGACACCGTGGTCAACGTTGGTCATCACGGTGTCCAGGTGCATCACCGGCCGGGCCTTGGGCATCCGGAGTCCGAGAATGCGGTCGGCGCCACCGCGGGTGAACAGCTCACGCGCCAGCAGCTCGACCGCCTGCGGCTGGGTGCGCTCGCTCAGCCCCACCAGCACCGAGTTGTTCCCGATGGGCATGAGGTCGCCGCCCTCGATGGTCGCCGGAGCCCAGGACGCCCCCGGGTTCCAGATCTCGAAGTCGCCGCCGGTGAACAGGGGGTGCCAACCATAGATCGCCTCGTAGTGGATGGTCTCCCTGCGGCGCGCCTTGCGGCGCATGGGGTTGATCGACACCCCGTTGTACAGCCAGCTGGAGGTGTCGCGGGTGAAGAGGTGGTTGGGCAGCGGCGCGAGCACGAAGTCGTCCATGCCGAGCGTGTGAAACCACACCGACCGCGGCTCGGCGACGCGTTGCAGCAGCTCCCGCTTGGTGATCCCGCCGACGAGGTACCTGCACAGGGTGGTGTCGGGCATGTTCGCGAAGGCGTCGCGGATCGGCTCGATGGCGACCGGGCCGTAGAACCGCTCGTCCAGCAGCTGGTCCAGGATGTGCGCCTTGGCCGCGGGGACGGCCAGCACCTCCCGGAGTAGCTCGTGGAAGTAGTGCACCCGCACCCCCCGCTCGCGCAGCCGCGCGACGAAGCGGTCGTGCTCCTCGCGGGCGCGCTTCACCCAGGGAACGTCGTCGAAGAGCAGGGCATCGTTGTTCGACGGGGTGAGCCGCATGAGTTCGAGGTCCGGGCGATGCACGATGACCTGGCGTAGCCGGCCCACCTCGGACGCGACCGAGAAACCCATGCCCCTCCGGTGCCCACGTGATCATGGCCTTTCCCGACTATACCCGTGCGCCGCCCGCCGATCCGGAGCGGCCGACCACGGGCGACCGAAGCGACGTAGGATCACCAGACGTGGCTTCGATGGCTTCCTCGGGTGGACGGGTCGGATGGTGGGCGTGGGCACCGCGGGGTGTCGCCCTGGTGCGTGCCGCGGGCGACTCCATCCCACCCTCCGGAATGGTGCTGGTCGGGATCCTCTCCGTCCAGGCGGGTGCCGGTGTGGCCAAGAACCTGTTCGCGGTTCTTCCACCCAGCGCGGTCGTGTGGCTGCGCCTGCTCACCTCAGCCGCCCTCCTGCTCGTGCTCGCCCGACCGGCCATCAGGGGCAGAAGCCGCACCGACTGGCTGGTCGTCGTCGCCTTCGGGGTGGCCCTGGCCACCATGAACCTCGCGATCTACGAGTCGTTCGCGCGCATCCCGCTCGGGGTCGCGGTGACCATCGAGTTCCTCGGCCCTCTCACGGTGGCCATAGCGGGGTCGCGCCGCCCGCTCGACCTGCTGTGGGCGACGCTCGCGGGCGTGGGTGTGCTGCTGCTCGGGCGCGGCGGCGCGGAGCTGGACCCGGCCGGGATCGGTTTCGCGCTGCTCGCCGCCACGGCGTGGGCCTGCTACATCCTGCTCAGCGCCGCGACGGGGCGGCGTTTCAGCGGAACCTCGGGATTGGCCATCGCCAGCGTGGTCGGCGTGCTGTTCGTCGGCCCGGCCGCCACGACCCAGGGCGGCACCGCCCTGCTGGACCCGCGCCTGCTGCTCATTGGCCTGCTCGTCGGGATGCTCTCCTCGGTGCTGCCCTACTCCCTGGAGTTGGGGGCGCTACGGCGGATGCCGCCGCGGGTGTTCGGGATCCTGATGAGCCTCCAGCCCGCCGCGGCGGCCCTGGTTGGGATGGCGCTGCTCACCGAGTTCCTGTCGCTCGTGCAGTGGGTGGCGGTGGCCTGCGTGATCGCGGCGAGCGCGGGCTCCACCCGGACGCAGCGGCCCTCCGAGCGGGAGCCCGCCGGCGCGGACACGGCCGCCGGCGAGACCCGGGGCTGACCCGGCCCCCGCCGGCGCGGGAGTCGTCCCGGACACCGGGCCGGGCACCGCGACGCCACGAACCACCCCGCGATGGCTGGGGAGGTCACCCCCTCTACTACAGTGCGTCGTATGGTTGGTTCCCCATCGGCGCTCGCCGCCGAGGACATCGTGGTTCTCAGTCTGCCGCTGTGGGCGTGGCAGGGTCTGGTCTCGATCACCGTCGTCGCTGTGCTCGTCTGGCTGGCGCGGCCGGCGCTCCGGGGGCGCGCACCGTCCTCGTTGCGCTGGTGGGCACTGGGAAACATCGTCGCCAACGCGGTGATCACGCTCAGCGGCGCCACCGTCCGGGTCACCGGCTCGGGACTGGGCTGTTCGGAGTGGCCCAGGTGCACCCCCGACAGCTTCGTACCGGTCAACACCGAACACAGCGCCCTACAGGCCGCGATCGAGTTCGGTAACCGGACCCTGGCACTGCCGGTCCTGGCCGTGGGGGTCATCGTGCTCCTCGCCACGCTGCGGACGCGCCCGCGCCGGGGTGACCTGACCGCCATGGCCGCCACCATCGTGGTGGGGGTCGCCGGCCAGGCCGCGGTGGGCGGTGTCACCGTGTGGAGCGGGCTGCACCCGATCACGGTCACGGCGCACTTCCTGCTCTCGATGCTCGTCCTGGCCGTGGCCGTCGCGCTGTACGTGCGCTGCCGCGAACCCCGGGGCACGCTTCGGCCCACCGTCACCCCGGCCGTGGGCACCCTCACTCTGGCGCTGCTCGCCACCGGGTTCCTCGTTCTGGTGGCGGGCACCGTCGTCACCGGCAACGGCCCGCACGGCGGCGATCCGGGCGCCCCACGCTGGGGCGTCGACATGGTCCTGATCTCCCGGACGCACTCCCTGCTCGCGTGGCTCGCGGTCCTCCTCACCCTCGCCCTGATGGTGCCGCTCGTCCGCGGCCGAGGGCCGCGCCAGGTCCGGGTCCAGGTGTGGTTGGTGCTCGCGGCGCTCCTCGGGCAGGGCGCCATCGGCTACACGCAGTACTTCCTGGGGGTTCCCGAAGGGCTCGTGGTGGCCCACGTGCTGGGAGCCATCCTCACCTGGGTCGCCGTCGTCCGGCTGTACCTCGCCACCACGGAACGTGTGGCGGTCAGCCGGAGCCCGGTTCCCGCGGCGGAGGAGACGGCGGTTCCTGCGCGGACCCGCGACCGCTAGACCCGGGCTGTGGAGGCATCTCACGCGTCGCGCGGGCCTGGGCGATCACGTGCGAGAAGTCGCTACGGGTCAGGAATCCCGAGTCGGTCGTCGTCGGCGCCCACGCCGGTGCCACGGGCTCTCGCGCCCGGCCCAGGAACACCTCGCGCGCGGCGTGCATCAGCGCCAGGAACGCGTCGCGCCGCCCCTCGGGGTTGGGGCGCGCCACCCCCCGTTCCAGGCGCTGGTGCAGCAAGGCGAGTTCGGTGGCGGCGAGCTGGTAGTCCTTCATGGCCCGTCGCCCACGCCGGCCGGCGTTGCGCCGCGCCCACGACCGGGCGGCGCGGCGGCCGGCCATCGAGCTGAGCATCCGGATGTCGTCGGCGGTGACCAGGGCCGTGGGGATGTACCGCGGGAGGTGGTGGGCGATCGCGCCCACCTGGCGACGACGGTCGCGCACAGCGGTCACGATGACTATCACGAGCACTCCGAAGAGCACCGCGTAGGCGACACCGAGCCCGACCCAGCCGAAGACCGTCGCCCCGTTCCAGATCGCGTGTAGCAGGACCGCCGCCACCCAGCCGGCGACCGGGGCCAGCAGCCGCGCGCGACCGCGGTGGATCGCCGCGTAGGCGACACCGATGCCGATCATGGCGGTGTAGAGCGGGTGGCCGAACGGGATCACCAGCCCACGCAGCACGAAGGTGAAGACCAGCCCGAACAACCCTTCCTGGAAGAACGACGACAGGAAGTACAGGGCGTTCTCGGTGAAGGCGAACCCGATGGCCACCATCGCGGCGTAGATCACGCCGTCGGTGTAGGAGTCGAGTTCGTGCCGACGTCGCCAGAGCAGGATCAGCAGAACGAGCCCCTTGGCGCTCTCCTCCACGACCGGGGCGATCACGGCCGTGCTGAGGAGGGCTCCGGTATCCGGCCCGAACACCGGAACCGCGTATATCTCCATGCCCGCGGTGTTCAGCAGGAAGGACAGCAGGATCGCCACGCCCGCGCCCCACAGGAACGCGAAGGTCAGCATCGAGGTCGGTTCGGGTTCCAGCCGGTCCAGCAGCAGGACCAGCGGCACCACGATGGCGACCGGGATCACCGCCGCGGCGACGCTGAGGAGGAACCCGACGATGCCGGCGACCTCGCCGGTCTCCAAGCCGACCCACAGCAGGTAGCCGAGCATGATCAGCGCGCAGACGACGCTGATCGCCATACCGATGCCCAGCCCGATGGAACGGTGCCCGGGTTCGGTCCCCTGCAGGATCGCTTTGGTGTCGAGTGCGGGCATGGCCTCCGATGGTATCCGCTCGGTCCCTGGCCGCCCGGTAACTCCTCTGGCGGGGCGCTCGCCCGCCGGGTGGGGAGATCGCGGGATCACGCGCCTCCGCCGGTGCTCCGGTGTGTCCAACGATGCGGTGCTCACGGCGCGGGCGATGGCGGTAGGGTTCACGCCCCGGTGTTCGACCTTCCGCGCGAGCGTTTGGAGCCCACTCCCATGAGCACGACAGCCACTCCCCAGAGGCCCCTCCGGCCCGGCTTCTATCTCTGGTTGTTGCGCGCGGCCGTGCTCGCCCACGCCGCGGTACTGCTGTTCGAGTTCGCCACCGCCGGACAGCTGGTGGCGGGCAAGTTCGGGGCGCTGCCGCTGCACTCGACGGGCGCCGTCGTGACCCACGTCGTCGCCGGAATCCAGCTCGTCGCCGCTGCCCTGTTCCGGTGGCCGGCTCGCGGGTCCCTCCTGCCGGGGGTGTTGAGTGCCCTGGCGTTCGCGTTGGGGCTCGGCCAGGCATACCTCGGCAGCCACCGCGTGCTCGACTTGCACGTCCCCGTGGCGCTCCTCCTCGTCGTCCTGGTCACGTGGGTGCTCGCCTGGACCTGGACCGCGCCGGCGCGCCACGCCCGTCCCTGAGGCCACCATCGCGGAAGCGGGGTCCGCCCCACGGGTCAGCCCAGGACGTTGGCCAGCACCGGGTCGATCGTGACGGCCGTGAACAGCAGCGCCAGGTAGGCGTTGGACAGGTGGAAGAAGCCCATCGTCCGCAGTTGCGGGCCAGTCACCCCCGTCCTGACCCGGTGGAGCAGCCGGTGCGCCTGCGCCAGCAGGAGTCCCCCCAGGGCGACGGCCACGACCGGGTAGAGCAACGTTGTCCCGGCGACCGGCCAGAGGGCGATCGACACCGCAACGGTCGCCCAACTGTAGAGCACGCACTCCAGCAGCACCCGCCGCTCGCCCGCCACCACGGGAAGCATCGGAACCTTGGCGGCGGCGTAGTCCTCGCGGTAGCGCATCGCCAGCGCCCACGTGTGTGGCGGCGTCCAGAAGAACACCACGAGGAACAGCACGAACGGGGCCCAGTCGAGGCGGTCGGTGATGGCGGCCCAGCCGATCAGCACCGGCATGCACCCGGCGATCCCGCCCCACACGACGTTCTGCGCGGTGCGCCGCTTGAGCAGCAACGTGTAGACGAAGATGTAGAACAGGATCGCGAACAGCGACAGCGCCGCCGACAGCCAGTTCACGAACACCGCGAACCCGACCGTCGAACCGATGGCGAGCAGGAGCCCGTAGGTCATCGTTCCGCGTGGGCTGACCTGGTCCATGGCGACCGGGCGGCGGCGAGTGCGCCGCATCTCCTGGTCGATGTCGCGGTCGAGGTAACAGTTGATCGCGTTGGCGCTGGCGGCCGACATGGTGCCGAAGACCAGCGTCGCCACCGCTGTCCACAGTGGTGGGACACCGTCGGCGGCCACGAACATCACCGGGATCGTGGTGATCAGCAGCAGCTCGATGACACGCGGTTTGGACAGGGCGACGTAGGCGCGCGCGTACGCGCGCAGCCGCGCCACGCCCGTGCCGTCCGGCTTCGGGGCGCCCTCCCCCCGCGGGGTGGAGTGGTCACGCTCGGGTTGGTTCAGCAGTGTCATCCGGTCCGCCACACCCTTGGCCCAGTGCCGTGTGGCTCGTTCCCGGGGCGTCCGCACCACCCGGAACGCACGGCGGGAGACATCCGCACTACGGACACAGACACGCTGAACCTCTACGTACTCGGGACCCTCATTGCTCGCCACAGCGGAGCCGCCGGCCACCCCCGACACCACGTCGGGAACGTTGGCAACCCCGTCAACGACATACTGTAGTACTCGCTTCGGAGCCCGGTTGACCGGGGGCGCGTGGTGCGCCCACCCGAGGACCCGCCAAGCTGTGGCCGCTCCGCCGCGCAGCCTACCGAGACAGCCCGCCCCGGCGCGCACCGGGGAGCGCGGTCACGCCCGCCACGACGTCCCCACCCCGGCCGTTCGGGCGCGCGTAGGTGGACGCGTGCCACCCCGGCCGGCACTGAGACATGGTGGACACGCCCCGCCCACCGCCCAACCGGTAGGCTCGCATGTGGTCGTACGTGTCGTGCCGAGCCACGACAGGCCCGCCCGGGGCGCTCCCGCGAACCACCCTGGCAGGCCAGGCCGACCACGGATAACCTCACAGTCACCGACCCGGCCACACAGGAAGTACGGCGTGCCGCGCCGAACGCCCGAAAGGAGCCCTGAGCCCGCGTGAACATCGACACCTCCAAACCCCTGGAATGGTCGGAGACCGACCGTCGCGCCGTCGATGTGGTCCGCGCCCTCGCCATGGACGCCGTCGAAGAGGCGGGCTCTGGCCATCCCGGCACCGCGATGAGCCTGGCCCCCGCGGCGTACCTGCTCTTCCAGAAGGTCATGCGGCACGACCCCAGCGAGCCCGAGTGGAGCGGGCGTGACCGCTTCGTGCTGTCCTGCGGCCACTCCAGTCTCACCCTCTACATCCAGCTGTACCTCGCCGGGTACGGGCTCGACCTCGGCGAGCTCAAGCGACTCCGGCAGTGGGGCAGCCTCACCCCCGGCCACCCCGAGTACGGCCACACCGCCGGGGTCGAGACCACCACGGGCCCCCTCGGGCAGGGCATCGGCAACGCCGTCGGCATGGCCATGGCCGCGCGCCGCGAGCGCGGCCTGTTCGACCCCGAGTCCGCTCCCGGCGACAGCCCGTTCGACCACTTCGTCTACGCCGTCTGCTCCGACGGCGACGTCCAGGAGGGCGTCAGCCACGAGGCGAGCGCGCTGGCGGGCACCCAGAAACTCGGTAACCTCGTCCTGATCTACGACGAGAACCACATCTCCATCGAGGACGACACCCAGATCGCGTTCTCCGAGGACGTCGCCGCGCGCTACGCCGCCTACGGGTGGCACGTCCAGGAGGTCGACTGGACCTCCGGGGAGGGTTACCACGAGGACGTCGACGCCCTGTACGCCGCCATCCTGGCCGCGCAGGCCGAGACCGAGCGGCCGTCGTTCATCCGGCTGCGCACCATCATCGGCTGGCCCGCCCCGAACAAGCAGAACACCGGCGCGGCACACGGCGCGGCCCTGGGGGGTGACGAGGTCGCCGCCACCAAGCGGATCCTCGGGCTGAACCCGGACACCCGCTTCGACGTCGACGAGGAGGTGCTGAGCCACACGCGTCTCGCCGTCGACCGCGGGCGCGAGACCCGCGCCGCCTGGCAGCGGGAGTTCGAGGCATGGCACGCCAGCGCCGGACCACGCGCCGAGCTGTTCGACCGGCTGCGCGCGGGCAAGCTGCCCGACGGCTTCGAGGACGCCCTGCCGGTGTTCGAGCCCAGCGAGAAGGGTATGGCCACCCGCAAGGCCAGCGGCGAGATCCTCAGCGCGATGGCGCCGGTGCTGCCCGAGCTGTGGGGCGGTTCCGCGGACCTCGCCGGGTCCAACAACACCACGCCCAAGGACGAGCCCTCGTTCGTCCCCGAGGAGTACTCCACCAAGGCGTTCTCCGGGAACAGGTTCGGCCGGGTGTTGCACTTCGGGGTACGCGAGCACGGCATGGGCTCGCTGCTGAACGGAATCGCGCTGCACGGCCCCACCCGCCCCTACGGCGGAACGTTCCTGGTGTTCAGTGACTACATGCGTCCGGCGGTGCGGCTGGCCGCGCTCATGGGGCTACCGGTGACCTACGTGTGGACCCACGACTCGATCGGTCTGGGCGAGGACGGCCCCACACACCAGCCGGTCGAGCAGCTCTGGGCGCTGCGGGCCATCCCGGGCCTGGACGTCATCCGCCCCGCCGACGCCAACGAGACGAGCGTCGCCTGGCGGGTCATCATGCAGCGCACCGACCGCCCGTCGGCGCTCGCGCTGACCCGGCAGAACGTCCCGGTCCTCGACCGCGGCGAGCTGGCCGACGCCGAGGGCGCCGCCCGGGGCGGGTACGTCCTCGCCGAGGCGACGGGAGCCACGCCCGAGGCGATCATCATCGCCACCGGCAGTGAGGTCGCGATCGCGCTGCAGGCCCGAGAGCGGCTCGAGGCGTCGGGCACGCCCACCCGGGTTGTGTCCATGCCGAGCGTGGAATGGTTCAACGAGCAGGACGACGCCTACCGACAGCGGGTGCTGCCGCCGTCCGTTCGTGCCCGCGTCGCCGTCGAGGCCGGGATCGGGCTGGGCTGGCGCGAGTACATCGGTGAGGCCGGCGAGACCGTCGGGCTGGAGCACTTCGGAGCCTCGGCCCCGTACCAGACGCTCTACGAGCAGTTCGGGATCACGCCCGACCGCGTGGTCGCCGCGGTGCACGGCAGTATCTCCCGCCTGGGGCGTGAGAGGGGAACGACGACCGGGAACTAGGCACTGTTCGAGGGTCCCGCGTCGAGGGTGAGGACCCTCCTCGCTTTGGGCAGCTGCTCGCGCGAACCGGCGGCCGACGACGAGATAGGCGGTGTAGCATGACGAACCCACGAGCCACCACCAGTCCACTGGGCGAGCTGTCCGGCGAAGGCGTCGCCGTATGGCTCGACGACATCAGCCGGGAGCGGCTCCGCTCCGGCAACCTCGCCAAGCTGATCGCCGAGCGCAACGTGGTCGGCGTCACCTCCAACCCGACGATCTTCGAGAAGGCGCTCACGGAGGGTGACGCCTACGACGCGCAGACGCGCGACCTCGCCCTGCGCGGCGTCTCCGTTGACGAGGCGGTGCGCGCTATCACCGGCTACGACATCCGCTGGGCGGCCGACGTGCTGCGCCCGGTGTACGAGTCCACGGGACGTGTCGACGGCCGGGTGTCGCTGGAGGTCGACCCCCGCCTCGCGCACGACACCGAGCGCACGGTCGCCGAGGCACGGGCCCTGTGGTGGCTGGTCGACCGCCCCAACCTGATGATCAAGATCCCGGCCACCCCCGAGGGCCTGCCGGCCATCACCCGCGCCCTGGCCGAAGGCATCAGTGTCAACGTCACACTGATCTTCTCGCTGGAGCGGTACCGCCAGGTGATGGAGGCCTTCCTCGCCGGGTTGGAACGCGCCCGCGAGAACGGCCACGATATCGCGGGGATCCAGTCGGTGGCCTCGTTCTTCGTCAGCCGGGTCGACGCCGAGATCGACGCCCGCCTGAACCGTATCGGCACCGACGAGGCGGCCCGGCTGCGCGGCCGGGCCGCCATCGCCAACGCCCGGCTGGCCTACCAGGCGTTCGAGGAGGTCGTGGCCTCTCAGCGGTGGAAGGCGCTGGCCGCCGCCGGAGCCACACCGCAGCGTCCCCTGTGGGCCTCCACCGGGGTCAAGGATCCCGCCTACGACGACACCCGTTACGTCACCGGCCTCGTCGCGCCCGACACCGTCAACACGATGCCCGAGGCCACGCTCGAGGCCACCGCCGACCACGGCGAGGTCACCGGCGACACCGTGCGCGACGGCTACGCCCGGGCGCGTGCCGACCTCGACGCCCTGGCCGAGGTCGGAGTCGACTACGACGACGTCGTCCAGTTCCTGGAGGACGACGGCGTCGCGAAGTTCGAACGGTCCTGGGAGGGGTTCCTGGAAGGGGTAGCGCGCCACCTTCGCGGGTAGGGGCGCCCCCGAACGACGGCGTACGGCGCCGCCCGCCGGCGGCCACCGCCACGAACAGGTCCACACGCGCGTGCGATTCCAGGAAGGATCCGACCTGAAGTGACTAGCAACCAGGTACGGGCGGGGCAGCTCACTGTCGAGGCGCGGGGTGCCGCGGCCGAGGCGGCCGGCTCGGCGCTCAAGTCCCTGAGCCGCGACGGCGTCGCGGCGCGCCTGACGGCCAAGGACGCCGGCCTTTGGGGGCCGGCGGCCGCCGATGAGGCGGCCATCCGGCTCAACTGGCTTGACCTGCCCCGTTCCTCCCGCGCGCTACTTCCCGAACTGACCCGGTCGGCCTCCGATGCCCGAGCGGCGGGGCTCGACCGCGTGGTCCTCGCCGGCATGGGCGGGTCCTCGCTCGCCCCCGAGGTGATCGCCGCCGACCGTGGGGCGGAACTGGTCACGCTGGACACCACTGACCCCGGTCAGGTCCGGCGGGTCTTGGCGGAGGGCGTGCGGCGGACCGCGCTCGTGGTGTCCTCCAAGAGCGGGGGCACGATCGAGACCGACAGTCACCGCCGCGCCTTCGAGGCCGCGTTTCGTGAGGCCGGGATCGACCCGGCCGAGCGCGTCACCGTGGTTACCGACCCGGGATCACCACTGGCCGAACTGGCGGACGAACGCGGGTACCGGACCTTCCTCGCCGACCCGAAGGTCGGGGGGCGCTACAGCGCGCTGAGCGCGTTCGGCCTGGTGCCCAGCGCACTGGCCGGCGTGGATGTCGAGGCGCTACTGGACGAGGCCGAGGCCCTGGCGCCGTCACTGGACACCGAGACGGAGAACCCCGCCCTGCTGCTCGGGGCCGCCCTGGGCGGTTTCGGTGGGCACGACAAGGTCGTTCTCACGGGCGACTCCCCCGCCGGGTTGGGCGACTGGATCGAACAGCTGGTGGCCGAGTCGACCGGGAAGGACGGCACCGGCCTGCTTCCCGTGGTCCCAGAGAGCGCTTCGGCACCCGGCACCGTCGCCGCCCCCGACACGCACCACGTCGTCTTCTCCTCCGACGGGACCGCGCCCGTCGCGGTCACTGACGGCACCGTGGTCTCCGGGCCGCTGGGAGCGCAGTTCCTGGCGTGGGAGTACGCCACCGCGGTCGCCGGCCGGCTGCTCGGCATCGACCCGTTCAACCAGCCCAATGTCCAGGAGTCCAAGGACAACACGCGACGGCTGCTGGAGGGCAGCGACGGCGCCCCGTTGCCCGAGGGATCACCGCGGTTCGTGGACGGCGACGTCCGGGTACACGCGACCGCCGACACCCTGCCCGGCGGGGTCGACGACCTCGACGCGGCCCTGCGGGCGTTGCTGGGCTCCGTACCCGAGTCCGGCTATCTCGCGGTCATGGCCTACCTGGACCGTGATGGCGAGCCCACGGCCGCCGAGCTGCGGTCCGGCCTGGCCGCCTCGACCCCGCGGCCGGTGACCTTCGGCTGGGGCCCGCGGTTCCTGCACTCCACCGGGCAGTACCACAAGGGTGGTCCGGCCAACGGTGTCTTCCTGCAGATCACCGGGGAGCACTCCGGCGACCTGGAGATTCCGGGCCGCCCCTACACCTTCGGCGAGTTGCAACTCGCCCAGGCCCTGGGCGACTTCGGGGCCCTGGAGGCGCGGGGCCGCCCGGTGGTCCGGCTGCACCTGGGGGACCGCGCGGCCGGCCTGACCCGGGTACACGAGGCGGTTGAGGCGTTGCGGCGCTGACGAACGAGGCCGGGGGCGGCCAGCGCGGCGCCTCCGGGATTTCGCGCGAGAGATCGGGATAGCCCATGAAAGAACCGGTGATGCCGGGAGCGGTTCCGAACCCGTTGCGCAACGAGATGGACCGGCGGCTGCCGAGGATCGCCGGGCCGGGGACGCTGGTGCTGTTCGGGGTCACCGGCGACCTCGCCCGCACCAAGCTACTTCCGGCCATCTACGACCTCGCCAACCGCGGCCTGCTCCCACCGGCGTTCGGCCTGGTCGGCGTGGCCCGCCGCGAGTGGAACGACCAGGACTTCGCCCAGCTCGCGCACGACTCGGTACGCCAACACGCGCGCACCCCCTTCCGGGAGGACGTCTGGCGCCAGCTCAGCGAGGGCATCCGCTACGTGCAGGGGGAGCTGCACGATGACGAGGTGTTCGACCGGCTGGTCGAGACCGTGCGCGACCTCGACCAGCGGCGCGGCACCGGCGGCAACGTCGGGTTCTACCTCTCGCTGCCCCCGAGTCTGTTCCCCACCGTGATCAGGCAGCTCAAACGCTGCGGGCTCGCCGAGTCCGACGACGGCTCGTGGCGGCGCGTCGTCATCGAGAAGCCGTTCGGTCACGATCTGGAGAGCGCACGGGAGCTCAACGCGGTCGTCGACTCGGTTTTCCCCCCACAGTCCGTATTCCGGATCGATCATTACCTGGGCAAGGAGACTGTCCAGAACATCCTGGCCCTGCGGTTCGCCAACACACTTTTCGAGCCCGTCTGGAACCGCGGATTCGTCGACCACGTGCAGATCACGATGGCCGAGGACATCGGTGTCGGGGGACGCGCCGGCTACTACGACGGGATCGGGGCGGCCCGCGACGTCATCCAGAACCACCTGCTCCAGCTCCTGGCACTGGTGTCGATGGAGGAGCCGGTCACGTTCAGCGCCGATGCCATCCGCACGGAGAAGGAGAAGGTGCTCTCGGCGGTGACCCTGCCGCACGACCTGGCCACCGGCACCGCGCGGGGCCAGTACGCCGCCGGGTGGCAGGGCAGTACCGAGGTCCGCGGTTACCTCGACGAGGAGGGCACCCCCACCGACTCGAACACCGAGACCTACGCGGCCGTGAAGCTCGGCGTCAACACCCGCCGATGGGCGGGTGTACCGTTCTACCTGCGCACCGGAAAACGGCTGGGCCGCCGGGTCACCGAGGTGGCCCTGGTCTTCCAGCGCGCCCCGCACCAGATGTTCAGCCGCGGCGACGTCGCCGAGCTCGGCCAGAACGCGCTGGTGTTGCGTATCCAGCCCGACGAGGGCGTCACGCTGCGGTTCGGCTCCAAGGTCCCGGGCACGGCCATGGAGGTCCGTGACGTCACGATGGACTTCACCTACGGCCACTCCTTCACCGAGACCAGCCCGGAAGCCTACGAGCGGCTGCTGCTCGACGTCCTCATCGGTGACCCGCCGCTGTTCCCGCGCCAGGAGGAGGTCGAGCTGTCCTGGACGATCCTTGACCCGATCGAGGAGTTCTGGGCCAAGAACGGCCGGCCCGAACAGTACCGGGCCGGCACCTGGGGCCCCAGCTCCGGGCACGAGCTTCTCGCCCGCGACGGACGCCAGTGGCGGCGGCCGTGACACCCGCACACGCCAGCGGGGACCGTCCGCCCGCGGACCACCCCACGACCACCGGCCAGGAGCGGCGAAGGGGACGATCATGACGCTGTATCTGCCCCGTACGGACACCTCGCAGATCGCCGAGCGGATCGCCAGCGAGCGGCACAGTATCGGCGGTGGCGCCATGAACATGGTGCTCACGCTGATCATCGTCACCAACGAGGCCGACCACTACGACGCTGTGCACGCCGCCACCGAGGCCGGACGCGAACATCCCTCGCGGGTGCTCGCTCTCATCCGGCGCGACCCCGACTCCGAGCCCGCGCTCGACGCCGAGATCCGCCAGCCCGGCACCGCGGGTCCCGGTGAGGCGATCCTGCTGCGGCTCTACGGACCGCTCGGAGACCACCCCGACGCGGTCGTCACACCGCTACTGGTGCCCGACGCGCCCGTGGTCGCGTGGTGGCCGGGCCAGGGCCCCCAGGACCCGGGCGACGACCCCATCGGCCGTCTCGCGCAGCGCCGCATCACCGACGCGCTGTACGCACCCGATCCCATCGCCGACCTGCGTGAGCGCATCCGGCACTACCGTCCCGGCGACACCGACCTCACATGGACCCGGATCACACCGTTGCGGTCCCTGCTGGCCAGCGCGATGGACCGGCCCTGTGGCTGGGTGTCCTCGGCGGAGGTGTCCGCGGAGCGGAACTACCCCAGCGCGGAGCTGTTGGCCGCGTGGCTTTCCGACCAGCTGGAGGTCCCGGTACAGCGCACCGAGTCCGCCGGTCCCGGGCTGACCGACGTCCGGCTCGTCGCCGACTCCGGGGACATCAGGATCACCCGACCCGACGGCCGCCTGGCCACCCTGTCGCGGCCCGGCCAACCCGACCAGACCGTCGCGTTGGCTCGGCGTCGTACCCCCGAGACGCTCGCCGAGGAGTTGCGCCGCCTCGACCCCGATGTGGTGTACGCCAACGCCGCCAGGCACATCGGCCGCCTCGTGGACGGGACGGAGGTGCCCGTGTGACCCCTCCGCCGTGCGCGGTCGTCCACCCCGATGCCGACCTGCTGGCCAAGGCCACCGCCGCCCGGCTCCTCACGCGGCTGGTCGACACCCAGGCCGCGCGCGGTACCGCCACCATCGCCCTCACGGGCGGGAGCATCGGCACCGCCGTGCTCGGCGAACTCGCCACCTCCCCGGCACGCGATGCCGTCGACTGGCCCCACCTGGACATCTGGTGGGGCGACGAACGCTTCCTACCAACCGGCTCCCCCGACCGCAACGAGACGGGAGCCCGTTCCGCGCTGCTCGACCACGTCAACGTCGATCCGGCCAGGGTGCACCCGATGCCGGCCTCGGACGGACCCGATGGTGACGACCCAGAGGCGGGAGCGGCCCGCTACGCGCGGGAGCTGCTGGCGGCGGCCCCAAAGGACCACACGAGCGTGCCATCGTTCGACGTGTGCCTACTGGGCATCGGCCCCGACGCCCACGTCGCCTCGCTCTTCCCGGAGCGGTCCGCGCTGTACGAGGACGAGCGCACCGCGGTCTCGGTGCGCGGCGCGCCGAAACCACCGGCCACACGCGTAACCCTGACGCTCGCCGCCATCCGCCGCGCACGCGAGGTGTGGCTGCTCGCGTCGGGAGAGGGCAAGGCCGATGCGGTACGTCTCGCTCGCGGCGAAGCCAACCCGGTCCGGGTGCCAGGCGCGGGGGCGCGCGGTCACACGCGCACCCTGTTCCTTCTCGACCGCGCGGCGGCGCACCGGCTTCCCCGGGACGCGGCGGCTCCGGAAGTGCCGTAGTAGGGGGTGAGGGTGTACCGCGCCTGCCCGGCCCGCCCCGGCTCCGGTCCGAGACCGGAAGGCGCGTCTCCCGGTGCCCCACCGCGCGCTCGCGGTTCACCGGCTCCCGCGTGGGAGACGCCTCCGGGGTGACGGGGACGATGCCGGGTGAGCACGGGCGGCGCTCACGAGAACGCTCCGGACCCGAGGGGTTCCCGGCGCACGACACCTCGCGGTCGCGGCGGTGCGCCCGCCCCACCCGTCGGGGCAAGCGGGCGGGTGGCCGTCGAGCGCGCCGGGTCCGCTACCGATGGCGCGCTGGTCGCCGGCCCGATGCCCCCGAACGGACACAGCACGCGCGGGTGGCCCGCCGAGGGGGCGGCACGCTACTCGAGGAGTGGCTTTCGGGCTACACGCGCCACGGCGACGACGTGAGTCGCCCCATCGGCCAGCGCCGGCCATCACGGACGCCCCGCGATCTTCGTTAGGGTGCACTGGGGCACCTCGGCGCGCCGCGCGACTCTGGGATGCCGTGTGACGTGGGCGTTATGTCACGTCTCACCCCTTCGAACGCGTGTATGATTTCCCCGATAGTCTCCGTACCGACTACCGAAAGGAAGCATCGCCGTGGTCACCGAGGTCTTCACGCGCAAGTACTGCGACCCGCACGCCGTCCGCGATGAGAAGGTCGAGGCGACTGACGTCGTCCAGTTCGCCTGGGAGGGCGCCGTTCGCGAGGTCGACGCCTGCGACGAGTGCAAGAAGGAGTACGAGACCCGCTTCGAGCCGCTCGTCGACTACTCGCGCCCGGTCAAGAAGCGCCGCGCCAAGAAGACCGAGACCAAGCCCACCAGCGAGGGCGAGTCCGCCAGCGAGGGCGATCCCGAGGAGGCGGAGACCTCTTCCTCCTGACCCCTGGCGCGGTCCGCTCGGCCGACCCACGAGCGCGGCGCGGAGAACCGCAGCAAGCTGCCGGTGCGAGGTTGGCACCGGCAGCTTTCTCGTGCGGGGCCGTGTACCTCGCCAGCGGAGCACGAGAGCCTCCCCGGTCGCGAACCCAACCCCGTGAGCCCGTGTGAGCCCGTACGGCGGAGCCGCCGGTGAGCGATAGGATTCCGCATCGCAGGCGTCACCGCCGCCTCACGAGGGCGGACACCGGACGCGAACAGCGGTTGGACCACACCTCGACGGAGTGGCCGGGCTGCCCCGACCGCTGAACGGGACGCGCCGCGACAGCCCGGCCACGCGCGGGTACCGGCCTTCCGGTCCCCGGCCCGCCCGGGCCGGGGAGGTTCGCCGGCCCCTCGCGCGGACGCGCGGCTTCGCGGTCCCGCCTCAACGGCGATTCGCCTCCCGGCTGGGGCGCCTGCGGACATAGTGTGCCGGTCACGCCACCGCGCGACCGGCAAGCGACCAAGGAGCCTCGCATATGGCACAGCAAAACCGCGAGCAGTGGGGAACCCGGGCCGGGTTCCTGCTCGCGGCGATCGGATCGGCCGTGGGGCTGGGCAACATCTGGCGTTTCCCCTACATCGCCTACGAGAACGGGGGAGGCGCGTTCCTGCTGCCCTACCTCGTGGCGCTGTTGACCGCCGGCATTCCGCTGCTCATCCTCGAGTACACGATCGGTCACCGCTACCGCGGGTCGCCGCCTCTCGCGTTCCACCGCATGTCGAAACCGGCGGCGGCCATCGGGTGGTGGCAGGTCGTGATCTGCTTCGTGATCGCGACGTACTACGCGGTGATCATCGCGTGGGCGGTGCGGTTCGCCGGGTTCTCCCTCGGTGAGCAATGGGGAGACAATCCCGGCGCGTTCTTCGAGCAGGAGTTCTTGCAGCTCACCGGCCAGCAACCGGGCACGGTCACCACGTTCGTCCCGGGCGTGGCCTGGCCGCTGGTCGCCGTGTGGGCGATCGTGCTCGTTGTGCTGCTGTCCGGGGTGCGGCGGGGCATCGAGTGGGCGAACAAGATCTTCATCCCACTGCTTGCGCTCCTCTTCGGCATCCTCGTGGTGCGGGCGCTGTTCCTCGAGGGAGCCACCGACGGGCTCAACGCGTTCTTCACGCCCGACTGGGCGGCTCTCACCAGCGGCAGCGTCTGGGTCGCCGCCTACGGGCAGATCTTCTTCTCGCTCTCCGTGGGTTTCGGAATCATGATCACCTACGCGTCCTATCTTCGGCGCCGGGCCGACCTCACCGGCTCCGCCATGGTCGCTGGGTTCGCCAACAGCTCGTTCGAGCTCCTGGCGGGAATCGGGGTGTTCGCGAGTCTGGGATTCATCGCCGTGTCGCAGAACATGCCGCTCGCCGAACTGGAGCTCCAGGGGATCAACCTGGCGTTCGTCTCCTTCCCGAGCATCATCTCCGAGATGCCGTTCGGGGCCAGCGCGTTCGGGCTGTTGTTCTTCGGTTCCCTGGTGATCGCCGGGCTCTCCTCCATGATCAGCATCGTGCAGGTGGTGGTGGCCTCCGTACAGGACCGCACCGGCCTCACGCGGGTCCCGGCCGTGCTCCTGGTCGGCGGCAGTGCCTCGGTGATCTCCGTCGGCCTCTATCCCACCGACAGCGGGATCTTCTTCCTGGACGTGGCGGACCACTTCATCAACCAGTACGGCATCGCGCTGGCCGGACTGGTGATCGTGGTCGTCGTGGCCTGGTTCCTGCGCGGGTTGCCCAAGCTCCAGGAGCACGCGGACGCGACCTCGACCATGCGTCTGGGCCTGTGGTGGCGTGTCACCCTCGGGGTTATCACACCGGTCATCCTGGGATGGATGATGTGGGACAGCCTCAGCACCGAGTTCACGGAGAACTACGAGGGCTACCCCACCGCTCTTCTGCTCACCGCCGGATGGGGTGTGGCCGTCGGCGCGATCGTCCTGGGGGTGCTTCTGGCCCTCCTCCCGTGGCGGCGCCAAGCCGACGACTCCCCGATGTTCGGAGATGACACCACCGAGGAAGGGAGGCGCTGATGTCGACGAGCGCCATCGTGATGCTGGTGGTCTCCATCATCATCATCTGGGGCGGGCTCGCCACGGCCGTCCTACACCTGCTCCGGCACCCGGAGGAGCCCGAAAGCCACGACCCCGAGTAGCCAACCTCTCGGGTTGTTGGCGAGGCCCGCTCCGTCCACCCCACCGCGGTAGCCGGGGATGGGGAGGCGGCCACCCGGTTTCCGACCTCCCCATCCCCATTCGGGAAGTGGCTCGTGGGCGTGCCGCGTCACGCCAGCCGCTGTCCCGCGGCGCCCGGCTCGGTCATCAGACTCGCCAGTCGTCCGCGGCGGTGGGGCACCGCTCCGGCGACCGGGAGGCGCGCCTGCACCATCCCGTCGCGGGGCGCGCGGATCGTGGCACCCATCGTCCGCATGACGCGCTGCATCGGCCGGTTCCCCGCCACGGTCTCGGCTCGGATCTCGGCGAGGCCCCAGTCGGCGGCGATCGTGGTGAGCGCCCGCGCCAGGGCGGTTCCCACCCCCAGTCCCTGGTGGGAGTCCTCGACCAGGAAGGCGACCTCGCCGACGCCGGGGTCGGGGGTGTACATCAGGTGGGCGAGCGCCAGGGGGTCACCGCCCTCCGCCGGGCGGGCGGCCAGGGTCAACCCGTGCTCGGTGTCGCAGAAGACGGAGAGCATCCCGGGCGAGAGGTCCCGCATCGTCGTGAAGTACCGCCGCCGGGTGGTCTCCTCGGAACAGCGCAGGTGCAGGCGCCGCAGCGACTCGCCGTCGTTGGCGCCCACCCGCCAGACGAACAGCTCCTCCCCGCTGCTGGTGACCAGCGAGCCGCTGGTGGGAACCGGGCCGGCCGGGGGTAACACGGAACGGACCAGCGCGTCGGCGCGTGCGGACTCCGTCCAGGTGAACGGACGGTCCGGGCGACGCAGCCGGACCCCGCGCAGTGGACCCACCGGGACCAGCAGCGTCGTCTCGGGTTCCTCCTGGAACTCCGGTTCCGGAGGGGTCAGGTTGCACCATCGGGCCTCGTCGGCGAGCAGCAGCTCGCGCAGCGCCTCGGGAAGCTGGTTTGGCTCGGAACGCAGGCGCGCGGTGAGCAGCAGTGAACGGGTGACGTCGTCGCCCACCTCACGTGGCTGCGCCGGCACCGCCATGACGGAGTCGCTGACGCTGCGCTGGGCGACCTCGTCCACCAGGCCCCGGTGATCGCCGGGCACGTCGACGATGAACTCGTCGACGACACCGACGGGGTCGGCGTGGATGGACAGGCCCACCACATTGCCGCCCTCGGCGGCCATCGCCCCGACGACCCCGGCCAGTTGGCCCGGACGGTCCTCCACAGCGGCACGGATACGCCAAAGGGTCATGGGTGCTCCCCTCGAATGGGGCGCGCCCGCCACGCCGTTGCTTTTGGGGCGGACCACGCCGACTTCCCCCAATCCTGGCGGGAACGCGTTTCCGTGGTGCTACGAGGGTGTTAGCGTCAGCTCTCCGAAGGGGAGGGCGACGGAGGTCACCCCGGATCCTCGGTCAGCAGGTCCGCGAGGGTTGTGGTGAGGGCCTGGACACCGGCGTGGCAGTCGGCGGTGTCCGCGTACTCCCCGGGGGCGTGCGAGATGCCGGTGGGGTTGCGCACGAACAGCATCGCCGTGGGAACGGCGGCCGCGAGGACTCCCGCGTCGTGCCCGGCCCCCGTGTCCAGCACCGGGGCGGGACCGTTGGCACCGCCGACGATCGTCGCGATTCGGTCACGCAGCCCACTGTCGAACCGAACGACCGGTGTGCTCGACTCCTTGAAGCTGGCCAGGAACACCCCGTGCTCCACGGAGCTACGCCGCGCCTCGGCGTCGACGCCGTCGACGACCGCCCGCAGTGTCGCCTCGTCCGGGGCGCGGGCGTCCAGCCAGGCACGGACCTTCGACGGGATGGCGTTGGCGCAGTTCGGCTTGGACACCGCTTTGCCGACGGTGGCCACCGCACCGTGCGCCTCGGCCACGGAGCGGGCCGCGGTGACGGTGTGGGCGAAGGGCAGCATGGGGTCGTGGCGGTCGTCGAGCCGGGTGGTCCCGGCGTGGTCCGGCCGGCCGGAGAACTCCATGCGCCACCGGCCGTGTGGCCAGACCGTGTCGGCCACCCCGACGGGACGGCCGATGTGCGCGAGCGAGCGGCCCTGCTCGATGTGCAGCTCGACGAACGCCCCGATGTGGCCGAGCAGATCCGGCTCCGGTCCCATTCGCTCGGGGGCGAACCCGGATTCCGCCATCGCACGGGCCCAGCTGGTTCCGTCGGTGTCGGTGAGCGCGGCGGCGCGGTCGGGGGTGATCGCTCCCGTCAGCAGCCGGCTTCCGAGGCAGGGGACACCGAAACGCCCACCCTCCTCCTCGACGAACACCACCACGGCGAGTGGTCGACGCGGCCGTACCCCGCGTCGGTGTAGTTCCTCCACCGCCGCCAGCGCCCCGACGACGCCCAGCGGGCCGTCGAAGGCGCCGCCGTCGGGCACGGAGTCCAGGTGCGAGCCGGTGACGACGGCCCCGGCGCCCGGTTCGCCCCACCACGCCCACAGGTTCCCGTTCCGGTCGGGTGCGACGTCCAACCCGCGGGCGGCGGCTGCCTGGGCGAACCAGGAGCGCGCCTCGGTGTCAGCCGGTGACCAGGAAAGACGCTGGTACCCGCCGGTGGCCCGGTTTCGTCCGATGGGCGCCAGCTCGGTCCACAGGGCGTCGAAGGTCGCGGTCATGGCATCTCCTCGGTGCTGGGTCGGTCCTCGCCGCGCCGCTTTCGGGGCGCCCGCCGCGTAGGGGCCGCGCGGTTGCCGTGGCGGTCACTCCTCGCGCGTGGGAACCCGGATGCCGTGGCGCGCGCCACCGTCTCAGCCTCGGGGTACCCGGCATCGACGTGCCTGATGACCCCGGTTGCCGGGTCGTTGTCGAGCGCGCGCTCCGGTTCCGTCGCCGCCAGTGTCGTACCCTCGACGACACTCACCTGGCCGGCGTGCGGCGAAAACCCCACGCCCACCACGCCGCCGTGGTGAACTGAGATCCACGAGGCCCCGGATGAGGTGCTGACCAGGGCGTCGAGCAGCGGCCAGTCGACCGCGGCCCGGTCGCCCCGGCCGAGCCAGCAGATCCGGGCCGGCACTCCCCGGAAGGCGACCCGCTCCCTGGAGCCACACCGCTCGGCAGCCACCGGAGTGGGTCGTGCGCGAAGGTCTGGTCGGTGACGATGTCGACGGGCGCGCCGCGGTGGAGCGGCTCCGGAACCAGTCGGTACTGGGGCTCCTCACCTCTGCCCTCCTGCTCAGGGGAGTGGGACACGGGTCTCGGCAGCGGAGTCGACCGCGCCCCCGGCGATGAGGTCGGTGACGGCGTCGATCTCGGGGGCGAGGTGGCGATCGGGTCCGGGACCGGGCACGCGTTCGCGCACCCGGTCGCGGACGGCGGTGGTTTTCCGGGCCTCCTCGGTGAGCCGCGCGCGTGCGCCGTGGCGGGCGACGGCGACGACGTCGTCGCGGGTCAGCGGGTCACGGCCCACGGGGATTTCCGACGGGGTAGGCATACCCCCCTTGCACGCGGTGCGCGGCTCGAACGCGAGCCCTGACACGGCGATCGTGTCCGACATCTCAGACAGCGTCGCGGGATGCGCCGCGAAGCCGCACATCGCTCTCCGGGGGCGTTACGGGCGTGGGGCGTCCCACCGTGACGGTGGGACGCCCCACGCAGTGCGTGGGACGGACACGCACTTCGGGAAATGTCGCTGTCGCCGGCCCCAAATTAGCAAACTTTGTTGATAGTTAAATCCCGACGGGCACCGCGCCACGGATTCGGCATCCACCGCGCCGGGCCGGAGATGGGAGGCCGGTCCCGTCCCGTCCCCGCTCAGGAACGGTATGTCTCTGCCCAGCCCTGGGTGGCCAACGCGCGCCGTGCCACAATCGGCCAAGATGAACCACGTGCCAGCGGTCACTCGGGCACTGCGCCTGCTGCGGTTCCTCGCCTCCCGGCCCGGTACCGGCCTCGACCATCGCAACCGAGCTGGGTATGCCGAGGTCCAGCACGTACCAGCTGCTCTGGAGTCCATGGCCGAGGAGGGCTTCGTCACCCACCTGCCCGAGGAACGCCGGTGGGGACTCGGTGTCACGGTGTTCGAGATCGGGTCGGCCCACCCGCGTCACGATCCCCTGGAGCGCCTCTCCCGCCCGTTGCTGACCGACCTGGCCGCACGCACGGGAGCGACCGCGCACCTGGGCGTACTCCACGGCGCCACGACCCTGTACCCGCTCAAGGAACGGCCACGGCACGCGCCGACCCTGGTGCCGGGATCGGGGTGCGGCTACCGGCCCACCTCACCGCGTCCGGCCGCTCGCTCCTGGCCTACATGCCCCGCCCTCACGTCCGTGCGCTCTATCCGGGAACGGGCGGATTCGTGGACCGCACCAGAGCCGGGCCGGCGTCGCCGAGCGAGCTGCACGAACTCCTCAACCGCGAACGGCGGCGGGGCTGGTCACTCGAGGAGGGCGAGGTGAGTGAGGGCCTCTCCTCGGTGGCCGCGACCACCTTCGACCACAACGGCGTTCCCCTCGCCGCGATCAGCTTGACCGTGCCAAGCGCCCGGCCGGGCGGCGCCGTGGCCCTCGCCCGACACGCCCGCCGAGCCGCCGCCGACCTGACCCGCAGGCTCGGCGGGAAACTCTCCGAGATCCCCCGCTGAACCAGCGTCCCAGGGTAGGCCGGCCGGGATGTGTTCCGCTTGCCCAAGAATGACCGCCCATTGAGTGACACGAGCGACATTCCGGACGCACGCTGAAGACACGGGAGATCACGATTGGGGGGAGAACCGTGACAGTCGAGAAGGAGGCCGGACCCCGGCTCGACGTGGACACGTTGCGCCACGCGGTGGAGGACCGGGACTCGGAGGCGATGCTCAGCCTGTTCACCGAGGACGCCGAGTACGAGCTCATCAACAGGAACGCACCGCCGGGCTCGCCACACGCGCTCCACGGGCGCGAGGAGATCGGGGCCGCCGTACGCGACGTCTTCAGCCGCGACATGACACACGAGCTGGTGTCCGTCGTCATCGAGGAGGACCACGCCGCCTACGAGGAGCTGTGCACCTACCCGGACGGCAGCCGGGTGCTGGCCATCGCGATGCTCGACCTCACGGACGGCCGCATCGCCAGCTGCCGGACCATCGAGGCGTGGGACGAGTAGGAGGCACAGCGATGACAACACTGAGCAGGGCACAAAGCGGCGACTTCGCCGCCCCCGAGGAAACCCGCGCATTCGACCACGGCCGGTTGGACCTCATCCGCGTCGAGGGCAACCTCATCGGACGTTTCCAGCTCGATCCGGGATGGCGCTGGTCAACCGACGTCAAGCCGCTGGCCGGCACCGACCTGTGCCAGAACGAGCACTTCGCCTATCACGTCTCGGGGACCCTGGGCGTGCGGATGGCCGACGGGACGGAGTTCACCGTGGGCCCGGGCCAGGTGACCCACGTACCTCCCGGCCACGACGCCTGGGTGGTGGGCGACGAAACCGTGACCCTGGTCGACTGGTCGGGAGTCGCGCACTACGCGCGGCACTGACCGCCGGCTCCACGGCAACCGGTCCGAGCGGGGCGCGCACGCGCGACGCGAGCGGACGTGCCCCTCGCTCCCGGGGACGTACTAGCTCGCGTTGGCTTTCATGTGCGCCTCGACCTCGGCCCGATCAGCGCGCAGCTTGGCCAGCGCCTCGTCGAGGATGAGCTTGCCCTCCTCCTCGGTACGGCGCTCCTTCACGTAGGCCAGGTGCGTCTTGTAGGGCTCGGTACGCGGCGGGGCCGGCGGGTTCTGCGGGTCCTTGCCGGCGGGGAACCCGCACCGAGGACAGTCCCACTCCTCGGGGACCGCGGCCTCGTTCGCGAAGCTCGGGACGACCTCGTGCTGATTCGCGCAGTAGAAGGGGACCCTGATCCGCGGCGCGGACTCACCGCGCTCGGCCTCGCCCATCGGACCGGCACCGACGCGGCTGCCCCGGATGGCGCTACCACTACCCACGAAAAACTCCTTCGGCGGATGTGCCCCGGTGAGGGGGAACCTGGTGTACACGCCCGCGCGACGGCACGGCCGAAGGGGGCACGTGCCCGACCCACGTGGACGCGGGAACCGACCTAGACGCCGCCCCGGTTGAGCAACAACCCCAGTCCGACCACGCACACGATCCACACGATGGCAGTGGCGACCGTCAGGCGGTCGAGATTGCGCTCCACGACCGACGACCCACCAAGCGACGACGTGACGCCGCCACCGAACAGGTCGGAGAGGCCACCGCCCTTGCCCTTGTGAAGCAGCACAAGCAGGATCAGCAGCACACTGCAAAACATCACGAAGATGGACAGACCGAGGATCACACGCTCACCCGTAGCTCACCCCCGCGAAAGGCGGAGGAATGGACGACCTAGGGCCCCTCGACCGCGATCTCGCCACTCGGCTAGGCCAAGGGCCCGGCGCGGAGGAGGGACCGGGACAGTTCTCAATCTTACCGTGTGCCACGCGGACACACGCCAGGTTGTCTGGAAAACCTTCCGCGCAGTCTAGCCTCCACACCGCACCGCTTGGTGCGGCCCGCGGCGCGCCATCCAGCGCACCGGGGCGCGCACCGGCACGACCACACCGAACTCATCCCTGGTCGCGGAAGCGCACCAAGGAGACGAACTCGTCGGGTTTGAGGCTCGCTCCCCCCACGAGAGCACCGTCGACATCGTCCTGCGCCATGATTCCGGCGATGTTGTCGGCCTTGACCGACCCCCCGTACAGGATCCGGGTGGCCTCGGCGACATCGTCGGAGTACAGCTCGCCGAGCCGCGCGCGCAACGCCGCGCAGACCTCCTGGGCGTCCTCGGGGGTGGCGACCTCACCCGTGCCGATCGCCCAGACCGGCTCGTAGGCGACGACCAGCTGGGTCGCCTGCTCCGCGGTGACACCGGCCAGCGCGGCGTCAAGCTGGGCGACGGTGTGGGACACCTGGTCACCCGCCTTGCGGACCTGCAACCCCTCGCCCAGGCAGAGGATCGGCGTGATGTCGCTGGCGAAGGCGGCCTTGACCTTGCCGTTGACGGTGGCGTCGTCCTCGTTGTGGTACTCGCGGCGCTCGGAGTGGCCCGCGAGCGCGTAGGTGCACCCCAGCTTGGCCAGCATGCCTCCGGAGATCTCACCGGTGTAGGCACCCTGCTCGTGCTGCGAGATGTCCTGCGCGCCGTAGGTGATCCGCAGCTTGTCGCCGTCGACCAGTGTCTGCACACTGCGCAGCGCGGTGAACGGCGGAAGCACGGTCACCTCGGCCTGGTCGAAGTCGGTGTCCTTCAGCGAGAACGCCAGTTTCTGGACCAGCGAGATGGCCTCGAGGTGGTTACTGTTCAGCTTCCAGTTACCCGCGATGAGAGGGGTACGCTTGTGCGCTGCCATGTTCGTCCCTAACAAGAATTAGCTGCAGACGTGTTGCGGGCCGCGCGCCGGGGCGCGCGGCCGCGGTTTCTCAGGCGTCCAGGGCCTCGATCCCGGGCAGGGTCTTGCCCTCCAGGTACTCCAGGCTCGCACCGCCGCCCGTGGAGATGTGGCCGAACTGGTCCTCCGGGAAGCCGAGGGCGCGTACCGCCGCCGCGGAGTCACCCCCACCGACCACCGTGAAGGCGCCGGACCGGGTGAGCGCCTCGGCCAGGGCGCGCGTGCCGTGGGAGTAGGGTTCCATCTCGAAGACGCCCATGGGGCCGTTCCAGAACACGGTCGCGGTGTCGGCGAGCTTGGCCGAGAACAGCTCGCGCGTCTCGGGTCCGATGTCGAGCCCCATGCGCTCGGCGGGGATCGACCCCACCGGGGCCGGGGCGTGTCCGGCGTCGGCGGAGAAGCTGTCGGCCGCGACGACGTCCACCGGCAGCACGATCTCCACCCCCTTCTGGCGGGCGTGGTCCAGGTACGCCCGGACCGTGTCGAGCTGGTCGGCCTCGAGCAGGCTCGACCCCACCTCGTGCCCCTGGGCCTTGAGGAACGTGTAGGCCATGCCACCACCGATCAGCAGACGGTCGGCGGTGCCGAGCAGGTTGTCGATGACGGCGAGCTTGTCGGAGACCTTGGCCCCGCCCAGCACGACCGCGTAGGGACGTTCGGGGCGGACGGTGAGCCGGCGCAGCACCTCCACCTCGGCGAGCACCAGGTCGCCCACCGCGTTGGGCAGCCGGTTGGGAAGGTCGTAGACGCTGGCGTGCTTACGGTGCAGCGCGCCGAAGCCGTCACCGACGTAGCAGTCGGCCAGCTCGGCGAGACGGTCGGCGAACTCGGCGCGCTCCGCCTCGTCCTTGCTGGTCTCGCCCGGCTCGAAGCGCAGGTTCTCCACCAGGGCGACGTCGCCGTCGGACAGCGCGCCACTCACGGCTCGGGCCGACTCCCCCGCCGTGTCGGTGGCGAAGGCGACGTCGGTCCCCAGGAGCTCACCCAGTCGGGTGGCGACCGGGGCGAGTGAGAACTCCTGCGCGGGCTCGCCCTTGGGGCGACCCAGGTGCGCGGCGACGATGACGCGGGCGCCGCGCTCGCGCAGCTTGGTGAGAGTGGGCAGGCTGGCCCGGATCCGGCCGTCGTCGGTGATGCGATCGCCGTCGAGCGGCACGTTCAGATCAGCGCGGACGAACACGCGCTGGCCGGAGACGTCGAGGTCCTCGATCGTCCGCAAGCGGTCCTCCTCGTGGAGCTAGGGAGCGCGGCCCAAGAACGGTGGCGCCCCCTCGCGGGAGGGGACGCCACACCGCGCCGCACACGGTCGTTACGGTCCGCTACAGGTTCGAGCCAACCAGCTTGGTGACGTCGACCAGACGGCTGGAGTATCCCCACTCGTTGTCGTACCAGCCGATGATCTTGGCGGTGTTACCGAAGACCATGGTCAGCCCGGCGTCGAAGGTGCACGACGGCGACGTTCCGACAATGTCGGAGGAGACGATCGGGTCCTCGGTGTAGCTCAGTACACCCTTGAGGGGACCCTCGGCGGCGGCCTTGAACGCGGCGTTCACCTCGTCGCGGCTGGCCTCGCGCTCCATCTCGACGACCAGGTCGGTGACCGATCCGTCGGAGACCGGGACCCGCATCGCGATGCCGTCGAGCTTGCCCTCCAGCTCCGGGATGACCAGTGAGGTCGCCTTCGCGGCACCGGTGGTCGTCGGGATGATGTTCTGCGCCGCCGCACGGGCCCGGCGCAGGTCCTTGTGCGGGAAGTCCAGGATGACCTGGTCGTTGGTGTACGCGTGCGTGGTGGTCATCAGACCCTTGGCGATGCCGAAGTTGTCCATCATGACCTTGGCCATCGGTGCCACGCAGTTGGTGGTGCAGGAGGCGTTGGACAGGACGTGGTGCTGGGTGGGGTCGTACTTGTCGTCGTTGACCCCCATGACGACGGTCTGGTCCTCGTTCTTCGCCGGGGCGGAGATGATGACCTTCTTGGCCCCGGCGTCGAGGTGCTTCCTGGCGTCCTCGGCCTTGGTGAAGATGCCCGTGGACTCCACCACGACGTCCACACCGAGCTCGCCCCAGGGCAGGTTGCTGGGGTCCTTCTCCGCCAGGGCCTTGAACGTGGTGTTGCCGACACGGATGCTGTCCTCGCCGACCTCGACGTCGCTCTCGAGCGAACCCAGGACGGTGTCGTACTTGAGCAGGTGCGCGAGGGTGGCCTTGTCGGTGAGGTCATTGACCGCGACGATCTCGACACCACTTCCGTTGGCCGCCTGCGCCGCGCGCCAGAAGTTACGGCCGATCCGGCCGAAGCCGTTCACGCCTACACGGATGGTCACGGTAACCAGTCTCCTCACGTGGTCGTGTTTGATCGCTGACGCTCCCGACGCGGCGCGCCGGACCGCGAAGAACATGAGTCCGGGATATACGACTGACCCTATCGCCAATCGCGGCGGGTAGCGGCGCTGACCCCGGTGTCACAACGGGTTCGCGCACCCCGGAACACGAGTATCAATACTCGCATCGCGACCCCGGAAAGGTCTAGACCATTAACCAAGATTTCCGACTCAGTCTGCTTATCGCCCGGTAAGCGCCAAAGCCGCGCGGCCGGTCACCGGACCCCGCCCGGGGTCCGGTGACCGGCCGGAAGACTCGTTGTAGTGGCTAACCCTCGTCACACCCGCCAAAAACGGACCTAAGACACCAGCATGTCCGGTGTCAGGTTCGCGTCGGTTCCCGGGATCCCAAGGTCACACGCGCGCTTGTCGGCCATCGCCAGCAGCCGCCGGATACGACCGGCGATCGCGTCCTTGGTCAACGGCGGCACCGAGAGCTGACCCAGCTCCTCCAGTGACGCCTGCTTGTGCGCCAGCCGCAGCCGGCCCGCGGCGACCAGGTGCTCGGGCGCCTCGTCACCCAGGATCTCCAGGGCTCGCTCAACACGCGCACCGGCGGCGACGGCGGCCCGCGCGCTGCGCCGGAGGTTGGCGTCGTCGAAGTTGGCCAACCGGTTGGCGGTGGCCCGGACCTCGCGGCGCATCCGGCGCTCCTCCCATGTCAGCACGCTCTGGTGCGCGCCGAGCAGCGTGAGCAGCGCGCCGATGGAGTCACCGTCGCGCACGACCACACGGTCGACACCGCGGACCTCACGCGCCTTGGCGTGCACCTTCACCCGGCGCGCCGCGCCCACCAGCGCCAGCGCGGCCTCCGGGCCGGGACAGGTCACCTCAAGCGACATCGAGCGACCGGGCTCGGTCAGCGACCCGTGCGCGATGAACGCGCCCCGCCAGGCGGACTCGGCGTCGCAGGACCCGCCGGCCACCACGTGCCGGGGCAGCCCACGGACCGGACGCCCGTTGTTGTCGATCAGCCCGGTCTGACGCGCGAAGCTCTCACCGTCCCGGATGACCCGAACGACGTAGCGGTTCCCCTTGCGGAGCCCGCTGGGGGAAAGGACGACGACCTCGGACTCGTGCCCGAAGACCTCGGAGATGTCCTTTCGCAACCGCCGCGCGGCCGCACCGGTGTCGAGCTCGGCCTCGATCACGATGCGCCCACCCACCAGGTGCAGACCACCCGTGAAGCGCAGGATCGTGGACACCTCGGCCTTTCTGCAGCATGGTTTGAGAACGGAGAGCCGGCTCAACTCGTCCTTCACCACGCCGGTCATCGCCATGGATGCGGTCCTCCCCCTGGAACTCGACTGCCGGGTCGCGGCCTGCGATTACGTCGTTCCCGTCGCAGCCTACTGCGCTGAGGCCACGACGCCACGTCCCTGGCCGCGTGTCCAACATCCCCGATCGAGGCGGCGTGTCGCTGCGCGGGGTTCGCACCCACATGTCCCCCGAAACCCCACTCCGCCTCGTTTCGGGTGGTCCGGCACTCCCCGATGCGCCACCGGTCGGACGGCGCGCCGGCTCCACTGACCCGACGGGAGGCGTCAACGCTCTCGTGAGAGGGCCTCGACGAGGTAGTCGCGCAGCACACGCGCGTGGTTGTGTTCGGTGTCGCGGGCCGCGTAGAGCAGGGTGACCGGGTGTTCCCGCGCGGCGTCGAGCAACGGACGCAGCGTCTCCGGGCGCGCGTCGAGCTCGGCGCGGTAGCGCTCCCGGAACTCCTCCCAGCGCTCTGGGTCGTGCCCGAACCATCTGCGCAGCTCCGGGCTGGGCGCGACGTCGCGCAGCCACTCGTCGTGATCGAGGGAGCCCTTGGCGATACCACGGGGCCAGACCCGGTCCACCAGGAACACCCGTCCCGGTTCGGGCCGCTCGGGCACGGCGTCGTAGACCCGGCGGATATCGACGACACCCTTTCCGGGATCACTGTTGTCTCGCGCCATACTCTCGGCCTTCCACGCGCGGAGAGCGCCGACACCGTCGCGTCCGGACGGGTTCCACCGGCCGTGGCCGCGCGGGAGCGCGGGACTCCCGCACCATCCGGCCCGGCCGGCGGCGAGACCCACCCGCGGTCACCGTCCACGCCTCACTCCCGTCCCGATGATGTCGTCGTAAGCAGCCGCGAGCCGGTCGGGGTCGTGGTGGGGTGAGCCGTCGTCGGAGCCCACGTCGGCGAGCACCAGCTGACCCCCGATTCCCTTGACGGTCCGTCTCAGCCGCTCGTGGTCGTCGACGACCGCCCGGTCCGCGAGCACCACATCCACCCCGAGTCCGGGCGCGTGCGCCGCCAGCACGTCGAGGTAGGTCTCCGGGCGGAACCCGTCGGTCTCGCCCTGCTGCGGCGAGAGGTTCAGCGCGACCATCCGCCGGGCCGTGGTGGTCACCAGGGCCTCGGCGAGCCCGGGGACCAGCAGATGCGGCAGGACACTGGTGAACCAGGACCCGGGGCCGAACACCACCCAGTCGGCCTCACGCACCGCCTTGACCGCCTGGGTCGAGGCGGGAGGGCTCTCGGGGATCAGCGATATCGACCTGACCCGACCACGCGTACTGGCACACGCCACCTGGCCGCGCACCGTGGTGACGTCGTGTGGACGGTCGGGGTCGACGCCGGCGACCTCGGCGACTATGTCCAACGGCACCGACGACATCGGCAGCACCCTCCCGTGCGCCCCCAGGAGCTGGCCCACCCAGTCCAGGCCGGCCACGGGGTCGCCGAGCAGCTCCCACAACGCCACGATGAGCAGGTTTCCCACTGTGTGACCGTGCAGCTCCCCCTCGGAACGGAACCGGTGCTGGATCACCTCGCTCCAGGTGTGCCCCCACTCGTCGTCCCCGCACAACGCGGCCAACGCCATGCGGAGGTCCCCCGGCGGCAACACTCCCAGCTCACGCCGGAGACGACCGCTGGAGCCGCCGTCATCCGCCACCGTGACGATCGCGGTGACGTCCGTGGTGAGCCGCCGCAGGGCGGAGAGGGAAGCGTACAGGCCGTGCCCTCCCCCCAGCGCCACCACCCGAGGTGGCGACGCGTCGCCGTCCGTTGTCTCGCCCGCGGGCCGCGCGCTCGCCTCGCTCATGCCTGACCCCTGAGTCCGCGTTCGACCTGTCCCACCCACGCGTATCGGGCGCGCGTCGGCACGGGGCCCATGCGCCTTGCATACGTCCGGCGGTCGGCCCAATCTAGGCGACGCGCTGACCCAATGACCATTCGGTGCACGTGTGGTTCCTCCGGCCGCGGCGCGGCCGGATCACTCCCGTCCCAGGTCCCGGTGCGCCACACGGACGTCCACTCCCTGCTCACGCAGCCGCTCCCCGAAGCGCTCGGCCATCGCGACGCTGCGGTGCTTGCCACCGGTACAGCCGACGGCCAGGGTCATGTAGTGCTTGCCCTCACGCTGGTAGCCCGCGATGATCAGGCGCAGGACCTCGGTGTAGGAGTCCAGCATCTCCTTGGCACCGCGCTGGGCGAGGACGTACTCGCGTACTGGGGCATCGCGGCCGCTCAGCGGCTGCAACTCCGGAACCCAGTGCGGGTTGGGCAGGAACCGGCAGTCGAGCACGAGATCCGCGTCGACCGGCAGTCCGTGCTTGTAGCCGAACGAGACCACGTTCGCGCGGGGGCGCGCCTCCTCGGTCTCCCCGAAGAAGCTGATCACCTCGGCCTTGAGCTGGTGGACGTTCAGCTGCGAAGTGTCGATGACCAGGTCGGCCTCGCCCCTGATGGCGCTCAGCGTCTCACGTTCCCGGGCGATGCCGTCGGTGAGGCGGCCGTCACCCTGCAGCGGGTGCGGCCGCCGGACGCTGTCGAACCGGCGGACGAGGGCCTCGTCGCTGGCTTCCAGGAAGACCACCCGGGCCGCGATGCCGCGCCCTCGGAGCTGCTCCACGGTCGACAGCAGGTCCTCGGTGAAGGCCATGCTGCGAACATCGACGACCGCGGCGACCCTGGGAACGGCCCCCTGGGTCCGCCCCGCCAGGTCGATCATGGTGGGTAACAGTCCGGGCGGCAGGTTGTCGACGACGAACCAGTCCAGGTCCTCCAGCGCTCGCGCCGCCGTGCTCCGTCCCGCCCCCGACATCCCCGTGATGACGACGATCTCCGGTGGGAGCTCCCCGTCGAGTTTATTCGCCACCTGCTCTTCCCCCCTGCTCTGGATAGTGGCTCTCCGCCGGTCCGGATGCCGCCGCCGGCGTCCGGCCGGTCCCCCCGTCTCCGGCGGACGGGCCCGCCGTGCTGTCGCCAGTGGTGCTGTCGCGGTTCAGCCGCGCGATAATGGACTCCGCCGTGCGGGCCCCGATGCCCGGAACCTCCGCGATCTCCTGCGCTGTCGCGTCCGCGAGCCGTTTGACGGACCCGAAATGCTTCAGCAGGGCGCTCCGCCGTGCGGGCCCGAGGCCGGGGACCTCGTCGAGCGCGCTTCCGGTGAGCGCCTTGGCGCGCTTCCGCCGGTGGTAGGAGAGCGCGAACCGGTGCGCCTCGTCGCGCACCCGCTGCAGCAGGTAAAGTCCCTCACCCGCGCGGGGCAGGATCACGGGCTCCTCCTCACCGGGGAGCCACACCTCCTCGAGCCGCTTGGCCAGGCCGCACACGACGACGTCGTCGATACCGAGCTCGTCGAGCGCTCGCTGGGCCGCGTTCGCCTGCGGAAGCCCCCCGTCGACAACCACCAGGTTGGGCGGATACGCGAACTTCGCGGGGGCCGCCTGCTCCTCGGCCGCACCGGAGGTGTCAGCAGCGCCGGAGGTACCGGCGGGCTCGCCCGCCCCGCCCGGGGCGGCGTCCCGCTCCGTTTCCTCCCGCCCGCCGGTGTGGAGGTCCTCGCCCATGCGGCCGAGCTCCCCGTGGCGCTGGCTCTCCTCCAGGTAGCGGGTGAACCGGCGCTTGATGACCTCGTGTATCGAGGCGACATCGTTCTGCTCGGAGCCGCCCCGACTCAGCCCCCGGATGGAGAAGCGGCGGTACTCGGACTTGCGGGCCAGCCCGTCCTCGAACACCACCATGGACGCCACGACATGCTCGGCCATGAGGTTGGAGACGTCGAAGCACTCGACGCGCAACGGCGCTTCGGCCAGCCCGAGCGCCTCCTGGATCTCGCCGAGAGCGCGGCTGCGCGTGGTGAGATCGCCCGCGCGCTGTGTCTTGTGCCGCGCGAGCGCCTGGTCGGCGTTCTTCTGCACGGTCTCCATGAGGGATCTCTTGTCACCGCGCTGGGGCACCCGGACGTCGACGTTGGCGCCGCGGAGCTCGCCGAGCCAGTCGGTGACCGCGTCGCGGTCGTCGGGCGGGGCCGACACCAGCACCTCGCGTGGGATGGCCGCACCGTTGCCGTTCTCGGGCTCGATCCCGCCGTAGGTCTGGGCGAGGAACCGCTCGACGAGCTCACCCGTGCCGACGTCCTCGACCTTGTCCACGACCCAGCCCCGCTGTCCGCGGATCCGCCCACCGCGCACGTAGAACACCTGGGCCGCGGCCTCGAGCTCGTCCTCGGCGAAGGCGATGACGTCGCAGTCGGTGGCGGAGCCGAGCACCACCGCCTGCTTCTCCAGGGCGGTGCGCAGCGCCTGGATGTCGTCGCGGAGCCGGGCCGCGCGCTCGTACTCCTGCTCGGCGGCCGCCTCGCTCATCCGTTGCTCCAGCTGCCGGATGAACCGCCCGGTGTCGCCGGCCATGAAGGACGCGAAGTCCTCGGCCAGACGTCGGTGCTCGTCGGCGTCGACGCGTCCCACGCACGGCGCCGAGCACTTGTCGATGTAGCCCAGCAGGCACGGCCGTCCGCTGGCGCGGGCGCCGCGGAACACCCCCGCCGAGCAGGTACGCACCGGGAACACCCGCAGTAGCAGGTCAACGGTCTCGCGTATCGCCCACGCGTGCGAGTAGGGCCCGAAGTAGCGCACCCCCTTGCGCTTGGCACCGCGCATGACCTGCACACGGGGAAACTCCTCGCCGACCGTGATCGCGAGGTAGGGGTAGCTCTTGTCGTCGCGGTAACGGACGTTGAAGCGGGGGTCGTACTCCTTGATCCAGGAGTACTCCAGCTGCAGCGCCTCGACCTCGGTTCCCACGACGGTCCAGTCGACGTCCGCGGCCGTGGCGACCATGGCCTGGGTGCGCGGATGCAGGCCGGCGAAGTCCTGGAAGTAGGAGGACAGCCGGGAACGCAGGTTCTTGGCCTTGCCCACGTAGATGACCCGGCCGTGCTCGTCGCGGAAGCGGTAGACCCCGGGCGAGGTCGGGATCGAACCGGGACTGGGCCGAAGGTGGGGTCGGGTAGCCATGTTTCCATTGTGGGCGGTTCTCCGGGCGCCCGGCCACGCGCCTCGAAATCCCCGACAGCCGTACGTGCCCAATATCACGTCAAGCCCCGAATCCGGGGACGGGAACGCCGGCCTCGGGACACCTTGAGTGTTTGGTCACCATTCAAACGTCACGATTCGGCAACCTCATGGTCTAGATTGTGCGAGTACTGACGAACCCAACCTTCTCGTCGCGAGGGGAGTTCACCGTTGGATGTCTGGCAGTGGACCGGCATCGCCATAGCCGTGGCCATCTCCGTACTCGTGGTCACGCTGGTGCACTGGTTACTAAGACACCCACTCGCCAAGTTATGGCAGCTGTCGGAGCCACTGGTGCAACGCTGCCGGAGCTCCGCCTACGCGGCCGCGGTGGTCGTCGGGGTGAACGTGGCCCGGCCCTCCCGGGCCGATATGGACGCGCAGTTCTACTACATCATCCACCACATCCTGACCATCGCGATGATCGGGGCGTTGACCTGGTTGGCGGTGTCGATCGCCTACGCGATCACCGACGCCGTCCTGTTGCGGCTCAGCTGGACCAACGGCGACGCCGACCGCAAGGCCCGCCGGTTGCAGACCCAGGTGCGGCTGATGCGTCGGATCCTGTCCACCATCATCGGCTTCGTCGCCTTCGCGGCGATCCTGCTCACCTTCGAGGCCGTCCGTGGGCTCGGCGCCGGGATGCTGGCCTCGGCCGGTCTGCTCTCGGTGGTCGCAGGTATCGCGGCCCAGTCCGTCCTGGGCAACCTCTTCGCGGGGCTACAGCTCGCGTTCAGCGACTCGCTGCGGATCAACGACATCATCGTCATCGAGGGCGAATGGGGCCGGGTGGAGGAGCTCAGCCTGGTCAACGTCACCATCCGGGTGTGGGACGAGCGCCGGCTGGTGCTTCCGGTCTCGCACTTCACCACCAACCCCTTCGAGAACTGGACCAAGGAGGGCACCTCCATGACGGGCTGGGTGCTGCTCCGCCTCGACTGGGCGGTCCCCGTCGTCCAGATCCGCGAGGAGCTCGGCAACTTCGTCACCCAACACCCCCTCTGGGACGGCCGACGCTGGGGGTTGCAGGTCACCGACATACTCGAGAGCGGCGACATCGAACTGCGCGCGGTCGCCACGGTCGCCGACGCCGACGCCCGCTGGGACCTCTGCTGCGACCTCCGCGAGCACCTGATCAGCTACATCCACGCGAACTTCCCCGACGCCCTGCCGCGTCACCGTGCCGAACTCAGCACCAGCGACGACCACGAAGACTCCCCCTCCATCCCGCGGGGATCCACGATGCCCACCCCCCGCAACGCCGACCGTTCCGGCACCGCCGACCACGACGGCGAGGGCTAGCGGTCCTCCCCCTGGGGGGCGAGCGTGATCTCCTCCCCCTCGACCGTCAGCTCGAACGACTCCAGCGGCTCGTTCGCCGGGCCACCGAGAACCTCGCCGGTGGCGATGTCGAACCGGCTGCCGTGGCACAGGCACTCGATCTCCGTGGTGACCTGTTGGATCGTGCACCCCGAATGGGTGCAGACAGCCGTGTACGCGTGGAACTCGTCGTCGCTGGGCTGGGTGAGCACGAGCTTGGAGTCCATCAGAACCGTCCCGCCGCCCACCGGAACATCGCTGGTGCGGGCGATCACCTCGCCACGAACGGCGTCCTGCGGCTTGGGGGCGTCCTCGGAGCGGCCACAGCCACTTCCCCCGACCACCGCGGCCCCCGTGACACACGCCACGCCCAACGCGTGACGTCGGCTCATCGGACACGCGTCCCCGGTCTCCACGTCCATCGGCTCACTCCCTCCGACACCCCACGAAGTTCTACTACAAATCGTAGTACCCCGTGCTCGCCGACCGCGTCAGGGATGCGGGTCACGCGGAGCGGATCACCACGGTTCCGGCCAGCTTGTCGTGCACTCCCTGCCGGTTCGGGGTGTCCCACAACGGCCACAGTGCGACGAACACCGCGAACAGCAGCCAGACCGTCACCATCAGCCCACTGCTCCACGTGGCCAGGAACACCACGTTGACCACCGCGGCACGGGCCACCATGGAGGCCACCGGAATCGGGCCCTGACGCCCCCCGCCGGCCACCGGCGCGACCTCAAGCCCCATCGCCCGCTTACCGAGCGTGCGGCGCCACCGCTTCACGCACACGCTGTCGTAGGCGACGAAGGCGACAAAGCAGCACACCGCGAAAATGAGCCAGAAGTTACGGACCACCGCACTGGAGCCGTATCCGGCGATCAGCGTCTGCGCGCCGCTCCACAGAAAACCGATCAGCATCGCCGCGACCCCCGCTGGGATGGCGACCACGATCCAGTCGAAGAGCCGTGCGACCACGCGCTGTCCCCAGTTCGCCACGGGAAACCCGCCGCTGACCCCCGGGGGGTGACCGCCCACGCCGCCCGGGTGTGGCGAGGCGGTACTCGAAGGATCCGTTCCGGAGGGCCATTCCCACGACCAGGAACCGTCGGGCTCGAACGGGGCGCCTTTACCCTCGTCGCGTGGGGGTGGGGGGACGTTCATGGCCTGGCAGACCTCCTTGGGTCATCGTGTGGGGTGAGCGTGCCGCGAAGACGGGCGCGGCGGTCCGCGCCCGTGGGTCGTCGACCGGTATGACGATACCGAGTGCGCCGGCCCCCGAGACACGCCCCGGCCGCGGCCGACGGACCGCGGCCGGGGCGTCGCCGGCAACCGCGCTGGTCGGCAGTGACCGCGGGAACGCGTGACCCCCGCTCCCCCCACCACCACGTTCAGAGGACCTTGCCCAGGAACTGGCCGGTATAGGACTCGGGAACCGCGGCGACCTCCTCCGGGGTTCCGCTGGCGACGATCGTGCCACCGTGCGACCCCCCCTCGGGGCCCATGTCGATGATGTGGTCCGCGGTCTTGATGACGTCCAGGTTGTGCTCGATGACCATCACGGTGTTGCCACCGTCGGCCAACCGGTTGAGCACACCGAGCAGCTTGCGGATGTCCTCGAAGTGCAACCCGGTGGTGGGCTCGTCCAGCACGTAGACGGTGCGCCCGGTGGAGCGGCGCTGCAGCTCCGAGGCGAGCTTGACCCGTTGCGCCTCGCCACCCGAAAGCGTGGTGGCCGACTGGCCCAGCCGGACATAGCCCAGCCCGACGTCGTTCAGGGTCTGCATGTGCCGGCGGATCGCCGTGATCGGCCCGAAGAAGTCCAGAGCCTCCTCGATGGGCATGTCCAAAACATCGGCGATCGACTTGCCCTTGTAGTGCACGTCGAGTGTCTCCCGGTTGTACCGGGCACCGTGACAGACCTCGCAGGGGACGTGGACGTCGGGCAGGAACTGCATTTCGATCCGGATCGTGCCGTCGCCCGCGCACGCCTCGCACCGACCACCCTTGATGTTGAAGGAGAACCGGCCGGGCTGGTACCCGCGCAACTTGGCCTCGGTGGTCTGCGCGAAGAGCTTGCGGATGTGGTCGAACACGCCGGTGTAGGTGGCCGGGTTGGACCGCGGCGTGCGCCCGATCGGGCTCTGGTCGACGTGGACCACCTTGTCCACCTGGTTCAGGCCGTTGATCCGGGTGTGCCGGCCCGGCACCGCGCGGGAACCGTGCAGCTCCTTGGCGAGCCCCTTGTAGAGGATCTCGTTGACCAGGGTGGACTTACCGGAACCGGAGACGCCGGTGATCGTGGTGAACACCCCCAGTGGGAACCTGGCGTCCAGGCCGTGCAGGTTGTTCTCGCGCGCCCCCTTCACCACCAGCTCGCGTCCCTTGACCACTGGGCGTCGGTTCTGGGGCACCTCGATGGAGCGCCGGCCCGCGAGGTAGTCGCCGGTGGCCGAGGAGGTGGACGCCTCCAGCTCCTCGACCGTGCCGGAGAGGACAACGTCACCGCCGTGCTCCCCCGCTCCGGGACCGATGTCGACCACCCAGTCGGAGGAGCGGATGGTGTCCTCGTCGTGCTCCACCACGATGAGCGTGTTCCCGATGTCACGCAGCCGCCGCAGGGTGTCCAGCAGCCGGGAGTTGTCGCGCTGGTGCAGCCCGATCGAGGGCTCGTCCAGGACGTAGAGCACCCCGACCAGGCCGGACCCGATCTGGGTGGCCAGCCGGATACGCTGCGCCTCGCCGCCGGAGAGCGAGCCGGCCGGACGCTCCAGTGAGAGGTAGTGGAGCCCGACGTCGAGGAGGAAACCCAGTCGCGCGTTGATCTCCTTGAGCACCTGGGCGGCGATGACCTGGTCGCGCTCGGACAGCTCGAGATCGCGCAGGAACTCCGCGCACTCGTCCAGTGGCAGGGCGCAGACATCGGCGATCGAGGCGCCCCCGACCTTGACGGCCAGGACGACGGGTTTGAGGCGCGCCCCCTCACACGTGGGGCAGGGCACGGTGCGCATGTACCCCTCGAGCCGCTCCCGCCCGAAGTCGCTCTCACTCTCGGCGTAGCGGCGCTTCACCCACGGGATGACGCCCTCGAAGTTGGTGTAGTACGAGCGGCTTCTCCCGAAACGGTTCCGGTAGCGTACGTTCACCTGGGTCTCGTGTCCTTCGAGGAGGGCCCTGCGCGCCGCCTTCGGCAACCGCTCCCACGGGGTGTCCAGGTCGAACCCGATGGCGTCACCGACGGCCTGCATCAGCCGGCGGAAGTACTCCGCGGCGTGGCCACCCGACCAGGGGGAGATCGCGCCCTCCGCGAGGGTCTTCTCCGGGTCGGGGACGAGCAGTTCGGCGTCGACCTCCATCCGGGTGCCCAGGCCCGTGCAGTCGGGGCACGCCCCGTAGGGCGAGTTGAAGGAGAACGAGCGCGGTTCCAGCTCCTCGAACGAGAGGTCGTCGTAGGGGCAGTGCAGGTGCTCGGAGTACACCTTCTCGCGGTCCGGGTCGTCCTCGGCCAGGTCGACGAACTCCAGCACGATCGTGCCCCCGGCGAGGCCGAGAGCGGTCTCCACGGAGTCGGTCAGGCGCTTCTTGGCGGACTCCTTGACGGTGAGCCGGTCGACCACAACGGCGATGTCGTGCGTCTCGTACCTCTTCAGTTCCGGCACCTCGTCGAGCCGGACGGTGGCGCCGTCGACCCGGGCCCGGGTGAACCCCTTGGTCTGCAGATCCTTGAACAGCTCGACGTAGGCGCCCTTGCGGCCCCGTACCACCGGTGCGAGCACCTGGAAGCGGGTGCCCTCGCTCATGGTCAGAACGCGGTCGACGATCTGCTGCGGGGTCTGGCGGGCGATCTCGCGTCCACACTCGGGGCAGTGCGGAACACCGACACGTGCCCACAGCAGCCGTAGATAGTCGTACACCTCGGTGATCGTGCCCACCGTCGAGCGCGGGTTGCGACTCGTCGACTTCTGGTCGATGGAGACCGCGGGTGAGAGCCCCTCGATGAAGTCGACGTCGGGCTTGTCCATCTGCCCGAGGAACTGGCGGGCGTAGGCGGACAGCGACTCCACGTAGCGGCGCTGCCCCTCGGCGAAGATCGTGTCGAACGCCAGGGACGACTTACCCGACCCCGAAAGGCCGGTGAAGACGATCATCGCGTTGCGCGGGAGGTCAAGCGAGACATCCTTGAGATTGTGCTCCCGGGCGCCCCGGATCACCAACTGCTCGGCCATCTGCTCAACCAGCCCCTTCGGCATATACGCGTGCGGCGCGGCTCCGTCGGCGTATGATCGCGTGGCCACGCCCCTCGCCTCCGCCGGGGCGGCACACCGGGGTCATGCCCGGGCTCACCGCGCGGCGCGGACCACTCCACAGTAACGATGACGGGTGGCCGAAACTTCCACCCACGAAAGAACGTGCGCTGCCCGCCACGTGGCGGGCAGCACCACTATAGGCGAACACCCGTTCGAGCGCAGCCTACTCCGTCCGCAGGCTCTCGGTCTCCTCGTCGGCCGTCTCCGTGGCCTCCTTGGAACCGCCGGGACCGCCGCGCGATCCCAGCAGGCTGGCGACGATGGTGACGGTCATGACACCGATGATGACCGTCAGAGAGAGCCCGATCCCGACCTCGGGCACGTGCACGCCGTTCTCGTGCAGTGCGTGCAGGATCATCTTGACCCCGATGAAGCCCATGATGATCGCCAACCCCCAGCTGATGAAACGCAGCCGGTCCATCAGCCCGGCCAGCAGGAAGTACAGCTGCCGCAGCCCCATCAGGGCGAAGGCGTTGGCGGTGAAGACGATGTATGCCTCCTGGGTGAGACCGAAGATCGCCGGCACGGAGTCGATCGCGAACACGACGTCGATGACCCCGATGGCCACGATCACCAGGAGCATCGGGGTTATGTACCGTTGCCCGTCGAGCTTCACCGTCATGTGCGCGCCGTGGTACTCCTCGGTGACCGGCCAGAACTTGCGCACCATCCGGACGGCGAAGTTGTCGGTGAAGTCCTCACTGGACGCCTCGTCGTGCTTGAGGTGGTCCCGGACGATCTTGATTCCGGTGTAGATGAGGAAGGCGCCGAAGAGGTAGAAGACCTCGCTCCAGGCGTTGATGGCCTGCGCACCGACGGCGATGAAGATACCGCGCATGACCAGCGCGAGCACGATCCCGATCAGCAGCACCTCGTGCTGGTACTTCTTCGGTACCGCGAAGGCGCCCATGAGCAGGTAGAAGATGAAGAGGTTGTCGACGCTGAGGCTCTTCTCGGTAACGAACCCGGCGAAGTACTCGATTCCCGCCGTGGCACCCGAGAAGTACCACACTCCAACACCGAAGAGGAGGGCTATCGCCACATAGAAGGCCGCCCACCAGGCGGCCTGCCGCATCCCGAACTCACGGGGACCACTCTTCTTGCTCCACGGGTGATCGACGATCGCGAGGTCGATGGCCAGAATCGCCACCATCGCGACAATCGTGACCAACCAGACCCAGAAGGGGACGTCCACTTGGGTTTCTCCTCCGGTTGACGTAGCCGGACTCTAGAGCCAGGCAGGACTGCCACCGGAGGTCTCTCCCGCCCACTCACGGACCGCGAACCACGGCCGACGTGGACCGGCGGCACCGGGACCGCAACATCGCGCTCCGTGATGACGACACCGCCGTGCCAGGGATACTCCCCTCACATTGGACACCCACACAGACCGCACTCCCGTGCGTCTCACTACCGCGTGGATGGCCCCATCATGCCATCGATCAGTGGCCGATGCCACTTGCCTGGCGGTGATGTTCCTCGCGCTCCCGAGCCGCGCAGCGAGGCGACCCCGAACGTGGTTCCCGGCGCCCGGGCACGTGGACCGGTGAAGCCACGCGCGCCACGGTGTCACGTGGCGCGATCGGCCTCGGCGATCGTCAGGAGCTCCTCCGCGTGCGCGCGGCCCAGCTCGGAGTCCTCGAGACCGGCGAGCATGCGGGAGAGCTCACGGGCGCGCCCGGCCCGGTCGAGGCGGGTCACCCCGCTCGCGGTGACCGTTCCCTCGTCGGACTTCTCCACCACCAGGTGCTCGTCCCCGAACGCCGCGACCTGGGGAAGATGCGTGACGACGATCACCTGCGCGCGGTGGGCCAACTTGGCCAGCCGGCGCCCGATCTCGACGGCGGCCTTTCCCCCCACCCCGGCGTCGACCTCGTCGAAGACGAACGTCGGCACGGGGTCGGCCCCGGCGAACACCACCTCGATCGCGAGCATCACACGCGACAGCTCACCCCCGGAGGCCCCCTTGTGCAGGGCCAGCGGCGGCGCGCTGGGGTGCGCCGCGAGCAGGATCTCGATGCCGTCCCGACCGTGGGGGCCGAACTCCTCCGAGGTCGTCACCCGCACCACCACCCGGGCGTGCGGCATCGCGAGCGCGGTGAGCTCCTCGGTGACCGCCTCCCCGAACTCCTCGGCCACCTCGGTGCGGACCCGGGTCAGCTCGTCGGCGAGCTCTGTCATCCGCTCACGCAGCTCCGCCTCCTCCTCACGGAGCGCGTCGATACGTTCGTCGTCGCCCTGGAGTTCGGACAGCCGCTTGGCGGCGTTCTCCGCCCAGGCCAGCACGTCGTCGGTGGTCTCACCGTACTTGCGGGAGAGCTGGCTCAGCAGCGCCCGACGTTCCTGCACGGCGGCCAGCCGCGCCGGGTCGGCCTCGACCGACTCGGCGTAGGAGGCCAGTTCGGTCGCAGCGTCACTGATCACATGGCTGACCTCGTCGAGACGGTCAGCGATCGAGGCCAGGTCGGAGTCGTGCTCGCGCACCGCCGTCAGCGCCCCGCGCGCCGTGGAGAGCAGCCCCACCGCATCGGCCTGCACCTCCGCCGTCGGATCCCCGGTCAGCGCCTCATGCGCGGTGCTCGCGGCGGTGCGCAGCGCGTCGGCGTGGGCCAGCCGGTTCTCCTCGGCCAGCAGTTCGGCGTCCTCCCCCGGAGACAGCTGGGCCTCACCGATCTCCTCGACGCCGAACCGCAGTACGTCGGCCTCCTGCTCGCGCTCCTTGGCGTACTGGGTGAGCTCGTCCAACTCGGCGGCCACCTGACTGTGCCTGCGGTAGGCCACACTGTACGCCTGCAGCGTGTTGGCCAGGCACTCCCCCGCGTACCGGTCGAGCGCCGAGCGCTGGCGTTCCGAGCGCAGCAGTCGATGCTGGTCGGACTGGCCGTGCACGGCCACCAGGTCGTCGGCGAGATAGGCGAGCTGGCTCACCGGCGTCGAACGTCCGCCCATCGTGGCGCGCGACCGGCCCTCGGCCGAGACCGTGCGGTTCAGGATCAGCACGTCGTCGTCGAGCTCGCCGCCGGCTTCGCTCACCCGCTCGGCGGCCCTACTGCCCTCGGGCACTGTCATGCGGCCCTCGACAAGGGCACGGTCCGCGCCCGGCCGGACCCGCTGCGGGTCGGCACGCCCCCCGAAGAGCAACCCCAACCCCGTCACCACCATGGTCTTGCCAGCCCCGGTCTCACCAGTGACAACGGTGAGACCCGGCGACAGCTCCAGTGTGGCGTCGTCGATGACACCGACCCCTTGGATGCGGACTTCTTCGAGCACGAACTCTCTCCTGCTCCCGCCATTTGGTGTGCCGACTCGTCGCCGGTACGCCCTCGCGGCGCACCACCGCCCACCTACACGTCGCGCTCGGTCCTCCCTCGCCAGCCGGCGACGGGAAGGCCGAACTTCGCGACCAGCCGGTCGGTGAACGGTGCCCGCTGGAGACGCGCCAGCCGCACCGGAACGTCCGCCCGCGCGATCTCAATTCGCGCCCCTGCGGGCAATTCGACCATACGGCGTCCATCGCACCAGAGCACGCCCGCGGTCGTGTCCGGAAGAATCTCCAGGGCAATACGGGTCTCGGGAGAGACGACAATGGGGCGGTCGAACAGGGCGTGCGCGCTGATCGGCACGACCGCCAGCGCCTGCACCTCGGGCCAGATGATCGGTCCGCCGGCGGAGAAGGCATGCGCGGTGGATCCGGTGGGCGTGGCGCACACCACACCGTCACACCCCCATCGGGACAGGGGGCGGTCGTCGATCTCCAGCACCACCTCCAGCATCCGGCGCGCCGCGGCCTTCTCCAGCGTGGCCTCGTTCAGCGCCCATGTCCGCACCGGTGGCGCGCTGTCGCCGCGACCTCCGTTGTACACGGCCACGTCCAGCGTCATGCGCTCCTCGACCTCGTATTCGCGGTCGACGACACTGCGCACGGTCGCCGTGAGATCCTCACGCTCCGCCTCGGCGAGGAATCCCACGTGGCCCAGGTTGACACCGAGCAGTGGAGCTCCGGCGGGACGAGCGATCTCGGCCGCGCGCAACAGCGTCCCGTCACCACCGAGCACCATCACCACCTCCACACCGTCGGCGGCGTCGTTGCCGCGCGCGATGTCGACCGGGTCCAGCTCGTATCCGGCGGCCTTCAGCTCGTCGGCTTCCTGGCCGAGCATCCTCACCCGCACTCCGGCGTTGGTGAGGCTCTCGTGGACCAACCGCGTGCTACGCATCGCCGCGGGGCGGCCGGTATGCGTCAGGAGCAGCACACTGCGGTCGGCGGAGCCGCCCGGTGTGGCCGCCCCGTCCGCCGAACCCGCCCTGGTCATGACAACGTCCTCCTCCTCGCCTGATGCGGCCCAAGCCGGTGAGGCCCGCGCCGCCACCCGGCCGGGTCACGGTACCCCGAACCTGCCCCACGCGATGCCCGTGCCCACGACGGTATCCGCGGCGCGTCGCGGCCGGCCCGCTGGGCAGGCGCGTCAGCCGCGCGCCCTACCGCGGCCCGCCAGCGAGGGCCGCGCCCAGCAGGTCCTCGTCCAAAGACGCGGCGCCGGCACGCAGCAGCAGGAAGTACTCGACATTGCCTGAGGGGCCCGGCAGTGGGCTGGCGGCGACACCCGCGCTCCCCAGGCCGAGCCCCAGGGCGCGCGCGGCGACCGAACGTACGGCATCGGCGCGCGCCTCCGGGGCGCGGACCACCCCGCCCGTGCCAACCCGGTCGCGGCCCACCTCGAACTGCGGCTTGACCATGAGCAGGAACTCGGCACCGGGCGCGGCGCACTCCACCAGTGCGGGCAGGACCAGGCTCAACGAGATGAACGACAGGTCAGCGACGACCAGGTCGGGCCGGGGTTCGCCGACGCGTTCCGGGGTGAGTTCGCGGACGTTGCAACGTTCCCGGACCACCACCCGATCGTCGTTGCGCAGGGGCCAGGCGAGCTGGCCGTACCCGACATCGACGGCGACGACGCGCGCGGCGCCGCGACGCAGCAGGACCTCGGTGAACCCGCCCGTGGACGCCCCCGCGTCAAGACAGTGTCGCCCTTGGGGATCGATCGCGAAGGCGTCGAGCGCCCCGATGAGCTTGTGGGCGCCCCGAGAGACATAGGACGGCTCCTCGCCGGGGGTTCGCACCACGATCGGCTGGTCGGCGCTCACCTGTGTGGCGGGTTTTCCGGCCGGGAAACCCGCCACGTGGACGTGCCCGCCCTCGATGAGCTCGGCGGCGTGCGCTCGGGAGCGGGCGAGCCCACGCCGGACGAGCTCGGCGTCCAGCCGCGTCCGTCTAGCCATGTCAGCGCCTTCTGATGGCAGTCAGTAACTACGACAAAACCCGGAAAACGGCCCACCCCGCCCTGAGGAGCGGGGACCGCGCCGCCGAGAACCGGGGCACCCGCGTCAGCGAGTGTCCTCCACCCGCCTTCCTCACGGGGGAGTGCCCCGTTAGCTTCCGCCCGTCTCGCCGCCGGCACCGCCGTCCTGGTCGAGACGCTCGAGGACCCCCGAAAGCTCACGGTGAAGCTCGTCGAAGACCGCCACGTGATCCGCTGTCGGAAGGTCGTCGAGCGCGGCGAGGCGCCGGCGCGCCTCCTCCAGTGTACGTTCGGCGATCGCGGCTCCGGCATCCTCCGGCTGGCCTGCAGCGTTCGCGTCGTGTTCCGCGTTCATCGGGAGAGCGCACCTCTCGGGCCGACGATGGTTCCTACTGCTCGTTCTTCTTGGCCTGCGCGGTGTTACGCGCCCGGCCACCGGATCGCTTCGTCGTACTCTTGGACCTACCCGATTTACCGGCGGTATTACTCCCCGTCTGCTTTCCCGACGCCTTCGTTCCCTTGTTTGATCCGCCACCGGAACGCTGTGCCGTGTCGGGGTTCCGCCGCTCGGTCGTGTCGCCCGCCTCCCCGCCGGATTCCTCGGCCTCGCCTTCCGACGCGGACTCGGTGGCGGCCGTGGTCGCCCACTCCTCGCCGGACTCGGCGACGAGGGCCTCCTCCTGATCGTCGACCGTCGCGGTGGTGTCGGCCTCCTCGTCGGCAGGCACGACAGTGCCGCTGGCCCCGTCCACTCCGGTACTCGCCTCCTCGGGCTCCGCGGGAGTCGCCTCAGCCGACGCGCTCGCGGGCGCCTCCTCGGGCTCCGTCCGAGTCCCGTCCCGGTCGGCGGTGGAGGTGTCCCCGGGAGGTGCCGGGGCGTCGGCCGGCGACGCGGCGTCCGCGGGTGTGCCCGCGGTCTGGACTGTCCGGGAGACGGGAACACGCTGGGTCGCGAGCCGGCGCTCCAGCTCGGCGACCCGGCGTACGACGCGCTCGTACTCGTCGCGCCGTACGAGGTCGAGCCGGTCGAGCACCCGGGTCACCTCGGCCTGGACCATGGAGCTCAGGGCGGCGCGGTTGGCTTGGTTGGTCTCGATGAGTTCCGAGGCCAGCGACTGGATGTCGTGCCCCACACGGGAGGTTCGCTGTGTGCCTCCGTCGTCCTCGCCCGCCGGAGGGTCGGCGCGGTCAGGGGGCCCGGTCGCACCGGCGGCACGCTCATCGACCGCCCTGAGCAGCGTCTTCGCCGCCGCGACGGCACGTTTACGGGTCAGCTCCGTGAGCCCACTGGCGGCATCGAAATAGCTGCGCACCGCGTCGACGACCATGGTGACGTGCTCCTTGATGAATGACCGGGAATCGGCTGGCAAAGTGAGAAATGGGAACCAGGGGGTACGCTACCGGGATCGCTGCCGTCACGGAGCCGAATTCGCCCACGTCGACGATATTCCGTGCGGGACGGTGCGTTCGACGCTCCGGTGTGGACTCCCGGCGCCGGAACGCGACCGGATGAGGCATCATAAGAGCATGGTCGGCGTAGCAGAGTGCCGGGCGGCGATCGCCAGGGCCTCCGAACGGATCACGGAGGTCGACGAGGAACGCCGGCGCCGTCACATCCGCGAGCGCAGCATCAGCATCACGGTGACCGATCTGGACACCGTTTTCGACATGCGGCTCACGTTGGAGGGGTTGGCGGATGTCACCGTCCGCGATCCCGGCGCGCCGGCGCGCCGGGCGCAGATCGGTGTCACGGTCTCCAGCGATGACCTGGTCGACCTCGCCGACGACCGGCTGGACGTCGCCAAGGCGCTGTTCGCCGGCCGGGTGAGGATCGACGCCTCCATACCCGACCTGATGCGGTTGCGCAAGCTCCTTTAGCCCGCCTTGCTCCGGCCCCGCCATCCCGCGATCACCCCGGCCCCACGGGCCAGCCCGGTGTTGCCTAGTCTGGATTCCTGGGCGGCGCGGCGGCTCCTCGGAAGCTGTCCCGCGACGCGCCACACTCCGCGCCGGGGCGGCGCACACGATCTCGACGCTAACTCCGGACGCTGAGGCCGACACCGACACCCACGCTGACCTGCCGAAACTAGGGCGCGCATTGACTCTCCTCTCCTCGACCCGGCCGTTGAGTAGCCGCCACGACGCGGCCTTCCTCGACCTCGACGGGGTCGTCTACATCGGTTCGCACGCGATACCCGCGGCTCCCGAGGCGATCGAGAAGGCACGCGCCGCCGGTATGCGGCGGGTGTTCGTCACCAACAACGCGGCGCGCACCCCGGCCGCCGTCGCCGACCGCCTCAGGGCACTGGACGTGGTGGCCGACGCGGGATCCGTGGTGACCTCGGCGGAGGCCGCGGCGCGTCTGGTGGCCTCACGCGTTCCCGAAGGAGCCCCGGTGCTGGTGGTCGGCGACACCGGACTGCGCCACGCGGTACGGCAGTGGCGGCTGCGTCCGGTCTCACTCGCTTCCGAACGGCCCGCGGCGGTGGTGCAGGGGTACTCGCCGCGCATGGGGCACGACCTCATGGCGGAGGGCGCGCTGGCGGTCTCCCGGGGGTCGCTGTTCGTCGTGAGCAACAACGACACCACCACACCCATGGACCGCGGGATCATACCGGCCAACGGTTCCTACGCGCGGGTGATCGCCAACGCCACGGGGCAGGAGCCGATCGTCGCGGGCAAGCCGATGCGGCCCCTCCACGACGAGAGCGTTCGCCGGACCGGGGCGTGGGCACCGCTCGTGGTGGGCGACCGGCTCGACACCGACATCGAGGGGGCGAACACGCACGGGGCGGCGAGCATGCTGGTGCTCTCGGGTGTGACGACACCCGCGGAGCTGCTCGCCGCCCCGCCCGGGCAGCGGCCGAACTTCCTCGCCTGGGACATCAGCGGGATCAACTTGCCGCATCCGCGGCCCCGGCTCGACAGTGCCGGCGAGGCGCACTGCGGTGGATGGACGGTGACCACACACGCGGGACGCCTGCGACTGGCGGGCGAAGGGGACCGGATCGACGGGCTACGCGCCCTGTGCGCGGCCGCGTGGTCCTCCTCGCGGGACACGGCAACGGACCTCTCGGCCCACGACGCCCTGGCCTACCTGGGTTGGTGATCGGGGGCCCTCTCGGCGGGAACGTCACCGGTGCTCGTACCGCCCGCCACGACCCGGTGGGCGTGGTGCGCCTCGACCTCGATGACGCTGGACGAGCCGTTCGGTGACCGCCAGAACCTGCGTCGCAGTGCGCCGCTCACCTGGACGTGGTCGCCGATCCGCCAACCGCGGGTGGCCTCCTCGATCGACGACTGGAAGCTCACGCAGGTGATCGGGTCGGTTGGTTGGTTGGGCCGCTGATCCGCCGTGGGCCGGGTCACCGAGAGCCGCCAGGTGGTCAGGTGCGTGCCGCTGGGAAGCTCGCGGACCGCGGGCTCCGCGGTGACCCGGCCGGCCAGCACGACCTCGTTTCGGTGCCCGGTGTCGTCGTGGGGGCGCCAACCGGGCCGCTGCTCCCTCCGCCGGGAGTCGCCGACCTCGCCCCGGGAGGGAGCCTGGGCGGGAACAACGGTGGCAGGGGTGGGGGTGCTGGAGAGCTTCGACATGCTGGTCCTTCCAGGTGGGCTACCGTGCGCGGCCGGCTTCGGTCTCCGCGGGGCTGGCCGGCCAGTTCCAGAATCGAGGCGCGCACCCGCCCGCCGGAAGCCCGAGTCCGCGCCTGTGGAAAACCCTTCCCCGCTCCCGGAAAAACGCGTTGCGCCTGCCCGGTGACGCGTGCAGATTGGTCCGTGCCCCGTCTTGGAAGGCCGCGATGACCGACACTCCACCCATCGCCGTCGAGCATCCACGCGTCAGCGAGCTCGCCCGCGACCCCCTCCCGCTCCACGGCCGAGTGGCCCTGGTAACCGGCGTGAGCCGGCGCGACGGCATCGGCTACGCGGTGGCGCGGCGTCTCGCCGGCTACGGAGCCAGCGTGTTCTGCCACCATTTCCGGCCCCACGATGCCGAACAGCCGTGGGGTGGTGACGACGTCGCGGCCGTCCTGGAGGACGTGCGCGCGGTCGCCGAGCGGCACGGGCAGCACGTGACCGGGGTCAGCGCCGACCTTTCCGATCCCGAGGCGCCACAGCGGGTCGTGGACGCCGCGACCGTGGAGTTCGGGCACGTCGACATCGTGGTGTGCAACCACGCCCGCAACGGCGACGACGGCCCGCTCAGCGAGGTGACGGCGGCTATGCTGGACGGCCACTGGGCCGTGAACACCCGATCGTCGCTGCTGCTGGCCCGGGCGTTCGCCGCGCAGCACGACGGCCGCGACGGGGGGCGGCTGTTCTTCATGACCTCGGGGCAGCGACAGGGTCCGATGGTGGGCGAGATCTGCTACGCCGCTGCCAAGGGGGCACTCGCCGACATCACCCTCACGGTGGCCGAGGAGCTGGCTGATCGGGGCATCACGGTGAACACGGTCAACCCCGGCCCGGTGCAGACCGGCTATCTCACGGCCGAGATGTGGCACCGGGCCCGCCCCATGTTCCCCGCCGGCCGGTACGGGTTTCCCGACGACCCCGCGCGCCTGATCTCCTGGCTCAGCACCGACGAAGCCCGGTGGATCACGGGACAGGTGATCAACACCGAGGGTGGTTTCGCCCGGTGGCGCGATTCCGCCCGGGACCCCTCGGCCCCCACCTGAGGGTGGGCTCCCGACAGCGGACACCGCGCGGGCACCGCCGCTTCGCCCGTTCGAGCACGGTGGCCAGGGGTCAGCGGTCGGGCTCGATCCCGCCCGTCACGGCGGCCACCAGCGCGGCCGCGGTCTCCCGGAACCCGGTGGGGGCCGGGTCCCCGGCGAAGTGCCGGAAGAACGCGTGTTGCAGGCACGCTCCCAGGAGCAGGGAGGCGACCTCGTCCGGATCGGCATCGCCGTTGATCCGGCCGTGCCGTCGCTCGGCACTCAGGTAGGCGACCAGTGCCCGGTTGGGGATCTCTGGGCCCGCGCCCAGCCGGCGCACCCCCTCCCGGTGCGCCTCCAGCAGGCGGCGTTCGGAGAAGATCCCCACCAGCATGGGGAAACTCTCGTCGTAGAAGGCCAACGCGGCCACGACCACCTCCTCGAGGTTGCGTCGCACACTGTCCTCGCCGACCCGGGTCTGCAACCATCGCAGCACGTCGACCAGGCCCGGGAGTCGTTCGTGCAGCACGGCGACGAAGATCTCGGTCTTGTCGTCGAAGTGCTTGTACAGCGCCGCCTCGGAGAACCCGGCCCGCTTGGCGATCTCCTTTGTTGTGGCCCGCGCGATGCCGTCGGTGCGCATGATGTCGGCCGCGGCGTCCAGTATCCGGTCGCGTGTGCCCACGAACCCGCCTCTCCTGCCAGCTGGGGAACCGGCCTCCGGGACCAAGGTAAGTACTCACTGACGCTACTCGCCGTACGGGTTCCACGCACCGTTCACCCGGTGGGAACGCGCTCGCCACCTGCGGTCGGCGCGCCGCCGGGTCCTCCGTGCGCGATAATCGAGGGGTGACGGCGACGACACCACGAATCGAGATCGAGTACTGCACGCGATGCCGTTGGCTGCTGCGGGCCGCGTGGACGGCGCAGGAGCTGCTCACGACCTTCGAGGGCGAGCTCGGTGAGGTCGCCCTCGTACCGGGCACGGGCGGCGTGTTCGAGGTGCGCTTGGACGGCGAGACGCTCTGGTCGCGCACGGAACGGGCCGCGTTTCCCGAACTCGCCGAGCTGAAACGGGCGGTACGGGACCGGGTGGCGCCCGACCGCGGCTTGGGCCACTCGGAGCGGCGCTAGGATTCCGTGCGCCGACCGGCGCAATGGCCCGCGTCGGACAACCTCCGCGTGCTCGCGACCGGCCGGGAAGGACACCGGAATTGACCGAGGTAGCCACCGCCCACACCGCCGAGCTGGGCTCCGGCACGCTCAGCGCGGCGCGCTCGCTGCTCGACGACGCGTTCGGCGGGGAGTTCACCGACAGCGACTGGGAGCACTCCCTTGGTGGGGTGCACGCGCTGCTCTGGCGGGAGGGCGAGCTCGTCGGACACGGCGCGGTGGTCCAACGGCGGCTGATCCACGGCGGCCGCGCGCTACGCGCCGGCTACGTGGAGGGGGTCGGCGTACGCCCCGACCAACGACACCGCGGGAACGGTGTGGCCCTGATGACCGCGCTCGAGCGCGTCGTACGCCGCGCCTACGATCTGGGGGCGCTCAGCAGCACCGAGGAAGCGCTGGGGTTCTACGCGGCACTCGGGTGGCAACGGTGGGTGGGACCATCCTTCGCTCTCACTCCGGAGGGAGTCATCCGAACCCGGGAGGACGACGGCGGCATCCACGTACTGCCGGTGGCCGAGACGTTGGACCTGGCCGGTGACCTCACCTGCGATTGGCGAGACGGTGACCTGTGGTAGCTCTACCCTGGTCGGTGAACACCGCTGCGACGCTGCCCGGCCACCGGCTCCCGGCCGAGCGTCCCCGCCGGCAGGTGCACTAGATTCGGGCCGCCGGCAGGTGCCGGCGGGAAAGGAGACGAGGCAGTGCAGGACGTTTCGGACTCCGCCGGGTACCCCGACGGAATCACACCGCTGGGCAACGAGGTGTTCGCCATCGACACCCGGATGGCGGGCTATCCCGGGATCACGTCGAGCTACCTGATCCGCACCGAACGCCCGTGCGTCGTCGAGGTGGGGACCGCGGGTTCCGCTCCGGTGCTGCGCGACGGGTTGGCGACGCTCGGGATCGCCCCCGAGGATCTGGCGACTGTCGTGGTCACCCACATTCATCTGGACCACGCGGGCGGGACCGGCGACGTGGCGGGCATGTTCCCCAACGCCGAGATCGTGGTGCACGAACGCGGCGCCCGGCACCTGGCCGACCCCTCACGTCTCATGAACAGCGCCCGCTCGGTCTGGGGCGACCAGCTCGACGTCCTCTTCGGTGGGATGCGGCCAACCGAGGCCACCCGGATCCGGTCGGTGGAGCGCACCGGCGAGATCGACCTCGGCGGCGGACGCCAGCTGGTCTCCCACTACACCCCCGGTCACGCGAAGCACCACATGGGGCTCGTCGACTCGGCCACCGGTGACCTGTACGTGGGAGACGCGCTCGGCGTGTACAACCCCGACACCGGCGACGTTCGCCCGGCGACGCCGCCACCCGACTTCGACCTGGACGCGGCCCTGGAGTCGTTGCGCCTGTTCGGCGACATCGAACCGCAACGACTGATGTTCTCGCACTTCGGAGCGGTCAGTACCGTCGACGAGACCATCGAGCGCGCCCGTGAGGAGCTGCGGATCTGGGTCGAGACGGTCCGCGAGGCCCGCGGCACCGCCGGGGACCTGGACCACGCTGTCGCCATGGTGCGGCGCAACGTCCTGGACCGCTACAGCCCGCCCCCGAACCATGCCTCCGCCGAGTCGGCCGAGGTAATGGAGGTGCTCAGCGGGGTACACAGCAACGTCGCCGGCATCGCGCACTGGCTCGACCGGCTGGCCGCCGAGCAACGCGAGCAGCCGAACTCCTGACCCCGGTGGGCCGCCGCCGTGTACGGAAAATCCGGTTCCCAAGGCTCGCCCACCATGGCACGGTGAGCGCGTGTCCGATTCTCGTGTCTCCTTGCTGCGTTGGCAGTTCGACCTCGTATGGTCGCTGTTCGAGTACCACCTGGTCTCCCTGGAACCGGCGGATTTCCTGTGGGAGCCCACGCCCTACTGCTGGACCCTTCGTTGGGACGCCGACGAGGGGTGGGTTCCGGATTGGGCGGACTCCGAACCGGCTCCGGTCCCCGTTCCCACCATCGCCTGGCTCACCTGGCACATTGGCTGGTGGTGGACCACGACCATAGACCGTGCGCAACAACGGGCGCCCGAGGAACGCGGGGATTTGGTGTGGCCGGGCGCGGGCCAGGCCACCGTCACCTGGCTGCGGGGGCTCAGCGAGGAATGGCTGGAGCTGCTGGGCCGGCTCACCGACGCCGATCTGGACACCACCGCGCCATTCCCGTGGCGAGACGACCCGACGATGACCATGGCGCACATGGTCGGCTGGGTGAACTCGGAACTCATGAAGAACACCGCCGAGATCGGCCAGCTGCGGATGCTGCGCGCCGTCAGCCCCCCGTCGAGCTGAGCTGCGCGGGCAACACGAGCGGCATTGGCTCTCCCGGTGTCCGAGAGGGAAAGGTGACCTCACGCCTTTGGGAAGGCGCGTTGCATGGGAGCATTGGTGAAACACGACGAGAACCCGGCCGCACCCCCACCTACCGGCCCACGCTTCCCCGGGTGGCGGCGCACGCCGGCACGCGCGGCCGCGGTCACGCTCGGGCTGACCCTGCCCTGGGGCGTGTGGTTGCTGGTGCGGATGCTCGGTCTGGAGGCGGGCTACCCGTTGGTTCCCGCGATCGCGTTCACTCCCTACATCGCGCTCACGGCGCTGCTGCCGCCGGTGGTCGCCGGGTATCTGCGTAGTTGGCGGCTGCTCGCCCTCACCATGGTTCCCGTGGTGGCGTTCGCGGCGCTGGTGACCCCCCGGGCCGTGAGCGGAACCGAGGCGGGCCAGGACGGGTCGCGACTGGTCGTGCTCACCGCCAACCTGTACCAGGGGCGCGCCGACCTCGGCGTGATCGCGGACCTGGTGGAGCGCGCGGAGGTTGACGTGCTGGCCGTCCAGGAGCTCACGCCCGAGGCGGCGGAGGCCATGACGGAAGTCGGGGTGGCCCAGGCCCTGCCACACGACGTCGTGGACGCGCGGCCCGGGGTGTCCGGAAGCGCGATCTACGCGCGCCACCCGGTGACCGATGTCACGGCGCTGGACGTCGCGGACACCCACGCGTTCGCCCGACCCAGCGCGGAGATCACCATCGCGGACGCGCCGCCCGTCGAGGTCACCAGCGCCCACCCCGTACCGCCGACGACACCCGACGCCGTTGGGCAATGGCAACGGGAGATCGCGGCCTTGCCTCGGGCCGAGAACGACGGCCCACTTCGGATCATCGCGGGCGATTTCAACGCCACGCTCGACCACGCGGCCCTCCGTGAGCTACTCGACACCGGATACCGGGACGCCGCCGAGGAGGCCGGCGCGGGCCTGCGACCCACCTGGTCGACAACCAGCGCTGTCCTCAGGTTGACGATCGATCACGTTCTCGCGGACGAGCGTGTGACCGTCGACTCCGCGAGCGTGCACAACGTTCTCGGGAGCGACCACCGGGCGGTCCTCGCCGAGTTCACCCTGCCCGCCACGTGACGGCCCCGCTGTCGATGGTGCGCGGTGAGACGACGCCTGCTCGGGGGAACGCGTCTCGGGTCAGGAGGGGGGTTCCGCGCCGCTGGCGGTTTCCGGTCCCTGCGCCCCCACTTCCGGTCCGGCCTCGGGATCCGGGTCCTCCGCGTCGGTCCAGATCACATCGTCGTCCATCTCGACGATCTCCAGACCTTCCAGTGCCGCGAGCCGCTCGTCAGCGTCGGTGACCCCCTCCTGGTCCACCGCTGAGGCGCGTGCGAAGTACTCCCGGGCGGTTTTCTCCCGCCCCAGTTCAAGTAGCACGTCCGCGTAGGCGTAGAACAGGCGCGCCACCCACGGGCGCGCCCGTCGCTCCTTGAGCTCGGGCACGTGCAACTCCACCAGGGCAGCGTCGAGTTGCCCGAGGTCGCGACGCGCCCCGGCGGCGACGATACGGAGCTCGATCCGCTCCGCGACGTCCAATGTCTCGACATCACGGCTGCGCGTGACCTCCAATGCCCGTTCGGCCCGGCCCAGCCCCCGTTCACAGTCGGCGATCACCGGTAGGAAGCTGTTGCGGCCGGTGATCCGGCGCGCGGCACGCAGGTCGGACAGCGCCTCTTGCCACTTTCCGACACGGTAGGCGGCCAGACCAGAGACCTCCCGCACGGCACCGATGCGCGATGCCTTACGGCGGGCGTAGGTGGCGTGCTCATAGGCCAGGTCGGGGTCGTCGTCCAACACCTCGCGGGCCATCACGAGATGCCGCGCGATGGTCTCTGCCAGAGAACGCGGCAACGTGGACAGTTCACTGAAGATCTCGCGGTCAAGCTGGGTGAACTTGATCTCGTCCGGCAGTTTCGGGGCGGGGGCGCTCTTCGGCTCGCCCTTCGCCGGGGTTTGGCGGTCGGTGCCACGGTCGTCCCGCGAGCCACTCCGCTGTGAGCGCCGTGCCTGGTCGTTCTTCCCGCCGGACCGGCCGCCGCCACGACGGGGATCGCCACCCTTTCGGTCACCGCGCTCCGACCGGTCTCGGCCCTGTGCGGGCTTCTTCCGATCGAAACGACCGGCACCACTTCGGTCGCCGTCCCGTGAGGCACCGGAGCCCCCACGGCCGGACGCGTTGCGCCCCGACCGTTCGTCGCGCTTGGGACCACGAGCCCCACCGCCCTGGTAGCCACCGCGAGCAGCGTCGCGTCCGGAGTCCGACCGGGAGCGCTCTCCTCCGCCGCCGCGGCCCGAACCTCCAGAGTGCCTGTCGTTGCCGCCCTGAGGTCCTGAGCCGTCGCGGTCCGCCGGTCGACTTTCGTCAGTCATGGATCCGTCCGTACGCATTCAAAAGCGCTGCCACCGACTCGTAGCAGCGCATCGCGGTTTGTGGTAATCACCAGGCTTCTCACTCTACGGCATCGTGGGCGGTGACCATGCCCGGAGCCGGTGCCTCCGTCTCCGACGGAGATCGTTGGGTGTCCCACACGAACGGGGATGTCCACGTGTTCCGTGGTTCTTGGGTGGGGGCGGGGTGAGGTGCGCCTTGCGGTGGGCTCGAAGGTGTGGGTGTGTGGCCAGGGACGCCCACACGCTCGGCCGCCGCCCCCTCAACGCCCGCCCTTTCGGTACACGAGGGCGCATGCCCCACCCACAACCCCACCCACGATTGTGGTGTGCGTAAAAAAAAGGTGCGGGAGCGGAGCCACCCCTTCAAGGAATCACTCCGCCCCCGCACCCATGCTGGATCGTGGCGGCGACCTACTCTCCCACCCCACACCATGGAGGCAGTACCATCGGCGCGGT
>RJMB01000059.1 GCA_003725585.1 Halostreptopolyspora alba | reverse complement strand
CTAGATCGTTGATGGGAAATGGTGGGTACGGCTCAGTGGTCGTAAGCGATGAGCGAGCGCTTGACCGGGGCACCAATCTGCCAGTTGTGCCAGATGGCGGCGTTGAGTGCGCAGATGCGCTGGCACGTGCGCACCCACAGTCCCTCGGTGGTGCGGGCATTGTGGCGTTCCAACCCGAGCTGGTTCTTCAGGGTCCAGATGATGGCCTCGATGCGCTGGCGCAGCCAGTTCGGGAACACTCCCGGGTCGGGCTCGTCGGTACGGGCCGGGCGGATCAGTGGGTGCCCCAGTGCGGTCATGGCCTTCTCGGTGGCCGCACCGGCGAATCCCTTGTCGCCCACGATCGGGCAGCCCTCCTCGGAGATCGTGCTCACGTGCACCAGGTGGAGCGCTTGTTGGCGTTCCTTGAGTTCTTTGGGGTTGGCCAGGCTGAACGCGCACACGCCCCCCTCGGCGGTGGTGATGAGCAGCAGTTTGGCGCCCCAGTAGAAGCAGTGGTGGGAGACGTCGCGCCCGTAGGCGGCGATGTCGCCCATCTCGGAACGGTTGACCGTGACCCGCGAGGCACCACAGGGCAGGGGGGTGCCATCCATCAGCCGCAACGGTTCGGCCCAGGTGGGCACATGCTGGGCCAGCCACCGCGTGGCCGACAGCAGCACCGGGGCCAGGGCGCGCAGGCGCCGGTTGTACTCGGACTGGGTGGGCAGGCGTGGGAACAGGTGCCCGATGCGGTTCGGGGCCAGGCGCAGCCAGCGGCGTTCGTCGTCGCAGCGCAGAAGCACTTGGGCTACCGACACGCAGACCAGTTCGGCGTCGGTGAGCAGCGCGGGCCGTCCCGGTCCCCGTCGTTTCTTCGAGGGCAGGACATCGTCGTCGAGATGGACGTAGAGTGCAGTCAGAAGGGCGTCCAGGTTTTTGGTCACACATCGATCGTGGGCGCCCTTCGTCGTGCGCGCAGCCCGTTCACCGATTTCCCATCAACGATCTAG
>RJMB01000058.1 GCA_003725585.1 Halostreptopolyspora alba | reverse complement strand
CTAGATCGTTGATGGGAAATGGTGGGCACGGCTCAGTGGTCGTAAGCGATGAGTGAGCGCTTGACCGGGGCCCCAATCTGCCAGTTGTGCCAGATCGCGGCGTTGAGTGCGAGGATGCGCTGGCAGGTACGGGCCCACAGCCCCTCGGTGGTGCGGGCGTTGTGGCGTTCCAGCCCGAGCTGGTTTTTCAGCGTCCAGATGATGGCCTCGATGCGCTGGCGCAACCAGTTCGGGAACACCCCGGGGTCGGGCTCGTCGGCCCGTGCCGGGCGGATCAGCGGGTGGCCTAACGCGCGCATCGCCTTCTCGGTGTGTGCTCCCGCGAACCCCTTGTCGCCCACGATCGGGCTGGGTCCGGGGGTGCAGGGCTGAACATGCAGCAGGTGCACCGCCTGCTCGCGTTCCTTCGTCTCTTTGGGGTTGGCCAGACTGAACGCGCACACCGCTCCCTCGGCGGTGGTGATCAGCATGAGTTTGGCACCCCAGTAGAAGGCGTGGTGGGAGACATCGCGCCCGTAGGCGGCGATCTCTCCCATCTGGGATCGGTTGACCGTGACGCGGGAGGCGCCGCAGGGCAGTGGGGTGCCGTCCATCAGCCGCAGCGGCTCGGCCCAGGTGGGCACCGCCCGGGCCAGCCACATGGCCGCGCTCAGCAGTGTGGGCGCGAGCGCGCGCAGGTGGCGGTTGTACTCGGATTGGCTGGGCAGGCGAGGGAAGAGGTGGCCGATACGAGCTGGGGCCAGGCGCAGCCATCGGCGTTCGTCGTCGCAGCGCAGCAGGACCTGGGCGGCGGCGACACAGACGAGTTCGGCGTCGGTGAGTAGGCGGGGCCGCCCTGGTTTGCGGCGCTGCTGGGGCTGGGCCAAAACGTGGTCGTCCAGATGCACGTAGAGTGCTGTCAGAAGGGTGTCGAGGTTGTTGGTCACACATCGATCTTGGCGCCCTTCGCTATGTCCTCACGCCGGCCACAGATTTCCCATCAACGATCTAGG
>RJMB01000057.1 GCA_003725585.1 Halostreptopolyspora alba | reverse complement strand
GGACGACGGCCGGGTGATTGGGTTCGATAAAAGACGCGAGGGTGGCTGTGGGCAGGACGCGTGTATTGGTGTGGATCGCCGCTTCCGGTGTGGGTGAGGGTGAACTCGTCGTATTGCGGTGGTTCAGTGACCCGCATCGGGGATGGGTGCCCAGCCCGGCGGCGCCGCTCGTCGCCGCCCACGCGCGAGGCCGGGGACGCGAGGTGCGCGTAGGCGAGCTCGACACGGATGCGGACGCCGATGTGGCGGGCGCGAACGTATGCGCTGCCAGTTATCTCGATCCTGGGACTGGTCGTGCTGTCGGTGTGGCGATCGGCGCCCGGGCGGAGGACGCCGGGGCGATGGCGATCGCTCGTGACCTCACGGAGTCCTGGATGGCCGTCATGCGGTCACGGCGTCTGGCTCTGTGTGGCGGACATTCGGGGGCTTCATGCCCGCGTATCGGTTCCTCCGATGTGGTTTTCGTGCTGGGTGGGGGGCCTGGCGAGGAGCCCTGCGGCGCTGCCCTTCGGGCTGGGTCTTCGCGTGCGTCGGTGGTGCATGCCGTGGACGCGGACATGCGTGTCGTGCCGGAGTGGCTCGCTGGCCGGACCGAGGTCGGAGTCGTGCTGGGGTCGCGGGTCCGTCCCGCGTTCGTTCGCACGATGGTCAACGCTCTCGACGGGGTGGGGCCGGTGGCTCTGGATGGTTGTGGTTCCCACGGTGGCGGCGCGAAGGCCCAGGGGCTGCCGTTCGAGGTGGGCAGTGACGCGCGTCACCGCCCTGTGGTACTGGGCCACCACAGTGCGGTGGCTCGCGCCAATAGCCCGCGTCCGATTCCGTGAGCGGCGTGGGGCCGGACGCGGGAGCGCAGGATAGCGAGTGCCGAGCGCGCGCGTCCGCTGCGGATCGAGGGATAGATGTCGAGGAAGCGGTGCCAGTGCGGCGCCGCCTGTTCGAGCTGTCCCCGGTCCAGGTGGTGTTCGGCCAGGCGGGCGCGGACCAGCGCTGTTGAGCGTCGCTCGCGCGCGGGACGCCACCGCACCGCGTTCGTGAAATCGAGTGTGGCGCCGGGGTGGTCTCCCAGGAGGCTTCGTACGACGGCGCGCTGGTGGGCGAGCGCGGCCCAGTGATAGACAACCGTGCCGGGGCGGCTCGTCGC
>RJMB01000056.1 GCA_003725585.1 Halostreptopolyspora alba | reverse complement strand
GACGTGTTGGGTGTGGGGGAGCGGGAGTGGTTGGTGTGGGGGGTTAATGAGACGGCGTGTCCGGTGGTTGCGGGGACTTTGCCGGAGGAGTTTGAGGCGCAGGTGGAGCGTGGTCCTGATCGTGTGGCGTTGGTTGGTGAGGGGGAGTCGCTGACGTATCGGGAGTTCAACCGGCGGGCCAATCAGTTGGCGCATTGGTTGGTGGAGCGTGGTGCGGGCCCTGAGCGGTTGGTTGCGGTGCGTGTTCCTCGTTCGGTTGATCTGATGGTGGCGATCTATGGGGTGGTTAAGGCGGGTGCGGCCTATCTGCCGGTGGAGGCCGATCTGCCTGAGGATCGGGTGCGGCATGTGCTTGATAGTGCGGAGCCGTTGCTGGTGCTCGATGGTGAGCTTCCTGATGTGTCGGGGTATCCGGTGGTGAATCCGGGTCGGGGGTTGTTGCCGGACAATGCCGCCTATGTCATTTACACCTCGGGTTCCACTGGTGGTCCCAAGGGTGTGCAGGTGTCGCATCGGTCGATCATGAACCGGTTGAAGTGGGGGTTGGCGCACTTCGATGTCGGTGTTGGGGATCGGGTGTTGCTGAGTACGTCGGTGAGTTTTGATGTGTCGGTGCCGGAGTTGTTCGCTCCGTTGCAGGTGGGTGCGGCTGTGGTGATTGCGCGTCCGGATGGGCGGCGGGATCCGGCTTATTTGGCTGAGTTGATCCGGCGGGAGGGGGTGACTGGCGCGGATTTTGTGCCTTCTTTGCTGGAGGCGTTTGTTGCTGAGCCTTCGGCTAAGGAGTGTGGCAGTTTGCGGTGGGTCGAGGTTGCGGGTGAGGCGTTCCCGGCGGGGTTGGCGAATAAGGTCGCTGATTTGTTGCCTGGGTGTGGGGTGCACAATCTTTATGGTCCGACCGAGGCGTCGGTGGAGGTCACGGCGTGGCAGCACGTGCCGGGTGCGGAGCGGGTGCCGATTGGGGCGCCGATCTGGAATACCGGGGTGTATGTGCTGGATGGTGCGTTGCGGCCGGTTCCGCCTGGGGTGCAGGGCGAGTTGTATCTGGCGGGTGTGGGGTTGGCGAGAGGTTATTTGGGGCGGGCCGCGCTGACCGCGGATCGGTTTGTGGCGTGTCCGTTTGGTGAGCCTGGGGGGCGGATGTATCGCACCGGGGATTTGGTGCGGTGGGACAAGGATGGTCAGGTCGAGTATCTCGGGCGGTCTGATTTTCAGGTCAAGGTTCGGGGGTTCCGGATCGAGCCGGGTGAGATCGAGCGTGTGTTGGTTGAGCATCCTGGTGTGGCCCAGGCAGTCGTCGTGGTACGCG
>RJMB01000055.1 GCA_003725585.1 Halostreptopolyspora alba | reverse complement strand
GTTGACCCTTCTATGTCAATTGGTGGGGTGAGGCTTGGTGGTGGGAGGGTCCCACCCGGCCCGGTCGGCCACCATCGCCCGATAGATCACATCGATCAGATGGCGCTTGAGGACCCGGTAGGCGCCTCGTTTGCCCTTGACTGGCTCTAACCGCTGCAGCAGCGCTGCCGCTCCCGCGTGGAACCGGCGCTGGACCACCGCCGCGATATGCACCACGCTGTTCAGCCGCCGGTTGCCGCCCCGGCACAACCGGTGGCGCTCACGTCCGGAGGAGGAGACCGGCACCGGTGCGCACCCGGTGTGGGCGGCGAGCGTGGCCGCACGGGGGAACCGGGTGATGTCGCCGATCTCGCCGATGAGCACCGCCGCCGACATGTGGCCGATGCCGGGGATGGCCAGAAGGTGGGGGGCCAAGGGCTCTACCAGCCCTCGGATGCGGGTCTCTAGCTGGGTGATGCGCCCACTCAGTGTGGCGGCCTCGGCCAGGGCCTCGGTAAAGACCTCCCGCACCCGCGCGTCTAGGCCGGCGGCATCCAGGGTGGCCTCCAGTGCGGCGCGGCCTCGGGGGCGGGTCAGATCGCCGGGGGTGTGCTCCAGCCAGGTGTGGGCCCAGGCGATGAGGCGGTTGGCCACCTGGGTGCGGCGCTGGACCAGGTCGGCGCGGGAATCGACCAGCAGCCGCAGCAGGCGCACCCGCGCGTCGATGCGGTGGGTGGCCATAGCTCCTGCGGCCAGATGGGCGCGGGCTACCGCCACGGCGTCGATCGCGTCGGATTTGGCGCCGGTGCGCTCGTGCAGGCGGCGCTGGGCGGCCATGGCGCGGGCGGGCACCCACACCACCGTCTGGCCGGCCAACAGCAGCGCGTCGGCCAGGGCACGGGCCAGGCCGCGCCCGTCCTCGATCGCCCAGAGGACCTCGGCCCCCTCGCTCCGGCGGCGGGCCCACTCCAGCAGGCCGGGCAGGGCCCTGGCACCGGCGGTTTTGTGCACCGGGCCGATGCGCCGGCCGGCGGTGTCGACAACGGCGGCGTAGCACACACGTTTGTGGGGGTCGATGCCCACTGTCACCATGGAAAGGCCCTGTTCTCGTCGACTGTGGTGGTGACGGGTTCAGGTGGCCGGTCCCGGCGGGCGGGGGACATATCTATTGCGAGCTCGTTCGCAGCCTTCTATCAGGTCACCCCGCTGCCGGGTTCGGCCCTGGGGCGCTGGTGGACAGGTCAACACGATGTCACCGCGGACAGATCTTGTAGGAGTCACTCCGGCGCCCCGCCCGCGGTGGTTCCCGTCGAAACCGCCGCCGACCTCTCCAGGATGAACCAATAGATCTTGTAGCT
>RJMB01000006.1 GCA_003725585.1 Halostreptopolyspora alba | reverse complement strand
CAACCCCTCCGGCGAGGACACCCCACCCGGAAAACGACACCCCATAGCCACAACCGCCACCGGGTCGTCGGTGCCAGCCGTGGGGACGGTCTCCTCCACCGCGTGTGTCTCACGACCCAGCAGCCGCGCCTGAAGGTGGTCGACCAGCTCGGCGGGTGTGGGGTGGTCGAAGAGCACGGTGGTGGGCAACCGCAGCCCGGTGTCCTCGGCGAGGCGGGTGCGCAGCTCGACCGCCATCACGGAGTCGAACCCGAGTTCGCGGAACGCCTCGGCCACGGGGACCGTATCGGGCGAGGCGTGGCCGAGCACGGCCGCGGCGTGTCCACGTACCAGCTCACCGAGGGCGCGTCTCTGCCGCGGGCCCGGCATGTCCGCCAGGGAGGCCACCGGATCGGAGAGATCGGACCCGGTTCCCGCGCTGTCGGGGCGCGGCGACACGCCGCTACCGTGGTGCCGAAGTTCGGAGAGATCCACGGGAAGGTCCACCGGCCGGGCGCGCGACTCCGCGAACACCCGATCCCAATCGACGTCGACGCCGCTCACGAACGCCTCGGCCATCGACCGCACGAACCGTGCCCATCCCCCGTCGTCCCGGCGCAGCGTTCCCAACGCCCGACCGGAGGCCCCCGTCTCCTCCAGAACCCCGCTGATGCCCTCGATCATCAGCGGGTGCGGTCCCACCTCCAGAAACACCGAGTGCCCCGCGTCGATCAACCCCCGAACCGCCGCGGCGAACCGTACCCGGTGCCGCTCGTTGCGGTACCAGTACTCAGCGTCCAGCGCCCCACCCAGTGGTTCTCCGGTCACGGTCGACCAGAACGGAATCCGGGGTTCCGCGGCGCTCAGCCCCGAAAGCCCTTCCATGATCTGCTCGCGGACCCGCGCCACATGCGTCGTGTGCGCGGCGTAGCCGATGTTGACCTTTCGAGTCCGGACCCCCACGGACTCGAACTCCGTCACCGTCTCCCGCACCGCGGCGGCCTCGCCCGCGATCACGGTCGAGGCCGGCCCGTTCACCGCGGCGATCTCAACGCCGTTTCCCAGACGCTCCTCGACCCACTCCACGGGGGCGGCTACCGCGGTCATCCCGCCACCGGACAGGCTCGCCAGTGCCCGCGACCGCAGGGCCACCACGCGGGCCCCCTCGTCCAATGACAGTGCCCCGGAGACACACGCCGCCGCGATCTCCCCGATCGAATGCCCCACCACGGCGGCCGGACGAACGCCCACTGAGCGCCACACCTCGGCCAGCGACACCATCACCGCCCACAACGCCGGCTGGGCGATGTCCACCCGGTCCAGTAGCGAGGCGTTGCCCGTGCCGCGAATCATGTCCAGCACGGACCAGTCCAGGAAGGACGACAGCGCCGCGTCGCACTGTGCCAGGCACGCCGCGAACACCTCCGACTCGGCCAGTAGTTCGCGACCCATTCCCTGCCACTGTGACCCGTGTCCCGGAAACACCAGAACAGGCCCGTCACTGGCCGTGGCACGCCCCCGGACCACACCCAGGGCCGCGGCGTCCCCCGCGCTCAGGGCTTCCAGGCCGTGCAGCAATCCCGCGTGGTCCGATCCGAGCACCACCGCCCGGTGCTCCAACGCCGCACGCGACCTCGCCAGCGAGTAGCCCACATCGGCGACGTCGAGGTCGGGACGCGCCTCGAGGTGCGACCGCAGCCGTGCGGCCTGCGCCTGGATCGCCCGCGTGGAGTTCCCGGACAGCAGCCACGGCACCACGCGCGAGATCCCGGTGTTCGTAACGGCGTCAGTGGCCGGGGTCGTTCCCTCCGCGGATTCGAAAGCGTTCACTCGAAGCTCATCCGACAACAGGTCTCACCGCTTCTCTCATCGCTTACCTGCCGAAACTCGGCGTTCCTCGAGAACACAGCCTTCGGCGTGGGTGAGCCGACCCGGCTGTCAGGTGGGCCGAGGGCCGCTCGGACACGGAACGGTGGCCGGATCCGAAAGATCCGTTGTGAGCTGGGGATTCTTTTTGTTCCCGGTGTCCTCGAACGCGCCGCGCGGAATACGGAAGCGGCAGGAACGCGGCGAGTCTTCGATGTGCTGGTGTTTTGCTGGCCATAACCTGGCAGTGCGGTTGGACGATCAGGGGCACCATGTGGCTGTTGGTCGCGCTTCGCCGAGGCGAAATCAAAGCGCTGAGCAGGAGAGCGACGAACGCTCAAAAGGAACGAACGACATCTATGGTAATGAGAGTCACAGCGGCTCACTTCTGTCACGTACCAGCACGAACTTCACTAAGACCTTAACTCCCCCCCAGGTCACTGACAATGGGAGGGTTATTTCGGTCGATGACCTGCGTTTAGGTCGATGGCCTGGAGTTATGAAACCGACCCAAAACAAAAGTGTGGCCCGGGAGTTAGCCACCGAACTCCCGGGCCACAACCCGACACATCACGGAGGTGCGCTGCCCTCAGTGACCGTACTTCGCCTTGACCTCGGAGAGGAACTTGCGCGCTGCCTCGGGGTCGAACAGCCAGTTCGCGAAGTCGGGGGGGGTAGTTCCATCCGGCGATCCAGCGGTTGGCGACCTCCGGGTAGGTCATGGCAGCCCCCATCAGCTCCTGGAAGTGCTCGGGGAACTCCTGGTCCCACAGGGTGGACACCATTTCGGTGAACTGTTGCACCGGTAGGCCGTACTCCCAGAATCTCTCGAACATCGCGGTCAGCGTCTCGCGAGTGAACGGGCGGTCACCATGGTTGATGATGCTGTGTAGGTAGCTCTCGGCGCAGCGGATCGAGTTGTTCCACGCCTCGAATCCGAACGGATCCATGGTGATCACCACGTCGGCGATGCCGAGGGCGAGTCCCCCCGAGGGGAGGGTCGCCACGGGGTTACGCACCTGGGGAGTGAGATGCTCGGACATCGTGCTGTGGCCGTCGACGAGCTCGGCGTCCTTGCAGCGCTCGTAGAAGTCGGGCGCGTACTCACGAAGCAGGTCCTTCATCCGACGCAGCTGTTCCTCCGGTGTCGGCCGGTCCTGCCACACATCGATGATCCCGCCCTTCTTGTCCCCTAGGAACAGGGAGTAGCACGGGCCGTCGGAGGTGAGCATCGGGATGAGGATGATGTTGCCGGCCTCGGCGCTCGTCCCCGCCCAGGTGATGCTCTCGTCTTCCCCCGGGTCGGGGGCCACGTTGTGGATGCTGGCCTGGGCGAGCACACGCGGACGCGCGGCACTGAACCGGGAGTGGTCGGTGTCGAAGAGCTCTCCGAGCTCGCCACCTCCCACCGCGATGACGACGAGGTCGAACATCCGGGAGAAATAGTCGAGGTCGCTCACGGTCACGCCGTGGATGACCACCTTGCCGCCTCGGTCCTCGAAGTACTCGAGCCAGTCGGCGATCTTCACACGACGGTCGACGGACACGGCGTACTCCCCCGGTTCGCCGATCCTCCCCTTGAACCCGAATCGGTCCGCGCCCGTTGGGTAGAGTTGCAGTTTGAACTCCTGTAGTCGCGGCGCCTGGGCGCTCCAGAAGTCCAACTGGTGCTCTCGTTCGTACTCCAGGGCCGTCGGCGGAGTGAACTGTGTGATGGCGGGGCGGCGCGTGCGGATCTCGGTCGAGGTCTGGCTGGTGATCACCGTGACGTCGTAGCCGTGGTCCAGCAGGCCGTGGGCTAGATGAAGCCCCGAGTGCCCTGCGCCGACGATGAGGATCTTGCGCATCTGACGTATTCCTTCTCGGGGGAAGTGGGGGGCAGGTGCCCTGAGGGAGGGGATACCTCGGATGAGAGCTCGGGATCGCCGGCGAAATGGTGGGAATCGGCGGTCTCGCTGCCCTCCGGGGGCACTGCGAAGCGTGTCGTGAGCACCATACCTGTTCAGCGGCGACCACCCACATCGGAGGTGACGCCTCCGAAGCCCGACATGTCCCGTGTTCCGGCCGCCTGAGACCGGGGTCACAACGACCGGAACGTGGGATGGGGGCGGGAACCTAGACGAGTCTTTCGAGGCCGTGCAGGACCCGTTCGAGCAGTGGACGCTCGAACGGGTCGGTACCGCTGACGCTCGGGTGGATGTAGGCGAGGTCGCGTTCCGCGAGGTCGCTGAGCAGGACCTGGATGACCCCCAACGGGAGGCGCAGCTCATGGGCGATCTCGGCCACGGATCGTGACCGCCGGCACAGCAGGTAGATCCGCCGTGCCTCCGGGAGCAGGGACGCGGGTGGGTCGTGGCCGGAACCCACGGTCGAGACGAGCGAGTGCACCATCAGCGGGTGGCGCGACCTCGTCCGTCCACCCGTGAAGGTGTAGGGGCGAACCCGGCTCCGCCTGCGTATTCGATAGTCCATCGTTACGCGCACCTCATTACGCGTCAGTTCGAGTCCGGCTGGCGTGCGGCCTAGATCCCGATCGCCTCACGAAGCTGGGAACGCACCTGCGGTGTGAGAACGTGGCCGGCGTCCTCCACGAGCCGCGTCATCTGGTACCCGACGACCTTCGTGTCGGCCTCGGGAGAACTGAGCACCGCGAAGCAGGAGCCGTCACTGATCGCCATCACGAAAAGGTGCCCGCCTTTCATACGGATGATGAGCTGGTCACACTCACCCTTTCCGAACAGTTGGGCGCTCCCGTTCACGAGACTGTTCAACCCGCTGACGATCGCCGACAGCTGCTCCGCGTGCTCGCGCGGGAAACCCTCGGACGCGGCGAGCGGAAGACCGTCGGAGGACACGACGATGGCGTGCTCGACCCCACTCACCTCGGAGACGAAGTTGGAGACGAGCCAGGTGAAGTTCTCAGCGTTCTCACTCAGGGACAAGACATCGCTTCCTTCGATCGGGGGTGATGGATATTCTCACCGGAGAACACGCCGCCTTCCTGCCGCGAACACCGTGGTCACAAGAATATTCGCAGCACAACCAATGTTTCTCGATGATTCCACGAATGTGCGGCTGATTCGGTTGCATCAGCCTAGCAAATATCGAACGCCGCGGCGGGGATCTCGGATTCGGTGAACGGGTCGACGGATTCATTGCCACCCGATCCGAGTCGCGACACATTTTCCCTGAATACGACCCTCTCGCGAGAGGTCACACGACAACGGATCCGGCACCACCCATCTTTGCCCGCAACCCCCCAAACCACGCATTCCATCAGTAGACGGAAATATTTTCGTGGAATCCCGGGGGCGTCGATGAGTGCTGATCACGGGAGCATCACCGGCACCTGGCCACTGCCGAGCCCCGTGACCGGGAACAGCTCCTGAGGTCGCCGGGAGGAGACCGCTTCCGGAACCACCACACGGACATCCCGACAGTACGGGACGCGGACGTTTCCCACGCGGCGGTGTGGACAGGGGACGGGCAGGGGCGCGAAAGCGGCCGGCGTCCCACTTCTCGCGCGCAACCGGCGACCTCCGAGCTCGCCGGGGGTACGCGCAGCGTCCGGGGAAGGAAGGCAGGGATGCCGTTCAACGACCGCGCGGAGGCGGGACAGCGCCTCGCCACGGAACTACGGCACCTCAACGGCGAGGACCTCGTCGTCCTCGCGCTCCCGCGTGGTGGAGTGCCGGTGGCCTTCGAGATCGCCACCACCCTGGGAGCGCCGCTGGACGTGATCGTCGTCCGCAAACTGGGGGTTCCCCACCACCCCGAGCTGGCGATGGGAGCCATCGGCGAGGGTGGGGCGCGGGTTATCAATGACCGTGTGACCGCAACCGCCCGGGTTACCCCGGAGCAGATCACCCGCGTCGAGGAGAACGAGCGAGCGGAGCTCCAGGACCGGATACGCGCACTACGCGGCGAGCGCCCGGCGACCTCCGTGCGCGGCCGGACCGCGATCGTGGTGGACGACGGGATCGCCACCGGCTCGACCGCCCAGGCGGCCTGCCAGGTGGCACGGGTCCAGGGCGCGACGCGTGTGGTACTAGCGGTGCCGGTGGGTTCCCCGGAATCGGTCGAGCGGCTGCGTGAGGACGCCGACATCGACGAGGTCACCTGCCTGGAGGCCCCGCCGCACTTCTCGGCGATCAGCCAGTTCTACCGGGACTTCTCCCAGACTTCCAACGAGGAGGTCACCTCATTGTTGGACGAGGCCGCGCGATCGGCGTCGCGCGGCGACCCTCGCGAGTGACCACGCCGAGCGGTATGGGGTCCGGACGCGGAAAGCCCCGGTTACCCCATGTTTCGCCGGCCAGGCGCTCGGGCAGCGAGAAAGCAATCGTCGATGGGGGGAAACATGGCCGCGTGTGAAGTGTGCGGTAACGAGTACGAGCGCGTGTTCGAGGTGCGAATGGGCGGGCAGAGCCACACTTTCGACAGCTTCGAGTGCGCGATCCACCGCCTCGCCCCGACGTGCGGGCATTGCGGGTGCCGGGTGGTCGGCCACGGGGTCGAGTCCGGCGACCAGGTTTTCTGCTGTGCCCACTGCGCCGTGTCTCAGGGGCGGACCGGGCTTCGCGACCACATCCCTGCGTAGTGACCAGGGACGCGGGCCGCGGCGACCAGGACACGGCTGACGTCGCGGCCCGCCCGCCCGGCACGGAGCGCGGCTGGCTCACCGCCGACGAGGTCCTCAACACCCACCCCTGGGAGCGGCTCGCGGAGCTTCCGCGCGCCCCCTGAGAATCTCCTCGACCAGCGCCCCCTGGTAAGGACCGGTCCCGAACGGTGCGGCGCGGAAGCCGTGTCGAATCACGACATTCGCCCCCCGCGACCCGGTCCGTGACGGGTAGATTACGCCCCATGCGTACCCCCCAATGGCACAAGTTCGGTCGGCGGAGCGCGCACACGGCGGCACTCGCGGCCGCCGTCACCGTCGGGGTCGGCATCGCCGCCCCACCCGCGACCGCCTCGACCTCCGCTCCCACACCCGCGACCGCGTTCTCCGGCGACTTCGCCTCGGGCTCCGCCACGTCCGACCTCCTGCGCGAGGGCGACTCCGGATCCCAGGTCACGAAGTTGCAGGAGCGCCTGACCGAGTTGAACTACTGGCACGGCGGCGCCGATGGCGAGTTCGACAGCCTCACAACGCAGGCCGTCATCGCGCTGCAGAAGGCCGCCGGGATCGGCCGGGACGGCATCGTCGGCCCCAACACGCGCGAGGCGCTCGACGAGGGTGTGCGCGCCGAGGCGACCAGCGGTTACGCCAACGGGGTCGAGATCGACCTGGAACGTCAGCTGCTCCTCGTGGTCTCCGGTGGCGAGGTCGAGCAGGTGTTCGCCACTTCCACCGGTTCGGGCGAGACCTACGTCTCCGAGGGTGAGGAGCGCGTCGCCACGACCCCCGAGGGCGAGTTCTCGGTGTTCCGCGATGTGGACGGCTGGGACCACGCTCCGCTGGGCTCGTTGTACCGCCCCAAGTACTTCAACGGTGGCATCGCCGTCCACGGTTACGACGCCGTGCCCACCTACCCCGCCTCGCACGGCTGCGCCCGTGTGACCATCGCGGCCATGGACTGGCTGTGGGAGAACGACAAGCTCACGGATGGCACTCCGGTCATCGTCCGCTGACCCGCGACGACGAACGCCGACGGCCGTGGCCCCTCCGAGCGGAGGGGCCACGGCCGGGGTGTGAGCCGGAACCGACCCGTGTCCGGGAAAGACGGGCCCGGCCCCCGGCTCGCGCCACCCCGGGAACGTCGGCGGTCAGGTGACCCGCGACGCTCCGGCGTCCGCGTCCTCGTCCGCGGCGGCGGCCGTGGCTCGCCGCAGGAAGACGACGGCGACCACCGCCGCCACGGCGAAGACGGCCGAGGATACCCCGAAGGCCACCACCAACCCCTGCGTGAACGCCTCACGGGCCGCGTCGAGCAGGTCGGCGCCCACGGCCCCCGGAACCCGGTCGGCCGCCGCGAGCGCGCCGACGATGCTCTCCCGGCTGGCTTCGGCGGCGCTGTCGGGAACACCCGAGGAGACCGTGTCGGCCATCGTCCAGCGGTAGACGGCCATGCCGAGACCGCCGACGAACGCCGTACCGAACGCCTGCCCCAGTTCGCCGCTGACCTCCTGCATCGCCGCGGCCGACCCCACGCGTCGCATCGGCGCGCTCGCGATGATCAGGTCACTGCCCAGCGTCACCGCCACGCCCTGGCCGACCGCGGCAGCGCAGAGGCCGGCCATCAGGACCGCCGGGCCGCTGCTCGCACCCGCGGTCGCGGCGAACGCGAGACCAGCGCTCCCGACGGCCAGTCCGGCACTCATCGCGAGGGCGTGCCGGACCCACCGCACCAGGCCGGGCGCGACCACGGCCCCGACGAGGTTGGCGAGGGCGAACGGCACCGTCCACAGCCCCGCGTGGAGCGGGGACAGTCCCACCACCCACTGCAGGTACTGGGTGAGGAGGTAGAACGACCCACCGAGGGCGAGGATCATGAGCAGGATGACACCGAGCGAGGCGCTGAACCCCCGGTTGGCGAATAGGCCCAGGTCAAGCAGCGGGTCGGGCAGCCGCAACTGGCGCCGCACGAACACGACCGCGAGCACCATCGCCCCCATGGTCACCACCAGGTACGGCACGCGGAACCCCTGCGCGGCGATCTCCTGGAGGCCGTACACCAGCCCCAGCATGGCCACCAGCGACAGACCCACACTGACCGGGTCCAGGCGGCCGGCTCCCGGGGCCCGGTACTCGGGCAACAGCAGCGGCCCCACGGCCAGCAGGAGCACCAGGGCGGGAACGTTCACCAGGAACGCCGAACCCCACCAGAAGAACTCCAGCAGCGCCCCGCCCATCACCGGCCCGATCGCGCCGCCGGTGATGAACGCTCCCATCTGGACGGAGACGGCCACCCGGCGCTGGCCATCGTCGTGAAACATGGTGCGCAGCAGCGAGAACGCCGTCGGCATCAGGGTTGCCCCGGCGACGCCCAGCAGCGCTCGGACCACGATGAGCATCTCGGCGCTGGTGGAGTAGGCCGCCACCACCGCGAGGACGGTGAACACGGCCGCCCCGGTCAACAGCACCCGCCGCCGGCCGACCCGGTCGCTCAACCTCCCCATGGTGATCAGGAACCCACCGACCAGGAACCCGTAGACGTGCAGCGTCCACAGCATCTGGGATGTGCCGGGCCGCAGGTCCGCGGCGATCGACGGCATCGCGAGGAAGAGCACCGTCAGGTCGGTGGCCAGGACCAACACCGGCAGTGTGAGGACCGCCAGCCCCAGCCACTCACGCCATCCGGCCCGTGGGCGAGATACGGGGTCCTCCGAGTCCGCGGGGACGGGATCAGCCATGGCAGCACCTCCGGTGACGGTGTCGGTCACCCCTGGGGCGCGCGTCCGCGTCTCGCATCGCTAGGTCCCGCGAGAGCCGCGAAGGGCCGGCGCTCCATCCAGTACCGTGGTGACCATCCGGGATGGCGCGGGGCCGCGTCGGCCGTCGCGTGACCCACGTCACCGGAAACGCCCACCGACCGAGGGACAGCCGCGCAGTGACAGCACCAACGCTGATCGGCCGCGACCACGCCGCCGCGGTGTTGCGGGCCGAGGTCACCCGGACGCTCACCAGCCATGGTGGCCTGGTACTCGTAACCGGCGAGGCGGGCATCGGCAAGACCACCCTTGTCGCCAGCGTCGCCGACGAGGCCAGGGACCGCGAGGCGCTGGTCGTCAGCGGCACGGCATGGGACCGCGACAGTGTCCCCGGTTACTGGCCGTGGACCCAGGTGATCCGGAGCCTCGAACGCACCGCGACAGCCGAGGAGTGGGCGACGGCCAGCGCGTCGGCGGGTGAGGCCCTGTCGTTCCTCCTCGGAAACGTGCACCGCCCCGCCAGCCTCGAGATCGCCGACGACGCCACCTTCCGGTTGCACGACGCCGTGACCACACTGCTGGTGGCCGCCTCGCGCAGCCGCCCCGTCGTCGTGGTGCTCGACGACTTGCACCGGGCTGACGCCGCCTCGATCAGGCTGCTCACCTTCCTCACCCAGCACACTTGGTTCGAGCGGGTACTGGTGGTGGGTACCTACCGCGACGTGGAGGTCGACGAGCCCGACCACCCCCTGGGGTCCCTCATAGGGACTCTCACCACCAGGGCGACCGAGGTCCCGCTGACCGGGCTCGACACCGGCGGGGTCAAGGAGTTGATGGCGTGTACGGCCGGCCACGAACCCGATGAGGACCTCGCCGCCCAGGTGCGGCGCCGGACCGGCGGGAACCCGTTCTTCGTGGAACAGACCGCCCGGTTGTGGCAGGGCGGCAGCCCCATCGACGCGATCACACCGGGAATCCGCGCGACCCTGGAGACCCGCCTTTCGTATCTCCCGACCAACGTGGTGGAGTTGCTGACCACCGCGGCTGTCGCCGGACGCGAGTTCGAGCGGGGGGTGGTCGCGGCGGCGTCCGGGGTGCGCGGCCCGGAGCTCGACTCGCTGCTGAAACGCGCGGTGGCCGCCCGGCTCGTCACACGGCTGGCGGACGGACGGTTCGGGTTCGTCCACGACCTGGTGCGCGACGTGCTGACGACGCGTCTGGACGACGCCGCGCTGCGCGCGCGGCACGCCGCCGTGGTGCGCGGCCTCAAACAGACCGCGCGGGCCGACCCGGGCACACTCGCGCACCACGCCTACCTCGCGGTACCCGACGTGGATCCCTCCCACGCGCTCGACCTCCTCCTCGCCGCCGCGCGCAACGCGTGCCACCGGCTGGCCGTCGAGGAGGTGGTCGGACACTTCGCCCGCGCCCTCGACCTGGTCGGCGACGAGAGGACGGAGCGGCGGGCCCACATCGCGCTCGACCTCGGTTCCTTCCAGCACTCCGCCGGGCTCCTCGCGGAGGCGCGGGCGACCTTCGAGGACGTGGTCGCCTCCAGCGACGAGCTGGACGACCCGTGGCTGCTGGCGCGCGCGGCGCTCGGGCTGCACGCGCTCGGCGTCCCCGACCCCGGCAACGAAGGCCGTCGTGGGATCGACCTCCTGGATCGGACGCACGCGCGGCTCATCGAGCGCGGGGCGGCGCCCGACGACCCGCTCGCGGTGCGCACGCTCGCCGCGTCGAGCCGCGCCCGGTCGCACCTGGTACCGGGGGACGAGCGGCCCCGGGACCTCAGCGCCCGCGCCGTCACCCTCGCGCGCGGGTGCGGTGACGACGAGGCGCTGGGTTTCAGCCTCCTCGCCCGGCACGACGCAATCTGGGAGCCCGAGAGCGCCCCGGAGCGAGTGGCACTCGCCGACGAGATGACCGTCGTCGCGCGTCGTAGCCACGACACCGAACTTGAGCTGCAGGCGTCCCTGCTGCGCATGGTCGGCCTCGTCGAGCTGGGCGATCCGCGTGGTCTCGACGAACACTCCTCCTTCGTCGCGCTGGCGGAACGGTCCCGCCTGCCGCGTTTCCAGTACCTGTCCCTGTCGCGCCAGGCAACGATCGCCACGCTCACCGGTGACCTCGACGCGGCCCGCGCGATGGTCGACGAGGCGTTCGCGCTGGGTGCGCGGCTGGACGAGCCCGACCGGACCCGCCTGTGGTGGGAGCAGCGTTGGGCTCTGGCGCTGACGCGGGACGGGCCAGAGGAGGCGGGCCGGTGGCTCACCGACTATCCCGACGCCGGCAGCGGCACGTTCGCCGCTGCCCCCGAGGCCATCACGGCCGTCGAGAAGGGAGACGCCCCACTCCCCGATCGGCTCGCCACCGACCTCATGAGGGCCGCGGACGCGTTCCCGGGGCCGTTCAAGGCGATCTTCCTGCGGGCGCGGGCGCAGCTCGCCGCCGCGACGGGTGACCCCCGGCTCTGCGAGGAGGCACGCGCGGCGCTGGCGCCGCTCGCTGGCCTGTGGGCGGTCGTGGCCGGCGGGGGCGCGGTCTACGGCCCCTACGCCCACTGGCTTGCCATGGTCGACGCCGCCCAGCAGCGCTGGGAGGCCGCCGTCGACGGGTTCACGGCGGCCTGGCGTTCCGCCGACCGGCTGGGGGCGCGCCCCTGGTCCATCGAAGCTCGTCGCCACCTCGCGCGAACGTTGCTCGCCCGCGGGGCGTCCGGCGACACCAGCGCCGCCACGGACCTGCTGGGCGACGTGGAACGCGAGGCGACCGAGATCGGCATGGGGCACGCGGCCGAAGGCGCCCGCCAGATGCGCGGCACGGCCCCACCGGCGGGCGGGGCCGAGGACGGCTCGACCGGGCGCGGCCGGCCGGCCACCGAAGGGGTGGGCGAGCCGCCGGAGTCCGGTTCGGGCAACGAGTTCCATTTCGACGGTCAGGTGTGGACCCTTTCCTTCGCCGGCCGCACCGTTGGCATGCCCGACGCCAAAGGGCTACGTGACCTGCACGTCCTACTCGGCAAACCGGGCACCGAGGTGCCCGCGGCGGACCTTCTCAGCCCCGAGGGTGGTGAGGTGGTGCGTGTCTCGCAGCGGTTCGGCGGGGATCTGGTGCTCGACGAGCGGGCCAAGGCGGCTTACCGGCACCGGCTCACCCAGCTCGACGAGGAGATCGAGCGCGCCGCCACGCGGCACGACGACGACCGCGCCGTCGAGCTCGACCACGAGCGCGAGGCACTGCTCGCGGAGCTGCGCGGCGCCACCGGCCTCGCGGGGCGGTCCCGGCGGCTCGGCGAGGCCGCCGAGCGTGCCCGCAAGACCGTGTCCGCGCGCATCCGCGACACGCTGCGCCGGCTCGACGAGCGCCACCCGGAGCTCGCCGAGCACCTCAGGGCCTCGGTGTCCATCGGCGTCACCTGCCGCTATCAGCCGACCCGCGATGTGGCCTTCAAACTCTGAGGCCGGCAACGCCCGCCCCGGCACGGAACCCCCACTGTCCGGGGTCGCGCCTTCCCGGCGGCCGGGACCGGCCTTGGCGGGCGTGCGCTTGGCTCGACGACGCCGGGACGGAGGACGCTCACGAGCTGAGTGGGCCGCGTGAACGCGGGCGAACAGGCAACCGCGCGGCCGGCCAGCCGTGCCGATCTCGCGATGCCAGACCAGAACTCGCGCTCCTCGGGTGTAATCCGACCGAGGAGGCACACAATGTCCACAGCCCGCGAAACAACCGGTGACGAGACTCCCCTGCGCGTCGCCGTCATCATCGGCAGCGTCCGCGAGGGGCGGGCCGGCACGGCGATCGCCGAATGGTTCACCGGCCAGGTCCGACGGCGCGACGACTACGAGCTGGACCTCGTCGACCTCGCCGAGGAACCCCTGCCGGTCGTGCTGCCCGACTCCGACACCGTGCCCGAGCCGGTGACCAACCTGAGCCGCCGGCTGGCCGCCGCCGACGCGTTCGTCATCGTCACACCCGAGTACAACCACGGCTACCCGGCATCGCTGAAGAACGCGATCGACTGGTTCTACGACGAGTGGAGCGCCAAACCGGTCGCCTTCGTCTCCTACGCCGGACGGAGCCAGGGCATCCGGTCGGTCGAACAGCTGCGGCAGGTGTTCGTCGAGGTACACGCCATGACCACCCGCGACGGGGTGAGCATCGACCTCGAACGCGTCGACGAGCACGGCTGGCCCACCGAGGCCGGTATCGACGGCGCCGCCAAGTTGGCCCTCGACGAGCTCGCCTGGTGGGGCCGCGCCCTGCGCGAGGCCCGTGCCGTCCACCCCTACACCGCCTGAGAAGAGGAATCACCATGGAACCCACGCTTCCTCCTGCCCACGGTGCGAACGCACCGGTCGCGGCGGGCAGCGGCCCGGCACCCCGCGGCGAGACCGGGGAGAACGCTCGCGGCGACGGGGAGCGCCCGAGCCGCGACCCGGCCCACGGGTGGGAGCCGGCACCGCTGGACCTGGACACCTACCTGAGCCGAATCGGCTACGACGGCCCGCTCGAGCCCACTCTGGAGACGCTGCGGGCCCTACAGTGGGCGCACGCCGCCACTATCCCGTTCGCGAACGCGACAGTCCAGCTCGACGGGCTGCCCGCGCTCGACCTGGCCAGCCTGCAGGAGAGGCTCGTCCACGGCGGCCGGGGTGGCTACTGCTACGAGCAGAACATCCTGTTCGGCACGGTGCTGGACCGCCTCGGGTTCCGTGTCACCCCACTGCGCGCCCGGATCCTCATGGGCGCGGACGCGGACACCACACGCGCCGACGGGCACGCGGTGCTGCGCGTCGACGTGGCCGGCGGGGCGTGGCTGGTGGACGTCGGCGTTGGCGGGGTAGGCCCCCTCGGGCCGGTCGAACTCGCCGAAGGAACCGAGGTGACGATCGGGGGGTGGACCTACCGCATGGACCGCGCACCCGACGGCATGTGGCTGCTGCGCCACCTGGCCGCGGACGGGTGGGAGAACGTGTACAAGTTCACCCTCGCCCCCGCCTACCGCGTCGACTACGAGGATGGAAACTACATCGCGGCGAACCACCCCCGGTCGCCTTTCTCGCGGGGGCTCATCGCGCAACGTAATGGGCCTCACGTCCGGTACGCGGTTAACGGTCTGGAGTTCTCCGTGACGCGTCCCGGTGAGCGGCGCGAGACGCGTGAGCTGGATCCCGGGGAGCTTCCGGACGTGCTGCGCGACACTTTCGGCCTCGAACTCACCGAGGAGCAGTACCGGGAGCTGGTGCGAATCGCCGTGTCCGATTCCGGGTCCGAGCGGGCTGGGCCGCTCCAGGGTTAGGTAGTGCTGTTCGCCCGGGTCGGGCGCCCCGGGGTCGGGAACCTTCGGGCACTTCCAAAGGGCGACTCGTCGGTTCGGCAGGCGGGCGCCACATGCCGACGCGTGGCTGGATTCTCCGTGTTCTGGCCATGGCTCACGTTCGGGGCGCCGCCAGGACGCGGGCCGCCGCCCGCGGCATCGGCGGGACCCCAGTAAACCGCCGGCCGCCGCGCCCCTGGGGGCACTGGGTCGCGGCCGGCGGTTGGTCGTCGCTGCCCGCTGCGGAGCCCGACGTTAGCCCGCCTGTTTCGGCACCGGATGGTTCTCCACCGCGCTCGGGGCCTCCGGCGGCCGACGCCGACTCAGGGGCGGGCCGGCCCGACCGGAACGTCGAGCAGTCGCAGGATCTCGTCGGCGACGGTGTCGGGCGCCTCCTCGGGCAGGAAGTGGCCGGCACCGTCAATGATGACCGGCTCGGTGCTGCCGGGGATGGCCTCGTGGAGCCGCGCGGCGTACGACGCTGGCTGCCAGGAGTCCGCGCCACCCCACACGATGCGCACGGGCATCCGCAGCCGGCCCAGGTGCGGCACCACCCGCCGGGTGTGCACCGAGTCGTAGTGCCGCACCTGGTGCTCGAAGAACGACACGCGGCCAACGGTCGATCGGTACGGCGCCAGATAGGCGTCGAGCACCGCGCCACTCATGCTCCGGTCGTTGACGGTCATGGCGAGCTGGGCGGCGAGTAGCTCCTCGAATTCGTCGGCGGCCATGCCGGCGGCACCGCCCGGGTGGTCGGCGATGATCCGCCGCCAGGTCTCCGAGGGCCAGGAGTCGAAGCTGACGGTGTCGACGAGCATCAGTCGCCGCATCCGTTCCGGAGCGCGGGTGGCCAGGATCTGCCCGATCGCCCCACCCAGGTCGTGCCCAACCAGGGTGACCTCGCCGATCCCCAGGGTCGCCAGCAGACGTTCCAGCAGGTCCGCCTGGGCGGTGACGGAGGTGTCTCGATCCACGGGCCGTTCCGAGCGGCCGTAGCCGAGCAGGTCGAAGGCGACCACCCGGTTCCCGGCCGCCACCACCCGTGGCAACACGTCGCGCCAGATCACCGAGTGCGAGGGGGTCCCGTGCACCAGCACCACCGGTTCGCCCGAACCGTGGTCGCAGTAGGCCAGCCGCACCCCGTCGACGACGATGTCGCGGTCCACGGGGGTGATCACCGAATTCGACGTTCTCATTACCGCACCTCCTCACTGGTGTCCGGCAGCACGACGAGCTTGCCGACGAAGTCCTTGCGCGCGAAGTCGGCCTGGGCCCTGGGCAGGTCCCGCAACGGGTAGGTCCCCGCCAACAGCGGTGTCACGGCGCCGGAGTCAACGGCGCGGACGACGTCGACGAAGTCCTGGTGGGTGCCGAACGACGATCCGATGAGCTGGATCTGCTTCAGGTAGATCGTGCGCAGGTCCGCCTCGACGATCGGCCCGGCCATGGCGCCCGCCACGACGTAGCGGCCCAACGGCCCGAGAGCGGAGAGCAGGGCGGGAAACGACGGCCCACCGACCACGTCGGCGACCACGTCGGCCTGGCCGGCGAGCCGCGCCACCTCCCCCGCCAGGTCGGGGGAGGTGCGGGACACGGTCGCCACCGCGCCGAGTTCCCGCGCCCGCTCCTCCTTGCCGGCTCCCACGACCGCGACGACGCGGGCGCCGCGCGCCGTGCCGAGCTGGACCAGTGCCGACCCGACCCCACCCGAGGCGCCGGTGACCAGGAGTGTCTCGTCCGCGCCGACGTCGGCCCGGTTCAGCATGCGTTGGGCGGTCGTGGCGGCGGTCGGCAGCGTTGCCAGCTCCGCGTCGGTCAGCCGCGAGTCCACGGGATGGGCGTTGTCCCCCGGAACGGTGACCAGCTCGGCGAACCCGCCGTCGCGCTCGCTACCGAGATAGTCGGTGGTCACCAGCTCGCGCTCACCGCCCGAGTACAGCATGGGGTCCACGAGTACGCGCTGCCCGATCCGTGACTGGGCCACCCCGGGGCCGACCCGGTCGACACGGCCGGCGACGTCGGCTCCCTGGATGCGCGGGAACCGCAGTGGCTCCCTGCGCCATCCCGTTCGGGCCTGCCCGTCGGTCTCGGCCCCGTAAGCGCCCTCCCTGGTCCAGATATCGGTGTTGTTCAGGGCCGCCGCGGCGACCCGAATCCGCACCTCGCCCGGGCCGGGGAGGGGGTCGGGGACGTCGCGGCGGTACTCCAGTTTCTCCGGCCCGCCGAAACCGGTCAGTACATAGGCACGCATGGTCGACCTTCCTAGTGGAAACGGAATATACCCACCGGTATAGTTACCCGAAACGGAGCCTGAAATCAACTAACCGGTTGGTATACTTTCCGTCACGCGAGGACAGTGTGGAGGACGCAATGACCCAGACGACGGAACCCGAGCAGCCGAGGCTGACCCCCGCGGGCACGCGGGTACTGGACACCGCCTCAGAGCTGTTCTACCGCGAGGGCCTGCACGCGGTCGGAGTGGACAGCATCGCGCGGGCGGCGGGTGTGACGAAGAAGACGCTCTATGACTGCTTCGGCTCCAAGGACGAGCTGATCGCCACGTACCTACGACGCCGTGACGGGCGCTGGCGCGCGTGGCTGGTCGACTTCGTGGGACGCAACTCCGACACACCACAGGACAAGCCCCTGACGACCTTCGACGCGATCGCCCAGTGGCAGCACCAGACGAACGCGCGGGGCTGCGCGTTCGTCAACGCGCTCGCGGAACTCCCCGACGACACCGGCCCCGCCCACACCGCCATCCTCGACCAGAAGCGGTGGATGACCGAGTACCTCACCTCCCTGGTCGAGGCGGCGGGACACCCCGATCCCGAGACGTTGGGAACGCAGCTCTTCCTGCTCCAGGAAGCCGCGTTCGTGACGCACGGCACGGGCGTTCCCGAGAACGCCATCCAGCTGGCCAAGGACACCGCCGCCGCGCTGATGGCTTCCCGTGGACGCCGGCCCTGAACGCGTGGTACACACCGCGGTTCTCTAGGGGGCCGGCGTGTTCGTCCGGCCGGTGGTCCTGGCACCCCGCCCGGTCGCCATCGCCGGGTGCCTCCCGGCACGCGATCCGCAACCCTCGCCCGCTCCGGAACCCGTCGACCTCGAGCCCCCTCCCCGGAGGGCATGGCGGTACTTCGGGTACGCGATACCCCAGGACCGGGAGAGCCGGCCCGTGGGCGGCAACACTGCCCCCGTCCGGGAGGATCCCGAGGACGAGGTCCACGTCTGGACGGGCACGACCCGCGACCGAGGACGGCGGGGAGAACAACCAGGTCCGCTCCTCCGAAGCGCGACACGGCCACGCCTCGGCGCTCTGGAACCCGCGTGCGGACCCGTGCGGACCGGTGTGTTGAGCCCACCTGACGAACGCCGTTCCCGGTGGAGCGATTTTCCCGAGTTTGGGAGGGTGGGTCCGGTCCGTCCCCATAACGGGATATGTCGTGGAGGTGGGTGTGGGGCGCAGTCGTGTCTCGGTCGTTGTGCTGGTCCTGCTGGTCGGAGCGGTCGCGGTCGGCGCGGCCTCGGTGGGCGCCGACCGTGTCCCGTTCACGGCGCGGGAGGCCGGGCTGGAGCACCACACGCTGCCCACCCTGCTCTACTTCGCGCTGGTCACACTGGTCGACACCCATCTCGGGTGGTGCGTGATCCCGGTTCTGTTGGGCTATTGGACCGCGCGTTCGGCGAGAGCGGCCGCGGCCACGGGAGCGACGTTCGCGGTTGCGGCGTTCACCGTCTACACCGCCGGGGCCCATCTCATGTTGGTGGCCGACGCCAGGGAATACGAGTCTCGTGAGGGGGTTCCCGAACCCCCGACGATTCCCGAACCCAACGTACTGGACACCGCCGTGGGGATGGTGCTGTCCCCGCTGCTGTCGATGGCCGTGGTCGGCGCGTTCCTCGGGGCTCTCGCCGGTTATCACGCCCGGCGGTGGCCGCTGTTGCTGCTGGTGTTGGCCGCGGCGGTCGCGGTGGACCTGTGGCGGCGCGCGGACACCCCGTGGCTGAGCGTCGCCAACGGCATCCCGAACGTGGTGCTGGTCGCCTCCGGGGTGGCGGTGCTCGCCTGGACGGTGGCCGCGACGGTGCGGGAACGCCGCGGTTCGCCACGCGAGACCTCCGGACAACCGGTGTAGTCCGCGGCGGCCCACCGTCTCCCAGGGGACCCACCACGGCCCGATTCGGGAACGCCGACGTGTTGGGCGCCGATGCGGGCGCCCAACGTCGCTTTCCGCCGTGGCCGTGCCTGTCGTCCCAGCACCCGCGGGGATCTTCCCGCCATGCTGCAGGGCCAGGGCGCCGGCCAGGCCCAATCATAGGCGAGTCAACGTTGAAAGAAGGACGACTGACCTTCGAGAGTGCTGCCTGCAGATGTCGGCGCGAGTCCCTGCGCCAGCAGGAGGAGGAATTGCAACCAGCACCGTGTCCTGTTTCGGATTCCCCGTTTCTGGGTTGCTTGGGTGCTCGGTAGCAACGGCCGTTGGCTGGTGCGTGGCCTGTCGTGCTTGGTGGTCATTGCGGTGGGTTTTCGCTGGGGAGTAGCCCTCGCTTGGCGAGTTCTCGGCGCCGCTGTTCGCTTAGCCGTCCTCGCTTGGTTTCCGGTCGCGCCCGGCGGAGATATGTCGCGATGCGTTTGCCCAAGGGGTAGCCCTGGGGGTCGACGAAGCCGCGGTCCAGCTCCGTCAGGTCTCCGCCGGCTGACCGGTGGCGGTCGCATGCGGCCAGGAAGTCTTGCCAGGATTGCTCTCGCGGCTCCCAGCACACGCCCATCGCCTCGGCGCCCTGCACCAGCACCGGGGGCAGCTCGCCCGCGTGGTAGTAGCGGCGCAGCTCTACCAACGCTTTTCCCGCCCGGTCTCCTGAGACTGGATCCACATAGGTGTGAACCGTTCCGGGTTCGGTGGAGGGCTGGAGCCTTGGAAGGATGAGCCCTATGCCAACCCCCAACAAGTACCCGCATGAGTTGCGCGAGCGTGCCGTGCGCATGGTCATCGAGATCGAACGCAACGGCGAGCAGCGCGGAGGAATCTCCCGCGTCGCCTCCCAGCTGGGAATCAACCGAGAGACGCTACGCAACTGGGTCAAGCAGGCCGAGGTCGATGCAGGCACCCGCCCGGGAACCTCGACCGCCGACCAACAGCGCATCGCCGAACTGGAACGCGAAGTACGCGAACTGCGCCGCGCCAACGAGATTCTGAAATCAGCGTCGGCTCCCTTCGCGCGGGAGCTCGACCCGCGCCATCCGAAATGATCGCGTTCATCGACGCCCACCGCGACGCCTTCGGGGTCGAGCCGATCTGCCGTGTGCTGCAGTTCGCCCCGTCGACGTATTACGCCGCCAAGCGCCGCCCACCCTCGGACCGCCGGCTGCGCGATGAGGAGTTGAAGAAAGAGATCCTGCGGATATCCGATGACCACTTCGGCGTCTACGGCGCCCGCAAAGTGTGGCTGGCGCTGCGGCGCGAGGGCTTCGGTGTGGCCCGGTGCACGGTGGAGCGTCTGATGCGGAGCCTGGGCCTGGCCGGGCTGTGCGCGGCGGTCGGCGGGTGCGCACGACCGTTCCCGACGGGGCGGTTGAGCGTGCGGACCTGGTGGGCCGGTGCTTCAGTGCGGCGGCGCCCAACCGGTTGTGGGTGGCGGATCTGACCTATGTGGGCACCCGTGGGGGCATGGTCTATGCGGCCTTTGTTGTCGATGTGTATTCGCGCCGGATCGTGGGGTGGCGCTCGGCTTCCCCTATGCGCACTGATCTGGTCTTGGATGCGTTGGAAATGGCGATCTGGGCGCGGAATGAGCGGATGGAGGATCTGATTCATCATTGTGATCGCGGAAGCCAGTATACGTCTATTCGCTATACCGATCGGCTGGTGGATGCGAGGGCGTGCCCGTCGGTGGGATCGACGGGAGATTCGTACGACAATGCCCTGGCCGAATCGATTATCGGGCTGTATAAGACTGCGCTTGTCCATCGGCATGGCCCGTGGGAGGACGGATATCACCTGGAGTTGGCCACCCTCGAATGGGTGGATTGGTATAATCACCGGCGGTTGCATAGCGCGTGCGGTGACAGGCCGCCATCGGAATACGAGGAGAATTTCTACCGAGAGTTGCAAGCCGATACCCTAGTGACTGGACCGCAGTCACCGTAGCCTCCATCAAACCCGGGGCGGTTCACGATGCCGCGGGCACCACTCCACCAGAAACGGCCTACTGGCTCTCGCCGACGTTCTCTCGTATGGGTATTGGTCTTGCGCGCCTGGCGCTGGGCGACCACGCGGATGCGGTAGAGCACCTCCAAGCGGGTCTCGATGGCCTACCTCCGGAACAACGCGAAGCGGAATGGACCCAGGAGTACATCCACGCTCTTGAAACCGCCCGTTCCGCGTAGCGCGGCAACTTCCTGTTGAACGACGGATCTGACCGAATCTTGGGGGAAGGTCCGCAGCCGCTGTCTCACTTGATTTGGCATCTGCTGGAGGTCGACGCGTGACGAAAACAATCGGCCTGTTGCACCCAGGGCAGATGGGTGCCGCGATCGGTGCACAGCTGCGCGCCGGCGGAGCTCGTGTCCTGTGGTGTCCAGACGGGCGCAGTGACGCGTCGCTGCGCCGCGCCCAGGAAGCGGGGTTTGAGTCCAGGTCGTTGATGGCGCTGGTCGAGGAAAGCGAGGTGATCGTCTCGCTCGTGCCACCGGCCCATGCGGAAGCCACGGCAGAGGTCATACGGGGGGAAGGCTTCGACGGGATCTACGTTGAGGCCAATGCCATCCGGCCCGGCCGGGTGGAGGCCATCGCTTCGATGATGACGGGTGTCTCCGTGGTGGATTCCTGCGTGATCGGCGCACCCCCGGTCGACCACGCTCCCAACACCCCAACCCGGGTCTTCGCCTCCGGCCCCGACGAGCCGCTGGCTCAACTCGGCGAACTCTTCACCGACACGGCTGTGCAGTTTCGCGCGCTCGGATCACAGATCGGCGGTGCCTCCGGTCTGAAAACGGCACAAGCAGCCGTTCAAAAGGGGTCTCGGATGCTCGCAGCCCTCGGTCATGCCCTGGCTGCGGACTACGGCGTGGGGGAGGCCGTGACGGACAGCGTTCAAGGTTGGGCCCACCCCGCGGCCGATCCCACGGAACTGCCCCCTCTCGCCAGTCGCGCGTGGCGCTGGGAACCAGAGATGCGCGACACCGCCCGAGCACTCAACGAGGCTGGCCTGCCCGCCGAGGTGATTGAGGCCATCGCCGACACGATCAAGGCATGGGAGCCGTTCAAAGACCGTACCGATACCGATCTGAATGATGTGCTCACAGCCCTGCACAGACCCGAAGGTGGCAGCGACGAGGAAGTCTTCTGAGCTAAGGCACTACGCCATCGAGAAGCGGTTCTCTCACTCCCCGGAAAGGTGTGAACAGTATGCAACCTGAAGAGCTGGCCTCCACTCAGGACGACGTCTTCGATATGGATGTCTCTCTGCTTGAGGTGGAGGAACCGGCCAGTCTGGTCAACATGACCGAGGACCAGTACGGAACAACGTGTGAGAAGGACATCTGCATTAGCGGCGCGTGACCCCCGTTGGCTGGGAACACAGTCCGTTAAGAACCGATCTTCTCGCCTGGTGCTCTGGACAGAACTGAGTTTCTTCTTTAGCTGGGATCCTTCTCACGAGGGTGGCGAATGAACTCAACGGCAAAGGGGGTTCTATTACAGCCCTCGTCCAGGGACTGTGAGTTGGCGCAGATCCTGTAGCGCCGCGCCTGCCTGATGGTGGAGGTCGCTCTGGTGTGGGGCGGTTGTGGTGCGCAGGATGCGTTGGATCTGGTGTGGCAGGCGGTGCCGGTGGGCGATGTCGAGCGCTCTGGTGAGCGCGTCGCTAGCCGACTGGTGGTCGCCAAGGGCCATAAAAGCGTTGGCCGTGGTGATGCGCTCGATCGCGCCCCACTGGGGTGCGGGCGCGGTGGTGGTGTCGATGGGCCGATGCGCGAGCTGAGCCGCCTGGTGGGCCCGACCTGTGTTGAGCAGTCCGCGCAGGCGAATCTCCCGAAGGGAGTAGGGCGTCAGGAGGATGCCGTTGTTTCCCGTCTCGGCCAGGGTGTGCTCAGCATCGGCAATAGTGCGGTCGAACAGATCGGCATCGCCGTGTTCGCCCGCGGCGCGGGCCAGCAGGGGCAAGGTGAAACCGCGCTGGACGGGGCTGGTGGAGAGCGCGAGCGCGTGATGCAGGCGGGCGATTGCCGCACCGGTGCGGCTGATCTTGCGTAGTTCGTTGCCGTGCATCGTCAGCACGTGGTGCAACAGTTCGCTGTCGTCGAGGTGGCGCGCCAAAGTGAGGGCCTTACCGGTCCAGCGTGCGGCGGTGGCCAGTTGTTCCTCAGTCAGAACGTGTCCCAGCGAGGTGCCCAGGGTGACGCGGGCGCGCGCCAGCAGCGCGATGGTGGGGGCATCGACGCGTCCTTCGGCAAGGCGTGCTTCCAAGCGGGCGGTGAGGGGCCACAGCTCTTCGGCGGCCTCTGTGGCGCGACCGGCTTGACGGGCCGTCTCGGCCAGCCGCACGGTAGAGTCGCCGAACTGGAGCGCGGCGCGGAAGTCGGCATCGTCCTCGGTCGTGATGCCCAGCGCGTGCGGGGGGATCGCCAGAGCGCGGCTGAGATGGGACAGCGACCCGTGGTCGGTGATGCGGCGCTGGCCACGTTCCAGCAGGGAGATGTAGGAAGGGTCGTACCCGAGCTGTTGCCCGAGCGCGGCCTGCGACAGTCCGGTCAGGCGCCGGTAGCAGGCCACGATGGTGCCGACATCGCCGCTGGCCAGGGCCGAACGGGCGTGGGGATGCACCCACAGCCAGCGTGGCGTTGGCCGGTGGTCGGTCATCGCCCAGGTAGGGACAGCCCGGTGGTGATCGAGCGCTTGTAGCCCTCGGGCATGGTGAGGTCGTTGACTTCGTCAACGGGGACGAGGGCGGCTTCCTTGTGCTCGGGGGAGGTCACGAGGGTGGGAGTGGCCAGGGCATAGCAACTGTAGGTGACGATGAAGACGTGCCGGTCGACACTGGTGATGTGGTACGTCCACGCGTCCAGGATCGGGCCCACCCGCACCGGCCAGCCGGTTTCCTCGGCGATCTCGCGGGCCAGACACTGTTCGGGGGTCTCGTCGAGTTCCAGCTTGCCCCCGGGCAGCTCCCATTCGTCGCGCTCGTTGCGCAGCACCAACACGTGATCATCAGCGGCGACGACACCCTTGATGGAGATCGGCAGGGCAGGAGGGGCCACACCGTCGGGCATCGCGAGAGCCTTCCTACGTCGATAGCGGGTCTGGCTGGAACCTAGCACTCTCGGGCGGAGGACGGGGCACGGTTGGTCTTGACAGATTGTCACTGGCCAGCAGCCCGCAGCATCGGGATCGTGGGAGTGTGACTTCGACATCGCACCCACCCCCCTCAGTTGGATACCTCCCCACCCGCTGGGATGCGGCGCTGGCACGCCTGCGCACCACCGGAATGGTGCGGTTCGGTTGTGCGGCCAACCGCGACGAGGTGCACGCCGTTGCCCAGACGGTGATGTCGCTGCGCGGGCATCCCGACAGTGGGCCCGACGGGTTGACCGAACTGCGTGCGCGCGAGGCCAAGAGCAGCGCACCGGGACGCGCCGGCTTCACCCACCGGGAGCTCCCACCCCACACCGAGGGCTCCAGCGTTGCCTGCCCCCCACAGCTGCTGATGCTGGTGTGCCTGCGCCCGGCCGAGCAGGACGGTCACACCCTCCTTGTTGACGGGGCCGACGTCTTCGCTGATCTGGCCGAGCGCGCTCCGGAGACGCTGCGCGTGCTGACCCGGCGCGGGGCCGCCTACTTCGGTGGCGCCGATGGGCATGCCGCCCCGGTGTTCGACCGCACAAATGCTGGTCGCTGGTCCGTCCGGTTGCGCTTGGACGATCTTGTGCGTTTCGCGCCCCACGTGTCCCCACATCTACCGCGGTTGGAGCACACGCTTGAGCGCAACACCCATGTCCTGGATCTGGCGGCCGGAGAGGGGGTCTTGTTGGACAACACCCGATGGTTGCACGGCCGCCGCGGATTTGTCGGAGAACGCGTGATGCTACGCGCGTTGGGAACCTGTCGCGCCGACACGCCCGTGTCTCTCGGATTTTTCTCCTCATGGGCGGTACCGACGGATCCCCCACCTCAGATTCCCCCGGAAGGTTCATCTGGGTGTCGAGACGGCTGACTCCCTGCGGGACCACTTTCCGGTGCCGCACCGCCTCAGCGGCGCCCCGTGGGAACAGTCGACGCAATCCCCACCCATGGCGGGTGGGTTCGATTCCGTAAGTGAAAGGAGAAGCGATGAGTGTCACCCTCGATCAGCTCGACGAGTCGTCCCCGACGGACCCTTTGGAGGGGTTCACCCTGCAGGTTCGGGTGATTCCGGACGCGGTCAGTGATGACGGCTTGGTGCCGTGCGGCACGGGCGACGGCTGCGGACAGACCTGCGCCAGCGCCTGCGCCAACAGCGGAGTCTGAACACCCCCACAGACCGGGTGTGGGGTTCACCCCTGAGCCCCACACTCAGGAGGAGACCGGCATGGAACGCGTGTATCGCACGGCGGGTCCGGTGCTGCTGCGGGCGGCGCGAGCCCGTGTTGAGGACGCGCCAGAGTACTGGCCCGACCTGGCCGGGGATTCCCCCGAGGAGCTGTGTTCCTGGGTGCGTCACGTGTGGCGGGACCCGATCGCTACCGCGGTGGGTGAGGCCAGCCCGTCGCTGGCGGCCACGGTGGAGCGTGTCCATACCGGCGAAGCACTGTCGGCAAGGAAGGTCCGGCGTGCCGCCACCGCCCTGGTGGGCTATCTGCTGCGGGCCAGTGGACGGTCCACACCGTTCGGTCTGTTCGCCGGCACGGCCGCCGGGAGTTTCGCGCGTGGTGGGACCTTGCGGTGGGGGAGCAGCCACCACGTGGAATCCCGCACCGACACGGCATGGCTGGAGGCGGCCGTGGCGGAGCTGGAGGCCCTGCCGGAACTGGTGGAGCGGCTGTGGGTGGTGGTCAACAACCAGTGCCGATGGCGCGGCCAGCGCATTGAACTTCCGGCGGGGGAACACCGTGTCGAACTGGTCTCCAGCGCCCCGGTGCGCACCGTGGTGACCGCCGCGTCAACACCAACTCCCGCTACTGAGGTAGTGGCCCACCTGCGCAGTGTTTTCCCCGCGGCGACGTCGCACCACGTCCTCGACCTGATCAGTGGTCTACTCGCCCACGGGTTCCTGCTCTCCAGCCTGCGCCCCTCCAGCACGAGTGCTGACCCGCTGGCCCACGCGCGGGATGAGTTGTCCCGGTGCGCAGCCGAGGAGATCCCGGCCGCGAGTGCGGTGATGGACCGTCTCGGAGCAGCCGCGTCCTCTCCCACCGGAAGTCGTGCTTCTGCCCAGGCCGACGAGGGTGCGACGGCGCACGGCGAGATACGGCTGGACTGTGAGGTGGCCGTGCCCCAACAGCTTGGCGCGGAGGTGGAGGCCGGCGTGTCGACGCTGCTGCGGCTGTCACCCCACCCGGGAGGACATCCCGTCTGGCGCCAGTACTACGAGGCGTTCGTGCACCGCTACGGGGCGGGGGCGCTCGTGCCCCTACTGGAACTCGTCGACGCCGACATGGGGCTGGGCTATCCGCCGACCTACCCCGGATCGCTGATGCCCTCCCGCCCTCAGGAACCACCGCCGCGCGAGTCTTCCCTGCTCCAGATCGCCCAAGAGGCGACCGCGACCGGCGCCGAGGAGATCGTCCTTGACCAGGAAGAGATCCACCGGCTGGCCGTGGCGCCCCTGGATCCGCAGCGTATCCCGCCCCACGTGGAGGTGGGAGTGTGGGTGAGCGCCCCGTCAATGGAGGCGATCGAAGCCGGCAACTTCACCGTGCGGATCCGGCCGGGCCGCGCGGTGGGAACCTTTACCGGCCGGTTCACCCCCGCCACATCGGAGATGGCCGAGACCTACCGGTGCCTGCCCACGGTTGTGGAAGGAGCCGTAGCCGCCCAGCTGGTGTTTCCCGCGCTGCGGCCCAGCGCAGGAAACCTCGCGCGCACCCCCCGCTTCCTGGATCAGGTCATCTGCCTGGGCGAATACCCGCCTGAGGGCGCCGAGGTGCTGGCGCTGCAGGATCTGGCGGTGATGGCCGACCGGCACCAACTCCACCTGGTGCACACTCCCACCCACCGCATCGTTGAGCCCCAGGTGCTGCATGCGCTGTCGTTGGACCACCAGGCCCCACCCCTGGCCCGTTTCCTGGCGCACCTGACCCGTGGCTGCCTGACCTCCTTCACCCGCGTCGACTGGGGTGCGGCCACCGCGCTGCCCTTCCTGCCGCGCCTGCGCCACGGCCACACCGTGCTGTCCCCGAAACGCTGGCGCCTGCAGACCAATGATCTGCCACCGCGCAGCGCCGACCACAAGGAGTGGCGCTCCGCACTGCAGCGCTGGCGCACCATCTGGCGCGTTCCCGCCCACGTCGAACTGGCCCAAGGCGACCAGGTCCTGCCGCTGCACCTGGATGAACCCGCCCACACCGACCTGCTGCGCACACGACTGCACGCGGCCGGCCACGTGTTCCTCACCGAGACCGACCACCCCGACGGGCTCGGCTGGATCGAGGGGCACGCCCACGAACTCGCCGTCCCGCTGGCCACCACCACGCCGCGCGCCGAGTCCCCACTGGAGCGGCCCGTGGTACACACCCGCGATAGCGAACGCGGGCAACCCCCGGCTGCACCCAGAACGGAGTGGCTCTACGCCAAGATCTATGCCCACCCGCAACGTCACACCGAGATCCTGACCGAGTACCTCCCCGAGCTGCTGGAGGAAACGGGCACCCCCGCGTGGTGGTTCGTGCGCTACCGCGCCCCCGATGATCCCGACCACCTGCGTCTGCGCCTGCGCGTGGACACCCCGGATCAGGCGGCTAAGGCCGCGACCTCCCTGGGGCGGTGGAGTGAGCGGCTGCGCCGCGACGGGCTCTCGCCGCGCCTGTGCCTGGACACCTACTACCCCGAAACCGGGCGCTATGGCGACGGCGCCCTGCTGGAGGCGGCCGAAGCCGTGTTCACCGCCGACTCCACCGCTGTCCTGCACCAACTTGAGGGCCCCGCACCAGAAGCGCGAGTAGAGGTGGCGGCCACCATGGGCCACATCGCCGCCGCGCTGACCGGCGAATTCGAGGCCGGGATGCGCTGGCTCATCGACCACCCCGGCAAGCGCCCATCCTCGGCACTACCGCGCGAACTGCACGACGAGACGTCCGCGCGCATCGAACCCGCCCACGCCCTGCTGCCCGGCGAACTGCATGACGCGCTCACCCGTTACCGGCATCTGCTGACCACCATGGCCGGGCCGCCACTGGACGGGGTGATCTCCTCCCTGCTGCACATGCACCACAACCGGGCGCTGGGCATCGACCGCGACAGCGAACGCACCTGCCGACACCTGGCCCGCCAGGCCGCCCTCTCCCGGATCGCCCGCAACGAGGCCGCACCATGACCCCCACCCCCAGCACCAGCGTTGACCTGCACACACCTCCGAAAACCGACCTCGGCCCCGGGTGGGGGCAGTCCTTGGCCAACGGGGCACTGGGCCCCGCCCTGCTGCACCTGGTGACCGCCCGCGCCGGACTCGGCCCGGCCGAGCCTGCCCACGCGTGGTTGGACGCGGCCACCCGGGCCCCGGTCTCCTCCCACACCGATGGCGGGCTGTTCTGCGGGATAACGGCGCTGGCCTACGTCCTGCACACCACCTCCGCCGCCCATCCGACCGTGGCGGTGTTGGACGAGCACATCGACACCCTGGCCCGCCACCGCCTCGACGCCGCCCACACCCGCATCGACCGTGGTGCCCTGCCCGAGGTGGCCGAGTTCGACCTCATCAAAGGGCTGACCGGTATCGGCGCCTACCTCCTGGCCCGCACCCCTCACGGCCGACGCACCGCCGAGGTCCTGGCCTACCTGGTCCGCCTCACCCACCCGATCACTCACCACGGTGAGGAACTGCCCGGATGGTGGAGCCCCAACGCGCCGCTCAGCCACGGCGACTTCTCCGGCGGCCACGCCAACCTCGGCCTGGCCCACGGGATCAGCGGCCCCCTGGCCCTGCTCGCTCTCGCCCTGCGCTCCGGCGTCACCGTCGACGACCAGCACACCGCCATCCGCAGAATCTGTACCTGGATGGACCACTGGCGCGCCCCCGGTCCAGGCGGCACCCGCTGGCCCCGCTGGGTCACCCGCGCCCAACACCGCAACGGAAACGGCGCCGAAACCAATCCCGCGCTCCTGGCCTGGTGCTACGGAACCCCGGGACAGGCCCGTGCCCAGCAGCTCGCCGCCCACGCCCTTGGCGACCACCAACGATGCGCCATGGCCACTCACGCGCTGGCCGCGTGCGCCACCGACACCGCAGGCATGGCTGCCCTGGATGGGTCGCTGTGCCACGGCCGCGCCGGCCTGCTGCAAACCCTGCGCCGCGCCGCCGAGGACGACCCCACCACCACGCTGGAGCCGCACCTACGAAACCTGGAACACCAGGCGCGTGGCGCTCCCTGCACCGGCACCGGGTTCCTGGAAGGCTCCGCGGGACACGCCCTAGCACTGCTTCCCAGCACAGCACACACCACCGGCTGGGACGCCTGCCTGCTGACCACCGGATAACCAACCAACGAAAGGCCGAACCGTGCTCGACGACACCCACCTGCGCACCCAGCTCATCGACACCCTCACCCGCGACGGGTGGATCACCACCCCCGCCATCGAAACCGCGATGCGCACCGTGGACCGCCACCTGTTCCTGCCCGACGTGTCGGCGCAGGAGGCCTACGAGGACATGAACGTGCCCACCAAAACCGGCCCCGACGGGGAATGCCTCAGTTCGGCCTCCGCCCCCCACATCGTGGCCATGATGCTGGAACAACTCCAACCCACCCCCGGCATGCGCGTCCTGGAGATCGGCGCCGGCACCGGCTACAACGCCACCCTGCTCACCCAGCTGGGCGCCCACGTCACCACCATCGATATCGACCCTGATGCCGTGGCCCACACCCGCAAATCCCTGGAGCGCGCCGGAATCGAGGACGTCACCCTGGTCGAAGGCGACGGCGGAAACGGGTTCGCCGAGGGCGCCCCCTATGACGCCATCGTCGTCACCGCCGGCGCCTGGGACCTCCCCCCGGCCTGGATCGACCAACTCGCCCAGGGCGGTCTGCTGGTGGTACCGCTGCGGCTGCGGGGCACCACCCGCTGCGTCGCCTTCCAACGCCACGGCCAGACGCTGGTCAGCCACTCGGTGCGGCTGTGCGGGTTCATCCCCATGCGCGGCACAGAGGACGGCGAGAGCGACATCGACCTCGGCAGCAAGGTCACTCTGCGCGTCGACGACGACCAGGACATCACCCCCGCCGCGCTGGCCACGGTCCTGGACCAGCCCCGCCACCTCACCTGGTCCGGAGTGGAGATCGCAGTCGAACCCATCACCGGCATCTGGGGCCGCCTGGCCGCCCACGAGCCCGGAACGTGCCGTATCGCCGCCGAGGACACCGCGGTGCGCACCGGACGCGCCAATCCCCCGATCCCCATGCTCAGCCCCGCCATCGTCGAAGGCGCCTCACTGGCCTACCTCGCCCACCGCCCCCTGGAGCCCGGACGCAGCGAACTCGGCACCTACGCCCACGGCCCCAACGCCCAAGCCCTGGCCGACCGCCTGGTCGCACACATCCGCGCCTGGGGCGCCGACCGGCAGGAACACCTGCACATCACCGCGACCAAGCGCGACACCGCCCCCAGCAACCACCCGACTTCGCCCGGGCGCCTCGTGTCCAAGCACCACGTCGACCTCGTTGTCGACCACCCCTGAGGGGCACGCCGAGGAGGCAGCCGTGCCCTGCCACCACGACAGGTCGACGATCACCAAGAACACGACAGGACCGAATCAATGACCAGCGAGACCACCACGACGTCCCCGGAGGCGCTGCGCTCAGCGATGGTCGCACGCATCCGCACGATCGGACACGCCTACCGCCACGAGGTCGAGCAGGTCCTGCTCACCACCGAACGCCAGGCGTTCCTGCCACACGCCGAACTGGATGAGGCCCACGACCCCCACCAGGCGGTGGTCACCCACCGGTTCGACGACGGCCGGCCCCGAGCGCTGGCCTCAGCGCCGTGGCTGGTCGCGGCCATGCTGGACCAGCTCGACGTTCACCCCGGCATGCGGGTCCTGGAGATCGGCGCCGGCACCGGCTACAACGCCTGCCTGCTGGCCCAGCTCACCGGTAGCCCGGACCTGGTGACCACGATCGACATCGACGCGGACGTGACCGCCCAAGCGTCGCGGGCACTGGAGGCCACCGGTTACGGCGGCGTGCACGTGATCACCGGCGACGGCGCCCTGGGATACTCCGACCACGCGCCCTACGACCGCATCATCGTCACCGTGTCGCCCTGGGACATCCCCACCGCCTGGCGCACCCAACTCGCCCCCGGCGGACGACTGGTCGCTCCGGTGCGGTGGCGCGGCCAGAGCCGCAGCGCCGCCCTCACCAACAGGGGCGACCGTCTGGTTTCCGATTCGCTGTACCTGTGCGGTTTCGTCTACCTGGTCGGCGAGGATGAGGGCGAACTCGCCGCTCCGATCACCGAAGACGAGCGGGTCACGCTGCACTGGGACCGCGACCAGCCCGTGGAGCCCGCCGCGCTGCGCGGCGGGCTGGACCAGCCCCGCCTCACCACCTGGTCCGGGACCACCCTGGCCGCCAACGAGTCCCACGACGGGCTCTGGCTGCGCCTGACCACCACCGATGCGCGCGTGTGCCGACTCAAGGTCCAGCCCGAGGTCCCACGCGAGGTGTGTGACCCGGTGCCCGGATGGTGGCGCATGGCGCTGGCCGAGGGGAACACGTTGGTCTATCTCACCGTCCGCCGGGTGCAGGACGGAGATGAGGTGCGCGGAGAACTGGGAGCGATCGGCCACGGCCCAGCCGCCGCGGAGTTGACCGAGTACCTGTGCCAGCAGATCCGGGACTGGGCACCCAGCCGGGCTCAGGACACGCCCACACTCACCATCTATCCCGCCGACACCCCGGATTGCGCGCTGGCCGGCCCGGCCATCGACAAACCCCACAGCAGGTTCGTACTCACCTACGACGACCCCTCAACAACACCGGCCCAGAGCTGAGGACCCCAGCGGCGGCCAAGGCGGGAGCGCCGAAAGGCTCCCGACGGGCTTTGTTCGTGGGTGACGACCGCGTTGCTCGATCAGCATGGGCTGAGGCCCGACGCCGGCAGTGGTCCGGCGGGCCTCGACCAGCATCTTCGTGTGTGAGAGCCAGAGCCTTCATCGCTCTTGGTGCAGGACAGGAGCCTCGCTTGAATCAAGCGGTGTCCTGTCAACCCAGCTAGAGTTCGTCGCGGCGTAGGGTGCTGAGGAACGCGTGCCATTCGTGGGCGGTGAACTGCAGGTGGGCGTGGTTGGGGTTGGCCGAGTCTCGCACTACCGCACTGCTGGGCATGTCGGCGACCTCGACGCAGTTACTGCGGTCGCCGCTGTAGCTGCTCTTGTGCCAGTTCCGCGGGTTATGCATCCTGGTCCTCTGACTCGGTGATGAGGCGGTTCATGAAGTCCACGGACTCGGCGGCGCTCAGCGCGGCGTTCTGGATGAGTCCGAACGCCGCGTCGTAACGCTCGATTTCTTCCGGTTGTTCTAGAAACATGCTAGCTGCGTAGGTCTCGGAGTAGGCCAGCGACGGGTCCAGCGGGTGGGGGAAGTCCACAGGAGGACCGGAAGGGGTGGGCGCCGCTAATGTCTACGCCCATTGCGCCGACAGCCAAGCCCGGACCTGGCACACGCAAGCCACCTCATAACGTCTTGATAAACGCAATGGTTACGCTGTGTGCACATCGGCCGCTCCAGGATTTCAGTGCACACTCAGCACAGACGGCCGCATCCGCCCACCTCCAGCCGCGGTCGGCCGGACACCACATCGAAGGCCCTGAGCGGGTTTCCCTGCTCAGGGCCTTCGATAGGTCGCTCACGTGGTGCGCCATCAAGGACTCGAACCTTGAACCCACTGATTAAGAGTCAGTTGCTCTGCCGCTTGAGCTAATGGCGCCCATCTGGATCGCCGGAAAGGGCTCCCCGCCTTTCCGACGACGTTCACTTTATCAGCACCGCGCAGCGCTCGCGAACGGATTGCCCCGGATACGCCCCACTCCCGAGTCCGGGAGTGGGGGCCTATCCGGCGGACGTGGAGATCAGGACCATGTCATGACCAGGTCATGATCACGAAGACCACGATGCCGACCGCGACGACGACGCCGAGCCCGGCGAGGACGTACGGGGTGATCGGCGGCCGTGGCGGGGTGCTGGCGGGTTCGTCGTTGGTGTCGACGAACTTCCGGAACATCATGGTCGAGCTGGCGGGATCGTTCTGTTCTTCGTTGTTCTGTGACATGAGCCAGACACTAGCGACTCAACGCCCTCACGTGGAGCCTTCGCACCAACGAATCCGATCCGTGACCGACACGACACACGGTAACGCGTTCGTGCTAGCGCGACTCGGGCAACGAAGACGCGCCGCCCACCAGGACCGTGTGCGCCTCCACGGGAGCCCCACAACGCCGCAGTGCGAGGCCGGCGGCCCCCAGAGCCCCCTCGTTCGCCGTCAGCGGGACCGCACCGTGGCGGTCCCGCACCCCGGCCCGTACCGCCTCGGCCACCGGCCCCTCAGAGAGCAGCGACCCCGCGAGCACCACCGGCTCCGTGCCGAGCCTCCCCTCGGCCGCCACCGCGAGACTCGCGAGCAACGCCTCGGCGGCCTCGGCGACGATCCCGCGCGCCACCGGGTCCCCTTCCCGGGCCACGGCCGCCACCTCCGGGGCGAGCAGTCCGAGGTCGGCGGGATGACGGGAATAGGCGGCCGCGATCACGCCCTCCCGCTCGCCCGGCGCGACCTCCAGGGCCGCGGCCAGCCGCTCACGTAGCGCTGTCGACCGGCCACGCCCGTCGAGCGCGGCGAGCACCGCGCGCAGCCCGCGCAACGCGATCCACACAGCCGACCCCTCGTCACCCAGCAACCAACCGTCGCCGTCACAGCGCCACGCGACCGTGCCGTCGCGCACGTAGGCCGCGACGGCTCCGGTCCCCGCGATGAGCACCGCCCCCTGCTCCGCGACACTTCCGGCGGCGAAGGCCGCGCAGATGTCGTCGGTCACGTAGGGCTCCCCCGGAAGCCCAAGCGAGCTCCACGCCTGGACGGCTGTTTCCACGGCGCGCGCGTGCCCGGCCTCCGACGCCCCCGCCATCCCGAAGACCGCCCCCACGACCCGAACGTCGCCCGCCGTGTCCAATGCCTCGCCGAGCGCGGCACGCAACGACGCGGCCGGGTCGGGGCTGGAGAACTGGTTGGCGCCGCCGGCACGCCCACGGCTGACCACTGTCCCGTCGAGGGTGGCGACGACGCAGCGCGTCGATGTTCCCCCGGCGTCGACTCCGATAATCGCGTGTTCGGACATGGGCAGCAGCCTAGACCCCTGGGGGAGGCGTCGCCGTGACGTGTGGGACCGCACCGCAACGGGCACCGAACGGTCGATAGGCGGTCGGACCTGGACATACCCTGACCTGCGCTTCAGCTGAAAGCGAACCGCCAGTGCACTGAAAGCCCGACGCAGCACTATGAGGGGCGTAGGCGTTCCGGTTGGTACTTCCCCGCGGCCGTGAACGCGTATCACCGTGGCCCGAGTATCGGCGGGTTGAACTCCTCCCGGGCTGGAGGACGGCCAGCCCGTGAGGGCCGGGATGTTCTGTTCTCAGGGCATCCGTGCCTGGCGGGAGCGTACGGGGGACGACTTCCCGCCAGGCACCTTCTCCTCCCTTCCTCCCGGGGGATCCTCGAGGTTCGGGGCCTGCCGGCACCGCCCGCGCCCCCTCCACGCGCACCGGCCATGGCGGCGCGGAATCACTGTGCGCTACTCTCGGCAGCCGTTTCGCGGCTCGTCCGCTCTCACACGGGAACAGGTGTGGAATTCGGGGCACACTCGTGTCGTAACCAGTATCGGGGCCGTGCCACCGGTCCGGCGATTGACTCGTCAACGATGATCGAAGGAAACTTTCCGACATGGTGAGAGCGACGCAACCGTCCGACGAACCGCCCGCGTCGAACGCCCACGACGATGCGTCCGCGCCCACCACTGTGCTGCGGATCCGTTCTCTACTGCCGTCCCTCGCCCCGGCCGAGCAACGCGTCGCCCAGCGCATCATCGACGATCCCGAACGGGTGGTCGCCTCCTCCATCACCCAGCTCGCCGAGGACTGCGACACCTCCGAGGCGACGGTGATCCGGTTCTGCCGCACGATCGACTTCACCGGATACCGCGAGCTGCGACTCACCCTGGCCACCGAGTCCGGGCAGGCCCGCGGGTCCCGGGTCGGCACCCGCGAGGTCACCAGCGACATCAACCCCGACGACACCCTCGTCACGGTGGTGGAGAAGGTCGCGTTCACCGACGCCAGGGCGGTCGAGGAAACCGCGACCCAACTCGACGTCGGCCAGCTCCGGACCGTAATCGGGGCGGTGGCGGGGGCGCGGCGCGTCGACATCTACGGGGTGGGGGCGAGCGCGTTCGTCGCCGCGGACCTCCAGCAGAAGCTGCACCGGATCGGCCTCACCTCGTTCAGCTGGTCCGACACCCATGTCATGCTGACCAGCGCGGCCCTGCTCACCTCCGAGGACGTCGCGATCGCCATCAGCCATAGCGGCGGCACCACCGACGTCGTCGACACCCTGGCCAAGGCGCGTCAGCGTCGGGCGACCACGGTGGCCATCACCAACCATCCGCGCTCGGCCATCGGAACCACGGCGGACCACCTCCTGACCACCGCCGCACGCGAGACGACCTTCCGATCGGGGGCGACGGCCAGCCGGCTCGCCCAGCTCACGGTCATCGACTGCCTGTTCGTCGGGGTGGCGCAGTCCCGCTACGCGGACAGCCGCGCAGCCCTGGAGGCCACGTACGAGGCCGTACGCGGGTTGCGTGTCGACGAGTCGGGACGCCGGACGCGCGGCCGGGAGGGGTAGCGGGCCTCTCGGGGGCCACGACCGGACAGGGCACGAACAGCGCCGACCCAACTCCAGGAAGGAACCATGCAGCCGGATCGGGACAGCACCGCAGCCAGCAACGCCGACGGCTCGTCACCCGCCCCTTCGGTGGAGATCGTCCGTTCGCCGACCGAGGGTCGCAACTCCGGCACCTACGACATCGACCTCCTTCCGACCCTCGACGTGTTGCGCGAGATCAACGCCGAGGACACGACGGTGCCGAACGCGGTCGCCAAGGTGCTGCCGGACCTGGCGCGCGCGGTCGACCTCGGGGTGGACACACTGCGTGAGGGGGGCCGCGTCCACTACTTCGGGGCGGGCACGTCGGGCCGGATCGCTACGATGGACGCCGCCGAGCTACCGCCGACCTTCGGTATCGAAGCGGCCCGTGTTCTCTCGCACCACGCCGGCGGCGAGTCGGCACTGGGGCAGGCCGTCGAGGGGATCGAGGACAGCCCCGACCTGGGCCGAACGGAGGCTTCCTCGGTCACCTCCGCCGACCTCGCCGTCTGCCTCGCCGCCAGTGGGCGCACCCCCTACGTCGCCGGTGCGCTACGTCGCTCCCGCGAGATGGGGGCCCGCACCGTTCTGATCAGCGCCAACCCCGCGGCCCCCCTCGCGAGCGAGGCCGACGTGCACGTGGGGATGGACACCGGGGCGGAGGTCATCGCCGGCTCCACGCGCATGAAAGCGGGAACCGCGCAGAAGCTCGCGCTCAACGCGTTCTCGACCGCGGTCATGGTGCGGTTGGGTTACACCTACTCCAACCTCATGGTCGGGATGAACGCCACCAACGCCAAACTGCGCGGCCGCATGGTCACCATCCTCACCGAGGCCACGGGCTGCCCGGAGGAAACCTGCGCCGAGGCGCTGACCGCCGCCGAGGGCGACACCCGGGTCGCCCTGGTCTCCCTGTTGAGCGGTGTTGGCGGCACCCGAGCCAGCCAGGAACTCGCCGCCTCGGGTGGGCACGTCCGGGAGGCGCTGCGCCGTATCGGAACCACCGGTACCCCCTGACCGCGACCCGTTTCCGCCCCATTCTCAGGTTCCGGTGGGAACTCGACGTGGGGAACGCGCGTCCCCCCATGTGTGGCGATATTGAGGTGGAGTGAATGGCGGGTGTGGTTCGTGGCGGCGGCGTTGGGCGCGCTGCTCGTGTTACCGGTGCCGCTGGTCTGGCTGATGCTGTCCACGAATGACGCCCGGTCCTCCGTGGCCGACGTCCCGGAACGCCCGGTCGCCCTCGTGCTCGGGGCCGGACTCGCCGATGACGGCGAGCCGGCGACCCTGCTGTCCCGGCGGCTGGACATCGCGGCGGAGCTGTACGACCGCGAGAAAGTGCGGGCGGTGCTGGTCAGCGGCGACAACAGCCACGAGGGCTACAACGAGACCGACGCCATGCGCGACCACCTGGTGGAGGCGGGGATACCGGCCGCCAAGGTGGTCGGGGACTACGCCGGGTTCAGCACCTGGGACTCCTGCGCCCGCGCCAAGGAGGTCTTCGGAGTGGACGCCGCCACCGTCGTCACGCAGGAGTTCCACCTGCCGCGCGCGGTTCGGCTGTGCCGGGCGGCCGGCATCGACACCGCGGGCGTGGGCGACGCGAGCGGTGGGGTGCGCACCATCGCGACCGTCTACGGCTACACCCGTGAGGTCCCGGCGGCGTTCAAGGCGGCGCTGGACACCGCGTTCACTCCCGACCCCCGGTTCCTCGGCCCCAGGGAGCCGGGGATCGACGACGCCCTGGCGCGGCCGGACTGAGCCGCGCCTGGGCCGCGTGCCGGCCCCGTGCCCTCATCCACCGAAGATGCGGCGCAGCAGGCCGCCCTGCTCCCGGGAACCACCACCGGTGTTCGCCTCCGGAGCGTCCCGCGCCGACGTGTCCCGCTCGGGCTCGGCGCTCTCGTCGTCGGCGACCCCGGCGAACTCGCGGAAGGCGTCGCGGTCGGTGGGCAGCGCCCACGCCTCGAGCGTGTCAACGAAACCGGGAGCCTCCCAGGCCGCCTCGTCGAGCTCGGCGATGGCCCACAGGACCCGCAGCGTATCCTGGGTGAACTCGGCGGACTCGTGGTCGGCCGGGTCGTGGCCCTCGTCGCGTGGCCCGAGGACCATCTCGAGGGCGTCCGCGACGAGGATCGCGCGGGACGCCCCTTCAGCGGCCGCCAACACCTCGGGCAGCATGTCGATCCGCACCCCGCGGGTGGCCGTGCCCCCACGGCCGAGGGCGAGGTAGCCGAGCTGTTCCGGGGGGTGCTGCCCGCAGTACGGCCACGAGTCGTCGAACAGCCCCTTGTAGCCGACCCGACTACGGCCGCTGCGGGTGATGCGGCGCAGACACTCCTGCGGCACCCGCTCCCCGTGGATCATGGCCAGGGAGACCGCGGCGGTGAACGTGTTGTAGAGGTGGCCACCGGCCATCTGGTGGGCCAGCGCCACCGTCACCGCGGCGTGCTCGGGCCTGGCCAGCATGCCCACCGCGAACAGCTCGGCGGACAGCGGCCCGTCACCGCTCGTGGCGCCGCTGGCCAGGTCCCTGGGGACGAGCAGTGACGACTCGCGGGTGAGCACCGGCAGGATGGTCTCGGCCTCGTCGGGGAAGAACGCCAGGACGTAGCAGGCCCATTCGGCGGCGCTGTCGACACTGCGCCGGTTGTCGGAGCCCGCCAGCAGCCCGGCCAGGTCGGCGACGCGTTCCCGAGCCGCGTCGTGGACCGCCAGCTCGGCCTCGATGAGGGCGGGCCCGTTGTCGCGCGAGAGGGTGTCCAGGCGGCGGGTCAGCCGCCGGTGCTCCTGTTCGTCGGACGCCTCCCCCAGCCAGGTCTCGTACTGCGCGCGCGCCTCGTCGACGGGCGTGGCACTCACCCAGGCCACCTCGTCACGCCACAGGGCGATGTCGCGGTGGTGGGGAAATCGTGTCGCCGCGTGGGGCACGATGAGCTCCAGCAGCAGGCTGAGCGGGCGCCACCGCCCCGCCGGGGCGGTGGCGGGGTCGCACGCGATCGCGGTGAGGAACTCGACCGCCGTCGGAGCGGCGAGGTAGCCCGGTTCCGGGAACCGCAGGATGTCGTGGAGCGTGGCCAGGCTCTCGACGGGGTCGTTGCCACTGGCCGCCCCACCATCGGCGAGGTCGCGCAGCAGAACGGGAATCTCCTTGCCGCGGTCGGGCGCGAGCGCGCCCCAGTCGACCGTCTCGACCCGCTCGGACCACGACTCACGCCCCGCTGCCCCGCCGGGCGCGCCGTTGACGTTCTCACCCGCTGCGCTCATGGCGCTGCCGCCCCCGTCACCGTCGATACCATCCATGGTCGCCCATTATCCCTGGTTCACCGAGTCGTTCGGCACCTCGACGGCCGGGGACGCCGCACCGCGTCGCGCAGCGCCTTGGCGTTGGCACCCAGCTCGCGGAGATAGCCGTAGGCGGTCGACCGCGACCGTCGGGCGAGGCTGGGGTCACCCACCCCGGCCGCGTCGACGCCCGCGGCCCGGCACAACGCCACCGTCCTGGGCAGGTGGAACACCTGGGTGACGACGATCGCCCGGTCCACCCCGAAGACCTCGCGCGCTCGCACACAGGTGTCCCAGGTGCGGTAGCCGTGGGGGTCGGCCACGATCACCCGCTCGGGCAACCCGAGCTCGACGAGGAACCGGACCATGGTGGTGGTTTCGCGGCCCGACTCGGGGCGGTCGTCACCGGAAACGAGGATCGCCCGTGCCCGGCCCGCGTGCCACAGCCGCGCGGCGACGCGCAGCCGGCGCGCCAGGAGCGGCGAGGGTCCGGAGGGCCACACAGCGGCGCCGAGAACGATCACGACCGGATGGGGCGCAACGGAGTCGGCCCCGAACCTGTGCCCGGCACTGACGAGGTGGACCCACACGGTCGGCGCCAAAGCCAACGCGGCCCCGGCGACGACAGCCGCCGTGACCCAGCCCGCCGGTTGCATCCGCGCCTCCCTCGCCCGCCGTTCGTCCCCCCGCCTCGCATCGTCGTGTCCGGGGTTTTCGGCCCTACGATCGTAGGGCCGAAAACCCCGGACACGACCCACACCGCGCGGTCGGCCCCGGTTCAGCTGATGGGCCAGTACTCGGCGACCGTGGCGTGGTCCCGCGTGCCGCCCTCGCCGAGGACGCGGCGCAGCCGCTTCGCCTCCTCGGCGAAGTGCGGCATCCCGTGCTCCTGGGCCAACCGCTCGGCCGCGCGCAGTGGGGCGTCGACGTCGTGCGGCCGGTGGGCCGCGCGCAGGATGCGGGCCAGCAGTAGCTGCGCGCGGATCTGGCCGGAGCGGTCACCGATCTCGGCGTAGGCGTCCACGGCGCTGCGCGCGTGCGCGTAGGCCGTGTCGATCCGGTACTTGAAACTCGGTGTGGAAACCCCGATTCCAGCGGGAACGGGTTCCGAGGAGCCGGTGACGTGCTCGACAGCGGCGGCCAGCAGCCGCTCGGCGATGATCCGGTGGGACCGGGCCCGCCACAGCCGGTCGGCCAGCTCGGCGAACCCCTCGGTTGCCCGGTCCAGCTCGCGGGCGCCCTTCGTGAAGTACCCATCCCGGATCAGGGTGAGACCAAGGGTCAGCCGGGTCCAGTGCACACCCCACACGTCGCCCATACGGTCCAGCAGCTCGATCGCCTCGTGGAGCATCGCCACCCTGCTCCGGTGCGACCAGGAACGTCGGCGAGCACGCGCCTTGCGCCAGGCGGTGGATCCGGGCAGGCGGGAGCCCACATCCGTCGACCCTTCCTCCTTCTGGGCCAACAGCAGGTACTGGCGCTCCAGGGTGTCGCTGTCTAGCGCACCCATGGCGCGCAGGCACCGGGCGACGTAGCCCTCCTTGCTCTCCTCCAGGGCACGCGTACGCACGTGTTGCAGCAGGCTCCACGCCTCCAGGTCGTGTCCCCGGCGGTTCAGCACCTCGGCCAGCAGGATACGGGTGTGCTGACCGTGGTCGGGGTCGCCCGCGGCATCGAAGGCGTCGCGGGCCTGCTCCAGCAGCCGCTGCGCTTCGGCGTAGGTTCCGACGTGGGTGTCGACCTCGGCGAGGTTGCACCGCGTTCGCGCCTGCCACCAGGTCTCCTCGTACCTGGCGAAGATGCTCTCGGCGTGTTCGAGCTCGCGGCGCGCGTCGTCGAGGTCTCCCCGGCGCTGCAGGTTGCCTCCCAACGCGCGCAGGGACCGCGCTCGCCACCGGGGGTGCGCCCCCTGGGCCACGAACGCGTCCCGGGCGGCCTCGGCCAGTGTGACCCCGCGGTCGTAGTCGCCGCGGCTGCCGGCGTACTCCGACTCGTCCAGCATCGCCATGGCGACCGCGTGCGGGTCGCCCTCGGCATCGGCCAGCTGGCGCTGCGCACGCACGGCCTCACCCCATTCGTCCCAGTGGGTGCGCACCGTCTGGCACATGGCCGCGAACGCCCGGACCAGTCGGCGCCCCACCTCCGGTTGGCCATCGGCGCCGGCCACCCAGGCGCACCCCAGTAGGAACTCGCGGTCGCGTTCCAGCCACGCCTGCGGGTGTGTGGGAGCCCGTATCCCCAACCGGTCGATGAGATCCGGTGGGACCACCGCCCCCTGGCCGAACCCGTCGCCCGTGTGGCTCAGCGTCTCGGCCGCCTGCTCCGCGAGCCAGGTGTAGACGTACAACAGGCGCTCCCGGGCGAGACGGTCGGACTCCTCGGACCAGGCGGGCTTCTCGTCCTGCCCCAGCCCGAAGTCGTGGGCGGTGCGGGCACGCAACGTGTCGGCGGCCAGCTGGTGCAGCTGGTACCGGGCGTGTCCGTCCTCGGCCTCACCCAGCGGGTCGATCAGGAATCGGGCGTGCAGCTCGTCGAGGGCCTCCGCCGCCTTGTGGCGGGGTTTGTCCAGCAGGGCCGCGGCGGAGTAGTCCGCGATCTGGTACACGCCGGTCACGGCCATGCGTCGCAGCAACAGCCGACCGTCCCGATCGCACTGTTGGAACGCGGCCGTGAAGGAGGCGCGGAAGCCATACGGGGCGTGCACCAGCGGGGTCTGGTCGACGTGTCCGAGGGCGGTGAGTAGATCGCGGGCGTCGTTGCCCGCCGGGGCGGCGAGCCGCATACCGCACATGCCCAGGGCGATGGGCAGTTTCTGGCAGTGGGCGACGATCTGGCGACGCAGCTGCCGTTCCTCCTCGGGGTCCGAGGCGGAGTCGGAGACCGGGGCGAGTCGTTCCAGCAGCTCGAGCCCGACCTCGTCGTCGGCGAAACCGGAGAGTTCCACGGTCTCCCAGTCGAAGTCGGTGTCGGCGAACGCCCCCGGCCTCGCGAACGACCGCCTGCTGGTGACGAGCACCGCGCTCAGCGGGCTGTTCGGGATCAGCGGTCGGATCTGCTCCGGACTCGCGGCGTTCTCCAGAACCAGCAGCAGCCGGCGACCGTCGGTCAACCGCCGCCAGGTCTGCTCCAGGTTGCGGCGCGGCCCACGGGGCGAGTCGCCGATGGAGTCGAGTGCCTCCTCGAGCAGGCTGTACTCGTTGCGGGGCGCCCAGGGACCCACGGGGGTTCCCGAGTCGTCGGCCAGGCCCGTGCCGGTGTCGGTCTCCGGTTCCGGGTGTTTTCTGCCCCACCACCGCAAAGGACCCCAGGGTCTACGGCCGCCCTGCTCGACCTCCTCGGCCCTCTGGGGCTCCTCGCTCTCCCGCTCCCCCAGATCGAGGTGGGTCTCGTCGAAGTCGGTCCGGTCCCCCTGCAGGTCGATCCGGCGGACGCCGTCGGGGAATCGTTTCCGGAACTCGCGGGCGAGCTGGTTGGCGAGCTGGCTCTTTCCGGTGCCGGGTGCCCCGGTGATCACCACGACGAGCGCCGGCTGTGTGTTGTCCTCGTCACGCCACGATGCGGGGTGCAGGAGTCGTCTCCAGCCGGGAGGTGGGAACCGGTCGAACAACCGGCTGATTCGGGAGCGCTCCTCCTCGTAGCCAACGAAGTGCTCCCGGGGCGGGATCAGGTCGTTGCCGGGTTGTTGGTGCACGATGAGCTGCCGGGGGCGGCTACGGTACTTCGCGGCCAGCTCGGGGTACACGATCGCGCCGAGAGCCTGGCCGAACGCGCCGATCGCGGTGAACCAGACCAGGACCTCCCGGGGCAGCTCCCCGCCGAACAGGTCCGGGGTCGTCTGCAACCAGACACAGGTGAAGGTGAGCACCATCGCCCCGCCCCACAGCAGCTTGGGGATCCGGCCCCTCCGGTGGGGCTCTCGCCCTCTGCCGTTCGACGTCACGCCGGCCGGCCGCTCCGGTGTCATACGGCACTCACTCCCTGCTGTTGTCAACGCCCCGGAACGCGCGCGTAAGCGGGGGCGCACCCGGCCCACCTCGATGCTTGGAGGTGGCGAGCCCGTCCGTCCACCCGTGGGCCAGTATGAACCGCCCACTCCCGGCGTTCCGCGCACGGGTGGGACACCCGGCCGCCGTGGCAGCGGGCTCTCGGAGCATCCTCGCCCTCCACTCTTCTCGAGTCGCCGGGCGCCGCGGGCGCCGCCCGTCATTCGACGGACCACACCACCCGTGGGCACCTCTGGCCGCCAACCTCTGCCTCACCTTTACCCGGCATGCCCGGCGAGCGTCGCCCGAACACCGGGCTCGGAGGCCGCGCGACAGAGCGAGCGCACGAGAACGGCCCGGCGGAGTTCTCCGCCGGGCCGTTCTCGTGCGCCTCAGAAGACCTCGACGCCTCAGGAGATCTCGATGGCGATCTTGCCCCGGGTGTGTCCCTCGGCGCTGCGGCGTTGCGCGTCGGCGGCCTTCTCCAACGGGAAGGTCTCGGCCACCTCCACGGTCAGCCGACCCGCCTCGGCCAGCTCGACCAGCGCCGCGAGGTCGGCGGGATCGGGCCGGACGAACACGTAGCTGCCGCCGAACTCGAGTACGCCGGGGTCGGCGACCGAGACGATCCGCTCCGCGGGAACACCCAGTTCCCGTGTCACCCGCACCGCCTCCCCGCCGACCGTGTCGAACGCCGCCGTCACCGGCCCCGCCTCCCGGAGCCGGTCCGGCAACCCCTCGCCGTAGCTGACCGGCTCGGCACCCAGGGAACGCAGGTAGTCGTGGTTACGCTCGGAGGCGGTGCCGATGACCCGCGCGCCGGTGTCGCGCGCGAGTTGCACCGCGAGCGAACCCACACCACCCGCGGCGGCGTGGACCACGAGGGTGTCCTCGGCGGTGAGGCGCAGGGCGCGCAGTGACTGATAGGCGGTGAGCCCGGCCAGCGGCAGCCCGGCCGCCTGGGTCCAGCTGAGGTTGCTCGGCTTGCGCGCGAGGGCGCGGACGGGAGCCGCGACCTTCTCGGCGTAGGTGCCATCGCGCACGATGTCCTTGCGGGCGTAGCCGATGACCTCGTCACCCGCGGTGAACTCGGGCACTGACACGCCGGTGCTCTCGACTACCCCGGCGAGGTCCCACCCCGGGGTCGCCGGGAAGAAGGTGTCGAGCATGCCGTCCAGGTAGCCCTCGCGCAGCTTCCAGTCAACCGGGTTGACCGAGGCCGCGCGCACCGCCACCAGCACGGAGTCGGGGCCTACCTTCGGCTCCGGCACCTCCGCCAGCTCCAGTGTCTCGGGGCCGCCATACTGTCGGTACACAATCGCCCTCACGGTGTCTCACTCTCCGGTGCTGATTGGCTTCACTCGTGCGCCGGGAACGTCGGGTGAGCAGTCCTGATTCCCCCACCGCTCTGTGGGCGCGGCTACCCGACCGGATGCCGGGTAGCACATCCGCACCCCCGAAGGCGAGCGGAAAATAACCAAATATTGGCCGATTCCGGTCGAACTGTTGTCACCATCTGTTACAACAACAGGGAAGGGCTGCAAGAGACGCGCAGGTGCGGCCGCCGAACGTCACGCGAGCGCGACACGAAGGAGGCTCATGCCCCAGCTGGCCATCGACGCGACGTGTCTGCCGCAGTACGAGAAGCTCGACCAGCCCACGCGCGAACGCCTGAAGGCCGCCACCCGCAAGTTCCGTGAGCTCTCCCTCGACGCCCTCCTCGCCCACCCGGACCTGCAGATCCAGGCGCTTCCCGCGGGCCAGGACCCCCGCATCCGCACCTTCCGGATCAGCGACACCTGGACGGGGGTGATGCTGGCGCCGGAGTCCGGCGAGACCTACCTACTGGTGCACCTGCTCCCCCGCGAGAGTGCCGAGGAGTGGGCCAGCGACCAGCGCCACGACGTCAACTCGGTCATGGGGACCCTGGAGCGCCGCGACGCCACCGCGCTGGGGAAGACCGAGGACGACACCTCACCCCCCACACCCGCGGCGCGGCACGAGCCGGAAGAGCCCGGCGACGGCAGCGATGCCGCCGAAGCGCGTGCCGACCCGGTCTCCACCGACGGGCTGTTCGACCACGTGAGCGACCGCGAGATGGGACGTCTGGGGATCGACCCCGAGATCCTGGACTTCTCCCGCTCCCTGAGCAGCATGCGCGAGCTGCGCGACTGGCAGGCGGCCCTGCCGCAGGACCAGTACGAGGTCCTCTCGGCACTCGCCGAGGGCCATTCGGTGGATCGCGTCCTCGCGGAGATCGTCGCGCCCCGCCGGCCCACCGTGGGCGCCGTCGCCCACGACGACTACGACGCCGCGATCCGGCACACGCGCGAGCGCGTCATCGTGGTCAACGACGACAGCGAGATCGAGGACGTGCTGGCCGGGGAGTTCAACGCCTGGCGCATCTACCTGCACCCCAAGCAACGCGAGTTGGCCTACCGACCACGGTTCAACGGTCCGGCCAAGGTGTCCGGCGGTCCCGGCACCGGCAAGACCGTCGTCGCCCTGCACAGGGTGAAGCACCTGGCCGAGCACCTGCCGCTGGGTGGCCGAATCCTGCTAACCAGCTTCACCAACGCCCTGGTGGAGTCGCTCAGGCGGAACCTGGCGCTGCTGCTGCCCACCGAACTGGTCGAGGACGTCGACGTCGTCACCGCCGACAAGCTCGCTATGGACCTGGTCAAACAGGAGCGGCCCGATGTCCGGCTGCGCCTGGACACCCGCGGCGTCTTCGCCCACTACAGCAGCCGTCACGAACTGCCGTGGCCACCCGACTTCCTGCACTCCGAGTACCGGCACGTGGTCATGGCGCAGGGCATCAGCACCCTGGACGGCTACCTCGATCCGGACGCCCGCCGTGGCCGCAGCATCCCGCTGACGGTCGACCAGCGGAGAGCCGTCTGGCACGCGATCAGTGACGCCCGCGCCATGATGCGCCAGAGCAAGCACCTCCCGGCCGAGGAGACCCATGTCGAGGCCGCCCGGATCCTCGACGAACGCGCCGAGAAGCCCTACACCAACGTGGTCGTGGACGAGGCCCAGGACCTGCACCCGACACAGTGGCGCACGCTGCGCGCGGCCGTGGCCCCGGGTCCCAACGACATGTTCATCTCCGGGGACAACCGACAGCGCATCTACGACAGCACGGTCTCCTTCCGGCAGCTCGGGATCGGGGTGGTGGGTCGCTCGTACCCGCTGCGGGTCAACTACCGCACCACGAAGGAGATCCTCGCCTGGGCCGACGGGATCATGGCGGGGCAGCGGGTCGACGAGCTCGGCGAGTCCGAACCGGAACCAGAAGGGGCGCTGCGTTCCGTGCTGAGCGGCCCGCCTCCCGAGCTCAGGGGGACGGCCGACGAGCCCGCCGAGCTCGACGCCCTGGCGGAGCGGGTCCGCGGGTGGCTGGCCGAGGGCATCGAACCGGGCGACATCTGCGTCACCACCCGCACCAACCGGCTCCGGGACGCCGTGGCCGCGCACCTGCGCGCCCGATCCCTGCCCGCCTCGACCTTCAACCCGCGCGAGCACTCGGTCAACGACCCCGCCCACGGCGTCCGGGTGACGACCATGCACGGCGTCAAGGGGCTGGAGTTCCGCGCCGTGGCGGTGTTCGGCGCCACGGCCGAGGCCCTCCCCCAGCTGGACCGTGTGACCAGCGCGGAGCTCGACGAGAACCAGCACCAGGCCGACATCGACGCCCAACGGTCGCTGCTGTATGTCGCCTGCACCCGGGCGCGCGAGTCCCTCTACGTGAGCTGGCACGGCGAGCCCAGCCCGTTCCTTCCGGTGTAGCCGCACCGGGGTTCGGGAGGGTGGGCTTTTGGCGCACGCCCGCCACCCGTCTTCAGCCTCCCACTGGGCCGTCACCGGGATATGACGTCCGTCGCGCCGCCGTGACCAGAATCGGACATCTCCCCTCACTGGGTGATTCACGCGGCCGGAATCCGGCAAAGTGACGCGGGGCACTCAGCGTAACCACTCCGTCACGCACAACGTTGCCCCGCCCCCTGCTCCAAGCCGGCACCGCCACGGCTGACCGGGAACGGGGTTCCCACCGGCACCCACGCCCGGAGTAGCGGCGCGCGACCCGAAAACGACGAGGTGAGCGAAACATGAGTGACAACGAGGTCGGGGTCGACCCCAACGAGGCCCACGGCGCGGGGCGGAACACCATCGAGATATCCGAGAACTTCAAGGGGATATCGAAGAGGTTCTTCGACGCGTGCGAGGACGCCCTGGACAACTCGGGGAAAGGAAAACTCAAACTGAAGGGGTTCGACGAGTTCGGGCAGGACGGAAAGGAGAAGATGACAGAGATCCAGGACCACGGAACCCAGATGGGCGGGAACATGTCCGCGGGGGCGGACTCCGCTGTCAGAACGGACGAGGAGAACCAGTTCGCGATCGAGGAGCACGGATACCGCTGAGAACGCGGACGCTTCGCGTGCTGTCGGCGTTCCCGGGTGTGAGTGAATCTACAAAAGAAAAGGTGGCCCAACGTGGGATTCGACCGGGACGAGTGGGACAACAAGTCGATCAAGACATCGGAACTCGAATCCGACGCCAGCAGGTTCTACTCGATCATAGGTGAGATGACCGGCCACTCCGGTGACGTGGAGAGAACTCTCACCGGAGGGGCCAGTCACTTCACGGACATGGTCCAGGAGAGCATCAGGAGCGAGGCGAAGTACGACGCGGACCTGTGGGCGAAAGCGACCATGTGGTGCGTCGTGGGGGCCGGGATCATCAGGGAGTGGACCGGCTACGTCAAGGAATTCCGGAAGAAGCTGGACGACCTGCAGGCGGAGTGGGACGAGTACCCTCCTCCGCCATCGGAGGACAGTTCCGGCACCTCCAACGACCTCAAATGCGAGGTGGAGCCGGGCGTGAGCCCGGAGATGCAGAACTACCTCTCCGCCAAGCAGGACAAGCTCAACGAGCTGAACAGGAAAGCCGAAGAGGCTCTCGAGAAGCTGGAGGACCAAACCTCCAAAATAAACGGTGACCTCGAAAAAGGACCGGACGACTTCGTTGTGAAAAAGCTTGTCGAGTCCGGCGCCATCGGATGGGCCGCATACAGCGTCCTGGGGGTGGGACAACCCGTCCCGGTGGACTTCGACGGCGAGCGCGGCAGGCAACACGCCGCCAAGGTGGCCGACGCGCTGGAGGAGGGGGATGACATCCCGCCCCACATTCTCGCCGCGCTCGCCTACCTCAACATGGCCGGGTTCGACAAACGCGCGAACGGAGGTGAGCTGAGCGGGGAGGAGTTGAAATACCTCGAAGAGTTCTACGGGGGATTCGACGGGGACAGCGAGAAGCTACCCGGGGGAACACTCGACCTTCCCGACCGGCTGACACGAAACGACAACCTGACGAACGAGGAGCGACAGGAGGTGCTATCCGTTCTCGGCGGCGGCCTGCTCACGCTGTCGAACGAGGAGAACGGTGGTTCGCTCGACCGCCTCCCACCCGACGTGCAACGTGTGGTGGAGGGTCCCGATGTATATCCCACAGAGGATCGGTACTACCGCTATTACGACTGGGGCGCGGAACTCAGACAACTCAGCGCCCTGATCTCCCCCACAGGCGACCAGATCGAAGGAGGAACAGCGTTCTCCGCCGGGCTCACCACCACCATCGGAAACGAACTGCACGAAAACAGCCTGGACCCCAGACGTCCGGTGCACGAGGGGATTACAAGTATCGACCCCAAAGAAACCTATGGCGATGGGAACATAAAGTGGCTCCCGGATGCTGATGGGGTCGTGCAGTCGCTGCTGGGCGTCAGCCTCAGGAACGAGGACGCGAACCACCAGATCCTCGCTGGGGAGCACGAGAGCTTGCGGTGCGGAAGTGACCCTTCCAAAACGATCGCGGGGATCTTCGGTCACGACTGGCCGGACCAGGGGGAAACGGCGGGCAAGCTCATCGACTGGATCCCGGACGCCGCCAACTCCGAAGACCCAGAGGTACGCGAGAAGGCCGCATACGCGACTCTTGGTCTGGTCGAACACTCCACGAATCCCGACGCCTTCGGCGACCTGACCCAGGACAACTCCGTGGGCAAAACAAACCCTAATGTCTCCATGGCGATGGGAGAAGTGTTCAACCGTTACATATACGACTTCGGACGCGATGGAGGAAATGAATTTGACTTCTTGATCGGAGACAACGAAGCACGGGTCAAGGATGGCGAGGAATACCTACAGATACCAATCGACGCCCGCTTGAAGTTCATGCAGCTCGCCGCGAGCGACGACGAGGCCGCCCAGACCATGTACAAAGACATAAAAATGCACCAGATCGAGTCGGTGGACGACTATTTCAACGGTCATGCGAACCCGGAGGAGACCGCGTCGAACGTCGGAAGGGTACACGGACTGTTCGACACCGCCCTTTACCACGAAGGACTGGACTCGTATGGCACGAAGAAAGAGGCCAAGGAAAACTCGATAGGAATCCACAAGACCGGAACGGACATGTTCATCGATCTGAGCGCGGGAAACATCCCTATTGTTGGAGGTAGCGCGAGCACAGCACTCAAAGAATACGCCGGTTCGCTATGGGACGGCAAGGCCCCCGAACACGACTACCTCGAAGGACACCTTGATAACTACGAGACTCTTGGCGAGGCGAATGTAAATAACACGCGACTGGATATCCAGTTGCAACTCATTCACAGCATTGAGGCAACCGAAGGGAAGATCGAGGAGAGCGAGGGTATCCGCGCGAACTTCCTCAACGACAATGGTGAGCTCGCGAGGATTTCCCAAGACATTCCGACCGGAGTACGCGAGGACCGAGTCGGAGACGCAAACGACCTTTTGGAGTCCGCCGGGCACCCCGAACTAGCAGATAACTACTTTACCGAATGGGAGCGAACTCGTGACGAAATCATAAATGATAAACTTGCAACAGTAAACAAGGAATACCTTGAACGGTACAACCCTACACACGAAAAATAAATCCCCGCCACCCTAAACATGAAAAACAATGAACAAAATAAACAAAAGGCGCGCGCTTAAATGGAAACTTTCACTCCTAATTTCGATAACGGGAATAGCGGGTGTCATCTACCTTCTTGTCACCCCTTTTATTGGAGTGACAGGAACAGGATCCTCGGCCGATGAGTACGCGATTGAGTGCACGGCCCCAGCCTATTCTGGAGTTTCGAAAGACAGATTGTCTCTATGGGACAACGGAAGAGAATACAGCGACGATTACAATAGCGTGCACAACCTATGCGACATGCGACGCGCCGAACGGATCTCGCGTGCGCTGATGCTCGCGATCCCCACCACCGTGCTCGTCACCATCACCGTCATTAACTGGCCCGAACGCCGAGACGAAAGAGAATACTGACGCCAAACACCCCCACCCCTCCACCCACCCCCACTACGAAGAAAGGACCCCCGAGCACACCGGACACACCCGCACCCATCGATGAGGGACATCCGGCCAACCCCTCCCGGGCCCCCGGTAGAGCCCCACCGGAATTCCGGGAGGGCGGGCTGGCCCCGTCTCCGCGCGGGGCATCCCTCACGGGGCCAGCGTCACCGGTGCCACCCCGAACGTGGATCTCAGTTCGACCTCCACGAGGTTCTCCCCCGGCGGGATCGCGAAGATGGCGTCGGTCTCCACCGACGCACCCGGGTTGAGAGTCTCGCCCGGGAAGTAGTCATCGGCGGCGGCGAACTCCGCCTCGATGTCGTTCGCGTAGGTCTTCCCGCTGGCACCGGTGGCGAGGTGGTCCATACCGTCCCACGCGGCGGGCGCGTCCGAAACGTTGGTGATCTGGATGTTGAACACGGCGTAGTCCATGCCCTCGGGGGCGGTCTCGGAGGACCCGAGGCCGTCGGTGACCGTGCCGTCATCGTCGATGTAGGCTTCGTTGACCCGTATCTCGAACACCTCGTCCGCGCCCGAGAGCCCACCGAAGTCGGCGATGTCGACCTCGGTCACCTCCTGATCCCGCTCCGCTGAGGACAACTTCTCCCGCGCCTGTTCGGTGGTCGAGGCCGCGGGCTCACCTCCCGCCCGCAGCTCCGGCACGGTGTCCCGTGCCGTCGCTGCCGCCCCCGGTCCCGCGGCGAGAAACGCGAACAGCGCCGCACCCGCCGCGACGGTCGTGATGTGCCAGGTCCGCATCATTGTGCCCTGCCTGGGTCGGGTCCGGGGCCGTGTCACGGCGCGCCGACGCTCCTCGCGGCGGGCCGGTGGTCGCGGCACGGTGGCAAGCGTGGAATCATTATCACACTGTGTGGTTTCCGCTGGCCAGAGCTGCGCCCCCGAGAACAGGGGGAGTTCGGTTACGGGTCCGCGGAGACCGATGGGGTGGACGCTCGCCCACAGCGCCAGCGCTTCCCCACAGTTCGGGAGGTCACGTGGGTCTTGCCGGTCCCGGGAGACTCCCACACGAGATGGAGCCCGGGCGAGACACAGGCGGTGAAGGCCGCGCGCTGCCCCTCGTCGAACCTCGGCCCGGTGGTGTGACGACCGGAACGGGCTCGGGCGCGCCCTCCCCGAACCGAGCGCCAGTCCCTGCGGGGTCAGCTGGCGCAGCCCGTCCAGCACGGACCCGACCGGACGCCCCTTGGGTTCGGCGGGCTTTCACAGGTACACGCCCGTGACGGGGGCGTTCCGCGAAACCCGGACGTAGAGTCGACCGTGCTCGGTGCGGCCGCCGCGCAGCCGGCACAGGGGCGTTTGCTCCCCTCGACCGGGGCCAGGTACGCCTTCTCCAACGCCGATCCGTCGGTGTTCTCTCCACCGTGGACGCCGAACCGCCCTGGCCCGTTGCTCGGCGAAGGGGCCTGCCCGATCTTCACGGCGTTCTGGTCGCCGTTCTCCTTTCCCGGGCCGAGCCCACCGCTCTCAACCTTGTTCCGGCGTTCGACCGGCTCTGTAACCTCATCAAGCCATGTGGGGCGGGGGAACTCTCCCCCGCGTCCGCTACCGCTACCTCAATCGCGCGAACCCACCCAAAGACGAGTGATTATAAAACCGCACAGTGACACTTTTCATCCGAAGGTCACCGCGGCTCGGGAGTCAGTTCCTCTTTCGCTCCGGCTGGTTCTGACAACACTCGCGCACACTCCCAGCGAAGCCGTTCCAGGGACGGTTCATCCCGGTCACGATCCATCGACTAGCGCGGACCAGAAAATCACCGCCACAGCGCGAGAAATTCGGAGCCGTGGACCCTCATCCACCCCGAAAACAGCGGTCACTGAGAATACCTCACCACACAGAGCAGATATTCTATTGGACGACCAAAGATTGGATCTTCCTTACGAGCCCCTCAGATCCCATCTCCTCCGACATACCCACAAGCCTTCCGTAGTAGGAAGAGCTTACGGAGATACCATCCTCGTATAACCACGAGCAAATTGTGTCAAAGGCGAGAGAGTACTCACCAGCGACCAAGAGGCCCTCAACACCCTCGACCACGCCAGGGTCAGTTATAGGTGAATCCGACAGCAGGCGTTCAAGTTCGCTTCGGTACCACATGGGATCCACAGCCAAGCCCTCTCCCGTTCAATCGAAAAGTGAATCCAGTAGCGATCCTTCCTTTGGGGCCGCACCCTCACCAACCGGGACCGGACCAGCGAGACGAGCGAGAGTGACAACGACCTCTGGTACTCCGACGAAGCCACGCACCTCGCCGCTCCGGAACGGTACGCCACTGTCAGTCTCCGACGTCGGGCGCGGATCGCGCCACGGCCCGCCCCCGCCCGGCTCCACGCCCTCCCACGGCTCCATGCCACAGCCGCCCGGGAGCCACCCACCCCGGCCGATGTGGGCCGGGTCGACGCGGGCATCGGCGTGTCCACCCCACTACACCTCCCCAGACCACTGGGCGTGGTATCCCCGTGTGGAGGGCGCAGCGCGCTCGGCGGCACACTTGGCACCGCCCTCGCAGGCCGGGGATGACTGTGGGGTCACGGAGGCTGAGACCGGTGGCCGCCCCGGCCGTCACGCGGACCGGAGGAGCTCCCGCACCAGGAGATGGACACTGGTGGAGGGATTGTGCCTTCGGGGGTCGTCGCCGATCTCGAAAAGTTCGGCGAGGCGTTCCGCGCGCTGGATGGCCGCGAAGCGCTGCTCTCCGGTGAAGTGCTCGTAAGTGAAGTCCTTGCCCCGGGTGTAGCAGCACCCCAAACCCCGCATCATGCTCTCCGCCTTTTCCGTGGTCAGGTACCCCTCGTGATTCCGTTGGTGGAGAAGCAGCCAGAACTCGAAGCAGGGGTTCGTCAAGGCGCAGTTGATGCCGTTTCGCTCCGCGAGTTCCAGGGCGTCCCCGAGAGCTGGCTGGGGTTTTGGGGCCTCCACGTCCATGACGCACCACACCTCATCGAACTCTCTCCCCTGGTCCCGGCGGGACGGATTCCGCGCTCGCTTCACGGCGGCCCTGACGAGCCCAAGCGCCTCCCCGTGCACCTTGGGTACCCGCATCGGGACGCGCAGCTCGGCCCCAAGCCCTCCGAAGTAGCGCCGACCCGCGTTCTCGTCCTCGCAGAAGACCAGGTAACGCTTGCGTTCCGCGCGCCTTCGGGTCTTCGGTGCGAGGGATGCTCTCTTCGATTTGGCAGCCACACCGGGATGCTACTGCGCGGATCAGGACGCTCTCTCGAAATCCGGCAGATTCTCCTCGTTGAGGACGGGGACGGCGCCGAAGCGCCCGAGCAGGTACCGGTGCATCACGTCATCGCGGTTTCGTGCCTTGTACTCGCGTAGCGCGATGAGCTCGGTGGCTCCCGTCTCGTCCTTCTCGGTCAACCAGACCTGGTCACGCACGAGTCGCCCGTAGGAGTGCCGGTCCAGCAGCGTGGCGTCGTGGGTGTTGAAGACGAGTTGGGCCCCGTGCGGGTTGGTGGCCGGCTCCTGAAAGAGCATGACGAGCTGGCCCGCCAGGTTGGGGTGCAGGTACGCGTCGAGCTCATCGACCACGAGCACCCGCCCTGTGGCCAGGGCCTGAAGCACCGGCCCGAGAAGCTCCAGCCAGGTCTGCGTTCCGTGGGACTCCACGGCGTAGGGAAGCTCGACCTCGCCCTCGGCGGTCTGGTGGGAAACGAAGATCTTGGGCGAAAGCCGCCACTCTCCTGGGTCCAGATCATGCGCATCCGGTTCGAGTATCTTGAGCACCTCAGTGAGATGGGTCGCCGCCTCGACGGGCATCTCGCGTTCCTCCTCACTGCGCACACCCGTGATGCCCAGGTCGGCGAGCCGCAGTAGTCGGCGTGCCTCAGCCCCGCGTTCGCCCTTCAGCATCTCCACGGTGAACTTGTGTCGGGATTCGGCGTTGCTGTCGTGCGCGGGTCCCATGCGCTCGAACCAGTTGTAGATCTCGGTCAGCAGCGGATGGTTGTTCGCCGCGCCGGCCGAGACGAGGAGACTGTTGGGCCGCACGGACTCCCTGGCCGTCCGGGTCCGGGTGCCGAACCCTTTCCGCAGTCCCGGACCGATCGTGATGTCCTCCTGCTCGGGGCCACTGCGTTCGAAGAGCGTCCGGATCCTGCCGTGCGGCCAGCCGTAGAGCCACTCCCCGGTGATCCGGGAGTGGTCCAGGGCGAATCCGTACTCGTACCGGGTTCCGCCTATCACGAGGTCGAACACGAACTCGCTGGGCTGGGCCGCTGACTCGGAGTCGAGCAGGAACGGCTCGCGTCTCGTGGGCGCGTTCGGGGTCCACTTCTGCTGCGAGAGCAGCACCACCGAGCGGGCGTAGAACATCGCGTGCACGAGCTTGGACTTGCCCGAGGCGTTCGCGCCGAAGACACCGACCACGGGCAGGACCCGCAGCCCGGTCCCGGGGACGTCACGAAGCGCGAGATCGTCGTGCCGGTCCGAGGCGACCAGGCTCAGCTCCTGCTCGTCACGCAGCGACGCCCAGTTGGTCACCCGGAAGCGAAGCAGCATGGTCACCCCACTTTGGCTCGAGTGCTCTGAAACCAACGCTAACGATGATGAGCGCCAGTGAGGATCTTTTTACGAATGAGATTTGGCAAAACTTTCCAATACTTGCTGCGAAACCAACGATGGAAAGATCTCAAGCGCGGTGATGCCCGCGCGACACACGCGTGGGAACACTCGCTACGCACACTGTTGATCCGGGCGGGGACAGCCGAAGGGAAGCGGAGCGTGTACGAATCCGGCCTGGATCCGGACCTGGTGGTGAATCGTCTGTCAGGTGTGGTCTACCAGGCGATACCGGGGCCTCCAACAGCTCGGCCGAGGTCGTCTCGGCTTCCTCGGTGGGTTCGTCCAGCACGGTGGCGAGTTCCCAAGGTCCCCGAGACCACACGCACCCCGGGGATATTCCTTGTACCGCCGCGCCCACTCGTCGCTCAGCAGTGGCGGAGGGGGATCACGGGCCTGCTGTGCCGCGGCGCTGTTCTGCCTGGAGTCGGGCGCGGCGGCGGCGTAGCGCGACGGCGGCCAGCCGGCACCGCTCGGTCCCAGGCACACTGGTGACGTTCGTCGTTCCCGAAAGCGTGCTCGGCCATCAGACCGGTGGTACGTCCATGATGCGGCTCCAGCTTGAATCGCTGGTAGGGCCGAGGAGGGAGAGGTCGTCGTTGACCAGAGGTCAGGACACAGGGTCCGGGTGGAAGCGCGTGCTCGGCTACCTCGGAGCGTTGGTATTGGGCGCCGCCGTGGTCCTCGTGGTGTGGCGTCCGGACTGCCCGGCCGATCCGGAGGAGACGAGTTCGTCATCCGCGACCGCGAGCGAGGCACGGGACACCGGCGAGTACTGGACGGAAGAACGCATGCGCGATGCGGAACCCGCCCCCATGGCAGAGCCCTCCACCCCGTGGTGGCGGATTCCGTGCTGGTGAGCGCGGCCGCCCTCGCCCCGGCCGCGCGCTGACGGCCGCGGCCCCACCACGGGGCCGGTGCCCCCGGACCGGCCCCGTGGTGCTTGGAGCGCTTCGGGCGGCGAGGCCCTACTCGGTGGCGCGGTCGGCGGGCCGGTACGTGCAGACCTGCACACCGGTCGACGTGGTGGTCGCCGAGACGAGCTTGAGAGGGCGCGCCTCTCCGTCGTCGGGGAAGATCCGCTTACCCCCGCCGAGCAGGATGGGCTCGATCATCAGGAGGTACTCGTCGACCAGGTCGTGGCGGACCAGGGTCTCGGCCAGCTTGGCGCTGCCCAGGACCTGGAGGTCGCCGCCCTTCTTGTTCCGCAGCTCGGTGACGGCGCCGACGACATCCTCGGACTGCAGCGCAACGGAGTTGTCCCACTGTCGCAGGTCCGCTTGGGTGAGGGTGCTCGACACGACGTACTTGGTGAAGGCGTTCATGCGGTCGGCGAAGGGGTCGCCGGCGCGCCCGGGCCACGCGGACGCCATGACCTGCCACGTGCGCCGCCCGAACAGCAGCGCGTCCGTGGCTGCCATCGCCTCGTCCATGGCCGGCCCCATGACCTCGGGGTCGAAGAACGGCATGGACCAGCCTCCGTGGGCGAATCCCCCGTCGGTGTCCTCCTTCGCCTGGCCCGGAGCCTGCACCACGCCGTCCAGGCTCATGAAGTCGCTCAACACAATGCGCATGTCGTCCTCACCTTCGTCGGAGTCAATGGGTCCCGCGAATATAGACCCGCCGGGATCCGGAAACTCATCGCGACGCACCGGCCCGCGGGCCACCGGAACTGTCCACAGGTTATGGATCGGTCTGGTTCGGAGGGGGCGCGCCTTCGCAGGATGAGCCCGCGGCAGCCACACGGCTGTCGCGGTGGCGTCCAACGCAACGGAGGTGTGCATGAGCGCCCTACGGCGGGTAGTGCTGGTGGTCGTACTCGTAGTGTCCGGGTCGTGGCCGATCATGGGCGGAGCGCCCGGTCCGGGAGGAGGCAGCGTGGACGGGTTCGTCGTCGGCTACGTTCCCCACCGTGCGGGTGACCTGGTCTCGGACTTCGCCACCGAGTGGGAGGGGGTCGGGTTCAAGTCGCGCGTGTGGGAGCACCGCACCAGCGAGGGCGGGTACCGGGTCGACCTCAAGCTGAACGTGCTCCGGGGCGAGCGCCTGACCAGTGTCGAGGCGTTGCGCGACTTCATCGCCGACTACGAGGAGAAGGAGCCCGACTGGGACCCGCGCCCGTTCCTCAACGGGCCGTGGCACGGTTACCGCACCGAAGGGCTGGCGTTCTGGCTCGTGGACGACGGGGTCGGAGTCTCGGTGCGGCTCGACCCGCGCCGGTTCGACGACCGCGAACTCACCCTGACCGCTCACGGTGTTCGCCCGGAGAACTAGATGCTGTTCCAGTCGAACCAGTCCTCGACGCGCATCCTGTAACGCACCTTCAACGCGCCGCCCTTGGCCTTGCCGGTGATCCGGAAGTGCGGCGCCGGGGGCGCGGGAATCTCCGGGACACGGCTGTCAACACTGCCGAACCAGGAGGTGTCGACGTTGATCTCGGCGGTGGCACCCTCGGGCAGCACGAGCTTGGCGTCCCCCCACGACGCCACGAGATCGATCTCGACGAGGTCGTTCAGCAGTGTGGCGTGCCTGAAGTCCAGTCGGGTGTCGCCGTAGGGGTTGCTAACCTCCACCCGGCTGGGTACCCGCCATTTGCCACGGCGCGTGATGGTACCCGCCTTGGCACTGAGGTACAGGGGGTGCTCGGCTCCGGGTCGGCTCACCGACGCGGGCACGGTTGGCGACAGCGAGGACGTCGCCGACCGCTGTACCGGGAGGTCCGCGGTGAGCGGTTCGAGGTCGGCGTAGGTACGCGCCCGGTAGCCGAGTTCCAGGCGCTCCTCGAGTTCCTCGAGTGTAATGCGGCCCTCGGCCGCGGCCTCACGTAGGATGCTCGCCACCCGGTCACGGTCGGCGTCCGAAATCCGCATCCGGCGGCTCGCCTCGTCTGGGCTCACGACCCTCCCGTTCTCCGTACGCTTCCCGTTCATCGTAGTTCGGGAGGGCCCGACTGGCACCCAGCGTGTCCATGAACCCGATGACTGTCGGCCCCCGTTGTTAGGGTCGCCAACGGTCGACGTTCGTGAACAGTGCCCCGCGCGAGCTCGGTCGAATGCCGTCCCACCGGGAGGTTCGGCCCGGCCGAGCGCGGGTTTCGCGACGGGACACCCACGCCGGAGAACAGTCACCACCGGTCCGGCACCAGGGCGGTTGACGACCTTGCCGGGGTAGGACGGGCCCCGGCAAGGTCCTGAGCCGCCGGGGTCACGCGAGGTGTGGCTCACCCCAGCGAGGGCTCCGTACGCCGTGCTTCGCCCCCACTGGGGCCGTCGCGGTCCGCCGGATGGATCCGGCCGGTGCGCGAGGCCCACCGCTCGAACACGACGGTGGTCAACGGTGGGACGCTGGCGAGGAGACCGAGCACCGTGGTCCACCAGTCCCAGCCGAGCACCCGCCAGGCGACGAGGACCATCGCCACGTAGCCGAGGAAGGCGGCGCCGTGCAGCGGCCCGAAGACCTGCACCCCGATCTCGTTGTGCCCCACCACGTACTTGACGAACATCCCTGCCAGGAGCCCGGCCCAGGTGACGGCCTCAACGGCGGCGATGGTCCGAAACGCTCTGAGTACCCGGGTGGCCACGGAATCTCCTCGACAGGGGCGACGGGTGTCGTCGGTGGATACTGGCGCCGGCCACCAGCCTCGTGCGACACGGGCGGACGGCGCACCGGGGCGTTTCGGTGTCAACCGCCTCCCGGATCCAGGCGACCGGCTGGCAGGCCCGTACGAGGATCGCACGCCGGCGGGAGGAAGTGTCAGCCCGGGGGCGGTACCGGTGGCGCCCGCCCCGGGCTACTCCACCCGCTGGTCGAGCCCGTCGATGACCACTTCGTTGGCCTGGGCGAGAGGTTGCTGCACCTCCACGTCGGTGACGACCATGTAGGGAAGCAGCAGCGGGGGTGGGAAGTCGGGGGTGAACGTGAGCGGGATGCCGAGGATCCTGACGTCCATCTCGGTCACGTGGATGACGACATCGCCGGTGAAGGTCATGTCGGGCAGTTGTAGCGTGGTCCGGGAGTCGCCGCGCTCGTACCACTGTTCGGCGCCGGTGAACTCGGACTCGTCCATGGTGAGCTTGAGGTAGCGCTCCGTGCCCTCGGAGGTCGGGTACTCGACCACGCCCTCGAACTTGGCGCCGCTCATGACCTGCTTGTCAGCGGTCAGCCCCATGGGCACGGTCGCGGCGATGAAGTCGCCCTCGGCCTCGGTCTCCCCGACGTCGGGCTCCTCGCCGTTCTCCCGCTCCTCCTGGCAGTCACGCACGGCCTCGAGGAACTCCTCCTCGCTGCCGGCGACCGAGTCGTCGCCCACGCGGATCTCGCAGTCGCTCTCGTCGTCGCCCTCGTCCTCCTCGCTGTCCTCTTCTTCGTCCTCTCCCTCTTCCTCTTCACCCTCCTCCCCGTCGGTGTCCTCACCGTCGCCGCCGGTATCCGAGCCGCTCTCCTCATCCCCGGACTCCTCCGGGGAGGGGGACGGCGTTTCCGGGGGCTCGGACGGGGAGGGCTCGGGCTCCTCTGACTCCGACTCCTCCCCGTCCGAGAACCAGTCGTCCCATGGCCAGTCGGTTCCCTCGTCGGCGGGCACCATCGCAGGGAGTACCAGGGTCAGGGCCATGGGCAACGCGACGAGGGAGTTCACTTTTCCGGTGTTGCCGATCCGGGGAGGCTCTCGCCCGTCGTCGTCCCCGCTGTCTCGCTCGCCCTTCCGGCCGTCCTCCCGGTCGCCGCCGACGGCCCCCTCCGGGGGGTCCTCCGACGTGTGCGTCCCGTCAACGGTGTCGACCTCCTCGGTGGGGTCCGGCTCTGTCTCCCCGGGCTCCCCGGTCGCGGCCGGCTGTCGCTTGTTCGGGACCCAGGCGAAGGTGAGCGCGCCACCGACCAGGCCGAACAGCATGCCGAGCACGAAGCCACCGAAGTTGGACGTGACGAAGGAGGCGAGCGCCAGCAGGATCGCGACGATACCGAAGAAGGTCCGCTGCATCGGCTGGAACCATGTCAACAGGCCCAGCGCGATGAGGAGCGCCCCGACGAGGTAGCCGGAGACACCGGCGATGCCCTGCTCGACGAGGAGGGGAAGAGGGGCGAGCGGGGCCAGGACGATGAGGACTCCGCTGACCACCACCAAGAACCCGCCCCAGAACGGCCGGCTCCTCCTCCAGTTGCGGAACCCGCTCCTCGCCTCGGCGAGCCGGCCCGGTCTCGGTCCGTGTCTACTCATGGGTCAGTAGCACTCGTGGTTGCCGGGCTTGACGTTCAAGTGCAGCCCGGAGAGCTCGAACGTTCCGGCGTTCACCGCCCACGCGGTCTGCTTCAGGCCACTGATGTTGACGGTGTCGGCCTGCTGCCCGAATCCTCCGACCTCGCCGGTCTCGCCGCTCTCGTTCTCCAGGGTGCTGGCGTCGCGGCCGATCTCCATGTTGGAGAACACCGCGTCGCCGGAGAGCTGCTCCACGTCGATGACCATGTTCTCCGCGGTGACCGGGGTGTCCCCCTGTCCCGCCTCCACGAGCAGCGTCACCTCGCCCACGGCGGTGTCCAGCAGGACCGACTGGCAGAGGTTGTCCAGCTCGGCCTCGTCGATGACGGAGATCGCCACGGGGTGCTGGGTGTCGTCGGCCGAGGTGGCGACATCGCTGTACTGGGCGAACCCGGTTCCGGACAGCTCGTCGGCGGACACCTTGAAGTTCTGGCCAGAGACCGCGAACGAGGCCGCGATGCTGCCCTGCGCGGTGAGCGCGACGAGAACGCCCGCCGCGCCGAACGCGGGAAGGAGGGCGAGACCGAAACGCTTCCAGCGGGTGCCGCCAGAGGCCACTTCGGCCGCCGAGACGTCAGACATTCATCCTCCTAAGGGGGCCACCTGGCGTGGGCTGATGTCCGGTCCGGGGGAGAGCGGCGGCGGACTGCCCTGTCGCAGGTGTCGCGTGAACCACCGGGGTTACTCGGCAGTAGTGCCGAACATTACAATATCTAATGTCACATTTCCAGGCGCTCCACGTCACACCAAACCGGTAACGGATCGGTCGCATCCCCCTATAGCCGAAACCCCTGGAGGAACCCCCCGTGACCAGTGAGACCCCCCACCCAGCACCCAGAGCCCACACCACATCCGTGACCGACGCCGCGGGACCGCGCGACGGTGACGACGCCTTCGACTACGACGTCCTCGTGATCGGATCGGGATTCGGCGGATCGGTGAGCGCACTGCGTCTCACCGAGAAGGGCTACCGAGTTGGCGTCCTCGAGGCCGGTCGCCGCTTCACGCCCGAAACCCTGCCGAAAAACTCCTGGGACCTGCGGAACTTCCTGTGGGCCCCCGCACTGGGCATGTACGGCATCCAGCGCATCCACATGCTCCGCGACGTGATGATCCTGGCCGGCGCTGGTGTCGGCGGCGGCTCGCTGAACTACGCCAACACGCTCTACGAACCACTGGACGACTTCTACGACGACCCACAGTGGCGCGACATCACCGACTGGCGCTCCGAGCTGGCCCCCTACTACGACCAGGCACGACGCATGTTGGGGGTGCGCGTCAACCCCACCATGACCCCCTCAGACACCCATCTGAGGAAGGTCGCCGATGACATGGGGGTGGGCGACACCTTCCACCTGGCCCCTGTCGGGGTCTTCTTCGGTGACGGCAACGACGCCACCGGCGAGTGCCGCGGCTCCCCCGGACAGGAGCTGGGAGACCCCTACTTCGGCGGGGCCGGGCCACGGCGACGCGCCTGCCTCCAGTGCGGCGAGTGCATGACCGGGTGCCGACACGGGGCGAAGAACACCCTCAACGAGAACTACCTGTACTTCGCCGAACGGGACGGCGCCGTCGTACATCCGTTGACCACCGTGGAGCGGCTGCGCCCGCTCCCGGACGACCAAGGGGGCGGGTACGCGGTGGACACCCTGCCCACGAACGCCTCCCGCCGCAGGAACAACACGCGCACGTTCACCGCGCGCGAGGTGGTGGTGGCCGCCGGAACCTGGGGGACGCAGCACCTGCTGCACGCCATGCGCGACCAGCGCCTGCTCCCCCACGTCTCGGACCGGCTCGGCACGCTGACCCGCACCAACTCCGAGTCGCTCGCCGGGGCGATGACCCACCACGTCGACCCGCCGGAGAACTTCTCACAGGGGGTGGCGATCACCTCGTCCATCCATCCCGACTCGCGCACCCACGTCGAGCCGGTCCGCTACGGCAAGGGATCGAACTCGATGGGGCTGCTCGCCACCATGCAGGTGCCCGGCGGCGGGCGGATTCCCCGCTGGCTGCGGTTCCTGGGCCTGATCGCGCGGCACCCCTACGTCTTCGCGCGCAGCCTGTCGGTGCGACGGTTCTCCGAACGCACCATCATCGGCCTGGTCATGCAGTCGCTGGACAACTCGCTAACCACCCACACCAAGCGCCGACTGTTCGGCCGGCGCACGTTGACCTCACGGCAGGGCCACGGCGAGCCCAACCCCACCCACATCCCGCAGGGCGAGGAGGTCATGCGGCGGCTGGCCGACGAGATCGACGGCTTCGCGGGCAGCACGGTGGGCGAGGTCTTCAACATCCCGTTGACGGCGCACTTCCTCGGCGGCTGCCCGATCGGCGGCACCGTCGAGGACGGGGCGATCGACCCCTACCACAGGCTGTTCGGACACCCCGGCATCCATGTCGTCGACGGGTCCGCTGTCACGGCCAACCTCGGGGTCAACCCCTCACTGACGATCACGGCGCAGGCCGAGCGAGCCATGTCGTTCTGGCCGAACAAGGGCGAGCCTGATCCCCGCCCCGCTCAGGGGTCCGACTACCGGCGGATCACCCCGGTCTTCCCGCGCGACCCGGCCGTTCCGGAAGGCGCGTTCGCCGAGCTTCGCTTCACCACACGCCTGCCGCTGGAGGTCGCCCCCGCCGAGGGGAGCCAACCCGCGACACCACGTGAGGACCCTCCCCGATGACCCCCACACCGCGTCGTCGAACGGGCCGGCATCGCCCGCTCCGGGGTGATGCGGCCACGACGGGCGCCGGGACGTCCCGACCGACCAGGGTGGGTCGTCCCCGGCGCCTCCGACGGCGCGACCTCCCTCAGGCGGGCAGCCCCTCCCGGTCCGAGTCGGTCCCGGTGTCGGTGTCGGTGTCGCTCTCGGCGTTCTCGGCCTCGCGCCGCAGGTGCTCCAGCACCTCGGCGAAGTGCTCCCCCAGGGCCTCGTGGAGGTAGCGCGACATCGACTGGACCAGCATCGCGTCCACCGCGATCTGCGCGAGCGGGCGCAGCCGCCGGGTCAGCGCGGCCACCTCGGCGATCTGCTCGCCCTTGAGCATCCCGTCGGGGGCGTGGGTCGCGATGATGTGCTCGGAAACCGTTCCGACCAGGTCCCGAGCGGCGGTGTCGATACGTCGCTGGAGCTGCTCGGAGATGTCGAGGACCGTCGTCAACGGAATTCCGGCGCGCACGAGCTCGGCACCGGCGTGCAGCAGCCGCGGGCTGGGAACCCGGAACCGGTTGCCCTCGCGCTCGATCAGCCCGGCTTGCAGCGCGCGGGCCAGTGCCACCGGTGTCACCTGTCCCGGGAAGGTCTCGCGGAGCTCGGCCATGGTGATGTGGCCGGCGATCTCGTCGGTCCACGGATCGCCCACCGCCGACTCCAGCCCGAGAACGTCGGTGAGGCTGCCGCCACGTTCCCACACCGAGACGAGCTCGCGGATGTTGGCGAAGGTGTAGCCACGCTTGAGCAACTGGCCGATGAGCCGCAACCGGGCCAGGTGGGCCTCGGTGTAGATGCCGACCCTCCCCTCACGACGCGGCGGGGAGAGCAACCCACGGTCCTGGTAGACGCGCACGTTGCGCACGGTGGTATCGGCGAGCCGTGCGAGCTCATCGATCCGGTATTCGGCCATGCCCCCACCCTACGGACTGGGGACGTCGGGCGTCCTTCCGCGCGGCGGATCGGGCGGTTGGCCCGGCCGTATCCACCTGGTCGGCACCGGACAGCAATCGGGCATTGCATTGTAACAATGACCGTTGTTAACGTTTTTCCACACGCATGAAGGAGATCACACATGGCCTTGGGCACCCTCGACAACCTGTCCGGACGCGCGGTTATCGTCACCGGCGCCTCGGGAGCGTTCGGCAGTGGCACCCTCGCGATGCTGCACCACCTGGGCGCCAACGCCATCGGGATCGACCGCAAGCCGGACGACGGTGTCCTCGGCTGCGACATCACCGACAGCGCGGAGGTCCGCGAGGTCGTCCCCGAGGCCATTGACCGCCTCGGTGGCCGGCTCGACCGGCTCATCCACTTCGCCGGGGTGGGACCCGCGGTCGATCTGGGAGCCAATCCCGACACCGACGTGCGCGAGACACTGGACGTCAACCTGCTGGGTGCCTGGCGGGTGACGTCGGCGGCACTGCCCACCCTGGTCCGCGACCGCGGCCGGGTGGTCCTCGTCTCCTCGCTGCTCGCCGGGCTGCCCATCCCGTTCGCCGGCGCCTACGTGGTCTCCAAGCGCGCGCTCACCGCCTACGCCGACAGCCTGCGCGCCGAGTACGGCATGAGCATCGGTGTCACCACCGTCTACCCGGGCTACGTCGACACCCCGATCCACGACCGGTCCCGCGCCTCCGGTGTCGCGCTGGACGGCCTGGTGCCCGCGGAGAGGGAACGCGACACCGTCATGACCGTGCTGCGCGCCGCTGCCACCAACCGACCCAAACGCGATGTCGCCTCGACCCGGCTCGGTCAGGGCGCGCTGCGGTTCACCCGCCACTTCCCGTGGCTCGTCGACTCCGCCGTCGCCACCCGACTCAAGGGCATCGTGCGTTCCGGACACTTCGGTGACGCCGAGATCGCCCGAGGGTTCCGGGAGCGTCTCAGCGCACCCCGCCACCACTAGACCCCGAGCACACCCGCTACCGTCGCCGCGTTCCGCACCCCGAGGAGGAGCACCATGACCACCGCGTCGCGCACCCGGGAGACCACCGACCGCGAGGACATCGCCGGTCGCCTACTGAAATCGTCCGCCAAGGCATCGTACGACCCACTGGTGGAGATCGACTGGGACTCCCCCGTCGACCCGGACCGCTACGCCCTCAAGCCCGAGCGCGTCTCGCTCTACGGCACCGAGCTGTGGGAGCGGCTCACCGAGGAACAGCGCAAGGAGCTGAGCCGGCAGGAGGTGGCCAGCATCGCCTCGATCGGCATCTGGTTCGAGACGATCCTGATGCAGATGCTGGTGCGGCACGCCTACGACCGCGACCCCACCTCCAACCACATCAAGTACGCCTACACGGAGATCGCCGACGAGTGCCGGCACTCGGTGATGTTCGCCAAGATGATCAGCAAGCTGGACGCCCCGTTCTACAACCTCGACACGGTGGCTCACCTGCTCGGGAAAATGTTCAAGGCCACCTCGAACGGGCCACTCACGTTCAGCGGTGCGCTCTTCGTCGAGGAGATCCTGGACCAGATCCAGCGCGAGACCATGGTCGACGAGAACCTGGAACCCCTGGTGCGCGCGGTTTCCCAGATCCACGTGGTCGAGGAGGCGCGGCACATGCGCTACGCCCGCGAGGAGCTGGTCCGCGACTGGCAGCACCGCGGCCCGCTGGTGAAAGCGTACAGCCGGCTGATGCTCGGCGCCGTCGTGTACTACTCGGCCACGCGCCTGATCAACCCGAAGGTGTACGCGAAGGTCGGCCTGGATCCCCGCGAGGCCCGCAGGGTGGCGCGCCGCAACCCGCACCACATCGACACCAAGACGTGGGCCGCGCGCAAGGTGGTCGCGACCATGAACGAAGCGGGAATGATCAAGGGACCCGGCAAGCTGCTGTGGCGCGCCGCCGGTCTACTGGGGCGCTGACCACCACCCGGGACCCACGCACGGAGAAGGAACCCCTTTCATGAGAGAAGACGAGTCGACGCCGCGCCACTACCGCGTGGCCATCATCGGCACCGGTTTCGCGGGACTCGGCATGGCGGCCAGGCTCAAACGGGACGGGCTGGACGATCTGGTCCTGCTCGAACGCGCCAACGACGTGGGCGGGACCTGGCGGGACAACACCTACCCCGGAGCCGCCTGCGACGTCCCCTCCCACCTCTACTCGCTGTCGTTCAGGCGCAACCCCGGCTGGAGCCGCAGCTTCTCCGGGCAGCCGGAGATCTGGCGGTACCTGCGCAAAACCGCCGAGGACGAGGACATCCTGGGACACATCAGGTTCGGCCACGAGGTGAGGTCCTGCCGGTGGGACCGCGACGGCAACCGCTGGCGGATCGACACCTCGCAGGGCACCATCACCGCCCAGTTCCTGGTGAGCGGTGCGGGCGCACTGTGTGAGCCCTCGCTGCCCGACATCCCCGGGCTGCCGGAGTTCCAGGGGACGGTATTCCACTCGGCGCGGTGGAACCACGACCACGACCTGACGGGCCGCAACGTCGCTGTGATCGGGACCGGGGCCTCGTCGATCCAGTTCGTCCCGCAGATCCAGCCCCAGGTGGGTCACCTGCACCTGTTCCAGCGCACCCCGCCGTGGATCATCCCGCGGCACGACCGCGACATCACCCGCGTCGAGAAGTGGGCCTACCGGAACCTGCCGTTCACCCAGACCCTCGCCCGCAGGAGCATCTACTGGGGCCGGGAGAACTACATCTTCGGCTTCGTCAAGAACCCGAAGCTGATGAAGGGGGTCGAGGCGATCTCCCGGGCGCACATGAAGCGGCACGTCAAGGACCCGGAGCTGCGGGCCAAGCTCACGCCCGACTACCGGGCCGGGTGCAAACGCATCCTGCTGTCGAACGACTACTACCCCTCGCTCACCCGCCCCAACGTCTCGGTGGTCACCGACGGGATCTCCGAGGTACGGGAGAAGTCCGTCGTCACCCGCGACGGCACCGAGCGCGAGGTGGACACCATCATCCTGGGCACCGGCTTCCACGTCAGCGACATCCCGATCGCCGCCCAGATCCACGACGCCGAGGGGGTGCCCCTGGCCCAACGGTGGGGCGACGACCCGCAGGCACTGCGTGGCACCACCGTGGCCGGCTACCCAAACCTGTTCCTGCTGGCCGGGCCGAACACGGGGCCGGGGCACACCTCACACGTGTTCTTCATCGAGTCGCAGATCAACTACACGATGGCCGCTCTGCGCTACGCCTGCCGCAACCGGCTGGACCGGCTGGACCCGCGTCCCGAGGCGCAGGACGCCTACGTGCGGCGGGTACAGCGCAAGACCCGGGGAACCGTGTGGGTCGCGGGCGGCTGCGACAGCTGGTACCTGAACTCCAAGGGGAACAACGTGGCGCTGTGGCCCGGGTTCAGCTGGGAGTTCGCGTTGCAGACACGCAAGTTCGACCCGCACAACTACCACCTCCGCAAGGAGACACCGGTCAGGCGGACACCGACGGGGGCCGCGGCATGAGCGAAGCCGACGAGGAGGAGGACGGCTACCAGGGGCCGCTGACCCTGGTGGCCGGGGAGACCACAGTCAGTGTCGAGGCCCACGTGGCCGGGCACTTCGACCCGCTCACCGGCACCTACCGATGGGTGTGCCGGCTCGCTCCGGACACCGCCGTGACCCGGGCGTTCGAGAACGGCGACAAGTCGGTGAGACTGCTCGCCCCCGGTGGCCACGAGGGCTCCGGCACGCTCAGCCCACCGAACATGTGGGGCGGTCACACCGTGTCGGGCACGGGAGCGCCCCCGTACGCGCTGCCCGAGGTGGCACCCGAGGAGTGAGCGACGCCGCCCGCGCCGGGCCGGTGGGCCAGACACAAGGGGACCGCACCCACCGGCCCGGCGCGAACCCGTTCCCGCCCACCTCCGGGATTGTCGGGCCGCCAACGGGACGAGCGCGGCAGCCGGTCAGCCACGGCTCACCCCACACGTTCACCAGCCGTCCTCCTGGCGGAAGAACGCGGCGCTGGCGTTCGTGTGCCGCTCGGCGGCGTAGCCGGGTTTGATCGTGCCGTTGATGAGGGCCAGCCGCTCGTCGTGGCCGGCGAAGGCCGACTTCATGGCGTTGACCGTGAACCAGCTCAGAGTGTCCAGGTCGTAGCCGAACTCGGTGGCGAGCAGCGCGAACTCGCGGCTCATCGAGGTGTCGGCGAACAGCCGGCAGTCGGTGTTGACCGTGACACGGAACCGCAGGCGCCGCAGCACGTCCACCGGGTGCTGGGCGAGCTCGCGTACCGCTCCGGTGCGCACGCTCGACGTCGGGCACATCTCCAACGGGATCCGTTTGTCACGGATGTAGGCGGCGAGCTGGCCGAGCTTGGCCGAACCGTCATCGGCGACGGCGATGTCGTCGATGGTCCGCACGCCCTGGCCAAGGCGGTCGGCCCCGCACCACTGAATGGCCTCCCAGATCGAGGACAGCCCGAACCCCTCGCCCGCGTGCAGGGTGAGGTTGAAGTTCTCGCGCTTGACGTACTCGCACGCGGAGATGTGCCGCGTGGGCGGGTAGCCCGCCTCGGGGCCGGCGATATCGAAACCGACCACGCCCTCGTTGCGGAACCGCACGGCGAGGTCGGCGACCTCCAGGGAGTCGGCCGCCTGCCGCATGGCGGTGAGCAACAGTCGGACGTCGATCGTGCGGCCGAACACCCGCGACCGCGCCATTCCCACGCGCACACCCTCGAGAACAGCGTCGACCACCTGCTCCCGCCGCAGCCCGCCGCGAGTGTGCAGCTCCGGGGCCACCTTCACCTCGGCGTAGACGACCCCGTCGGCGGCGAGATCCCGCACGCACTCGGCGGCCACCCGGGTTAGCGCCGGGGCGTCCTGCAACAGGTCGACCACGGGCTCGAACCGTGCCAGGAGGTCCTCCTGGGAACGTGTACCGGCGGCGAACCAGTCCCGCAGCCGGTCCGGGTCCGTGGCCGGAAGCCCGTCGTAGTCGGACTCCGCCGCGAGTTCCACAAGCGTGTCCGGGCGCACACCGCCGTCGAGGTGATCGTGCAGCAGGACCTTGGGCAGCCGGCGGATGGTCTCGTAGTCGATCCCCGTCATTGTCCTCCTCGCTCACCGCGGTCCGCCTCGCTGTGGAGCCGAACAAAGTTCCCGAGAGTATAGGCGACGACACTCCGCGTACCTCACGGTCACACGGGTGAGTCGCCCCGCTCCCATCCCGGGTCCGGAGACCCCGCCGGCACCACGTGCTCGGAGACCTCGGAGTGCACCTGGTGCAGCCGCGTCTGGACAGCGCGGCGCAGCTTGCCCAGGCACTCCAGCGCGGTCGTCTCGTCGCCCACGAGCCCACCCTTGGCCGCGACGGGGGTTCCGTCGAGGGAGCCGCCGCTCAGCGCCCCGTAGATCGCCATCGGGATGACCTCGCCCCCCACGTCGAACGCGTGCACCCCGAGCTCGTCCAGCATGGCCGAGGCGACATCGCTCCCGGTGAGGTACAGGCCGCTCGGTAGGGCGTGCGCCCCTTCCGACACCTCGATGTCCCCGAGGACCTCCACCACCAGCTCGGCGAGCCGTTCCGGCAGGTGCCTGCGGGCGTGCGGCGGCAGTTTCTCCAGATCCGCGGCCGGGGTGATGGCGCGCAGGATGACGACCTCCGGGAACGACGCCGTCGCCAGGTGTTCGGCCAGCTCGCGCGCGACCTCGCCGGCGTGGGCGTCGCCGGGGGTGGTGAACCGCAGCGTGTCGACGTCGACGTAGCGAGCCGGCCCGGTCCGGGCGACCGCGTCGAGCTGGCGCCGTGTCAGGTCGGTGTGGCTGCCCGCGACGGTGAGCAACGGACCCCGGGCGCCCGCCTCCCCGCGCAGGTTCAGGGCCGAGGCGAGCAGCGCACCGGCCGGCCCCGGATCCACCGAGACCCACACTGTCCCGTCCCTGCGGTGCGCCTCGGCCGCCGCCCCGGCGATGTCCTCCAGATGGTGCTCGTCCAGGGCGTCACAGAGCACCACCGGCTCGTCGCCGGCCATCAGATCGGCGGTCAACATGGTCTGGGTGACCTGCCGGATCGGCACGTGCCGCACCCCGGCGTCACTCTGGGCGGCCACGATGTCGGCGACCACGCCGGTGGTCATGGGCCAGATCGGGTCGAAGGCCAGGTCGGTTCGCTCCAGCGGCACCCCGTCGAGCAGCTGCACCCCGTCGACGGTCACCCGGCCCGACGCGGGAAACGCCGGAAGTAACAGCGCCCGAGTCCGGGTGCCGGCCGGTGCCCGGTCACGCACCGCCCGGAGGGCCGCGTCCAGCTCCGCCCCGACATTGCCGCGCAGGGTACTGTCGATCCGTTTCACGACCAGACTCACCGGCCACACGGCCTCGACGACGTCGGTGACGAGGTCCGCCGCCTGCTGCGGTGGGACGTTACGGCTGTCCAGGTTGGCCACGACGACGTCGTACTCGTCGGCCACCGCCGCGACATGTTCCGGGGTCACTGTCGCCACCCGCATACCGGTGCGCGCGAACCGCGCGCCTGTGGCGTTGGCGCCGGTGAGGTCGTCGGCGACAACGAGGACCTGGGCCACGACACGCCTCCAATCCATGTCTCTTGGGGTGCGGCGCAACACGCCTACTGTCCAAAATAGGGCGTCGCGCCCCCGGTCACACGGTGCGGCGGACGCGCAGCCCCAACCCGGCCAACGCCGCCATCGCGCACAGCACGGCGACGTAGCCCAACAACCCGTTCCAGCCGAGGTGATCGTAGACCACACCACCGAGCCAGCCGAAAACGCTCGACCCTCCGTAGTACGAGAGGGTGTACAGCGCGGCCGCCTGCGCGCGGGTCGTGGTGGCCCGGTGCCCCACCCACGCCGACGCCGTGGTGTGGGCCGCGAAGAAGCAGAACGTGAACACCAACAGCGCCAGGGCCACCACGACGAGCGAGGGGGCCAGCAACGCCACGAGTCCGGCCATCATCCCGGCGACGCTGGCCAGCAGGACGGGGTGGCGGCCCACGCGCTCGATCACCCGACCGACGGTGGACGAGGCCACGATCCCGGCGAGGTAGGCGACGAACAGGAACGCCACGACGGTCTGGGAGAGGCCGAACGGCTCGGCCGTCATCCGGAACCCCAGGTAGTTGTAGACCGTCACGAACGCGCCCATCAGGAAAAGCGCCTGGCAGTAGAGCGCGACGAGGCCGGGATCGGCGAAGCTGCGCACGACCCGCCGGACCAGGCCAGGGCCGTCCTCGTGACGCCGTTTGGGCACGAAGCCCCGGGCCCGGGGAACCGCGACCAGGAAGGCGACCAGCGCCACGAGCGCCAGCGCGGAGTCGGCGCCCACACCCCACCGCCACCCGCCGATGTCGGCCACGAGCCCGGCGACCAGCCGCCCGCTCATCCCCCCGACAGCGTTACCGGCGATGTAGACCCCCGCCACGCGCGCGAGGTGGCCGGGGTCGATCTCCTCGGCGAGGTAGGCCATGGCGACGGCGGGCACGCCGCCGAGCGTGGCCCCCTGGAGCGCGCGCACCACCAGCAGCACCCACATCTCGGGGGAGAGCGGGGCGACCAGGCCAAGGAGCGTCGACAGGGTCAGGGCCGTGGCCATCACCGTCACCCGGCCGAAGCGGTCGGCCACACCGCTCCACACGAGGGTGAACGCCGCCAGGCCACCGGTGGCGAACGAGACGCTCAGTGCCACGGAGGCGGCGGAGGCGTCGAAGCTCCGCGCCAGGCCGGGAAGCACCGCCTGCACCGCGTAGAGCTGGGCGAAGGTCCCGATCCCGGCGGCGGTCATCGCGACCATGACGCGCCGGTAGCCCCGGCTGCCGAGGCGGTGGCCGGTCGCGCCACGCACCTCGGCCCCTGAATGATCCACTCATCCGACGTTAGACGTCCCGCGTTCCGGGGCCACACCCCCGGGGGATTCCACCGGTGTCGGGCCGCCCACCCGCGGTCGACGACGCCCCCCGTTGGGAGTCACGCTCACCTTCGGATGGTCCCCAGCAACGCGGCCACGGCGCCGAGGAGCAGCGCCACGACGAAGACCACGCTGAGCCCGGTGAAACCGAGAGAGCCGAATCCCGCCACGACCGGCGCCGACGCGGTGGAGCCCAGGAACAGCCAGAAGCTGTACATCGCGGACGCTCCGCTCACGTTGTGCTGCGCGTGGGCGCTGACGGCGTGCAGCGCGGAGGGGGCCGCGAGAGCGACCGCGAGCACGACGCATCCCAGGAGCACGGTGAAGAGGGCGACCGAGCCGACCATCGTGGTCGACGTCGCGGCCAGGGCGAGGAAGAGCGCGGCGGCGGTAACGCTGAGCGCCAGCCGGTAGCCCGCCGGAACGCGGCTGAACGGCTGCATGAGGAGCGGGGCCAGGACGATCGCGGGCAGCGCGCTGGCTCGCAGGGCGAGCAGCTCCCTCGGGTTTCCGGCGACGTCCAGGGGGTTGGTCAGCTGTATCGCGGCGTACAGTCCGACGAAGCTGAACAGCACGGTCAGCGCGACGAAGAACAGTGGCGTCAGGCGCGGCATCGCCGCCGCGACGAGCATGTCCCGGTAGGCGGCCGACGGGCGGATGGAACCGTCCGGTACGTCCCGCTTCAGCGCCAGCCCGATCGCCACGGTCGCCATGGCTGTCAGTAGGGCGGACGCGACGAACGCGACCCGCCAGTGCCACAGGTCGCCCAGGACCTGCGCTCCGACCTGAGCCAGCACGGCCGAGGCGAGGAAGGAGCTGGTCACCACGGAAAAGGCGAGTGCCCGCCGATGCGCGGGAAAGTGTCGGGTGATGTAGGCCATGGCCGAGGGGCCGAAGGCCGAGGCCGCGAACCCCTGTGCGACCCTCACCACCAAAACCAACTGTATGGTTGGCAATAGGCTTACGAGTGCGGTAAGCACCGCGGTCACACCCAGTGCGATGGCCATCAGCCTGCGGTAGCCGACACGGGGCCCCATTGGCCCCAGCACCAGGAATCCCACCGCATAGCCGGCGGCGAACGCCGTCACCGTCCAGCTCGCGGCCTGCACCCCGGCACCCGTCGACCCGGCGATCGCGTGCAGCAGCGGAAGTGGGAGATACATCTGGCCGGTCGCCGCCAGAGCACCGGCGGCCAGCAGGAAGAGCTGCGGGAGCAGACGCTCCCGGAGCGCGGGGCGCGGTGCGCCTTCGGGGGCGCGGTGCGTTTCCGATTCGGTCATCTGCGCCATATCGACAACCAAACCAACCAAATAGTTGGATGTCAATTCGTTAGTATGTGGCCATGGTTCCACGGGACGCATCGGCGACACGGCGCAAGCTGCTGGAGGCGGCTCGGGACGAGTTCGCCGAGCACGGCATCTCCGGGGGACGGATCGACCGCATCGCCGAACGCGCCGGCGTGAACAAGGAGCGCGTCTACGGCCACTTCGGCAGCAAGGAAGAGCTGTTCAAAGCGGTGCTTATCCGGGTCAAGAACGAACAGGCCGTGTCCCTTCCCACACCGGGCGAGGACATCGGGGGCTGGGTGGGGCGGGTTTACGACTCCCACATGGACGACCCCACCATGATCCGGCTGATGATGTGGGAGTCGCTGCACTACGGCGGCGACCCCGCTCCCTACGAGGAGCCGGAGGCCGACCACTACGCGGACAAGATCATCGCTGTGGCCCGCACACTGGGCATCGAACCCGATGACCGGGCCGCCCGGATCGTCATGTCCCTACTCGGTGTCGCCGCCTGGCCGATCGCCATGCCGCAGACGGCCCGCATGCTGACCGGCCGCGACCCGTACACGGACCGCGAGTCCACTCGGGAGCACGTGGTGCGGATGGCCAACGCGATCGCCCAGGACATTCGGCGGCAACAGGAATGAGGGCATCGCGGGGGAAAGCTCAGTCTCGGGGGCTCTGGACCTCACCCGTCGCGGCGCCACGCCGGGCGGCCTCGATGACCTGGAGTCCGTGTACCACCTCGTGGAGGTCAACGGGGGCCGGCTCGCCCTCGGCCACGGAGTCGCGAACCCCGGCGTAGAACGCCGGGTAGGCACCGCGCTCGCTGGGCAGCACGCGCGTCTCGTCACCGGCGCGCACGTGGCCCCACGCCGTCTCCGGCTCCACCCCCCAGTCGGGGCCGCCGGGACGCTCGCCGCTTGCCAGGCGCGCCTCCTGCCCGTCGAGTCCGTCGACGGTGTAGGCGGCGCGGTCGCCGAGCACCCGGAAACGCGGGCCGGGAGCCCCGGCCAGCGCGCTCATCCACAAATGGGAGCGCGCTCCCGACTCGTGGGTGAGCGCGAGGAAGGCGTCGTCGGGGGCGGAACCCTCGCGGCGGGTGTCGAGTTCGGGGTAGACGCTGGCCACCGGCCCGAGGAGCGTGATCGCCTGGTCGATGAGGTGCGGGCCGAGGTCGTAGAGGATGCCCGCGCCCTCGGCCGCGCTCCCCCGCTCGCGCCAGATGTCGGCGACCGTGGGGCGCCACCGCTCGAACCGGGATTCGAAGCGGTGCACCCGGCCCAGCGTGCCCCCGTCGGCGAGGTTGAGGAGCGTGAGGAAGTCGGAGTCCCAGCGGCGGTTGTGGAACGCGGTCAGCACCTGGCCGAACCGTTCGGCCTCCTCGGCCAGCTCGCGCGCCCGGGCGGGCGAGAGCGCGAACGGTTTGTCCACGACGGCGGCCATCCCGGACTTGAGTGCCGCGCTGGCGAGGGGGGCGTGGGAGTCGTTGGGGGTGGTGATGACGGCGATCTCGAAGTCGCCGGGCCGCTGCCACACCTCGTCGGCCGAGTCGAGTACCTCGATGTGCGGGTATCGCTCGCGCGCGGCCGCGGCCCGCTCGGCGTTGCCGGTCACCACGGCGGAGAGCCGCAGCCCGGGCGTGGCGTGGATCAGCGGGGCGTGGAAGACCTCGCCTCCCTTGCCGTACCCGAGGAGGGCGACATGCAGTTCCCGGCCACCTTCGTACGCAGAGCTCATGCGCCCAACTGTACGCGGACGAGTGACCGTGGCGGGCTCAGCACCCTGTTCCGACACACGCACGGGGCCGCCGCCTCCCCCCAAAGAACGACGACCCCGTGCTCCTGGATGGCTTTCTCGTTGTGTCTTTCCCCGGCTCGCTCTCAGGCGGCCAGCGGCCGGGCCTCCTCGGAGGTGCCCGCGGGCTCCAGGGACAGCTCCAGCACCTCCCTGATATCACTTACCGTGTGCACCCTCAGGCTGTCGAGCACGTCCCGGGGCACGTCGTCCAGATCGGCCTCGTTGCGGGACGGGATCAGAACGGTGCCGATCCCCGCCCGGTGCGCGGCCAGCAGCTTCTGCTTCACCCCGCCGATCGGCAGTACCCGCCCGGTCAGTGACACCTCACCGGTCATCGCGACATCGGAGCGCGCGGGCCGGCCCGAGAGCAACGACGCCAGGGCGGTCGTCATGGTGACGCCCGCGCTGGGGCCGTCCTTGGGTGTCGCCCCCGCGGGGACGTGCAGGTGCACCCCACGGTCCTTCAGGTCACCCACCGGAAGCTCCAGTTCCGCGCCCCGCGAGCGCAGGTACGACAGCGCGATCTCGGCGGACTCCTTCATGACGTCACCGAGCTGACCGGTCAGGGTCAGCCCGCCGGCGCCGGACTCCGGGTCGGCCAGCGACGCCTCGACGAAGAGAACGTCACCACCGGTTCCGGTTACCGCCATACCCGTCGCGACCCCAGGTACAACTGTGCGCTCGGCCGATTCCGGGGTGTGCTTGGGACGCCCGATGTGGTCGCGAAGGTCGTCGGCACCGACCCGCACCGGGAGCTCGCGCTCGCCGAGCGCGACCCCCGCCGCGATCTTGCGGAGCACCCGGGCGACGGTGCGCTCCAGGTCCCGCACGCCCGCCTCGCGGGTGTACTCCCCGGCGACGGCGCGCAGCGCGTCGTCGGTGAACTCCACCTCGGAGGGTTCCAGGCCGGCCCGTTCCAGCTGGCGCGGCAACAGGTGGTCGCGCGCGATGGTGACCTTCTCGTCCTCGGTGTAGCCGTCCAGCAGCACCAGCTCCATCCGGTCCAGCAGCGCGGGCGGGATGGTCTCCAGCGCGTTGGCGGTGGCCAGGAAAACCACGTCGGAGAGGTCCAGGTCGACCTCCAGGTAGTGGTCCCTAAACGTGTGGTTCTGCGCGGGATCGAGCACCTCCAGCAGAGCCGCCGTGGGGTCACCGCGGAAGTCGGCGCCGACCTTGTCGACCTCGTCGAGCAGGACAACCGGGTTCATCGTGCCGGCCTCCTTGACGGCCCGGACCACACGCCCCGGCAGGGCGCCCACGTAGGTGCGGCGGTGGCCACGGATCTCCGCCTCGTCACGCACCCCGCCCAGGGCGACGCGGGCGAAGCTGCGCCCCATGGACCGGGCCACCGACTCGCCCAGCGAGGTCTTTCCGACGCCGGGCGGGCCGACGAGGGCGAGCACGGCCCCACTGCGGCGCCCGCCGACAACCCCGAGCCCGCGCTCCTCACGGCGCTTGCGCACCGCCAGGTACTCGACGATGCGCTCCTTGACGTCGTCCAGCCCGGCGTGGTCGGCGTCCAGCGTCTCCCGGGCGCCGGAGATGTCGTAGGCGTCCTCGGTGCGTTCGTTCCACGGCATCGCGAGGATGGTGTCGAGCCAGGTACGGATCCACCCGGACTCCGGCGAGGAGTCGCCGGCCCGCTCCAGCTTCTCCACCTCGGTCAGCGCGGCCTCGCGCACGTGCTCCGGCAGGGCCGCGGCCTCCACGCGCTCGCGGTAGTCCTCCTCCTCACTCGCGGGCTTTCCCTCCAGCTCGTTGAGTTCCTTGCGGATGGCCTCCATCTGGCGGCGGAGCAGGAACTCGCGCTGCTGCTTCTCGACGCCCTCCTGGACGTCCTTGTCGATGGTCTCGGTGACGTCCAGCTCGGCCAGGTACTCCCGGGTCCACTCGCTGAGCAGCCGCAGCCGCTCGGCGACGTCGTAGGTCTCCAGGAGCCGCAGCTTCTGCTCGACCTTGAGGAACGGGGAGTACCCGCCGCGGTCCGCCAGCGCCCCCGGGTCGTCCAGCTGCTGCAGACCGTCCAGCACCTGCCAGGCGCCCCGCTTCTGGAGGTAGGTGCTGAGCAACGACCTGTACTCGCGGGCGGCCTCCCGCACCTTGCCGGGGTAGCCGCCTTCGGGCGCCTCCTCGGTGCGCACCTCGGCCGACACCCACAGCGCGGCGCCGGGACCCGTGGTGCCACCACCGACGCGTGCCCGCGCCACGCCGCGCAGCACGGCGGCGGGCTCACCCTCGGGGGTCCGACCCACCTGGTCGATGACGGCGACAGTGCCCACCGTCGCGTAGGACCCGTCGACACGCGGCACGATCAGCACCCGGGAGTGGTTCCCCTTGCCGGAGGCGGAGCGGATACCCGGCACCTTCGCCGCACTGTCGTCACCGGCCCGGGCGGCGTCGACCGCGGCGCGGACCTCGGTCTCGGAGATATCCACCGGCACGACCATGCCCGGCAGCACAACGTCATCGTCGAGGGGAAGAACGGGCAACGTCACGCTTGACTGCGCTTCGGTCATTGGACCCTCCTTCTTGAGTCACTATCACTCAATAAAGAAGAGCCCGATTTTCTTCCCGGTTCGGCGTTCGCTGTGAGCGATGGCCACCCGCCCCCGCAGTACGAGCCCGCGGCCGCGCCACCGCCGTTCCTGAGGCCGGAGTCCGGCCACACCACCCGACCTCCACCACCCGCACCGAAACCCGGAGTAACATACCGATCACAATCCGGGCTTATCCGGTTCTCACCAGCGCATCCGCAGGAGGCGTCGACATGCCCACGCTCCCCACGCGCCGGTGCGCCACCGCCGCGGCGACGTGGCTACCCCTGATCCTCATCGCCTCCGGATGCGCCTACCTCTCCGGGGGCGGCACCGGCGGGGCCGATCCCGAGTCCGCCGAGTGCGCACCGTTCCGGCAGTGGCAAGAGACCAGCGGCGGGACCGTCACGATCTACGCCTCGATCCGCGACGAGGAGGGCCAGCGGATGCAGCGGGCCTGGCAACGCTTCACCGAGTGCACCGGCATCGACATCACCTACGAGGGCAGCGGCGAGTTCGAGGCCCAGGTCCAGGTCAAGGTGGACGGCGGCAACGCCCCGGACATCGCCTTCTTCCCGCAGCCCGGCCTGCTGCACCGCTTCGTGGATTCCGGGGACGCGCTCCCACTGCCCGATCCCGTGCGGGAACGCGCCCAGCGGGGATGGGAGGAGGACTGGCTGTCCTATGCCACGAGCGGCGGCCAACTGTACGCCACCCCACTGGGCGCCAACGTCAAGTCCTTCGTGTGGTACTCCCCCGAGTTCTTCGCCGACCACGGATACGAGGTACCCCGCACCTGGGAGGAGATGATCGGGCTCAGTGGCGAGATCGCCGGGGACGGGGTCACACCGTGGTGCGCGGGCATCGAGTCCGGGGAGGCCACCGGGTGGCCCGTCACGGACTGGCTGGAGAACGTGATGCTCAGCCAGCACGGCCCCGAGGTCTACGACCAGTGGGTCGACCACGACATCCCCTTCGACGACCCGCGGGTGGTCGAGGCCCTCGACCGTGTCGGCGAGATCCTGCGTGACCCCGAGCACGTCAACGGGCCGTTCGGTGGCGTCGGCAGCGTCGCCACCACCTCCAGCCAGGACGCCGGCCAGCCCATCCTCGACGGCGAGTGCGCGATGTATCTGATGGGCTCCTTCTACGCGGCGCAGTGGCCCGAGGACACCGAGATCGCCGAGGACGGCGAGGTGTTCGCGTTCAACTTCCCGGGCGTGGGTGAGGGCACCGAAACCCCGGTGTTGGGTGGCGGCGAGTGGGTCGCCGCCTTCGACGACCGCCCCGAGGTCACCGCGGTGCAGGAGTACCTGGCCACCGCGGACTACGCGAACCGGCGTGCCGCCGAGGGTTCCTGGTTCTCCGCGCACAGCGACCTCGACCTGGACCAGTTGCACAACCCCAACGACCGGTTCGCCGCCGAGCTGCTGCGCGACCCCGACACGGTCTTCCGGTGGGACGGCAGCGACGCGATGCCGGCGGCGGTGGGCTCGGGGACCCTGTGGCGCGCGATGACCAACTGGGTCAACGGCGCCGACTCCGAGGACGCCCTCGGCTTCGTGGAGCGGTCCTGGCCGCGGAACGAATGACGCCTCTCCAGCCACACCTCGCCGCGTGGAAGGAGCCCATGGGTTTCGACATCCAGGCCGAACTACCCAAACTGCTTTGGCTGGGCATCGGTGTCGCCGCGTTCCTCGCGGTCATCGGCCTACTACTGGTGATCGTGGATCGGGGTCCCCGTTGCCGGCGGGACTGGTGGCAGGCCGCCTGCTTCCTGACCCCCGCCGGGGTGCTCCTGGTGGTCGGTCTCCTCTACCCCGTTGTCCGCACCACGGTGCTGTCCGTGCGCGACCGCGGCGGAACCGCGTGGGTGGGCCTGGACAACTACGCCTGGATGCTCACCCAGCCCGAGATCCTACTCGTGCTGCGCAACACCCTGTTGTGGGTGTTGTTCGCGCCGCTGCTGGCCACCGCCATCGGGCTGGCCTACGCGGTCCTGGTGGACCGGTCGCGCTACGAGGCGGTCGCCAAGTCGATGCTGTTCATGCCGATGGCGATCTCGTTCGTCGGCGCCTCGATCATCTGGAAGTTCGTCTACACCTACCGCCCGGCCGGGACCGACCAGATCGGGCTGCTCAACCAGGTCGTCGTCTGGCTCGGCGGTGAGCCGCGACAGTGGCTGCTGGACCAGCCGCTGAACACGCTGCTGCTCATCGTCGTGCTGATCTGGATCCAGGCCGGGTTCGCGATGGTGGTGCAGTCGGCGGCGATCAAGGCGGTCCCCGACGACATCATCGAGGCGGCGCGCATCGACGGGGTGAACGCCTGGCAGCAGTTCTGGCGGGTCACGCTCCCGATGATCTGGCCCACCGTCGCGGTCGTGCTGATCACCATCTCGGTGCAGACCCTGAAGGTGTTCGACATCGTCCGCACCATGACCGGCGGCCAGTTCCACACCTCCGTCATCGCCAACGAGATGTACAACCAGGCGTTCCGTTACGGCGAGCTGGGGCGTGGTTCCGCGCTGGCGGTCGTTCTCTTCGTCCTGGTCATCCCGCTGGTTCTGGTCCAGATCGCCAACACCCGGCGCACGCGGGAGGCACGGTGACCCCCGCCCCGATGTCTTCGGTCGCGCGCGTCAGACGCGCCCTGACCAGTCGTGCCGCGAGCGCCGCCGCGATCGTCATCGCCATCGCCTGGACCGTCCCGACCGCGGGGCTGCTCGTCTCCTCCGTGCGGCCCGAGGAGCGGATCATGACCAGCGGGTGGTGGTCGGTGCTCGCCGACCCCACACTGACCCTGCGCAACTACGAGGAGGTGCTGTTCGCCCGCGACGGTTCGGGGCAGCTGGCCAGCTACTTCGTGAACTCGTTCGCCATCGCCGTGCCGTCGATGGTGTTCGTGGTCGTCCTCTCCGCGCTGACCGCCTACGCGCTCGTGTGGCTGCGGTTCCCCGGCCGCGACTGGCTCTTCGTCGGTGTCTTCGCGCTGCAGATCGTGCCGTTGCAGATGGCGCTGGTTCCGCTGCTGCGGCTGCTCTCCGAGGGCGCCACCATCGGCGGGGTGGAGGTCCTACCCGCGTGGGAGCTACGGGGCGCGTTCCAGTTCACCCCGGTCTGGCTGGCGCACACCATCTTCGGCCTGCCGTTGGGGATCTTCCTGATGCACAACTTCGTCGCCCAGCTGCCGCGCAGCCTCATCGAGGCGGCGCGCGCCGACGGCGCCGGCCACGGGATGATCTTTCGCGGCATCGTGCTCCCGCTGATCGCGCCGGCGCTGGTGTCGCTGGCGCTCCTCGAGTTCCTGTGGGTGTGGAACGATCTGCTGGTGGCGTTGATCTTCGCTGGCGGCAGTGTCGAGGTCGCCCCGCTCACCGTCCGGCTCGCCGAGATGGCGGGAACCCGCGGCGGCGAGTGGCAACGCCTCACCGCGGGCGCGTTCGTGTCGATGGTCGTGCCACTGCTCGTGTTCCTCTCACTACAGCGCTACTTCGCCCGTGGTCTGCTCGCCGGCAGCGTGAAGGGCTGAGTCGGGCCGGGGCCAACCGGAGGGCCAGTCACCGTCGACGGGTCCCGTGGCCGGGCGCCGGCCCCGTCGAAACCCTCAGTCGTCCACGGAGTCGCGGAGGCTGTTCAGCACGGTCTCGATCGTGTCGGCGTCGAGTGACTCCTCGTATCCGGAGTCGGAGACGATCGAGAACGCACGGACGGCGTTGGCCTCATCGAGGTTCGGTACCACGACCGTGTGGACCTCACCGCTCTCGGGGATGCACTCGCCACCGGCGGTGACCGGTGTGGCGTCGGCGACGGCGTAGTGCCCCGCCAGGCCGTTGGCGGAGAACTCCGTGACGGAGCGCAGCTCGACCTCGGGGGCACCGGTCTCGTACTCGTAGGCCAGCTCCGCCCACTTCCGCGCGACGCCCTCGGCCGTCTCCCCGGTGTCCTCGGTATTCTCCACCCCGTGCGCACCGGCCGCGGCCAGCGAGGACGAGCCGTCGCAGGGGTTGGTCCCGTAGTAGGAGGCGCCGACCATCGTGAGCTCGGGCTGCTCCGCGTCCGGGGGTCCCACCCCGAACACCGCCCCGGGGCCCTCGTAGGTCCAGCCCTCCGAACGCCCCGGAATCTCGTAGGTCAGCTCCCACCTGCCGACCTTCGCGAGTTTCCAGCCCGAGTTCAGCACTTCCTCGGGGGCCTCATCGGCGGAGGACTCCTCGGAGGGGTCGGCGGCGGGCTCGCCGGAGGCGTCCCGCTCCGGGGCGCTTGGCTCCTCTGAGGCGGGGGCGGCCGAGTCGTCGCTGTCGCGGAACGCGTTGACCACCAGGGCGCCCGCGATGATGAGCACCACAACGAACACCAGCACCAGGGTCGCCGCCATGACGGGGCCGATCCCGCCCGGCGGCCGCGGCGCGGGCGGGTACTGCGGCGGGGCGCCCCGCCAGCCCGCCGCGTGGTTGTCGTCTGCGGATGCCACGGCCTCTGACTATAGAGGATCCGGGCACCTCCCACCGCCGTGGGCCGTGCGGTTCAGGCCGGCCCACGGACGAGGGACCGGGCACGCCGAACCACCCCGCGTCTTCGGGGATGCGGGACTCAGCCGCGCAGTGCCGCCCGGGCCGCGTCCATGGTCGTTGTGCGGTAGGCCGCGCCGAACAGGCACACATGCACCAACAGCGGGTGGAGCTGGTGCAGCGCCACCCGCTGGCGCCACCCCTCCGCCAACGGCGCCACCTCGTTGTAGGAGTCGCGGAGCCGGTCCAGGTGGGGAATGCCGAACAGGGCGAGCATGGCGAGGTCGGTCTCGCGGTGCCCACCGTGCGCGGCGGGGTCGATGAGGACCGCGTCGTTGTCCCGCCACAGCACGTTCCCGCCCCACAGGTCGCCGTGTATCCGCGCCGGCGGCTCCGGCGGACCGGCCAGGTCCTCGACGGAGTCGATGACCTTCTCCACGGTGCGGGTGTCGGCGGGCGTCAGCACCCCCCGATCGGCCGCGCGCCGCAGGTAGGGCGCCAGGCGCCGCTCGGCGTAGAACCGCGGCCATTCCGTGGCGGGCGTGTTCTCCAGCGGCAGCGGCCCGATGAACCCGTCGTTTCGCGCACCGAAGGAGTCCGCCCCGGCCGTGTGCGTCTCCGCCAGCCGGCGACCGAGGACCTCGGCGGCCCGCGGGGTGGCCGGGCGCTCATCGACCCAGGAGAGCACGAGCGTGTGGGAGTCGACGGCCACGACGTCGGGCACGAGGGAGGCGGTGGGCTGTCCCAGCCAGTCCAGGCCGTGCGCCTCGCTCTGGAACAGGCCGGTGAAACCGTCCCCTTCGGGACCGTCCGGCAACGCCTTGACGAAGAGGGGCGTGCCGTCGGCGAGCTCGACACGGAACACCGTCCAGGCGTGGCTGCCGCCCTTCGGCGTCGCCCGACCCACCTCCTGGCCGGTCAGCTTGGCGACGCGGTCAGCGACTGTGTGTCCGTCCACCCCTGTACTCCTCGTCCTGCCCCGAGTCGTAGCGGGCGGCCAGCTCCGTCGTGAGGCCCACGGCGGCGGCCCGCACCATGTCCAGCACCGTGGCGAAACCGTGCTCGCCACCGTAGTAGGGGTCCGGCACCTCCGGCTCGGGGCCGGTGTCCGACGCGAACGCGCGGAACAGCCGCAGTCGGTCGCCGAGGTCGGTGTGCCCGCGGGCGAGGCGGCGGAGATTCTCGAGGTTGTCGCGGTCCATCGCCAGGATCAGGTCGTGCTCGGCGAGGTGCGTCGGCTCGACCCGGCGCGCGGTGTGGTCGGTGGCGTAGCCCTGCGCGCGCAGCAGCGCGGCCGCGCGCTCGTCCATGCCGGAGCCGATGTGCCAACCGCCGGTGCCCGAGCTCGTCACCTCGACCGTTCCGGTGAGCCCGGCGCGGTCGAGCTCGGCCGTGAGGACCTTCTCGGCCATCGGGGAACGACAGATGTTGCCCAGGCAGACCACGCTGATGCGGTACGGCCCGGCGGGATCGCGAGGTTCCGGCAAGCTCATGACTCACACCGTAGTCCAGGTGTGGCCCAAAACGGCGCCGTTGGCGCCGAACCGGCAGCGGAGGCCGGCCTCAGTGGTTGGGCAGCCGAACAACGCTGACGAAGAAGTCATCGATCTGGCGCACGACCCGGATGAACTGGTCGAAGTCGACCGGCTTGGCCACGTAGGCGTTGGCGTGCAGCCGGTAGCTGCGCAGGATGTCCTCCTCGGCCTCGGAGGTGGTCAGCACCACCACCGGAATGTGGGACAGCGACTCGTCCTTCTTGACCTCCTCGAGCACCTCGCGCCCGTCCTTGCGGGGCAGGTTGAGGTCGAGCAGGACCAGGTGCGGCGTCGGGGAGTCGACGTAGTCGCCTTCGCGACGCAGGAAGCGCAGCGCCTCGACACCGTCGGAGACCACGTGCAGCCGGTTGCCGACCTTGTGCTCCTCGAACGCCTCCTTGGTCATGAGGACATCGCCGGGGTCATCCTCCACCAGCAGCACCTCTATGGCTTGCACCAAAGTGACCTCGCTCAATGTCTCAGACCTTCCCTGGGCCGTCCCCGGCCGCGCTAGGGGATTCGTGCTCGTCCCCCTCGCCGATCGAGGCGGGTTCCGAACCCGCGGAATCGCTCTCAGCGTTCCCTTCGGCCATCTCTTCCTGGGCCTCGACATCGGCGGGCAGGGACCAGCATATCCGGGTACCCGTCGGTTCCGGATTACTCCCCAGCCAAATGCGCCCCCCGTGGAACTCGACGATCTTCCTGCACATCGCCAGGCCAATCCCGGTCCCGCCGTACTTGTCGCGCGTGTGGAGCCGCTGGAATATCACGAACACGCGCTCCGCGTACTGCGGTTCGATCCCGATCCCGTTGTCGGTGCAGCAGAAGACCCACTCGTCACCCTGGCGTTCCACGCTCACGTGCACGCGGGCCGCCCGTTCCCCGCGGAACTTCACGGCGTTGCCGACGAGGTTGAAGAACACCTGCGTGAGCAGTGTCTGGTCGCCCTCGACCGTGGGCAGGTCGTCACCGGTGACGACCGCGTCGGCTTCCTCCAGACGGGCCTCCAGATTGCTGAGGGCGTCCTGCAGGGCCTCGTTGAGGTCCACCGGGGCGAAGTTCTTGGTACGGCCGACGCGGGAGAACGCCAGCAGGTCGTTGATCAGGGTCTGCATCCGCTTGGCGCCCTCGACCGCGAAGTCGATGTAGGAGTCGGCGCGGTCGTCGAGCTGACCGTGGTAGCGGCGCTGCAGCAGCTGGCAGAAGCTGGCGACCTTGCGCAGCGGCTCCTGGAGGTCGTGCGAGGCCACGTAGGCGAACTGCTCCAGCTCCATGTTGGATCGGCGCAGCTCGTCGGTCTGGCGCTCCAGCAGCTCCGACTGCTCCTGCAGCTTTCGGCGGGCCACGCCCACCTCGTGGAGGTCGTTGACGATGCGCTCGCGCATGGCGTCGACGTCGCGGCCGACCCGCTCGATCTCGGGTGGCCCCTGCAACTCGATGCGGTGGGCGTAGTAGCCCTCCGACACCTGCCGCAGATGGCTGACCAGCTCGTCCAGCGGGCGAAGCACCCAGTGCTGCAACATCACCCACAGGAACACGGACATGATCGCGACCACGATCCCCACCAGGATCAGCAGGGCCACCACCTGCTGGGTCGCCACGGTCAGCCCCTCGCGGGCCTCCTGGAGCTCCTCGTCGACCTGCGTCTCGGCTTCGTGGGCCGCGGTACGCAGCTCGTTGAAGCGCTCACGGCCGAGCTGGTAGTCCTCGGCGCTGACCTCCTTGCCGGCGTGCACCTTGGACAGCGTGGGTTCGGCGAAGTCCTTCCGCCAGGCGTCGCCGGCGTCGAGCAGGCGCTGGATGGCGGGGTCGGTCTCGCCGTCCTCGTCGACCACGTCCTTGAGGATCGGCCGGTTCTCCCCGAGGGTGCGTTTGCCCTCCTCGTAGGGTTCGAGGAACTCGAGGTCGGAGGTGAGAGCGTAGCCCCGGATCCCGTTGTCCTGGTTCAGGTAGGCGGAGCTGGTCTGCTGGATCGCGGTCTGGGCCGGGGTGAGTTGGTCGACCTGGCGCGCCAGGGACTCGCGCGCCGACAGGGCGGCGGCGGTGATGACCGACACCGATGCCACCAGCACGACGGTCACCACCGTCAGCAGGACCGTCACGCGGCGCCGCAGCGACCATGGTGCGCGGGTGGTCTCCGGGGTTCTCTTGGGTGTGCCCCACGGATACCGGTTCACGCCGGTTCCCCGTATGTCACGAGCAGCATGGCAACATCGTCCTGCAGCGGGCCACCGTTGCACCGCTCGGCCTCGTCGACCACGAGCCCGGGGAGGTCGGCCAGCGTGCAGCCGCGGCCGAGCACGTCGGTGAGGATCCGGCACAGCCCCCGCACCTCGAGTCGGTCGGGCGGCCCCCCGTCGAAGGCGTCCACCAGGCCGTCGGTGTAGAACAGCAAGGTGGAGCCCCGCGGGAACGCGACGCTCTCGATCTCGATGGTGTCGTCGGGGAGCACGCCCAAGGGCGGGCGTGGCGCCGCCGGGATCTCCTTGACCTCCCCACCGGAGACGAGCAGCGGAGGCGGGTGCCCGAAAAGTCGGATACGCGCCTGCTCACGGTCGACGTCGAGGCTGGCCTGGCACAGGGTCGCGTACATCTCGTCCTGCGCGCGCTCGCTGACCAGGATCTCCTCGAGCGAGGGCAGCAGGTTCTCCTCCGCCACCCCGCCCATGACAAGGGCCCGCCAGGCGATACGCAGGCTCACGCCCAGCGCGGCCTCGTCGGGCCCGTGCCCGCTGACGTCACCGATGATGACGTGGGTGGTGCCGTCCTTCTGCACGGCGTCGAAGAAGTCCCCGCCAACCAGCGCCCGCTTGCGCCCGGGGCGATAGAACGAGCGGTGGCTCAACGGGGTGCCATCGAGCAGTACCTGCGGGAGCAGGCCGCGTTCCAGCCGCATGTTCTCCCGCGCGTACATCTCGGCCTCGCGCAGCTGACGGGCGTTCTCGTCGGCGCGTTGGCGCTCGACCGAGTAGCGCAGGCTCCGGGCCAGCAGTGAACCGTCGACCTGACCCTTGACGAGGTAGTCCTGGGCACCGGCGGCGACGGCGGCGACACCCTCGTGCTCGTCGTGCAGCCCGGTGAGGACGACGACCGCGGCCGACTCGACAGCGGCCAGTACCTCGCGCAGCAGCCCGATACCGGAGGCGTCGGGCAGGTTGAGGTCGAGCAGCACACAGCCACGAAAGCCCGAAAGATGCTCGCGGGCGTCACTGAGCGTGTCCACCCAGGTGATGTGTGGGTCGAGTGGGGTGTCGGCGAGCAACTCCTCGACCAGGAAAGCGTCTTGCGCGTCGTCCTCGATGAGGAGGATCTCGGCCAACTCACCGGGCGTGGTAGGCCCGTTCTCGCTGTCGAGACGACCCGCCCCGGGGTTATTGGGCCCTTTCGCGGTCACGGGATCGCGTCCTGTTCTCCTAGTATCCACACATCGCCTCTACGTCGACCGGTTCTCCGATGCCGTCGGCGCCCTCGGCTCCGCCAGCATCCGGACGTCCACTCCGTCCGTGCGCCCGGGTACCGAACCCTCCCAGCTGCTGGACTCGCCGGTGAGGATGACCGCCCGCTCCGCGAGGCGTCGGAACACAGCACGATAGTCGCCCGGCCCGTGTCTCTCGAAAGAGGGACTGCACGAGAGAAATCCGAATCGTGACCGGTCACCCTCCCCAGGGTGGACGCGATGCGCGCCACCCGGCCTCAGGGTACCCGCCGTGCCACCCGACCCTGGCGTGGACCGCTGTGGAACCACTCGGGGCACGTGGATCGCGGAACACTCCGGATTTTCACGACATACCGTCGTGACGTCCTTGACATCGACAGCGATCGTAGTGACATCATGTCAGGAAAATTTCGGGAGTCGCGGCGGGGCCGCCGACCCCCACCGACGGTCCACCCCCTGGACAGTCGCACGACCGTAGGAGAGCCGCGGGTAATGGAGACCGGTGCCGCGCACCCCCGTCCCCCCAACGACGACACTGGCGACACGCTCTCGGCGTGGCTGAAGGCGGCCACGTGGGGAGAGCACCAGCAGGCCGAGCGACAGCCGTTCGTCCAGGCCCTCGTCGAGGGCCGGCTTCCCTCCGCCGGCTACGCCGCGATGGTCGCCCAGCACTACGCCATCTACCGGGCGTTGGAGGAGGTTGGGCACGCCCTCACCAGCGACCCCGTGGCCGGGCGAGTGCTGTTCCCCGAACTGGTGCGCACCCCCGCCCTGGAACGCGACCTCGCCGCGTTGCACGGTCCGGGGTGGCGCACGCACACCGATCCCGACACCGCGCTGACCCCGGCGGCGCGCACCTATGTCGCCCGCCTCCGCCAGATGGTCGACCACCCCGCCGGCTACGTGGCCCACCACTACACGCGCTACCTCGGCGACCTCTCCGGCGGCCAGTTCATCCGCGACTCCGTGGTGCGCGCCTACGGCCTCGCCGACGGCGGGGCGACGTTCTACGACTTCGACCGGATCGCGAGCATCCCCCGGTTCAAACGCGACTACCGCTCCCGGATCGACGCGCTCGGCCTCGACGAGGCGGGACGCCGCCAGCTCGTCAGCGAGGCACGACTCGCCTACCAGCTCAACATCGAACTCCTGGCCGATCTCGGCCGCGGATACCTGCCCGAGCTGGTCAGCTGAGGACCACGGTCTCCGGGCCACGCGGACGGGACACGCCACCGTGCCACCATGGGGGTATGCCCAAGATCTCGGCGCCGACCGTCGCCGCGCACCGTACACAGACGCGGGAGCGGATCCTGGAGGCGGTGGCGAGCCTTACCCGCTCCCAGGGGATCGATCGGGTCTCCATGACGGACGTGGCCGCCGAAGCCGGGATCACCCGCACCGCACTGTACAACTATTTCCCGGACAAGCCGGCGCTGTTGCTCTCCTTCACCGAGCATGTAACCACCGCCTTCGTGGAGCGCTACCGGCGCGAGCTGCCCAGCGACGCCTCCGCGGCCGAACGACTGTCGGCGTTCGTGTGGTTCCAGCTCCACGGCCTCGTGGAACATCCGCACCCGGCGGCCGCGGAACTCAGCGCGATCCTGGGCCCCGACGCCTACCAGGCACTCGCCGACCACGTGGCCCCCATGCAGCAGCTACTCGCCGAGATCGTGCGCCAGGGCGCGGCCAACGGCGAGTTCGACTTCCACGCAGCGCCGCCCGAGGCCACGGCGAAACTCGCGCTGGCGATGATCGGGGCGCAGCGTGTTCCCCTACTGAACGGGGAGACGGACGTCGACGAGACCCACTCGCTGGTGACCGTGTTCACGCTCCGAGCGCTGGGACTCCCCCATGACACCGCGGAACGTGCCGCGCGGTTCACCCCCGAGCACGCACGCCGGGATTAGTCACACAAGAGGTATACGGGTGACCATAACTGGCCTCATCCTGATTTTCCGTGGTATCGGGTGATTCCGTCGGGCAGAATCGAGCATCGTCGGGTGCCCGCTCTCCCCGGAAAGGACCACCGAACCGTGTCGCTCGCGCTGATCCTGGCCGGTGCCGCCCTCGTGGCGATCGCACTGTTCAACCACGTGCCGCAGCTCGGTCCGCCCCCCGTCGCGCGACCCTCGACACGCGTCACGGCACCGAGCCGCCCCCGCCCACGGCTCGTACACGCCCGGCTCACCGAAACCGGTCGCGCGACCCTCACCACCCTGGGCGGCAGCATCCTGATCGTGGCGTTCTTCCTGGCGCTGTCCGGCTTGTAGGGGCGGCCGCGCGGTCAGTGGATCCGACGGACGAGCGCACGCGCGGCACCGGTGGCGGCCAGCGCGCCGGTGGCGGCCGCGCCCGCGGCGAGCAGTCGCCGGCCCGCGTCGCGCAGTTCCGCGTCACGTATCGCGGCCGCGCGGTCGTCCTCGCCGAACGCGCCGGCGCACAGCGCGGGGTCGAGTTCCAGACGGCGCCAGCGGTACGGCCACGTGGCCAGTTCCCCCACACTCTCCCGGACCGCCGGTTCCGACAGCGACCCTCGCGGGGACGTGCGCACCTTCAACCGCAGCGAGCCTTCCGGAGTACCGTTACGAGTCCCGGGCTCCGGCACCACCGAACGGACCGGTTCGGAGCCCACGTAGTGGAGCTCCCGGGGGGCGTTCCGCAACAGCTCGGCCAACAGCCGGGCACAGGCCCGTACCTCACCGAGAGCGGAGTGTCGGGCGATGGGCCAACGCCGGTTGAGCGTGTAGCTGGCGCGGGCCAGCGAGTACTCGGTGAGATCCAGCTGGGAGCGCAGCGTGCGCAGCGTACACAGCCCCGGTAGCCCCCCGGGAAGCCCGTGCGGCTGGAAGTCGGTGCCGAGGAAGCGCGACGCCGCAGCGAGCCCGTGCCCGGCGACGACCGCGCCGGACAGCAGCTCGGTGAGGGCCGGGACCACGTCAGCCGCCGTCGGGGCACCGATGACGTCACTACGTCCGATTCCGTTCCTCTCGCGCCAGGTGACCGGCGACCGTGGCCGGATCAGGGTGTTGAACTCGCGCGTCACCACACCGTCGGCGCGCATCCGCAGCACCGCGATCTCACACACGCCCGCGTCCGGGGCCGGTTCCGGTCCGGTCGCGCGCACCCCGAGCACGGCGTAGTCGAGCTCCCGCGCGCGGCGACCGTGTGGGCGCCGGGTGAGTGCTCCCAGGCTGAGCACCCGGCGGCCGGGGTGCCCCTCGTTGTGCACGTCGCCCCCTGTCTGGTCCGTTGCGCCGCCGGTGGGACCGGCTCCGGGAACCGACCCTATCCATTGGAGCGACGATTCCGGCCGAACCACCCAGGAAGTCAACCGGTGTCCGGGACGTTCACCAGCAGCGTGACCCCAATAAGGTCATTCGCGGACATCCGGCAACGAACTCCACGAATCGCGGTTCCGGGAGGCACGATGCGAGAGAACCCGCTGCCCGAGTACGTCCCCGTGGCCGAGGTGGTCCGAGGCGGCTTCCGGGAAGGGGTGCACTACGGTGCCGTCGTAGGGCTGACGGCGTCGGGCGATGTCGGCTACTCCCGTGGGCGGGTCGACACCCCTGTGCTCCCCCGTTCCGCCGCCAAACCGTTCCAGGCCGCGGCGACACTGCGGGCCGGAGCCGGCCTCGCGGACCGCGAACTCGCTGTCGCGGCCGGCAGCCACAGCGGGCAGGGCGTCCACGTGGCCGCCGTCGAGAAGACACTGGCCGATATCGGCCTCACTGCCGAGGCGCTGGGCTGTCCGGCGGCGTGGCCGATGGACACCCGGTCGTACCGCGCGCTACTGCGCGCCGGCGGCAGCGCGAGCAAGCTTCAGATGAACTGCTCCGGAAAGCACGCCGCGATGCTGACCGCGTGCGTCGCACGGGGCTGGAGCGTCGAGGACTACCTCAACCCGGACCACCCGCTACAACTCCTGGTACGCGAGACCGTGGAGGAACTGTGCGGCGAGCCGGTGACCCACACGGTCACCGACGGATGCGGCGCGCCACAGATGGCGGTCAGCCTCACCGGCCTGGCCCGCGGGCTGCGGGCCATGGCGCGGGCCCCCGAGGACTCGCCCGAGGCGGCCGTGCTGCGGGCCATGCGGGAGTTCCCCGAGTACGCGGCCGGCGAGGGCCGCTCCGACACTCAGATCATGCGCGACCTGCCCGGTGTGGTCTCCAAGATCGGCGCCGAGGGAGTGCTCGTCCTGGTGGCCACGTCGGGCGAGACCATCGCGGTGAAGATCAGCGACGGGGACCCGCAGTCGCGCGCCCGCACGCTGGTCGGGCTGAGCGGACTACGCGCCCTGGGGATCGACGTCGCGCCGGTGTCGGGCATGCTGAACGTGGACGTCATGGGCGGCGGCGAGCCAGTCGGGAGTGTCCGCCCGATCGATTGACCGTGCGCGCGGAAAGGGAGCGTGGAATGCGTGAGGTCGTCATCGCCGGTGCCGGGCTGGCCGGGCTACGCACCGCGGAGGGGTTGCGTCAGGCCGGGTTCGACGGCCGGATCACGATGGTTGGCGAGGAGAGCCATCGCCCCTACGACCGTCCACCGCTGTCCAAGGAGATCCTCACGGGCGGGGGCTCAAAGCGGAGCCTGCCGCTTCGCGACGAGGCCGACCTCGACGCGCTCCAGCTCGACCTGCGTCTGGGGCGCCGGGCCGTCCGGCTCCGCCCAACCGATCGCGCGGTGGAACTCGACGACGGCGCGACAGTGGCCTACGACGGTCTGGTGGTCGCCACAGGCGCCCGGGCCCGGCTCCCGAACACCGATCTGGCGGGGGTGCACGTGCTACGCACTCTCGAGGACGCCGAGGCGGTGCGGGCCGCCTTCGAGCACCATCAGCGCATCGTGGTGGTCGGCGCCGGCTTCATCGGCGCGGAGGTCGCCGCGAGCGCCCGTACGGCCGGGCTCGACGTCACCCTCGTCGATGCGGCGCCGACCCCGCTCACCCGGGCCGTGGACCCGCGCGTGGGTGGGGTGCTGACCGAGCTGCACCGCGACCACGGTGTCGACCTGCGGCTCGGCGCGGGAGTCAGCGGCTTCGAGGGCCGGGACCACGTCGAGCGGGTGCGCCTGGCGGACGGTACCGCCATCGAGACGTCGCTGGTGGTGTCCGGACTCGGAGTGGAGCTGAACACGGAATGGCTGCGTGGCTCCGGCGTCGAACTCGACAACGGGGCCGGGGGTGTGCGCTGTGACGCGTTCTGCGAGACCTCGGTGCCCGGTGTCTACGCCGCCGGCGACCTCGCGAACTGGCCCCACCCGCGCTACGGCGGCCGGCTACGGCTGGAGCACTGGACCAACGCCACGGAACAGGCCGACCTGGTGGCGCGCAACCTACTGGCGGGGAGCGGGACACGGACGGCCTACACCCCGGTGCCCTACTTCTGGTCCGACCAGTACGGGATGAAGATCCAGCTGCTCGGGCAGGCCGCACCAGCCGACACCGTGGAGTTCGTGCACGGCTCTCCCGAGGACCGCAAGTTCGTCGCGTTCCTCGGCCGGGGCGGCTTCCTGGTGGGAGTGCTCGGCCTGCGCTCCACGCCGAAGGTGATGCGCTACCGCCCCCTCCTGGCCGAGAACACCACGTGGGAGGGGGCGCTGTCGGCCGCGGGCCGTTAGGTGGTGTTGCTCAGGGCTCGGGTGCCCGGGAGCCGGGAACCTTCGGGCGCCTCCGGTGAGGTCACTCGTTCCTCACTCCCCCACCTACACACCCTCCAGAACCCCGGCGGCACCCGACCCGTTTATTGGGCTCGCTAACGCTCACCTGGGCTCGGGTGCCCGGGAGCCGGGAACCTTCGGGCGCCTCCGGTGAGGTCACTCGTTCCTCACTCCCCCACCTACACACCCTCCAGAACCCCGGCGGCACCCGACCCGTTTATTGGGCTCGCTGACGCTCACCTGGGCTCGGGTGCCCGGGAGCCGGGAACCTTCGGGCGCCTCCGGTGAGGTCACTCGTTCCTCACTCCCCCACCTACACACCCTCCAGAACCCCGGCGGCACCCGACCCGTTTATTGGGCTCGCTGACGCTCACCTGGGCTCGGGTGCCCGGGAGCCGGGAACCTTCGGGCGCCTCCGGTGAGGTCACTCGTTCCTCACTCCCCCACCTACACACCCTCCAGAACCCCGGCGGCACCCGACCCGTTTATTGGGCTCGCTGACGCTCACCTGGGCTCGGGTGCCCGGGAGCCGGGAACCTTCGGGCGCCTCCGGTGAGGTCACTCGTTCCTCACTCCCCCACCTACACACCCTCCAGAACCCCGGCGGCACCCGACCCGTTACTCAGCCGGACAAATCAGCCGGGCAAAAGATCCTAGTCCTCGACCGTGATGGCCTGGGTGGGACACATCCGCGCGGCCTGCTCGACCGTGGGGCGCAGGTCCTCTTCCGGTTCCTCCCGTAGCACGTGCAGGAAGTCGTTCTCGTCCACCTCGAACACCGATGGCTCGATGCCCATGCACACCGCGTTGCTCTGGCAACGGTCGAAATTGACGTTCACACGCATGGGGAGTCTCCTTACCACGTCGGTTGGTGCTCCGCCCTCATTCTCGCGGCCGGCCCCATACCTCGTCAGCTGCCGAGCGGCCATCGGCGCGCGAACCCGTCGGTGGCCTCGATGAGATGGTGCAGGATCCCGGGCTCGCTGAACGCGTGGCCGGCGTCATCGACCAGGTGGAAGTCGGCCTCGGGCCAGGCGCGGTGCAGCTCGAACGCCGTCAGTGCGGGGGTGCAGACGTCGTAGCGCCCCTGCACGATGACCCCGGGAATGTCGCGGAGCTTGCCGGCGTTCGCGATGAGCTGGCCCGGCGCGAGGAAGCCGCCGTGGGCGAAGAAGTGGTTCTCGATGCGCGCGAAGGCCAGCGCGTAGCGGGCGTCGGCGTGCTGGGCGCGGATGCGCTCATTGGGCAGCAGGGTGATCGTGGAGCCCTCCCAGACGCTCCACGCCCGTGCCGCCTCCAGCCGCACCCGCTCGTCGGAGGAGTGGAGCCGTTTGGCGTAGGCGCCGATCAGGTCGTCACGCTCCTCTTCGGGGATCGGTGCGAGGTAGGACTCCCAGAGGTCGGGGAACATGAAGCTGGCTCCGGACTGGTAGAACCAGCGCAGCTCCTCGTTGCGCAGCGTGAAGATACCGCGTAGCACCAGCTCACTGACGCGTTCGGGGTGTTCCTGGGCGTAGGCCAGCGCCAGACAGCTCCCCCAGGAACCGCCGAACACCTGCCACGAATCGACGCCGATCATGGTGCGCAGCTGTTCCATGTCCTCGACCAGGGTCCAGGTGGTGTTCGTGGACAGGTCGACGTCCATGCCGCTGGCGTGGGGGGTGCTGCGGCCACAGTTGCGCTGGTCGAACAGCAGGATCCGGTAGCGCTCGGGGTCGAACAGCCGCCGGTGGTCCGGTGAACACCCGGCTCCCGGCCCTCCGTGCAGGAACACGACGGGCTTGCCGTCGGGGTTTCCGCAGAGTTCCCAGTAGATCCGGTGCCCCTGGCCGACATCGAGCATCCCGTGGTCATAGGGCTCGATGGCCGGGTACAGCGTGCGCATGGAGCTGACTGCCCTTCCTCGGTTACGTATCCGGTCGTGGTGTCGAGATCGCCAACGGGGCCGCGGGGGGCGCGGCGTGGTTCTAGAGCCGGTCGAGCAGCTCGGCCTTCTTCGTGCTGAACTCCTCGTCGGTGAGCAGCCCTTCGCTGTGGAGCCGGCCCAGTTCCCGGATCCGGTCGTAGATCGCCTGGGCCTCGTCACCCGGCTCGGCGGCGGTGACCGCCGCCGGCGCGGCCTCGTCCCGGGACCGTATGTGGGCGGTGATGGTGGCTGCCATGGCCAGGGTCTGCGCCTGGCCCTTGCTGCCGTGCGTGCACAGACAGGTGAAGTCCTGCTCGGGATCGGCCGTGGCCGCCGTGACCGCCCCGTGGGGGACGAGCCGCAGGAATCCGACGTCCATACCTCTCTGCGGCTCCCAATCGACCCTGGCGATGTCGGAGACGGCGAACTCCCGGCCACGCTCGTTCCCCTTGCTGGTGCTGGCCAGCCACCCGTTCCACTGCAACCGCACCGTCTCACCGTCGAAGACCGCCTCGCCCTCGGCCGTGTACACCCGCAGCGGAAGCGCCGGGACCACACCGCGGGCCACTCGCGCCGGGTCGGCAGCGTTGCCCAGCTCGGCCTCGCTCGTGGCGGCACGTTCGAGCTGATCGGCGAAGTACTCCGCGAGCAGCTCGGAGCCGGTGTCCCCGTTCAACAGGAAAGGGTCGCTGTCGTCCTCGGGGGAGGGGTTGACCCTGGTGTAGGGGTTCGCCCCCTCCATCAGGCGTAGCCGCAGCCGCCACCCGGACTTCTGCGCGCCGGGCTGGAACTCCACGTTCCGCACGGCGCCAATCGGCACCCGGACCTCTTCCAGGGCACGGAGCAGGGCGGGCGTTCGGCGTTGCGCGTGAAAGCGAAGCAGCACCGTCTCGCCGTCGAACCGCCACGTGCCCTGTCTTCCCTGCAGCTCGTCCATCGGGGCTCATCCTAGACACGGCGGGCGGTGCGAGCCATCCGAGATCCCGGGGCCGGCGGGTGAACCGTCCGCCCCCCGAGGTCAACGGGTCGGCGACGCCCCGGTGCCCCGCGCGTCGGGCCCGGGGAGACCCCATCGCGCGTGATCCCTTAGTGTTCGAGTGAATGCACGTGGGAGAGGAAACAGGGACCGACATGCCGAGTACCAACGACACCCGGGTCGACAGCTACAAGCCGCTGGTCGCACCCCAGGACATCCTCGCCGAACTGCCCATGGGGCCCGAGCGTGCCGCGCTCGTCGAGGATGCCCGCGCCGAGGTCACGCGGGTGCTCAACGGCGACGACGACCGGTTGCTCGTCATTGTCGGCCCGTGCTCCGTGCACGACCCCGACTCCGCGATCGAGTACGCCGAGCGGCTGAGGAACCTCATCCCGACGGTGAACGCCGACCTGAGCGTGGTCATGCGGGTGTACTTCGAGAAACCCCGCACCACCCTCGGCTGGAAGGGCCTGATCAACGACCCGGGGCTGGATGACAGCTACGACGTGCACCGCGGCCTGCGCACCGCGCGCAAGCTACTGCTCGACATCGACTCGCTCGGGATCCCTGCCGGCACCGAGTTCCTCGACCCGATCACGCCGCAGTACATCGCCGACGCCGTCTCCTGGGGCGCGATCGGTGCCCGCACCACGGAGAGCCAGGTCCACCGCCAGCTCAGCAGTGGGCTGAGCATGCCGGTGGGCTTCAAGAACGGCACCGACGGCGACGTCCAGGTGGCGGTGGACGCGTGCGGAGCGGCCGCCGCCTCCCACACCTTCTTCGGCGTCGACCCGGCCGGGGCGGGTTCGGTCGTCGTGACCCAGGGCAACCCGGACTGCCACGTGATCCTGCGCGGTGGCCGCTCCGGCACGAACTACGACTCCGCCAGCGTGAACGGGGCACTCGACACCATCGAGAGCGCCGGGTTGCCGCGCCGGGTGATGATCGACGCCAGCCACGCCAACAGCGGCAAGGACCACACGCGCCAGCCGGGGGTGGCCGAGACCATCGGCGCCCAGATCGCCGAGGGTCAGCGCGGCATCGTCGGCGTCATGCTGGAGAGTTACCTGGTCGAGGGCGCGCAGAAGCTCACCGACCCGGCCGGGCTCACCTACGGCCAGAGCATCACCGACAAGTGCATGAGCTGGGAGACCACCGAGGAGGTGCTGACCGGCCTGGCCGAGTCCGTCCGCGAGCGCCGCAAGGCGGGATGAACAGGGCCCGTGTGGGCTCCCGCGTGAAGCGCCGGGTTTCCCTGTGCCGGCGCGGCCCGAAAACCCGGTGCCCGCGAGTATCCAGGCACGCTAGGATCGCGCCAGCGTCGGCCGGTGCGCAGGCGCCGGATACTTCTCGTTAGGACCGCCGAGGCGGGCCGGGGGTCGGCCTCCGGCCCGCCGAACGGTCCTAGACGACCCCCCGGCTCCGACACGGTCTCGGCCGGCGCCCGCGGCATCGCGACCGCACCGGTGCGCAGGCGCCGGATACTTCTGGTTAGCCGCTCCAGGTGGGCCGGGGGTCGGCCTCCGGCCCACCACAGCGGCTAGCCCTTCCACCGGCTCCGATTCGATCTCGGTGCGGCCGCGACACCACGCGCACCTCCCGCCCCCCACCGGGGCCACCGGAAACCACTCCCCTGCCGCGAAAAACCGGTTGGACCGAATTTCCCGTTTCGATAGTTTTCTCGCGACGCACTTCCCGGTGCGGAGACGACGGATACTTCTGGCGAACTCGCGGGGGCCTTACGTGCCCCTCACCCACCCTCTCGGTGGGGAAGTCCGTTGTCGCTGCTGACCTCGGGAGGGGTGTCGGACAACGTGGAAACGGGCGCCCGGTGCGCAGGCAACGGATACTTCGACTGTTAATCGAGTGGTCGCGGGTTCGAATCCCGCCACCCGTACGCGGGTGTAGCTCAGCCCGGTAGAGCGCTACGTACCGTCGCCGACCCGAGACCTCGGGCGCCCCCTCACGTTGGCCGCGCGCCCTCCCGGTACCCGACCCCGGACCGCAAGCGCGAAAGGCGCGCCATGGCCAAGTTCAACCGTGCCACCCCGAGCCCGCAGGGCCGCACCCACGAGGGAGCTCCCGGCTACCAGCGCGACACCCGAACGGAGCTGTTCCTGCTCGCGGTGTCCTCCATGGTCGGCGAACACACGTTCTACGAGGCCGCCGACGAGCGCGACGAGCGGTTCCGCACCCTGGTGGCACGGCTCGCGGTGGACGACGTCGAGTGGCTGGCCCAGCTGCTGACCTGGCTACGCAAGGAGGCCAACCTGCGTTCGGCGCCCCTGGTCGGGGCGCTGGAGGCGGCTAGGGCTCGGCTCGGCGCGGGCGCGCACGGCCACAGCCGCCAACTCGTCTCCGCGGCGCTTGGGCGCGCCGACGAGCCCGGGGAGGCCCTGGCCTACTGGACCGGCCGCTACGGGCGTTCGCTTCCCAAGCCGGTCAAGCGCGGCGTCGCCGACGCGGTGACGCGACTGTACTCACAGCGTTCGCTGCTGAAGTACGACACCGACAGCCACGCCTTCCGGTTCGGCGACGTGTGCGACCTGACGCACCCCACGGCGCGCGACCCGCGCCAGGGGGCGCTGTTCGCGCACGCCCTGGACCGGCGGCACAACCGGGCGAACGCCATCCCCACCGAGCTGGGTGTGCTGCGGGCCCGGGAGGAGCTGATGGCGCTGCCGGTGGCCGAGCGCCGCGCTCTGCTGGACCGGCCGGACGCCGCCGAGGTGCTGGCGCGGGCCGGCATGACCTGGGAGGCGCTCGCCGGGTGGCTGCAGGGGCCGATGGACGCGGGGGCGTGGGAGACCGTCATCCCCTCGATTGGGTACATGGCGCAATTGCGCAACCTGCGCAATTTCGACCAGGCCGGGGTCAGTGACGAGGTCGCCGAGCGGGTCGCGGCACGGCTCGCTGACCCCGACGAGGTGGCACGCTCGCGGCAGTTCCCCATGCGGTTCCTCGCCGCCTACCGGGCCGCCCCCAGTCTCCGCTGGGGCGCGGCGCTGGAGCGGGCCCTGGGCCACGCGCTGGGCAACGTGCCGGAGCTGGCGGGGCGCACCCTGGTCCTGGTCGACCAGTCCGGGTCGATGCGGGGGCGCATGTCGGCACGCTCGGAGCTGAGCAACGCCCAGGTCGCCCAAATCTTCGGCGCGGCCCTGGCGATGCGCTGCGAGCACGCCGACCTGGTGCAGTTCGACAACGTCAGCGAACCGGTGCGGCTCGGCCGCGGCGACGCGCTGCTGCGGGTGCTCGACCGGTTCTGGGGCGGGCGCGGCGGCACCGAGACCGCCGAAGCGGTGCGGCAGCACTACCGCGACCACGACCGTGTCGTGCTGGTCAGCGACGAGCAGACCTGGGGCGGCCGGCGCGGCGAGGAGCCCACCCGCGCGGTTCCGGCCCGGGTCCCGGTCTACACCTGGAACCTCGCCGGGTACCGCTACGGGCACGGCCCCGTCGGCACGGGCAACCGGTACGTGTTCGGCGGGCTGTCCGACGCCGCGTTCCGGATGATCCCCTTGATCGAGGCGGGCGAGGACCGCCGCTGGCCGTGGGAGACCGAGGCCGCCGCGGCGTAGGGGCCCTGTGCATGGTCCCGGGTCCGTTTACGGGCTCGGGACCACGGCGGCCAACGCGCCGAGCCCGTCGCCACGGGTCACCCTCGGCGAGGTCGACCGTACGGCAGTCGACACCGGGTCCCGGGCTATCCGGTGGCCGTTCCGGGGCCCGTCTCCGTGCGTGTGCGGCCGAACCACGCCAGAACGGCGCCGACGATCAGCGTCGGCCCGGCGAGCAGCCACCCGAATGAGATCGCGACGAACCCGAGCACACCGGTGAGCGGGAGTATCAGCGCGGCCGCCCTCGGTGACCCCCGGGCCAGTGCTCCACCGACGATGCCGGCGACACCGATGAATACGGCGGTGAAGCCGAGCCAGACCACGGTCCCACCGTCCTCGGTCTGGAGCGCGGCGCTCACACCGCCCACGATCATCGCGAGCGCCGCGCCACCCTCCCCCATCTCCCCCGTCGGGTCACGCGCCTCCCGCGCTGAGCACGACGTCGACCAACCGGTCGGCGGCGTCGGGCTTTCCGTGCTCCCGGGCCTTCTCGGCGACGGCGGCGCGCCGTTCAGAGTCGGCCAGCAGCGGTTCCAGCTTCTCCCGCAGGCGCTCCGGCGACACCTCGTCCAGCAGTGCGCGCGCGGCGTCCGCCTCCTGCAGGTGGCGGGCGTTGTGCCGCTGCTCGTCGCCGGCTGACGAAGCCAGCGGGATGAACACGGCGGCCTTGCCGAGCGCGGTCAGCTCGGCGATCGTTCCGGCGCCGCTGCGGGAGATCACCACGTCGGCCAGCGCCAGCACGTCGGGCAGTTCCGGGCCGACGAACGCGGTCACGTGGTGGCGGGCCGCCAGCTCCGGATCGAGGTCCCGCGTCGCCGCGCGCAGGTCGTCGAGGTTGGCCTCGCCACACTGGTGCACGACGTTGGCACGTTCCAGCAGCCACGGCAGGAGAGCGCGGACCGTGGTGTTGATCTGCACCGACCCCTGGGCTCCGCCGGTGACATAAACCGTGGGCAGGTCGGGGTCGTGCCCCTCGAAACCGAGCCCTTCGGCGCCCCGCTCGGCCTTGCCCTCCAGCACCTCCGGACGCACCGGGTTCCCGGTCACGACCGCGCTCGCGCGGGCCGATCCGGGCAGCAGCTCCAGCGTGGACTCGGAGGTGACCGCCATGCGGGCGCCCGCACGCGCCAGCACTCTGTTGGCCAGCCCCAGCAGCACCGTCTGCTCGTGTACCACCAGCGGTCGCCCGCGCAGCCGGGCGGCCAGGCCCACCGGAACGGCGACGTAGCCGCCGGTGGCCAGCACAACATCGGGCCGGAAGTCGGACACGACCCGGCGCGACTGGAAGACCCCGCGCAACGCGTTGCCCATGTCCCGAATGTTCGCCGGTGACACGAGCTTGAGCGGGTTCGCCGACCGGCGCACCTTGCCCGTGGCGACCGCGTGGAAGGGGATCTCGTTCGCCGCGGCCACCCGGCCCTCCAGGCTGTCCTCGGCGCCCACCCACAGCACCTCCAGTCCGCGCCCCTGGGCCTCCAGCCGCGACCGCAACGCGTTGACGGCGGTCAGCGCGGGATAGGTGTGGCCCCCGGTACCCCCGCCGGTGACGATCAGTCGCATATCGCGCGCGGAATCGGTCTCGTTCACACTCGTCCTCTCTCAGTGGCAGCGGCGTTTTCTACGACGCCGCGCGATGGGCGCTGGTGCCCCACATGGCGGTGAGAGCCACATCACGAACGACGAAAGCGCCGGTCGCCCCTCGACCACGAATCCGCGGATAGTACGGAGCGCGCGGCGAAGCGGGGCGCGTCAGCTTCAGCGGCCGAACCTCCGGGGCGGTCTCGGCGCCCATCGCGGCCTCCGCGCTCGTCGGGATCATTCCGACGCTGGTGTATCAGGCACGCGAAATCCAGCGCGGGATCGAGGAGACACCGCGCCATCCCGGGCGCGGCCTGGGAGGACGAATGTTCCGGGAGCACCATCTGGGCCGGTCGGGGGTGCGCTGCTAGGCTGAAAGGCAGTCGTTGACCCCGTACGGGAGAGTGTCCGCGCAGCCAGCCCGGGCCGCCGAAGGAGCAATTCCTCCCCAGCGAACCTCTCAGGCGCATGGACCGTACGGGTGAGACCACTCTGGAAAGCAGGGGCGTCGGCGCCCCTCGCCGAAGGTGCAAGCCGCCCCGTGCGGCGAAGCTCTCAGGCACAGATGACAGAGGGGGAGGATGGCAGAAGTGGTACAACGTCCATCCTCTCGGGAGTGCCCATGACCGCGCTTGGCAACGAGGCAGCCTCGGCGCCCCGCACGACCCCGCTCTACGAGGTCCACCAGGGGCTCGGTGCGAACCTCGTCGACTTCGCCGGGTGGCTCATGCCATTGCGGTACCGCAGCGAGACCGCCGAGCACAGGGCCGTACGCGAGACCGCCGGACTTTTCGACCTGTCCCACATGGGTGAGATCCACGTCATCGGAACCCAGGCGGCGGCGTTCCTCGACTACGCGCTGGTGGGTCACCTGTCCAGGCTCACCGTGGGGCGCGCCCGCTACACCATGATCACCGCCGAGGACGGCGGAGTACTCGACGACCTGATCGTCTACCGGCTCGCCGACGACGAGTACCTCGTGGTCGCCAACGCCGCCAACCACGACACCGTCGTCGCCGCCCTCACCGACCGCGCCCCCGGGTTCGACGCCCGGGTGGACGACCGCTCCGTGGGATACGCGCTCCTCGCGGTCCAGGGTCCCGCGTCCGCACGCGTCCTGGAGCCACTCACCGACGCCGACCTGTCCAACATTCGGTACTACACGGGATACCGGTGCTCGGTCGCCGGAGTCCCGGTGCTGCTCGCCCGCACCGGTTACACCGGCGAGGATGGTTTCGAGATCTTCGTCGAGCCCGGCACCGACGCCCCGCGTGTCTGGGAGGAGCTGGCCAAGGCCGGCGAGGAGCACGGTCTGACCCCCGCCGGGTTGTCGGCGCGCGACACGCTGCGCCTGGAGGCCGGGATGCCGCTCTACGGCAACGAACTCAGCGCCGACATCACCCCCTTCGACGCCGGGCTCGGTCGCGTCGTCAAGTTCGAGAAGGAGGGTGACTTCGTGGGCCGGGCCGCGCTCGCCCGCGCCGCCGAGAACAGTCGCCCCCGAAGGTTGGTCGGCCTCGTCGGCCGGGGACGCCGTGTGCTCCGCTCGGGACACGAGGTTCTGTGCGATGGTCGTAACGTGGGCACCGTCACCAGTGGCGCGCCTTCGCCCACCCTGGGCGTCCCCATCGCGATGGCCTACGTCGACGGCGGGCTCGACATCACGAGCGGCGCGTTCAGTGTGGACGTGCGCGGCCGGGCCGAGGATGTGGACATCGTCGAGCTCCCCTTCTACAAGCGAGACCGCTAGTGGCCCGGCCCGCGAGGGACATTCGAACCACTACAGGTGCGGGCCTCACGGGGCACCCGGCAGAATTCACGGGTGAGGTGATCCGCACGCGGTGCGGTGAAGGCGCCGCGCACGACGATGGGGCGTGCCGGACAAACGCAAGGATCTCTGGAGAGTTGAATTGAGCGTTCCCGCGGAGCTGAACTACACGAGCGAGCACGAGTGGGTGGCCATCACCGATGGCGTCGCCACCATCGGGATCACGGCTTATGCCGCCGAAGCGCTGGGGGACATCGTGTACGTGGAGCCTCCCGAGGTCGACACCACCGTTCGCGCCGGTGACACGTGCGGCGAGGTCGAGTCGACCAAGTCCGTCAGCGACATCTACTCCCCGGTCAACGGGGAGGTCGTCGACGTCAACCGAGCGGCGATCGATGAGCCCGAACTCATCGGCACCGACCCCTACGGCCAGGGATGGCTCTTCAAGGTGGAGCTGTCCCAGGACCCGTCCGACCTACTCAGCCCGGAACAGTACACACAGCTGACCGAAGGTGAAGGTTAACCCGATGCCCGCCGAGAGCAATCTGCTCGACCAGTCCCTGGAAAAGCTCGATCCCGAGGTGGCCAAGGCCGTCGGCGCCGAGCTGGCGCGCCAGCGCGACACCCTCGAGATGATCGCCTCCGAGAACTTCGCCCCGCAGGCGGTGATCGAGGCGCAGGGAACCGTCCTCACCAACAAGTACGCCGAAGGTTACCCCGGCCGCCGCTACTACGGCGGCTGCGAGCACGTCGACGTCGTCGAGCAGCTCGCGATCGACCGGGCGAAGGCGCTGTTCGGTGCCGAACACGCGAACGTGCAGCCCCACTCGGGCGCCCAGGCCAACACCGCTGCCTACTTCGCCCTGCTCAAGCCGGGCGACACCATCCTCGGGTTGGACCTGGCGCACGGTGGCCACCTCACGCACGGCATGAAGATCAACTACTCCGGCAAGATCCTCAACCCCGTGGCGTACCACGTTCGGGAGGAGGACGGCACGGTCGACTACGACGAGGTGGAGAAGCTCGCCCGGGAGCACCACCCGAAGATGATCGTCGCCGGCTGGTCCGCCTATCCCCGTCAGCTGGACTTCGCCCGGTTCAGGCGGATCGCCGACGAGGTGGGGGCGCTGCTGCTGGTGGACATGGCGCACTTCGCGGGGCTGGTGGCCGCCGGCCTGCACCCGAACCCGGTGCCCTACGCCGACGTCGTCACCACCACCACGCACAAGACCCTCGGTGGCCCGCGCGGAGGACTGATCCTCGCCAAGGAGGAGTACGGCAAGAAGATCAACTCCGCCGTGTTCCCCGGGATGCAGGGCGGCCCGCTGGAGCACGTCATCGCGGCCAAGGCGGTGGCGCTGAAGATGGCTGCGGGCGAGGACTTCACCGACCGCCAGCGGCGCACCGTCGCCGGCGCTCGGATCCTCGCCGACCGGCTCACCCAGCCCGACTGCACCGAGACCGGGGTCAACGTGCTCTCCGGGGGGACCGACGTCCACCTGGTCCTGGTGGACCTGGTGAACTCGCAGCTCAACGGCCAGGAGGCCGAGGACCGGCTGCACGACATCGGCATCACGGTGAACCGCAACGCCGTGCCCAACGACCCGCGCCCACCGATGGTCACATCCGGGCTGCGTGTCGGGACCCCGGCGCTGGCCACCCGTGGCTTCGATGACGCCGACTTCACCGAGGTCGCCGACATCATCGCCCAGGCACTCAAACCCACCTACGACGCCGAGGCACTGCGCGGGCGAGTCCAGGCCCTGGTTCGCAAGCACCCGCTGTACCCCGGGATCTAGGGCTCACGTCCGGACCCCGAGGAACGTAGCCGGGTTGTGCGTGGCCTCACGCATGGTCCGGCTACACGTGTTTCTGACACCGTTCGTCGCACGTATTCGGAGAGGAGGGCAACAGCCGTGGCCATTAGCGTGTTCGACCTGTTCAAGATAGGTATCGGGCCGTCCAGCTCGCACACCGTCGGGCCGATGAAGGCGGCCCGCACGTTCGTTCTCGGCCTGCGCGATTCCGGGCTCCTGCCCGATGTCGCCAACGTACGGGCCGAGCTGTACGGGTCGCTGGCGCTGACCGGCAAGGGCCACGGCAGCGACACGGCCGTGGTCCTGGGCCTGCTCGGTGAGCAGCCCGAGGAGGTCGACGTCGACTCCGTCCCCCAGACACTGCGGCGGGTGCGCGACAGCGGGCGGCTCGCGTTGGGTGGCGAGCACGAGGTCCCCTTCGACCCCGCCGCGCACGTCGACTTCCGGAGGGGAGAGCACCTGCCGGGCCACCCCAACGGACTGCGGTTCACGGTCTTCGACAGCGGGGGCCGCGAACTCCGCTCGCACATCTACTACTCGGTGGGTGGCGGATTCGTCGTGGACGAGGAGGCCGCCGGCGCCGACCGCATCAAGCCCGACGACACAGCGCTGCCGTACCCATTCGCCACGGCCTCGGAGCTGCTGGCGATCTGCGAGGAGACCGGCATGTCGATCAGCGCGGTCATGCTCGCCAACGAGCAGGCGTTCGGCCGCACCGCGGACGAGGTGCGCGCCGGGTTGGTGCGGATCTGGCAGGCCATGCGGCAGTGCGTCCGGCGCGGCGTCACCAGTGAGGGCGCCCTGCCGGGTGGGCTGCGGGTGGCGCGGCGGGCCCACCGCCTCTACCGGCAGCTCGGGGGTGGCTGCGACGAGTCGGGGCTGGTCCCGCCGTCCGTGGTGGAGCACGACCCCGACCCGATGCGCGGCAGCGACTGGATCACGCTCTACGCGCTCGCGGTGAACGAGGAGAACGCCGCCGGTGGGCGCGTCGTCACCGCCCCCACCAACGGTGCCGCCGGCATCGTTCCGGCGGTACTGCACTACTACCTGCACTTCTGCCCCGGAGCCGACGACGAGGGGGCCGTGCGTTTCCTGTTGACCGCCGGGGCGGTCGGCATCCTGTTCAAGGAGAACGCCTCGATCTCCGGCGCCGAGGTGGGGTGTCAGGGCGAGGTGGGTTCCGCGTCGTCCATGGCCGCCGGTGGTCTCGCGGAGGCGCTCGGCGGCACCCCCTCCCAGGTGGAGAACGCCGCGGAGATCGCGATGGAGCACAACCTGGGCCTCACCTGCGACCCGATCGGCGGGCTGGTCCAGGTCCCCTGCATCGAACGCAACGCCCTGGCCTCGGTGAAGGCGATCAGTGCCACCAGGATGGCGCTGCGCGGAGACGGCAGCCACTTCGTGTCCCTGGACAAGGTCATCGCGACGATGCGCAACACCGGCGCGGACATGATGGACAAGTACAAGGAGACCAGCAGGGGCGGCCTGGCGGTCAACGTCATCGAGTGCTGAGGAGCTTCAGCCCGCAGCGTGGAACGTACGCAGGGCCGTCGCGATGTCCTCGATATCGCCGAGACTTCCCGTGGCGACGTCGAGAACGAACGCCTCCGCCCTGTCCTGGTCGACGGGTTCGATCAGTGGAGCCCCGTTGACCTCCAAGAAGGTGGCAGTGCAGTTCCACGCGGCCCGCTTGTTACCGTCGACGAACACGTGGTTCCGAGCGAGGGACTGCATTAGCGCCGCGGCCTTGTCGAACAGCCCCGGATAGTGCTCCACCCCGAACGATGACGAACGTGGTCGATGTGCCGCGCTCTCCAAGAGCCCGTAGTCCCGTACCACCGCGTCGTCCTGCTCGTTCTGGCGCAGAGTCAATGTGGTGATCTCGACTATGAGGGATGCGTCCAGATAGATGACGGCGGCTGAGGACATCTACTGGGCGAGCCTGCGGTTCAGCTCAGCGGAGACACGGGTCACCCGCGCCGCGGCCTCCATGACCCTGTGACGCTGGATCGCCTCGAGGACACTCTCCTTGGCGAGCTTCTTGACGCTGGTCGACTCCGCCGCGGCCGCCTGGCGGATCTGTTCCATCTCTTCTTCGGAGAACTCGATGTTCAGTGCGGGCATACTCTCACCTCACCTGGTACCTAATCTGGTACCAGGCTATATCCATCAGGCGTGACCGCACAGGCGTTGTTGACCGTTGCACGCGCCAAGGTCATCGCGACGATGCGCAACACCGGCGCGGACATGATGGACAAGTACAAGGAGACCAGCAGGGGCGGCCTGGCGGTCAACGTCATCGAGTGCTGAGTGCCGGCACGCCCTCACCTCCGTGGAACATGGCCTGGTACCAGGACATGTTCCACGCGGAGCCGACGCACGGGCGCGGGAGAACAGGAACAGGTGACGGCGCCGGGCGCGCCCCTCCCGCACCCGGCGCCGTGGCGGCGTCACCGTTTCGGGCGCCGCACCTTCGTGACGACCGTGAGCGCGCGGAACGGCCCCAGCTCGGCCAGCCGGCGCTCAGCCGCCACAGTCACGTCCTCCCGCAGTGAGGTCGCACTTTGGGGGTCGGCGCGCACTCGGACGCGCACCCCGTTTCTGCCAACGGACACCCGGACACCGCGCACCCCGTCGACGTTACGGGCCGCAGCGGCCACGGTGTCGCGGAGCGCGGTCCGCTCCATGCCAACCAACAGCCCCGGATCCTCGGTGCCGAGAACGGTCCACCGCCCCCACGCGGGCAACAGCGCGAGCGCGATCAGCACCAGGCCGAACACGGCGAGCATGACGGACGCGCCCAACATCGGAGGCTCGCTCCAGCCGGTCTCGTGCGCGGAGCCACCCGAACGCTCGAACGGCAGCATGTGCAACGGGTGCCCCGCCAGTCCCGAGACCACCTCGGTCGCGACGACGACCGCGAGGGCCAGGACCAACGCTCCGGTGAGCACCACCGGCCAGGGCCTCCTCGGTCGGAGGGTGTGATCCGCCAGGCGGGACCCGCACCGGACCGCGACCGGTTCCGGTCGGCTCAGGGCGTCTTCGACGGTCGTCATGCCTTGGTCTCCTCTCCGTGTCCCGGCCCGGTCCTCCTGACGTGCTCGTGTGTCCCCGCCCCGGTCACGGCCGGCTACCGCGACAACGGGTGCGTCACCCGCAGCTTATAGATACATAAAGTAATTAACAACGGTCACACAGTAATCATCAGTGATGGGGGCGGTGCTCCCTCCCAGACGACAGGACCGGGAGCGGCACCTCGGCCGCGCAGCACCATACATGAATATTTCTCATGAAATGTGCGATGCTCGGACCCATGAGAAGCGTGCGGGAACAGTACGAGGCGGCGACCGCGGACATCGAGCCACCGTTCGCCATTGTCGACCTGCCCGCGTTCCGGGCCAACGCCGCGGAACTCGTCCGTCGCGCGAACGGAACCCCGATCCGCGTCGCCAGCAAGTCCGTCCGCTGTCGACACCTGCTCCGCGAGGTCCTGGCCACTCCCGGTTTCTCCGGGGTCATGGCCTACACCCTGCCGGAAGCCATCTGGTTGGCCGGTGGGGAGGGCGAGGCCCCACTCAGCGAGGACATCCTGGTGGCCTACCCGACCAGCGACACCCGTGCCCTCGCCCAGCTCGGGGCCTCCCCCCACGCCGCCCGACGCGTCACCGTCATGGTCGACGACACCCGCCAGCTCGACCTCATCACCCGCGCCGCACCGGACCCCGTACACCCGATCAAGGTCTGCATCGACATCGACACCAGCTGGCAACCCTTCGGCCCGCGGTCGCGGATCGGCGCCCTGCGCTCCCCCATACGCACACCGGACCAGGCGGCGGCGCTCGCGCGCGCCGTCACCCGCCGACCGCAGTTACGCCTCGACGGCATCATGGCCTACGAGGCGCAGATCGCCGGTGTCGGCGACGCCCCACCCGGTCGTCCCCTCCTCGGCCACGCGCTGCGCCGGATACAGCGACGTTCCCGGATGGAGTTGGCACGCCGCCGCGCCGCCATCGTCCGCGCCGTCCGCGAGGTCGCCGACATCCGATTCGTCAACGGCGGTGGCACCGGGAGCGTGCACCTCACCGCCCGCGAACGCGCGGTCACCGAGGTCGCCGCGGGGTCCGGCCTCTACCAGCCCCGCCTCTTCGACCACTACCGGGACTTCTCCGGGACACCGGCGGCCCTCTTCGCGCTGCCCGTGGTGCGCCGCCCCGGCCCGGACTGCGCCACCGTGCTCGGCGGCGGCTACCTGGCCTCCGGGGTCGCCGACAGCCAACGGCTTCCCCAGCCGTACCTGCCCGCCCACCTGTACCTCAGTGGCACGGAGGGCGCGGGCGAGGTCCAAACCCCGCTCGTCGGCCCCGGCGCCGGGGATCTCGAGATCGGCGACCGTGTCTGGTTACGGCACGCCAAGGCCGGGGAGTTGTGCGAACGCTTCGCCGAGCTACACCTGATCGGGGACGGTCCCCCGCGGGTGGTGGAGAGCGTCGCCACCTACCGGGGCGAAGGACGGGCGTTCCTGTGACGTGTGGGGGAGGACCTCCACACGTCAGGTCCGTGGCGTCGTCTCAGCGCCGTTTCGCGCGCCGCCGCCACATGGCCACCAACCCGACCGTGACCGTCAGGCCGGCGCCCACACCGAGGATCACCGCCTCTCTCGGGAGAGAGCCGCGCGCCGCGTAGGTCGACACGACCTCGTCGTCGCCCTTGGTCATGACCGTGCCCTCGGGAGGATCCACAACATGGCTCTCGAGGCGCACCGCGTCGCCGGTGACCAGCGATCGGGCGCCCCCGAACAGCCGCGCGCCGCAGTCGCGCGCCCGGCCCCAACTCCGTCGCGCCACGCTCTTGGGACTCGTACGGTCGACGATCTCGTCGATCGCCCACGCGAGCCGCCGCTGCGCCCGTTCGATCTCCGCCTGCACACCGGCTGGATCCCGGCGGGCTTGAGAAGGGTCGTGTCCCTCCATGCAGCCGCTTCCTTTCGCAGATTCGCTAACCCAGAGTCGCCTGAGGACCGCTCGTGGCCGGATCGCGCCGCCCGAGCGCGCCTTCGTCAGGCGGGCGCCCGAAACTCAACGCGCCTTCGATTCCGTCGACCACACGGAAGAAGTCCCGCGTAGACAACCACAGTTTATAGACGATCGCGACCTCGAAGCCGAGTAGTACAACCCCCACAACGACGGTAATCCACCCGATCGCCGCGGCCGACACGACGACACCCACGAGGGGCGCGACCACGAACACCGCCATCTGGAACTCGATCCCGCTGACCAGGTGCGTCCGGATCCCACGGGCACGCAGGAAGTCCCAGAACCGCTGGTACCAGGGGAACCTGCTGCGGAACTCCTGGTGCAGGTCGATCTTGGGCAGGCTGACATCGGGCTGCTTTCCGGAGTCACGCTCGGAGTGGTTCTCGGTCTGGGTGTGCAGGATCTGCTCCAGCACCGCGATCCCGTGCCGTAGTACCGCCTGCTCGCCCTGGTCGCTCATGGGGCGTTCGCTCGCGGTCTCGGGGTCCTCGGGTTCCAGCATCGACAGTGTGGCCCGCGCCCGCTCCAGCGCTCCCGCGATGTGCGACCGCATCTCCCGGCGCACCTTGTACACCTGCAGCGCGTTGAGGTAGCGCAGCATGTCGCCGAACACCACGACCAGCGCCAGCCACACGAAGGCGACGTTGTCCGTGAGCACGTACTGCCCGCCCATCAGCGCGATCGCGCACACGAGCACCCGGAACCGGTCGAAGACGTAGTCCATCCACGCCCCGAAAAGGCTCTCCTGGTCCCGCAACCGCGCCAGTTTGCCGTCCATGCAGTCGAGCAGGAAGCACAGGTAGTACAGCACGGCGCCCGCGATGAGGAACGGCCACAGCCCGAACGCGAAACACGCGGCGGCGCCCAGTCCGAGGAACAGCGCCGCGATGGTGAGCTGGTTCGGCGTGACCCGGGTCCGGTTCGCCGCGACCCGGACCAGCCGCACCGCCAGCGGATCGACCAGCCACACCGTCCACCAGGAGTCACGCGTGCGACACGTGCGTTCCCTGACGTCGTCCAGAGTGAAACCAGCCATTGTTGCCTGAACTCCCAAAGGCGAAGCGGACATGCTCCGGTCCAGCGGCGTTGATCTCGAGCGCCGGGGCTTGGGGGGATGACGCCAGAGTCTACGCGTAAGGGGGCGACCTATGGGGACGAGGCCGCGTGCACGGATGTGCCCAACGATAGGTGATGCGAAAGCGGATCAGCGGTGATCGCGACCAACCGAGCACAGATTGAAACCAAAGGGCGACCGAAGAGGCCGGTACGTCAAGTGAATCCCACCCACTGTCGGGCGTGCCGCACGCTCCCGAGTGAGGCGCACTGGCCATAACCTGGTGGCCGAACCTACCCGGAACCGTTCGACCCATGGAGCACACCCCCGTGAACGAGAGCACCGTACGCCTGGAGCCCGGCGACACCGCCCCGGACTTCACCCTCGACGCCGCCGACGGCACGGCCGTCAACCTGCACCAGACGCTGAAGACGACGGGCAGGCGGGTCGTGCTGTACTTCTACCCGGCCGCCATGACCCCCGGTTGCACCACGGAGGCGTGCGACTTCCGCGACAACCTGCGCGACTTCGAGGCGGCCGGGTTCACCGTGCTCGGGATCTCGCCGGACACTCCCGACAAGCTCGCCAAGTTCCGCGACAAGGAGGGGCTCACCTTCCCACTCCTCGGGGACCCCGACAAGTCGGTCATGCGGTCCTACGGCGCCTTCGGCGAGAAGAAGAACTACGGCAGGGTCGTCGAGGGCGTCATCCGTTCCACCTTCGTCATCGACACCGACGGCACGGTGCGCAACGCGTTCCACAACGTCAAAGCCACCGGGCACGTGGACCGCGTCAGGCGCGAACTCGGGGTTTAGCCGGGCGTCCCGCCCCCGGTCCGGCCCGTCCGGCACGGTGCCACCAAGCGACATCAGATGTGGTCCATATCATGCCGTCCGGGGGTAACGAGTTGCGGCTTCCGCCCCCACCTGCCATTCTCTTCAGCGATACGCGCTCTTACCGCCCAGGTCACCGCCGGGGCGAGGAGTTCCCCGGAGCAGTGACCGGGGGCCGTAGCCCAATTGGCAGAGGCACACGGTTTAGGTCCGTGCCAGTGCGGGTTCGAGTCCCGCCGGCCCCACTCATTCCACCGCCGGTCAGCGCACAGTAGTCGGCCGCTCGCGGCACGTCCGGGGGGTCGTCACACGTTCGACGCGCATGGGTCCGAGCCGGCACGCGGTACGTGCGGATCGCCTCGTTCTCCGACCCAGGGCTCTCGCCCGGCTGGAGAAGCGCAGATACCCGACAAGGTCCTCGGCGGCCGTGGCTCCAAAGCCGGCGTGCTCCCGTGGTGACTTCCTCGCGCCGCGAACTGCCACGGAAGTAGCACGCGGTATCGCGGACAGGCGACTCCGACGCACCACGCGGCTCTCTACACCGAGGTGGCTACCTGCCACGGACAGGACGCCCAAAGCTTCGCGGGCCGCCAGCCGCGGCACACTCGGGTCTCAGGGCGACGGTGGGCACTTCGTGTTGCCGGTCGGCGCCCACTCGTTGGTATCCGGCGTCGGTATGGCGACTTCCTGACCGGTTCCTGGCCGGTCATCCGCGTCAGCGTGGCCGTGGCCCGGGGACGGTGGCGGGCGACCACGGCGACGGCGACCGAGAGCGCGGCGCCCGCCAGGAAGGTCCCGTAGTACGGGACGCGCTCACCCGTGTTCGCGCCCGGCCCGATCAGGCGGGCCTCGAGCCGGCCCAGCGCGGAGGGAACAGGCGGAACGATTGCCGTGCGGGGACATTCTGGGATAATTTGCCCTATTTCCCCGGATCCCCCAGTTCGAAGGAACCATCATGGCGTCAGGCATGGGCGGCCTCCCCGGTGACACCCGGTTTCTGCACATTGGCCCGTTCAAGAGCGGAACGACCGCCATCCAGGGAGCGCTCCACCTGGCCCGAACCCGCCTGCCAGAGCAGGGCCTGGCCTACATCGGCAAGCGCCGCCAGCCCGCGGGGGCGGCACAGCAGGCCGTCGGCCAACCGGCGATGTTCGGCTCGGCGCACCAGCACGACTCCTACTGGCAGCAGCTACTCGAAGAGGTCGAGGCCAAGGGCGATCTGCGCCCGATCGTCAGCAGCGAGTTCTTCTGCGAGGCCGACGACGACGCGGCCCGTCGGGTCGTGCGGGACCTCGGTGGCTCCCGTGTGCACGTCATCGTGACCCTGCGCCCGCTCGCCAAGATCCTTTCAGCCCAGTGGCAGCAGTTCGTGCAGGCCGGACTGCTGCACTCCTACGAGGAGTGGCTGGAGGCGACCTTCAACCGGCCGCCCTCCGAGCAACCCGTCCCCACCTTCTGGCGGCGCCACGACCACGGGTCGTTGGTCAGCCGGTGGTGCGAGATCGTCGGTCCCCAGAACCTCACGGTGATCGCGGTCGACGATTCGGACCCCGGTATGCTGCTGCGCAGCTTCGAGGAGATCCTCGACCTCCCCGACGGCTTCCTGGCTCCCGACGAGACCCAGGCCAACCGCTCGCTGTCCTACGGCGAGGCGGAGTTCTTTCGCCGGTTCAACCACGAGTTCCTCGCCAGTGACCTGGACGAGCTGATGTACGGCCGCTACATCCGACGTGGCCTCGCCCCCCACCTGAAACTCCACCACCGGCCGTCGGGCGAGGACGCCGTCATACACACCCCGGCCTGGGCGATGGAGCGTGCCGCGAAGGTCGGCGCGGAATCCGCGGCCACGATCGCGGGAGTTAGCCCGCGGATCATGGGCGATCTCGCGATGCTCAGCGAGGTTCCGGGAAACCGGGTGGGCGATCCGTCCGGAGGCGAGACCATCCCTGTCGAAGCCGCTGCCCACACCGTCCTGGGCACGCTCATCGCGGCCCGGGACAGAGAGAGGAGCAGGGAGAAGGCCGCCGATAAGGCAACCGAGGCCGCGGCGCGAAAAGCCGCCGCGTCCGCGAGGAAGAAGGCGTTCAAGGCCGCCGAGAAGGCCAGGCTCCGCGATCCGGACCGCCTGCCCAACGTGCCGGCTCGCCGGCTGGCCCGGGAACTGCTCAAGCGTGGGGTCCGCAAGGTCGCCCGTGCCCGCAGACGCGTCTCGCGCGGCCCGAGGAACCAGGGCGACTCTCACTGACCTCGCTCGATACGGCGCTTCCGGCGCCGCGCACTCTCGGCCGAGACTCCCACCACCCGCGCCACCCCGGCCTGGGAATCCCATGCTCCAGCAGCTCGGCCGCGCGCAGCCGCCGCGCCCCCGCCAACCGCGGCCAGAGCTTTGACGTTGCTTCGACATGGCAAATCCCCCTTATCCGAAGCGAGATCATCCTGGCCCACCGGCAGATGACTCTCCGACGTAGGCCGAATCCGGCCACCGAACGACACCCGGTCACCCGCGTCCCGCCCCTGACCGTCCTCACTGTGAAGGCCACAGCACGCAACCGTGCAGCCGGATTCACCGGGAAAGGGGAACACGCCATGTCCAAACTCCGAGGAACAGTCACGGTGGTCGCGTCGGGAGTCCTGGCGGCGGGCCTCTGGGCCATGCCGACTCCCGCGTTGGCCGACGGACCAGAAACCCCCGACGATGTGGTGGCGGCGGTGGAGGCCGCCGAATGGCCCGTCCTGACCGAGGGCGACTCCCGCTGGGAGGTGTCGGTCGTTAAGTTCCTGCTGGTGGAGTACGGCTTCCTGGACGTCAACCACGCCAACGAGGACTTCGACGCGCGGCTGGCCGACTCCGTGCAGGAATACCAGGCGGCTCGGGGAATCTCAGAGACAGCGGAGGTGGACGCGGAGACCTGGGAGGTCCTGACCGACGACCTGGGACTGGTCCGCCAGGGCGACAGCGGCAACCGGGTCAAAAGCGTGCAGCAGTCGCTGATCTCCGGATACGGCTACGACCTGCTGTTGGACGGCAAGTTCGGCCCAGCCACCCGTGGCGCGGTGGTCGAGTTCCAGTCGGTCAAATGCATCGACGCTGACGGAATCGTCGGTCCGATCACGTTCCAGGCCCTCATCACCGAACCCGACGACACCTGCGACTGAGCACGGTCGCGGGACGAAGCGGTACCGCCCGGGTACGGGTGGCGCGTGGCCCGGGGCCGCGCGCCACCCCACGGGTGGGAGCGCTCGCCTGCCCACAGCGCTGACGTTGGTCGTTTCGGGGGACGCCGCGAGGATCGCGCGGGCCCGGCGGACGGCGGGACGGTCGACGAGTGCGCCGGCGGGACCTACGACTACGCCATGACGATCACGGACAACGACGCGTATTTCAGCGCGAGGTCACGGGCCGGAGAAGGTCGGGTACTTCACCGACCATCCCCTCGCGCCGGCGGTGTGGTGGCCGATCGGGATCGTCTCGGGCCAGCTCGCCCCGATCCTCCAGCTGTTCCGGCCGCGTTGGGCGTCCTCGCTCGCGCTCGTGTCCGCCGTTTTCCAGCTGTGCCCGGTCCTGGTCACGTTCGGGACCAGGGGGCGCTGGGAGGTCCTCGGTCCGTGTGGCAGTCACTCGTTGACGTGTCCATCGTCGCGTTGACCTTCGGTCTCCACCCGTACTGCCGCTGGCTGCCGAACCGCGGCGCGCTGCGGTGATCCCGGGCCTCGTGGCCAACCGCCGTCGAGGCGCGGACCGGGACGCCGGTTCGCGCTGAGAACCTCCGACTCCCGCGGCGACGGGCTACGGGACGATCACGGCTCGGCCGTGGATCCGGCCGGCCCTCATCCGGTCGTAGACCTCGGGTGCCTGCTCCAGGCCGTAGCGTTCCACGTGGACGCGCACCGCGTCCTGCCGGGCCAGTTCCACCAGTTCCATCAGCTCCGCGCGGGCGCCCCAGTAGGTGGTCCCCACAACCGAGCCGAAGGGAGGAGACCCGAAGGAGACGGGCAGCGCGCCCCCGCCGATCCCGACCAGGGTGATGGCGGCGTCCATTCCGACGACGTTCGCCGACAGGTCGACCGTGGGCTGTGCCCCCACGAAGTCGAACACCGCGCTGGCACCGGCACCGCCGCTCAGTTCACGGATCGCGGACACCGCCCCCTCGTCCGAGGGCAGCGCGTGGTGGGCGCCCAACTGCAGCGCGAGTTCCCGACTCTGCTCGCGAACGTCCAGGGCCACCACGGTGGTCGCCGACATCGCGCGCAGCAGCTGGATCGCGACGTGGCCGAGCCCGCCAACCCCGATCACCACCGTGGTGCTTCCGGCGTACAGCCGGGGCTGCGCGCGCTTGATGGCGTGGTAGGGGGTCAGGCCGGCGTCGGTGAGCGGGACGGTGGTGACCGGGTCCAGGTCCCCGATCGGCACGACGTGACGCTCGGAGTCCACCAGCACGTACTCCGCCAGTGCCCCCGGACTGCCCAACCCCGGCGGCAGGATCCCCAACTCCGCCGCGTGTGGGCAGTAGTTCTCCCGGCCCGTGGAACACACCCGGCACACGCCACAGCCCCAGGGGCCGTACACCAGGACCGAGTCGCCTTCCGAGACCCGGGTGACCCCGCTGCCCAACGCCACGACCTCACCGGCGCCCTCGTGCCCCAGCGTGAGCGGCAGCGCGTAGGGGAAGGAGTCGGCGGGCCAACTCATCACCTCCAGGTCGGAGTGGCACACCCCAGCCGCAGTGACCCGCAACAGTATCTGGCCCGGCCCGGGTTCGGGGACCGCGACGTCGACCACCCGGGGTGGTGCCCCGACCTCCCGGTACTGCACGGCACGCATCGCGGCCTCCTCCCCTGACGTGGCACGCGGACACCTCTCGCCCCCCGTTCAGCCTAGGTTCCGGTCCCGGTACGGCCGAGGACCAGCCGGCAACGGCGTGTCGCCGACCGCGGTACCGCCGGCGCGTCGCCCGGGTGGGTCACGAGACAGCCCCGAGGGCATCGATCCGGCCTAGCTCGTCCTCGGACAGGCGCACGTCGGCCGCAGCCACGTTGACGCGCAGATGGCTGACCCTGGTCGTCCCCGGAAGCGGGATGACAGCCACACCGTGCGCGGACTCCCGGTGCTGCACCCAGGCCAGCGCGACCTGTCCGGCCGTGGCGTCGTGCGCGCCGGCGATCTCGTCCAGGGTGGCGCGTACACCGCTCGTGCGCGGATCGTCGGCGGTGCCGCCCACCTGGTGAAGGAGCCCGTGATCGGTCGGGGAATGGGCGACCACGGCCACCCCGAGCTCGGCCGCCGTGGGCAGCAGCCGCCGTTCGATGCCGCGCCGGAGCGGCGACCACCGCTCCTGTAGCGCCGCGACCGGGTGGACGGTGTGGGCGCGCCGCAGGTCCTCCTCGGTCACGTTGGACAGTCCGATGGCGCGCACCTTTCCCTGTCCGATCAGCTCCGCCATGGTCCCGACGGTCTCCTCGATGGGGGTTCGCTCGCTACGGTGGTGCAGGTAGTACAGGTCGATCACGTCGACGCCGAGGCGCCGCAGGCTCGCCTCGCACGCGTGGCGGACATAGGCCGGGTCGGCCCTGACCTCATAGGACCCCTCGGCGTCGTCGGGCCACACCAGGCCGAACTTGCTGGCCAGCAGCACCTCGTCACGTCGCGCTCGGATCGCCCGGCCGACGAGCTCCTCATTCCGGTAGGCGTCGGCGGTGTCCACCATGGTGACGCCCGCGTCGAGGGCGGCGTCGACGACGGCCACCGGGTCGCGATCGCCGTCATCGGTCGTTTCGTCGCTCAGCCGCATCGCCCCGAAGCCCTGGCGCCCGAAAGCGCTCCGGTCCATGGCGGGCCGTGTTCCCGTCTGGGTCGTTGACATGACCGAAACTCTAGAACCTCGACCACGGTTAGGGTCCAGTTCCGGCTCTCGGATCACGGGCGTCCGCGCGCGGGCGTGGCTTCGCCCCCGACACGCGCACGTCGAGAGCTGGCTTCCGCCGTCATCGCGCGGAGCGTCCTGTTGGTGGCCCCTCGCAGGGGCGCCCCGAACAACGACAGCGTCCAGGCGGCGCGGCCCCAGCCTTCGCGGAACCCGCACGTCACGACCAGGGCGCCACCGATGGCCAGGAGACCGGCGAGCGAAACCGGGTTCGGGTCCAGGCCGGCGACCGTCAGGATGAGCAGCCCAGCACCCCCCAGCAGCGCCGCCGCACAGCTCCGCGCGGTGCTCTGCGCCGCGTAGGGCAGGTCCGGCGGCCGCTCGAAGCGCGCCGTGAGCCCTACCAGAGGGCACAGCACCAGCGTCATGGCGGACACCCCGGCCGCGTTCCAGACCAGCCATCCGGCGGTGAACGGCTGGGGTGTGGCCAGGTCGGCCCAGACCACCAGCACGGCACTGAGTGCGGCCATCGGCACCATGTGCCACAGGTAGACCGTCATCAACCGGGTCCGTGCCCACGTGAGCAACCACGCCGCGGCCGGCCGGCTCCCCCAGGCGTCGATGCGCTCCCGCGCCAGGACCGCCAGGCCGACCTGCCCGGCTCCCAGAGCGGCAAGGGGCAGGGTGGGCGGGTTGATGTTCGAGGCAGCGGTGTCGAACACCCCGGTCATGTTCGGCGAGTAGGGAACGACCAGAACCACGGCCAGCGCGGTGGCCCAGCCGCCCACGGCCAGGACGGCCGCCGCGCGCCGGTTCAGCGCCCCGCTGGCGTAGCGCATGCCGAGCTGGTGCACACCCGCCCAGACCAGGGCGACGTTGAGGTAGCCGATCTCGGTCACCCCCGTGGCCAACCGCGCCAGGTCAACGGCGACCACCCCGGCGAGCAGGCCGACGCAGATCCACCATCCGGCGCGCTCCTCCCATCGCAGCAGGGTCGGTGCCAACACCACCACCATCAGATAGGCGGCCAGGAACCACAGCACCATGCCCGCGGCCCGCGTCCCACTGTGCACCGCACCATCCGGCACACCGAGGGCGACCAGCAGGGAGGTCAGTGGGATCCACAACACGGCCAGGGGAACCACGGGCCAGACGAGCCGCCGCAATCTGCGGGCGAGCCAGTCCGGTGCGCGTTGGGCGCGCTGGCGCGCCGAGCGCAGGCTGATCGCGTTCGCGGCACCCCCGACGAAGAAGATCAGCGGCATGACCTGAACCGCCCAGGTGAGCACCCACGCCCCGGGCACGTCCAGGACGCTGCCGACGGTCACCGCTCCCCGAGTGGAGTCCAACACGGGCAACGTCCAGTGCTGTAGCACAACCAGCACGATGACCAGCAGGCGCAGGGCGTCGAGGAAACAGTCGCGGGCCGGCGCCGCCCCCACCCCGATAGCTGATGTATCGCGCGTGGGAGCCAGGGTCGTGGCCATGGGGGCCTCTCCCGTCCGATGGGGGGTTGGGCACACCCCGAACGTAGGGGCACGCGCGGGCTGGCGGACATGATGCTGACCCTCCACTTCCGGGCGGTCGCCCTTCCCACCGAGGTAGGGACAACCCCACCCGAAACAGGCCCGCGTCCGGGGGTGCCGACGCCCCGTCCGCTCTCTAGCCTGTTGGTCATGCCAGCACTACTCCGGCGATCCCTCGCCGACCTCGGTTACCTCGTCTCCTCGTTCCTGCTCTCCGTGATCGGATTCGCCCTGCTCGTCCCCACGTTCGCGGCCGGCCTTGGAACGCTGCCAGTCGGGATCGGAATCGCCGTGCTGGCGCTGTGCCTGCTCATCGCCCGCGGGTTCGCCGAGATCGAGCGCCGCTCCCTACCCGCTGTGCTGGGGCACCCGGTGGCCAGGCCACACTACCCTCGCCCTCCGCGGGATGCGGGGTTCCTCCGCAGGCTGACGGCTCCGTTGCGCGCGGGACAGAGTTGGCTGGACCTGCTCTACGGGATACTGATCTTTCCGGTTTCGGTCCTCACCTTCGCGGTGGCATCGACGTTCTCGGCCGCGACGCTCGCCGCGCTCACTTTTCCGCTGTACGGCTGGATCATCCGCCGCGCCGTGGGGGAGGAGAACTACAACGACCTGCCCGACCTGCTCGACCTGCCCAACACCCATCTGGTGTCCTCGCTGTTCTCCCTCACCGCCGGCCTGGTTCTGGCGTTGCTCCTGCCGTTGCTGGTACGCGGCTGTGCCCTACTCCGCGCCCAGCTCGGCCGGGTCATGCTCACCGCGGTCGGCGAAATGCAGGAGCGTATCGCAGACCTTTCGGAGAGCCGTGCGGCGGCCGTCTCCGCGGAGGCCGGGGCGCTTCGGCGGCTGGAACGCGACATCCACGACGGCCCCCAGCAGCGGCTGGTGCACCTGGCGATGGAACTCTCCCGAGTCGACCGCCAGATGGAGCGCGACCCCGACGCGGCACGCGGCACACTCACCAACGCGATCAGTGCCACGAGGGAGACGCTGGAGGAGCTGCGCGCACTGTCACGGGGCATCGCCCCGCCCGTACTCACCGACCGTGGGCTGGCTCCCGCCCTGGCCGCGCTGACCGCACGCTGTCCGATACCGGTCACCCTGGACACCCGGGTTCAGGAACGCTTTCCCGCCTCGGTGGAGAGCACGATCTACTTCGCCGCCGCGGAGTGCCTGACGAACGTGGCCAAGCACAGCGGGGCGAACGCGGCGAAGATGGTACTGTCCCGCACCAGGCACGGCCTGCTGCTGACCCTGGGCGACAACGGTGTGGGCGGTGCGCACCTGGCCAGGGACCACGGGCTCGCGGGCCTGGCCGACCGGGTCAAGGCGGCCGAGGGCGAACTGGTGGTCGACTCCCCCGAGGGAGGTCCGACGGTGGTCGCGGTGGAGGTGCCGTGCGCGTAGTGGTGGCCGACGACGCCGCGCTGATCCGTTCCGGCATCGTGCGGTTGCTGGAGGAGTTCGACTGTCGGGTTGTGGCCGAGGTCGGTGACGGCGACTCCCTGATCCAGGCGATCACGCGGCACCGACCGGATGTGTCCGTGGTGGACGTGCGCATGCCGCCGTCCTTCACCGACGAGGGGCTACGGGCCGCGGTCGCCGCCCGCGAACAGGTTCCCGGAAGCCCCGTACTGGTTCTCTCGCAGTACGTGGAGGTCTCCTACACCGACGACCTACTGGCCGACGCTCGGGGGGCGGTCGGCTACCTACTCAAGGACCGCGTGGTGGATGTCGACGAGTTCTTGGAGGGCCTTCGGCGGGTGGCCTCCGGGGGCACGGTGTTCGACCCACAGGTGGTCTCCCAGCTGATGGTGAGCCGGCGCGACGGCCCTCTGGCCCCTCTGAGCCAGCGGGAGCGGGAGGTACTCGCGCTGATGGCCGAGGGGCGCTCCAACCAGTCCATGGCCCGTGCGCTCGTGGTCAGCGACGGAGCGGTGGAGAAGCACATCCGCAGTATCTTCACCAAGCTGGACCTCTACTCCGACGACACCGACCACCACCGGCGGGTACGGGCGGTGCTGACCTACCTGCGGTCCTGAGCGGCGCGCCCCGACTTCGCCAATACTCGCGCACCACACACCGTCGCTCGGGCCGCGGTCACGAGCGCGCTCATGAGCGTGATGCTCTCTCCGGTGCTGACTCCCGGGTGTCGAGGGGGGTGAGCAGGTGGTGGGGCTGCTCAAGGGCACGGGCCACACGGTCGCTCCGACGCATCGGGTTGTGTCCGGGGCCGGGGCGGACGATCAGTTCACCGGGGTCGGGAGCGTGGCCGCACGTGGGGCAGTCGCCGTGGTCGTCGAGATCCGTGCCGCATGCGGCGTGGCTGAAGATGCGTGTGGGGTGGGATCCACTGGTGTGGTGCTCTCCCCACTTCGACAGGGTGTAGATGACGGGCCAGAGTGCCCGGCCGGCCTCGGTGAGAAGGTACTCCGGGTGACCACCGCTGTCGTCTCGAGTGAGCACTCCGGCGTCGAGGAGTGTGTCGAGCCGGGCGCTGAGTACGGCCCGGGATATGTCGAGGTGCGCGCGCAGGTCGGAGAAGCGGCGCACTCCGTAGAAGCAGTCGCGCACGATCAGCAGGGTCCACCGTTCCCCGACCACTTCCAGGGCGCGGGCGAGGTAGCACCCCTGTCGGTCGTATTCGGTTCCCAGCGCCATGGGCACCAGTCTACCCACAATTTGGTCTGTTCACCAGACCAAATATGTGACACTCTAGTCTGGTGAACAGACTAAATAGTGACGCTCATGTCGCTCTCGCTGCGACAACGCCCCGCGCGTCGTTCGGGGCGGCCCTGGTGGTGACCTCCCTCAGCACGTTCGTCGCCATGCTGGCCTACTCGGGCCCTCTGGGAAACGCACCAGCGCTGGGCCGGGCCCTGGGTGCCTCGCCCGGAGCGCAGACATGGATCCTGAGCTCTATGAGCGTGGGCCTGGCGGTCAGCCTGTTGACCGCTGGCTCCTTCGCCGACCGCAACGGACGCCGGCGTGTCTTCGTCGCGGGCGCGGGGGTGTTCACCGCCGGTTCGGTGATCTGTGCCGTGGCGACAGTTCCGGTGGTGTTCGTCGCGGGCCGGCTGATCGAGGGAGTGGGGGCGGCGGGCATGATCGCAACCGGGCTGGGGCTGGTCGCCACGGTGACCAAAGCTCCCGCGCAACGGTCGCGGTCGGCCGCCTGGTGGGGGACCGCCATGGGCCTGGGCATCGCGGGCGGCCCGCTTCTTACCGGGATCTTCGACCTGGCCGGAGCTTGGTCGACGCCGTACTGGCTGCTCGCCGCGGCGGGAGCCGGGATCGCCGTGGCGGCTCGGGGTCTCTTCCCCGAAACCGCGGCCGACCGCTACCGACGACCGGACCTTGTGGGCGCCGTACTGCTGACCGCGGGACTCGTAGCGTTACTGGTCGCCCTGGTCGAAGCTCGCCAGTCCCACCTCACAGCGGCGTTGGTTGGGACCGCTCTCGCCGTGTGCACGCTGGCGGGGTTCGTCGTCAGCCAACTGCGCGGCCGGTTCCCGATGGTGGACCCCCCACTGTTCCGCCGTGGGGACTTCGTGGCCGCCAACGCGGCGGCTGTCGCCACCGGTGCCGGAGTGATCGCCCTGATGTCGTTCGCCTGCACCTTCCTCGCCACCGCGATGGGGCTGACAAGCTTACAGGCCGGGGCGGTCCTCACCCTGTGGTCGGGGTCCAGTGCCGTGTCCGCCGTACTCGTCCGCGGCCTGGCCGCACGGGTGACCGGGACGGCACAACTGGCTGTCGGGCTGGCGGTTACCGGGATCGGGCTACTTCTTCTCACCGGTCTCGAAGAGACCGCAACGGTGGGACGTCTGGTTCCGGGTCTGCTGGTCGCCGGGCTGGCCACCGGAGTACTCAACGCCGGCCTCGCCCGACAGGCGGTCGCGACCGTCCCGCCGGAGCGCACCGCCCTGGGCACCGGGATCACCAACACGGCCCGCTACCTCGCCGCCTCCATCGGAGTCACCGTCGTCAGCGTGCTGGCCGCCTCCCCCAAGGCCGACACCGCCACCCAGTTGGCCGGCTGGAACCACGTAGCCGTGCTCACCGGCGCACTCACCCTGGCCGGGGCGGTCAGCGTCCCCACACTGGCCGCGCGCTCTTCCCCACGGGAGAGGAACGCCTCGTGACCGATCCGGGCAGCCGGCGCCAATACCACACCCCCAACCAACAGGTGCTCGCGCGCATGGTTGAGGTGGTCTCCGGCGAGAAGTCCACTCCACGTAGTCGCGCACCGGGAGTGAGTGGTCCGAGCAGAAGTCGACATGCTTGTGGACGGCATGTACGCGCCGCCGTCCCACCGGAGGGAACCCGGCGGGAAAGGCGCGCGAATTCGCGGTGAACGACGCGATCCTCCGAATGGCCGCGCACGTCCTCTCCTCGTCACCGCTTTACCGCGTGCACCCGAAACGGAGGTCTCTCGTGTTCTCGAAACGTGGATTCGCCATCGCGACCGCCGGCGTCGCCAGCCTCGCACTCGCGCTGGGCGCGGCACCGCCCGCCCTCGCGGACGGACCGGACACTCCCCCGCACGTCCTCGCGGCCATCCAGGAGGACCCGTGGGTGGAGCTCACCGAGGGCGACAGTGACTACCGGGTGGTGGCCGTCGGCTACTTCCTCCAGGAGTTCGGGGTGTACCTCGGTGAGGAGCCGAAGTTGGAGTTCACCCCGAACGTGACCTTCGCCGTTCACCAGTACCAGCTCAACAACGAACTCGTGCCCACCACCGGCAACCTCGACAGCGACACGTGGGACCAGCTCTCCGACGACGTGGGGCTCGTACGGCGAGGCGACGACTCCATGCTGGTCGCGGGGCTGCGGCACACGCTGACCTACCTGGGCCACGACAGCACCGACACCACGACGAACAGGTTCGGTCCCGAGATGGAGCAGGCGGTCCGGGACTTCCAGAAGCGGAAGGGCATCGACGACGACGGGATCATCGGGCCCGTCACGTTCCGCGCGATGTACGCCGAGAGCGCGGAGGACGAGGAGTAGGTCGGTCCGCCTCTCGGGGGAGGTTCGGGGGCCGACGTGGCGGAGACCGCTTCCCCACTCGCCGTGGAGGGACGATCCCGCCACGTCGGCGCGCTCCGCCCGTCCCGCGCCGTGGGGACATCCGCGCCCGCGGAGTCGGTCGAGGTGTTCCCGCGGGCGGAACCCACGACGGTGGGTGGCGGGAGCGACTTCACGTTGGCGTGCGGGCTGTGCCGTGGGCAGCGTGCACGTCACCGTCGAGGCCGCCCCCGAACTTCGTGGCGCCGCGCGTCACCGGGCGCGCGGGTTCGGCGTGGCCCAGCAGCACCCGCCCCGGGACACACCCGCTGTTGCGGCAGCCCCTCCCGGTACCTGGCATTCCTGACGGCCACCGACCCGCCCAGTTGCGCCGCGCGAATGGCGGCGACGTACCCGCCCGGTCCGGTCCCGACGAGGGCGGCTCTCAGAAAGAGCGTGGGTAAGAAGGGTCGCGGCTCCAGGCCGCCCGGTCGCGCGTCCTCGGGAGGCTCTTCAGGCGCGTCCGCCAAGATGCCACACTGACTCAGATTCGACGACCCGCTGCGCCGGATCGTGGGATCGGCAGCGGGCACGACGCGCGCGCCGGGCCAGACCTACCGGAAGAGCAGCGCCCAGGTCACGATCGCCAGCAGCACCAAGACGCCCGCGATCACACCGAGGACTATGGGGAGCTGGCTACTGCTGCGGTGCCGACCCGACGCGGTCAGCCCGAGCGTGTCGGTGGACTCCCGGATCGAGGTGAGTAGCGAGCTCACCTCCGGGCGGTGCCGCTGCAACTTGTCGTGCAGCTGTGACACCCCCTCCGACATCGACTCCTGCAATGAATGACGCAGGACGTGAGCCCCTTGGCGGAAGTCGTCGTCCAAGACCTGCTCTCCCGCGGCCTCGTCCTCCTCACCCGCTTCGTCGCCGCCGCGCTCCGTTCCGGCCTCGACGTCGACACGGGAGGCGGCCTCGCCCGCGGCGGGCTGTGTCGGCACGGACGGCCGTTCGCCGGGGTCGGCCGCGCTCCTAGCCGCGGTCTCGGGGCTGGTCTCTGGTGCCCACGGGGCCAGCGCGGCGATCCGCAGCATCTTGGTCGCGTTCTCCGCGGTGAGCCGGTCGTCGGGGCGCACGTGTAGCAGCCCCGCGAGCACCGGCGCGAGTGGGCCCGCGTTCTCCGCCGTCGGCGGCTCGTCGAGCTCCTCACCCCGCAGGATCCGAATGTAGCCCTTGCGGTTGTACGGCGGGTGCCCCTCGACCGCCGCGTACAGCGTGGCGCCCAGCGACCACAGGTCCGACTCGGACCCGACCGGGCCGGCCTTGGCGCGCTCGGGCGGGATGTAGGAGGGCGAGCCGATGATCCGCCCGGAACTCGTCAACGCGGACTCGCCCGTCCACGCCGCCAGCCCGAAGTCGGTCAGCACCACCCGGCCGTCCTCACTGATCATGACGTTGTCGGGCTTGACGTCCCGATGCACGATGCCCTCGTCGTGGGCGATCTTCAGCGCGTCGATCAGCTGCAGCCCGATCTCGGCCACGCGCTGGTACGGCAGCGGCCCCGCCAACTGGATGATCTCGTCGAGGGTGCTCGACACGACGAGCTCCATGACGATCCACGGGCGGGAGTCCTCGTCGACCACATCGAGCACGGTCACCAGACCGGGATGGGTCAACCGTGCCGCCACCCGCGCCTCGCGGGTGGTGCGTCGCAGCAACGACTCACGCTCGGTCTCGCTCAGGTCCGTGGGCAGCCGCAGCTCCTTGACCGCGACCTCGCGGTCGAGAACGAGGTCACTCGCCCGCCAGACGGTACCGACACCGCCGCGGGCGATCTCGTCAAGGAGCTGGTAACGCCCTTTGAGCAGGCGTTGACCTGATTCGAGCGTGCCTTGACGCGCGGCGTCCAGCGGCGATTCGCGCCGCTCTGCGTGGGGCTTCTCGATGGAGGACACGGCTTGTCAGCGAGTCAGATCACGGGCCACTGTGGCCTCCTGCGGGGATGTTCACGTTCGGGTCGCGTCGTTGCCGGTCAGATCACTCGTTATATCAGGCGGCCCCGGCGTTCACACCAGCGGCTACCACATCAGGACCGCAAAGGCCCGGTTTCGTTATTTCCAACGAAAACCACCTTATGCAGTGACGATCCTCTCCCTGACACGGTTCCCACGACCGACACGTACCGCGGCACCCCGGAACTCAGCTCCAGAGGGAATCCGGATCGCGCACGGTGACCGGGCCGACCCCGGTCTCGCGCAGCGGCTCCTCGACCCGCGCGGCGTCGCCCGCCACGATAACGACGGATTCGCTCGGACGCAGGAGGTTTCGTGCCGCCTGCGTGAGATCGTCGGCCGTGAGCCTCTCGAACCCGGCACGTAGCCGGTCGACATGGTCCTCGGGGAGGTCGTGCACCACGGTCTCCACCAGCGCGCTGGCGAGGCTGCGCGCCGTGGAGTAGGTAACGGGAAGCCCAACCGTGTTGGACTCGCGCACGGCCTCCAGCTCCCCCTCGGTGGGACCGTCGGCCCGCAACCGATCGATCTCGGCGAACATCCTGGTAACCGAGTGGGCGGTGGTCGCCGCCTCGACCTGCGTGCTGATGAGGAACACCCCGCTGTCGCGGCGGAGGTCGAACCGGCACCCCACCCCGTAGGTGTAGCCGAGCCGCTCGCGCAGCTCCATGTTCAGCCGCGACGTGAACATCCCGCCGAGAACGTCGCTCATTCCGTCGGCCTTGGGCAGGTCGATCTCGGGACGCGACGGCGCGCGGTGCGCCAAGATCAGCGCGGACTGCACCGACCCCGGCCGGTCGAGCACCACGGTACGGGGCAGCTCCCCCGCGGCGGGCTCGGGCGGCGTGACCTGGGCTGCCGGAGCGGGCGCGGCGTCACCGAAGACGGCCGTGCCGAGCGCCTCGAGGTCGACGTCGCTGAGGTCGCCAACCACCACCAGGGTGCCGGCTACGTCGGCCATGGAGCGGGCGTGGAACTCGGCGACGTCCTCGGGAGTGACCTCGCGCAGCTGGACCGGCCCTCCGTTGAGCGGGGTGCCGTAGCGACCGGTGAACAGCTGTCCCCCGACGGCGCGCATGGCCAGCGTGGAGGCCACCGAGGCGTCCAGCCAGAACCGCTCGACGAGCTGCTCACGGCGGCGCACGATGTCCTCCGGGCGCAGCGCGGGCGCGCGAACCGCCTCGGCGAACAGCGCCACGGCGTCGCTGATCCGGGTGACCGGGGCGTCGACACCGGTGATGAAACTGTCCCAGGTGACCCGGCAGACCCACTCGGCGCCGTGCTGCTCCAGGGCCGGGGCCAGGGAGCTGTTGCCGTGCACACCGTCCTCCAGCACCTCACCGGTGAGGCTGGCGACGCCCATACGGTCGAGGGGCTCGTTGGCGGCACCCGCGGTGGGCTGCACGAGCCTGACCGCGGCGTACTGCTGCCCGGGCACGTCAATGGCGATCACGTTCCCGCCGCCGACACTCAGGTGTCGGGGCTTGGGGAAGGTGTAGGGCTGGGGCGGACCAAGCTCGGGACGGGACTGCAGAATGCTCAACTCGACTCTTTCCTCGGCGTGTGCACGGGACGGCTCAACGGGGTTCGGGTCAGGCGTCCGCGGGTTCGGGCTCCACCGTCCCCTCGCCGGTCTCCTGCGGGTCGAACCGGACGACCAGCAGGTTCTCCTCGGCGAGGAGCCGCTTCGCGCAGGCCACGATGTCGTCCGTACTGATGGCCGCCCAGCGCTGCGGCCAGGTGCTGGCGAGCTCGGGATCGTCGAACAGCTGCGTGCAGCTGCCGATGGTATCGGCCAGACCACTCGGGTTGGAGAGCGTCTGCAGGTGGTCGCGCTCCAGGATCGCCCGTGCGCGGTCGAGCTCGTCCTCGGTGACACCGTCGGCGAGACCGGCGATCTCCTCACGGATGGCGGTCTCCAGCTCGTCACCGGAGACTCCCTCGCGGGCGATCATGGTCACCAGCATCAGGCTCGGCGTGTAACGGAACGGCAGGACGTCGGCCGCGGAGCCGCCGTCGTCGTTGGCCATTCCCCGCTCGACCACCAGCCGCTGGTAGAGCCGGCTGCCCTGGCCGTAGCCGAGGATGGCGGAGACGAGGTGCATGACGTCGAACTCGCGTTCACCGTAGGCGGGAACACGGTAGCCCATGAACACCGCGGGCGCGGGTACCTGCTCGACCACGGTGTCGCGCACAGGCCCCCCGATGAGTCCCTCGAGGGCGGCGTTGGGGGCCTCGGCCACGGTCTCGCGGGCCGGGATGGCGCCGAAGTACCTTTTGACCCGCTCGTGGACGTCGTCGGGGTCGAGGTTGCTCACCACGGTCAGCACCAGGTTGTCGGGTCCGTAGTGCTTCTTGTGGAAGGACAGGACGTAGTCGAGGTCGGCGTCGTCGAGGTCCTGCATGGACCCGATCGTGGGGTGGTGGTACGGATGCCCCTCGGGGTAGCCCAGACGCAGGATCCGCTCGAACGCCGTGCCGTAGGGAACGTTGTCGTAGCGCTGCCGGCGCTCGTTCTTGACGACGTCGCGCTGGTTGTCGAGGACCTCCTGGGTCATCCCCTCGCGCAACGTCGCCAGCCGGTCGGCCTCGAGCCACAACGCGAGGTCGAGCGCGTGCTCGGGCACGGTCTCGAAGTAGTTGGTGCGGTCGGTCGAGGTGGAGGCGTTGATCTCGCCCCCCAGGCGCTCGATCGCGTCGAAGTGCTCGCCCTTGGCGACCCCGCCGCTGCCCTGGAACATCAGGTGCTCGAAAAGGTGGGCGAACCCTGTGCGGCCGGGGACCTCGTGCCGGGAGCCGACGCCGTACCAGAGATTGACCGCCGCGACCTGTCCCGTGGCGGCCGGCGCGGTCACCAGACGAAGCCCGTTGTCGAGCGTGTACTGGCTGATCAGTCCGATCGCTCCGTTCGTCACCACTGACTGCACCCCTTGTCCACCACTCTCGAAGGATGTCCCCATGCGCGTCCGAGCCTATGCGCTCGAGACGGTTCTCGCGCCCAGATCCCGGGCTTGTGGACACGCCCCGCGCTGACAACCGCCGCGGGCACGCGACCGGTTCCGGCCACCTCAGCCACGGCGCCGCAACACCCGCAACGAGCCCACCACCCGCACCTCGGTGAACTCGCCGGAGTCGAGCGAGCGGCGGTAGATGTCGTACGGCGCGCGCCCGCCGTCCCGCGGGTCGGGGAAGACGTCGTGGATCGCCAGCGCGCCGCCCGGACGCACGTGCGGGCTCCACCCCGCGTAGTCCTCCCGGGCCGCCTGCTCGGTGTGGCCACCGTCGATGAACAGCATTCCCAGCGGGGCGTGCCACAGCCGCGCCACATCGGCGGAGCGGCCCACGACGGCCACCACTTCGTCCTCCAGCCCCGCGGCGGCCATGGTCTCCCGGAACGTGCCCAGCGTGTCGAGGCGTCCGGTGGCCGGGTCCACCATCGTGGGGTCGTGGTACTCCCACCCCTGCTGGTGCTCCTCGGAACCACGGTGGTGGTCCACCGTCACGACGGTCCCCCCGGTCCGCTGGACAGCCGCGCCCAGGAAGACGGTGGACTTGCCGCAGTAGGTGCCGACCTCCAGCACCGGCCCGAGGCCGGCGTGGGCCAGCGCTGTCTCGTAAAGGGCGAGCCCCTCGTTGGTCGGCATGAAGCCCTTGGTGTCCTCGGCGACCCGCAACAGGTCGGCTGGCATCGACGCGGGAACCGTGTCCACTGGTGCCCTCTCTCGGTTCGGGGTGACGTTGGTGGGCGACACGCGCCCGGACGCGGGGCCGGGGAGCGTGAGCCGCGCAGAGCCACCGGGTCAGCCGGCGGTGTAGCGCGTGAGCCGGACGACGGCGTCGTCGAGGACCTCGTCGCGCTTGCAGAACGCGAAGCGGACCAGGTGCCTCCCCTCGTCAACGTTGTCGTAGAGCACCTGCGCCGGCACGGCGGCCACCCCGGCCTCGCGCGGGAGGGCCCGCGCGAACTCGATGCCATCGCTGTACCCCAGCGGCCGGATGTCGGTCATCGCGAAGTACGTACCCTGTGGACGCATGACCCCGAAACCGGCCTCGCGCAGCCCGGCGGCGAGCCGGTCGCGCTTGCGCCACAGTGCGGCGCGCTGCGCGGCCACCCAGTCGGTCTCCTCGCGGATGGCCTCGGCGATCGCGAGCTGCAGCGCCCCGTTGGCGGTGAACGTGAGGAACTGGTTGACCGTGCGCGCCGCCCGGACCAACGGCTCGGGCCCCATGACCCACCCGGTCTTCCACGCCGTCACCGAGAACGTCTTACCGGCGGACGACACGGCGACCGTGCGGTCGCGCATGCCGGGGCGGGTGGCCAGCGGCACGTGCTCCGCGTCGTCGAACGTGAGGTGCTCGTAGACCTCATCCGTGAGCGCGATGAGGTCGTGCTCCCGACAGACCTCGGCGATGGTGTCGAGCTCGTCCGGGGTCAGGACCGTCCCGGTCGGGTTGTGCGGCGAGTTGACGATGATCATCCTGGTCCGTGGTCCGACCGCCGCTCGCAGCTCGTCGGCGTCGAAGCCGAATCGGCCCCCCTGGTCGGGGTCGGGCCGCAGGGTGACCGGGCGCCGCACCCCGCCGGCCAGCGCGATGGCCCCGGCGTAGGAGTCGTACATGGGCTCGAAGAGCACGACCTCGTCACCCTGCTCGACCAGGCCGAGCACGCTCGCCGCGATCCCCGCGGTGGCACCGACGGTGACGTAGACCTCGGTGTCGGGGTCGTACTCCAGGCCGTAGCGCCGCGCCCGGTCAGCGGCGACCGCCCCGCGCAGCTCCGCTCGACCGGGGCCGGGCGGGTACTGGTTGACGCCCCGCTCGATGTGGCGGGAGGCGTCCCGCAACAACGAGCTCGGGCCGTCGGTGTCGGGGAACCCCTGTCCGAGGTTGATGGAGTCCGTCTCGGCGGCGAGACGGCTCATCTCCGCGAAGATGGTCTCGCCGAACTGTCGCATACGTGCCACAAGAGGTTCGTCCACGGCAGCCCAGCATAGACCCGGTGCCTCGGGCTATGACGCGATCCCCCGGCGTTCCCGGACCGTGTGGAGCACCTCGTGCAGCCGCGCCATCTCCTCGTCGGTGAAGCTCTCGATGAAGCGACGCATCGTCGTTCCGGGGTCCCCACAGACACTGAGGACCTCGCTCATCATCCGGGCGCTGTGCTCCTCCCGGCTCTCACGCGGCCAGTAGCGCCAGGCCCTCCCGGACTTCTCCCGCCTGAGCAGCCCTTTGTGGTACAGGATATTGGTCACGGTCATGACGGTCGTGTACGCGACGTCGCGGTCGTAGTCCATCGTCTCGCGCACCTCACGGACGACCAATGGGCGTCCGGCCTCCCAGAGTGCGTCCATGATGGCGGCTTCGAGTTCCCCGAACTCTTTCACCCTCCCCCACCTCCAATTCCGCAATCGTAGGAGCGGGAGTGCACGTGCACCGGGGAATCCAACGCGAAAGACGAATCCGTACGCCACTCCCTAGGACACGCACGATTCATCACTACGGCCACGGCGACAGCTATTGACGCTGCTAAACAACGACTCCGAATCCGCACCCGGGACGCGGACCACTCGGCGGCGTCACACGCGTTACCCGAGGACGGGTCAGGGCGGCCCCTCGAGGAGCCCCCGAGTCTGCTCGGCACGGTTGCGGGGGACGTCGTAAGGACGCTCGGCGTTGATGTCGGGCCAGCGGTCCCGCACCTCCTCGGCGGTGGCCTCACCCAGGTCGGCTCCGGGCCCCTCCGCGATGAACACCCGGGCGACCCGCCCCCCGCCGACCGCGTAGATCTCGCCCGAGGTCTCGCAGTGTTCGTGGGCCAGCCACACGACCGTGGGCGCGACGCGCTCCGGCCCGAGCCGTTCGGCGTCCTCGGCCGACAGCGTGTCGCTGGTCATCCGGGTGTAGGCGAGAGGCGCGACGGCGTTGGCCGTGATGTCGTAGCGCGCTCCCTCGATGGCCAGGGTCTTGGTCAGCCCGACGATCCCCATCTTGGCGGCCGCGTAGTTGCTCTGGCCGAAGTTACCGAAAAGGCCCGTGGGCGAGGTTGTGTTGACGATCCGGCCGTACCCGTGCTCCCGCAGGTGACCGAAGGCGGCGCGCGAGACCAGGAAGGTTCCGCGCAGGTGAACGTCGAGCACGGGGTCCCACTCGGCCGTGGTGATGTTCGCGAACGCGCGGTCGCGCAACAGTCCCGCGTTGTTCACCACGACATCCACTCGGCCGAACGTGTCGAGGGCACTCTCGACCAACGCGTTCGCGCCCTCCTCGGTGGCGACGTCGGTGGTGTCGGCCAGTGCCGTTCCGCCACGTTCGCCGATCTCGGAGGTGACGGCGTCGGCCGCACCCGCGCCGGGCTCCCCCCGAGCCTCACCGTCGGCGGCCGCGCGGTCGTTAACGACGACCCTGGCGCCGCGCGCCGCGAGTTCGATGGCATAGCACCGGCCGAGCCCGCGGCCGGCTCCGGTCACGATCGCGACTCGCCCATCGAACCGCAGATCCGCCATGGCTCCTCCGTCCTCGGTGCTCCCTGCCCATTCACCCACGCCGGGGCCGGGGGAAACCTTAGGCTCTGTTACTTCGAAGCGCAGCACAGCCGCGCTTAACGGGGGCGATCGCCGAGGGGCCAGCACGGCTCCGCACCGCACGGTGTGGGCGTAACCGCGGCCGGGCCTGGACCCACCTCGACGGAGCCCCCGTGGTCCGCCGAGTGTGGGCCCAGCCGTCCTGCCCGGCCACTGTTGTCCCCTATGACGCCACGAGTCGCGCGCCGGTTCCCGCGATTCGTGGGGGGTGACGGGCCAGCCACGCGCTCCCCACACCGGGCGCGCCGGAAAATGCCCTGATCATCAGCGAATACGCTGGGGCGTAACCGGAAGATCACTACGGGAACGAACGTTTTTGTGAATGATTGTTAGGTATCTCCCAGTTCCGCCGTGCGGTGGACTCCCCACGGACACGCCTGTACAAGTAGCCTATAAGTCGAGATTGCTGGCCGGGCGCGTGCCCGGACGCCCATGCGCGGCCACCGGACATCGAGCCCGCCCTGCTTAGCGGCCATCTCTGACCAACACATTCACAAGCGAGCTGCGGAAGAGGGCGATCTCCGCCGTGTCGTCTGAGGCATCTCAACCCCTAACAGGCTTCGGCCCCAACGAGTGGCTGGTCGAGGAGCTCTATCAGAAGTACCTGAACGACCCGAACTCGGTTGACAAGGCGTGGTGGAACTTCTTCGCCGACTACAAGTCGGCCACCACCCAGGCCAATGGCGCGACCGGAGGGACCCCGGGCGCCACCACGTCCGCCGCGAGGACCACGGCCACGGACGCGAAGCCGGCCAAGCAGGATGCGACTCCGAAGCAGGAGCAACCGGCCGCGTCAGAGTCCTCCGAGCAGACCGACGACTCTCTGAAGGTGCACGAGGAGCGACTGCGCGGCGCCCACGCCCGCACCGCCTCCAACATGGAGTCCAGCCTCTCCCTGCCAACTGCCACCAGCGTGCGCGCCGTTCCGGTGAAGCTGCTCTTCGACAACCGGATCGTGATCAACAACCACATGCGCCGCGCGCGCGGTGGGAAGGTCTCGTTCACACACCTCATCGGCTACGCCATGGTGAAGGCGTTGCAGTCGGTGCCGGAGATGAACCACTCCTACGTGGAGGTCGAGGACAAGCCCGGTATCGCCAAGCCCGAGCACGTCAACCTCGGGCTCGCGATCGACCTGGAGAAGGCCGACGGTACCCGCCAACTCGTCGTGCCCAGCATCAAGGCCGCTGAGACCCTGGACTTCAAGGAGTTCTGGTCCAGCTACGAGGACCTGCTCCGCAAGGCGCGCAACAACAAGCTGGGCGTCGCCGACTTCCAGGGCACCACCATCAGTCTGACCAACCCGGGCGGGATCGGCACCGTCCACTCCGTGCCGCGGCTGATGCCGGGCCAGGGCACCATCGTGGGTGTCGGGGCCATGGAGTACCCGGCCGAGTTCCAGGGGGCCTCCGACGAGACCCTGAACCGGCTGGCCGTCAGCAAGGTCATGACGCTGACCTCCACCTACGACCACCGCATCATCCAGGGTGCCCAGTCGGGCGAGTTCCTGCGCCGTATCCACCAGCTGCTGCTGGGCGAGGACGGTTTCTACGACGAGATCTTCAAGTCGCTGCGCATCCCCTACGAGCCCGTCCGGTGGACACAGGACATCACCACCGAGCGCAACGAGCTCGACAAGGCCAGCCGGGTGCAGGAGCTGATCCACGCCTACCGGGTGCGCGGCCACCTCATGGCCGACACCGACCCGCTGGAGTACAAGCAGCGCCGCCACCCGGACCTCGACGTCCTGGAACACGGGCTCACGCTGTGGGATTTGGAGCGCGAGTTCCCCACAGGGGGCTTCGGTGGCGAGCAGGTCATGAAGCTCCGCGATGTCCTGGGCGTGCTGCGCGACACCTACTGCCGCACGGTGGGTGTCGAGTACATGCACATCCAGAGCCCCGAGGAGCGCGAGTGGATCCAGAACCACATCGAGCGCGAACATGAGAAGGTCAGTCGCGATGAGCAGCTGCACATCCTGAAGCGGCTGAACAGCGCCGAGGCGTTCGAGACCTTCCTGCAGACGAAGTACGTCGGCCAAAAGCGGTTCTCCCTCGAGGGCGGAGAGTCCCTCATCCCGCTGCTCGACGCCGTGCTCACCAAGGCGGCCAAGGCCGATCTGGACGAGGTCGTCATGGGCATGGCCCACCGGGGCCGGCTGAACGTGCTGGCCAACGTCTGCGGCAAGTCCTACGGCCAGATCTTCGGTGAGTTCGAGGGCAATCTCGACCCGCGCAGCGCCCACGGGTCCGGCGACGTCAAGTACCACCTCGGCACCGAGGGCACGTTCGAGAGCCCCGACGGGGACAAGATCAAGATCTCGCTGGCCGCCAACCCCTCCCACCTCGAGGCGGTCAACCCGATCGCCGAGGGCATCGTCCGCGCCAAGCAGGACATCCTGAACAAGGGCCCGCACGGTTTCACGGTGCTCCCGCTGTTGATCCACGGGGACGCCGCGTTCGCCGGGCAGGGTGTGGTGGCCGAGACCCTGAACCTGTCACAGCTACGCGGATACCGCACCGGTGGCACCGTGCACGTCATCGTGAACAACCAGGTCGGGTTCACCACCTCACCGGCCGACAGCCGGTCCAGCGTCTACGCCACCGACGTGGCGCGGATGGTGCAGGCGCCGATCTTCCACGTCAACGGTGACGACCCCGAGGCGGTCGTCCGGGTGTCCCAGCTCGCCTTCGCCTACCGACAGGCGTTCAACAAGGACGTCGTGGTCGACCTGGTGTGCTACCGCCGCCGGGGACACAACGAGGGGGACAACCCCTCGTTCACCCAGCCGGTGATGTACGACGTCATCGACTCCAAGCGGTCCACGCGCAAGCTCTACACCGAGGCGCTGATCGGGCGCGGCGACATCTCGGTCGAGGAGGCCGAGCAGGCGCTGCGGGACTACCAGTCCCAGCTGGAGCACGCCTTCGCCGAGACCCGCGAGGCTGGAAAGAAGCCGGTGGAACCGGGCGCGGTGATCAAGCCCGAGGTGTTCGACGAGGGGCGCATCGACCACAGGGCCATCGACACCTCGATCTCCGACGAGACCGTCAAGCGGATCGTGGAGACCCAGGTCAGCCTGCCCGAGGGCTTCACACCGCACCCGCGGGTGCAGCCGCAACTGCAACGCCGCTCGCAGATGATCGAGGAGGACGCGATCGACTGGGCCATGGGCGAGACCATGGCGTTCGGTTCGCTGCTGATCGAGGAGCACCCTGTCCGGTTGGTCGGCCAGGACACCCGGAGAGGCACCTTCGGCCAGCGGCACGCCGCCCTCGTCGACCGGCACACCGGCGATGTGCACACCCCGCTCAAGCAGTTCGACCAGGGCACGTCGCGGTTCTACACCCACGACTCGCTGCTCAGCGAGTACGCCGCTCTGGGCTTCGAGTACGGCTACTCCACCGAGCGCCCCGATGCCCTGGTGTGCTGGGAGGCGCAGTTCGGTGACTTCGTCAACGGCGCGCAGTCCGTCATCGACGAGTACATCACCTCCGGCGAGCAGAAGTGGGGCCAGCGCTCCAGCGTGACCCTGCTGCTCCCGCACGGCTACGAGGGTCAGGGCCCCGACCACTCCTCGGCGCGTATCGAGCGGTTCCTGCAACAGTGCGCCCAGGAGAACATGACGGTGGCCATGCCAACGACACCGGCGAACTACTTCCACCTGCTGCGGTGGCAGGTGAAGTCGCCGTACCGGCGTCCGGCCGTGATCTTCACCCCGAAGTCGATGTTGCGCCTGAAGGCGGCCACGTCGACCACGTCGGAGTTCACCTCCGGCTCGTTCCAACCGATCATCCCCGACTCCTCCGACATCAGCCCCGAGGAGGTCCGGCGGGTGGTGCTGTGCTCGGGCAAGATCTACTACGACCTACAGGCGGCGCGCGAGCGCGCCGGTGACAGGAACACCGCCATCATCAGGGTGGAGCGGCTGTACCCGCTGCCGATCGAGGAGATCCGGCAGCAGCTCTCCTCCTTCCCGAACTCCGGCGAGGTGCTGTGGGTTCAGGAGGAGCCGGCGAACATGGGCCCCTGGCCGTTCGTCGCGCTGGTCTTCTCCGAGCAGCTCGACCGGCCGTTCACCCGGGTCTCGCGCCCCGCGGGCTCGGCGCCGGCGGCCGGCTCGGGCAAGCGGCACGAGGCCGAGCAGCAGGCGCTCATCAACACGGTCTTCCCTCCGGCGGAGTAGGCCGTGTACGAGACCGACCGCGGAATCGAGGAGCTGGAACAGCGCCGTGGCGACGAGGAGGTCTCCCTGGCGTGGCTCGCTGGCCAGCTGCGGACGTTCACCGACGTGTATCCGGAGTTCGAGACCGCTGTCGACCGGCTGGCGACGTGGCTGGCCCGCTCCGAGGACGATGACGACGAATAGCTGAGACGAGCGGTGTTCGTCCCCGATTCGGGGCCGGACGCCACGCGCAACGGTGAGGGGACCCCGGCGTGGCCGGGGTCCCCTCACCGTTGTGTCCCCGGTGCGCCCTACGACTGTCGCGGGGTACGTTCCGCCACGAGGGCGCGTACCCCGACCACTTCTCGCTTTCTTCGCGACATATCTTGAGATTCCGTCCGTCGCGACATATCGTGTTTACTCAGCAGCAGCCAAGACGAAAGGGCCCGCGATGGCGCGATGGACCATCGACCAGCCGATGACGCGCACGCTCGATGGGATCGTGGCGTTGCGCATCCGCATCATCGGTGGTCACGTCAACATCCTTCCCACCGACGACCCGGTCACCTTCGACATCTCCGACATCGTCGGCGATCCGGTCCTGGTCACCCAGGAGGCCGGGATTCTCACCGTCACCTACGAAGACCTCACGGGCAGCGGCCTACTCGAACGGCTGCGCCCGACGCAGCTCTCGAGATACCGGGGGATGGGGCGCCGGTCGGCCACGGTCAGCCTGCGTGTCCCCCGCGACTGTCCGGTGGAGGTCACCACGCTCTCCGCGCCGATCGTGGCCGCTGGCCTGAGCGCCAAGACCCAGCTGCGCACGGCCTCGGCCGATATCACGTTGGACGACATGGCCGGCGAGGTCGAGGTCGGCACCGTCTCCGGGAACCTCGACGCCCGCGACCTCGACGGCAGCCTGCACTTCAACAGTGTCAGCGGCGAGATCGCCGTGGCCGGGGGTAGGCTCGCGGACTTCGGCGCGAGGACCGCGTCGAGCCAGCTCCTCGCCGACATCGACCTGGCCCCGTCCTCCCGTGTCAAGCTAGCGTCGGTCTCCGGTGGAATCGCGTTGCGTGTCCCGGCCACCACCTCGGCCGCCGTCGAGATGCGCTCGGCCACCGGAGAGCTCGACACGGCGTTCAGCCTGGACCGGCGCGACCAGCCCGGACGGCGCAGCCTCAGCGGAAAGATCGGTGACGGGGTGGATCCCGCGAGCATCACCACCACGACCGTCTCGGGGTCGGCGTCGCTGCTCCGGCGTGATCCCGACGCACCAGCCGCGATCCCGAGGGGGACCCAATGAGCACGATCTTCGGTCACGGGCGGCTCCGCCTGTACCTGTTGAAGCTGCTGGACGAGAGCCCACGACACGGCTACGAGATCATCAGCCTGCTGCGTGATCGGTTCCTCGGCGTCTACTCGCCCTCACCCGGCACGATCTACCCGCGCCTGGCCCGCCTGGAGGAGGAGGGGCTGGTGACCCACGAGGAGGTCAGCGGGCGCAAGGTCTACCGGCTCACCGACAAGGGACGCGAGGAGCTGCGGAACCGCAGCGCTGACCTGGACGACCTGGAACGCGAGATCACCGACTCGGTGCGCGACGTCGCGCGCGCCGTGAAGGAGGACGTCCGCGACACCATCAGCTCGCTGCGTGAGGAGCTCAAGGGGACCTCCGGCAGCTCCCGCCACTCCGGCGGGCACGAGGAGACCGCCTCCGACACGGCGGAGGAGTCCGAGGAACGCACCGGCGAGGAGCGCCGGGAGCAACAACGCGAGGGCGCGCGCGGCTCCTGGTGGGATCGCGACTGGGAGAAGCTGGCGCAGGGCCTCGGTGGGGCGTGGGGTGGCGCCTGGGGCAAACGGGAGCGCAGCTCCGAACGCTCCGCGCGCCCGGAGTTCGAACAGGCGCTGCGCGACTTCTCCGAACGCGTCCGCGGTGTCGTCCGCGACGCCGGCAACGTCGGCGAGTCCGCCGCCCAGGACCTACGTCGCGTCCTCGATGACACCCTCGAGGTGATCCGTCGCGACCTCGCCTCGTGGGGCCCACCCCAACGCGGGGAGGAAGGGGAGGAAGAGGAGCCAACCCGGCCGGACGGCGCGTCCCGGGACTCCGGAACCACCGGGGGCGAGGAGGAGACGACCGCGAAGTCGGGGACCGCGGAAGGCCCCTCGGCCGACCCCGGTGCGCCCACCGGGGAGCGTGGTGCCCCCGATACCGGCGACCCGTGGAGCACCGCGATCCAGGAGGAACAGGGACCGGACAGCGGCGGTACGGGGTCCGCCGACTCCGGGCCCGACGAGCGGGGATGACCGTTCGCACCGTGACGAGGGCGCGGCCCGCGGGTCGCGCCCTCGTCGCGCCGCTACCGGCACCGCACCCGTGGCCGCGCCGGGGACCGCTCAGACCGTGAACACGACCTTGCCGAACAGCTCACCCCGCTCCATCGCGGCGAAGCCCTCCTTGGCCTGGGCCAGCGGCAGCACGCGGTCGATCTCGGGGCGCACCCCGGACCGGGCACAGTACTCGGCCAGCCGTTCGAGGTGGGCGCGGCTCCCCATCGTCGACCCCAGGACGGACAGCTGCAGGAAGAACACCCGGTTCAGCTCGGCCGAGGGGGCTTGGCCGCTAGTGGCGCCACAGGTGACGATGCGTCCGCCGGGCCGCAGGCACCGTAGCGAGTGGGACCAGGTGGCCTCGCCCACGTTGTCGAAGACGACGCTGACCCGTTCCGGCAACCGCTCTCCCGGCGGCAGCGCCGCGTACGCGCCGAGCCGCGTCGCGCCATCGCGTTTGGCCTCGCTGCGTCCGGTGGCGTAGACGCGGTACCCCGCCGCGCTCGCCATCCGGATCAGGGCACTGTTCACGCCTCCCCCGGCGCCCTGCACGAGCAGTGCCGCTCCGGGCTCCAGCCCGGCCCGTTCGAAGAGCATTCGGTAGGCGGTGAGCCACGCCGTCGGCAGGCAGGCCGCCTCTTCGAAGGAGAGCTCCGGCGGCTTGGGAACGAGGTTACGCCGAGGGACCGCGACCTTCTCGGCGAGCGTGCCGTTGTGGACCTCGGACAGCAGGGAGCGCTTCGGGTCGTAGGACTCATCCTCGCCAGCGCTCGGGTCGCCGATGACGGCGTGCACGATGACCTCGCGGCCGTCCTCGTCGACGCCCGCTGCGTCGCTCCCGAGCACCATGGGAAGCTGCTCCTGGGTCAGGCCCACCCCGCGCAGACTGAAGATGTCGTGGTGGTTGAGCGCGGCGGCGCGAACGCTCACGGTGGTCCAGCCCTCGTCTGGGGCGGGCTCGGGGCGGTCGCCCACCTCAACCCCGGCCGACGGGGCGTCCTTGTCGAAGCGCGCGGCGGTGATAGCTAGCATGGCACGACCCTAACCACCGGCCCCACCGGCACGCACCGCGCCCGCCCGTATCTCCCCCGCACGCCGGCGCCCTCCCGCCCGGAACGTGCCACGGTGTCCCGAACGCTCGTATTCAACGCCTCTTTCGGCGCATTCGCGCTCCGCAACTACTGAAAATAACGTTTCCGGTTTACGTGTGCAGTAACCTGCTCTCCGATTCCGAGTAGCCTCTCCCCGAAAATGAAGGAGGCTCCAGATGGCCGAAGGGAATAACCCCACGGTTCGCCGCCGCCGTCTCGGCGCGGAATTACGGCGTTTACGAGAAAGCGCCGGAATGACCGGCGAGGAAGCCGCGGAGCGGATGTCGTGGTCGGGAAGCAAGCTCTCGCGAATCGAACGGGGACAGGTCGCCAGCAACTCCGACGACATACGTGACCTGCTGGAACTCTACGGGGTTGACGAGCCCGGTCTTCGCCAGACGCTGATCATGCTGGCCCGCGAATCACGGCGACGCGGCTGGTGGCACGCCTACGGCGACGTCCTGCCCGAGCGGTTCGAGGTCTATCTCGGTCTGGAGCCCGAGGCGAGCGCGCTTCGCTTCTACCAGTCGGAGACCATTCCCGGCCTCATGCAGACCGAGCCCTACGCGCGCGCCCTGATCCAGGCGCACCCCGTCCCGGTCGACGCCAACGAGGTCGATCGGCGAGTGGAACTGCGGCTTCGCCGTCAGGAGCTGCTACTTCGCGACTGTCCTCCCGAGACCTCGGTGGTGCTCGACGAGGCGGTACTGCACCGGCCGGTCGGAGGATCCGTCGTCCTGGCGGACCAGCTGGACCATTTACTCAAGATCGCCGCGGAACCGCACGTCAACGTGCAAGTATTGCCCTACGACACGGGCGCCCATTCGGGGCTCAACGGGTCATTCGACATCCTCGAGTTCCCCGAATCGGACGTCCACGCGCAACGCCTTGTTCATTTGGAGAATCTGACAAACAGTCTCTACATAGAAAAGGCGAAAGAGGTTCAGAATTACACGATCGCCTTCGAGCACCTGCGCGCCGTGGCGCTGCGTTCGGACGAGAGCCGGGATCTCATCACCGAGGCCGCGCAACGCGCGCGAAGGGCCGGGGGCTGACCATGGAAGGGGTACGACTTGGCCGAACAGGAAGCCGTCCGCCCACGGTGGTACAAGAGCTCCTACAGCGGCACCTCAGGTGGGGCGTGCGTCGAGGTCGCGGAGCTGCCCGGCGCCATCTGGGTGCGCGACTCGACGGCTCCCCGCGACGTGGTGCTGCGTTTCCCCTCGACCTCGTGGGCGGCCTTCGTCACCGCCGTCGCGCACGAACGCCTCTGATCCAGGGGCGGGCTGAAGCAGGCACGCGAACGGTCCGGAGCGAGATTCCCGCTCCGGACCGTCGAGTTCGTCCGCCCGGTCAGGCGCGCGCCACACCGTCCGCACGGGCCTGCTGGGCGACGGCGGCCGCGACCGCCGGAACCACGCGGCTGTCGAACGTGCTCGGGATGATGTAGTCACCGGCGAGGTCGTCGGAGACCAGATCCGCGAGCGCGGTGGCCGCGGCCAGCTTCATTCCCTCGGTGACGTCCGTGGCGCGGGCGTCCAGCGCGCCACGGAACACACCGGGGAAGGCCAGCACATTGTTGATCTGGTTCGGGAAGTCGCTGCGCCCGGTCGCCACGACGCTCGCGTGGCGGTGCGCGACCTCGGGATGGACCTCCGGGTTCGGGTTGGCCATCGCGAAGATGATGGCGTCGTCGGCCATCGTGGCCACCACCGACTCCGGGATCTCGCCGGCGGACAGGCCGATGAACACGTCGGCGCCCTCCAGGGCCGTCTCGATCGAGCCCCGCAGCCCCGCCTTGTTGCTGATCTGGGCGATATCCTCCTTGATCGGGGTCAGGCCCTCGCGACCCTCGTAGATCACGCCCTTGCTGTCGGCCACCGCGATGTCACCGATACCGCTGTCGACCAGCATCTTGGTGACAGCGACACCGGCGGCACCGGCGCCGGAGACGACGACACGCAGCTCGTCGAACCCGCGACCGGTCAGCCGGACAGCGTTGCGCAGCGCGGCCACGGTCACGATCGCGGTGCCGTGCTGGTCGTCGTGGAAAACGGGGATGTCCAGCCGCTCGCGCAGCTGGCGTTCGATGTCGAAGCAGCGGGGCGCGGCGATGTCCTCGAGGTTGACTCCCCCGAAAGAGGGAGCCATCCGCTCGACGGTCTCGACGATGGCGTCCGCCTCATTGCAGGAGAGCGCGATCGGAACAGCGTTGACCCCGGCGAACTGGTTGAACAGCAGCGCCTTGCCCTCCATCACCGGAAGCGCCGCCTCGGGGCCGATGTCGCCCAGGCCGAGAACCGCGGAGCCGTCGGTGACGACAGCGACGAGATTGCTGCGCCAGGTGTAGGTGTCGACGAGATCGGGGGTCTCAGCGATCCCGCTACACACCCGGGCGACACCCGGCGTGTACGCGAGGGACAGCCCCTCGTTGTCGTTGACGTCAACAGACGACACGACGTTGAGCTTTCCGCCCTCGTGTAGGACGAACGCCGGATCGTCAGTCAAATGAGAACGCGGTTGGTTGGTCACCTGAAAACCCCTCGGTCTTAACGCTCGCCCATGGCGGCCATGCCACGAACGGCCTGCGTCTGCGATCAGGGACAGCGAGCGGAGAAACGAGGTGCTAGGGGGTGTTCACCACATCGGGCCTGTGACCTGGCCCGCAGGGATTCTTGTTCTCCGCCGGGCTCCTATACGAGCCAAAGCGCTGCCATATGTACGGGGTTGACCCGTTACCCAATCCTCTCACAACCGAGACCGCGTCCCGAGGCGGGTTCGCAACGATGGGTGAACCTGGACAAAAACCCTGGTTCCCGTCGAACCACGTGGCCGGGCTCCGCAGTTCGGATACGCGCTCAGACGAGGGATCCTCGTGGAGTCCGGGCCGCCACGCACGGTGCTGCCCGATCCGCGCCACGAGCACCGGGGAGTCTCTTTCCAAAGTCCTGTGAGCCCCACTTTCGGATAGCGTTGGGAGGCGAGCTTCCACGACCCGCGCCGAGGATGACCGTGATCCGTCCCGCCCATCCCGATGACGTCCCAACGATCCACCGGCTCGTCCGCGACCTCGCCGAGTACGAGCGTGAGCCCGACGCGATGGTGGCCTCCGAGGCCGATTTCAAGGAGGCGCTGTTCGGTACGCATCCCGCGGTGTTCGCGCATCTCGCGGTGCACACCGAGGGGGAGGGTCACCAGACCGTCGCCGGCTTCGCCCTGTGGTTTCGCAACTTCTCCACCTGGACGGGGCGGCACGGCGTGTACCTGGAGGATCTCTACGTTCGGCCGGAGCTGCGCGGCCACGGGTACGGCAGGGCACTGCTCACCGAGTTGGCCGCCATCTGCGTCGAACAGGGCTACACCCGGCTGGAGTGGTCGGTGCTCGACTGGAACACACCGTCCATCGAGTTCTACCGGACCCTCGGCGCACGCCCCATGGACGGGTGGACCGTGTACCGGCTCGACGGTGCCAATCTCGCGGCGTTGGGTCACCGTTGAGCAGCCCGCGGTCACGCGCCGTCGGACCGGGACACGGCGCGCTCCGGAGTGCTCCGGAGAGCGGGGGAAACAAGATAGATTGCTCTCAAGCGGAAATCTCGCTTCCCTAAGGAGGGACGTGACCGAAGAAGCCGCTGCGCCAACGGCAGGTGCGACGGGGGTACGGGATGCGGTGACCGTCCGCATGCCGGCCGACAGCGCGTACCTTTCCGTACTGCGGACAGCTACGGCGGGGCTCGCGGCCCGGCTCGACTTCACCCTGGACGAGATCGAGGACCTGCGCATCGGGGTCGACGAGGCGTGCGCGATGCTGCTCTCCCAGGCCCTGCCCGGAACGGACCTGACCACCGAGTTCGAGCTCAACGGCAACGGCATGCGCGTCGCCGTCTCGGTGTTGACGGCCGACGGCCGACTGCCGGCCCGCGACACCTTCGCCTGGACCGTGTTGTCGGCACTGGCCGGCGACGTGAACGCGCACGCCGGACCCGACGATCGCGTGACCATCGTCCTGCACAAGCACCGCGACGGGGTGGAGTCGGCGTGAGCGAGAGGGGGCCCGCTCTGACAGCGAAGGCGGAATACTCTGTGCCTGACCGGGCCCGTGCACGAGAGCTGTTCGAGCGCTTGGGCAAACTGCCGGACGACGCGCCGGAGCGGCAGCGGATCCGCGACGAGCTCGTGGAACTCCATCTGCCCCTGGTGGAGTACCTCGCGCGTCGCTTCCGCAACCGCGGCGAATGGCTCGATGACCTCACCCAGGTCGCGACGATCGGGCTGATCAAGTCGATCGACCGCTTCGACCTCGACCGCGGGGTGGAGTTCTCCACCTACGCGACACCCACCATCGTCGGCGAGATCAAGCGACACTTCCGCGACAAGGGCTGGGCGGTCCGTGTCCCTCGCCGGCTGCAGGAGCTGAAGCTCTCGTTGACCAAGGCCGTCAGCGACCTCTCCCAACGTGAGGGACGCGCGCCCACGGTGCACGAGCTCGCCGAGCACCTACAAATGACCGAGGAGGAGGTACTCGAGGGGCTGGAGTCGGCCAACGCCTACTCCACGGTCTCCCTTGACGCCCCCGACAGCGGCGACGAGGACGCCCCGGCGGTCGCCGACTCGCTCGGCATCGTGGACGACTCACTCGAAGGCGTCGAGTACCGCGAGTCACTCAAGCCACTGCTGGAGCAGCTGCCACCGCGCGAGAAACGCATCCTGCTGCTCCGGTTCTTCGGCAACATGACCCAGTCACAGATCGCCCAGGAGTTGGGCATCTCGCAGATGCACGTCTCACGGCTGCTCGCCCGAACCCTGGCGCAGCTGCGCCAGGCGCTCACCACCGACGAGTAGCGGCACCGGGAGGGCTGGAACGTCGGCCGTCGCGAGTGGGGAACTCACGTGTCCGATCCGCCCCGGCCCCCGGTCTCGTGTCTGAACAGTGTGGCGGTCGTCGACGGCGCCAGTACGGACGCGGCGCCGGCCACCGCTACCACCGCGAGCGCCACGGCGATCGCGTACTGTTCGCTGGTTCCCATGTAATAGGCGATGACCAGGACGAAGATCTGCGTCAGCAGTACCGGGGTGCGGGCCCAGTCCCGAAGCTCGAAGAGTCCCCACGCGACGTAGCCCGTAACACCCGCGGTACCGAACGCCAGGACCGCGAGCGGGAGCGCGGAGGAGGCATCCGCGGCGTTGCCCAGTAGGGTGTTGAACAGCACGTAGAGTCCCGCTGCGGCGACGGTCAGTGCGACCGCGGCTTCCACACCGGCCGCGAGGACGATGGTGATGGGGCGCGTGGACACGTCCTGAGCCTATCGTGCCGTGTGGCCACCGGTTCCGCGCCACGGGCGAGGCCGATGTCACTACAATGGCGCGGATGCGAGCCCTCTTCGTCGTGAACCCGCAGGCGACCACCACCACGCCCCGGGCACGGGACGTGATCACGGGGGCTCTCGCACACGTCGTCGACCTCGACGTCGCCCACACCGAATACCGCGGGCACGGGATCGAGCTGGCCTCCGAGGCGGCCACCAAGGGGTATGAGCTGGTCATCAGCCTCGGGGGCGACGGAACGGTGAACGAGGTGGTCAACGGGCTGCTCGCCACACCGTCCGGGCTGAGCCGGCCCAGCTTCGCCGCCCTTCCGGGTGGGAGCGCGAACGTCTTCATCCGGGCGCTCGGACTTTCGGGTAACCCCGTCGAGGCGGCGGGTACCGTACTGGAGGCGTTGCGGGAGGGTCGGCAACGCACGATCGGGCTCGGTCGAATCAACAGCGAGCATGACGACCGCTACTTCACGTTCTGCGCGGGGTTCGGCTGGGACGCGGCGGTGGTCCACGAGGTGGAGCGGCTGCGCCGCAATGGGCGCCGTGCCTCGCCCGCCCTGTACGCGGCCGTGGCGGTGCGGTTGTTCCTGCGGGGCGACGTTCGCGACTCCTCACTGCGTGTCGAGGCGCCGGGGCGCGCTCCGGCGCGCGACCTGTACCTCGCCCTGGTAACCAACACCACACCGTGGACCTACGCCGGATCGGTCCCGGTGCAGCCGACCCCGAACTCCGACTTCCATCTCGGCCTCGACGGGTTCGCGCTCACCCAGCTCCACCCGACGATGACGCTACGGCTGGTGCTACGGATGCTCTCGCGCCGCGGGGTCCCGCCGCGGGGTCGCGGGTATGTGAGCTGGCACGACCAGGAATCCATGACGATCCACTCGGACCACCCGCGCGCGTTTCAGATCGACGGCGAATACCTCGGGCATCGCGAACAGGTCAATTTCCACTCGATACCGAAAGCATTACGAATTATCGGTTAAGACCGACAAAACCCCCAGGTCATGCGGCATGTGATACATACGACACCACTGCGCAGCAGATAGGCGACCCTCACCCTTGCGCCCGTGGAGCAATCCTGCCACAGTCAAAAGTGTCGCCGCACGTTACGGACGGGTAAAACGGATGAGTTCGGAATCGGACGAACACATCTGGCGCTGAGGACCTGAAGCGCCACCCGGATCCTCACCGGCACCGCAGCATCCGGCCGGCGACGCGGAACGGGGACTACAACGCCGTTGCCCTGGACCATCGTCAACTTCGTGAATTCGTTCACAAGGGCGTGCCCCTGATCACCTCACGTGAGGAGTAGACCGCATGGACTGGCGCTACCACGCCGCCTGCCGTGACGAGGACCCCGAGCTGTTCTTCCCCATCGGAGACTCCGGCCCGGCCCTGGTCCAGATCGAAGAGGCCAAAGAGGTCTGCCGGAGTTGCCCCGTGACCAACTCGTGTCTGCAGTGGGCCCTCGAGTCCGGTCAGGACAGCGGCGTCTGGGGTGGCATGAGTGAGGACGAACGCCGGGCGCTCAAGCGACGCCGTGTCGCACGCCCGGTTCTGCGTACCGCCGTCTGACCCCATTCCACCTTCCCCACCTTCCAGCGGCCGAGTCCGGGCGCCCGCCTCACGCGATGGGCGCCCGGGCCGCGGGAGGCCCGCTTCCTCACACATCCTCACACGATGTTCTCGATCCCGTGCTCGATCGGAAGCTCGATCGAGACCCTGGTTCCCCCGCTCTGCTGCGGCGTGATATCCAGCTTTCCCCCGAGTTCCCCGACGATCAGAGTGCGGACGATCTGTAGCCCCAGACTCCGTGTGCCGTCGATGTCGAACTCCGCCGGAAGTCCTCCACCATTGTCGCTCACCTCGATCCAGAGCCTGCCTTCGCCCCCCTCCTCCCCGGAGTGGTCGTCCTCACGGCGCACCCACACCTCGATACGACCGGGTCCGTAGCCCAGACCATGCTCGATCGAGTTCTGCACCAGCTCCGCCAGCACCATCGACAGCGGTGTGGCGACCAGCGCCGACAACAGCCCGAACTGGCCCACGCGCCGCGGTTCCACCCGCGCCCCGGTCGAGGACACCTCGGCGGCCATCTCGATCACCCGGTCGGCGATATCGTCGAAGTCCACGACCTCATCGGGAGTGTGCGAAAGCATCTCGTGCACGATCGCGATCGAGCCGACCCGGCGCACCGCCTCCTCCAACGCCATCTTTCCCTCGGAATACTGCAGCCGGCGTGACTGTAGCCGCAGCAGCGCCGCGACCGTCTGTAGGTTGTTCTTCACGCGGTGGTGGATCTCGCGGATCGTCGCGTCCTTGGTCATCAGCTCACGCTCACGCCGACGCAGCTCGGTCACGTCGCGCACCATCACCAGCGCGCCAATCCGCACCCCCTCCACGACCAGCGGGATCGAGCGCAGCTGCACAGTGGAGCCGCGCGCCTCGACCTCGGACTCCTGCGGTACCCGCCCACCCGCGGTCCAGGTGAGTGACTCGTCGCGGGCGTCACCCGTGGCGGCCAGGTTCAGTGTGGTCCGATCCAACCGGGTCCCCACCAGATCCGCGGTGAGCCCAAGACGGCGGTAGGCGGACAGCGCGTTGGGGCTGGCGTAGACCACCTCGCCGACCTGGTCGAGACGCAGGAGGCCGTCGCCGACACGCGGGGAACGCACCATCAGCGGCCCCTGGTCGTTGAACGGGAACTCGCCCTCGGAGATCATCTGCGCCAGGTCGCTGGCACTCTGCAGGTAGGTCAGCTCCAGCCGGCTGGGCGTGCGTGCCGCGCTGAGGTTGGTGCTCCGCTGGATCACCCCGATCAACCGGTCCTCGCGGCGCACGGGGATCGTCTCCTCCCGCACCGGAACACCCCCGGACCAGTCGGGGTCACCCTCGCGGCAGATCCTGCCCTCGCGCCACGCACGGTCGATGAGCAGGCGCTTCTCGCGGACACGTGTCGCGCTCTCGGTATCGGCCGTCCTGGTTGGGTCGTCACGCAGGATGGTCTCCACCAGGTCGTCCTGGAACGCGGTGGGCCCGGTGGTCGGGCGCATTTGCGAAACCGCGACCCATCCGGTGTCGTCCCGCAACCGCACCCAGAGCACGAGGTCGGCGAAGGACAGATCGGCGAGTAGCTGCCAGTCGGAGACCAGTGAGTGGAACCACTCGAGGTCACCGGTCCGCAGCGCCGTGTACCGACGAATTAGATCGCTGAGGTGAGGCACTCACAGATCATCCCACGGATGAAGGCATACTCAAGGGACGGGCTCGACCAGTGGTCCAAACCAATAACCGCCGGTTCGGATCGTTCGCTGCCGGGCCCGGTCAAACCCGGCGAGACCACCGACGGGACGCCGAACGGGGTGGGAATGTGGTGGAGGAAGTCGACGTGACGGCTCAGCAGACGATCGAGGACTCCCCTCGGGTCCCCAAGTACTACCAAGTCAAGAAGCAGCTGATGGATCTCATCGAGACCATGCCGGCGGGCAGCCCGGTACCCCCGGAGCGCGCTCTCGCGACCCAGTTCGGCACCTCGCGGACAACCGTCCGCCAGGCACTCACCGAAATGGTCGTCGAGGGCCGGTTGCTGCGCATCCAGGGCAAGGGCACCTTCGTCGCCAAGCCGAAGGTCGCCCAGGTCCTGCAACTCACCAGCTACACCCAGGAGATGCGCTCACACGGGCTACACCCGGCGACGCGTATCCTCGACGTGAGCTATATCAACGCCGACGAACAGCTGGCCGAGCTGCTGGCCATCCGGTCGGGTGGGCGGGTACTGCGCATCGAGCGGCTACGTCTGGCCAACGGCGAGGCCATGGCGGTCGAGACCGCCCATCTGGCCGCGCGCAGGTTTCCCGGGCTGCGCCGCCAGCTCGAACGGTACGCCTCACTGTACGAGGCGCTCGCCCGGGCCTACGACGTGCGGCTGGCCGAGGCCGAAGCCTCGATCGAGACCGTGCTGGCCACCCCGAACGAGGCCCGGCTGCTCGCGGTGGACGTCGGCCTGCCGCTGGTACTGCACTGCCAGCACAGCTTCGACGCCGAGGGGCACCCGGTCGAGTGGGTACGTTCGCTCTACCGAGGCGACCGGTACAAGTTCGTGACCCGACTGCGCCCACCGGCCGAAGAGTGAGAATTCGTGTGACGGTCGCGGGAAGTCGGGGCGGCCGGCGCGCCGCCGGGCGACGGTGCGGCCGCGCGCTCGACGGCACGCCGGCCACGCCCCACTACGGGGACCGGTCGGTGCTGCCCCCGGTGGTTACACGAGCGGCGAGAGGGGCGCTCGCCTCCCCGCCGGTCGGGCGCGGACACGGCTCACACGGGGCGGAACCTACATCTCGCCAGCCCGCACCTCGCGCAGGAACGCCGCCCACGCGGCGGAGTCGAACACCAGGTACCCCTGCTCCCGATGGCGGGTGTCACGAACAGCAACACCACACGCCGTGGTGCCGGCGACCTCGACACAGTTGCCGCCCTTGGAGTTGCTGTAGCTACTCGTGCGCCACGTGCGGTCGATGATTCTCACTGGAACTCTCCCTGCACCTTTCTGATGAGGTCGTACGACGCGGCTGGGGGAAGGGCCGATGCCCGCAGGTCCTCGAAGACCCGCACGTATTCACCGACACGCTCCGGCTCGTCCTCCGGAGCGCCCGACACGCGGGTCTCCAGAACGAGGGCCTGCTCCACCCGGTCCCTTTCCAGCTTGATGAGTTGGAACGAACCGTCCAGTCCCGGGTGCGGAGCTGTCGACATGGGGACCACCTGCACGACGACATGGGCGCTCTCGGACGCGGACAACAGCCATTCGAGTTGGCGACTCATGATCTCACGTCCCCCAACGGGACGGACCAGTACGCCCTCGTCCAAGACGGCGAAGAACCGAGGGGGACTGTCACCCCAGAGTAGTTCCTGACGTGCGATACGGGCCTGCACCAGCGCCTCGACCTGTTCCTCGGAGGCTGTTGGCTCACCGGCGCGGAGCAGCACCCGCGCGTAGTCCTCCGTCTGCAAGAGCCCCGGTATCAGACCAAGCTGAAACTCACGGATCTCTGTCGCGATCCGTTGAAGGCGCTCGGTGTCGCGGAACCAGTCCGGCAGCCCGGGGCGCGAGTTCATGCTCTCCACCAGCCGTCGGATCTTACCGCCGGTGTTCAGAGCCACGTCGATTTCTTCGGCGTACTCCGGTTTGCAGGCCCGAGTCCCACGTTCGATCGCGCTCACCATGGCCGGCGTGATGGTCAGCGAGCGTGAGAGGCGCTCCAACGAGTACCTGTTCGCCTCCCGTGTCCGCCGTATCTGCCGTCCAATCCTGAGCCATTCCGGCCGTGCCTTGTCCGCCATGCCGCGACATCCAACTACAGGAGGAGAACAAGCGTCTACAAGGGCCAACGAAAATCACCGGTCCCGTTGAGGTACTAGCGACCGAAAACCTGTTGAAGGGATTCTTGGTTCGCGAGACCGAGATATTCGGATCGCCGGTAACGACAACGGCCCTGACCAGTGATCACAGCACCGGCCAGGGCTTTGTCCCCAACTGATCGGGAGCAGGTGAGGAACTGTGGTGCACAGTACCGTCCTTGGTGGCGCGGGGGGGGGTTCGCGGTGAGGCCGTACACACCAGCGCGAACGGATGGAGTAGTGGCCCGGTGAACAGGAAGAACGTCGTCAACAACACCGAGGACATCGAGGGGGTGACCGCGCTCGACGCGCTCGCGCGGCGTCGTCTACTGCGCGAGGCTTTCCCACCGGGGTGCGCGGTACGCCACGTGTCGGACTGGCCCGCCGAGGACCCCGGCACCGGCGAGGATGACGACCCCGGGGAGCTTCCCGTGGTGGTGGGCTACGCGCACAGCCGCGTGTCGTCCGGGGTGCGGCTGATCGTACGCTCACCTGAGGGCGGGCGCTGGCTGCGTGACCCGGAGGGCTTGGAACCGGTCGAACCCGGAGACCCCTCCTGACTCGCCCCATCGCGGAGGGTGGCCCCTCACGCCGCGATGAGGCTCCACCCTCCGTCACAGCGGCACCCGGGAACCGGGACTGTGGAGCGGATCACCCCGAAACCTACTCAGTGGTAAGTTAAGGAGGTCGACAAGGCGCGCGAGGAGGAGAGTGCTATGGCTGAGTCCCCGTCTCGGCTCACCGGCCGGTTGACCGGCCACGGCGGATCACACGCGGTCGCGGCGGCCCGACGGCACGGCGTCGAAACAATGTTCACCCTCAGCGGGGGCCACGTGTTCCCTCTCTACGACGCGGCCGTGCAGCCCGATCCGACCATGCGGCTGCTCGACGTCCGGCACGAGCAGACCGCCGTGTTCGCCGCCGAGGCGATGGGCAAGCTCGACCGCCGGGCGGGCCTGGCCGTGGTCACCGCCGGTCCCGGCGTGACCAACGCCGTCAGTGGGGTCGCGACGGCGCACTTCAACGGCTCCCCCATGGTCCTCGTCGGCGGCCGCGCCCCCGACGCCCGCTGGGGTCAGGGCCTGCTCCAAGAGCTCGACCAGCCGCCGCTGCTCGACACGATCACCAAGCGCGCCCGGACCGTGCACGACACCAAGGAGATCGGCGCGAGCCTGGACGACGCGTTCACACTGGCCAACACCGCCCACCGTGGCCCCGTGTTCGTGGACGTGCCCATGGATCACCTCTACGACCAGGCGGAGGTCGACCTCGCCGGGGGGACCACCCCACCCGACCGCTCCCCGGACCCGCACCGTGTCTCCGACATCGCGAGGCTCATCGGCGAGGCGGAGCGCCCCGTTCTCGTCTACGGCTCCGACGTCTGGCTCGACGGCGCCGAGCACACCGCCCGCGCGGTCGCCGAGGAGCTCGGCGTCCCCGTCATCACCAACGGCCAGGGGCGCGGCGTGCTGCCGGCGCGCCACCCCCTGCTGGCCACCCGCGCGCGGGGCGTCGCGCTCGGCCAGGCCGACCTGGTGGTGGTGGTCGGCGCGCCCTTGGACTTCCGCCTGGGACACGGCATGTTCGGCGGCAAGGACGGCGCGCCCCCGGCGAAGGTGGCCCACGTGACCGACTCGTCCCACCAGATCGCCGCGCACCTGACGCTGGCTGGCTCGGCCTCGGGTGACCTCTCGGAGATCCTGCGGGCGCTCGGGGACGAGGCCCGCCCCGGCACCCGGGTCCCGGAGTGGCGCGAGCGTCTCGCCGCCGCCTCCGCCGAAGCCAACGAGGCCGACGCCGAGGCGCTCGACAGTGACGCCCACCCGATCCATCCCGCCCGCGTCTACGGCGAGCTCAACCGGGTGCTGGACGACGACGCCGTGGTGATCGGCGACGGCGGTGACTTCGTCTCCTACGCCGGAAAGTACGTCGAGCCGCGCCAGCCCGGTACCTGGCTCGACCCGGGTCCGTTCGGGTGCCTGGGCACGGGCATGGGCTACTCCATCGCGGCTCGGCTGGCGCGCCCCTCGTCGCAGGTGGTGACGCTCATGGGTGACGGCGCGGCCGGTTTCTCGCTCATGGATGTCGACACCCTCGTGCGGCACGAGCTCCCCGTGGTCATGGTGTGCGGCAACAACGGCATCTGGGGCCTGGAGAAGGCGCCGATGCGGATGATCTACGGCTACGACGTCGCCGCCGATCTCGCCCCGCAGACCCGCTACGACGAGGTGGTCCGCACACTCGGCGGGGGTGGCGAGCTGGTCACCGACCCCGCGGAGATCGGGCCCGCGCTGCGCCGCGCGTTCGACTCCGGTGTGCCCTACATGGTCAACGTCGCCACCGACCCGGAGAACGTCTACCCCCGCAAGACCATGGGGGTCTGAGAGGGCACCCGGTGGCGCCGCGCCGAGCGCCGACCCCCGGGGTCACCACCGGGCCGCCGGCCGGTCGAGTACCCGGGCCATCGTCTCGACCACGTCGGGGTCGTACTCGTGGCCGGTGTCCATGCGCAGCCGTTGCAGCACCGCCTCGACCCGGTCGCGGTCGGTGGACTCCCCGACGAGGTCGTCGAAGGCGTTGGCGACTTTGATGATCCGGCTCCCCAGCGGCGGAGGGCCGTCGTCCCCGTCGCCGTGAAGCGACTCGCACTGGCGGCGAACCAGCTCCGCGACGGAGTCCAGCACCCCGGTCTCCCGGATGACCGCGGAGCCGAGCTCGGCGATCCGGCGCTGTTCGCGCGGCGAGGCGAGCACCGTCGCGCCACTGGCGATGGGCGAGCGCAGCGAGAGCTGCCCGATGTCGTGCATCAGCGAGGCGTACTCCAGCGCGAGCAGTTCCGACTCACGCATGCCCATCTCGCACCCGATCGCGTGGGCCAGCCTGCTCACACGCCGTGAATGGCCCGTCTCGACATACCCGCCCACCTCGGTGACCCGCGACAGCGCGCGCACGGTCTGCAGGTAGGTGAGCCGGATCTCGGCGTAGCGCCGGAAGGCGACCTGGGTGACCAGCAGCGGCGCTGTGAACACCAGTAGACCGGCGAGCCCGGTCACCGTGCTGGCCAGTGCGATCAGGATGCCCGAGGAACCGATGGCCATTCCGAGCGCGAACTGGGCCCGCGACTCGTCACGGATCGCCACGCTCAGCCTGGTGCGCAGCCGTTCCGCGCGGATGGCGGCGGCGACCCCGGAGTCGACCAGCCAGGACGCCATGACCAGCGCTGCCATCACGCACAGCACGAGCCACCAGTGTTGGGAGTCCGGCGACATCCGTTCCGCGAAGGGGCGGAAGGCCAGCGCGATCAGCACAACGACCAGGCCGCGTCGCGCGAGGTCGCTCCAGCGGGGGGCGCGCCCGACTGCGATGTGCGGCAGCGCCCCCAGGGCGATCCCGACCGAGACCACGGCGATGACCTGCCAGGCGGAGTGGTTCACCGGGTCACCACCCACGTCGAGCAGGAACGTGTAGCCAATGGCGCCGGCCGACGCGATCGGTGCGACCTCGCGGTTACCAGGCAGGGTGATGCGGGCGAGCTCACCCACGGCGATCAGCACCCCGAACGCGAGTGCGACATCGGGATCCACGAACCCCGTGAACAGCGTCCACAGCAGCGAGCCGACGGCGCACGTCACCGCGGCGACGATCACCACAGACCGCGCCGGGTCGATGCGGTTCCTCGGTTGCGCGGCGCGCTTGGGCTCCTCCTTGAGCGGACTCCCCAGTGTCGTGATCACCGTTCGCCCTCCCCTTCCAGGCGCAACGGGACGCTGGGGTCGTCGTGGTCCTGTTGGGCCACCTCGGCGACGTCGTCGTCGGGTGGCTCCACGACTCCCGGATCCCAGCCCTCACGTTCGATCGCGCTGATCAGGGCGTCCACCATGACCGGGTCGAACTGGGTTCCGGCGCAACGGCGTAGCTCGGTGATCGTCTCCGAGACGGAGCGCGCGTTGCGGTAGGAGCGTGTCGAGGTCATGCAGTCGAAGGCGTCCGCCACCGAGATGATGCGGGCGAACTCCGGGATGTCACTGCCGACGAGGCCCATGGGGTAGCCGCGGCCGTCCATACGCTCGTGGTGGTGCATGATCCCGGCGAGCGCCTCGTCGAGGAATCCGATCTCGCGGACGATCTCGTAGCCGCGCATGGGGTGCAGTTGGATGGCCGCGAACTCCTCCTCGGTGAGTTTCCCGGGTTTCTGCAGCACCTTGGTCGGCACCCCGAGTTTGCCGACATCGTGCAACATGCCCGCGTACCGGATGGTGTGCACCCGCTCGGCGTGCATGCCGAGCTCCTCCGCGACGAGCGCGGACGCCTTCGACACCCGCATACAGTGGCCGCGGGTGTAGTAGTCCTTCGTCTCCACCGCCTGGCAGAGCGTGGCCAGGGTCGCCTCGTGCGCGCGTTGCTCGGCGACGTACTGGTCGAAGGTCCAGCGCGCGATGAACAACGGCAGCAGCACCAGCAGAACGGCGAACGGCCCGACCACCCCCCAGATCGCGGCGATGAACAGGCCGAGCATCCCGTAGCCGATCGAGGAGAGTTCCAGAGTGGCCACGGGGCGCCAACGGATCCGGTGCGGCCGCTGGATGCGCACCACACCCAGGAACCACATGAGACCGGCCACGAGCGCGCCGTTGACGACCGTGTGCGCCAGGATCGCCGCGGTGAACGGCAACACGATCCAGGGGAAGTCGCCGCGTTCGGGCACACCGATGTCGCCGCCCAGCATCCGAAAGACCCAGCCCGCCGCGTACCCCGCGAGGGCGAACTGGGCGCCGTTGAACACCCGCTTGACGATGCTCTGACGCCTGAGGATCAGGCACGACGCGAACCCCACCACGGCGGCCCCGACCGGCCCGACCAGGACGACGGCCGCCAGGGAGGCCGACGAACTCGGCGAGATACCGGCCTTTCCACTGTCGACCATCGTGCTGATGGATTCGGCGATCACGAACAGTATCGCGACCAGGACCAACGTCGCGGGATCAATCCCGTCGTAGCTGCCGAGCACGACGACGGTGATCGCCGTTGACGCCACGAGGCCGACATACAACCGGGCCGCCAGAGGAAGCGAACGCAATTCCCGGTACCTCCCGCCGCATTGCCGACCGAGCTGTCATGGTTTCACCTGTTCCGTTCTACCACCATGACCACCCGGCGACCGTCGTCACGAGCCACGCGGATTCGATTGCCAGGTACGCAAGTTTCACCAGCAGTGCGCTCATGGCATTCCGCCCCCCTATCCCGCTCCTGCGCAAAGCCTCATAAGCCCCCTGAGCCCTCGCGCGAATTGCCCCCTGAGGTGGGATTGACGGCCAGTTTAACGGTCCTCACGCGCCTGCTGATTCATTCATCCCGAACCGTGAGACATACCCGGGAAGACAATCTCCACAGTACTTTCAAACTACGAAAATACGAATCCACTTAGAACTCGATATAGTAACTCTGCGCAGCCAATCCGGGAACACCCCTCACGAAAGAAACGCCGAGGATCGCGGAAGACAAGGAAAACGATCTTCGCAGTACAACCACGCGATGATTACTCTAGGTAATAACCGTTAATGAGGCGAGACACATCGGATCGACTCCGACCGGCCACCACGTCTTCCCGAATCAATATGTCCGTACCGGCGTGTCGCGACAGCCCGGCGGGACAGCGCGCTCACCCGCTGTCCAAAACTCGAATGAGGACAACCGTGTTCCCGAAAGATCCATAAAATGTCCGGATACACGAATGGTGGTGGTCGAGTATCGACCACCACCATTGCCCTTTCTGCCCGAATAGCTCCAATGCGGGGCGTTCGCTACTCGGTGTGCGCCTCTCGGACCTGCATGTCGGCCCTGGCCGCCTCGATCCTGCTCAGCACCTTGCCGCGCAGACCGTCGGGGACCGCGTCGTGCCCGCAGTGCTTGGCCACGAGCTTCTTGACGACCTCCTCCAGGCCGTACTCCTCCAGGCACGGCGCGCACTCGTCGAGATGCTGCCGAATCTCCTCGCAGTTGGCCTCTTCGAGCTCGCCGTCGATGTAGGTGTAGACCTTCGCAAGTACCTCGCTACATGGCGTAGCGTGCGGTCCTCCACAGCTCATCGCTGGTCCCTCCGACTCGCCCCACTCTGAGATGCTGCCATGGAGTCGCGCTCGGGCTCCTGTAGGATTCCACGCTCGGTCGCGTACTCCTCCAGCAGTGAACGCAATTGGCGTCTGCCTCGATGCAACCGCGACATCACCGTTCCGATGGGTGTGTCCATGATCTCGGCGACTTCCTTGTAGGCGAAGCCTTCGACGTCAGCGAGGTAGACGGCGATCCGGAAATCCTCAGGCAGTTCCTGCAGGGCCCGTTTGACGTCGGTGTCGGGCAGGTGCTCGAGTGCCTCCGCCTCAGCGGACTTCAGCCCACTGGACGAGTGCGACGCCGCCTGGGCGAGCTGCCAGTCCTCAACATCCTCGGTGCCCGCCTGCTTCGGCTCCCGCTGCTTCTTGCGGTAGGAGTTGATGAACGTGTTCGTGAGAATCCGGTAGAGCCACGCCTTGAGGTTCGTCCCCTCCTTGAACTGATGGAACGAGCCGAACGCCTTGGCGAACGTCTCCTGGACGAGGTCTTCGGCGTCCGACGCGTTCCGCGTCATACGCAGAGCCGCCGAGTAGAGCTGATCCAAGTACGGCAACACGTCCCGTTCGAACCGAGCCCCACGCTCGTCGACTGTCTCCTGGCGCTGATCCAAGCCCTCCGGCCTCCTTGTGCTGGTCTCCAGTGGAGCAACCGTAGACTCACGATACGTTGTGGACGGCGAGAGCCGCACATCCACGCCGAGGGAGCGCGCGTCGGGGCGCACCTCTTCCATGCAGTTCGCGGCAGCCGACATAGGTCCGCCTCAACCTCCCTTATCGCGCGCCCGTGATATCCGCGCCAGTGACGCCAGCCGGTCCGGCGGCGCTGCACACGGCCCGATGGGCAGTGATGCCTAGTGCCAACAACGACCCCCCGTCACTGATTCCGGACCCAGCCCGGCATACCCACCGAACTCGCGTTTTGGAACGAACACGCGGGTGAGGCATGCAAGAGTACGGGTAGGACCTTGTCGCAACGGCGTGGAGAGGAGCGAGTGTGCGACCGTCCTCCGACTCCGCGGCTCCGCAGCCAGCGCCCGCGGCATCCACCGGGACCGACGTGGGCTCACAGCCCAACCGGTCACCCGCCGCGCACTTCGCCACCACCGACTCGCTGTCGGCGTACTGGCGGTTCTACTGGGCCGTCGCCGGCGCGCAGCTCGCCAGCTGGCTCCCCGAAACCCCGGGACGCATCCTCGACCTGTCGGGCCCGGACTTCCGATGCGCGCAACGAGCGACAGCCGCCGGCCATGACGTCGTCACGCTACTGCCGTCCCCGGAGATGGCGCGACGGCGCCATCTCACCCTGATCAACGGGAACGCGCAGCCACCGCCTCAGCCGTCTCTCGGGCGGCTGAGACAGGTGGTGGGCGAGCCCATGCTGCTGCCGAGCTTCGGCGCCGGGGTCTTCGACGGCGTCATCGCCGACAACCGGGTGCTGTCCCGGCACCTCGCCACCGAGGCGTCGCTGACCGAGATCGTGCGTGTGCTACGGCCGGGCGGACGTGTGCTGCTATGCGTCGACTCCGTCGTCTTGGGGATGGCGTTGCTCGCCGAACAGGACTGCTGGCCCGAGCTGAGCCACGCCCGAAGCGCCGACGTGCTACTGGTCCCCTGGCCAGACGGATCCATCACACGCTGCTTCACCGGAGACCAACTGACCGAGCTGCTGAACGAGGTCGGCCTGGAGACCGAGTGGACCAAGCCGCGGACGGTGCTGTCCGCCTCCACCGTGGACACCATGATGGCCGATGGCGGTCCGCGGGCGCTGAACCATCTGGTCGAGATGGAGCTCAAGGCCGCCGACTCCGACGACTACGTGGGCGTGCACATCCTCGCGAGCGCCCGCAAACCCACCGCGTGACATCGGTTGGTGAGGCGGTGGGTGGTCCGGGGCGCCGGACCACCCACCGCGGGGGTGGGGCCTACTCCGCCACCGGCAGGTAGACCCGCTTACCGTGTTCCGCGAACTCCGCGGACTTCTCCGCCATCCCCTTCTCGATCGCCTCGACCGTCGACAGGCCGTTCTCCTCGGCGTACTTGCGGACGTCCTGCGAGATCTTCATCGAACAGAACTTGGGTCCGCACATCGAGCAGAAGTGCGCCGTCTTGGCCGGCTCGGCCGGAAGGGTCTCGTCGTGGTACGACTGCGCCGTCTCCGGATCCAGCGCCAGGTGGAACTGGTCCTGCCAGCGGAAGTCGAACCGCGCCTGGGACAGGGTGTCGTCCCACTCCTGCGCCCGGGGGTGCCCCTTGGCGAGATCGGCGGAGTGCGCCGCGATCTTGTAGGTGATGACGCCGGTCTTGACATCAGTACGGTTGGGTAGTCCCAAGTGCTCCTTGGGGGTCACATAGCACAGCATCGCGGTGCCGTGCCAGCCGATCTGCGCCGCTCCGATAGCGGAGGTGATGTGGTCGTATCCCGGAGCGACGTCGGTCGCCAGCGGCCCCAGCGTGTAGAACGGGGCCTCCCCGCACAGCTCCTCCTCGAGCCGGACGTTCTCGGCGATCTTGTGCATCGGCACGTGCCCGGGCCCCTCGATCATCACCTGGACGTCGTGGGCCCGCGCGATGTGGGTCAACTCGCCGAGCGTACGAAGCTCGGCGAACTGCGCATCGTCGTTGGCGTCGGCGATGGACCCCGGGCGCAACCCGTCCCCCAGCGAGAACGTGATGTCGTAGGCGCGCAGGATCTCGCACAGCTCCTCGAAATGGGTGTAGAGGAAGCTCTCCTTGTGGTGGGCCAGGCACCAGGCCGCCATGATCGAGCCCCCACGCGAGACGATGCCCGTGACGCGCCGCGCGGTGAGCGGAACATAGCGGAGCAGCACGCCGGCGTGCACCGTCATGTAGTCGACCCCCTGCTCGGCCTGCTCGATGACGGTGTCACGATAGATCTCCCAGGTCAGCTCGGCCGGGTCGCCGTTGACCTTCTCCAGCGCCTGGTAGATCGGGACGGTCCCCACCGGCACCGGCGAGTTCCGCATGATCCACTCGCGGGTCTCGTGAATCCGCTTGCCCGTCGAGAGGTCCATGATCGTGTCGGCCCCCCACCGGGTGGCCCACACCATCTTGTCCACCTCCTCCTCGACCGAGGAGGTGACCGCGGAGTTCCCGATGTTGGCGTTCACCTTCACCAGGAAGTTCTTGCCGATGATCATCGGTTCGGACTCGGGGTGCCGCCGGTTCGCCGGGATTACCGCCCGACCGATGGCGACCTCGGAGCGCACGAACTCGGGGTCCATGCCCTCCCGTGCGGCGATGAACCGCATCTCGGGGGTGATGACGCCGGCCTTGGCGTAGGCCAGCTGGGTGACCGCGCCCTTGATGGGCTCACGGCCGTTGATCCAGTCCTCGCGCGAACGCGACAGCCCCGCGTGCACGTCGATGGGCACGGAGGAGTCGGTGTAGGGGCCCGAGGTGTCGTACAGGTCGATGTGGCTGCCATTGCTGAGTCCCACCCGCCGGTGCGGGATACGGAGCGTCCCTTCGGAACCCGGATCCTCGATCTCGTGGTAGACCTTCTCCGAGCCCATGATGGGGCCGGACGTCACGGTGGGCCGGACACTACGGTCGTCAAGCGCCGTCAAGGCATGCCTCCCTACGTCGGAATTACCCGAACAGGTTCTGCGGTCGGTGACGCCGGTCCTCGTGGGGACAGTCACCCTCTCAGCCCGCCATGGCGCGAGCTCCCGCGATTTGTTGTGTGACCACGCCGTAGCCACGGCGTGGGGCGCCCGCCATTGGACGCCGGCGACCATATGGTCGAGGCCACCCTAACCCGCGCCCACGCGGGGGATCCAGACCCCCGGGAGCCTCCCGGACGCTAGAACAGCGCTCCGGTCCCCGAACCCGGAGCGTCATCGCCCACCGGCTCCAGCAGCTCGGGACCGTTGTTGCGGGTGCTGCCGACCGCGTCGCCCACCTGGTACACCGCGAAGTCACGCACCGGGGTGGCTGCCATGACCTCCTGCAACGCGGGCAGTTCGGCGCCGGGATCGAGCCAGGTGTCCCACGCGTCGCGCGGGACCGCCACCGGCATCCGGTCGTGGATGTGGTCCAGCTCCGGCGCGGCCCGCGTCGTGACGACGGCGCAGGTCCACAGCCAGGCGGCGGGATCCTCCTCGGAGAGCTCGGGGTCGCGCCACCGCTCGAAGAGCCCCGCGAGCGCGAGCGGGGACCCGTCGGCGTAGCGGATCGCGAACGGCCGCTTGCGTGCCCTGGACTTGCGGCGCTGGTGCCCCGGATCGGTGGTGGGTGAGGTCCCGGGTTCGGTCGTTCCCGGCGCGTGGTCGGGCAACAGCTGCCACTCGTAGTAGGCATCGGCGGGCAGCAGGCACCGACGCCGGGCGAACGCCGTGCGGAACGCCGGCTTCTCGGCGACGGTCTCGCTACGCGCGTTGATCATCTTGTAGCCGACGTTGCGCTCCTTGGCCCACGAGGGAACGAGTCCCCAACGCAACGTGCGCAGAGCCCGTGGCCCGGCCGGGTGCTCGCCCTGCCCCACCTCACCGGGCGGGGTGCCGAGCACGGCGTAGACCGCCTTGCCCGGCGCGACGTTGTAATCGGGGGCGAGCTCCTCCCTCGGCGGCCACGTCCGGGGATCGCGACCCGTCTCCTCCGGATCGGAGAAGTCGAACGCCAACTGGAGATCATGCCGGCTGCGCGTCTGCGCGTAACGACCACACATCGCTCCATTATCCCACCTCGACCACCTCCGCGCCCCCGAAGTGGCCCGTGAGTGGTGTCCACGTCAGCCGCTGCCCGCCACCGTGACGGTCGGCTCGTGGCGCACCGGGAAGTTCACCGAGCGGGCGATGAAGCACTTCTCGTTGGCCCTCTTGTGCAGCTCGGCGGCGACCCCAACCATCGATTCCTCGGCCACCGTGACGTGTGGCCGCAGGACGACCTCGGTGAACTCTCCCGAGGCGTCGGCGTGGGTCACCATGCTCCCGTTCGCGGTGTCGGCGTAGCCCACGACGGTGACGCCGGCCGCCGGGGCGAGCCCCAGGTACGACAGCATGTGGCACTCGCTGAGCGCGGCGAGCAGGAAACCCTCGGGGTTCCAGCGCTCGGGATCCCCACGGAAAGCGGCATCGGCCGAGCCCCGCAGGAGGGGTTTCCCGTCGGCCTCGATGTCGTGCGAACGTTCGAAACCGCGATAGGTCGCCGTGCCCGTCCCGGTATCACCGGTCCACCGGGTGCGCACCTCGTAGTGGTGGGTCTTGTCAGCCATTCCCTCTCCCCTTCCCCGCGGAGTCCTCGAAATCCGGCCCTCGACACCACCGGCCGTTTCCTCCAGCGTCGTGTATCGCGCTTTCTCGACAAAACCAACCGTGCGCACTCACCGATAGCCTTTGGGTATGCCCGATTCCGCACCGCACTGGTCCGCGCCGCTGGCCTCGGGGCCCGTGGACGCCACAGTGAGCCTGCCCGGCTCCAAGTCGATGACCAACCGCGCGCTGATCCTCGCGGCGCTGTCGGAGCGACCCACTGTCGTGCGGCACCCGCTGCGCAGCCGGGACACCGAGCTCATGGCGGACGCGCTGCGGTCCCTCGGCATCGGCGTCGCCGAGGACGGCCACGACTGGTCCGTCACCCCCTCGGCGCCAACAGGGCCCGCCACACTGGACGTGGGCAACGCCGGCACCGTGATGCGGTTCGTCCCACCGCTCGCCGCCCTTGCCAACGGCGAGGTGCGCTTCGACGGCGACCCACGGGCCCGGGAACGCCCCATCGGCACCCTCATCCACGCCCTGCGCGCGTTGGGGGCCAGCGTCGACGACGGAGGGCGTGGCGCGCTCCCCCTGCTCATCCGGGGAACCGGTGCGCTGCCGGGCGGCACGGTGGACCTCGACGCCTCCGGCTCCTCCCAGTTCGTCTCAGCGTTACTGCTCAACGGCGCCCGGTTCGACCGGGGCGTACACGTCCGGCACACCGGCCCCCCGATCCCGTCACGGCCGCACCTGGACATGACGGTGGCGATGCTGCGGGACGCCGGGGTGCGCGTCGACGCCACCACCCCCGACACCTGGCGGGTGGCTCCGGGGACGATCACGACCACCGAGATCGCCGTGGAACCCGACCTCTCCAACGCCGCCCCGTTCCTGGCGGCGGCGCTCGTCACCAACGGCCAGGTGACCATCCGCGACTGGCCGGAGCACACCACCCAGCCCGGCGCGGCACTGCGCGACCTCTTCACCCGTATGGGTGGCCGGGTCTCCACCGGCCCGGAGGGGCTGACGCTGGCCGGCACCGGCGACATCATGGGGATCACCGCCGACCTTCACGACGTCGGCGAGCTCACCCCGACGATCGCGGCCGTGGCCGCCCTGGCGAGCACGCCGTCGCGCCTCACCGGGATCGCCCACCTGCGGCGGCACGAGACCGACCGCATCGCCGCCCTGGTCCGCGAGATCACCCGCCTCGGCGGCGACGCCGAGGAGCTCCCCGACGGCCTGCTGATCCGGCCGCGCCTGCTGCACGGCGACGTGTTCCACAGCTACGACGACCATCGTATGGCGACCGCCGGCGCCGTTATCGGGCTCGGGGTACCCGGTGTGCGGGTGGAGAACATCGCCACCACCACCAAGACGTTGCCCGACTTCCCCGGCCTGTGGAACGAGGTCGCGGCGTGAGTGCCGGCCGGCGCCACTTCGACGAGGGCGACGTCCCCCTACGGGCGCGCGGCGGGTCACGACCACGCACCCGCAACCGCCCCAAGCACGAGGACGCCAAGCTGGGGTTCGTCACCGCTGTGGACCGCGGCCGCTACACCTGCCTGGTCGAGGACCGCACGATACTCGCCATGAAGGCGCGCGAGCTCGGCCGGGGCAGCATCACCGTGGGCGATCGGGTGTGGCTCGTCGGCGACCTCTCGGGGCGTCCCGACACGCTCGCCCGGGTTGTGCGGGTGGCGGAGCGCCAGTCGGTGCTCCGCCGGACCGCGGACGACACCGACCCGGTGGAGCGGATCATCGTCGCCAACGCCGACCAGCTCGCGATCGTGTCCTCGCTGGCCGATCCTCCCCCACAGCCGCGGCTCATCGACCGGTGCCTGGTGGCGGCCTACGACGCCGGCCTGCGTCCGCTGCTCTGTCTGACCAAGGCCGACCTCGCCACACCCGACGATGTTCTGGCCACCTACGCCAGCCTCAACCTGGCCTATGTCGTCACGCGCGGGGACGACGGCCTCGGTGAGCTGGCGCGGCAGCTGGCGGGCCGCGTGAGCGTGCTCGTCGGCTCGTCCGGGGTCGGCAAATCCACGCTCGTCAACCTCCTGGTACCGGAGGCGGGGCGCACGGTGGGCGACGTCAACCCGGTGACCGGGCGGGGACGCCACACCTCCACCTCCGCGGTCGCGCTCGCGCTCGCGGACGGGTGGATCATCGACACCCCCGGGCTGCGCAGCTTCGGGCTGGCCCACGTCAGCCCGGACGATGTCATCGCCGGGTTTCCCGATCTCGACGAGGCCGTGGCGGAGTGCCCTCCCGGGTGCGCGCACACGGCGGACTCCCCCGACTGCGCTCTGGACTCCGGAGTCGCCGCGGGCCGCCTCGAACCCGCGCGCGTGTCATCGCTGCGCCGGCTGCTCGCCAGCCGCGAGGACACGGACGGCGGCGGCTCCCACTAGCGCCACGTTCCCAAGGCCACCTGCCCGTGACGGGCGGCGAAGGTCCATACTGGCGACCGGAACCGTTAACACTCCGATCACGCAGGGGCGCCGGTCCCCGGTCACCGGCCTCCGGGAGGGTAGCGTTACGCGCCATGGCGTCCTTCGACGATGATCTCCGTCTCGCTCACGTACTCGCTGACGCGGCGGACGACATCTCCCTCAGGCATTTCCGTTCGCTCGACCTGAAGGTCGACACGAAACCGGACCTCACTCCCGTCACCGAAGCCGACCGGTCGGTGGAGGAGACACTCAGGAGCGTGCTCGCCCGAGCGCGACCCCGCGACGCCGTCGTCGGCGAGGAGTACGGTCACACCGGTTCGAGCCACCGCGTCTGGGTGCTCGACCCGATCGACGGCACCCGCAACTACGTGCGCGGGGTGCCGGTCTGGGCCACCCTGATCGCCCTCACCGAGGGCGACCGCCCAGTGACGGGGGTGGTGTCCGCGCCCGCGCTGGCACGCCGGTGGTGGGCCTCCCGGGGCGGCGGCACCTGGAACGGGCGTAGCCTGACCAAGGCCACGAGGTGCTCGGTCTCCCAGGTCTCGGACCTCTCGGACGCCTCGCTGTCCTTCTCCGAACTGTCGGAATGGGAGCAGCAGCAACGGCTCGACTCGTTCCTGGGGCTGACCCGGTCAGTGTGGCGGACCCGTGCCTACGGCGATTTCTGGTCACATGTCATGGTCGCCGAGGGTGCGGTGGACATCGCCGCCGAACCCGAGCTGTCCATCTGGGACGCCGCGCCCCTGCCCGTCCTGCTGGAGGAGGCCGGTGGGCGCGCCACTGACCTGCGCGGGCAGCGGTTCACCGATGGGGGGGCGCTGGTGTGCACCAACGGGTTGCTGCACGACCAGGTGCTCACCTGGCTCAACGGTGGACCTACCCCGCTGCGGGTCACCTGAGGCGGTCGAGACGTGTACTCGGTTCGGGACAGCCCGTAGTAGGGTACCGCTCGTGTCCCGATTCCCAGCCGTTACTCGTCCTCGTTGGCGTGGCGCGTTTCCCTTCGCCATAGCCGCGATCGTGGTCGTTTCGGGGTGCGGCGGCGAGTCCGGCCCCTCCCAGGAGGAGCTGGAGGAGATGATCGCGCCCGACGACATCTCCGGGAACGCCGCGAACGACCCCGATATCTCCGAACTGCGGTTCGACCCCGAGACTGTCAGCTGCGAGCCGCACGCGAACAGCAGCGTCGCTGGCACGTGGCGGACATCCGCTCCCCGGGAGCGGGTCGCAACCGGTGAGCGGGCGGAGATCGGGTTGCGCGACACCGAGGAGACCGAGGAGACCGACGAGCTCGACATCGTCGCCCGGGTGCTCACGCCCGGCGAGGAACGGGTCCGGGCCGAGGCCACACTCAGCGGTGGCGAGTGGACCACCCTCGGCTACCCGGAGGACTTCCCGGAGGCCCCCGAAAGCGTCGCCAACGGCACCTACACCGTCGTCTGGACCACCGGTGGCGAGCAGAACGACGAGGACAACGGTACGTTCATCTCCTGCGACGGGTTCCAGGTGGGCTGACCGGGGGCCAGCGCGGGCGCTGCCGTGACCGGTGAGCCACGCGTGTCGCGAGCGGGTACGGCGCGGAACGGGCCGGATTCACGGCCATCGGTGTGGCCCGGCGCGAGCGCCGATTTCCCGACGACGAGACGGACAGCGAAAAGGCCCGCCCGGAAGAAAGCTCTCACTTTCCACCCGGCGGGCCCTCGGATTCGTAGCGGGGGCAGGATTTGAACCTGCGACCTTTGGGTTATGAGCCCAACGAGCTACCGAACTGCTCCACCCCGCGTCGATGTATTCTTATTTTAGCGCATTCCCGAGGGGGCACAAAACCGAATTCGCCCCGCCACACGGGAGACCCATACCACCCGAACCCGGAAGCGAAGAACCCGCCGGATTGAGAGTGGTCACTCCCGATCCGGCGGGCCTTCGGGCTCGTAGCGGGGGCAGGATTTGAACCTGCGACCTTTGGGTTATGAGCCCAACGAGCTACCGAACTGCTCCACCCCGCGTCGGTGTGGTCACAACTCTAGGGGGCGGTGGCTGGGCGCGCAAATCGGTGCCTGTGGCGCCGTGGTGGCGCCAGTGGCCGGTGTCCGTATCGGGAAACGCCCACCCCATTCCGAGCGCCCCCGTGGAGACACGTGTGGGGGTGAAGGAGAGGTCTCCTCCACCCCCACACACCGTTGTGCGGCGCCGGGGCACCGCGCGGGACGCGGCCCCCCGGCCCGGGGCTAGCTGGCGTCCTCCAGGCGCCCCAAGGCGTCCTGCAGGCGTTCGTTGGCCTCGTCGTAGGCGGTGAAGTCGCCCTCCTCCAGGGCCTGCTGACCGTCCTCGTAGGCTTCGGTGGCGTCGTTCAGCGCCTCGGTGAGCTCCTCGTTCCCACCGCCGCCACCACCGCCGTCGCCGGTGTCGGCCTCCTCGGTGTCCTCCTCCTGGCCACCGCCGTCGTCCAGCGGTCCCTCGCCGCCCTCGAACAGGTTGTTCAGGGCGTCCTCCAGGTTGGTACCGATGGCGACCTCGTCACCGAACCCGACCATCACCTGCTGGAGCAACGGGAAGGAGGCTTCGCCGCCGCCCCCGGCCTGTACGTACAGCGGTTCGACGTAGAGGAGCCCACCGGCGAACGGCAACGTCAACAGGTTGCCGTTGGTCACCTCGGCCTCGCTCTGCTCCAGCGGCAGCAGCACCTCGCGCACGTCCGCGTCGGAGTCGAACGCGTTCTGCACCTGGCCGGGCCCGAGGATCACGGTGCTGCGTGGCAGCTCCAGCAGCTGCAACTGACCGTAGTCCTCGGAGCTGGGGTCGCTGTTGACCGCCATGAACGCGGACAGGTTCTCGCGGCCCCGCGGCACGAACGTCGACGTCAGCGAGAAGCTCGGCTCGTCGTCGCCGGGGAACTGGATCGTCTGCCGGTACGCCGGCTCGGGCGTGTCTCCGTCCTCGGTCGGGTCGGCCGGGACGTCCCAGAAGTCCTGACCACCGTAGAAGGCATCGGCGTCGGTGATGTGGTAGCGCTTCATGATCTCCCGCTGCACCTTGTAGATGTCATCGGGGTAGCGCATGTGCTGCTGGAGCTCGTCCTCCATCTCGCCGCGTTCGGTAACGACGTCGGGGAACGCGTTGGACCAGGTCTGCAGGACCGGGTCGTCCTCGTCCCACCCGTACAGCGTGACCGTGCCGTCGTAGGCGTCGACGGTGGCCTTGACGGAGTTGCGGATGTAGTTGATCTGGTTGCCCGGCAGGGCCTGCACCGCGTCGGTGCCTTCGGTGAAGGTGTCCTCCGTGGCGTTGGACAGGTCGATCGGCGTCGAGTACGGGTAGCCGTCCGTCGTCGTGTAGGTGTCGACCACCCACTGCACGCGGCCGTCGACCACGGTCGGGTACGGTTTGCCGTCCGCCGTGAGGAACGGGGCCACCTTCTCGACCCGTTCGGCGGGATCGCGCTCGTAGATGATCTGCGACTCGCTGGTGATCGCGTCGTTCAGCAGGATGTCCGGCTCCCGGTACTTGATCGCGTACAGGATCCGGTCGAAGAAGCTGCTGAGCAGGACCCCACCGTCGCCTTCGTAGTGGTTGTTGGCCTGGCTCCCGCTCTCGGAACCCTCCTGGCCCTCGCCACTGTCACCCTCGTCAGCGCCCTGCTCGCCACCTTCGTCGGTCTGTTCACCATCGGCGCGCTGCGTCGGAGCCTCGGCATCGCCGGGAGCCCTGGCGTTGTCGGCGTCGGGCCCACCCTGCTCGGGGTCGGTGGCGTCCTCGGTGGTGGGCACGTCCTCGGTGCCGGCGTCGAGCGGGTAGTCGTACTCGGGTTCGGCGTTGACGATGACGTACTCGGCGCCCTCACGACCGAAGTAGATACGCGGCTCGTACTCGCCGGTCACATCGGACAGCTCTCCCTCGGGCGGGATGTTGTACTCGGTGAAGGCGGGGCGCCCCTCGGAGTCGGTCTGGTTGCCCGCCGCCGCGACGATGCCGAACCCGTGGGTGTAGACCAGGTGGCGGGTCAGCCAGTTGTCCTGGCCCTCGGGTGGCCCGTCGAGCTCGCGCGCGGCGATGATGGTGTCGACCTGGTCGCCCTCCGAGTCCTGGTAGCGGTCAACCTCCAGCACCTCGGGGAACTCGTAGAAACCACGGACCTGCTGCATCTGCTGGAAGGTCTGCGACACCACAGCGGGATCGACGAGACGGACGCTGGGGATCGTCTCGGTCTCCTGGGACAGCTCCTCGGGTGACAGCTCCGTCTGCGCGTCGTAGGTCTCGACCTCCGAGTCGGCGATGTCGTAGGCGTCGCGGGTGGCCTGGATGTTGCGCTCGATGTAGGGGTTCTCCAGGCGCTGCTCGTTCGGGCTCACCTCGAACTGCTGGATGATCGCCGGGTAGACCCCGCCGATCAGCACGGCCGAGAGCACGAGCAGACCGAGGCTGACGGTCGGCACCATCGTGTTCTTGAAGTAGATGTTCACGAAGAACAGCGCCGTGCAGATGAGCGCGATCACGAAGAGGATCATCTTCGCGTACAGCACCGCGGTGACGTCGGTATAGGACGCGCCGTAGGCGTATCCGCCGTCGGAGAAGACCAGACCGTAGCGGTCGAGCCAGTACGCCGCCGCCTTCAACAGCACGAACACCCCGAGCAGCACCGACAGGTGCACACGCGCCGCGGGGGTGGCGCGCTGTCCCTCCGACTGCAGCCGGACCCCGCCGTAGAGGTAGTGCACGATGACCGCGGCGATGAACGCGAGCACAACGGCGGCGAAGAGGTAGCCGAGGATCACCCGGAGGAAGGGGTAGGTGAACGCGAAGAAGGAGATGTCGATGCCGAACTGGGGATCGGTCTCCTCGAACGGGCTGCGGTTGGCGAACTGCAGGTAGGTTCCCCACTCACCACTCGCCGACGCCCCCGCGATGAGCCCGAGCCCGCCGATCACAAGCCAGAAGATCAGCTTGCGGTGCGGGTCCACCGACATCCGGTACCGGTCGAGCCCCTGCTGTTCGAGGCTCATGGGGCGTGAGAGTGGGCGCGTTCGGTACGCGAAGTAGATACTGGCGCCGACGATGAGCGCCATCACCACTCCACCACCGGCGAACAGCATGACCCGCGTCCACAGCTCGGTCATGAAGACCGAGGTGTAGCCAACGGAGCTGAACCACTTGTAGTCGGTCCAGTAGTTCGCGGCGAGCATCAGGGCGAAGATGATGACGACCACGGCTGCGGCGACAGGCGCGAGCAGCCGTGATCGACGAGGCATACGCGCAGTCGGTGCGCCGGGCGATCGGAAGCTCACGCCTCCCCCTCGTTACGGTGATCTTGTCGTGGGCGGGACCCCAACGTCCCGCGCGTGCTCGTCAACTTATATGGCCAACTCGTAGCGGACGGTCCAGGTTCCCGAAACCGCGCGACACACCGATGACAACACGACATCGGCCCGAACTCGAACTCGCATCGAACTTCGAGATCCTCACAGCGTACTCGGAGCCCACCGCGCGAAGGTGGAGCATCCGCCCGCGTGATCGGCCACCATGGAGGGGTGTCTTTCAACATTCGCGAAGCCGTGATGGAGCTGGAACGTCACTCGTCCGAAAAGGGCTGGGACCAGCCCATCCGGGTCTACGCCCTGGTGGCGACCACCGACCTGGTGGAGCGTGAGCCGGCGCTGGCCGAGATGCTCGGCCTGGGCGAGGATGTCGCCGCCGACGACCTGACGCCGGTCGAGCAGGAGCCGTTGCCCTCCGAGATGTCCATCGAGGAGGCACTGGGCCGGATGGCCTGGCCCGAGACCGTGGCGGGCTGCGCGCTGGTCATGGAGCGCCTGGTGATGAAGGGCTCCGACGAGACCGTGGCTCCTCCCGAGGGCACCGACACCGGCCAGTGGGCCAAGGACCAGCCCGACGCCGAGGAGGTGCGCATGGTCGCGGGCGTCCTTCGCGATGGATCGCGGCACTCGGCGCTGCGCATGCGCAAGTACGACAGTGAGGACCAGGTGCTCAACGGGGAGGATCTGGTTCCGGCGCTGACCTCGGCGCTGGCCCTCACCCTGAGCGACGACGAGGACTAGGAACCGTGTTGGCCCCCTGTGACCGGCCCGTTCGCGGGGGCGCCGCGGGTACGCCATCCCACGACGGAGGGGTCAGCAGCTGGGAAGGTCCTCGGGGGCGTCGCCGTTTCGGATGCTCTCGAGCGCGTCGACGGCGTCCCCGAGCTCACCGATCTTGACCACGTCGACCTCGTCGCTCGCGGGCGACCGTTGCGCCTGACCGCAGCTCTCCTCGGCGACGAAGAAGTACTCGGCGCCCTCCTCGGCGGCGCTGACCACCTTCTGTTCGACTCCGCTCACACCGCCCACGGTGCCGTTCGGCTCGATCGTGCCGGAGCCCGCGATCGTGTGGCCGTCGGTGAGGCTCTCCTCGGATAGGCGGTCCATGATTCCCAGTGCGAACATCATCCCGGCGCTGGGCCCACCAACCTCGCCGACGGCGATCTCGACGTCGAAGGGGAACTCCATGTCGTTGCCGACCATGATCCCGATGATCGCGGTGCCGTTGTCGTCGGTGGTGGTCAGCTCGACGTGCTCGGTCGCGCCGTCGCGGAGCACGGTCAGCTCGACGGGATCCCCCGGATCGCGGTCCGCGACCAGTTCGACGGTTTCGTCCTTACCGGCCACCGGTTCGCCGTCGACCTCGGTGATCACGTCGTCCTCAGCGAGCTCGCCGCTGGCGGGCATGTCCTCCCCCACCCCCATGACCACCGACCGGGTTTCGTAGTCGATGCCCAGCTCGGTGAGCGCCGCGGCGGTCGCCGCGGTCTGGGAGTCGTCCATCTGCATGTCCTGGCTCTCGGTGATCTCTTCCAGACTCCGGTCGGGTGGGAAGAGCGCCTCCTCCGGCAGAACGGACTCGTTGGGGGAGAGCCACGCGCTGAGCACCGTGAGCATGTCCATTCGGGTGCCCGGGCCACCGGCGTACTGCACGGTGACCATGGCGAGCTCACCGTCGTGTTCGTAGCTCTCCTCACCCTCGATCTGGATAACCTGGTCGCCCTCGACCTCTCCGATGGTGTTCAGGGCGAGTCCCGGCGAGGCGACGAGGTAGGGCACCGGGAGGAACCTCGCCCCGACGGTGAGTCCGACCAGGAGCATGACCGCGACGATCAGGGTTGTGGCACGACGGAACATGCCGAACAGCCTAAACGGCGTGCGGGGCCGAGAAGCGCACCGGCACCGTGCGGCCACCCACCTCGGGAGCGTCCCGGGAACAGCGGAACCGGTCCGGCCCGGCTAGCTGGCGCCGACCCACTCCGAGCTCCCGTCGGTGAAGTCCTGGTGCTTCCAGATGGGTACCTCGGTCTTGATGTCGTCGATCAACCGGCGGCAGGCGTCGAACGCCTCGTCGCGGTGCGCCGCGGCGGCCGCGACCGCGACCGCGATGTCACCGACCCGCAGGTCACCTACCCGGTGCAGGGCCGCCACCCGCAACAACGGGCGGCCGGCGACGGTGGTGTCGGCGACCACCTTCTCCATGACGCGACGCATCCGGTCCTCGGCTGAGGGATGCGCGGAGTACGACAGCGCTCGCACACCGCGCTCGTGGTCGTGGTCACGAACCGTGCCGACGAAGAACGTGGTCCCGCCGGCTTTGGGGTCGGCCACCGCCGCGGTGACCTCGTCGATGGAGAGTGGGGTGTCGCGCAGTCCCACCAGGCTGATCAGTTCCACAACCTCGACGTTACCAAGGCTTTCGTCGCGGCGCCGGGATTCCCGGCCTCGCGGTGCGTTCTCGCGAGGTCGGTGAGATTCGGAGATGAGGCGGCCGCCGGTCACCCTCTGCGCCGCTTGCGCAGGTAGCGGATCGCGGCGGTGGTGCCCACCGCGGCCACGGCAGCGCCCGCCGCGCTGGCCGCGGTGATGGTGACCTCCTTGCGGCCGAGGTTCCGACCAACCAGGGCGTGCTTGCCGGTACGGGCATCCAGTAGCGCGCGCAGCGACGTCTCGTTGTCGTACTCGGGTCGCCATCCCGCCTCGCGCAGTGTGGCGCAGTCGACGACGCAGGGGTAGACCAGGAACTTCATCTCGCTCCCGGAAGCGGGGGTGATCCCCACCCTGTGCAGCCGCTGGGTGGCGCCGAGGGCCACGTTCGCGGGAACGTCGAAGCTGCGCAGTCCGGCGATCTCCTCCGCGTCGGACTGGCTGAGCGCGCCGTCGCAGCCAACCGCCAACGCCCCGTCCTTGCCGTCGACCTCGTGGACGATGACGAACTCCAGCGCGCTGGCCAGGTCCTCGACGTGGCAGAACTGCCAGGCTTGTTCCCGCCCTTTCACGGTCAGCAGCCGGGGGGCGGCGAAGTGTCGGGTCAGTAGCGTGTCCATCCCCGGGACGACCAACGGGGCCGGACGCACGACCGTGACCGAGAGCCCGGGGTGGGCCCGGCGGGCGGTGCGGGCCAGGTCCTCGACCTCGGCGAAGTCCCCGACCAGCCCGGCGCCGAGCTCGGCGGAGAGTGGGCTGTCCTCGGGCAGCGGCACCGGGTTGTCCGGGGCGGCGCCGTAGACCATGGTGCTGGTGAGCAGGATGACACGGGAGACACGTTGCGCGGCGGCCGCGGTGAGCACCGTCTGCGCCGCGCGAACGTTGTACGCGCGGCGTTCCGCGGGGGTCGACTCCAGGGAGCGGTCGTCGGCGGCGTGCACGAGCACGTCCACCCCGGAGAGCAACGGAGCGAGACGTGGATCACATATATCGGTGACCTCCCAGGTCACCCCCTCGACCTCATCGCTGTGGTCGTCGATGGCGACGATCCCGCCGACGGCGCCGGGGACCGTGTTGGTTCGAAGTCGCTCCACGAGCGCACGCCCCACACCGGTCCCGGCTCCGGTGACCGCCACCACCGGACCGTCGGACTCTCGGCTGTGCTGTGGGCGAACCTTGCTGGATTGGGTACTCACTCGGGGCGGCTCCCAGCTAACGTGACAGTAGTGGAGACATTCCTATCCTGCCCTGAGGTCTAATCGTGAGCGACCTACCCTTTGGTTTCAGCATGCCGAACGACCCCGATGACGAGTCCGGGCGGGGGTCGGGCGACTCCGGCTCGGGGCGCGGCTGGGGCGGTCCCGGCGGGGGCGACCCGAACGCCTCGGGCGGGTTCCCGTTCGGTGACCCGCAGCAGATGGCGCAGATGCTTCGCCAGTTCGCCGACATGATGGCGGCGCAGTCGTCGTCTCAGGAGCAGGCGAGTGGCGGCTCCTCCGTCAACTGGGACGTGGCCAAGAACATAGCCCGGCACACGGTGTCACAGCACGGCGACAGCAGCGTTACCCCCGCGGAGTACGCGCAGGTTCAGGAGTCGCTGCGGCTGGCCGACCTGTGGTTGAACGAGAGCACCTCGCTCCCGTCGGGAGTGCACACCATGGAGGCGTGGAGCCGGTCGGAATGGGTCGAGCGGACCATGCCGACCTGGTCACGACTGTGCGAGCCGCTGACCTCCCGGATTGTCGAGTCCATGGGACAGAACCTGCCGGGTGAGATGCAGTCCGTGGCGGGACCCCTGATGGGCATGGTGCAGCAGATGGGCGGCATGCTCGTCGGGCAGCAGGCCGGCCAGGCCATCGGTGAGCTGGCCCGCGAGGTCGTCGGATCCACCGATGTCGGGCTGCCCCTGGGTGAGGACGGCCGGGCGGCGTTGCTGCCGGCGGGCGTCCAGAAGTTCGGCGAGGGGCTGGAGATTCCCGGCGACGAGGTGCGGCTGTACCTCGCCGCCCGCGAGACGGCGTTGCACCGCCTCTTCGGTCACGTCCCGTGGCTGCGCTCCCACCTGTACACCCTGGTGGAGGAGTACGCGCTGGGTATGTCGTTCGACATGAGCGGGCTCGAGGAGAAGCTCGGCCAGATCGACATCTCCAACCCCGAAGCGCTCCAGGAGGCGTTGTCCGGCACCGAGAGCGGGGGGCTGTTCCAACCGCAGGACACTCCCCAGCAGAAGGCGTCGCTCGCGCGTCTGGAGACCATGCTCGCCCTGATCGAGGGGTGGGTGTCGGTGGTCGTCGAGTCGGCGGTCGCGGGTCGGCTTCCGCACTCGGCCTCGCTCGCCGAGGCCAGTCGGCGGCGGCGGGCCACCGGCGGGCCGGCCGAGCACACCTTCGCCACACTCGTGGGACTCGAGCTGCGGCCGCGCCGGCTGCGTGACGCCGCGACGCTGTGGAACACGCTCCAGGAAGCTCACGGCGTGCAGGGACGCGACGCTGTCTGGGAGCACCCGGACCTGATGCCCTCCAGCTCCGACCTCGACGATCCGGAGGCGTTCGTACACGGCCACACCGGTGATGACACCCCCGAGATCGACATCACGCAGTTCACGGGGGAGACCGACACGGGCCGCACGGGCGGCACGGCCGAGGCGGAGAGCTCCGGGAGCGACGAGGACACGGACAACGGCAGTGAGGACGGCGGGAGCGAGGACGGCCGGTGACGCTGCGCAGCGACGCCCAAACGGTCCTCTCTTCCTGGTCCTCCCCCGACCCCGCCCAGGACGCGCTGCGCCGCGAGTACCTGGACCATCTGGCGCGGTTCCCCGACGGAACGTGGCGCGAGTGCCGTGCCGGCCACATCACGGCGAGCGCCGTGATCGTCGACCCGGGAGGGGAGCGGGTTGTGCTCACCCTGCACCGGCGGCTGGGCATGTGGCTGCAGACCGGAGGGCACTGCGAATCCTCGGATGCCACCCTGGGCGGTGCCGCGTTGCGCGAGGCCACCGAGGAGTCGGGCATCAACGAGCTGCGGTTGCTGCCCGATCCCGTCCGGCTGGACAAGCACTGGGTTCCGTGCGGCGGCGGTACGTGGCACCTCGACGTGCAGTACGCGGCGCTGGCCGAGTGCGGCTCCGCGCTGACCCGCGCCGAGGCCGAGTCCGCGGATCTGGGCTGGTTCCCGGTGGAGGCCCTCCCCGAACCCACCGACGACGCGTGCCGTGCCCTGGTTCGGGAGGCGGCACGGGCGGCCCGCTCCCGCGATGGCCTCGGCGCCGCCTGAGCGCGGTGTATCCGCGCCCCGCAACCGATCCCGTCCGGGGTGGTGGCTCAATCAAGCCCGCGCCGCCTTGATGCCGTGCGGAGGCATCGGTCACGGTGAACACGGCGCCGGAGGAGTTACGTCGGTGGGCATCCCGACGCCGGCTCGCCGCTACCGCTGGTCATCGACGTCTTCGACGCTGTCGATATCGTCCTCGACCGTGAGGTCGAGATCCGCCCCGGCGTCGAGGCGCGGCGCCGCGCTGACGCCCTCGAGGTAACCGCGGGCACGGTCCGCCTTGGGGTAGCGCCGCACCATGTCCCAGAACTCCGGGCCGTGGTGGGGGATGATCAGATGAACCAGTTCGTGGAGGAGTACGTAGTCGACCACCCAGGACGGCATCCCCGACAATCGCCGCGAGAGCCGGATGGCGCCGTCCTCGGGGGTGCACGACCCCCACCGGGTCTGCTGGTTGTCGACCCAGCGCACGGATTCGGGGCGAGCGAGTCCGGCGAGATAACGCTCGGCGAGATCGAGCGCGCGCGTGTGGAGGGCGTCGTCGTCGGGCCGACGGCGCTCCTCCCGTGCCTCCAACCGCTCCAGCATGCGTTCCACCCAGCGCTTCTCTTGAGCGCGGGAGAACGTTGCGGGCACGAGGACCACCGTCTTGTCCCCGTCACGGTAGGCCGACACGGTCCGCCTACGGCGGGAGCTGCGGCGTACCTCGACTTTCGCGTTCGGAGGCACACAATCACGGTAGCTCAGTGGCCACCAACCCCACAGGGGTACGAATCTCCCCAACCGGACATCCGTCTCCGTTCCCGAGCGGCGGTATCCGAGGCGCGAACGCCGGAGACCACGCGAAACGCGTGCGGCGTACGACCGTTCCGCGACGGGCGAACCGGCCACTCGCACTGGCCGAAGCCGGCCAGCCTCGGGGCGCGCCGGAGGGGCCGGCGCCCGCACGGCACCGGCCCCTCGCCCCCGTCACTGAACGGTCCACTCCGCCTCACCCCGGGCGCGCGCATCGCGTGTCGCGGATCGGGCCTACCGCACGCTCGCGTTCGCGCAGCTCGGCCCTGCGGTGGCGCGCCCGGAGAAGGTCACGCTGACGATCGCGCCGACGGTCGACGTTCTCGTTTTCCCGCGCGTGTTCGTGAAGCAGCATTCTCGTCGTATCCCTTCTGGCGGAACGGTGCGTGTCATCGGGGTCAGCGGCTCGCTCGGCCAGGGGGCGTGAGCGGGCTCAGGCCGCGGCGACCTCGGGGTTCTTACGAGGCCGGCCACGCGGACGCTTGCGCGGCACGACCTTGCCGGAAACCAGCAGCTCGCCACCCCACACGCCCCACGGCTCGCGCCGCTCGAGCGCGTCCGCCAGGCACTGCTCCCGGACGGGGCAGTCGCGGCAGACCGCCTTGGCGGCCTCGACCTCGGCCGGGTCCTCGGCGAAGAAGAGGTCCGGGTCCCGACGACACGGGACCTCCACTTCCCCCAGCCACGGAGCTTCCAGGACCGACGCAAGCATCGGTGTCCTCCCTGATCATTCGTCTTCATCGCGGTTGACGGCTACGGCATCCGGAAAATCTTCCGAATTCGGGGCCATGACCTGCCGCGTGTCCGTGCGCGCGGGTTCCGGTTGCCCGGGAACATCTGCGGACGAACGACGAAGGCCGCGGCCCCGATGTGGGGTCCGCGGCCACGGGAGAGACACCCAGCCCTAACTGGCTAGGTGGGCACGCTCCGTGGACACCACCCCACGGCGCCCTTGGGGCGCGGGGTTTCTTCGGCGGGCATAGACTCGGTCAGCTTGGGGAGCCAGGGCCGCACCGTCGCCTCGGTGTGGCCGGCGGAAATCCCGCTTTCCGCGTAATCCTCGCCATGCTTCGCGCGCACGGCGTCAGCGGCCAAGCGGCGCTGAGCGGGCTGCGTGCCGCCATCGAGGGCACCCAGAGAACGAACGGCCATGACCGAGCCGAGACTGCGTGTCTGCGCGTTCATTTGACGGGGCACCTCCTTCACGGTCGACCGACGGGTCCCCCCGTCGGCGCGCGCTGGCGACAACACATTCAACCCTAGAAGGGCCGGGTTAGGCCGGCAACCAATTTTCGACCTGCGAATTTGGCCGGGTCCGGCCCGAACCACCCGGCCCTTCGCAGCATCCGACACCCAGCTCTACCGTTCCCGCTACTGCTCACTCTCGTCGAGCATCCGGATCAGGCCCTCCTGGACGACGGAGCACACGAGCTCGCCACTTCGCGTGTACACCTGACCGCGGGCCAGCCCACGCGCACCGGAAGCGCTTGGGGTCTCCTGGGCGTAGAGCAACCACTCGTCGGCGCGGAACGGGCGGTGGAACCACATGGCATGGTCGAGACTGGCCAGCGAGATCCCGGCCAGGGTGCGCCCGTGCCCCAGTAGGACGGTGTCCAACAGGGTCAGGTCCGATGCGTACGTCATGAGGCAGACGTGCAGCATCGGATCGTCGGGAAGCTTGCCGTCCACCTTGAGCCACACGTGGTTCTGCGTGGTGCGCAGGCTGGGGTCGCGCTCGACCTCGAAGGACAGCGGACCCACCGGTCGCAGCTCGATCGGGTGCCAGCGGGCGAAGCGGGGCACCTTGCCGAAGGCCCGGAAGAGGCGCTCACGGTTGGTGGGAAGTTCCTCCGGCTCCGGCACCTCGGGCATGTCGATCTGGTGCTCCAACCCCGGCTCTTCCTTGTGGAACGACGCCGAGAGGGTGAAGATCGCCTTGCCGTGCTGGATCGCCGAGACACGACGGGTGGTGAACGAACGGCCGTCACGCACCCGGTCGACGTCGTAGACGATCGGGACGGACGGGTCCCCCGGACGGATGAAGTAGGCGTGTAGCGAGTGAACGTGCCGATCGTGGGGGACCGTGCGCCCCGCGGCGACGAGCGCCTGCCCGGCCACCTGCCCCCCGAAGACTCGCTGCGGCCCACCATCGGGGCTGCGACCACGGAAGATGTTCACCTCGATCTGCTCGAGGTCGAGGATCGTCAACAAACCGTCGATGGTCTGCCCCGACTCCTCGTTCCCGGTCGCGCTGCTCTGCCCGCGCGCCTCGCCCGCCTCACTCATCGCGTTCCTCTCCCGCACCGGCTCCGGAGACGTTCTCCGAACACAACGCAAGCACCGCCTCACCGTAGCGTTCGAGTTTCACGCTCCCAACTCCGGATATTCGGGAGAGTTGCTCCGCACTGGTGGGAACGTGTTCGGCGACCGCACGCAGGGTGGCGTCGGTGAAGATGACGAACGCGGGCACGTTCTGCTCCCGCGCGGTCCGGGAACGCCACTCCTTGAGACTCTCCAGCAGGTTCTCATCGTAGTCGGCGGGACAGTCGAGGCAGCGGGCGAGCTTGCGCTCGGCGGCCTCGGTGAGAGTGTTCCCGCAGACGCGACAGCGCATGACCGTGCCCTGGCGACGGCGCTCGGCGCGGTCACCCGCCAGCGCGGGGGACGCCGGGCGCATCCCGTCGAGGAACCGTGACGGCCGACGGCTCTTGCGTCCACCGGGCGAACGCGCCAACGACCAGGACAGTGCCAGGTACTCGCGGGCACGGGTGACTCCGACGTAGAACAGCCGACGCTCCTCCTCGATCTGATCCTCGGACTCGGCGTAGATGATCGGGAGCATGCCCTCGGTGAGGCCGATGAGGAACACGGCGTCCCATTCCAGGCCCTTGGCCGCGTGCAACGACGCCAGTGTGACCCCCTCGAACTCGGGCGCGTGCTCGGTGGCGACCCGGGCGTCGAGCTCGGCGACGAAGTCCGCCATGGTGGCGTCGGGCCGCTCCCCCACCACATCCTCGGCGAGCTGCGCCAGCGCGGCGAGGGACTCCCACCGTTCCCGTGCCTCGCGTCCTTCGGGCGCGGTCTCGGTGAGCCCCAAAGGGGCGAGGATGTGCCGCACCGTCGTCACGAGCGGCTCGCTGTCGGCACCGTGCCGGGCACCGCGCAGGGTGTGCACCGCCTGCTTGATCTCGGGGCGCTCGAAGAACCGGGTGGCGCCGCGAACGGTGTAGGGAACGCCCGTGTCCGCCAGCGCCTGCTCGTAGGCGGCCGACTGCGAGTTGGTGCGGAACAGCACCGCGATCTCGCGGGCCGGGGTGCCGGAGTCCATCAGCGCCGCGATCTTGCGCGCGACCGAGCTGGCCTCGGCGGGCTCGTCGTCATACTCGGTATAGCTGGGGTCGGGGCCATCGGGGCGTTGAGCCGCCAGCTCCAGGCCGTGTTCCGCCGCGGCGCCGCGGGCGTGCCGCAGCACACCGTTGGCCACCCGCACCACCTGGGGGGTGGACCGGTAGTCGCGCACCAGCCGCACCATGGTGGCGTGCGGGTAGCTCGCGGAGAACCGGGTGAGGAAACTCGGTGTGGCCCCGGCGAAGGAGTAGATGGTCTGACTGGGGTCGCCCACCACGCAGACGTCGTCACGGTCACCGAGCCAGGCGTCGAGCAGTAGCTTCTGCAACGGGTTGACGTCCTGGAACTCGTCGACCACGAAATAGCGGTACTGGTCGCGGATCCGCTGGGCCACCTCCGGGTGCTCGGAGATCATCGCGGCGGCCAGCTCCAGGATCGACTCGAAGTCGAGCAGGTTGCGGTCCCGCCGCATCTCCTCGTACGCCTCGTAGACACGGGCGACATCGTGCGCGGCCATGGGCGCGGTACGGCCGGCCTTGGTCACCGCCTTCTCGTAGTCGGTCGGTCGCACCTGGGTGACCTTGGCCCACTCGATCTCGCCGGCGACGTCACGCAGCCCGGTGCGGTCGAGCTGTATCGCGCACGAACTCGCCGCGCGGCCGACCACCTGGAGCTTGCTGTCGATCAGCGTCGGCTCGGGACCGCCAACCACCCGCGGCCAGAAATAGCTGAGCTGGCGCAGCGCCGCCGCGTGGAACGTACGCGCCTGCACCCGGGGAGCGCCGAGGGCACGCAGCCGGCCACGCATCTCGCCCGCGGCGCGGGTGGTGAAGGTCACCGCGAGCACCTGCTGCTCGGTGACGATCCCACTGGCCACCGCGTAGGCGATGCGGTGCGTGATCGCCCGGGTCTTCCCGGTTCCCGCACCGGCGAGGATGCACACCGGACCGCGCACGGAGCGCGCCGCGTCCCGCTGTTCGGGGTCGAGCCCTTCCAGCACGCGGTCAGGGTCCATGTGGTCTCTCCAATCCGGTTGTGTCACGGGTATCACGTAGGCTCACCGTTCTCGCGCCGGGCGCGTGCCGCCACACCGGGCCGGCCGGCCGCGCCAGTCTCTCAAGAATCGGGCCGGGCACGGACACACCGGCGCCCGGTGCTCCCGACGCGGCCGATCCCGGAGGGAACCGAGGTCGCGCCGGGCGCGTCCGAACCGCTAACGGCGGCGGGCGGGGAAGCTCCAGGCTGTCACGGGTGTTGCTAATAGGCGGTGTCCGGCACCCCGACCGGACGGTTCTCGATGGGAGATAGCCACATGACAACCTCGACCACCGCGCAGGTCACGATGTACTCCACGCCGTGGTGCGGATTCTGCAAACGGCTGAAGAGCCAGCTCGCGCGCGAGGGCATCGAGATTCGGGAGGTCGACATCGAACGCGACCCCTCGGCCGCCGAGTACGTGATGGAAGTCAACGGGGGCAACCAGACGGTTCCGACCCTGGTCTACGCCGACGGCACGACCATGACGAACCCGTCACTGGCCCAGGTCAAAGAGAAGCTCGCGGAGCAGTAGACGCGCGGCCGCCACCGTGCGCCGGGCGGCGGCCGCGAGGGAGCCGAAATGGGGGATGACGTGATGCCTCACAGCGCAGCCCGGGAGGATGGCGAACGGAACGCCGAACTGGGAAGCATCCGGCGCACCCCGGAAGGGTGGCGCGTGCACAACGGGCAGGAACTTCCCGACCTGCTCAGCGCGATGGTGCTGGCTGACCTGCTCGTCGCCGAGGAGCAGCGAGGGGACACGCGCCCCACCACACCGCCGAAGACGCCGGACGAGGCCACGGAGGTCGAACGGCTCCGGGTCACCGTCAACCAGCTGGAGCACGCGCTGCACACCCGGGTGGTCGTCGAACAGGCCATCGGGGTGTTGGCCGAACGCCACCAGCTCCGGCCCCGTGAGGCGTTCCAGCGGCTCCGCTCCGCCGCGCGGTCACGCGGCCGCAAAGTCGCCGACCTGGCGCGACAGGTCATCACGAGCTCCACCGACCCTTCCATCTCCCTCCCGGACGAGCTCGCGGCCCAGGGGTCGACACCACCGTCCTAGGTCGTGGCAGTGTTATTTGGGCTCGCTCCCGCTCGCCCGGGGTCGGGTGCCCGGGGAGCCGGGAACCTTCGGTGGGGATGACCGGTGGGGACGACCGTGAACTCTGGCCCGGATCCCGGTTCATATCCAGGTAAAAGTTCACGCTCGCCGACGAACCCCCGAGATCACCAACCGGCTGATCCCGCGCGGGACTCATCCGGTGCGGCCTCACCACTCCCCCGGGAGCTCACCGCCGTACCAGTGCTCGATCAGCTTGCGGGCGATCGAGACGGACCCGGGCAACAGCACCTCACCGGCTCGGGCGGCCTCGTACAGCTCCGCACGGCTGAACCAGCGGACATCGGCGATCTCCTCGAGGTCGGTGCGCTCGGTCTCGCCGACCGCCGGCGCCAGATAGCCCAGCATCAGGCTGCGGGGGAACGGCCACGGCTGGGAGGCTAGGTAGGCCGGCTCGGAGACGAGCACGCCGACCTCCTCGGCGACCTCGCGCACCACGGCCTGCTCCAACGACTCGCCCGGTTCCACGAACCCCGCCAGCACGGAGTAGCGGTTGCTGGGCCAGCGCGGGTTGTTCGCGAGCAGGCACTGTTCGACCCCGTCGACCTCGCGGTGAACCAGCATGATCACCGCCGGGTCCATCCTCGGGAAGTGCTCGACGCCCTCCGCCTCGCAGACACGCACGTGACCGGCGGCGGCCATGCGTGTCGGAGCACCACACATGGGGCAGAAGCGGTGTGTGGCGTTCCAGTTGGCCAGCGCGACGGCGTGGGTGAGCAGCCCGGAGTCACGGTCGTCGAGCAGCGCCCCCACCTCACGCAGGGACGCGGCCTCACCCCCCTCACGCTCGGACAACGCGTCCTCGGAGGCGGCCCGCACGGCGAAGACGGCATGCCCGTCACCGTCGACACCGAGCAGGTAACGCTCCCCCTCGGGGGCCTCGGCCGGCGTGTGGAAGACCAGGCGCGGCCGCCCATTCGTGGTGGTGACCAGAGCGCGTGACTGGCGCGCCAACAGCGCCCGCCAGCCGTGACCGCTGGGATCGCCGCTCCGCAGGACCAGCACCCGGGAGGTGGGGTCGGCCCACGCCTTCTCCAGCCAGGACTCGTCGCGTCTCCGGTGCCCGGCGGTGTCGATGTCACCGCGAGAGAGCGCCGGTGTCAGGTCGTACTTCGTCATGAGCGCTGAGCCGCCTTCACCAGAGTCGGTTGGACATGGAGGCCGCTCGGGACCGCGCCGCCAGGTCCTCCCACAGGTAGGCGACGCTCTCGGCGCCCTTCAGCAACAGGGGGACCTCCACTTTCTCGTTCGGCGCGTGAATCCGGTCGTCGTCCAGCCCGACGGCGACGAAGACCAGGGGCGCCTCGAGAATACCGGCGAGGGCGGCCTCGGGGCCGCTCCCACCTTCCCTGGTGAAGAGTACCTCCGTGTCGAACGCGCGGCTCATGGCCTCCCGTGCGGCGCGCACCGCCGGCGAGGTGATGTCGGAGGAGCACGCCCGCACACCGGGCCCGGAGAACCCGACCGTGGCGCGCACCCCCTCGGGCAGCGCGGACTCGACGTAGTCGCGGACCCGCCGCTGGACACGCGCCGGCTCCTGGTCGGGCACCAGGCGGAAGCTGACCTTGGCGTGGGCGGAGCTCGGCACGATCGTCCGGGGACCCGCGCCGGTGTGGCCGCTCCACATCCCGTTGATCTCCGCCGTGGGCCGTACCCACACCCGCTCCAGGGTGCCGTACCCGGCTTCCCCGGCCGCGGCGGTACTGCGTGCCGTGCGCAGCCACTCCGCCTCGTCGAAGGGAAGCCTCGCCAGCAACTCACGCTCGTCGGCGCTGACCTCGACAACGTCGTCGTAGAACCCGGGGATGGCGACCCGGCCATCGGAGTCGTGCATTCCCGCGAGCACTCCGGCCAGCGCACGCGCCGGATTGGGCACCGCCCCGCCGAACGTCCCGCTGTGCAGGTCTACCTCAGGGCCGTACACGTCGATCTGGCAGTCGGTCATGCCGCGCAGGCCCACGCACATCGACGGGGTGTCGGCGTCCCACATCGTCGTGTCGGAGACGACCACCACATCGCAGGCGAGCCGATCGCGGCGTTCCTCGAGCAGTCCGGTCAGGTTCGGCGAGCCCGCCTCCTCCTCCCCCTCGACCAGCAGTTTCAGGGTCACGGGCGGGCGCTGTCGCTCCGAGGCCGCCATACAGGCCCGCACACCCAGGGTGTGGAACAGCACCTGGCCCTTGTCGTCGGAGGAGCCACGGCCGGTAAGACGTTCGCCCTGTTCGACGGGGACGAACGGGTCGGTCTCCCACTCCTCGACGGGGTCGACCGGCTGAACGTCGTGGTGCCCGTAGACGAGCACGGTCGGCGCGTCGGGATCGGCCGCCGGCCATTCGGCGAAGACCGCGGGAAGCCCGCCGGTCTGCCAGATCTCCACGGTCGCGAAGCCGACGTCCTCCAAGTGCCGGGCGAGCCACTCCGCGGAGGCGTGGACGTCGCCGCCGTGCTCGGGGTCCGACGACACCGACGGGATCGCCAGCCACTCCTTCAACTCGGCCACGAACGTCTCACGGTGCCGCTCGATGTAGGTACGCACGTCCACGATCAGTCCTGTCCTTTCCACACCGCCGGCTGTCAGGGCGGCCACCCGTCGCCGACCTGAGACCGGCCGCCACCCGCCATATCATCTCGCCCTGGTCGCCGGGCGCGCTTCCACGAGCGCGACGCGTCCACCTCGTCAAACCCCCGGACACGGGCACTGGCCTCAACCCGCCTCGGGGAGGTCGCTGATCAGGGAGGCGAGCCCCTCGGCGTCGAGAAGATCGGCGGGGCGGACCGTCCGGTCGGCGCGAACGTAGTGGAACGCCGCGCGGACGTCCTCCAGCGGCGCCCCGACCAGCTCCGCCCAAGCCAACCGGTACGCGGCGAGCTGGACGGCGATGGCCCGGCGCTCCCGCTCGTCCTCGGGTGGCCGGCCGGTCTTCCAGTCGACGACGTCGTAGCGGCCGGTGGCGCTGTCGTGGAACACGGCGTCCATGCGGCCACGGACCAGACGGTCGCCGATGGTGGTCTCGAACGGCACCTCCACGTCCAGCGGTATCCGCTCACCCCATTCCGATGCCTCGAACCGGCGCTGTAGCTCCTCGAGGTCCTCGTCACCTCCGGCGGTCTCGTCGGCGGCCCCCGGAAGCTCGTCGGGCACCAGCAGGGTCTGCTGGCCGAAACGCTGCTCCAACCACGCGTGGAAGGCGGTACCACGGCGGGTGTGCGGTGCCGGTGGTCGTGGCAACGGCCGACGGATCCACCGGGCCAACCCCTCGGGGTCCCGAGCCAGCGCGACCAGCGAGGACACCGACAGGTGCCCGGGCAGCTCCACGGGAATCGTCCCGTCGCCGGTGTCGGGATCCTCGTGGGCGAGCAGCAGGTCGGTGTCGCGGTTCCAGCCGTCGATCCGGCGCCGCAGGTGGGTGGGCATCTCGGCGCGCTCCAGCAGATCCAACCAACGGCGGCCCTCGCCGTCACGTGCTCGCCGCACCAACTCGGCGCCCTCGGCGACCTGACGGAAACGCTCTCCGGAGGCACCGTCGTCGGACTCGGGCGACCGGGGCCACTCGACCGACTCGATCTCGGCGGTCTGCGGGTTGCGCTCACCCTTCTCCGGGGGCGGGGCCCAGCGGGCGACCCAGCCGGCGCCATTCTCGCAGGCGTCCCTGACCTCCTCCAGGAACGGCGACGGGCCGCGTTTGGTCGCGTTGGCGCTCCCCCACCAATGGCCGGTACACAGCAGCGCGAACGACGCGCGGGTCACCGCGACGTAGGCGAGCCGCCGCTCCTCCAACTGGTGTCGGGCGCTCTCGGCGTCCTTGAACCGCGCCAGGCTGTCCTTGTCCACGTCTTCCAGTGTGGGCAGCTCGTTCCTGTCGCCACGCAACGAGAACGGGATCTGGTGTTCCTGGCGGACCCAGCCGCCACTTTCGCGCGGTCGGGCGGGAAACACCGGGTACTGGCCGCCCGTTATCCCGGGCACCACCACCAGCGGCCACTGGAGGCCCTTCGCGGCGTGCACGGTCATGAGCTTCACGGTGTCGCTGCCACCGACACGCTCACCGGGTTCCAGCCCGTGCTCGGCTTCCTCGGCCGACCGCAGATAGGTGAGAAAAGCGCCGAGCGTGGGGTCGTCACTGTTCCCCGTGAAGCGCACCGCGGCGTCGACGAAGGCGTCGAGGTCGGCCCGCGCTGCCACAGGGTCGCGGCCGGTGCGCGCCCCCACCTCGATGTCCAGCCCCAGGACACGTTCGATCTCGGTGATGAGCTCGGGTAGCGGCTGCCCGGTGAGCTTGCGCAGCCCGCGCAGCTCGTCGGCGAGGGCGTTCAACCGCTGGTAGCCGATCTCGGAGTAATGCTCCGCGGGCCCCAGATCCTCCAGGGCGTCAGCGAGGCTGCCGGTCTCGGCGGTCAGGTCCAACACCGTGCGGCGCAACAGGTCCTCGCCGGAGCGGTCATCGTCGGCCGGCTCTTGGGTGCGCAGGTCACGGCGCGCCTCGCGGGCCAGCTCCGAGGCGCGCGAGCCGAGCGCCACCAGGTCCCTGGGCCCCATGCGCCACCGGGGGCCGGTGAGTAGCCGGGCGAGCTCGTTGCCGGCCGAGGCGTCGTGGATGACGCGCAGCGTGGCCACGATGTCGCGCACCTCGGGCACGGTCAGCAGCCCGCCGAGCCCCACGACCTCCACGGCGACCCCCCTGTTCTCCAGGGCCTCGCGCAGCATCGGGAACTGGGCCCGCTTGCGGCACAGGACCGCGACGTCGCCGGGGGTGATCGGCCCGCCGCCCTCCCCGGCCGGCCATTCGATCCCGTCGGGGGCGAGCTGGCCGGGCTGGGACATGACGGTGGCGACCATCTCGGCGATCCAGGCCGCCTCGTCGGTCTCTGTGTGGAAGAGACCGCAGGTCACGACGCCACGGCCGCGCCGCGCCGGTGCCGGGTACAGCACCGGGACGTCGCCGGCGCCCTCCCGCAGCGGTTCGGACAGCCGTCGCGCGGCGCTCAGCACCCGCTCACCGTTGCGGAAGCTGGTGGCCAGGTGGCGCACCGGGGCGGGCCGCCCGGATGGTTCCGGGAAGTGGTCGGGGAACCCGGTGAGGTTCCCGGCGCTCGCGCCGCGCCAGCCGTAGATGGCCTGGCAGGGGTCACCGACGGCGGTGACCGGGTGCCCCCCACCGAAGAGCGCACGCAGCAGCAACAGTTGGGCGTGGCTGGTGTCCTGGTACTCGTCGAGAAGCACCACGTGGAAGCGGCCCCGCTCGATCGCGCCGACGTCGTCGGCGTGACGGGTGGCGATCCGCGCGGCCAGCGCCACCTGGTCGCTGTAGTCCATGACCTCACGCGCCGCCTTGGCCTGGGCGTAGCGCTCGACGAGCGGCAGCAGCTGCTCCCGCTGACGCTGGGCGGTCACCAGTTTCTCGGTGTCCTCGCCGAGCTTTCCGGACAGCTCGGCGACACGCCCGTCGATCCAGTGGCCGACCTCGCGCACCTCGTCGGGGGTGCGCTGGTGGTCGGCCAGCTCCCCGGCTAGGTGCAGCATCCGCTGGACCACGGTGGGTGGTCTGACCGTGATGGCGTCCATGGGTCCGTCGTAGCTGCCGACGATGCGCGAGGCGAGTTGCCAGGACTGCCCCTGGCTGATGAGCCGGGTGGAGGGTTCGATGGCCTCGCGAAGGGCGTGGTCGCCGACCAGCCGCGCGGCGTAGGAGTTGTAGGTGGACACCGTCGGCTCGCCGTCGAGGACCTCGCTGGGTACCTGCTCGGTACCGCGCAGCTGGTCCAACCGCCGTCGGACACGTTCGGCCAGCTCCGTGGCGGCCTTGCGGGTGAACGTGAGGCCCAACACGTGCTCCGGACGCACGTACCCGTTGGCCACCAGCCACACGACCCGGCTGGCCATGGTCTCACTCTTGCCGGATCCCGCCCCGGCGACCACCACACTCGGCCCGAGCGGCGCCGAGATCACTCCGGCCTGCTCGGGGGTGGGTTCCGGCTGGCCCAGCAGCCGGGCCAGCTCGGCCGGGGTGATGTCACGTGTCCCCTGCTCGTGTGCCACCCGTCTCACACCCGTTTCCCCTCGTCGTGGGCGGGGCAGCTCGACCGGACCGCGCAGGACCGACAGAACGTGTTGCGCGTGGCCTCGAAGCTGGCCCCGGACATGCCGTCAGCGACGTCGCGCACCAGCCGCTGGGACCAGTCGGGGTCGGCATCGTCCGCCAGCGCCGGCTGCGCCTGCTCCTTGTGGTTGACACGGTTCCCGCCGACCTGCACCAGCGAGGCCCCTCCCGGCTCGCCCAGCCCGAACCGCGCGAACGCGTCCTTGAGCACGGCCAGCTGGTACACGCCGAGCTGCGGATGGCGGCCGATCTCGTCGCTCTTGGGCACCGAGCTGCCGGTCTTGATGTCCACCACGTAGGCCCGACCCGCGGCGTCGCGTTCCAGCCGGTCGACCCGTCCGACGATCTCGATGCCCCCGATGTCGACCTGGAACCCCTCCTCGGTCACCACGAGCTCCCGGTCATTGCTCTCGTGCCAAGAGATCAGCTTGCGCACCATCGTCTCGGCCCGTTCCCGCTCCTTGACGGCGAACCAGGGCCCCCCGAAGTCCAGCTCGGACCAGATCTCGTCCATGCGCCGCTGGATCTCGGCCATGCCCTCGCCCTCGGCGACGAGAACGGCGATCGCGTGCACGATGCTGCCGAGCGCCGAGGTCGTCTCGACCCCCGTCGCACCCGCGGCACTCTCCAACAGCCAGCGGAGCCGGCACGTGGTGAAACTCTCCACCTGCGACGGCGACACCCGGATGGTCTCATCGGCGGCCGCGAGGGGCCGGTCGTCGGAGAGCGGGGTGAGGGCGTACCACTCGTCCGGGTCAGCGCCGCGCACCCCCTCGTCGGCGAGCCGGGCCAGCTGCGCGGCCGCCGCACGGCGCAGCGGATGCGGTCGGCCGGCGTCGGTGACGACGGAACGCAGGTCGGACACGAGCGCGGGCAGCGAGAGCCAGCGGCGACCGGTGCTGACACGCTCCGGTTCGGCCACACCGAGCTCGGTGAGGAACCGTGACGGCCGCTCCTCGATGTCCTCCCCACCCACGGCGGTCACGACCAGCGTGTGCCGGGCGCGGGTCACCGCAACGTAGAACAGCCGACGTTCCTCGTCGAGCAGCTTGGACGCGACCGCGGCCCCGGAACTGTCGGAGACACCCGCCACGGTGTCGACGAGCTGCTCCACCCCCAGTAGTGACCCGCGCAACCGAAGGTCGGGCCATTCGCCCTCTTGTACCCCGGCGACCACGGTCAGGTCCCACTCCAGCCCCTTGGACCGGTGGGCGGTGAGGATGCGCACGGCCTCACCCTCGGGCGCCCGCTCCGCGAGCGAGTCGCCCGGGATCTCCTGGGCCTCGAGGTCGTCGAGGAACCCCTCGGGCAGACCGGGCGGCAGCCGGTCGCAGTACCGCGCGGCGCTGTCGAACAACGCGACGACCGCGTCAAGATCGCGGTCGGCCGCGTTCCCCCGCCGCCCCCCGGCCTGTGCGGCGCTGACCAGCCGCTCCGCCAGTCCGCTCGCGCGCCACACCTCCCACAGCACCTCCTCGGCCGAGCCGCCCGCCTCGGCCCGCTCCCGGACCAGACCCAACAGGTCGGCCACGCGCTGGGCCGGTGCGGCGACAGCGGGGTCGACCATGGTGAGCCCGCTCGGGTCGCGTAGCGCGTCGGTGAGCAGAACCGCCGCTGTCCGGTGACCGCCGGTCTCAAGTTCCAGGCTGCGCAGCGCCCGGCCGAGACGGCGCAGTCCGATGGTGTCCGCTCCCCCGAACTGGCTCGTCAGCAATGTGTGGGCCGCGTCGTCGTCCAGGGTCTCGGGGCGCAGCGCGCACCGGACCAGCAACAGCATCGAGCGGACCAGCGGTTCGGCGGCGAGCGGCAGCTCGTCGCCCCCCACGGTGACCGGGACACCCGCCGCCGCCAGTGCCCTGCGCAGCACCGGGAGCTGCCGGGTGGCCGAGCGGACCAGTACCGCCATGCGCGACCACGGGACACCGTCGATGAGGTGCGCCTGGCGCAGCGTGTCGGCGATGACCGCGGCCTCCTGCGTGGTGCTCTCGGCCAACAGCACGCGAACGTCCCCTTCGGGGGAGTCCGAGGTCGGCTCCAGCACGCGGTGCGCGTTGGTGGGGCCGTGCCCGGAGGACGGTGCGGCGGGCAGCCGCCGGGCGAGCCGCCGGGACGCGTCGAGGAGCCCGCGCCCACTGCGACGGCAGGTGCGCAGCGCCACGACCGGCGCCTCCGTGTGGTCGACCGCGCGGAAGCGTTGCGGGAACTCCAGGATCCCGCGGACGTCCGCCCCACGAAAACCGTAGATCGACTGGTCGGGGTCCCCCACGACGACCAGGTCCCGCCCATCGCCGGCCAACGCGCGCAGCAGCTCCTCCTGGGCGGGATCGGTGTCCTGGTACTCGTCGACGAACACCACCTCGCGGGTCGCCCGCTCGCGAGCCTGAATGTCCGGATCGGCCAGCAGGTTCGCCGCCACCCGCACCAACTCCGCGTAATTGCAGGTGGGGACCGGGGCGATGTCGAACCGGCCGGTGTAGCGGTCGAGGAAGTCGCCCGCGGCCACCCAGTCGTCGCGGCCGTGCTCGCGCCCCAGCCGATCCAGGTCGGGGGCGTCGAGCCCGCGCTCCTGGGCCCGCATGAGGAAGTCACGCAGCTCCTCGGCGAAGCCGCGGGCGTGCAGCGCCGGGCGCAGCCGCTCGGGCCACATCTCGGCGCCATCGGCGATCTCACCGGAGAGCAGCTCACGCATTTCCATGAGCTGTTCCGGCCCGGACAGCAGTCGCGGCGGGTGGTCGCCGGCGCGCCGGAACTCGCGGTGGATCAGCGCGTAGGCGTAACTGTGGAAGGTGAGCGCGAGCGGTTCGCGGGTGGTGCGCCGCAGCCGTGCCGTGATCCGCTCGCGCAGCTCCTGGGCGGCCTTACGGCTGAACGTGAGCACCAGCACCCGAGAGGGGTCGATGCCCCGGTTCTCGATCCGGTCGACAACGGCCTCGACGATGGTCGTGGTCTTTCCCGTTCCGGGGCCGGCCAGCACCAGCAGCGGCCCACCCTTGTGGTCGACCACACGCCGCTGGCTCTCGTCCAGTCTCGGGGCTTCCGGTGCCAGGTGGGGGCTGCGCACCAGACGGTACTGGGTGGGAGTCACGGCCTCCCCCGAGATACGCGCGGGCGAGAGCGTGGCCGGCCGCATTCCTCCCGGCTTCGGCGGGTCTCGGTCGACCGGACGCGTGTGGGGACCTGCGCGGACCGCGGCCATCCGTCTCTCGAGCGGCTCGACGGCCACGGGAAGGACCGCATGACGGGTACGCGGGGCGGCATGAAACCAGTCCTTAGACGAGGCTGACGGTACGGCGGTGCCCAAGGGGCACCGAGGGGGTTCCCGCACCTGATGCGGCGGGAGGGGGCATCAGGGCCTCAGGACAATGTACGAGTTAGCGGTACCGTTCCGCGGCCCGAATCGGCCATTGGGGAGGGAAGTGTCCCCGATCGGTCGCGCCCGCCGCCCGATTCGACGGGAACACGGGGGTGTGGAGGTGGGTCCCCGCCTCCGGGTGGCCGGCCACGCTGCCCTGGGCCGATGCAGCCGACGAGGCGGGGCCGGCGGGTGTCCCCGAACTCGCGGACACCGGAGCGGTGGATGTGTGGTGACACACCCACAGAGGGCGACGCGCCGAGTGTCGTGCCCCCGCTCATCCGCCGTCGTCGCCGTCCCACCGCGCGCGGGCCATGTCGACGCGCCCGGACCCCGGACGCAACGGCGTCGCCTCGGTGGCGTAGCGGCGCAGCGCCTCGACCTCCAGGCCGGGAGGTGGGCTTCCGTCGGCGCGGATCACCCGCCACCACGGAACCGCGCCGCCCCACACGGACATGACCCGGCCCACCTGCCGCGGTCCGCTCTCTCCCAGGTACTCCGCGATGTCGCCGTAGGACATCACTCGGCCCGGGGGGATGCGCTCCACGACGTCGAGCACGCGCTCGGCGAAGTCGCCGGGGCCGTCGCCCGACTCGATCGTGAGGAGGCTCGCAAGTGCGATCGCGGAGAGAAGCACGCCCCGACACTAGTGGCCGAGCCCCACGGCCCGGCTGGCACCGGTGGCGATCGAGAGTTCCGGAGCCCGGCGCGCCCGGCCGCCCATGGTGGGGACCGGGAAACGGCTGGCCCGGACCGCGCCGGGGCCAGCCGTGGGGCGTGCCCTACCGGGTGGCCGCCCTTCGATGAGTGGTGTTCGCCATCGGTAGGCTCACTATGCCCATCACCGCGATCACGGCTCCGGCGATCCACGCGGTCCACGCCGCCGCCATAGTGTCGGTGAACGCCAGGAGCCACGGCGAGAGGAACAACAGCGCCCCGAGCGCCAGCGTGACCACCTCGGTGGCGATCATTCCGGGGCGGGTGATCGAGATGACCGCCGCGAGTACGGTGAGGACGCCCAGGATGAGCATGGCCGCCATCCCGATGCCGAGCATGCCGTGCCAGATCCAGCTGATGGCCACCGCGACGCCAGCGACCACGGCGACCCAGTCCTCCCAACGTCCTTTCATGGCTCACCTCCCGTTCCCGCCCGGTGTTCCGGGCCGTCACCGGAGTTACTACCCATGACGGACCGTGGCGGAACGCGTGACGGCAGCCGACGCCGTGCCGTCCTGGAGCGCGTCGCGTCCCGGGACGGCACGGCCGGCGGAGCCGCCGGGGTCAGTACGCCGGCAGGCTGGGGTCGACCTGGTTGACCCAGGCGAGCACTCCGCCCCCCACGTGCACGGCGTCACCGAACCCGGCTCCCTTGAGCGCGGACAGTGCCTCGGCCGAGCGCTGACCCGACTTGCAGTGCAGCACGACCTGCTTGTCCTGGGGCAGCTTGCCGAACGCCTCACCGTTGAGGAACTCTCCCTTGGGGATCAGGACGGAGCCCGGGATGTTGACGATGTCGTACTCGTGCTTCTCCCGGACGTCGACGAGGTAGAAGTCCTCGCCGTTGTCCATCTTCTCCTTGAGTTCCCGAGCGGTGATGGTGGAGTCCGCGGCCGCCTCCTGGGCCTCGTCGGAGACGGTGCCGCAGAACTCCTCGTAGTCGATCAGTCCGGTGATCGGCTCGCCCTCGGGGTCCTTGCGGACCTTCACGGTCTTCCAGGTCATCTCCAGGGCGTCGAAGATCATCAGCCGGCCGACGAGGGGATCCCCGATGCCCGCGATCAGCTTGATGGCCTCGTTGACCATCACCGACCCGATGGAGGCGCAGAGCACACCCAGCACACCGCCCTCGGCGCAGGAGGGCACCATCCCGGGCGGCGGGGGCTCGGGGTACAGGTCGCGGTAGTTGGGACCGTGCTCGTTCCAGAAGACGCTGACCTGACCGTCGAACCTGAAGATCGACCCCCACACGTAGGGGATGTTCAGCAGCACGCAGGCGTCGTTCACGAGGTAGCGGGTGGCGAAGTTGTCCGTCCCGTCGAGAACGAGGTCGTAACCGTCGAAGATCTCCAGCGCGTTGGAGGAGTCGAGCCGCTCCTTGTGCAGCACGACCGTGGTGTAGGGGTTGACCTCCTCGATACTCTCGCGCGCGGACTCCGCCTTCGGCTTGCCGACGTCGCTCTGTCCGTGGATCACCTGGCGCTGCAGGTTGGACTCGTCCACGACGTCGAAGTCGATGATGCCCAGCGTGCCGACACCGGCGGCGGCGAGGTACAGCAGGGCGGGCGAGCCGAGTCCGCCGGCGCCCACGACCAGGACCTTGGCGTTCTTCAGGCGCTTCTGGCCGTCCATGCCCACGTCGGGGATGATCAGGTGACGAGAGTAGCGGCGCACCTCGTCGACGGTCAGCTCGTCAGCCGGTTCGACCAGCGGCGGCAGCGACACAGCAACTCCTCTTCCTCGATGGCGTCACGTCCCCTTGAGGGAGGCGCCTTCGACGCCGGCGCGTTCGGGTCCGTGACGAGCTTCCACTGATACCCAACCTACGAGGTGGGGTTTGGCATTCCCATACCGGACCGCGAACCGGGCGGAGAATCCGTGTGGCGCCCGGCACGCGCGGCGTCGAGCGGCCTACCGGCTGGGGGCCGCCACGCGGAGGAACGCGCGCAGCTCGCGCGCGACTCGCTCCGGTGTCTCCATCATGGGGAAGTGTCCGGCCTCCGTCAGCAGCACCAGGCGGTTGTTCGGGAAGGTCCGCGCGGCCCGCCGCGCCAGGCGCGGGTTCACGAACTTGTCGTGTCCGGCGTACACGAGCAGGGTGGGGCAGCTGACCTCGGCGGCCTGTCGCCACAGTGAGCGGCGACCGAACCGCACGTACTCGGTCACGAGCCCGCGCAGCGACTCCAGCACGGCCGTGTTCCCGTACTCATGCCGGTCGCGCTCACGTTCGGCCTCCAGCGCGTCGAGCACACGATCGGCGGACGCGGAGGAGGGGTCGTAGAACGTGGCGTCGAGCATCCCCTGCACCCGGACCTCGGCGGGACGACGCTGGATCCGGCTGTACACAGCGGGCCCGACCACGGGGATCAGCGCCCCGGTCATCTGGTACGGGATGCGCCGCGGCCACAGGTCCGGCAGCGCGGGCGAGATGAGGGAGAGAGTACGCACCAGCTCCGGGTGCTCGGCGGCCACGCGCACCGCAGTGGTCGCCCCCATGGAGTTGCCAACGAGGTGAACCGGCGACGCGCCGTCGCGAATCAGGTCGACGACGCACGCGGCCTGGGCGTCGACGCCGTACTCGCCCTCGGGCGGCGGGGGCGACTTGCCGAACCCGGGAAAGTCGGGTGCCTCGCCGGCGAGCTCGGGTGACAGCGCTCCCATCAAGTCGGTCCAGTTGCCGGCGGACCCCGCCAGTCCGTGCAGGTAGAGGGTGCGTGCGCCGCTGGCGGCCGCGCCGGAGTGGTCCTGGCGGACGAAGATCCGCCGGCCGCCGGGTTCGCGGAACTCACCCGGCCACAACGAGATCGGTTCCCCCATCGGCCCTCCGTCCGGTTCGTGTTGTCGTGCACTCTATTTGGTCCTCCGGAGAGCACGCGCCCCCAACCCGCGGCATGGTGGCTCCGCTCACGGCCGGCCGGGGCCCAGGAGACCGGCCCACTCTCGAGCAGGACCGATAGCGTTGGAGGTGAATCCGGTCGACTTTGGGGAGGCTTTCGTGACATCCCACCCACGACAGGGCGAAGCAGCCGAGGAAGAGGAGGAGTCCGCGTTGGAGTCCGCCGAGGCCGACTTCGCGGAACAGCGCGCGGAACTCACCGATCCGGAGTCCGACTGGAAGAGCAGCGGGTACTCCAGCGCCGAGGTTGAGGCGTCCGAGGCCGACGCGATGGAGCAGCTCCGGGAGGTTGAACTGGACGAGGACGACTATCGCTGAGGACCGTCCAGTGACGCACCGCCACGGCGCTGCTGGTCACCACGCTGGCGAGCGTTTCTCGCGGATCCTGGCGGCGCCTAACCTACGTCCGAGTAGGATGGTGGGGTACTGCACCGGAACGTGGATCGCGCACGTCGGCCCGGTGACACGGTGTTAGAGCACACGTGATCGAGCGTGGCGCCCCGTTCGCGCCGCGATGAGTTCGGAGGGTGTGGGTGTGACAGCTCCTTCAGACGCCCGCCCGCGCGGGACCCGGTTGCCCCGGCTCGCACGACGGCGCCAACTGCTGGCCGCGGCGCAGGAGGTGTTCGTCGCGCGCGGCTACCACGCCGCGGCGATGGACGAGATCGCCGAGCGCGCGGGGGTCAGCAAGCCGGTGCTCTACCAGCACTTCCCGGGCAAGCTGGAGCTTTATCTCGCTCTGCTGGAGCAGCATTCCGAGGCTCTGGTCGAGAAACAGCGCGAGGCGCTCGAGAGCACGACCGACAACCGGCAACGGGTCACCGCCAGTTTCCAGGCGTACTTCGACTTCGTGGCCGGCGAAGGCGAGGCGTTCCGGCTCGTATTCGAATCGGACCTGCGCAACCTGCCCGCTGTGCGGGAGAAGACCGAGGAGACCCAACAGCGCTGTGCCGAACTCATCGGCAAGGTCATCCGCCAGGACACCAGTATCTCCGACGAGGAGGCGCAGCTACTGAGCGTCGCTCTCGTCGGCATGGCGGAAACCAGCGCGCGCCACTGGCTCAGCACACAGGGAGCGATCCCCAAGGAGGCGGCCGAGCTTCTCGTCGCGCGCCTGGCATGGCGTGGAATCAGTGGCTGGGACCTCACCCGGAGCTAGGGCCTGTTTTCGGACCGAGTGACTGAGCAGCCGCTCGGGTGCCGCCGGGGTTCTGGAGGACCCGAAGGTGAGAGAGCGAGGAACGAGCGACCTCACCGCAGGGGCCGAAGGTTCCCGGCTCCCAGGCACCCGAGCAGGCGAGCGCCAGCGAGCCCAGAAAACACCGGTGCCGCCGGGGTTCCGCAGGGTCCGTAGGCGCCGGAGCGAGTGGCTCGGGTGCCGCCGGGGTTCTGCAGGGCCCGTAGGCGCGGGAGCGAGTGGCTCGGGTGCCGCCGGGGTTCTGCAGGGCCCGTAGGCGCGGGAGCGAGGAACGAGCGACCAGCGCCGCAGGACCCGAAGATCCCCGGCTTCCCGGGCACCCGAGCAGGCGAGCGCCAGCGAGCCCCAACAAACACGAGCGACCCCACCGCAGGACCCGAAGATCCCCGGCACCCAGGCACCCGAGCCCGGCGAGCGAAGCGAGCCCAAACAAACACGAGCGACCTCACCGCAGGGGCCGAAGGTTCCCGGCCCCCAGGCACCCGAGCCCGGCGAGCACCAGCGAGCCCAGAAAACACCGGTGCGGCCGGGGTTCCCGTGCCGGGGATGGATACGTATGTCCAATGGGGTTGACGATCCGTAGTCAGACGCTACTTCCCGAGATTTGGGTTGCCCAATAACGGGTAATCGGCGGGGTGAGAACCAATCGCTCGGTTTCGCCGGGGGACATGGGCCTGGTCCGGCGGCGGAGCGCCTTCAGAGGAAGGAAGCGTCCATGAATATCGAGCAGGGACTGACGGAGGCGTGGACCTCCATAGTGTCCTTCGTTCCGCGCCTCGCGGCTTTTCTGGCCATCCTTATCTTGGGTTGGTTGCTCGCCAAGCTCATCGGCCGACTGGTCACCAAGGGCCTCGCCCGCGTGGGGCTGGACAGCACCCTTGACCGCAGCGGTGTCGGCGAGTACTTCCGGCGCAGCAACTACAGCGCGAGCACGCTCTCCGGGAAGATCATCTACTACGCCGGTGTGTTGATCGTGCTGCAGCTCGCGTTCAGCGTGTTCGGACCCAACAACCCGATCACGCAGCTCATCAACGGCATCGTCGCCTGGATTCCGAACGCGATCGTCGCGATCGCCATCGTCGTGGTGGCCGGTGTGATCGCGAAGGCGGCGCGCGATCTCGTCTCCGGGGCGCTCGGCGGGCTCAGCTATGGGCGTTTCCTGGCGAACCTCTCCGGCATCTTCATCATGGCGCTCGGTGTGATCGCAGCGCTGAACCAGATCGGTGTCGCCACGACCGTGACGCAGCCGGTACTCATCGCGGTTCTGGCGACCGTCGGCGGGATTCTGGTCGTCGGCGTCGGTGGCGGGATGGTGCGCCCGATGCAGCAGCGCTGGTCCCGGTGGCTCGACATGGCCGAGCGGGAGACCGGTGCGCTACGCGAGGACGAGAGCTACCAGGCGGGCCGCGCCGACGCGACGCGGCAGACCACGCCTCGACAGGAGGAACGCGCCCAACAGGAGCAGTGACCGACCCTCACCCTGGCGCGCGCACGGACACGGACGGGGTCAGCCGGCCCCGTCCCTCTTCGTGGCCGGGACGCGCCGCCGACGTGTGAGCTAAAGACGTTCGTTGTCGCGGAGGATCTCGTCACGCGCGAGCCGACCGATCCGTCGCACCATGAGGACCGGGCCCGCCAGGACCGAGACGGCCGCGAGCCAAAAGGCCGGCGTCGTCCACTCGCTCAGCGCCATGACCCCCACGGCGACCGCGACGATCAGGCCGAGCAGGAGAAAGTCCATGCGCTCCTTGTGGATCAGGACGCCGATCGGTGGGCGCGCCGCCCCATGCCGGCCGCTCCTCATGCGCTCTTCCTCTCTCGCGGCGCCGGCCGCGTCCGGGGTCACGGGGATAGTTCCCCGGGAACGGACCAATGGTCCGGACCGCTTGGTCGTTCGCTGGGCCAGGGAGCCCCGATCCGTCCGCGTTGCGTGACGTGGCGGATGAGCGACACCCCTGGATGGGGACCAAGCGTAGGCCAGCAGGGAGCACGAGGGTGGATTCGGCCACGCGCGTCCCGGTCGGTCGATCCTCGCGGGAACGCGACCAATCTAGCGGACGAAACCGTACTCCTTGGCCATCCGGCATATGGCGAGCACCCGAAGGGTCTCCCAGTCGTACTCGACCGAACTCGAGTCCCAGCCCCGCTCACGGCAGCCGTCGATGAATCCTTGCAGATAGTGCACGAGACTGCGGCGGGTGACCTCGACGCGGTCAGCCAGGATCGAGTCGCGAACCGCGGCGGCGTGCTGGTCGAGCTCGGCCGTCAGCGCGGGGTCCGCCGAGACGCTCTCCGACGCGAAGAGATCGAAGTCACGGGAGAGTCGCGTCAGCGGGCAGTCAGCGAAGAACCCATTGCGCATGATTGATACATACCTCGGACAGGAAGTTACGGATGAGGACGAAGCACACTATATATGGATAAGCAACGAATTCATCAAATTTACACCAAAACTCCGTAACGCGGGGGGAAGGGGCACTTCGCCGTGGAGACGTCGCCGACTCACGCCCGGGTTCCCCGCGTGCCCCGGCACGAACCGGCGGATCGCGGCCGCGACGGACCTCAACCGTTCAGCCCCATGGCCTCCAGTCGCGCGTTGTGCGCATCGGTCAGCTTGGCGAACATCCGGCTGACCGAGGCGAGGTCGCCCGATCCCGCCTCGTCCTCGCCCTCACCGGACACCAGTAACGCCGCGAGTTCCACCCGGCTCGTCGCGACGATTTGGGCCTGGCTCAACGCCTCACCCACCAGCCGTCGGGCCCACAGCGAGAGCCGGCCGGCCAACGGGGGATCGTTCTCGACCGCGTCGCGAACCTGTGCCGCGATGAACTCACGCCCGCTCTCGGAGAGCACGGTCCGCGCCAACGCGCGGGTGTCCTCGTCGGCGCTCTCGGCGATCTCCCGGTAGAAGTCTCCCGCCAACCCATCGCCAACATACGCCTTGACCAGGCTCTCCAGCCAGGTCTCCGGCTTGGTGCGGTCGTGCCAGGCGTCCAACGGCCCAGTGAAGGGGGTCATGGCCTCTTCAGGGTCCGCCCCGAGTTCCACGAGACGGTCACGTACCCGTGCGTAGTGCGTGTACTCGGTGGCCGCCAACCCGGCGAGCTCTCCCTTCGCCCCAAGGGTCGGGGCGAGCTCGGCGTCGTCGGACAGCCGGAAGAACGCGACGAGTTCCGCGTAGGCCAGCAGTCCGAGCAGGTCGATCACCGCGGTGGAGGGGCCGGCCGAGGGGCCCGGGGATCCGGGCGCGGAGTCAGCGGAGCCGTACATCATGGTGCAAGGCTAGCGTTGCCGAGCCGCACCGTGGACTAATCGGCCGGAATCTGACGTTGTCGCACGTGGGAGAAGCACGGAGCGCCAAGTGCGCGAGATCTGTGGGGCGGACGCCGTATCCAGCGGCGGAGCCACAGGATACACTTTCCCCGTGGCCGGCACGTGACCGGCCGTTCGCGCGAAAGCCCCCTTCGCGCGTCGGCTTTCGACGATCTCGGGGCTCCAAACCCCGGCCCCGCCATGCGGGTCCACACGGCAGTAGGCGCATTGGGGGCCACGTGAGGATTCCCACGTTCCCGTCCAGGCGACGCGAGCGCACCCGGTGGGTACGCCGGCCTGGTGGGCTTGACAAGAGAATTCACCGGCGTGAGCTCCGCGGAACGAACAGCGACGTAGGCCGCCGGTGCCGCACTCGAGAGAATCACCGGCGGCGCAGGGAGCGAGGAACGTGAGCGCGCGGGCATTCGCCGACACTGGCGCGAGCACGGGTTCACGCACGGCTCGAGCACGAAGGTCTCGACCAGCGCCCCAAGGCCCTGGTCACGAGTTCGTGACCGATGTCGCCAATGTGGCGGACCGCGGCGCGCTCCACAACGCGCCGGCCCACGGGCCACACTTGACACGTTCCGCCGGCACGAGCGAGATGGGTGGGCGGCCGCCCCGCCGCGGGGCACGCCCGGCGCTCCCGGAGCCCACCCACGAGAGGACCTGCGGCCGCGACACCACACGCGGCCTATCCAGATGGAGGCAACAGCCCTGACAAGCACAGACACGACCAACCAAACCCGAGAGACATTCCGCGACCTCGGCGTTGATTCCGAGATCGCGGACGCCCTCGAAGCGGAGGGGATCGTCGACCCCTTCCCCATCCAGTCCCTGGCCCTGCCGCTCGCACTGAACGGCACCGACATCATCGGCCAGGCCCGCACCGGCACCGGGAAGACCTTCGCCTTCGGTCTCCCGCTGCTGCAGAGCGCGCAGGCGAACCCCGGCGAGGCCACGCGTCCCCGCGCGCTCGTCGTGGTTCCCACACGAGAGTTGGCCATCCAGGTGGCGGCCGACCTCTCGACGGCCGGCAAGCGCATCGGCAGCCGGATTCTCACGGTGTACGGCGGCCGGGCCTACGAGCCGCAGATCGAGGGGCTACGGAAGGGGGTCGACATCGTCGTCGGCACCCCCGGCCGCCTGCTCGATCTACAAAAACAACGACACCTGGACCTCACCGGCGTGAGCTCCATCGTGCTCGACGAGGCCGACAAGATGCTCGACCTCGGTTTCCTGCCCGACATCGAGCGCATCCTGAACCTGCTTCCCGACAAGCGTCAGGGGATGCTCTTCTCGGCCACCATGCCGAGCGAGATCGTGTCACTGTCGCGCAGGTACCTGCACCGGCCCACCCACGTCACGGCGGGTGACGACGATGACGTCAACGAGAGCCGGATAAGCCACATCTACCAGCACGTGTTCCGGACCCACGGTCTGGACCGGCCGGAGATGCTGGCACGGCTGCTCCAGGCCGAGGGTCGCGGGCTGACCATGGTGTTCTGCCAGACGAAACGGGCCTGCGACCAGGTCGCCACCGAGCTCAAGAGACGCGGCTTCGCCGCCGCGGCGGTCCACGGCGACCTCGGGCAGAGCCAGCGGGAGCGTGCGCTGCGCGCCTTCCGCAACGGCAAGATCGACGTCCTCGTCGCCACCGACGTCGCAGCGCGCGGGCTCGACGTTGACGATGTCACCCACGTCGTCAACTACGAGTGTCCCGAGGACGGGAAGACCTACACGCACCGCATCGGGCGCACCGGACGCGCCGGACGGTCGGGCACCGCCGTAACCTTCGTCGAGTGGCAGGAGGTGGCGCGCTGGAAGCTCATCAACACCGCGCTCGACCTCCCCTACGCCGACCCGCCGGAAACGTACTCGACCTCCGCGCACTTCTTCGAGGCGTTGGGGATCCCCTCGGGCACCAAGGGGACACTGGCCAAGGAGCGCCGCAAGCGCGCCGGGCTGGAGGCCGAGCAGGTCGAGGACATCGGCGACACCGGCCAGCAGCGCAAGGAGAGCTCCGAGGGTGGCGGGCGCCGCCGCGGCAACCGCCGTCGCACTCGAGGGGGCCGCAAGTCCGACACCGCCAGCGCGGAGAAGCCCGCCGACTCCACGAGCACCGTGCGTGACCAGGGCGGGGACAAGCCCGTGCGTCGCCGGCGCCGCCGGCGCACCCGCAATGGCACCGAGGTCCGCAAGGACCAGGACTGACGAGGAGATGAGCCACGGCCGGGACACCGGAACGCCGGGTACGGAGACCCCCGGCGGCCAGGATCCCGCCGACGGTGGGTGGCCGGCACCGCGCGTGGTCTGCCGGCCCCGGTTAGTCTCGCGACCGTTCCCGGGACGCCGTTGCGTCCCGGCCCGCCCACGGCCGGCCCGGTTGGCATCGGGCCGGCGGCGCCACACTCGCTCCTGTTGGCGCAAACGGTCGCGGATGGGCAGCGCGGCCAGCGCATCCTCCTCCCCCGACCCTCATCGGCCGCGCGATCGTCTATGGTGAACCGTCGTGAGTACACCTCGGTTTCTTGAACTCCCGCCCGGCGTACAGCGGGCCGACGTCGCGACCCCGAGCGGGACACTCGCCACTCTGCAGGCGATGCCGACCTCCGGCGGCTGCGAGCTGCACACGGCACTGCTGGTACCGGGGTACACCGGCAGCAAAGAGGACTTCATCGCGGTGCTACAGACGCTGGCGCAGGCAGGCCGGCTCGTGATCGCGGTCGACCTCCCCGGCCAGTACCAGTCGCCCGGCCACGACCACCCCGAGGGCTACAGCCTGGCGGCGCTGGGCGCCACCATCAGCGAACTCGCGACGGCACTCGGGCACGGCCCGGTCCACCTCCTGGGCCACTCGTTCGGCGGGCTGTTGGCACGCGAGACCGTACTCGCGGGGACGGCGGAGCTGCTCTCGTTGACCCTCATGAGCTCGGGTCCGTCCGCGATCGAGGGGTCACGCGCCACCAACGCCCGCCGCCTGGTGTCCGCCCTCCGCGACAGCCCGAGCCGCGAGCGCGTGCGACAACTCTGGACCGACCACCTCGACGGTCCCACCCGCGCGAGCGGAGTACCGGAGGAGATCCGCGCCTTCCTGCGCGCGCGGATGCTCGCCAACGACCCGGCGGGTCTGGTGCGCATGGCCGAGGAGCTGCTCGGCGCCCCCGACCGCACCGCGGAACTCGCGGGGGTCGCCGACCTGCCGAAGATGGTGCTCTACGGCGAGAACGACGACGCCTGGCCACCCGAGACGCAGGCCACCATGGCCTCGCGGTTGGGTGCCGAACGCATGGTGATCCCGGGGGCGGCCCACTCCCCCAACGTTGAGGCACCCGAGACCACCGCGCGGGCGCTGACCGAGTTCTGGACCAAGGCGGAGACGCCCGACCGTGTGGAACTCTGAGCCACGGGGCGACACCCCCACGTGTCGGTCCCGCTGGTCTCCCCGCGGGGACGCGGAGCCGCGCGTACGCGACGGGCGGATCGCGGACTCAGCTGGTGGCCACCCACGCGTCGAAGTTCTTGGACTCCGCCTCCACCGTGGTCTCCGGGCCGCTGTCGGGTAGCACCCGGGTGTCGGGCGGCAGCGACAGCAGTACCTCGCCGACCGAGTGCAGCTGGCGGGTGTAGTCGAGGTAGCCCTCCCCGACCGTGCCGAGTTCACCCCTGCGGAGGGTGTCGCCGCTGAGGACCACCCCGCGCTCGGATATGTAGAACGCCACACTGCCGTTCGAGGTGCCCGGAACGGCCAGTACGTCCACCTCCAGATCGCCGACCGCGAGTGTCCCGCCGCCCTCGATCTCGTGGTCGGGCCGGCGCTCGGCACCGTGCACCTTCCGCCAGGAGCGCAGCTCCCGCGGGTGAAGGGCGATGGGGGCCTCGTCGCGCTCGGCCACTTCGACGGCGGCGGAGACGTGGGTGTTGTACCCATTGGTGCAGGCCACAAGGTAGATCTCGCGGTCGCCAACCGCCTCGAGGATCGCCTTGGCGTCGTGGGCCGGGTCGACCACGATGACGCCCTCGTCGTCGGCGTCAACGATCCACGTGTTGCTGATGACGTCGAACTCGCCGTCATCGATCCTGAGCGTCCCGGCGGTACGCACGCGCTGGACACCCTCGCTGTCGGGTTCGGTGACGCCCGGCTCCTCGGGGTCGGGGTCCCCGGTCTCGTCGGCGCCGTCCTCGCCGGTGGTGTCCTCGCCCTTGGCGCCGTCCGTGGCGGCGTTGGCGGCGGTCTCCTCGGCGGTCTCCTCGCCCTTCTCGGGGGTGTCGGCGTCGGCCCCTCGGTCGTCACCGGTGGCCTCGGTTCCCTCGTCCACCTCCTCGGCCGCGCCGGTGGCGTCGACGGCGTCCTTCTCGGCGGTCGCCTCGTTGTCGGTGGCGCCGCTGTCCGCGGCGGTCGCGGGGGTGGTCGCCTCGTCGGACTCGTCCCCGGTCTTCGTCGTCACCGCCGAGGACTCCTCCGCGCTCTCGGGCTCCTCGCCGTCTTTCTTCTTGCCTTTCCACTTCCAGAACACGGTGCCGACCCTTCGATTCACGTCCGGATTCGAGTAACTGTACGCGGGACCGGCACGCCGCCCCGCGCTGGGGATGGTATGCCGCTGTCGCACGACCCGGGGATGGTCTCACGCTGATGCTATAGCCGCGATAAACGCGCGCTCACCCACTCGCCGGAGCGTGGCCCCGCCCGCCGGTGATCGGCGCGACACCGGTCGCCGGCGCCAGCAGCGTCGCCAGCGCCTCCGGGGCCGTGGTCCGGCAACCGAGCCGATGCCCGGTCAGCGCCCCGTGGTCGTCGCTGGACCCCGTGACGACCACCCCGAGGTCGGCGGCACGGCCACGCCAGTGCTTCCGCTCGGTGTCGTCATGACTGGGGTGGTCCGCTTCGATACCGCCCAGCCCGGCCCGCGCCATGCGCTCCACCACGGGGTCGGGGACCGGCCCCTGGGCGGCGCCCTCACCTCGCGCGGGGTGGGCGAGAACGCACACCCCACCGGCCTCGCGTACCAGCTCCACGGCGCGCACCGGATCCGGAGCGTAGCGCGCGACGTAGGCGGGGCCTCCGGCCCCGATCCACCGGTCGAAGACGTCCTGGACGTCTTGGGCCGCCCCCGCCTCGACGACCGCGCGGGCTATGTGCGGCCGGCCCACGACATCGGCACTGTCCTCGGGGACCGGCTCGGAACCGGAGGCGCCCTGGGCGATCTCGGTGACCCGTTCCCAGGTGATGTCGACACCGGCCTCCCGCAGCCGCAGCACCATCCCCTTGGCGCGGATGAGGCGGTCGGCGCGGATCCGCCGCATCTCCTCCGCGAGCGCGGGGTGGTCGGCGTCGAAGAGGTATCCGAGCAGGTGCACGCTGTGTCCCCGATACTCGCAGGACAGTTCCATCCCGGGGACGAGGACGAACCCGGCTGGGGCGCGCGCCGCGGCGGCCGCCACCCCGGCGACGGTGTCGTGGTCGGTCAGGGCGAGGGTGTCGATCCCGGCGGTGACCGCGTTGTCGACGACCCGCTCCGGAGGGTCGGTACCGTCCGAGACGGAACTGTGGGTGTGCAGATCGATGGGCATTACCGCACGAGTCTAGGATCTGTTTTCCGCGCTGAGTGGTCGTTCCGAACTCGGGTGCCGCCGGGGTTCCGCAGGCACCCCAAGATCCCCGGCCCCCTGGGCACCCGAGCAGGCGAGCGCCAGCGAGCCCAAAACACCAGCCGCGCTCAGTCACGCAGCGGCCGCAACACGGTGCTCAGGAACGGCGAGAGCGCACCGAAGGGCGGGTCCAAGGTCGCGCCCCCGTCATGTCGGTCGCGGAGGTCGCGCATACCGTTCAGCTCGGCCATCAGCACGCCCGTGTCCGCCGGGCTGAGGACGAACCACATCCAGTCCGCGAGTGCCTCACCGACGTAGACCGCGCGGTCCTCGCCACCCTGGATGCTCCACATCGCGATGTCGTGCCCATCGTGGCGGATCTTGCTGTGGACCGCACCGGTGTCGAAACCGGTGCCGGGGTCGGGGCCTTCGATCGCGGCGACGCGGGCGCCGAGGCCAACGCCGGGTTCCTCGGCGATCGTGACCATCTCACCGACGCCGCCCAGCGGTGCGGGGCCGGAGAGGGCGACAGCGACCGCCACCGCCCCACTGCGTTCGTCCCCCGCGTCGGCGAACCCGGTGACGACCCACCCGGCGGGCAGCGGCCAGGGCACCCAGACCGGCACGTTCGCGCGGCCGATCACCAGCTCCAGAGAAGTCAGGTTGGGGCCGCGGACCGCGTTGAGCGGGGGCACCTGCCCGTGCGCGTCACACTGCCACGCGCTCGACCACAGGTTCGGCGCGTGGACGGCACGTCCACAGCGGGGACATGTTGGGTCCGGCTTCATAATTGTCAGCTGTGGTACCCCTGTTACCTGCGGGGAAACCCCTACCAGTGGGGTGGGTGGTGTGGTCCGCCCGATGGGGGGTACACCCACCCGCCCGGTGCGGGGTGACCACGTTCGTACCGCTGCCGCGGGTCCTCCTGGTAGGCCGCCTGCCCGTAGTAACGCGGGTCGTGGCCGGGCGCGAAATAGGGGTGCCGTCCGGTGGTGCCGGGCGAGGAGGATGCCACCTCCGCGGGCATAGTGGGGACCGTACCGGGCCTCTCGTGGTCGGCCGCCTCGTCGGGCACCCTCCGCCGTACCCCCACGCGCCGGGCCAGCCAGGCCACGAACGCGGCGTAAAGGACCACCTCCAGGGTTGTCGCGGCCAGGCCCTGCCAAGACCCGCCACCCGAGGCGGCCCCGTCCAGGGTTCCCTCCGCGGCGGACAGGGAGAACACCACGAGGTTGTGCAGCACGTGGAGCCCGATCGCCGCCTCGAGCCCACCCGTGTACCACGAGAGCCAGGCCATGGCGATGCCGAAGACCGCGGTGTCGACCATCGCCCAGCCGGTGTAGTCGTGCAGGATCGCGAACACGCCACCACTGATGACGATGGCGGGCAGGGGGGTGCGCAGCACACGGGCGAGCCGCCCTCCTCCGCCCCTCTCCCACGCGTGGGCGCCGTACGAGCCCACCGCCTGCATCAGGAACCCGCGTAGCGCGATCTCCTCGGCCGAGGACTGTAGCGGAACGAAGAGCAGGATCAACCCCACGGCGAGCGCGTACCCCTGCTCACCGCCGGGGGTCCCACTCGTGATCCCTCCCGACACACCACCGGTGAGCCACTGCAGCACGTACAGTACGGCGAACGAGAGCACCAGCGGAATGACCCCGGAGGCCGCGCAGGCGAACATCCACCGCCAGCGCAGTCGCCCCTCGACCGACATCAGGGTGCCCACTCGGCGCCACTGCACGACCCGCACGACGAACATCACCAGGGGGGTCATCGTGCTCAGCACGATGACGCTGAACGCCAGGTCGGGCACGGGCGCGCCGAAGATCGAGCCGTTCTGCAGATCCGGCTCGAATCCCGAGATCAGTGCCACGAGCAACGCGGCGATCTCCAGTGCCACCTGCACCAGGAAGATCAGCGCGACAGCACAGCCCACCGCCAGCAACGGCCCCCACCACCGGTACCGCCAGGTGCGTGCCATGCGGTGGAACGGAAGGTCAGGCCACGGCCGGGCCACCCCGGTGCCCATGGCGCGGGAGCGTTCCGGTGGCGGCCAGGTCCATGCCGGTGCCGGCTGGACCCCGGGCTCGGCCTGCCGAGGCGTGGGCCTGGCCCACCCCTGATCCCGGGGGCCGGGCGTCGGGTCCGGGTTCCCCGACTCCCGAGACTCGGAAGGCCAGGGTGAACCGGGCGGTGGCGGCGCATTTCCCATCGTTTGCTGAGATTACTAGCCGTCCATGTAGTAACAGCGTTAAGAACGCGGTGTGACCAGCGAATCGCTGTGGGATCACCACGCCTGGTGACCGCGGCGCGTCCCGGTCTCCAGGTGTCGCAGCTTGTCGGGGTTGCGCACGATGTGCACTTCGGTGACCCGCTCCCCGGCGATCTCCACAGTGGCGGCCGCGCTCAGGCCGCCCTCGGCCGTCCACGCGAGGATCCCGGGAGCCCCGTTGATACCGCAGTGCTCGATCCGGACATCCGAGAGTCCGGAGCCGAGGGAGCGCATCAGACGCGCGACCCGTTCCGCGCCGTACACCGGGTGGAGCGCGGCCCTCACCTTGCCGCCACCGTCGGAGAGCACCACGGCGTCCTCGGCGAGCATTTCCTTCAACCCGTCGAGGTCCCCCTCCAGGGACGCGGCCAGGAACCGCTCGGTCAGTTTGCGCCGCGCAACGGGGTCGGGCTCGAACCGCGGACGGCGCTCCCGCACGTGCTCACGCGCCCGGTGGGCGACCTGGCGCACGCTCTGCTCCGAGCGACCGAGCGCCTCGGCGACATCCGCGTGCGGTATTCCGAACACCTCGCGGAGCACGAAGACGGCCCGTTCCACTGGACCCAGGGTTTCCAGCACGACGAGCATCGCATACGAGACGGAGTCGGCGTCGGCCACCTCGTCGGCGACGTCGGGACCGGTCAGTAACGGTTCGGGCAACCAGGGGCCGACATAGGTCTCGCGCTGATTCCGCACCGCGCGGAGTCGATTCAATGTGACATTCGCCACGATTCGCACCAGGTAGCTACGGGGGTTCGCGACACCGGAACGGTCCTCGCGCGCCCACCTGATCCACGCCTCCTGGACGCAGTCCTCGGCGTCGGCGACGCTGCCCAGCATGTCGTAGGACACGCCGAACAGCAGCCGCCGGTGCCGCTCGAACTCGTCCGTGCTCCCGGACGACCCGGCGTTCGTCCGATCGTCCGCGCTCCCTGCGAATCCCGCCTGACTCATTCGGTGTCCACCTCGGTGTCCACCGCCGTCCCGGTCTCGGGAACGGCGCAGTGGTCGCCGAAGCCCTGGCTGGTCAGCCCGAGGGCCCTGTTGAACCGGGACCGTTGGTTCTCCAGCGCGACGACGGCCGCCAACTCGACCATCGCGGGCTCTCCCAACTCGGCGCACAGTTCGTGCACCATCTCATCGGTGACCTCGACCGGGTCGGCCGTCGCCGCCTCGGAGAACTCCATCACGCTCCGCTCCAGCGGGCCGAAGAGGTCGCTGGTCCGCCAGGTCGGCACCGCACGCAGCTTCGCCGGGTCGATGCCGGCGTGCGTGTGCTCCCAGTATCCGAAGTCCACGCACCAGGAGCAGTTGATCCGAACAGCGGAGGCGGTGATGGCGAGCGCCTTGAGCGTGGGGTCCAGGCGGTTCCAGCGAGCCACGCCCGCCTCCTGGAGCAGGTGTGTCAGCAGGACCCGCCAGTTGTGCGCCATGGCCTTACCAGGGTCGGGCACTATTCCCGCGTACCTGCGACGCGCGTGGCGCTCGGCCACGCGGTACGGCAGCGTGCGGGGCGGGTCCAAAGAGATGCGGGCCATTGCCGGCTCCAATCGATCGGTCCGTACCGTGTGCCCATACGACACGTGGACCCTCGCCGATGTGACACCGCGCCCGACGGCGGTCACGCGCCCCTCCGTTACGTACCATGGGGTATATGGCCTCCACACCCACCACCGAGCAGGTGAACGCGGCCCTGGAGACAGTCCAGGACCCCGAGATCCATCGACCCATCACCGATCTCGACATGGTCAAGAGCGTCGACATCGCCGACGGCGGTGTCGTCGACGTCGGTATCTATCTCACGGTGGCCGGCTGTCCCATGAAGGGACGCATCCAGCAGGACGTCACCGAGGCCGTCTCCAAGGTGGAGGGCGTCACCAAGGTGAACGTCGAACTCGACGTCATGAGCGAGGAGCAGCGCAAGGCCCTGCAGACCAAGCTCCGTGGCAACCAGGGGGAGAAGGAGATCCCCTTCGCCAAGCCCACGTCCCTGACCCGGGTCTTCGCGGTCGCCTCCGGCAAGGGCGGCGTCGGCAAGTCCTCGGTCACTGTGAACCTCGCCGCGGCCATGGCGGAACGTGGCCACAAGGTCGGCGTGGTCGACGCCGACATCTACGGGCACTCCGTGCCCCGCATGTTGGGGGTCACCGACTCTCCCACCAAGGTCGAGGACATGATCATGCCGCCGACCGCGCACAACCTCAAGGTCATCTCGGTGGGGATGTTCACCCAGGGCAACCAGCCGGTCGTGTGGCGGGGCCCCATGCTGCACCGGGCCCTACAGCAGTTCCTGGGCGATGTCTTCTGGGGGGACCTCGACGTCCTGCTGATGGACCTCCCCCCGGGCACCGGTGACATCGCGATCTCCGTGGCGCAGCTGATCCCCAACGCCGAGATCCTGGTGGTCACCACCCCGCAGCAGGCGGCCGCCGAGGTCGCCGAGCGCGCGGGGGCGATCTCCGCGCAGACCCACCAGCGAGTGGCCGGCGTCATCGAGAACATGTCGTACTACATCGCACCCGGCTCCGACGAGCCAGTCCACCTCTTCGGCGAGGGCGGAGGCCAGGTCGTCGCCGACGGCCTGACCAAGGCGCTCGGCGCCGAGGTGCCGATGCTGGGGCAGGTACCCATCGACATCCGGCTGCGCGAAGCCAGCGACGACGGCACACCGTTCGTGCTGGCCGACCCCGAGGCCGCTGCGAGCCAGACGCTACGCCAGGTGTCCGACTCCCTCGTGGGCAAGCCACGAGGGCTCTCCGGTGTGCAGCTGGGCGTCACTCCCGTCAGCCACTGAGAGCCAACCACTCGAAACGTCCCCGGCGCCGGCCCCGCGAAGGGGCCGGCGCCCTGTTTTTCGGGCTCGCTACCGCTCACCTGGGGTCGGGTGCCTGGCGGCCGGGAACCTTCGGATTCTCCGGCGAGGTCGCTCGTGTTTGTTTGGGCTCGCTGACGCTCGCCTGCTCGGGTGCCCCGGAGCCGGGAAC
>RJMB01000054.1 GCA_003725585.1 Halostreptopolyspora alba | reverse complement strand
GCGCGGAGACAACTCATAGTCCACGAACGTGCCCGAGATATCAGGCTCACCCTCGTGACCGGACACGACGTCGATCTGGGCCTCGCCGTGCTTGTTCTGCCGCCGTGGCGGGCTCGCCCTGTACGCCTCGACGTGCGCCCGCAACGCCTGCGAGCGTTCGACCAACTCGTCGAAGGACCTCCGGGAGAGAAGCAGCGCCGTGGTTCTGGTGACCGCCCTGACCGTGTAGTCCCAGGTGCTCTCGGACTCGACGAGGGCATGGTCACCGAAGTGGTCCCCGTCGATCAACGTTCCCAGAACGACACCGTCGTCGTACTCGCCGGTCCCGATCTTGTACACCTTGCCGTGAACGAGCAGGAACACCTGGTCGACGGGTTGCCCCGCGGTCACGATCGACTCGCCGGGCTGGAACTCGGTCTGCTCGAAGCGACCGGCCAGCTCACCCAGGACCTCGCTGTCGTCGAACCCGCGCAGCAGCGGCAGCTCACGGAGCTCCTCCGGGATGACCCGGGCCTCGTTCCCGCTGGTGGTGACCGTGACGCGGCCGTCACCGACCGTGTACGTCACCCGGCGGTTCACCCGGTAGACGCCACCCCGGGTCTCCACCCACGGCAGCGCCCGCAGCAGCCACCGCGAGGTGATCCCCTGCATCTGCGGGACCGACTTCGTCGTGGTCGCCAGGTTGCGCGCGGCCCTGGTACCCAGGCTCAGCGGTTCCTGGGTGTCTGCCGTGCTCGCATCGACCGTCACGATGCACACCACCAATCCATCTGCGTGTTACTGGGTCAGGACCCGCCCCCCGGGGGTCGGTGGGCGGGCCCGCGTATCCCGGGGGTTCCGTGCCCCACCCCGGGCGGTCGGGGCGCCCGGGGTGGAGCCGCTGCCGTGACCCACCGGGACCTAAGCTCGGCCACACCCGAGCTGTGTTTGTTGGGCTCGCTGGCGCTCGCCCGGCTCGGGCGTCCAGGAGCCGGGAACCTTCGGACCCTGCGGTGAGGTCGCTCGTCCCTCACTCCCCCACCTTCGGATCCTCCAGAACCCCGGCCACACCCGAGCTGTGTTTGTTGGGCTCGCTGGCGCTCACCGGGCTCGGGTGTCCGGACAGCCGGGAACCTTCGGGCACCTCCGGTGGACCGTCCGGATCGGCTCCGCGTATCGCGGCCGCCCCACCTACGCACCCTCCAGAACCCCGGCCACACCCGAGCCGTGCTCTCTGGGCTCGCTCCCGCTCGCCCGGCTCGGGCGTCCAGGAGCCGGGAACCTTCGGACCCTGCGGTGAGGTCGCTCGTCCCTCACTCCCCCACCTACGCACCCTCCAGAACCCCGGCCACACCCGAGCCGTGTTCCCTGGGCTAGCTCTCGCGTCCGATCTCGACGTTCTCCAGGACACCGAGAGCGTCGGGGACCAGCACCGCCGTGGAGTAGTAGGTGCTGACCAGGTAGGAGATGATCGCCTTCTCGTTGATGCCCATGAAGCGCACCGACAGCCCGGGCTGGTACTCGTCGGGCAGGCCGGTCTGGTGCAGGCCGATGACGCCCTGGTTGGCCTCTCCGGTGCGCATGACGAGGATGGAGCTGGTCTGGGTCCTGCTGACCGGGATCTTGTTACAGGGCAGCATGGGCACGCCGCGCCACGACGGAACCTTGTGCCCGCCGATGTCGGTGCCCTCCGGGTAGATGCCGCGGCGGTTGCACTCATGGCCGAAGGCGGCGATGGCCTTGGGGTGGGCCAGCAGGACCGAGGGGTCGCGCCACACGGTCGCCAACAGCTCGTCGAGGTCGTCGGGGGTGGGGGGTCCGGTGCGGGTGGGGATCCGCTGACGCAGGTCGGCGTTG
>RJMB01000052.1:535-1846 GCA_003725585.1 Halostreptopolyspora alba | reverse complement strand
CACGCAACACCCGAAGCGGCCCCGGCAACACACCACGAACGTCGGACCGGCTGGACATCGAACACTCCACGGTCGGGGAAACAGCGTGCGGAATCAGTCCGGCCTCGGCGACACCACCCGAAAACAGATTTTCCTCATCTGGGACAAACATTCATTACCGTAGTACACGGCGCACCCAAAAAGGCAAAGTTATGGCCAGATACGGCCAGCCGAGTAGAGCGTACGGATTCGACACGGCGCGCCGAACGATTCCGACCGCAGGAGGGCACAGCGCCGGACCTGTTCGGGGTAACCGCAAAGCGCGCAGGTGCGCGTGGGGCCGGCCAACGCGACGATCTCGGCGTGCGCGCCGCTCGGCCGTGGCGTGACACCGGCGCGGTGCGCCGGCTGCCAACCGACAGGTGTCAGTGTCCAGTGCTCTGACGGCTCCATACCGACAGAGACACCACAGGGGCCTCGGAGCAGGCGTACCACCGACCGGGGAGACTGGCTGGACCGGGAGCACGGGACCGGGGCGTGGTCCCGTGGTCCAGGCGGGCACCGGCCCGATGGTCGTCCCACGCCGGCTCAGTCTCCGGTTATCCCGCTCTCCAGGTCGTCCCGGATCGCACGGAGCCAGGTACTCCATCGGTTCGGGCCCTTGGGTGGAACGACGTTCGCCCCGAGGTCCCGAATGATGTACTTTTCCAGACGTTTTTCCGAGAGGTCCGCCGCGAGCAGGTCGTCGATCTCCGCGAGCACCTCCATTGAGCGGGTTCTCGGGTTGGTGGACACGTAGTGACGCACACTCGACCGCTCGTCGGGCGCGTCCAACTTCCAGTCCTGATGGAACGCGCTCGTCATGAATTCCCGCAGGTAGTCGTACATTTCTACTTGTCCGGGTAGGCGGTGTGCACTCGATATCCGGTATCCGAGTTGGGATCCTTGCGCAGTACGATCGTCACCTTACGCCCGTCTTTGACCGATCCGTCACGTCGGACGATGGGGCCGACATTGCCACCTGCGGGATCCTTGCTGATGACGAGCTGTCCCGCGTCGTCAGCGTCGTTGATCCAGTTGTCAATCCGGTTCTGATTCCTGGCCAGAGAGTTCGAGATGGCGATCTCGGCCGTTCTCTGGTCCGTGAAGCTCGATGCTTGGGGCAGGTCATCCCGTTCCGCCCGACGTCGCAGCCACTCGACGTCCTTTCCGACGTGACGGTCGAGAGTGTGGCCGCCCATGTTCTCGTGTTCCCTCAGGCCGCCACCAGGAACACGGCAGTCGCCGCCATTCTGGTTGTGGACGAGTGCCGTGCTCGCACCGTCACCCACA
>RJMB01000052.1:0-525 GCA_003725585.1 Halostreptopolyspora alba | reverse complement strand
GTGCTCGACGGTACGCACCTCGGTCGCGCTGACCCGCACCCACGTACCGGCCGAGGTCCGCAACCAGGTCCCCGCCCCCAACTCGGCCGCCTCGACCCAATCGCCGACCTCGGGAACCCAGAACGGATGTTCGTCCGTGGCGGTGAGGGTGCTGGTGCCACCGTCAGCGTCGGTAACAGTGATGTCGACCAGGGTCTTCTCACCCACGCCGTCGATCAGACGGGTGACCTCGCGCGGCCCCTCCTCACCCGTGGCGGGGTCGAAGGCCCAGACATCATCACCGAGACCAACGGCCTCGATCGGCACCCGGTCACCATCGGCCATGAGCACCTCGGTGCCCGGCACGAAACTATTCCCGCGAGAACACGCCACACCCGCGTCATCATCACGATCCCGGGAGTCCTCATCGTCATCGCCGCGACCGTTGGAGTCCTGCTCGCTGTCGCTGTCGTTGTTGTTTCCGTTTCCGTTGCCGTTGTTGTCGCCGCCGCGGTCACTGCCACCACCACGGCCACTCCCCGGGAT
>RJMB01000051.1 GCA_003725585.1 Halostreptopolyspora alba | reverse complement strand
CTCCGGGGAGGACACACCCCCCGGATAGCGGCACCCCATCCCCACGATCGCGACCGGCTCCGACAGCCGATCACCGACCCAGGGATCCGACCCCTTGTGCCGACGATCGGTGCCGGCAGTGGCGGTGACGGTGGTGGTCCCGGGCGTCAGCCGCCGGCCCAGCTCCGAGGCCACCGCCTCCGGACTCGGATGGTCGAACAGCAACGTGGTGGGCAGCCGCAGCCCGGTGGCCTTACCCAACCTGTTACGCAGCTCCACCGAGGTCAACGAGTCGAAACCCATCTCGATGAAGGGTCGCGTGGCCATGATCGCCTCGGCCGAGCTGTGGCCCAGAACCTGCGCGGCGTGCGTACTCACGAGATCGAGCAGGGCATCGTGCCGTTCCCGTGTGGTCATCCCCGACAACCGCCGCACCAGTTCGGAGGTCTCCTCGGGTTCGGCGGGAGCCACGACCTGCCCAAGGGCGTCCGAGCCCCCCGAACTCCGGCGGGTGGCCAGCCAGTAGCGGCTCCGCTGGAACGGATACGTCGGCAGGTCGACGATGGTCGGGGCGTGGTCGTCGAACGCCCGCTGCCACTGGACGTCGACGCCGCGTACGTGGGCCTCGGCCAACGAGGTGAGGAAGCGGCGCGGCCCGTCCTCGTCGCGCCGTAGCGTTCCCAGGACGACGGGGTCGGTCACACCCGCGGACTCCAGGATCTCCTGGGTCCCCACGGTCAGCACCGGGTGTGGGCTCGTCTCGACGAAGGTGTGGTGCCCGCGCTCGGCGATCTCGCGCACCGTGGGATCGAACAGCACCGGGTAGCGCATGTTGTCGAACCAGTACTGCGTGGCCAGCTCCGCGTGGTCCACTCGCTCGCCACGCACTGTCGAGTAGAACGGGATTTCCCCGGAGCGCGGTGAGATCCCGGAGAGCATCTCGAACAGCTCGTCACGGACCTCGTCGGCGTGGTGCGAGTGCGTGGGCACGCTCGCCGGGATCTCTCGCGCGCGCACCCCGCGGGCCTCGCACGCGGCGACGAGGTCCGCCACCGCGTCGGGGGTGCCCGAGACCACGGTGGATGTTGGGCCGTTGTGGCCCGCCACCGACATCGTGTCGCGCCACGGTTCCAGGAGCGCCTCGGCATCGTCGGCGCCCACACCCAGCGAGACCAGTGATCCCTTGCCGCGTAGCGCCAACAGGAGCTGGCTGCGCAGCGCGATGATCCGCGTCGCGTCCTCGAGTGACAGGGCGCCCGCGACGTGGGCGGCGGCGACCTCCCCCTGCGAATGCCCCACGACCGCGGCGGGTTCCACCCCGTAGGAGCGCCACAACCGTGCCAGGGAGACGTTGACCGCGAACAGCGCCGGCTGCACCACGTCGATCCGGTCCAGACCGGGCGCCCCGTTCGTTGAGCGGACCACGTCCAGCAGTGACCAGTCCACGTACGGCTCCAGGGCCCGCGCGCACTCGTTCATGCTGTCGCCGAAAACCTCCGAGCGTTGCAGCAGGTCGGCGGCCATACCCACCCACTGCGATCCCTGCCCCGGAAAGACCAGGACCGGCTGGCCCGCGTTCACCGCGTCTCCCCGTACGACCTCCGCCGACTCGTCGCCCCGAGCCAGGGCGTCCAGACCGCGCAGGTGACCGTCGCGGTGGTCGGCCAGCACGACGGCGCGGTGGTCCATGGCGGTGCGCGTCACCGCCAGGGAGTATCCGACCTCCACCGGCCCGAGGGCCGGGTCCGCTGTGACGGCGCTGCGCAACCGGCCGGCCTGCGCGCGAAGGGCCGCGGCGGACTTCGCGGAGACCACCCACGGCAGCGGGGTGTCCGTGGGTGGTTGTTCGGCGTGGTCCGGTTCGGTCTCGGTGGGCTGGTGGGGGGGTTCCTCGACAACGACGTGGGCGTTGGTGCCGCTCACCCCGAACGACGACACCCCCGCGCGCGCCGGGCGTCCGGTATCCGGCCACGGCTCGGCCGCGGCCAGCGGACGCACGCCCCCCTCGGACCAGTCCACGTGCGGCGAGGGTTCGTCGATGTGCAGGCTCCGTGGCAGGGTGCGGTGCCGCAGCGCCTCGACCATCTTGATCACCCCGGCGACCCCCGCGGCGGCCTGGGTGTGGCCAACATTGGACTTGATGGATCCGATCCGCAACGGACGCTCATCCGGGCGGTCCTGACCGTAGGTCGAGATGAGCGCCTGGGCCTCGATCGGGTCTCCCAGCGTGGTGCCCGTACCGTGGGCCTCCACCGCGTCCACATCGGCGGGCTCCAGCCCGGCCGCCTCCAGGGCCTGGCGGATCACCCGCTCCTGGGACGGCCCGTTCGGCGCGGTGATGCCGTTGGAGGCGCCGTCCTGGTTGACCGCGCTGCCCCGTATCACGGCCAGGATCCGGTGCCCGTTCCGCCGGGCGTCGGAGAGCCGCTCCAGCACCAGCACACCGGCGCCCTCGGCCCACCCCGTACCGTCAGCCGCGGCCGAGAACGTCTTACAGCGTCCATCGGGGGCGATCCCGCGCTGCCGGGAGAACTCCACGAAAATCCCCGGGTCGGCCATCACCGTGACACCCCCGGCCAACGCCAGCGAGCACTCCTGGCGCTGCAGCGCCTGACACGCCAGGTGCAACGACACCAGCGACGACGAGCAGGCGGTGTCCATCGTCACCGCCGGACCCTCCAGCCCCAGTGTGTAGGCCACCCGCCCCGAGATCACGCTCTCGGCGCCCCCGGTGAGCAGGAACCCCTCCAAGCCGTCGGCCGCTTCCCCCATCGGGGGGCCGTACTCCTGGGCCATCGCTCCCATGTACACCCCGGTGCGGCTGCCACGCAGACTCGCCGGGTCCACCCGCGAGTGCTCCAGGGCTTCCCAGCAGGTCTCCAACAACACCCGCTGCTGCGGGTCGATGGCCAGCGCCTCGCGCGGGCTG
>RJMB01000005.1 GCA_003725585.1 Halostreptopolyspora alba | reverse complement strand
GCGCGGAGACAACTCATAGTCCACGAACGTGCCCGAGATATCAGGCTCACCCTCGTGACCGGAGGTCACCGAGATGTCGGCCTCGCCGTAGCTGTTCCGTGGCCGGTCCGGGTCGGACAGCAGCCGCCGCAGGTGGGCCCACAGGGCGTCGGAGCGGTCGGCGACCTCGTCGAAGCCCTCCCGGCTGAGTTCCAGAACGGTGCACCCGGTGACCGCCCTGACCGTGTAGTCCCAGGTGCTCTCGGACTCGAGGAGGGCGTGGTCACCGAAGTGGTCCCCGTCGATCAGCGTCTCCAGCACGACACCGTCGTCGTACTCGCCGGCCCCGATCTTGTACACCTTGCCGTGAGCGAGCAGGTGGACGCGGTCGACCGGCCTTCCCGACTCCACGATGACGTCGCCCGGCTGATACTCCCGCTGTTCGAACCGCTGGGCCAGCTCACCCAGGACGTCGGTGTCGTCGAACGTCCGCAGGGCCGGCAGCTCCCGCAGCTCCTCGGGGATGACCCGCACATCGGCACCGGTGTTGACGAACGTCACCCGACCGTCGCCGACCGTGTACGTCACCCGACGGTTCACCCGGTAGACGCCACCGCGGGCCTCCACCCACGGCAACACCCGCAGCAGCCACCGCGAGGTGATCCCCTGCATCTGCGGGACCGACTTCGTCGTGGTCGCCAGGTTGCGCGCGGCCCTGGTACCCAGGCTCAGCGGTTCCTGGGTGTTCTCAACGTTCGGATCAGCCGTTTCCGTCACGGCGCACACCACCAATCATTGCGCTAACAGATATGAGTCCGGACGTCTTTTCGGGAACCGCGCCCACCGGAAGGGGTCACGTGCTGTGGACGCGGTTCGCCTGTCCTTCCAACCAACCGGACCTACGAATTCACCTCGTAGTCCGATGGCCACTGCGCGCGGCCGAAGCCCGTCTTACCCCGGAGATCCTGGCGACATGCCGGAGGCATACATTTTTTCTCCGACTACACCCGAGTAATTTATAAGCGTCCCGAATTTGGACACGGAAACGACTTCGCGGCGTTATTCACCGGCCGACGATCACCAGCGAAAACAGCCCCCCGCACGAGTTCCGGTCGAGGCGCATCACGCGTGATAAACACCCAAAGCCACGAATTTCACATCACACCACAACCCAGAATAACCACGGAAATCTCGCCACCGAAGGGACAGATATTCATAAACCCATATAATCCCGTGTGGGTGGGACGCGTGGTCGCGTTTCCGGCATGAGCGGGGACGATGGGGCGGGACGGCTTCCGCCGGTCGCGGTGTGCCGGGACCGGCCCCGACGCACACCCACCAGTGGCTCGCGCCGATACCCCGGACCCCCGGGACACCACCCGTGTCCCGCCCACCGCGAGCCCGTATTCCGCGGGTCAAGGAGAGCTGGTCCTTCGGTCAACCCCGCAGGACGAACCGTGGAACGCGGGATCCCCGCCCCTACGGTTGCGGTGTGAACCCGATCTTCCTGGGGGGACCGTGACAGAGCGGTGGCCTACGCGCCCGCGGTCGCTGCGCGCGCGGGTGACCGTCGGATCCGTCGCCGTGCTGGCCGTCATCCTCGTCGTAACGACCGCCGTCGCGTCCCTGCTCGTCCGCAACGCCGTCGAGAACGGTGTCAGCGAGCAGGCCGCCAGCGCCGCGCGCAACATCGCCCAGGTCATCTCCGACCGACCCACCGAGGAGCCGATCCCGCCACAGAACGGTGTCGTGCGGATCCAGGTGGTCGATCTCAGCGGGGGCACTGTCGCCTCAAGCGCGGCGATGGAGGGGGTCCCGCCCGTCACCGACGTTCGCCCGGGTCCGAACGACCCCCAGGTGGAAACCACGGAGTGCGGAGCCTCCCAGGTGGCCTCCGACTGCCTGAGCGTGGTCGGAGTCGAGGTCACCGACTCCGCCTATGGAACCGTCCTCGTCTACGCCGCCGTCCCCCTCCCGCAGTTCCTCTCACTGGGCATTCTGGAGATCGGCCTGGCGTCAATGGGACTGATCGTGCTTTTCCTGTCCGGCGCCGGTGTGTGGTGGGCGGTCGCGCGGACCCTGCGCCCGGTTCGGGACATCCGCACCGAGCTGGAACGGATCACCGCCGCCGACCTGAGCCATCGGGTTCCGACCCCGGACACCGGGGACGAGATCGCGGAGCTGGCGCGCACCGTGAACGAGACACTCGAACGGCTGGAGTCCGCGGTGTCCCGACAGCGACGCTTCATCTCCGACGCGTCCCACGAGCTGCGCACCCCGGTCGCCGGGCTGCGCACACGCCTGGAACTCGCGATGGCCGAGGTGGACGAGCGGGACCCGCGCGGCGCCCTGGCGACCATGCTCGGCGACACCGACCGGCTGCAACAGATCATCGACGACCTGCTGCGGCTCGCGCGGCTGGACTCCGAGACAGCGCGCTCGCGCGAGCCCATCGACCTGGGCGAGCTGGCCGAGACCGAGACCACGCGGCAGGTGCTCGAGTGCGAGGTCACCGTCCGGGCCACCCCCGGGGTGGTGGTCGACGGCAACCGGAGCCAGATTAGCCGCCTACTGGTCAACCTGCTGGCCAACGCCGGACGGCACGCCACCGGGCGCGTGCTCGTCACGGTCACGGCCGAGGACGGTTGGGCGGTGCTGCGGATGCACGACGACGGGTCCGGTGTCCCCGTCGAGGACCGGGATCGCGTGTTCGAACGGTTCGCGCGCCTCAACGACGCGCGCGGCAGGGACCCCGGCGGTACCGGCCTCGGGCTGCCCATCGCCCAGGAGATCGCGCAGGTGCACGGGGGGTCGCTGAGAGTGGAGGACAGCACGGAGCTGGGCGGCGCCGTCTTCGAGATCCGGTTGCCGCTGCGCGGGGAGGAGACCGCGCGACACCAGTGACGGAGCGCGGAGGGCTCAGGCCAGCCAGCCCGGCCGTACCAGCCCCGCCTCGTAGGCGATGACCACGAGCTGGGCCCGGTCGCGCGCGCCGAGCTTGGTCAGCACCCGGCTCACGTGGGTCTTGGCGGTCGCCGGGCTCACCACGAGCCGGCGCGCGATCTCCTCGTTGGTCAGCCCCGCGGCCACCGCCGCCACGACCTCCCGCTCGCGCTCGGTGAGGCTGTTCAGCTCGGGCGTGGCGGGTGGCTCCTTGAGGCGGCCGGCGAACTCACCGATGAGCCGGCGGGTGACCGACGGCGACAGCAGCGCGTCCCCTCTGGCGACCACGCGGAGACCGTGCACCAGCTCCGTGGGCTCGGTGTCCTTGACCAGGAAGCCGCTGGCGCCCGCCCGCAGCGCCCCGTAAACGTACTCGTCCAGGTCGAACATCGTGAGCATGACGACCTTGACGTCGCTCAGCCGCTCGTCGCCCACGATGCGCCGGGTGGCGTCGAGGCCGTCGACGACCGGCATGCGGACGTCCATCAGGACCACGTCGGGCCGCTCCGCGCGCGCGATCCGCACCACCTCGGCGCCGTCGCCGGCCTCACCCACGACCGACAGGTCCGTCTCCCCGTCGATGATCGAGCGGAAACCGGCGCGCACCAGGGTCTGGTCGTCGGCGATGACGACCCGGACCGTGGTGTCGGCGGGCACGCCCCCTCGCTCCACCCGTTCACCCCCGAACTCGCGTTCCCAACAGGACCTTCATACCAGGTGGTGGACGGCGCGACACGGTTTCGTGGCCCCGCGACGCGAAGACGCCAGCGGGCACGTCACTCGGGGGTGGTGCTACCACCACCCCCGACGGGCAGTCGGGCACGCACCCGAAACCCGGCCTCCGGCGGGCACGGGTGGGCGGTGATGTCACCACCCACGGAGGCGGCCCGTTCGCGCATGCCGCGCAGCCCCGCCCCCTCAGCGACCTCCGCACCAGCAGCGTTCTGCCCGTCGTCGTCGACCTCGACGGTGACGGCGTCGGTGGCGTAGCGCACCCGCACGGTCGCTGATGTGGCTCCCGAGTGCCGCAGGGCGTTCGTGAGGGCCTCCTGGGTGATGCGGTAGGCCGCGAGGTCCACCGGCGCGGGAACCCGCGTCGGCTCGCCGTCGACGGTGACCGTGACGGGCAGACCCGACCGGGTCACCTGGGACGCCAGCTCGTCCAGCCGCTCCAGGGACGGCACGGGGGCCACCGGGACGGGGCCGTCGGCGGCGTCACCCCACCGCAGCACCCCCAGTGTCGACCTGAGCTCCCGCAGCGTCTCCTTACTCGCGTGCTTGATCGACTCCAGGGTCTCGTAGCTCTGCTCGGGGTCTCGACGGTGCGCCGCCGCCCCGGCCTGGACGTTGATGAGGGAGATGTTGTGGGCGATGACATCGTGCAGCTCCCGGGCGATGCGCAGCCGCTCCTCGGTCGCGCGGCGACGCGCCACCTCCTCGCGGGTCCGTTCCGCCTCGACCGCCCGCTGTTCGTACTCGTGCAGGTACGCCCGCCGGCTCCGAGCGATCTCACCCGCCGCCAGGACCACGACCAGCCACGACAGCACCATCACCGACCGGCCCAGCTCGAACCGGACCACCTCGCCGACCAGGAAGAACCCCAAAGCCACGGCGACGCCGGCGACCGCGGAGCTTCGGTGTCGCTCCGCGGCCAACCGGAAGACCCCCACCGCGAACGCCGCCCACCCCGCGACGCCGTCGACGGAACCGAGCATGAAGTACAGGGGGGTCGCCACGCCCACGACGACCCCGGTCACCAGCGGCCACCGGCTCAGCACGGCCAACGCCGCCGCGGCGACAAGCAGCATCGCCAGGCCGGCCCCCCGCACCGGTTCCGCGGTGATGCTGGCCGTCAGCACCTCCGTGAGGAGCGTGAACACGCCCACGGCCGCCGCCAGAGCCACGTCCAGCCGCGTTCCGGACAACCTCGCCACCCGGGACCACACGGGCACCCACCCCCAAATCGAGACTCCCCCGACCGCTCTGGGGACGATCCTGCTGGATCGGCCCGGTGTCGCGCGTCCGCCGCACGGAGGCACCCGCCCTACGTCGCGCGGTGTAGTGGGAGGTCAGTAAGGGATGTCGCCACGCCTCGCGTTCTCGCCCTCGCGGCGCAGCCGAAGGCTCAGCACGACCAGCACCGCGCCGAACACCAGCGCGTAGACGCCGATGATCAGGGCCACGGCGACGGCGGCGGTGGCCGGCCAGAACCACACCAGCAGGCCGAAGAGCACGGACAGGACCCCGGCGAGGATGAGGAGCCATTCTCCTTCGAGCTCCTCGCGCAGCCGAAGCGCCACGACGATCTCGAAAATACCGGTGACGAACGCCCAGGCGCCGATGAGGATCACCAGTACCAGGACGGTGGCCTCGGGCCAGATGATCGCCGCCGCACCGAGCACCAGCCCGAAGAAGGCTTCCAGCGCCAGCGGTAGCCGGTTCACTGTTCCGGCGCGAATCGAGGAGACCGCGGCGAGGACCCCGTCGGCGAGCGCGTACACCCCGAAGGCGACGGCGAGCGCGAGCAGCGTGATCCCCGGCCAGAGCACGGCCAGGATGCCGAAGACGATCGCCACGGCGCCACGCACGGTGAGCACCCACCAGTCGCGCACCAGATGGTCGAGCATGTCTCCCCCGATCGTCGAGTGCCCTCACTGTGGCCGTGCCCGGCTGCGCTCCCGGTGATCTCAACATCGAGGAAAGGATTACCCAAGGTGATCGTGTCGGATGATCCCGTGGTCAGGGAACTCCGGCGCCACCGGCACCCCAATGGCACCGCGCGCGACACGCCGCCGCGCCGGAAACCGGGGTCCGGTGTCCGGCGTGGCGGCGGGGTGGGGTCCCGTGTGGCCGTGTCGGGTTCGGGGGTGGCACGGCCACGCGGGGTTCGCGCGGGGGTGGTTATGTGAAGGGACCGCGCCACACGACGGGGGGTGGGGTGGTGGTGGGGGCCACGCAGACCAGGGTGGTGGCCCCGTGGGTGGCGCTGTGGATGGGGTGGCCCTCCAGGGTTTCCCCACGGCGGTGCACGGCCACGCCTGTGGCGGCGGCCCAGGCGCGAAGCTCGGCCATGTCGGCCACCTGGCGGATCTCGCAGTAGGTCGTGGCCGTGGCCGTACCCGGGCTGGTGTTCGGGGTGGGGTCCGTGGTCACTGGCCCACCCCCGGGTTCTGGCGGGCCTCGTGCTCAACCATGAACTGTCGGGCGGCACCGAGGTGTTCGGCCACGGTGTCCAGCCAGGCGACTTGGTCGGTGTGGTCGGTGTCGCCGGGCCACAGTTCCACCTCGAAGCCGGGGGCCAGTCGCAGCGTGATCGCCCGAGGACGGGCATCGACCAGGGCCACCTCGTCGGGGTGGGGTTGCCACAGGGTGGCGCCCCGGACGCACCGGCTCACTCCTGGCCCTCCTCTGCCGTCGGTGCGGGCTCTCCCCGCAGGAGGGATCGGATCTGGGAGGCGTGGAACCGGGGGTGGCCCCCCGGGGTGCGGATGGCGGCGAGCCGCCCGGTGCGCACCCAGGTGAGCACGGTCTCGGTGGACACGTGCAACAACGCGGCGACCTCTTTGACCGTGACCAACGGTTCGGCCTCGTGAACCAATGACGACGATCCCGGCGTGCGCGTGGTCATTTGTTCACCCCCGTCAGCGCCAGCCCCGCCGGCGGGAGGGTTCCCGAGGTGGCCCGCGCGGCCGGTGGCGCTGGTGGGGCCGGTGGGGTCTCCGCACCGGCGTGCCCGGTGGCGTCGCGGTCGAGGCGCACCACCATTCCCCGGCGGGGGCGACTCACCCGCGCCGGGGCGGTGGCCCGCTGTGCGGCCCGCCGCCGGGCGCAGTGGGCCGCGTCGAGCACGTAGGGCCGCACCAGGGCCGCCTGCGCCTCGACCTCGTAGGCCGGTGGGGCCTCGGTGACCGGCAACGGCGGGGCATAGGGACGCACTCGGGCCGTGGCACGAACACGGGCACGAGTACGGGTGCGGGTGGTGGTGCGGGCGCGACGCTCGGCATAGCTGGCCAGTATCGGCGTCACCGCACCCACGAACAGGGACAGGTACCGCATAGGTCCCCCAAGGGTCGAGCCGGCCAAGACAGCCGGCGATTAGCTGTTCAGGTAGCCACCATGGTGACGCAGCTCGAAGTGGAGTGCAATATTCATTCTTAAACGGGTGAGATAATCTTCTTCGAACAGCTCGATGTCGTGTGAATGGTGCACCGAATGTCACACAAAACACCTGGTCACGTAGAATCGCGTCCGCATCCCGACCCAACGACAGAGACGAAAGAGTTGGCTGCAAGTCCCACGCTCCGCCGACGCCGCCTCGCCCGGCAGCTGCTGAAGCTGCGCGCCGACAAGGGCTCGACCGTGGAGGCCGTCGCCAAGGAAGCTAAGAAGAGGTCGCCGAACCGTCCGTGGTCGGCCGCCAAGGTGACACGTATTGAGGGTCGTAAACTTCAGCAGCTGCGGGAGGTCGATCTGCTGACGCTGCTGGACATCTACGGCGTTACCGATAGCGAGGAGCGCGACGCCTACGTCAGGTTGGCGAAGGAGGCCAGCCAGTCCGGATGGTGGGTCGGATACCGTGACGTGCTCGGCTCCGGCGCCTACATCGATCTGGAGACCGAAGCGACGCGTCTACGTACCTACGAGGCGCTGTATGTTCCCGGACTGCTGCAGACACCGGGCTATGCGGAGGCGATCACGCGGGGCAGCGGGGTAACCGATGACCACGAGGTTGCTCGGCGCGTCGAAGCGCGAATGATGCGACGCCAGATCCTGGAGCGCCCCGACGCGCCACACCTGATAGCCCTGATTGACGAGGCCGCGGTCCGCAAGATTCCAAGAGCGGTGCTCTCAGATCAGTTGAGGCATCTCATCGCCATGCAGCGAGATCATGTGCAGATACGTGTGGTGCCGGACGAGTCAGGCCCGCATGCGGCAATGAGCGGGTCCTTCGTAGTTATGGAGTTCCCCAACGATCCGGCGGTGGTGTACTTGGAGCAGTCCACCAGTGGGCTTTTCCTGGAGGATGGTCAAGAGCTGGAGCACTACGAGCGCGTCTGTAGGGCGGTCGAGGATCTCGCGCTGAGCGCTGACGATTCGGTGGCATTCTTGGAGGAGAACCTGGCACGCTCCCGGTGAAAGAGGACATCATGCCTGACGGCTCCCACCTGGCCTTCCGCAAGTCTAGCTACAGCAGTGGCACTGGGCAGAACTGCGTCGAGGTGGCCGACGCTCCTGGCTTCTCGGCTGTGCGCGACAGCCAGTATCCCGATGCCGGCCACCTGACGGTTCCGGCCCCCGAGTGGTCGGCGTTCCTGGCCGACGTGAAGGCGGGCCGCCTGTAGCCTGCGCATAACAAGACCCCCGACGAATCGTCGGGGGTCTTGTTGCTGTTTACCTGAACAGCTCCCACGCCGAGTCTAACCCCGCCACACTGTCCCCGGCCAGACGCCGTGGCGTGGGACGACTCGGTGCTGTCGGGCTGTCGGCGTGTGCCGTCGTCTGCCGCAGTACCCGGCCACCGGCCGACATCCGGCAGCATCCACCGGCGACGGGCGGGGTCAGAGCGCCTACCGGGCACCCTGGCCCGGCCCGCTGGAAGCCTCCCGGAACGGTTCCGGCCCGATCCCGGGGTGGCCCCTATCTCCACGACCACGCCCACAGCAGCAGCACGAGGAACACGACGAGGCAGCGCTCAGACGCCCGATCGGGTCGGCCGAGGTGATGCGGACCCAGTTCGAATATCTGCTGCGCGTGGGGCAGCTACCCCACATCGACATTCAGGTGTTGCCATTCGCCGTGGGAGCCCATGCTGCGCTCGGTCGCCCCTTCACCATCCTCGATTTCCCCGAACCGCTGGATCCGACGATCGTCTACAGCGACAGCGTCGGCTCCGGCACGTTCGAGGAGGACTCCGAGGAAGTCGCCCAGTATGGCGCGACCTTCAGTGACGTCCAGGGAGCGTCCCTGAGTACGCTAGCGAGTGCCCAGTTCATAGAGGGCATACTGCCCGAAGAAAGCGAATGATCATGAAGACACCTGAGTTTCGCAAGAGCAGCTACAGCAACCAGAACCAGAACTGCGTCGAGGTCGCTGACCTCGACTCCGGCGCCGCTGTGCGTGACACGCAGAACCGCGCGGCCGGCCACCTGGAGTTTTCCACCGCCGAGTGGCGCGCGTTCATCGACAGCGTGAAGGGGGAACAGCTCTAACCACCCCGAACAGCGTTGGCCCCCTCGGTCGTGTGGCCGAAGGGGCCAACGCGCACCTGAGTGCTCGTAGAGCATCACGGATCACCCTACCCCGCCCCGGTGCCCCCCACCAGACACCACCTGTCCGGGCTCGTCCACCCACAGCCGGTGCTCCCTCTCGGCGGTCACGGTCGGACCGAGCCGATCACGCCCGGGCTGCCGGTGCCGCGCTGGTCACGCAGCGGTACCCCGGCGGCTTCGTCGTGCCGGAATGATGGCCGAGGCCGGCCAGTGGCGGGCACATCCTCACGAAGGATGGGTGCGCGTGGTGGCAACCCCCGATCACACGCGTGCGGTGCCGGCGACGCCCCGAGGGCACGCCGGCACCGCACGTTCCGGAGTCGCCGGTGGTTCAGGCGCGGCCGGGGTAGGCGCGCTGCTCCGGCCCGGTGTAGAGCTGGCGGGGCCGGGCGATACGTGAGGTCGTGTCGGCGGCCTGCTCCCGCCAGTGGGCGATCCAGCCGGGCAGCCGGCCGATCGCGAAGAGCACCGTGAACATGGTGGTCGGGAATCCCATGGCGCGGTAGATGACGCCGGTGTAGAAGTCGACGTTGGGGTAGAGCTTGCGCTCGGTGAAGTAGGGGTCGGCCAGCGCCTTCTCCTCCAGCCGCAGCGCCAGCTCGAAGAGTTCGTCGGGCCGCTCCTGGTTGGCCAGGATCTGGCTCGCCAGTCCCTTGATCTCCTTGCTGCGCGGGTCGAAGTTCTTGTACACGCGGTGCCCGAAGCCCATGAGCCGGGTCTCGCGGTTCTTCACCCGCTCCAGGAAGGTGTCGATGTCGACGCCGCTCTCGCGGATCTCCTCCAGCATCTCCAGCACGGCCTGGTTGGCGCCGCCGTGCAGCGGGCCGAACAGGGAGTGGATGCCTCCGGCCACGCTGCCGTAGATGTCGGCCTGCGAGGAGCCGACGACACGCACCGTCGCCGTGGAGCAGTTCTGCTCGTGGTCGGCGTGCAGGATCAGCAGGAGGTCCATCGCCTTGACGAACAGGGACCCCAGCTCCCCCTCGCCCTTGTCCGCGCCGAACGTCATGCGCAGGAAGTTCTCGACGTAGTCGAGAGACGGGTCGGGGTCGAGGGGCTCCTCGCCGATCGAGTTCCGGTAGACGCGCGCGGCGATCGTCGGCAGCTTGGCCAACAGCCGGACCGTGGCCAGCTCGACCTGGTCGGGGTCGGAGGGGTCGACACTGTCGGAGTAGTACGCGGCGAGGAGGTTGACCGCACTGCCGAGGAGTGTCATGGGGTGGCCCCCGCGCGGCAGCGCGTCGAGCATGGTGCGCATCTCTTCGGGAATACCGGAGTTCTGCCGCAGCCGGTCGGCGAACTCCTTGAACTCCCCCGGGCTCGGAAGCTCGCCGTAAATGAGCAGGTAACAGACCTCGATGAAGGAGCTTCCCGTCGCGAGCTCCTGGATGGGGTAGCCACGATAGCGCAGAATGCCGGCCTCACCGTCGATATAGGTGATCGCCGAACTGCACGAGGCGGTGTTGACGAAACCGGGATCGAGCGTGACCTTGCCGGTCTGCGCCAGCAGCGACTTCACCTCGATGGCCTCGTCGCCCTCACTCCCGGTCAACACGGGGAGACTCAGCGACCCCTCGCCATACCGAAGCTCTGCCGTGCGCTCTTTGCCTTCTTCACTCATGCCCGAGTCTACCTTTCCAGGCGGGGGATGCAGGGGTGCGCGGGTTGCAGGACACCGCGCGACGCGAGAGCCCTACATGGGTTAATCCGTTGACGGTATGCAGTTTCATTAAACTTCTGTGAAGTAAAACCATACAATTCTCCCGCACCCAGGCACAGGTGATGTGACGCACACCAGGACATCCCCAATTTCTTGCACGAAACAGAAACAATTGCGTTCCTTCGCGCACGGTCGATCAGTGCGCAATCACGCCACGAACACAAAGTTTCCCGCGATCCGCCTCACCCCCTCGCTTCCGATCCGGCCGACTCCGACTCGGCGGGCGTCGCGGCCCCGCTGGCGGGTGGCCGCGGGCGTCGCGGATCCCGGGCGAACGGAGCGCACACCGCGATCGCCGCCGGCAGCGCCATGAGCGCGAGCACCGGCCCCTGGTAGGACCCCACGATGTCGTGGCCCAACGAGAGCAACAGTGGCGCCACCGCGGTGGAGGCCACGGACACCGACTGGGTCAGCCCCCGCAGCGAACCGAGCGTGGCGGTCCCGTAGTAGTAGGGGAAGGCGGCCGCCTCGACCGCCCGGGCACCCGCGGCGGCCGCCCCCAACGCGGCGCCGTAGGTCACCGCGGTCACACCGGGCGACACGAACGGCAACATCCCCAGGGCACCGATGTGCATGAGCATCGATACGAGAATCAGCATCTTCGGGGCGAACCGGTCGGTGGCGGAGCTGAACACCAGGGAGGCCAGCAGCCCGGCGACCGTCTGCGGCAGGAAGTTCGCGGCGGCCTGGGTCGGGGTCAGCCCCTGCTCCCCGAGAACCGCGATCTGATGGAAGAACACCGCGGTACCCACCAGGCCGCTGCACGCCACGGCACCGCAGATCACCCAGAACATCGAGGTTCGGGCCACCTCGCGCAGCGGCCACGCCGGCTCGGTCGACTCGTCGGCGGACTCCGCGTCCTCCTCGCCGGAGGACCGCGACACCCCCCGCATTCCCCAGAACGCGATCGGGAGCACGACCACCCAGATCAGCGCGGCTTCCAGCAGCAGCGCGCTCCGCCAGTCGACCAGCGCGATGACGCGCTCCGTGGCCAGCGGGAACAGGGAGATCCCGGCGGTACCGGCCGCGCTGGTGATCCCGAGCATGGTGCCCCGCTTGCGGGTCACCGCGATGGCCACGGCGGTGGTGGCGATCAGCGTCATCCCGCCCTGGCCCATCGCGCGTACGCCGACGAACGCTACGGTGAGCCCTACGAGCTCCTGGACCACGGACAGCAGGCTGAGCGCCCCGCCGAACGCGAGCGCCACGACCGCGAGGACCCGCCGTACCCCGAACCGGTCGACGGCGCGGCCGATCCACGGCAGCGCGAGCGCACCACCGAGCGTGCCGATGAGGTAGGCGGTCGACACCGCCGAGCGGCTGAGACCCAGGTCGGTGATGATGTGGTCGACGAAGACCGAGAGGCCGGCGGTCTGCCCGGGCCCGCTCAGCGCGAGAACAGCGCCTGACATGGCGACCAGGAAACCCGCCCTGGGGGGTCTCCGTTGTGCGGACGCACCGGTGGCAGCGCCGTTCGCTGTTGCGGGGGAGGTCAGCGGGACCACCTTCTTCGTCGTGGCCGGGGATCGTCCAGGCAGACCGAAAACATCAGGCGATGGGATGAATTTCCGCGCGAGTTCCTCACCCTCGGGATCGCCAAGGGCGCGGGGCGTCACTCACCGGAAACCCCTCGGACCCGGCACCGTTGCCGGGCGCACCCTCACCATTTTTCCAGTCGGCCTGTCACCGATGGTCAGCGGCACCCCGGTTGCGCGCGGCCACGGCCGTGTTACTCGTCGGGCTCGGCCCCGCCCGCCAGCAGCGGCTCCAGTACCAGATCCGGGTTGTCGCGCTTGATGACCCGCAGCCGGTACTTGTTGTGCACCAGCACCAGCAGCTCCCCGTCGCCACGGCGGGTCAGCACCTCGGCCCCCGAGAGCCCGTGCAGGGTGGGCGCGCATTCGGGTGTGGTGCGCCGCGCCAGTGTGTAGTCCAGATGGTTCAACTCCACCGGGGCGCGGAACTCCTGGGCCATCCGGTCGGTGACCACCTCGAACTGCAACGGCCCCACCGCGGCAAGCACCGGCGCCTGCTGCCCCCGCACATCCGAGGTGAGCACCTGCACGACCCCCTCGGCGTCCAACTGCGCGATGCCGCGCTGGAACTGCTTGTACCGCCCCGAATCCTTGGCCCGCACGACCGCGAAGTGCTCCGGGGCGAAACTCGGGATCGCGGCGAACTCCACCTTGGGTCCCGCGTACAGGGTGTCGCCCACACTCAACGCGTTGGCGTTGACCAACGCGATCACATCGCCGGGATACGCGGTCTCGATCGTGTCCCGCTGGGAACCGAACATCGCCTGGGTGTACTTGGTGGCGAACGGGCGCCCCGTCTCACTGTGGGTCAGCACCATGCCCCGTTCGAAACGCCCCGAGGAGATCCGCAGGAACGCCATCCGGTCGCGATGCGCCTGGTCCATGTTGGCCTGCATCTTGAACACCTGCCCGGAGAACGGCGCGGAAACCGGGCGCTCCCGGCCGTGCGCGTCCGGCTTGGCCCCCGGCGCCGGCGCGAGGTCGACCAGCGTGGCCAACAACTGGGACACCCCGAAGTTGGGCAGGGCGGCGCCGAACAGCACCGGCGAGGACTCCCCGGCCAAGAATGACGCCTCGTCGACGTGGGCCCCGATCTCGTCCAGCAGGGCCAGCTCCTCCTGGGCCTGGTCCCACTCCGCTCCCTCGACCTCGGCGGCCCGCTCCGAGTCGAGTTCCTCCTCGACCGCGCGCGTGGCACCCCCGGGGGTGCGGTGCATCTTGGTGTAGCGGCCACTGGCACGGTCGAGGAGCCCCCGGAAGTCCCCGGCGATGCCCACCGGCCAGTTCACCGGGGTGGGACGCAGCCCGATGCGTTGCTCCACCTCGTCCAACAGTTCCAGAGGTTCGCGGCCGGGCCGGTCCCACTTGTTGACGAAGGTGATCACAGGCACCCGGCGCGCCCGGCACACGTCGAACAGCTTCAACGTCTGCGGCTCCAGCCCCTTGGCCGAGTCCAGCAGCATGATCGCGCAGTCCACCGCCGAAAGCACCCGGTAGGTGTCCTCGGAGAAATCGGCGTGGCCCGGCGTGTCCAACAGGTTCAGCACGCACTCGCCGTAGTCGATACGCAACGCCGCCGAGGTGATGGAGATCCCCCGGGACTGCTCCATGGCCATCCAGTCCGAGGTGACCCCCTTGCGGTCCCCTTTACCGTGCACCGCGCCCGCCGACGTGATCGCCGCCGCGTGCAACGCCAACGCCTCCGTGAGCGTGGACTTACCCGCGTCCGGGTGCGAGATCACCGCGAACGTGCGCCGCCGCCCCGCCTCGACGGCGACCTCCTGGGCCTGCTGCGGCTGGCTGTCGGCTGCCACACTCACCGTCGTCTCGTCTCCTCACTCGTGGCCGCTCACCAATGGGCGTAAACACCGGGCCGCGGCGGAACCATCCGTCCGGCGTCCCCGCACCACCCTATTTCCCCGCCGGAGATACCGGTGCCGAGCGCACCACGTGACCGGCGCCAACACCACCGGAGCCGACGCGCCAGGCTTGGCACGGACATTACGCGTTTCCGGTGAGGTTTTCACTTCCTCTCGAGCATCCTGGGAAGTGAGGCTGGTGGCGCGGTCGCATTTCGACTGGATCTCCGGCTCGTACTCCGCCAACGGCCCGTGTACCGCCCGAAGTGGTTCGTAGGAGATCAACGGTGGTGAGACCGATGAACAACAGGCTCCACGGCTGGGGCGCCTTCGCCGCGACCATGATGCTGCTCGCCGGAGCGTTCCTGCTGATACAGGGGATCGTGGCCATGACGAGCCCGGTGTTCTTCACCGGCGCCGAGGGCGATCTGATGATGGCCACCTTCACTACCTGGGGTGTCGTGCTCGGCATCCTCGGTTTGCTGAAGCTACTGACCGGCATCGCCATCTTCTCCGGCCAGATGTGGGCCCGGACCGTCGGGGTCGTGCTGGCCGGGATCAGCGCCGTGGCGCAGCTCGGCTTCCTCAGCGCGTTCCCGCTCTGGTCGCTGGTGATCATCGCCGTGAACGTCGTGGTGATCTACGGGCTCACGGCGGGATGGTCGATGGCGCCCGTGGGCGGAACGGCGCCCGAGGAGGCGGCGTACGCCTCGACCTCGTACCAGGCCGGCCACACCGACGCCACGCGCGCGCCCACGCAACGCGGTGGTGCGCACGAGCGCCCCGACACGCGTACCGGCGGTGGCACGAGCAGCGGCTAGCGAGACCTCCGGCCGGGCTCACCCCGACCGGAGGCGACCGACGCCAGCGCCCGGCGGGCCCGCCCCACGCCGGGCGACCTCTCATGGTGTGGCGGCCGTCCGCGTCTCGGGGTCGCGGAGGACCGCTCCCAGGGAAGCGGTCACGAAGGCCATGGCGCTGTCGAAACGGTCCCAGGGAACGGGCTGCTCCGGATCGTGTAGCCAGGAGCGGAGCACGTGGTTGTGCGCGGCGATGACCGAGGCGGCCAGGGCCTCGCCGGCGAGGATCCGCTGGCTGTCGGTCTCGCCCCGCGCCAGGTAGCGGCTGAACGCGTTCTGGTACCGGGCGGTCATGGCGATCTCGCGGTCGCGCAGCCGGGGGACCGCGCGCACCAGCCGGTAGCGGGGAACCGTGATCTCCGGGACCCCCACGTATCCCTGGAAAACCATGCGGGCGGCGGCGCAGACGGTGGCCACGGGATCGTCACCGGGACTCGCGGCCAGGTAGCGCGTGACCGTCTCGAACAGCGCGTAGTGCTCGGCGAAGAGGATGTCCTCCTTGGAGCCGAAGTGCCGGAAGAGGCTCCGTCTGCTCACGCCGGTGGCGGCGGCGATGTCGTCCATGGTGGTCGCCTCGTACCCCGAGTCGCAGAAGAGCCGAACAGCGGCGATCACCACCTCGCGGTGGCCCGACCGCCCCGTCCGTCCACGTTCGTCCGCGTCCTGGTCTACCGCGCCCATGCTTCTCCTCGTGTCGGCTGCCTGAGCGTGAACATAGCCGACCCGCGACGCCCGAGAATCCCGTTTCCACACTTCTGACACTGGATGCCATAATTAGGCACGCAGTGCCAGCAGCGAGAGCGAGGAGCCCTCATGAGTGACTTCCCCATGTTCACCACCGGCGAGGAGCACGAGGAGCTCCGCGCGGCCGTGCGCGCCGTCGCCGACGACAAGATCGCCCCGAACGCCGCCGCGGTGGACGCCAACGCCGAATTCCCGACGGCCGCTCACGACGCCCTGCGTGACACCGACTTCCACGCGGCCCACATCCCCGAAGAGTACGAGGGAGTGGGCGCGGACGCGCTGGCGAACTGCATCATCATCGAGGAGGTGGCCCGGGTCTGCGCGTCCTCCTCGCTCATTCCCGCGGTCAACAAGCTCGGCACGATGCCCCTCATCCTGGGCGGCTCCGAGGAGATCAAGCACCGCTACCTGACACCCACGGCCCGCGGCGAAGCGATGTTCTCCTACGGGCTGTCCGAACGCGAGGCCGGATCCGACACGGCCAGCATGCGAACCCGGGCGCGCGCCGACGGCGACAGCTGGGTGCTCAACGGCCAGAAGTCCTGGATCACCAACGCCGGCGTGAGCGAGTACTACACCGTCATGGCGGTCACCGATCCCGACGGCCCGCGCGGACGCAACATCAGCGCGTTCGTGCTCCACGCCGACGACCCCGGGTTCACGCTGGGCGAGCCCGAGAAGAAGCTCGGCATCAAGGGGTCCCCGACCCGCGAGCTGTACTTCGACGACGTCCGCGTTCCCGGCGACCGCATCGTCGGCGACCCGGGTGAGGGCCTGCGGATCGCGCTGCGCACGCTCGACCACACCCGCGTAACCATCGGTGCCCAGGCGGTCGGTATCGCCCAGGGCGCGCTCGACAACGCCACGGCCTACGTCAAGGAGCGCAAACAGTTCGGCACGGCCATCGCCGACTTCCAGGGCGTCCAGTTCATGCTCGCCGACATGGCCATGAAGCTCGAGGCCGCCCGCCAGATGGTCTACGTCGCGGCGGCCAAGTCTGAGCGCAACGACGACGACCTGCCGTTCTACGGCGCGGCGGCCAAGTGCTACGCCTCGGACGCCGCCATGGAGATCACCACCGACGCCGTCCAGCTCCTCGGCGGCGCGGGCTACGTCAGCGACTTCCCGCTCGAACGCATGATGCGCGACGCGAAGATCACCCAGATCTATGAGGGCACCAACCAGATCCAGCGCCTGGTGATGGCCCGCCAGCTGCTGCAGGGGTGAGGGCCGCGGCCGGGGGTACCACGGGCGGTGGCCGGGAGAGGCCAACACTCGCCGGCCCCGGTGGGAGCGGCTAGGATCGCGCTGCGATGGCCAGAACGACGAACTCCGCGTTACTTCTCCCGCTCTACACCCTCGACCTCGCACGGCGCTACTGGGCCCCCCTGCTGTGCGTGTACGTGGCGGGCACCTCCCTGCACGCGCTCGCGCTGCGGGGAGTCGCCGAGCTGGGCCAGCGCGACGAGATCCTCGGCCTGGTGGGAGTCAGCCTCTCGCTGCTGGTGACGCTCGCGACGACGATCGTCATGTTCCACATGCTGCGACCGGGCCTGCCGACACTGGACCGGGAGCTGTTCGATCGCGGGGCGCGGGCACGCGGCGGCGCGGGCACCGCCACGCGACCCTCGGTCAACGAGCGGGAGCGGCGCATCGTGGACGCCATCTCCATGGCGATCCTGCCGTTCCTGGCCTTCTACAGCGCGTGGGGACTGGTCAGCGAAGAGTTCCGGAGCTACGCCCTGCGGGTCGTCAACGACGCCGGGCCCGGGGCCTACGCCTTCGTCTCCGACTTCGACCGGATCGGCGCACCGCTGGTCATCGCGCTGGGCGCCTTCGTCACGCGCGCCGGCGTCGAACACCTCTACAACCGCACCGACTCGAAGATCCTGGGGATGATCACCGCCATCCTCGAGGCCATCTGGGTCTTCTTCGCGATCGTCACGATCTCGCCGCTCCTCAACGACGCCCGCTCGTGGCTCGCCGACCGGGTCGTGTGGGCCGACATGAAAGGGCTCTACACCGACGGCCTCACCCTGGTCGCCACTCTCACCTCCCTGCCGCTGGACACCCTGACCTCCTCCGTCGCGACCACCGTCACCTGGATGTGGGATCTACTCAAGGACGGTCTGGTGGAGCCGATGCTGTGGCTCACCATCGCCGCCGTGGTGTTCGGGGCGGACGTCGACCGCGCCGAGGCCCTGTTCCGCGGGCAGAGCCGGGCCGAACGGATACGCAGAGCCACGGTGGCCCACACTCCCGGCGTGGTCGCGCGGGTGACCTCGGTAGCGGGCCGGACCTACCGTGACAAGTACCTGCCGTTTCTGAACGCGTTCCGGTTCGTCCTCAGCGTCAGTCCGACCTACTACCTGTCGTTCTGCCTGTACTACGTCCTGCTCGACCTGGGGTTCGGCTGGCTCGAGCGGGGCGTGTACGTCGCCGTCGGGCCCGGGGACTTCCTGGCGTGGTGGTGGCCGTGGCTCACCCCCATCGAGTTCGCGGTCGAGGGGCTCTTCGAGTTCTTCCGGGTGTGCCTACTAGCGGCGGCCTTCGAACTGACACTGCGCCGTGTGGGTGGTCAGGGCGGCGGTCGCCGGCGGGCACCGCGCCGTGCCGACCACTTCGGAATGTGAGGCCGGCACCACGGGGCGGCGACCGGCTCGTTCCGGAACCTCGCTCCCACGGCGCGACACCGCAGGGGTCAGCCACCCTCGGGCTCCCGGTAGGGGAACGAGACCGCCTCCGGCTCGGGAGGGTTCTCCTCGAAGTCGGGATCGTACCCGTTCTCCTCGTCCCGCTGCCCCTCCGCGTACTCCTCCAGCTCGGCCAGGGCGTCCTCGGTCGACATGTCATGGTCGATCTCGGGGTCGTGCGTGGCGACCTCCACCTCGAAACGCAGGTCCGAGGCCACCTCCTCGGGGACCTCGAAGGTCACGGCGAGCGGTGTCTCCTCACCCGCCGGCATCGGATCGAACCCGGAGGGGGCGGCACACCTGGTCCCGCTGGCCGTGGCGACATCGTCCGGCACCGGCTGGCTCGGCACGGTCGGGTCCCAGGTACGCCCCCGGTCGTCAACGGCGCGGAACGCACAGCGCGAGTACAGCCGGTCGCTGGCCACCTCGTCCTCGGGAGTCACCCGGAAGACCACGGCCACCTCGCGCGTGCCGGGAGTGGGCTCCAAATCCTCGGTCACCGCGCCCACGTACTCCCACTCGGACCCGGCCAACCGGGCGGTGTCACCCGAGACCGGGGTCGCCTCCGGCGGGATGATCCCGCGGTCACTCATGTCCTCGTACTCCAGCCACCACGGAACCCCCAGAGCCGGGGGAAGTAGCAGGGCCAACACCACAGCGTAGGGGAGGTGCGCGCGCCACCTGGGTTTGCGCATCCGGCGGCGCCCCTGCGGAGTGGGCGGCTGGTCCCGTTCCGAGCCCGGCCGCGACCACCGGGGATCCAGGGGACCGGGAGGGCTGGGAGGCTGACCGTACCCCGGTGGCGGCGCGCCATGGCCGGGCGGCGGCCCTTGGGGTGGCCCTGGTGGAGGGCCGGGCGGCGGCCCTGGTGGTGGCCCCGGAGGTGGCCCCGGTGGAGGGCCGGGTGGGGGTGGCCCCTGTGGAGATCCCGGAGGTGGTCCCGGTGGAGGGCCGGGGGGCGGGGGACCTTGCGGGGGCGGGGGTGGCCCCTGTGGGGGCGGAGGGTACCCCGGGTTGGGTGGTCGGTACGGGGGCTCAGTCAACCGTGGCACCCTCCTCCGTCACGCCAGCCGGCGCGGCGGGAGCGCGACGCTCGTCCGCACCCGCCGCGACCTCGACCACCTCGGCGGCATCGTCGACCCGGCCGCGCAGCTCGTCCTCGTCCAGTCCCAGGTCCACCACGGCCTCGCTGGACAACCGCTCGTCAGAGCCCAGCCCCGCGGTAACGGCCGTCACCCGCAGCGCGGGATCCTCGATACTGTCCGGGGGAAGCTCGAACGCGACCGCACCCGTCACCGGTATGCCCGCCCTGAGCTCGTCCGCGTTCGTCGCCGCCCCGGCGGGCAGCGGGCTGGACACCATCCCCGCGTAGACGTCGCCACCGGACTCCAGCCGCACGGGCTCGTGGATCGTCATGGCCTCCATCGTCGCCTCGACCGTGACCGTGACCACCATCCAGACGTAGTCGGGGTCAGCCTCGGCCCCCGTGAGGTGGTCGAAGTCCCCGCCGGCGATGTCGCGACCGAACTCCACTCCCTCCACCTCGATGGTGAAACGCGACGCGTCCACCACCTCGCCTGCCTCCCCCGAGTACGCGATGGGCGCCAGCCGCTGGTCGAACTCGATCTGGTGGGCGCGAACCACCCCGATGAGCACCAGCAGGAGCAGGCACAGCGCCGCGGACCGCAGCAGCCGAGGCAAACTTCGGTGGGACGGGTTCATCGCGCCGCTACTCCCCCTCCACCGGCAGGTCGACCGCGCCGACACTCTTCCCGTTCAGGTTCCACCAGCGTTCGCTCTCGTCGACGAATCCCGCCCCCTCCTTCGCGTCGAGGACCCGCAGCCGGACCCGCTCGACCTCCTCGGGCGACACGCCCTCGGGCAGGTCCCACACGAGGAGAACGGTTTCGGTCAGCCCCGGCTGGACCCACGAGATCGGAGCCGTGCCCGGATCGCGTACCTGCTCCATGATGCCCGACTCCCCCTCGGCCCCGGCCGGCAGCAGATGGGCCTCCATGAGCTCATTGGTGAAGGTCCGCGCGTGCTCGGCCTCGGTCTCGTGTGAGGTGAGCTTCGCATGGACCACGACCCGCGACCCGCCCGACTCGGTGTCCCCGGTTCGCACCGCGGCCTCGGTCGGCGTGACCGTGAACAGGTCATTGCGGACCGCGGTCCCCGGCTCCTTCGGTTCGGTGTCCCGCGCCGAGGCGAAGCCGCCGTAGTACCAGACGACAGCGGACAGCAGGCCCGCCACGAGCAGGAACGCGACGAGGAGCGCCGCGAAGCGCGCCGAGAGGCCCGGATCCGTTCGCGCTCCGGGATGCGTGGGATCGGGGGCGGAGTGAGCCACGTGGCGAGTATAGAAACCAGAGGTGTCCATTCCGGCTTCGCCGTGGGACCGGTATTGGCCACACCCCCGGAGGCACCGTCAGCGGGGACACGTCCGGGACCCGGCCGAGCCAAGGGTGAGGCCGACGGGTCCGGCCGGGTCGGGACCAGGGATCCCGCCCCGCCCCGGGCGACCACGACTCCCTCAGCCGGCCGGCTCGAACGACTCGGTCATCTCGTCCAGCAGCTCCCGATTCTCCTCCCAGTCGCCCTCCGGCGACACCAGGAACAGGGCGTACCCCTTGTCCTCGGTGTGGAAGGCGCGGTTGACCGCGTGCATCCGACCCTCGGAGCCGTCGAAGGTGAACTCCCAGTCGGCGGCGCTCACGTAGTCGTCAACGTAGGGCTCGTCAAGCGCGACGATCTCCGCGCGCTGGTAACCGTCGAACCCGCTGGAGATGGCGCCCTCCTGCTGTTCCCAGTCCTCCTTGGCGTTGCCGCCGGGGGTGTCGGTCTGGTCGACCTGCAGATACCCGCCCGATGGATTGTGGAAGAACACGCCGTTGTCGCGCCGTTCCATCTCCCACCCTTCGGGCACGTCGAGCGCGAAGCCGGTGTCGTCCTCGTGGCGGGCCATGTCGGGGCCGCTGTCCTCGGGCTCCGTCTCCGAGGGGGACGCGTTCCCCTCCGGAGACGACGCGTTCCGTTCCTGAGGGGACTCGCCCTGTTCCGGAGATGACACGTTCTGCTCCGCGGGAGCGGCCTGGTCGGAGTCGTCGGTGCGGCCCTCCCACCACAGGACGGCGCCGGTGACCGCCAGCACCGCCGCGGCGCCGCACGCCGCCGGAACGGCCCACCGTCGCCGCGCCGCGCGTCCGGGTGCGCCCGTGGCCGTGGACGAGACGGGCGTGGAAGGTGGGGAGGCGGGGGTCGGCTCGGGAGAACGCGCGGACGCGTCCCGGTCGGGCGGCGGCACGGCCGTGGACGCGGAGGGCGCCCCCCGAGTGCCCGCGTCACGGGTGGCCTCGCGCAGCGCCTCGTGTGCCTCGGCCACCGTCGGCCGGTGGGAGGGATCCTTGTTGAGCAGCCTCTCCAGCAACGGCCACAACGGTCCCGCCGACGCCGGCGGCGACACCTTCTCGGTGACGATCGCGGTGAGTGTCCCCATGGGAGTGGCCCGCTCGAACGGCGTCACTCCCTCGAGCGCCTGGAAAAGGGTGATCCCCAGTGCCCACATGTCCGACGCGGGGGTCGCCACACCCCCCTGCGCCAGCTCCGGCGCCAGATAGCTGGGCGAGCCCACCAGCTGGCCGGTACTGGTGAGGTTACTGTTCCCCTCCAGCAGCGCGATCCCGAAGTCGGTGAGCACCGCGCGGTCACCAGCGGAGATCAGGACGTTGCCGGGTTTGATGTCGCGGTGCACGACCCCCCGGTCGTGCGCCACGGCCAGGGCGGCTACCACCTGCATACCGATGTGGGCCACCCGCTCGGGGGACAGCGTGCCGTCGCGCTTGAGTACCGACCCCAGGGATTCGCCGCGCACCAGTTCCATGACGATCCACGGCCGGTCGTCGCTGTCGACGACGTCGAAGACCGTGACGATCGACGGGTGGCTGAGCTGGGCGGCGCTGCGCGCCTCGCGAAGCATCCGGGTCCGCATCACCTCGACCTCGGGGGCTGGCAGATGCGGGGAGATACTGAGCTCCTTGATGGCGACCGGGCGGTCCAGCAGCTCGTCGACTCCCTGCCAGACGCGTCCCATACCGCCTTCGCCGAGCATCTCGATGAGCCGGTAGCGCCCGGCGAGCGAGCGTCCCGGCTCGGCTTGCCCAGTGGTCATACGTGAAAGTTCCTCGGGTGCGAAGTGGGAGTCCACGGGGTCAGAGGAGAGGGGTCAACACGAGTCTAGAAGGACGAGTGACCGTCAGACGCGCTCCGCGACGCCATCCCCGGGGGCGACGGTCACGCACCGCCTCCCGGGTGGCGAGGTGAGCGGCGCCGACGGGGGACACCCACCACATCCCCTCCCGGGGGGCCAACATTCCCCGTTCCGGTGTCCGATACCGGCCGTTCAGCTGACACGCCGGGCCAGCCCCTCGTAGTCGAGGACGACACCGTCCCGGTCCACGGTCAGCTCGAAGCTCCCGTGGTGTGGGTCCCGGTACTCGTAACGATCACGTCCGGCGGAGGTGTCCAGCCTGGTGTAGCGCTGCACCACGCGCCACACCCGCAGGCTCGGCACGTCGATCCGGGCCACCGTGATGTCGCGGGACTCTCCCGGTGTCAACCCCAGTCGGCGGATCGGCAGGGTATGGGTCAACGGCGTCGCGGCGACGTCCACGTCCAGGCACCCGTCGAGGGACGGCTCGGGGTGGCCGTCGACCGACCAGTGGCCACCTCTGCCGGTCATGCCCAGCTCCCGCGCCCCGAACCCCGTCATCACCTCGACCCGGGCCTCGCTGCACACCCACGCCAGGTCGGTGCGGACGGTGAAGCGGCAGGCGAAGTGTTCGGCGTGGCCGGCGACCGTCTCGCTGGCCTCGAACCGGTAGCCCCCCGGCGCGGCGGTCAGCGTTCCCAACCCCAGCCCCGCGGGCACATCGAGCCGGGTCCACACAGCGGGGAGGTGGTTGCTGGCCGACATGGCACCTTCCTATCGGTACTTCCCCCACACACGCCAGACCGCGCGAACCGCCCATACGAGGCGATCGCCGCGCCCCGGCCCGCGGACCGGGGCGCGGCGGGAAGAAGCTCAGCCAACCTCCTCGGTCCGCCTGAACTCCTCGTCAACCCGATCGAAGTCGCGCCCCATCTGTCCGGTCACCCGACCCAGCGGGTTGCAGACGATGATGGCGACGAAGCTCAGGGCCACACCCGGGACCATCGCGTACAGCCCGGTCTCCAGCACCCGCTCGTCCAGGTACTGCCAGAGCATGGCGGTGACCCCGCCGACGATCATCCCGCCGAGCGCGCCCGCCCGGGTCATCCGGCGCCAGTACAACGAGACCAACAGCACCGGGCCGAACGCCGACCCGAACCCGGCCCAGGCGTAGCCGACCAGCTCCATGATCGTGTTGTTCCCGGACAGCGCGATCCAGGCGGCCGCTAGCGCGATCACCACAACGGAGGCGCGGCCGATCCACACGAGCGAAATCGGCGACGCGTCGCGCTTCAGGAACGCCCGGTACCCGTCCTCGGTCAGCGCCGACGACGCCACCAGCAGCTGGGAGTCCGCGGTACTCATGACGGCCGCGAGGATGGCTGCCAGCAGCACCCCCGCGACCCAGGGGTTCGCCAGAGCCTGGATGAGCTGCGGGAACACGTACTCGGCCATGTCCTCGTCCAGCGGCGTTTCGAAGAACGCCACCCCTGCCAACGCGACCACGACGGCCAACGCCATGGCGGTGACCGCCCAGGCGACGCTGATGACGCCCGCCGCGGGGACGTCGCGCGGCGACCGGATGCCCATGAAGCGCGCGAGGATGTGCGGCTGGCCGAGATAGCCGAACCCCCAGGCCAGCCCGGAGATGACCACCACCGGCCCCAGGGCGTCGGAGACGGTCCACGAACCGTCCAGTCCCGACACACCGCCGAGGAGCGCCCCCGGGCCGCCTTCCACTCCCCTGTCCGGGTCCATGGAGATCGCCACGATCGCCAAGATCGGCACGGCGAGCAACGCGCACCACATCATCACGGCCTGGATCACGTCGGTGAAGCTCACGGCGAGGAAACCGCCGAGGAAGGTGTAGAGCACGATCACCGAAACGCCCAGGACGATGGCGACGTTCGCCTCGACCCCGAACACCTGCTCGAACAGCCCGCCCGCGGCGACCAGGCCGGATGCCACGTAGAACAGGTAGAAGACCAGGATCAGTACCGCGGATACGGCGCGCAGCGCGCCTCCCCGGTCGCTGAATCGGTTCTCCAGGTACGAGGAGAGTGTGAGCGAGTTCGAGTCGCCGCCGCTGCGGGCGTCGGTGGCCCGCTCGGTGAAGATCCGCAGTCGGCTGGCCACGAGATACCAGCTCGCCGCGAATCCGATCGCGAGCCCGACGGGGATCCACGCCTCTCCTATCCCGGAGAGGTATACGGCTCCCGGAAGTCCCAGCAGCAGCCAGGCGCTGAAGTCACTCGCGTTGGCGCTCAGCCCCGCCACCCAGCTGTTCAGCCGGCGGCCGCCGAGGATGAAGTCGGACAGGTTCACGGTACGCCTGAAGACCCAGAAGCCGATCACCACCATTACCGCGAAATACCCGGCGAATGTGGCGAACGGGGCCAGTGTGGCGCTGTTCACGGGGGTCCCTCATCTCTATGACTCGATTGGGGGGAAGGGGGGACACTCGTTGCGAGGCCAGGCGAGGTGCGTGGGGTCGCCGCGACGAGCACCGCCTCCTCTCTCGTCGCGCTGGAACGGGGTGGGGCTCCCGTGGGAGATACGCCCTGGCAAGCCGCACGGACACCATAAAACACCTGGTCACAGCATCTTTCACGCTTGGTTGGCGCGTTCCGGTCCACCGGAACGCGCCAACCGCCACAAGGCGCGATCCCCGTGCCGCGGCTCGCGAAACCTCATCAGCGTCACCAACTGCGTACCCCCTGCACACGGACCATCAGACGTCCCGGGGAGCTACCCGTGTCCCGACGAGGAGTCCGGATCGATGTTGGGGTGTTCGAGTGCGTTGGACAGTGTGGAGTGAATGTAGTCCAGCTCGCTGAGCAACCGGTCGGCGTCGACCAGCAGACCACCGTAGACCCGCGCCTGGTCGGCGAGGTCGATCTCGTACTCCGCTGTGGCTCGGGTGAGGGCGGACTGTTCCTCGCGTGCCCCCTCCACGTACCCGGCCAGGCGGTCCACCTGGTCGCTGAGCCTGTCCGAGTCGAGCTCGGCGAGCAACAACGTGGCGTCGGCGGTGTGCCCGAGGAACGCGCCATAGCGCTCCAGGAACGCCCGATTGGGGACCTGGGGGTCGTCACTGGTACGGCTGAGCGTCTCCGCGATCGAGCTCAGCTGCGCGCTGATACGCGCCATCCGGTCGACGACGGTGCGGTACCCCCCAAAGGGGGGTTCCGTGCTCAGCAGCAGCCGACGTGGGTTCCAGCGGACACTCTCCGCCGCGCTGTCGACAGTGTCGCGCGTCCGTTCGGCGAGGTTCTCCAGCCGGTGTGCCCGGTACCGCCAGTCGTCGCTGTCCCCACTGGTCGCCGGCCCCTCGCGGACCGCCCCAGCGATGTCGTCGAGGAGCCCGTGCACCGCCTTGGCGAGGTTCTCGACCGCGTACTCCGCGCTGCGATACCGCATTGGTGGCACGATCGCGATGTTGACGACGATCCCGATTCCGCACCCCAGCAGCACCAGGAGGACGAGGCTGCCCAGCAGGGCGAGGCGGTCGGTGGTGTCGGTGCCGGTGATGAACGCGGCGTAGGCGAAGAAGGCGGCGGAGACGACCTGGCTCCCCTGGCTTCCCAGGCGCCGCCACCGGCCGATCACCAAAGCGAGCAGTGTGACGACCGCGAAGGTCCACACGTCGGGTTCGAACACCAGCGCCAGCAGCCCTTGTAGGGACACACCCAGCACGATCGCCAGCACGAACCGCAGGGACTGTAGTACCGACTGGTAAACCGTCACCTGCAACATCAGCACCGCCGAGAACGGCGCGAACGCGGGGAACTGCGCCCCGAACAGGTAGGCCGCGAGGTACCAGGCGACCGTGGCGGCGAGTGCGCTCTTGACAATGATCAGGGCGGCCTCACGCTCGGGGCCACCATAGCTACGGAGACGCCCCAGCGCCCCCCACAGCCGGCTGAACATCCCGCGCAGCGCGGTGTAACGGTCCTCGTGCGCGCCCGGCTCGGTGCGCTCCTCCTCGTCGTACGACATCTTCCACCCCGTAGTGGCCACCGTCGGAACGGTTCCCAGCTACCCACACGTCGCCCACGCACGCGTCACGGCCTCCAGCCCCGAGGTTCGGGCGCCTGGAGTGTCCCCAGGTTGTGGACGACCCGCACCGCTCGGCCACGGTGGACATCGGCCCATTGACCCGCGAGCCACCGTCGAACGCGTAGGCTCGACCCAGCTTCCCGGGCATCGAAGCGGAAGGAGATGCGCCGTGCGCGGCCTACGCGGGTGCCTACGCGCCGGAGTCAGCTCGCTGGTGGTGTGCTGGTCCCTGACCGCGCCCACGGCCGTACAGGCACAGCCGGCCGACCAGACGGCCGAGTGGACCACCGACAGCACCGGCTGCACCCCCGTTACCGCCGAACAGCCCATCAGCGCCCGTACCGGTCCCGGCCTCACGGCCGACACCGTCTTCGTCCTGAACGACGGAGTCACCTACACCCCCGTGCTCCCGGACACGGGAGATCCGAGTCCCCCCTCGGACACCTCCGAGGGCGAGCTGACGCTGACACTGGAGCTACTCACCGACCAGAGCGGCGGCGAGCCGTGGACCGACCTGGAGCAGCTCGGTTTCGACGTCAGCGCGATGAAGGATCCCGACCCGGAACCGATCGAGGTGGAGGTCGGCATCTCCGGTGCGCGCGACGTCGACACGGACGCGGTCCGAGCCGGCGACATCGAGAACGCCGGCATGGTGACGCTTCTGGAGTCCGATGCGCTTCCCGCCGACGCGTGGAACCGGGCTTTCGGCGCCTACGCCGTGGTCGCGGCCGACCTCGCCCTCCACACCTCGAACGGCGACCCGTGGTGCCGGGTCGAGTTCCGGGGATCCACCGACGCCCCGCTCGAACGGTTCCGGGTCGTCCCCTCGGGCGGCGCTATCGACGCGGCCACCGAGGACAACCGCGAGGACAACGAGGGAGGACCACCCCACGCCCCGCTGGCCGTAGGGGGCGCGCTCGCCGCGCTGCTCGCGGGGGCGGGGCTCCTGTGGCGCCGTCGTGCCACGGCGGACACCGAACACCCCCCGGGGAAGAGCGGCGCCCGTCCGAGCTGAGCCCCGCGGCGGTGACCGTCACTCGGCGCTGCCCTCCTCGCCCTCCTCGGCGCGGCCCTCCTCGACGCGGTCCTCGAAGGTCGCCGCGAGTGTCGCGTCCCACCCCCGGTCCTCCCGGAGCGCGCCGAGCATCTCGCCGGCCAGCCCCACCTGTGCTTCCTCCCCGACATCGTCCCGCTGCGGGAGCACCTCGATCCGCCACCGGAAGTAGAGGTAGCCCTCCTCCTCGTCCGTGGCCCGCGAGGGGTCGGCGTCCTCGTTCGCCCACACCTCGAGTCGGTTGCCACGCAGCTCACACGAGTCCTTCTCGATCTCGGCCGCTTCCGGGATCCGCTCCGTGATGGCGCGCAGCACCTCGCTCTCGCTGTCGCCCCCGTTGACCATGACGATGAACTCCAGGATCTCGTCCGTCACCTGCGCTCTCCTCACTACTGCCGTGCTCACGCCCGTCCCCATGGTGGCGCACCAGCCAGCGGGCCGTGCGACGACCACCGCGGCCCGTGCCGACCACGACGCCACGAACCCCCACCCGTCCGGCACGGCCGGCCCCCTCGTCCGCGCCCCCGGACGTAGCCGGATTCCCAACCGCCGCACGGGCCTGTTGTGCGGGGACCGGCACCGGCGGGTTCAGCCGTCGAGGGAGCGGTCGAGGGCGTCCTCGTCGAGTCCCAGGTCCATCCGGATTCGGAAACGCGTACGCAGCAGCTCGGTCATCAGCTCGTGGACATAAGGAGTGACGTCCTGGTGCTGGAAGCGCCGCGCCCCGAGTGTCGCCCAGCCGTGCGCGCCCTCCAGGTCACCGTGGGCGTGCAGGATCTCGGCGATGTGAATGTAGGTGGGCAGGTTACGTGGCCCCTCGGTGTCCATCCGGTCGAGCTGGGCGTACGCGGAGTCGAGCAGGTCGAGCTCCAGTAGCGCCCCGGCGAGTAGCGCACGGGCGTCGATGATGGTCGTACCGCCGTCGTCGATCGCGCGCTGGTAGGCGGACGAGGCGCGTTCGAACTCCTGGGCCATCTCCCACTGCTCGCCGGCACGCACGAAGAGCTCGGCCCGGGAGATCTCACTGTCGGCGTCCACCCGGTTGGCGAGTTCGAGGAACTCCCGGGCGACCTCGCCGTGGTCACCCGACTGCACGGCCCGGAATTCCAGCCGGTCGAGATCGGCTGTCGTCACGCGGGTCACTGTCACCCTCCCTGCGTCCTCGCCGTCGCACGACGCGTCCGGGCTAGGCCCGGGCACGCTCCAGTGCGTCCCAGAACCCCTGCCGTAGCGACTGGCGGACCTCGTCGCGCAGCAGGAAGTCGATCGGCAGTGCTGACCCTTGCAACAGCCGCGCCTCCAGGTCGGACGGCAAGCGGGGCCTGCGCGCCAGGACCGCCTCCAACCAGAGGACCGGCGCGTCGCGCGCGATCGACTCGGCGAAGTCGTTCCCTTCCGTGCGCGCGACATGCACCGCTTCGTCAACGCTACGCGCTACCGATGAACCAGGGGGGATGTGGGCGACGCTGGGCGTCGGGTTGGTGTGGGGGCCGTGCTGGAATCGGTGATCGGGGCGGGGGCCAGTAGCGGCTCCGGATGCCTCCTGGGCTCCGGGAGCGAAGCTGGACTCAGCTTCCGTACTGGCCCCAATAGTAGGGTTTGGTCCGGTATTACCTCCGAATCCCGGGTTCTCCCCCGTGTTGGGGCCGTATCTGGGATCCGGCCCCGGAGGTGGGGGTGGGTTCTGGGCCGGTGGCTGCTCGTACTGCGGCGACCCGCCCATCATCGGATTGTGATGCGCCCCCGTCTGGTGTTGCGGGGGTGGCGGTCCGGGTGGCGGCGGGGCCGACCGGTTCTGCGGCGGCCCGTACCCCTCGTTGGCCGGCCCCCGCATGCTCGGGTGCGGGCCGGTGGGCGGGTTACCGAACGCCGGGTTGGCACCGGTGGGCGGGTTGGCCGGCATCCCGGGGTGCTCACCAGTGCCCTGTGCCTGGTGCCCCTGAGGCCCGGACCCGTGGTGGTGGCCGGCCCCTCCGGCGGGGAATCCGTTCGCGTCGATCTGTGGGTTGCCGCCCCGCTGCTGGGCCGCGCCGTTGGGATCCTGCGGAGCGAGGTGGTCGCCCCCCCTGTGTTGGGCGATGCTCTGCTGCATCGCCCGCAGCTGGTCCATCGCGCTGCCGGCGGGCTGCTGCTCCCCGGTGTTGGCGAACATCGCCTCGAGCCCGTTGGACGAGTTCGCCGCGGGCTCCACACGCGACGAACCCGCGTGCGCGGTGACGGGCTGGCGGTTAACGTCGGCCCCGGAGTGCCCCTGGCCGTTCGCGAGTGGAGCGGGCGGCGCGCCCCCCTGGGCGGCGGCCTCGGCCTCGGTTCCCGCACCCGAGAGCAGGCTGACGTACGGGCGGAGGTGACCGGCGCCGACCTCGATCAGATCGTCGCACTCACGGCGCAGGGCGCGCGAGATGGTCCAGTTCCCCTCGACCGAGACGTGCACACACGTGACCCGGACCCCGAGATCCTGGACGTCGGACACGACCTGCGCCATGTCCTCGTCCCCACTGACCAGGACCGCCTCGCACAGCACACCCGTGCGCGCCAGGGTCGTCAAGTCCCGTTGCACATAGCTCTCGACGCCCTCCCGTCTTCCCGGACGGATACGCGCGGCTCGGAACTTGATGCCGGGAATGTCCGCGATGCCGTCCTGCTCCTGGGTGCGACTGCCATCCGCCGTCGCCTCGTACCAGTAGCACCGCAGCAACGGAAGTCCGGTGCGGTCGCGCGCCACCTCGTCGAGCAGCCGCGCCAGCCCTGCGTAGTCCCATGACACGGAATCGCGGTTACGGGTTCCGTGCACCGCCATCGCGCCGTCGGCGAGGAGGTAGCCGGCGTCCACGAACAGCGCACAGCGATCCACGCGACACCGCCCCTTCCCTTCGTTCTGGGCGCCCCGGACCGGCAACGCGGGCCGGGGTCGCAGCAGTGATCGGCACTCAGCCAACAGTCAGGCCGAGGCACAGCCTAACCAAGTTCGGGAGACTTCGGTTGCCATCCAGGACACTCTGGTACCGACCGCACACGCTCTCCCCAAAGTGACCTGCGGCGACAAATGTCATGCCGAGCGGAATCGCCACTCGGAACGGCCCGGAGACACCGCCCGGCCCGAGTGGCTACCCCCCGGGTGGGCCGGGCGGGTCCGTGAGCCCGGGTGGACCGGGTGGATCCGTGAGCCCGGGCGGGCCGGGCGGGTCCGTGAGTCCGGGTGGGTCCGTCAGCCCGGGCGGCCCCGGAATTTCGGGTTGCTCCGGCTGCTCGGGTTGCTCCGGCGGTTCGGGAATCTCGGGCTGCTCCGGCTGCTCGGGTACCTCGTTCGGCTCCTCCGGTGGGGGTTCCTGCGGCGCGGGATCGGCCGACGGATCCTCGGGAGGTGGATCCTCGGGAGGTGGATCCTCGGGAGGCGGATCCTCGGGCGATGGGGCCTCCTCACCGGCGGGTTCGGAGTCAGCGGACTCCTCCGAGGGCGCGTTCGGAGCGGGCGGCGCGTCCGGAGAGTCACCGCCCCCGCCGTCACCCCCGCCTTCGGGCTCCTCCCCACCGCCCGGTGGCGGGGCGGCGGCCCGCGTCTCCTCCTCCTGCGACCGCACCGGGTCCTCGTCACCGGCCAGCGTGAACACAGCGGCGGCCGCCACCGACGCGGCGACCACGGCGGTCCCGGTCACGACTCCCTGCTGCGCTCGCTTGGGCAGCCGCCGCCACCACCCACTCACGACGCCGACCACGCCCGTGCCCCCGAACACGCCCCCGGCGGCGTAACTGGCAGCGGCCGGGCCGACCACCAGCGGCAGGATGATCCCGCGCAGCCCACCGTTGACGTCCACGAGTTCCGCGTACACAGCGCTGCAGTCGGCGCAGTCGTCGAGATGCTGGTCGACCGGTCTGGCGTCACGCTTGGCCAGTCCGCCGCGCACATAGGCGCCGAGCTGTTCCAGCACCGGGCGGCAGGACTCCGCGGGGGCGCCACCAGCGAGGTGCATCTGCAGGTACGCCTGCCGCAGCCCCTCACGAGCCCGGTAAGCCAGCGCGGCCACGCCGTTCGCGGTCATACCCAGGATCGGCGCCACCCGGGCGGGCTTGTTCCGCTCGATCTCGGTGTACCAGAGCACCGCCTGCCACCGCTCCGGCAGGGACAGGAACGCCCGCGCGATCAAGGACTGTTCCAGCCCTTCCAGCGCCGGGTCGACGAACGGCTCGCCGGTGTCGAAACGCTCCATGTCGTCGGTGACGACCTGGCGCTTCTCCCCGCGGGACCGGTCGTAGACCACGTGGCGCAGCGCGGTCAGCAGGTAGGGACGGAACCCGTCGGCGGGCCCTCCGCCTCGCCGCACCACACTGAGCACCCTGGTGAAAGTCTCCGCGACGACATCGTCGACGTCGGGCTGGCGCACCAGCTGACGCGCCAGCCCGCGCGCGGCGTCGGCATGCCGCTCGTACAGGGACGCGTACGCGCCGGTATCGCCCTCGCGAACCGCTCCGATGAGCTCCTCATCACTGGAGAGCAGCTGCGTCTTCTCATGCTGCGGCTGGGGCATCGGTTCGTTCCCACGGATAGGGGGTCGTCGGGGGCCGGGGCCGTTCCTGCGCACCGTGCCGCGACGAGGCCGTCACCGCGGGCCGCGGCTCCTCTCTCGCGGTTACCAAGCGGGCGCAAAAACCGCGAAACAAATATCCCGTACTCGCGTCATAGTTGCCACCTGACTCCGTGTTTAGGGGTGACGGGGAGCGGATGCGCCCGAGATATCGGGGGCGGGCGCATCCGGCCCCGATGCCCGACGAACACGAGAGGAGGCGGTGTGGACGGAACCGGTACGGAGGACCCGCGTCCGGCTCGTCACCATTCCGCGAGCCCCCACCACCGGCTGCGCCATCTCTGGTGCCAGCGCAGCCGCCAGACCGGCTGGAACCCGCCCGACGACTGGTGGACGCCCTCGGTGGAGACCCTGTGCGCCGCCGCGGTCGAACGCACCGACATGGAGGACGGGTGCGTCCGGTTCGGGCGGGCCCGAGCCCGCTCAGGAGTGTCGATCGGCGCCACCCTCGACGACTTCGCCGCGTTGTCGGACGTCGTCGGGTGGCCCGAACCGCCGCGACGGCTGGTGAACGCCGTCGCGCGGGGATGGGTCGAGGCGGGCCACCCCCAGGACGGGTGCCGGGACCCGCTCACGGGCCTGTGCACCGCCGCGTACCTGAGTACCCGGCTTGGTGAGGTGTACCAGGCCGCGGATCCGAACGCTCCGTACGCGACGAACCACCAGCTGCTCGTGCTGGCGCTCGACTCCCTGACCAACCCGTGGCGCCACACCGCGCGGCTCATCGTGCTCGGCTACGAGCTGCGCCGGTTCTTCAGCGGGGGCGAGACTATCGCCCTGTTGGGCCGTGGTCGGATCGGCGTGCTCGCGCCGGCCCGGGACGACCTGGCCGAACGCGCGCACGACCTGCGTTTCGGGATCTGCGCGAGGCACGGAGCCCACGCCTCGACCGTGACCCTCCCGGAGACCTACGAGGAGACCCTCACATTCCTCGACGACATCGGGGAGCCGCGCACGAGTTCATGACCGCACCGAGCGCCGCCGAAACGCGCGCCCCGGTAGAGGGGGCGGGGTCGCGCGACGGCGGCCCACCGGTCCGGTGCCGTTCGCGGAGGGGGCGAACCCACTGGACCGGAACCGCCGGGGCCTCCCGGCGGGACGTACCGGTTGGTCGCGGGCCTTCTGGCCCCCTTGAGGTGGGTGGACGCACCCCCTCACGCGCGGGCGGCCCCCGACCGGTACGGGCGGGAACGCCGCGGCACGGCGTTCCCGGGGGGCGCGCCCGTAAGGGGAGGCGGACGCGCGCCCCCACCCTTCGTCTTCCTTCTGACCCCGTCAGGAGGTGAGCGCGCCACGCATGGAGATCACGGCGCGGGCGAGGCCCGCGTCGTCGGGCGGCTCGTCGCTCAGGTCGGTCACCGGCCACCCGCGCAGCCGCGCGAGTCGCGCGCAGTGGGAGTAGCGGGTGTCGGTGAGCAGGTAGCCGCACGGGGCGTCGGGCCAGTCGTGCACGATGGGTAGTTGTTCGTCGCGCAGGGCGTCGGGGTCGTTGACGGTCCGGCTGGCGGCCTCGAGTACCTCCGCCGTGTCCGCCTGGGTGTGGGCGAGTTCCGCCAGCGTGGGCGTGCCCTGCTGCGGCAGAAGCGCGTCGAGCAGGATGTAGCTGGCCACGTGTCGCCCGGCGGCGCGTTGCGCGGCGGCGACCTGGGGAGCCAACGGTCCCGCCGCGCCGCGCGCGACGATTCCCAGAGTCTCGCCGGAGTCGTGGTGTTGTCCGATTCGCTGCGCGGCGCGCGCTACGAAGCGCGCCGCGTACGGCGACATGTCGGCCGGGCCGAGTTCGGGGAGGGTACAGCGGACTCCCTGCCGCTCCAGCTCCGCCGCGACCCTCGCGCACTGCTCGGCCGTCGCGAGCGGGCTGTGCAGCATCACCAGGCCGCCAGCCGGCATCAGGTCCCGGTCCTGGTCTCGTCGGAGAGCCAGGCCAGGTACTCGGGGTTGCCCCCGTCGATCGGCACCGAGATGACCTCCGGCACGTCGTAGGGGTGTACCTCCAGCAGGTGCGCGGTGAGGTCGGACAGGCGGTCAGCGGCGGTCTTGAGCACCACCATCCACTCCTCGTCCTCCTGGACCTCGTTCTCCCACCGGAAGAAGCTCGTTATCGGGCCCACCACCTGGGCACAGGCGGCCAGCCGACGCTCGATGACCGAACGCGCGATCGCGCCGGCCGACGCCCTGGTGTCGGTCGTGGTCTCGACCCGCACTCGCTCCGCGCCACCGGAAACCGACATGCCCACCTCTTACGTTGGTCGTGATCGACAGGTTCTAGGCTCATGGCCATGAGCGATCGCGAGGATCTCCTTCGGCACATCAACGATAAGGCCGTGATCCGGGGCCGTGTCACGCTTTCGTCGGGCCGGGTGGCCGACTACTACGTGGACCTGCGCAGGATCACCCTCGACGGCGAGAGCGCCCCGCTGGCCGGGAGCGCGCTACTCGACGCGACAGCGGATCTCGACTACGACGCGGTGGGCGGTCTGACCCTGGGTGCCGACCCCGTGGGCACCGCCATGATGCACGCGGCGGGCGCGCGTGGGCGACGGCTCGACGCGTTCGTGGTGCGCAAGTCGGGCAAGGAGCACGGCCTACAGCGCAGGATCGAGGGGCCCGACGTCGCGGGCCGGCGGGTGCTCGCGGTCGAGGACACCTCCACCACGGGTGGATCGGTGTTGACGGCGGTCGACGCGCTGCGTGAGGAGGGCGCGCGGATCGCCGGCGTGGCCGTGATCGTCGACCGAGGGGCGCGCGAGAGGATCACCGACGAGGGGTTGCCGTACCGCGCGGTGTTCGAGTTGTCCGATCTTGATGTCTAGGGTCTATTTTTCGAGCTAAGCGGGCGTGGGCCGGGTGTGGCCGGGGTGCTGGAGGATGCGTAGGTGGGGCAAGAGAGGAACGAGCGACCCCACCGAAGGCCCCGAAGGTTCCCGCCCCCTTGGGAACCCGTCCCCAGGCGAGTGACAGCGAGCCCCGGGAAACACGGGCGAGGCCGCGGGGGTCACTCGCGCTCGACGGTGAAGGAGTATCCGGGGTCCTCGTCAGAGATGTCCAGGGGTTCCCCGTTCACGTGCACCTCGACGGCGCTCGGCTCGCCGATGGTGACCTCCAGCTCCTCCTGGTCGTAGGAGACGTACTCGCCGTCGGTCATCTCGGTGTCGGTGAGGACGTCACCCCCCGGCACGCGGACCACCACCTCGCTGGACTGGCCCACGACAACGATGTGCAACGCGTGGGAGTCGATGGCGTCACTCTGGGACTGCGCGTCGGCCTGGGCTCCGGACTCCGGCGCGACAACGGCGTCGGAGTTACCGGGAAGCGAACGGTAGAGGAAGAACCCACCCAACGCGACCAGTGTGACGAGAACAGCGGCGGCACTGGCCATCGCCATTATCGTGCCCGGCCCTCGTGGATCGTTGCGATGTCGTCCCACGGAGACGAATGTAGCGTGACTCACCCTCGGAAGCGATGCCGGGGGACTGACAAATGTGAACGAAGTTCAGCTCAGGCGCACACAGCGGTGGTTTTGTGCCGTGGGAAGACGCCCCGCCACACACTGACCCCCACCCCCCACGACACTGCCGCTGAGCAAGGGACTATTTTGGTCTAGACCTTTCGTGCGGCCGCGGGGTTCGCGATACTTGCCCCTGAACTCAAACAGTGATCCAGTGAGTTGACGAGTCCCGTGTGGCTGCCGCGGGGCAGTTCGAACTCGCAACTCCAGGCGCAACAGGGAGTCACCATGCCCATCGCAACGCCCGAGGTCTACACGGAGATGCTGAATCGCGCGAAGTCGCAGGGATTCGCGTACCCGGCCATCAACGTGACCTCCAGCCAAACCCTCCACGCCGCGCTCCGCGGCTTCGCCGAGGCCGAGAGCGACGGCATCGTCCAGGTCTCCACCGGCGGCGCGGAGTTCCTCTCGGGCGCGACCATCAAGGACATGGTCACCGGAGCGGAGGCCCTCGCCGAGTACGCGCGTGTCGTCGCCGACAAGTACCCGGTGAACATCGCGCTGCACACGGACCACTGCCCCAAGGAGAAGCTCGACGGCTTCGTCCGCCCGCTGCTGGAGAAGTCCAAGGAGCGCGTGGCCAAGGGCGGCCAGCCGCTCTTCCAGTCACACATGTGGGACGGCTCCGCCGTGGAACTCGAGGAGAACCTGGGGATCGCCCAGGAACTTCTGGCCGCCTCCAACGACGCGCGCACGATCCTGGAGATCGAGGTCGGCGTCGTCGGCGGCGAGGAGGACGGCGTCGTCGGCGAGATGAACGAGAAGCTCTACACCACTCCCGGCGACGGCCTGCGCACCGCCGAGGTGCTCGGTGTCGGCGACAAGGGTTACTACATGGCCGCGTTGACCTTCGGCAACGTGCATGGCGTCTACAAGCCCGGCCACGTTAAGCTGCGGCCCGACGTCCTCAAGGAGATCCAGCAGGCCGTCGGCGAGAAGTACGGCAAGGACAAGCCGTTCGACCTCGTGTTCCACGGCGGCTCGGGGTCCACCCTGGAGGAGATCCACTCGGCCATCGACTACGGGGTCGTGAAGATGAACATCGACACCGACACCCAGTACGCTTTCACCCGCCCGATCGTGGACCACGTCATGCGCAACTACGACGGTGTGCTCAAGGTCGACGGCGAGGTCGGCGACAAGAAGTCCTACGACCCTCGGTCGTACGGCAAGGCGGCCGAGGCCGGCATGGCCGCGCGAGTGGTCGAGGGATGCCAGATGCTGAAATCCGCGGGCACCCGGATGCGGTGACCCGCGCTCCAGTCGGCCCTCGCTCCACCACGGTTCGGGGGCCTTCGCGTGCCCGGCCGTCTCCATCATGGGCGGACGCGGCGGCCGGGCACGCCTCCGGCTACCAGCGCCACCATCGGCGGCACCTGGCAGGATGGAGGCATGGAGCTGCATCAGAACCTGCTCGGGGAACCCCCCGAAACCCGCCTTCCCGACACCCCCGAGGCGCGCGAGGCCCTCACCGCCGGCACCGACCCCGCTGAGGTCGCCGCCCGGTACCCCGCCTACTCGGCGGCCTGGGCCCAACTGGCCGAGCGCGCCTTCGAGGCCGGCGACTCCGTCGCCGCCTACGCCTACGCCCGCACCGGATACCACCGGGGCCTCGACCAGCTGCGCGGCTCGGGCTGGAAGGGGCACGGCCCGGTGCCCTGGGAACACGAACCCAACCAGGGCTTCCTCCGCTCCCTGCACATGCTCGGAGTCGCGGCCGGCGCCATCGGCGAGGCCGACGAGGCCGAGCGCTGCTCGACGTTCCTACGCGACAGCAGCCCGGCCGCCGCCAAGGCGCTCCAGACATAGCTCCACTGTCCACAACGGCGGGAGTCTTCGGCACCTCCGGAACCCCGCCACCCTCGAACGGGGAACCCGTCACCGGACGGCCGGCACGATTTCCCCAAGCGCGGCACGGCTCCCCTGGCCAGCCACGACGCGCGACGCCCCGATGACGTCGGACTGGCACCCCGCCCCTCACGGGCCGGGGTCCGTGTCGTGTACGCTCAATACGCAAGGGCCCCTGTCGCTACCTTGCGCCAGGGGCTTACCCGTGTGCGGGGATCCGGTGAGGGTTCCCGCCCTCAAGCGAACGAATGCAGAGGTACACCGGCATGCCGGCGATCACGCTCGTTGGGGCCCAGTGGGGTGACGAGGGTAAGGGCAAAGCGACCGACCTTGTCGGTAACCGTGTGGACTACGTCGTGCGCTACCAGGGCGGAAACAACGCGGGACACACCGTGGTCATTGGTGAGGACAGGTACGCCCTGCACCTGTTGCCAGCGGGCATTCTCTCCCCGGACGTGGTACCGGTCATCGCCAACGGCGTCGTCATCGACCCGGGAGTGCTCTTCGAGGAGCTGCGGGGGCTCCAGGAACGCGGTGTGGACACCGGCAACCTGCGGATCTCCGCGAACGCGCACCTGATCATGCCCTACCACCGCGCGCTCGACAAGGTCAGTGAACGGTTCCTGGGCAAGGGCAGGATCGGGACCACCGGACGCGGCATCGGCCCCACCTACTCCGACAAGACCTCACGGGTGGGCGTGCGCGTGCAGGACACCTTCGACCCCAAGATCCTGCGCAAGAAGATCGAGCTCACACTCAACGACAAGAACCAGATCCTGACCAAGGTCTTCAACCGTCGGGGCCTCGACCCCGAGCAGGTCGTCGACGAGTACCTGGGCTACGCCGAGATGCTGCGGCCCTACGTCTCCGACACCTCCCTGGAACTCAACGCGGCACTCGACGAGGGCAAGACCGTCTTCCTCGAAGGGTCGCAGGGCACGCTCCTCGACCTCGACCACGGGACGTACCCGTTCGTCACCTCCTCCTCCCCGACCGCGGGAGGAGCGTGCGCCGGTGCGGGCATCGGCCCCACCCGCGTCAGCAAGGTCATCGGCATTGTGAAGGCGTACACGACCCGAGTGGGCTCCGGGCCGTTCCCCACGGAACTGCTCGACGAGTCCGGCGAGTGGCTGCGCCAGAGCGGCGGCGAGTACGGCGTCACCACGGGGCGCAACCGGCGCTGCGGCTGGTTCGACGCCGCCATCGCCCGCTACGCCACCAGGATCAACGGCATCACCGACTTCTTCCTCACCAAGCTCGACGTGCTCTCCGGGCTCGACCGGATCCCCGTCTGCGTGGGGTACGACGTCAACGGGGTCCGGCACGATGAGATCCCCATGACGCAGACCGACTTCCACCACGCCACGCCGATCTACGAGTACCTCGACGGCTGGAACTCCGACATCTCGCACGCCCGCTCGTTCGAGGAACTCCCGAAGAACGCGCAAGCCTACGTGCGTACCCTGGAGGAGATGTCCGGCGCCCCGATCTCGGCGATCGGGGTCGGCCCCGGCCGCGACCAGACCCTGGAACTGAGCCCCCTGACCTAGCCGACCACCCCCGAGTCCTCAACGCGCGAAGGTCCATCCCGTGAAAGCCCTTGTCCTCGGCGGCGGTGGCCGCGAGCACGCACTCGTCCGGGCGCTGTCGCGCGATCCCGGGATCACCAGTCTGCACTGCGCGCCCGGGAACCCGGGCATCTCGGCCAACGCCGAGAACCACGTCATCAACGTCCGCGACGGGTTGGCCGTCACACAGCTCGCGTCCCGGATCCGCGCCGAGCTGGTCATCATCGGCCCCGAGGCGCCACTCGTCGAGGGTGTGGCCGAGACGTTGCGCGACCGCGGCATCCCGGTGTTCGGCCCCGACCGCGAGGCCGCGCGCATCGAGGGGTCCAAGTCCTATGCCAAGGAGGTCATGCAGGCGGCCGGGGTGCCCACCGCCCGCGCGCGCACATGCAGGTCACAAGGGCAGGTGACCGACGCGCTCGACGCGTTCGGCACTCCCTACGTCGTCAAGGACGACGGCCTGGCCGCGGGCAAGGGCGTCGTGGTCACGCACGACCGCGGCGAGGCCGAACGGCACGCGCGCGAGTGCGGCAGGGTGGTCGTCGAGGAGTACCTCGACGGCCCCGAGATGTCGCTGTTCGTGCTGTGCGACGGTGTCAACGCCGTTCCGATGCTCCCGGCGCGGGACTTCAAACGCGCCCACGACGGCGACACGGGTCCCAACACCGGCGGCATGGGCGCGTACGCGCCGCTCCCGTGGGCCCCCGAGGGCCTGGTCGAGGAGGTCATGACGACCATCGTGCGCCCCACTGTCAGCGAGCTGGCCCGGCGCGGCAACCGGTACCAGGGACTGCTCTACGTCGGGCTCGCGCTGACCTCCGAGGGGCCCCGGGTCGTGGAGTTCAACGCGCGGTTCGGCGACCCCGAGGCCCAGGTGGTCCTGGACCGATTGGCCACGCCGCTCGGCGCGCTGCTCCAGGCGGCCGACACCGGCGGCCTGGGCCGCATCACGTCGCTGGAATGGCGCACGGGTGCCGCAGTGACGGTGGTTCTCGGCGCCGAGAACTACCCCGGCGACCCCGTCAAGGGGGACCCGGTGTCCGGTATCGACGCCGCCAACGCCGTCGAGGGCGCCTACATCCTGCACGCCGGCACGGCCTGGAGCGGGGTGCGTGACATCAAGTCCAACGGTGGCCGCGTCCTCAACGCGGTCGGCACCGGCGACACCCTCGCCACCGCCCGCGAACGCGCCTACCAGGCCATCGAGCGGATCGAGCTGCGCGGCTCGTTCTACCGCGGCGACATCGCCCAAGAGGCGACCGCCAACGAGGGGTGAGGCCCCGAAGGGCGCGCCGGGTGTCCGCGGGGCCGGGGATCCCCCTGTCGATCACGTCTGACAGGTTCTCACCGTCGACACCCATCCTCGGAACGTGACGATCCCGGTAGCCGACCCGCGATCCGCTGGCCTCGCCCCGGGGGACCCTGTCGAGTTCGACGAGACCGTCGGGTGTCCTCTTGGTCAGCCCCTGGTCCGCTGTGAGTGGGAGACCGTCCGACACCACGGGGCCGACGGCACCGAGAACCAGCCCCCTCCCGCCCGCCCCTCCACAACCGCGCGACTCGGGTGACCCCACCCCTTTTCGAACCTGCGAAGATGTGTGCGTGATCGAGCGCTACACCCTTCCCGAGATGGGGCGTGTCTTCAGCGACGCCCACAAGTACGAGCTCTGGTGCCGGGTCGAGACCCTGGTGCTGGAGGCACACGCCGACGCGGGCACCGTGCCCGCCGACGCCGTGGAGCCGGTGCGCGCGGCGCCGCCCCCAACACCCGAACGGGTGGCCGAGATCGAGGAGGTCACCCACCACGATGTCATCGCCTTCCTCACCGCGTGGGCCGACAACACCGAGCCGCGTGACGCCGCCGCCTGGGTGCACTTCGGCATGACCTCCTCCGACCTGCTGGACACCGCGCTCGCGGCCCAGCTGGTCGAGGCCACCGACATCCTGCTCGACAAGGCCGACAGGCTCGTCGCGACACTGCGCGAGCACGCGCTGAAGCACCGGCAGACACTGCGGGTCGGCCGCACCCACGGGATCCACGGCGAGCCCGACGTGTGGGGTCACCGGATGGCGGACTTCGCCTTCGGCATGGCGCGCTCCCGCGACCGGTTGCGCCGCGCGCGCGAGGCCGTCGGGGTGATGGCGATCTCCGGCCCCGTGGGCACGTACTCCAACATCGACCCGGCCGTGGAGTCCCACGTCGCCGAACAGCTCGGGCTGCGGCCCGCCGACGTCTCCACCCAGGTGGTGCTGCGGGACGGCATCTCCGAATGGGTGTCGGCCCTGGCGATCACCGCGGGCGTGTGCGAGGCGATCGCGCTGGAGGTGCGGCACGGCCAGCGCACCGAGGTACGCGAGCTGTGGGAGCCGTTCGGCTCGGGCCAGAAGGGCTCCAGCGCCATGCCGCACAAGAAGAACCCGATCATGTCGGAGCGGATCTGCGGTATGGCACGCAACGTACGCGCGCAGATCGTTCCGGTGATGGAGGGGATCGCGCTCTGGCACGAGCGCGACATCTCGCACTCCTCCACGGAGCGCATCTCCCTTCCCGACGCCGCGATCGCGACCGACTATCTGCTGAACCTGACCACCAGGCTGGTCTCCGGGCTGGTGGTCGACGTCGACCGGATGCGGGCCAACCTCAACGCCACGAACGGGCTCATCTACTCGTCGACGGTGGTGTCGGAGCTCATCGAGACCGGCATGTCGCGTGAGGACGTCTACGCCCTCGTGCAGGCGGCCGCCATGCGGACCTGGGAGACGGCCACGCCGTTCCGGGAGACGCTGCGCGCGGAGGCCGTCGAGCGGGGGGTCACTCTGGACGAGGACCGCCTCGACGAGGTGTGCCGTCCCGAACGTTTCGTGGCGCGCCTCGACCCCGTCTTCGACCGGCTGAAGGCGCTCGCGTAGGAGCCGCCGCCGGTCGGCCCGCTGGCCCGCGCGGGCCAGCGGGCGTGACCCACCGTGGCCCCACTCCGGTACCGGGAGCGATGTCCGCACCGCCACGCCGGTGAATCGCGTCACGCTGGCCTGGAGCGCTCCGGGCAGGGCATACAGTGGTACCCGTCCTCGCGTCGGGCTGGCTTCCTCCCCACGCCCTGAACGTGTCCACGATGGGCGCACTCCGCTCCATCAGCTGGCCAGTGTGTTCTCACGGCTCGGTAATCCATTCACCACCTCGCCGGCGGTGAGATTCGCCGGTCACGCGGTATGTGTTGCTATAGAGTCTGTCGCGGATCGATGCCGGTGGCTTCGAGGTTGCGCCGTTCTCGTCGGAACCGTCCGCGTGGAAACCACATCTCAAGTACGCACAGGCAGACCCGACGACGTTGACGAGTACGACCCCTTACATCCGCCTCACGAAGGAGCATGAGCATGGGCCAGGAGGTTCGTTACCGCGTCCGTGGCGGCCGCCCCCTCAACGGGACCGCGTTCATCCAGGGTGCGAAGAACGCCGTCCTGCCAATGATCGGTGCCGCCCTGCTCGCGGCGAAGGGACGTACCGTACTGCGCAACGTCCCGATCATCGAGGACGTCCACCGCGCGCTGGAGCTCGCCGAGCATATCGGCGCCAAGGTGCAGTTCCACGAGACCGAGCGCACGGTCGTCATCGACGCCTCCGAACTCAACGACCCGAACCGGGCCGTGCTCCCCGCGGACATCGCGTCGCGGTTCCGCGGCTCCGTGCTCTTCGTCCCCGCGCTCATGCACCGCACCGGCCAGGCCCTGATCGAGGGGGTCGGCGGCTGCAACCTCGGAAGCCGCAACCTCGACTTCCACTATCGCGGGTTCGCCCGGCTCGGCGCCAACGTGACCGAGGACGCCGCCCGGAACCACATCAGTGTCGAGGCCCAGAATCTGCGTGGCGGGCACCTCTACCTCGACACCCCCTCACACACCGGCACCGAGAACCTGATCATGGCCGCGGTGCTCGCGCCCGGCACCACGGTGATCGAGCACGCCGCCCTGGAGCCCGAGGTCCTCGACGTCATCGACTTCCTCACCCGGATGGGGGCCAAGATCTCGGGTGGCGGCACCGGTTTCATCACGGTCGAGGGGGTCGAGGAGCTGACCGCCGTCGAGCACACGATCATGTCCGACCGGATCGACGCCGGGGTCTTCGCGATGATGACCGCCGCCACCGGCGGCGACGTCAGCCTGGTCGGGGCCCACCTGGAGCACCTGGGCGTCGCGCGCTGGAAGCTCGAGCAGATGGGGGTCGAGTTCGCCCAGCAGGGAGCGGTGCTGCACGTCCACCGAGACCCCGACAAGGCGCTGCGCCCCATCAACGCGGTCACCTCGCCGTACCCCGGGTTCGCCACCGACCTGCAGTCCCCCCTGGTGGCGCTGGCGGCGCTCGCGGAGGGCGAGAGCTATATCCACGAGGCCATCTACGACGGCCGGTTCGCGCTGGCCGACGAGTTGAACAAGATGGGCGCCAAGATCGAGGTCGAAGGCACCCGGGCCATCGTGCACGGCGCGACGAGGCTTCGGGGCGCCGAGGTGGTCGCCCACGACCTACGCACCGGGGCGGCCCTGGTCCTGGCGGGCCTGGTGGCCGAAGGTGACACCATCGTCGCTCCGGGCTACCTTGTGGATCGTGGTCACGCACAGTTCGCTTCCCGGCTGTCCGCGTTGGGCGCCGACGTGGCACGCGTTGATTCCGCTTAGCCGGAAGAAGCCCAGTTCACGCCGGGGTGTGGGATCTCCCGCGCGCTCGGCGGTCCGGTGTTCTGTGCGAAACGATCTTCATTCGCCCCGCACAATGGGTACGATCTCGGCAATCGTGCCGTGACAGGAATCAGTTTCGGGAAACCAGTGGGCGCACATAGTGAAGAACGTGGAATGGTAGCGGGGAGCGACCCGAGGTGAGTGCGCAGCGTACTGGCGATTTGACAATTGGTGTAATCGGGCCTCATGAGGTGGTCGAGCGTGTCATGCTCATGGGGTCCGGGTCCACAGGCCCCCTCAACGCCAGACTCATCGCCGCCGCCTATCGAGACGAGCAAGAGGCGACCGACAAGGTACTGCGCCTGGGATCCGCGATCGACGCCTACCTCTTCGCGAGTCCCGTCCCCTACGAGTTCGCGCGTAAGGCCGGCGTGTTGACCATGCCCGCCACGTACGTACCTCTCGGTGGCGCCAGCCTGCACGAGGCGCTGCTGCGGGCCACCCTGGACGAGAGACTCGACCCCACCAGAGCGAGTCTCGACGTCCTCGGGCGGTCCGACGTCGTCGAGGCGTACTCCGAGGTGGACCTTCCGGTCGACGGGATCCACGTCCACGAGGAGCTGACCAGCACCTCACAGTTGACCTCGTTTCACGAGGGGTTGTGGCGACGCAAGGTCACCAGGATGGCCATCACCTGCGTGCGGGGGGTGGCCGAGCGGTTGGAGGCCATCGGCGTGCCGGTGATGCGGCTGCGCCCCACCAACGCGGGGGTGCGCAGCGCCCTACAGACCGCCGGGCTGCTCGGCGCGCACCACCGGCTGGAGGAGGCCCAGCTGGGGGTCGTGGTCGTGGACGTCCCCACGCTGCGTGACTCCACCCGCCGTTCGACCCCGCGTTACTGGCGCGACGAGCTCCGGCTGGCGCTGCAACGCCTGCTGTTGCAGGAGGCGCATCGGATCAACGCGACCGCGCACCCCGTGGACGACCACACGTTCATGGTCACCGCGACACGGGGGTCGCTGGTGTCAGCCACCGAGGGGTTCCGGCAGCCACCGTTCGTGGAGCGGATCAAGGCCGAGCTCGGTATCGCCATCGAGGTCGGGATCGGCATGGGACGCACCACCCAGGACGCCGAGAGCCACGCGCGTGCCGCGCTGAGTCGGGCACAGGCCACGCGGCAGAGCTTCGCGGTGGACCGCGAGGGGCGCTCCCTGGTTCCCGCGCAGCGCGCGCCACAGCGCCAGCAGACGCCGGAACCACTGCGGACCAAGGGGCGCGAGACCCTGTTGCGGCTGTCGGAGAAGATCGCCGAGGAGGACGGCCCTCTGGTGGTCGACGCCGAGAACGCGGGACGGATGTTGGGCGTCACGCCGCGCACGGCCCGGCGGCTGCTACGCACCCTGGTCGAGGAGGGGCTGGCCTGGCCGCTGCCGCCGAACCGGACCCTGCAGCCGGGCCGGCCGCGCCAGTTGTACCGGTTGATCGTGGAGAAGATCGACAAGGACAAAGCCGGCAAGTGACCCGGGGAACACCGTAGGGGTCCGGGAGGCGGACACCTCCCGGACCCCTTTTCGGTCAGCTGGGACCGCGGTTCGGTCGGACTCACTCGGCCCGTCCGGGGGTGTCGTTCAGTCGCCGTTGCGCCGGGGGTAGGCGTGCGCGACGGCCAGCAGTTCGTCGTTCTCCTCGGGCGTTCCGATGCTGATCCGCACCCCCTCGTCGGCGAACGGGCGCACCGCCACCCCGGCGGCCTCGCAGGCGGCGGCGAAGTCCGACGTGTGCGGGCCCAGCCGCAGCCACACGAAGTTGGCCTCGGTGGGCGGAACCACCCAGCCGTCGGCGACCAGCGCCTCGCGCACCCGTTCGCGCTCCTTGACCGTGGCCTCCACGCGCCGCGACAGCTCGTCCTCCGCGGCCAGTGACGCCACGGCGGCGGCCTGGGCCAGGTGGTTCACGGCGAACGGCACCATGGTTTTGCGCACGGCCGAGGCCACGTGCGGATGCCCGACGAGGAAGCCGACGCGCAGCGCCGCCAGCCCGTACGCCTTCGAGAACGTCCGCAGCACCGCGACGTTCGGGCGGTCGGGGTACAGCGTGAGACCGTCGGGCACCCGCGGGTCGCGGACGTACTCGCGGTACGCCTCGTCCAACACGACCAGCACATGGTCGGGCACGCGGTCGAGGAAGGCGGTCAGGGCCTCCTCGCGGACCGCGGTACCGGTGGGGTTGTTCGGGTTGCACACCAGGACCACGCGGGTCCGGTCGGTGATCGACGCGGCCAGGGCGTCGAGGTCGTGGGTCTCCTCGCTCAGCGGCACCCGGACCGAGGTCGCGCCCGACAGGTCGGCGAGCAGCGGGTACGCCTCGAACGAGCGCCACGCGTAGACGACCTCGGTGCCCGGTTCGGCGGTGGCTTCGAGCAGTTGTTGCAGCACCCCCACGGAACCCGCGCCGAGGGCCAGGTGGTCCTCCGGGACGTCGAAACGGTTGGCCAGGGCCGCTGTCAGCTCGACGGCCCCGCTGTCGGGGTAGCGGTTGAGCAGCGTCGCGGCCTCGGCGACGGCGTCGAGAACCGACGGCAGTGGGCCGTGGGGACTCTCGTTGGAGGAGAGCTTGATCGACCGCCCGTCGGGTCCCTCGATCTTGCGTCCCGGCTGGTAGCCGGGGATGGCTCCAAGAACGTCGCGAAAATATGGAGAACTCGACGCCGAGACCATGATCCTCCTCGATACTCTGTGCAACGCCGAAACTACTCTCGGCGAATACTCCCTGGAAATCCGCCGTTGACCCCAGCGGCTCTTCGCACAGTAGAGGAAAAAGTCGACCATGCATCACCTTCGGACATCAACGCCGCGAACTCCACGGCCCACGCGCGGGCCGGTGATCGCCGCCACCGGTCTCGCGGCCCTCCTCGTCGGTATCGCCGGCTGCTCCTCCGGTGACCAGGAGCAGGACGGCTCCGCCGAGCCCGAGCCCGAGCCCAAGACCGACACCGAGATCGCGAGCGAGCTGGACCAGGCACAGCTCGTGGAGTTCAACGAGACCAAGGCCGACCCCGAGCAGAGCGAGCAGGGCACCTACGCCGAGCTCAGCACCACACAGCAGACCGCCGAGCTGCGCGAGTCCACGGAGCTGGACAAGCCCGAGTGCGCCGACGCCGTCGACCGGTGGGCGCAGTCGTCGGAGGTCCGCGAGGCTCCCGCGTCGCTGGCCACCTACCCCCGCGAGGACGGCTCGATCTCGCACACGCTCGTCAGGCTCGACGAGCAGGCCGCGAAGAAGGCCGTGGAGGCGGCGGCACCCGAGGAGTGCGCCAGCTACGAGGCCACCACGGAGGACGGATCGACCACGACGTACACCCTGAAGGACCTCGACCTGGACACGGTCGGCGACGACTCCCGCGCCTACGTGCTCGAGGCGGCGGCCGAGGGGGAGTCGATCCACATGTACAACATCGTGTACCACAACGGTGACCGCCTCGCGAACGTGAGCATGCTCCGGGCGGAGGAGGACCCCAGCAACGAGGAGACTCTGCTGGAGTTCGCCCAGTCCGCCGTGGAGCGCGAGGAGGAGGTCCTCAGCTGAGGCCCCACCTCGCCGGGCGTGGCGGTGACGTCACGCCCGGCGAGGCGACTCCACCACCCCGGGTCGAGCCTCAGCCCGAACCACCGCCGGCGCCGCCGGCGCCCGCGCCGCCCCACGGCCGGGGTTCCGGCTCACCCGGCGGGGTCGCCCCGAGCGCCGGCAGGGACACGCCGGTCTCCGCGTCGGTGATGGCGACACGCACCGCCGACCCCCGCCCGTGGAGCGGAACGCCGAACACGACATCCACAGGCCGCCCACGGCGACGCCCGGAGTAGTGGAGGAACCGCCAGCACCCCCGACGCCACACGTCCAACGGCCTCCGGTTGACCAAGAACGCGGCGTTGGCGCGCCACACGCCGCTCAACATCAGCCGCGTCCTCGTGCCACGCACGGAGACGACACGCGTTTCGCACGGGTCGCGACGCCCCAGCCGCACCGCGAGCTCCCGCGACTCGGGGGAGAGCGCGACCAGCAGCACGACCTCGGCGACGATGGTCATCCCGTGCCACGGGGTGAGGGCGCCCAGCACGCCGAACCCCGATGTGTCCAGCCCGACCGTCGAGGCGGCGGCCACCGCGAACAACGCGGCGCGCGTGATCACCCGCCAACCGATCGGGGTGGTGCTCAGCCCACCGAAACAGCCGCACCCCATCTCGGGGTCCCGGCGACGCAGCACCAGCAGCACGCCCACACCCCCGGCGAAGAGCGTCGCGGTCGCAACACGGGCGGTGTCGCCCCCAGGGCCGGTCAGTGTCAACAGCACCCCCGCGGCCACCACCTCCGCCGCACCGTGCGCCCGGGTGAACCAGCGGCGCGCCGACACGGGCAGCAGGCTCGCCGCGCCGCGCGAGAACGGAGAGGTGAACTTGCCGAGCGCGCCCAGCACCAGGACCAGGGAGACGACCAGAAGCTGGGTGTCACGAATGGCGTCGAGCACGGCTCACCCCGTTGTCATCGTCGCGTTGCAGCACCCCACCTCGGGGTCGCCCCCGAGCGCCACGAAGCTCAGCAGGGTCAGCCGCGCCAGCCGGCCGCTCTCCGCCGAGGCCCCGGCGGCGCACCGGTCGCAGAAGTGGGCGGCGGGAGCGCCACAGGCCACGATGGGGACAACGGCGTTGTCCCCGGTGTCGTCGTTGCGCAGCCAAAACGTCATCCCGAGGGACATCAGCGGCAGTGGGAGGCAGCCGCGGACCGGTGGGCACCCGCAGTCGCTGGCCGGGTCGAGCGCCGGGTACGCGGCCCCGGCCAGCTGTGCCCCGGCCGCGGCGGGGTCGCCGTCGGCCGGGTCATACCACGAGACCATGCCCGAGACCCGTGGCCCGCTCTCCCGCCGACGCCGCGGCCGCAGCTCCCCGACCGGAACGGGCGGTTGGGTGGTGGCCGGACGGACCGCGTGTACCACGCCGTCGCGCCACACCCCAACGGCGTCGAACAGGTACCCGGGTTCCAGAACCGGGTGGCGCACCGCCATGCGCCCGGACACCCGGTAGCCGATCACCACCGTGGCGCTCGGGCGGTCGTGGCCCACGTCCACCTCGACACCGTCGCCGGATCGGCCGCGGATCACCCCGGTCACGCGGGCGATGCGCGCCCAGACGCGTTCGGCGACCCACCGGCCGCCGGCCGCGCACCGCAGCACCACGTCGTCGCCGGGCCTCAGTTCGGTCGGGGCGGCCGGGCCGCCGCGCCAGAGGGAGGCTGTGTCGGCGAGCAGCAACGTCTCCTCACCGTTGGGGGTCGCCAGGCGCAGCGTGCGCGCGCCTGCCTCGATGACCTCACCGCGCACGACCCGGTGGAGGGGCTGCTGCGGCTCGGGCACCGCTTCCGGCCCCAGCAGCGCCGCGGCTAGCCGCCGCCGCTTCGCCACGTCCCCTGACATCGACCCTCCCGCCCTTTGTTGGTGTGTACGTCCCGCTTTCCGGGGGCGCTTCGCACGGCCGGCCCCGCGCCACGCTCGCCGGATCCCGTCCCGGCTACGTTCCCCTCCCGCGGGGCGCCTCACCTGAGAGATCCACAGCCTGTGGGCGTCTCCCGCGCCGCGAGGCGGCGAGCGTGAAGCGTGATACGCAACCGGATTTCGGATAGTGGATGGGCGGGAGTTTGGTACTTCCACACCTCAGTGGATTCTCCCCGAATGGTGCTTTTGGGCAGAAGATGAGCGAGATCAGGGCTAATGATTACTTTTCCCAGGCAACAGTGACCACAAGGGCGATTGCGTGTCCGATGACACACCCCGTGGAGCGCGGCCAGCGCGTCCAGTAACGGCGATGCGGGTCGGTGGTTCTGTGACCGAAACAACGCGCCAATCCAGGTACGCGGAGTTCTCGCGTTACGTGACCGAACGCGGCCCCGCGCTCCTGCGCATGGCCCAGTCATTGACGAACAACCCTTCCGACGCCGAGGACCTGCTACAGGCCGCGCTGGTCAAGACGTTCTTCGCCTGGGACCGGATCAGCAACCCGAACGCCCGAGACGGCTACGTGCGCCGCGCGATGGTCAACACCCAGATCTCGGAGTGGCGCCGCCGCAGGCTGGACATCTACCCCACGAACGACATCCCCGAGCAGCGCGTCGACGACCCCACCTGGAAGAGCGACCTCCACGACGTGGTGCACCGCGCGATCGAGCGGCTGCCCGACCGCCAGCGGGAGACCCTCGTCCTCCGTTACTACCAGGATCTCAGCGAGGCGCAGATCGCGGAGCGGCTCGGTGTCACCATCGGCACCGTCAAGAGCACCATCTCCCGTGCCGTGGCCCGCCTCCGCCGCGACGCCGACCTCATCATCGAGCGCGCCACCACCTGAGGTCGGCGGCCTCGGGCCGGCGTGTGGGCGAGAAGCCGTTCCCCTGTCTCGACGAACCCCGCAGCGGGTGGACACGGGCGTCGCCGGTCAACCGAAGCGCGCCGGCCGGCGCCGACAGTGCCCGCGGGCACGGACACCGGTCGATACCACGCTCCAGGCGGGTCCGGAGGGTGACCATGACAGGGACTCCCTCCGCACCCCCGGATCGGGCAGGTTGGCCCCATGAGCGTTTTCACCACCGCCGAGCTGGACTATCTCGGCGAACAGCTACTGGGGAGGTTCGCCACCTCCGACGCCCGCGGCCGCCCCCAGGTACGGCCGGTCGGGTTCTTCTACGACGCCGACACCGACGGGATCGTGATCGGCGGCGCCGCCGGTTCCGGCATGGCGGGCAGCGCCAAGTTCCGCAACGCCGCCGCCCGGCCGGACGTGTCCCTGGTGGTGGACGACGTGGAAACCACCAACGGCTGGGAGCCGCGCGGTGTGGAGATCCGCGGGGTCGCCGAGGCCCACATCGAGGGCGGGGAGAAGCTGGGCCGGCGGCTCGGCGCGCCCTTCCGATTCGAACCGGCGTGGATCCTCGTCCGGCCGCGCCGCGTGCTCACCTGGGGTGTCGAAGGCGGCGCGTTCGACCTGGACGCCCGCGACGTGGCCTGACGAGGGCGAGCCGGCACCGGCCCGCCCACACCCGCACCCGCGTTGGGGTGCGGGTCCCCGCTCGGGCCACCCGGAGGCCGTCCCACAGCGACGGCCTCCGGGTGGCCCACACACCGCGTCAGCCGCGCCACGAGCGGGAGAACCGCTTTGCGCCCGTGCCCCACGGTCGGTACTGTTGTCGCACCAGGAGGATTCGCCTAGTGGCCTAGGGCGCCGCACTGCTAATGCGGTTAGGGGGCAACCCCTTCGAGGGTTCAAATCCCTCATCCTCCGCCTGGTGAGAAGGGGCTTCGGTGATTCGGCCGAGGCCCCTTTTGTTTGCTCACGACGGCTGTGTGAGTCCAATCGGTTCGCGGAGCATCACCCGGCGCCGCCCCGGACGAACGCGGAATGATCGCTGTATTCGCCTCCGCGGCCGGGGTCGGGGTGCGCGACATCCAGGAGATGCGGTTCCGCCAGGTGATCACGCTGGGCCAGGAGCACACGGTCGTGGGTGTCTTCGGCGCCACCAGCCACACGGTCACCGAGCGCTGCGTCGTCACCGGCACCGGCGAGCTTGTCTTCCAGTTCGCCCAAGAGACGTCGACCGCCGCGGCGACTGAGCTGCGGGACGCCAGCTTCGCCACCGTGCAGCCGCTACGAGAGCTGTAGGCCGTCATGGAGCCGACCGACCGTGAGGTGCTCGACCGGCTGACCCGCATCGAGACCATGCTGCAGCAGCCCCTTCGCGCGCGCACCGGGAGACAGCCTCCCCGCCTCCGGCACCGACACCACCGAGGAGGCCCCATTGATCGGACTGTCCAAGGGCGACACCGGCGAGGTGGTGACGGCGCTGCCCTGGCCGCCTATGTCCAGCGGGTCCCGGAGGAGGACACCCCCGGTCGAGTAGCCCCACACAGCACAACGCCCCCTCACCTCAAGGGTGACGGGGACGCTGTTCGTGTGTCTGGGAGTCAAGCAGGAGTAAGGTCGTATGTCTTTTCCATCCGAACCTGGTCCGGCTGGTCACTCACTACTGATGGCCATACCGGTGTAGCTCCTCCGGCGGCGTGCGCCGCAGTACGAATGATGGCCAAGGCACGCTCGAGTACTGCGGTCGGCTCGACGAGACCGAATATCAGCAGGTCCACTGTGATCGTGCTCTGCTCGGCATCGGTGCTGACCGCCGAGTCGCTGAAATCGCTGTTGCACCGCTCCAGCTTGAGAAGCTCCTGCATCACTCGCTCGCCGTGAGCGTGTACGTCCTCACGATTCGTCCTGGGAAGCATGGACAGCCCAAACTGCGGGGAGAGCTGAGTGGCGTCTCTCTCGCTCACGACTCCTCCTTCCGCTCAGGCGGGCAGCGACTCGTCGCCCAGCGCACGGCTTGATGCCAGTAGTTCGGGTTCGACGGGCTCAGGTGTATCTGCCGCTGGTGGGCACCGCATGGACACTTGACGGTGTAGTAGGTGGGTGGGTCCTCGATGCGCCTTCAGTGCTTTGGTCGGATCCGGCAATGAGTCATAGCCCGCTCACCTGGTGGTGGGCGGAGACGTTCTTCGTGTGTCCGGGAGTCAGTACCCCATGCGCGACGCGACCGCCGCCAGCATCAGCAACCCCACATTGAGCAGGAAGAACGCGACTCCGAGCCAGAATCCCCACAGGGCCATGCCGCGGCCGCGTAGCTGGTGCGTGTGGGTGGTGCGAAGTCCGTAGGCACCGGTCAGAGCAGCCAGGGCCGGCAGCAGAGTGAACAGCCCGAACGCCGGGGTTGCCAGTACGCCGAGGATGCCCAGGGCAAGAGAGGCGACCGCGGCAGCCGAACGGGGACGAGTAGTGGCGTGCGGGGGATGGTGCATGGCAACCATTGTGCTCCTCATGGAGTCAGTGCGGGATGCCGTCGATGATTCCCCGCGCGCCCTTGCGGAGGAGATTGGCGGGCAGATCAGCATTCGCAGAGCGGGCTCCCACAGCAGCACCTCGAAGTGGCGGCGGGGATCGTAGAGGACCTGTTGGCGCTGGACGCGCGCCCGCACGCCTTCCTCGACGTCGTCGGGGGCGCCGTGCAGCTCGATGGTGCGGGTGAGCATGTGGCGGGCGTAGTCGGGGGTTTGCAGCAGCCCGGGGACGCAGGCCGACTCGAACGCCTGGATCAGGCTGGACTGCTGCTCGACGTCGCCGAAGGACTGTTGGCGCGCGCGGGTTCCGGTCGCCAACTGGCGCCTCCAGCTCGTGTAGTGGGTCTCCATGGCGCGACGATGCGCGGCCAGTTCGCCGGCCACCTCGGGCGCGCCGCACCCCTTCGCCCAGGCGGTGAGGTCATCGCTGCTGGCGGTCTGGTTGCCGTGCTCCAGCTTCGAGATCTTCGACGGCGGCCAGCCGATGCGGTGGGCCAGTTCGCGGCCAGACAGCCCTGCCTCGGTGCGCAGTTCCCGCAGGCGAACACCGAGGGCTTGGCGGGCTTTCTGGTAGTCGCTCATCGAATACGGGTGCCCATGTACTCGGTGTAGGTGAGCGCATGGTGCCACGCCGCGTCGCGGGCCTGGGCGTGCTCGACTACGGTGGCCGGGTCGGTGTCGAGTGTGACGCCGAGGAACCGGTCTCCATCGAATGCCAGGTGCGCGACGGTTGCGCTGTCGAACAGCCAGAAGTCGTGGCCGGGCAGTTCGGCGACCACGGGGTGATCGCGCGGCAGGTAGCGGATGTCCTCACCAACGGCGAGGTTGTAAGGGGTTCCCCACAGCTCCCACCGCAGATAGTCCGAGGGCGGGTCGTCGATGATGCGCACCCGCTCCATCCGCTTGCCCTTGACAGTCTCACCGCGCACCATGTCCAGCCACGGCCGGAACCACTCGATCCCGGGATCGCGGCCGGCGAGCCACTGCTGGTAAGGCTTGTCTTCTTCGGCGACGCCGTAGGAGGTGCGGGTCTCCAGCCGCCAGGCGGTGTGCCGGTAGCCGGTGAACAGGGCATCGAGGTCGGGGCCGGGTGAGATGAGGTCGGCCAACGGGCTACTCCTTGGGGGTAAAGCGGGTCAGCAGTTCGCGGGGGATGATGACGAACTCCTCACCGGGCAGCACGTCCTCCACCTGGGTTCGGGCCTCGGGGTCGGTGAGTCGGTCACCTTGAACGATGATGTCGCCGGTGTCGGTCTCGTAAAGGGTGGGGCAGCCGCTGCCTTGAGAGGTGGTGCCGAGCTTGCGCAGTTTCATGAGGGCTCCTTCGTTCTCGGGTGGTTCCAGGATGGTGGAGCCGGCGGGTGGCCGCCACCGATCCGGGGTGGTGGTATCGCCGCACCCGATACCGGTATCGGTGCCGATATCGGGCGATCGTGGTGCTGACCTACTGCGGAATCGGGTATCGGGCTGCGTTAGTGACCCCCGTTTTCCGTGTGACACCAGAGGTTCAGGCGTCTTCGTCGGCCGGTGCCGCGCGCTGGAGGTCCTCCACCAAGCGGGGTCGATGACGAACTGTGGAACGCCCTCGCCGGCCGCGCTCGGCCGAGCGAGCACCCGTGCGAGGGTCTCCGGGGTTAGCCCTCGAAGGGGCCGCGCCACACGACGCCCGTCCAGGGGCGGGTGAGAACGGCGATCAGTCCGGTTCGTGCTGGGCGAGCGCCCGGCTGAGCAGGCGGGTCAGAGTCCGCCGTTCCTCGTCTGACAGCGGTTCGAGCAGGTCGTCCTGCACCTGGTCGAGCACTTCGTCCATGCGCCGCAGCTGCCGGGCACCGTCCCCGGTGAGGGTCACTCTATTGCGCCGTCCATGGTTCGGGTCCGGAGACCGGTCGACGAAGCCCTGCTCGACCAGTTCGTTGACGGCGGCCACGAGGTCACTGCGGTCGATGCGGCACCGGCGGCCAAGCTCTGCCTGGCTCGCGGGCCCGAACTCGTGCAGTGCCGCCAGAATGCGGTAGTGGTACCCGCGCGCGCCCGCGGCGGTGAAACCGTCGAACACCAGCCGGCGGGCGTGCACAGCCAGCTGGGTGATCAGCCAGCTCGGCTTCACTGCCAAACGCTCCGGGATCTCGCTCACGATGATCACTCTACCGATGTTGGCAATACCAACATTTTTTCATAGTGTTGGTCCAACCAACATTGGAGTGACCATCAAAGGAGCCACCGTGTCCGTTGCCGCACCGACCGCCGACCGCGTCGAGATCACCGAACTGTTCGCTCGCCTGGCCAACCTGCTGGACGAATGCCGCCACGAGGACGCCCCGACCGTCTACCACGACGACATCGTGGTGCGCTCACCGCGCGGCGGCGAGCTGCGCGGCCTCGACGAGGTGAGCGCCCACCTGAAGCGAAGCCGGGTCGAGGGAGAGCACACCCAACACGTGCACGGTGACGTGTTGGTGCATGTTGACGGTGACCACGCGGAGGCCACAGCGAACCAGCTCGTGTACTTCTACCGCGACGGCGAACCACCTCACCGGACAAGCGGCCTGCGAGTGGCCTGCGCCGTCGCGCGGACCCCGGAGGGCTGGCGATTCAGCGAAATGCGCATCACGATCGCCTGGATGCACGAGAAGTGACGTGGTGAACCAGGCCCGGGGCCCGGCTCCGACCGCGCCCACTCCCCTGACAAGGGAATCCACCGGAGGACATCGCCGACACGGCGCGTCGCCCCTCACGCCGCCTCTCGGGAGCGCAGCGCAGCGCGGCGCGCCGCGCTGCGCTCATCCGTGTTCGGCGCGTTCTCGGTCTCCGCCGCCGCGCGCGTGGGCACCGGGAACATCGTCGGCGTCGCCGGCGCGATCGCCGTGGGTGGCCCCGGGGCCCTGTTCTGGATGTGGATCATGGGCGTGCTGGTGGGCGCCGCCAGCTTCGTGGAGTCCACCCTCGGGCAGCTCTACAAGGTGAGTGACCGGACCGGCTATCACGGCGGACCGGCCTACTACATGGAGAAGGGCCTGGGCGCCCGGTGGGCCGGCGTGATCTTCGCCTTCCTGATCATCGGAACGTTCAGCTTCGTGTTCGCCGCGGCCCAGTCGAACTCGATCGCCGAGGCGCTGGCCACCTCGGCCAACATGGCCAGCCAGGGCCAACTGTCCACGGACACCGCCACCCTCTCCATCATCGTGAAGATTCTGGTCGGCCTGACACTGGTGGGCCCTGGCCTCAGCGATCGTGTTCGGCGGCGTGCGCCGGATCGCCCACGTGGCCCAGGCGCTGGTGCCGTTCATGGCGCTGACCTACGTCGTGCTGGGGCTGGTCGTCATCGCCCTCAACGTCGACCAGATCCTCCGGGTGTTCACCCAGATCGTCCAGGGCGCCCTCGGTATCGAACAGTTCGGTGGCGCGGCCGTGGGTACCGTCATCGTCCAGGGGTCCGGCGCGGGATGTTCTCCAACGAGGCCGGCCTGGGCTCCGCGCCCAACGCCGGCGCCACCGCCTCCGTCACCCACCCCGTCAAGCTGGGGCTGGTGCAGACCCTGGGTGTCTTCATCGACACTCTCATCATCTGCTCCATCACCGCGTTCGTCCTCGTGGTGTCCAACCCCTCCTACGGTGACGAGGCGCTCGGGCCGGTACTCACCCAGGGCGCGGTGCTCGACAGTCTGGGTGTCTGGGCGGTGCACGCCATCACCTTCGTCCTGATGCTGCTGGCGTTCAGCTCGCTGCTGGCCAACTACTACTACGGCGAGGCCAACGTCCACTTCCTCACCCGGGAGCGGCTGCCGTGGGTTCACGTGGGTTTCCGGGTCGTCTTCCTCGCGGCCGCGTTCCTCGGCTCCGTCGGCACGGTCGAGATCATCTGGAACCTCGCCGACACCGCCATGGGTCTCATGGCCCTGGTCAACCTGCTGGCCCTGTTCCCGCTGACCGGAGTCGTCGTCCTGGTGTACCGCGACTACCGGCAACAGCTCCGGCAGGGCGCGGACCCCGTGTTCACCCGCGACCGGCTCCCCCAGCCGCGTGGCGTGGAGTGCTGGGAGCCCACCGATCCCACCGAGGAGACCACGACGCGCTCCTGAGCCCGCGTCACGCGTTCGCCGAGGGTGCTGTTACCGGTCCGGCCGCGACAACCCCGGGGGTCTTCTCGCGCGACACCCGGTCAAGGGCGTGAAGCGCCTCGGAGGCGGCCTCAAGGGAGGCGACCTGGTCGGGATCGAGCCGGGACATCGCCGCCCGGACCGTTCCCCATCACACGGTGCGGATGGACTCCCGCGCCCAACGACTTCTCGGTCGGGACCAGCCGGTGAACCGTCCACGCCAGGTCCCGGAGCGGTGCCGTCGTCCCCGACACCGCCAGCGGCGTGGACGCCGCCCGGAGATCCCCCAAGCTCCGCCTTCCGCCGACGCGGTCCCGAAACCGGCAAGGCCAGCGGGGAATGGGCGCTCGGGTCACAGGTTGAGGACGGCGGGGTCACTGGCGAGGGCGCGCCAGTGCTCACCCGGGTCCGCCACGAGGCGGCGCTCCCTCAGGTCCATAAGCCCGCCGGTGCTGGTGATCTCGGCGACGAGCCCACCATCGGGGCGGCGGAGTTCCTGATCGACCCGGAACGTCTTCCCGTCGCCCCAGACGAACGAGCACGACACGTCGACCTCGTCACCGCCGCGCAGTTCCCGGTGGTAGCGGATGGTGCTCTCCAGCGTCACCGGCCCGACGCCGGTGGCGAGCAACGCGTCGAGCGAGATGCCCGCCGCGCGCAGGCACTCCCAACGGGCGTGATCGCCGTACTGGTGGTACACCGCCCCGTTCAGGTGACCCTGCGTGTCGAGCTCGTAGGCCCTCACCCCGAGCCGCGTCCGGAACGCCTCAGCCACGGTGAACCTCGCTTTCCTCGGGTGTCCCCCGGTAGACGGCTCAACCGGCCCAAGACAGCGGGAAAAGCCGTTGCCAGGTGACCGTACCCACGACGCGAGCCCGCGCCCAGCCCCAACCCCCTGGATCCTCGGCGGTCGAGACGGTCAACTCCCCGGGCTCCGATCAACCGGTAGCGGTCCGGTTCTCCCTCGTCTGGCCCCGGCCCCCCGAACAGGCTCGGCCCGCGGGCCGAGCCTGTTCGGGGGGCCGGAACGTGGGTAGAGTGCGCCCCGTGACGGAGCGCACACCCTCAGCGAGAAACGCGCCGTCCGTAGCCGACCAACCACGGGAGCTCAACCAGTGATGTCACGTCTTTCCCTTATCGCCCTCGTCTCCGCCGGAATCATGGGGCTGGCCGCGTGCGGCCAGGACGGGTCCGAGAACGGCGACGCCGCCGAGGAACAGAACGGCGACGGGACCCCGGCCGAGCAGGAGGACGGGGAGGGCGACAACGGCGAGGCCGCCGGAGATGTCGACGAGACCATCACGGTCGAGGCGGGAGAGAACGGACAGGATCTCTACTTCGACGGCATCCCCGAGACACTGCCGGCCGGAACGATCGAGATCGATCTCGACAACGTCGGCGACATGCCCCACGACCTCGTGGTCGAGGAACTCGACGACGAGGTCGTGGCCGACACCGAGAGCGGCGAGACCGACACCGGCACCGTCGAGCTCGAACCCGGCGAGTACACCTTCTACTGCTCGATCGGCAACCACCGCGAGCAGGGCATGGAGGAGACCGTCACGGTCGAGTAGCGACGACACCGGACGGGGTCACGGTGGCCGGGCCGACGGTTCGGCCACCAGCCCTTCCGGGCGCCACCCGGTCAGACGCGCGAGCCCGCCGAAACACCCGAAGCGTCGAGCAACGGCACCTGCTCAGCCGCCCACGGGCTGATCGCCCACGGCGCCGATTCCGCCAACGCCACGAAGCTCGCCCACGGAACCCACCGCCACTCGGCGATCTCGGCGGGGTCGGGATCCGGGGTGTCGTCGGTCACCGCCGCGTACACCGGGCAAAACTCGTTCTCCACCACTCCTTCGGCCGAGCGCGCGCGGTACCGGAAGTCCGGCAGCACCCGTTCGACGTCGCGCAGCGCTATCCCCAGTTCCTCACGTACCCGGCGGCGCACAGCCCGCTCCGCGTCCTCACCGGGGCCGGGGTGTCCACAGCAGCTGTTCGTCCACACTCCCGGCCACGTCGCCTTGGCCAGCGCGCGCCGCGTGGCGAGGAGCCGGCCACGGCCGTCGAAGACGTAGCAGGAGAAGGCGAGGTGCAGCGGCGTGTCCGCGCCGTGCACCGCGGTCTTGTCGGCCGTGCCGATTGGGCTGAGGTCCGCGTCGAGCAACACGACGAGCTCGTCGGCCGTCCCCGCCTCGGTGTTACCGGGTGGCTGTGTCATTCCTTCCACGCTAGCCGGCGCTGGTCGAACCCGCCCGGGAAAACGAGAGATCGATCGGCGTCCTCTCAGGAGCCGACCGCGTGCAACGCTCCGGGACGCCGGCCGGTGAGCCGGTCGAGCGTGGCGGAGGTCCCCTCGTCGGCGGCCAGGAACACGACGAGGCGCTGCTCGGCGTCGGCCAGGTCGAGCGTCTCGTAGGCGAGCCGCATCACGCCCACCTCGGGGTGCGCCACACGCTGGACCCCCGTGCGGCTGGGTGGTTCGGGAGGGCGCCGCAGGCGCTCGGCGAGCGTGGCGCCGGCAGTGACCGCCACCTCCTCGACGAACCCCGTGCTGTGGAAGTCGCCGCAGTGGGTTTCGGCCCGCAACATGGCGGCGTGCTCGTCGGCGACACGCTCCCAGTCGGGAAACACGGTCCGTGCCCGCGCGTCGGTGAACACGAACCGGAGGAGGTTGGGGGGTTGGGCGTCGAGCAGCCCGAAGGGACGGGCGAGCCGCTCGAATCCCGACGTGTACGCTATGACGTCGCTCACCCGGTTGCGCAGCAGCGCGGGTGTGGGTTCCAGGTGGTCCAGCAACATCCGTACCGTCGGCCGCACCGAGTCGGCCGGTGGCTCACTCGTCGGGCAGAGGGCGCCGCCGGCGAGCTTGGCCGAGCGGTGGAGCAATACGTGCTCGTCGTGGGAGAGGTGAAGCGCCCCCGCGAGCGCGGCGAGGACCTCGGGCGACGGATTGCGGTCGCGTCCCTGTTCGAGCCGCGTCAGGTACTCGACGCTGACCCCGGCGAGCATGGCCAGCTCCGAGCGCCGCAGCCCCGGAGTACGGCGCCGCGGTCCGCTGGGAAGCCCAACCTCGGCGGGGGTGATGGACTCGCGCCGAGTGCGGAGGAACGCCCCCAACTCGCTGTCACTCACGGTTGGAGTCTACCGCCCGTCCCCGTGACGAGAGTGACCCTGTCGGGGCTGGTCCCACGCCGGTCTCCCGGTTCACGCCCGGCCGCGCCACGGTGGCCCCATGAGCTACGACAGCACTCCCGACGATCACCGCCCCACGGTCGCCGTCGTCGGCGGCGGGTACGGCGGTGTCACCGCCGCCAAGGCCCTCGACGACGTGGCCGACGTCGTCCTCATCGACCCGCAGGACTCCTTCGTGCACAACGTCGCCGCACTGCGCGGCGTCGTTGACCCGGCCTGGGCGGAGCGCCTCTTCCTGCCCTACGACCGGCTGCTGCGCCACGGGCGGGTGGTGCGGGACGGGGCGGCACGCGTCGACCCGGGCGGGGTCACGCTCGGCTCCGGCACTCGGATCGCCGCCGACCACATCGTCCTCGCGACCGGTTCGACGTACCCCTTCCCCGCCAAGACCGACGCCGAGGACAGCGCGACCGGCATCGCCATGTACCACGCGACGCACAAGGAGCTGGCCGGAGCCGAGCGTGTCCTGCTCCTCGGCGCGGGACCGGTGGGGATGGAGCTCGCCGGTGAGATCACGGCGGCGTGGCCGCACAAGGGCGTCACGATCGTCGACCCGGCCAGTGACGTCGTCTCCGGGCGGTTCACCGACGAGTTCCGGGCGGAGGTGCGCCGCCAGGTCGACTCTCTGGGGGCCGAACTGCTCCTGAACACGTCGCTGCGCGCGCTTCCGCCCTCCGATCCCGGAACGGCGACACCGTTCACCGTCACGACCCGGGCGGGCCGGGAGATCAGCGCCGACATCTGGTTCCGCTGCTTCGGCGTCAACCCGGTGAGCGACTACCTGGCCGACGACCTCATGGACGCCCGGACGGCCAGCGGCCACATCGAGGTCGACGCCGAGCTGCGGCTTCCCGGGACCCGTAACGTGTTCGCCATCGGCGACGTGACGGCGATCGCCGAGCCCAAGACGGGCAAGGCCGCCGGCGAGCACGCCCGGCTCGTCGCGTCCAACATCCGGACCCTGCTCGACGGCGACGGGGAGCTGACCCGCTACGAACCCGGACCGGACAGCATTTCCCTGCCGATGGGTCCCAACGGGGGCACGTCGTTCTCACGGAAGCACGCCCCCGAGACGGGAATCCTGGACGCGGAGGCGACCTCCCGGATCAAGGGCACGGACCTGATGATGGCGTTCTACGCCGGGGAGGTCGGGTACGGCTGAGTGTTCGCTAGTCGCAGGGGCGCTGGACCTGTTGGGCGTCGTCGGCCTGGTCGGCGAGGTCGACGATGGCACCGGCGAGCTGACGGATCCGATCCGGGCGCAGCCTGTAGTAGGTGAACCGGCCGCGCGGCTCGGCGGCGACGAACCCCGCCTCGCGCAGAACGCGCAGGTGGTGGCTGATCGTGGGCTGCCGGGCCCCGGTCTCCTCGATGAGGTGGCAGGTACACAACTGTTCCCGCGCGAGCAGCCGGACGATCCGGGCGCGCAGCGGATCCCCCAGCAGCTTGACGGTACCCTCGGCGGGTTCCTCACCCGACATCAGCATGGCTGGATACCACCACTTCCCATCACGTTCGTCAACAACGCCGGAATCCACGTTCCTGTGTTGCGCCCCGCTGTCACCGCCGGGCCGGTACCCCCAACTCGCGCAGCAGTGCCAGCACACGGTCGCCGATCTCGTCACGCACCGGCCGGACCCGTTCGATGGGCTGACCCGCGGGGTCGTCGAGCTCCCAGTCCAGGTAGCGCTTACCCGGAAACACCGGGCACGCGTCCCCGCACCCCATGGTGATCACGATGTCGCTGCTCTCGACGGCGTCGGCGGTGAGGACTTTCGGCCGGTTCCCGGAGATGTCGATACCCACCTCACGCATCGCCGCCACGGCGACCGGGTTGACCTCCCCTCCCGGCTCGGAGCCGGCGGAACGGACCTCGACCTCGTCACCGCCGTAGTGGGCGAGGAACCCCGCCGCCATCTGGGAGCGTCCCGCGTTGTGCACACACACGAAGAGAACGCTGGGTTTGTCCGTCATCGGATTCCTTTCTCCAGGGGACGCGACCTCAGGGAACGTCGGCCGTCCGCGCCCCCACTCCGTCCGGCCGCGTACGGCCGGCGAACCACCGGCGCGACCACAGTGAGACGTAGACCAGTCCGACGAGTACCGGGACCTCGATCAACGGGCCGACCACACCGGCGAGCGCCTGCCCGGAGGCCACCCCGAACACCCCGATCGCGACGGCGATCGCGAGTTCGAAGTTGTTGCCGGCGGCGGTGAACGCCAGGGTCGTCGACCGTTCGTAGCTGAGCCTGATGGCCCAGCCGAGCAGCATCGACATTCCCCACATCAGGGTGAAGTACGCCAGCAGTGGCACCGCGATGCGGGCGACGTCGAGCGGCTGTGACGTGATCGCCTCCCCCTGGAAGGCGAACAGCATGACGATGGTGAACAGCAGCCCGTAGAGCGCGACCGGGCCGATCGCGGGCAGGAAACGGCCCTCGTACCACGCGCGGCCCCGCGAACGCTCGCCGAGGACCCGGGTGAGAAAGCCCGCGACGAGCGGGATACCGAGGAAGACCAGGACGCTCTTGGCGATATCCCACGCGGAGACGTCGATGCCGGTCTGGGCGAGTCCGAGCCAGCCCGGAAGCAGGTCGAGGTAGAACCAACCGAGCACCCCGAACAGCAGCACCTGGAACACCGAGTTGAGCGCGACGAGGACCGCCGCGGCCTCGCGGTCGCCGCAGGCGAGATCGTTCCAGATGATCACCATCGCGATGCACCGGGCCAGCCCGACGATGATCAGGCCGGTGCGGAACTCGGGGAGATCGGGCAGGAAGATCCAGGCCAGGGCGAACATCACCGCCGGGCCGGCCACCCAGTTCAGCACCAGCGAGGGGACCAGGGTCCGGTAATCGCGGGTGACGGTGTCGAGCCGGTCATAGCGTACCTTGGCCAACACCGGGTACATCATCAGCAGCAGCCCCAGCGCGATGGGCAGTGAGACCCCGTCGACCTGGACGGCGTTCAACGCCGACTGGAGCCCCGGAACCCAGCGACCCAGGAGCAGCCCGGCCACCATCGCCAGCCCGATCCACACGGGCAGGAACCGATCCAGCGTCGACAACCGCGCGGCGGCCGCTTTCGGAGCCGCGTCCGCCTCGGCACGGGCAGCCAATCCGCCCCCTCTCGTACGAATGGAGCGGGACCCAATCTCTCGCTCCACTCATCAATCAATATTTATATAAAAAGCAGTCGATATAATACGGCTCGACGCGGTCGGGGGCAACCGGAGATCGCCACACACCATCCCAAGCGTGGCGAGCCCCACCCGGCGGCCAACGGCGTGGGTAGAAACTTGACAATTCACCCGAGGTTCACGAATGCTCGCGGACCCGGCAACGACGCTGGGATCCGCGGACTCACCCCCACACCGGAGGTCCCCCGTGCACGAATTCGCCCTCGTCCTCATCGGCGCCGCCATCAGCCTGGTGAGCAGCGTCACCGTCACCTGGTTACAGGCCAGGTACCTGCGACGGAGCGAGCTGCGCGCGTCGGCCCGAGAGTCCACCCGCCAGCTCACCTCCATGTTCATCGCGGAGCGCGACAACCCCACCGACCTCACGAGCAAGGAGCCGTCGCCGAACCTCACCGAGGCGGAGATGACGGCGGCCGCCATCGCCGACCGCCGCACCCGCGAACGGGTACGCACCCTGATCCGGCTACTCCGCGAACTGAGACTTCCCGAACTCCAGGAACTCAGCGGGCTCAAGCCGGAGCGCGGCCGTGAGGTGATCTGCGAGCACGCCCTGGAGGTCCTGGGCGCGCACTTCCGCTCCGAACGCATCCCCGGCCTACCGCAGCAGATCCGCAAGATCATCGACGTCGAGGACGAGGCCCTGAACATCCACGCCAACGGTGCCGGCACCGGGAGCGGGGACACCGGCGGCACCGGCCAGAAGTCGGAGGCCCCCGCGCAGGCCGGCTCCTCCGGGCGAGGGGCCCGACGCAAGTCGCAGTCGACCTCGACCGGTGGCAAGAGCGGCGCCAAGAAGGCCGGCGACAAGGAGGACAAGGAGAAGGACATCGAGGACAGCAGCTTCTGGAGCGAGTCCCAGTAACCGCCGCCGAGGTCGGCGCCCCCACTCTCCCACCCCGACCACCACCGCGCGCGGGCACGGTCACGACGCCCCGGACGCCCCGGGGCCGCGCGGTCACCCCGGCCGTGCCGCGACCTCCGGCACCGAAACGAGAACAGGGCGGGGACGCCGCGGCGTCCCCGCCCTGTTCCACTCCCCCTCACCGGGTCCGGCTGGTCAAGGACCCCCGTGGGAGTTCGCGATGCGTGATGTGACGCGGTGAGAGCGAGCTGATGGAGGCCCTGGGCGACGCGGCCTTCTCCGGTTCATCTCCGTCCCGGGGACCCCCACAATCCCCAGAACGCCCCGCTCTCCGGATCCGGTTACGCCCCGCCCAGGGCCAGCGTGCGCCCCACCCGGACGGAGCGGCGGGACGCACGGCCTGTGGGTGCCCTACAGCACCTGGGTCTCGGCCTCCCGCAGCTCACCAACGACGTCGGTGTCCTCGACCGTGTCCATGGCGTCATTGGCCTTGCCGACGACCTCGTCCGTGGCCCCGGTGGGCTCGTTGACGTTCGAGGTGTCGGGAGCGTCGACCGGTGCCCGGTCGGCCAGGTGGTCGACCTCGTCCCTCACAGTGCCGGTACCGGCCTCGGGCACCTGGTCAGTGACCTCCTCGGCGGAGCCCGGCAGCGAGCCGTCGACCTCCCCCGGAACCTCGGCGGACTGGGGCAGCGTCTCCGGCCCCGTCACGGAGGCGGGCGCCTCCGCCTCCGGCAGCTCGTTTCCGAGCCGGTTCACCTGGTCCGCCGTACCGCCGGTCAGCTCCGACAGCTGGCCGGACACGGACGGGGCGGCCGGCTGCGGCTGGACCGCGCCCGGGACTCCGAGCGCGTCGGCCGAGGCGACTCCCGCGCCCAGGGCGACGAAGCCGGCGGCACCGGCCGCCACCAGAACGGCCTTGGCGGAGGTGCGAGCGAGCTGGAACATGGAACGTCCTTCCGGATCGTGTATGTCTCGGTACCTGTCACTGGCAGCGGAGGGATGACTCCGCGTGATCCACGCGACGCCCTGGCCAGGGGCGCCGTAGCGCGGATCGAGGTTCATCGGGACCACCGCGCCACGCGTGGCGGGCGCGGGCGGCGGTCTCGGGACAGTCGGAGAGGCTGGCGGCCCCCGACTGGCGTGAACCTCGTGACGCTTGACGGCACGGGGCTCACGTCAGTCCCCAGGGGTGGATCGACGCTGGATCGGCACTGGGCCGAGGGGAGGCTGCCGCGAGGGGACCACCGCGCTGCGGGCGGGGTCCGGGACTCCGGGACCGGGCCGAAGAGGGCCGGCTTCACCCCACACGGAGCAGGGGTGTCTCCCGGAGGCGGCGCGAGCTAGTCGGGCGAGACGGTCGGCTCGTCTTCCGGGCCCCGCGGGACCGTGGCGCTCGCGTGGCGGGCGGTCGCAGTCGTCCCGGTCTCGGGCGGCACGACCGAGGCCGCGGGCAGGAAACCGGCGGGCACCGGCACAGCGCTACCGCCCTGGGCCTGCGGCGCGGAGCTGACGGGGGAGGTGGCGGGGGACCCGCCGCGATCCGGCCCGTCCTCGGTCGGGTTGGCGGAGCCGGTGTCTCCCACCGGCGCCGCGGCCACGGGAGCATGGGAGGATGCGGCGGAGTGGCGAGCGTCCCGCGGGTCCTGCCCTGGACGCTCGTGCGATGACGGGGCGGGGTCGCCGGCGGAGCCGGTGCGCTCCGCCCGGGAGTCCTCGGCGGAGCGGGAGTCGCCGTCCCTCTCGCCGGAGTCGGCGATCCGCTCCGTGGCCCGCTCGGTGGCCCGCGCTTCGCGCTCGACGGTGTCGAGCGCCTCTTCGCCCGCGTCGACGCCGCCGTTGTGCTCCGCTACCGCCGGAACCTCGGGAGCCGGTGCCGACCGCGCGGGCTCGGCTGGGGGGTTGGGAGACGCGTTCTCGGTGACGTCGCCGACCGCCTCGTCCGCCGAGTGGGCGGGCTCGGCGGCGGGCCGCTCCGCGGGCCGTCCGGCCTCGGAGCCGACGGCCGCGCGGGTCCGCTCCCGCGCGTCCCCGGCGGTGCCACCGGCCTCACCGGCGCTCTCGGCGACGCTCCGGTCGGCCGCCGGGGTACCGACACCGCCGGTCTCGTCGGCGCTCGCCGCGGTCGAGCCGAGGAACCACGCGACTCCGACGAACCCGACCACCAGCAACAGGCGCCGGAGAGGACTCCCGCTACCCACACACACGGCCGCCGCGGCGCGTGACGCGCCTCGCGGTCGACCGGTACGCGGCACAGGAAGCCCCCTCGTCAACGATGGCGATACAGAAGGGACGCTTCCCCGCACCCGGCCACCACGGATGAGGGCGGTGTCGGGTGTCCGCGTCCCCGATCTGGAGGCGACCGTAGCACGCGTACCCGGTATGGCAAGGCGTTCGAGGAGAAATTCCCCGAGCCACCCGAATCCGCCCCGGGAGTTCGCGTCTCCCCGGCGGTGTGCGCGGCGATTCGGCGAAAGCCCGTACCAAGGCGTGAGCCCGATTCTCCCGAAGACCGGCACGCGGCGGGAACAGGCTGGGGGAACGGTACCGTGCGCGCCACGTTCGTCGGGTTTCGTCGTGAATGTGGCGCGCCCCCGATTCTGACGGGGCGTCAGTTCCAGATACGGTGTGTGCTCGGAGGTATCGAGACGTGTCCGAACTTCCCGACCCCCCGCAACCCCCGCACCCGCGGACCGATGACCACGACGAGGTCCGCACCCGTCTGGAGGCGGCGCTGTCGGCACGCGACCGTGTGCACTCGCTACTTGAGGCGGTGCTCGCCATCGGCAGCGACCTGGACCTCACGGCGGTGCTGCGCAACCTCGCCGACACCGCCGCACGCCTGGTCGACGCCAAGTACGCGGGGCTCGGTGTCCTCGACGACGACGGCCAGTTCGCCGAGTTCATCAACGTCGGCCTGAGCGATGCCGACGCCCGGCGTGTCCCCCGGTTCCCGCAGGGCACGGGCGTGCTCGCCGTCCCGACCACCGAACACCGCGCGCTGCGCCTGAACGACCTGCGCGACCACCCCAGCTTCCACGGTTTCCCCGAGGGGCATCCGGCCATGACCACCTTCCTCGGTGTGCCGATCCAGGTGCGCGGCGAGGTGTTCGGCAACCTCTACCTCACCGAGAAGAACGAGGGCGGGCAGTTCGACGAGGACGACGAGGCCACCGTGACCGCCCTGGCCACGGCGGCGGGGGTCGCGATCGAGAACGCCCGACTGTTCGAGGAGACCCGGCTGCGCGAACGCTGGCTGTCCGCGTCAACCGAGGTCACCACGCGGCTGCTGTCGGGCGACGCCACCGGGGACGTCCTGGGGTACCTGGCGCGGCAGGCGCGGGAGATGGCCGACGCCGACATCGCGGTGGTGCTGCTGCCCGAGCCGAAGGACCACGAACTCGTCGCCGAGATCGCCGACGGCCCGCTGGCCACCGAGGTCCTCAGAACCCGGCTGGACGTCGCCGACACGCTGTGCGGCACCGTGTACCGCGAGGGCGAGGCCATGACCGTCCCCGATCTGCGCCAGATCCACTGCCCGATGCTCAGCCACCGGGGGTTCCGGCCGGGGATGCTGGTCCCACTCGGCACGCCCGCGCACACCCGCGGCGTCCTGTTGTTGGCCAAGTCCGGCGCCCGCGCCCCATTCAACGACGCCACACGTCGCATGCTCGACGCCTTCGCCGGGCAGGCGGCGGTCGCGTTGGAGCTCGCCGAGGCACGCCAGGACGCCGAGCGGCTGGTCGTGCTGGAGGACCGCGACCGGATCGCCAAGGACCTGCACGACGTCGTCATCCAGCGCCTGTTCGCCTCGGCCATGAACCTGGTGAGCACTCTGCGGCTGGTCAACGACACCGAGGCGGGCGAGCGGGTACAGCGCACCGTCGACGACCTGGACGAGACCATCCGGGAGATCCGTTCCACCGTGTTCGCGCTGCGGCGGCCGGACACCCACGAGGGCGGCTCGTTGCGCGGCCGCATCCTGGCGTCGGTGGAGAACGCCACGGAGACCCTGGGTTTCCACCCCGGGGTCCGGTTCGACGGGCCGATCGACACGTCGATCTCCGTCGAGACCGGCGACCAGCTCCTCGCCGTCCTCAAGGAGGCTCTGTCCAACATCGCCCGGCACGCGCGGGCGACGGAGGCGCACGTGTCGGTGTCCGTCGACGCCAGACTCACCCTGCGGGTCGCCGACGACGGGATCGGCATCTCCGGGCACCGCCCCGGCAGTGGGCTGCGGAACATGGTCGAGCGTGCCCGGGCGTTGGGCGGCGAGTGCGCCGTCGAACCCGGTGAGACCGGCGGGACCGTGCTGCGCTGGGTCGTCCCACCGCGCCGCGCCCCCGGCCCCGGAGCCGAGCCACCCCGCTGATCGGGACGGCCCCGCCGTCACCGCTTCTTGCCGCGCAGCTCCGCCACGAGGACCGCCGCCTGTGTCCGGCGCTTCATGTCGAGCTTGGCCAGCAGGCCCGAAACGTAGTTCTTCACGGTCTTCTCGGCGAGGTACAGCCGGTCGCCGATCTGACGGTTGCTGAGCCCCTCCCCGATGAGGTCGAGGATCTGCCGCTCCTTGGGGGTCAGCTCGGCCAGTGGGTCGGGTTCGGCGGAGTCCTCATCCAACTGGTGGAGTATCCGCCCGGCGGTGCCGGGGTCGATCAGCGACCCGCCCGCGGCGACCGTGCGGACCGCGCCCACCAGGTCGGCCCCGTGGATCTGCTTGAGCACGTACCCGGCCGCCCCCGCCATGATCGCGTCGTAGAGCGCCTCGTCATCGGAGAACGAGGTCAGCATCAGACAACGGGTCTCGGGCCAGCGCGACTGGATGTCGCGACACACCGTCACCCCGGAGGCGTCGGGTAGCCGGACGTCCAGCACGATCACATCGGGGCGGACCGTGGGGACGCGGGCCAGAGCCTGCTCCGCGGTGCCCGCCTCGCCGACGACGTCGATGTCGTCCTCGGTTTCGAGCAGAGCCGCGACTCCGCGCCGCACCACCTCGTGGTCGTCCACGAGAAAGACGGTGATCTGTTGTCGTGCCGGCGCTCCGGTCAAGTCGGCGCTCCCTCGGCTCGCGTCCGTGACTGTCGATCACGACGCTAGCGCTCGGTGCAATCCCGCGGAGCGTCGGGCGGGGGATGGACCACCTTCCCGTGGTGACCCAACTTCTCGTGGGGACCTAACCGGTCACGGCCACGCGTCCGCCCACGGCCGGGCCCGCTCGAACGCGTGGCTCGCGGCCAGGACCAGCGCGTCGGAGTGGCGTGGGCCCACGATCTGTAGCCCGACGGGCAGCCCCTCCTCGGTGAACCCGCACGGGACACTGGCCGCCGGCTGCTCGGTCATGTTGAACGGGTAGCTGAACCCGGCCCAACTGGTCCACCGGCGGTCGGGGGAGTCCGGCGGCACCTCCAGTCCTGCCTCGAACGCGGGAATCGGCATGGTCGGGGTGAGCAGCAGGTCGTAGTCCTGGTGGAACAGCCCCATGCGCCGCCCCAGGTCCATCCGGGTGACCATGGCCGTGACGTAGTCCTGGGCGGAGTAGGTCAGCCCCTGCTCGACGATCTCACGCAGCCCCGGGTCGAGCCGCTCGCGCTGCGCGGCGGTCAGGCCCTCGGTCGCCTTGGCCGCCCCGGTGAACCAGAGCACGTGGAAGTCGTCGACGCACTCGTAGATGTCGGGGTCGGTCTGCTCGACGTGCGCGCCCAACTCCTCGAAGGCGCGCACCGCCTCAGCGACGATCCGCGCCACCTGGGCGTCGACCCGCACGTGTCCGAGCGTGGGGCTGAACGCGACGCGCAGGCCACTGACCGAGCGTCGCAGCCCCTCGGTGAAGCTGACGTCGGGCGTCGGGAGCGCGCCCCAGTCACGTGGGTCGGGTTGGGCGAGGACGTCGAGCATCAACGCGGCGTCGGCCACGGTACGGGTCATCGGCCCCGAGTGGGCGAGGGTGCCGAACGCGCTCGCCGGGTGGTGCGGAACGAGACCCCGCGTCGGTTTGAGGGCGAAGATTCCGGTGAAACTCGCCGGGATGCGTACCGACCCTCCGGCGTCGGTTCCGGTGGCCAACGGCGCCATGCCGGAGGCGACGGCGGCCGAGGCCCCGCCGCTGGAGCCACCGGGCGTCTTGGTCGGGTCCCAGGGGTTGCGGGTGATGCCGGTGAGCGGGGAGTCGGTCACCCCTTTCCAGGCCAGTTCGGGGGTGGTGGTCTTGCCCACGAACACGGCGGCCTGCTCGCGGAGCCGGGCCACCGCCGGGGAGTCCTCCTCCCACTGCTGGTCCCGGTCGGTGTTCAGCGAACCGCGCAGTGTGGGCCAGCCACGCGTGAGCATCATGTCCTTGATGGAGGTGGGAACACCGTCGAGCCTGCCCGCGGGCTCACCCCGTCGCCAACGTTCCTCGGAGGCGCGTGCCGCGGCCCGTGCCTCGTCCGGGGCGACCAGGCAGAACGCGTTGAGCGCCGGGTCGTTGCGCTCGATCGTGTCCAACACGGCGTCGGTGGCCTCGACCGGGGACAGGTCACCGCGCGCGTAGCCCGCGAGGAGCTCGGTCGCGGGTAGGGCGGCGGGCGATCCCGCCCGGGGTGACCGCGGGGCCGGCCCCGCTTCCCGCTCGCCTGACTGGTCAAGCCCCTCGAACTTGGTACTCAATCGTGCGCCTCATTTCCGGTTCTGCGGTGGTGGCCGGGGTCTGCCCGCGGGTGTGCCCCCCGTCGCGTCTCGGGGCACGGTTCCCGTGGGATCCGTCGGGACAGCGCCTCACGCGCCGGCGACGTAGCCGCGCTGCTTGTCGACGACGTTGCGGAGTTCCTCGCCCGCGAGGAAACGGTCGAGGTTGTCGGTGAACAGCTCGACCAGCGCCGAACGCCACCCCGTGACGTCGCCCGACATGTGCGGCGAGACGATCACCCCCGGCAGCTCCCAGAGCGGGGAGGACTCGGGCAGCGGCTCGGACTCGAAGACGTCCAGCGCGGCGCCCCCGATGGTGCCGTGGCGTAGCGCGCTGACCAGGTCCTCCTCGACCACGAGCTGGCCGCGGGCGATGTTGATGAGCCGGGCGCCGTCCTTCATCCGCGCCAGTGCGTCCGCGTTCACCAGCCCTCGGGTCGCGTCGGTGAGCGGGGCGGCGAGTACGACGTAGTCGGCGCGCGGCAGCGCGTCGCCCAGGTTCGGCACAGTGCCAGTGCCAGTGTCAGTGTCCGCGCCCGTGAGGGACGCCTGGACCACCGTGCCGAAGTCCGGGTCGGACTCGCGCGCCGTGCGTCCCGCCCCCTCGACCCGCATGCCGGCGGCGCTGAGCTGGCGGGCGATCGCGCGACCGATCGGGCCGGTCCCGACGACCAGGGCGCGGCGGCCGCCGAGGCGCTCCGTCTCGCGATGCCGCCACACCCGGTTGCGTTGCAGGTCGAGGCTGCCCGGGAAGTCCTTGGCGAAGCTCAGCACCAGGCCGAGCACGTACTCGGCGATGGGCTGGTCGAAGACCCCGCGCGAGTTGGTCACCGTGACGTCGCTGTCCACCAGTCCGGGGAACATGAGGTTGTCGACGCCGGCCGTCGCGGCGTGCACCCACCGCAGCTGGTCGGCCTTGGGCCAGGCGGTGGTGACCGCCTCGGAGAACAGGTCCCAGACGAACAGCGCCTGCGCGCCGGGAAGCGCCTCGGGTAGCTGGTCGGCGGTGGCGTAGCGCACCGCACCGAGCCTCGGGTCGGCGTCGATGGTCTCGTGCCCAGGGGGCAGGTCGTCACCATGCAGAATGGTGAGTACGGGACCGGTGGCCGGTGGCCGCTGTGGCTGGGTGGTCACGAGGGTGGCTCCCTGGTACGCAACGTGGGTGGTCGGTGACTCGGTGGGAATCGCGCGGCCAGTGCCAAGCTAGGGACCACTCATGGGGTTGTCAACAATCTCACCCCAATGATCGCGCGGCACGGGCACGCCACGCACGGGTGGCACAGCGCGATAAACTCGCGATTGAAGTGCCGGCCCAAGCGCACCTATGATTGTCAACAATCCGCGAGGGTGGCACCCGCCGCGGGTGTGCAGGCAACGGCAGTCCCAGAAGTATTCTCCGTCCGTACTCGCAGCACCGCGCTGTACGTCCACCCCACTCCCGGCCGCCCTCGCCCGGGCACGGCCGGACGATAGCCCCGTCGCCCCCCTCGCGACAACGCCGAGCACGATGACCGCCGTGACGTGCGTCGCGTGGGACCACCCATCCGACAGCCCAACACGAAAGGGCCGACGATGCCCAGGTACATGACCATCAGCTTGGAGAAACGCGGAGTCTCCTGCGTCGCGGAGCTCCTCGACAAGGACGCGCCACGCACCTGCGAGGCCGTCTGGAACGCGCTTCCGCAGGGCGGCGACATCCACCACGCGAAATACGCGCGCAACGAGGTCTACGCGATGGTTCCCCGGTTCGCCTCCCAGGAACCCGGGCAGGAGAACCCCACCGTCACCCCCATTCCCGGTGACGTCGTGTACTTCTCCTTCGACGGGGGCATGCTCGACCGCCAGTTCAAGGAGGAGAAGAGCATCGACCACCTGCCGGGAGTGATCGACCTGGCGATCTTCTACGGCCGCAACAACCTGCTCATCAACGGCGACGTCGGTTGGGTCCCCGGTAACGTCTACGCCACCATCGTCGAGGGCTTCGACCGCATGGCCGAGGCGTGCCACGACGTCTGGCGCTCCGGCAGCGTCGGGGAGCGCCTCACCTACCGGCGCAGGGAATAGCCGCGCCGATTCCCCTGTCTCACTGGCGGCCCCTCGCGGGGGCCGGTGAGCAGTGAGCACACAACCACCTCGATGAACGAGAGAAGAAGGGGGTGAATGACCAATGCGGCCCGATCGGCTCACCGGGGAACCGGCGCACGCTGAGGAGGAGCGGGTCATCCTCGATCAGACACGGGTACCGGCCGCCTCCACGGACGGCCACGGCGCTCCGGACACCGGCACTGTGGCGGACCACGGGTCCCGGGACACCGAGACCGACAATGTCGTGGAGATCTCGGCGCTGCTGGAGACACCGTGGCAGTCCGGTATCGGTATCGTCGCGCCGTACGACTTCGCGCTGGACCGCGAGCTGTGGCGCTGGGCACCCGACGACGTCTCCCTCTACGTCACCCGGCTTCCCTTCGTCCCCGTCCCGGTCACCGTGGACCAGGCGTCGGCTCTCAGTGACGTCGACAACGTCGCGCGGGCGACACGCGACCTGCTCGCGCCGGAACCCCTGGTCGTCGGCTACGCGTGCGCGTCGGGCAGTTTCGTGCACGGTGTCGAGGGCGAGCGGCGGCTGCGCGAAAGCATCCTCGACGCGGGCGCTCCCGCCTCCGTCACCACATCCGGGGCGCTCATCAGCGCGCTGGCCACGATCGACGCGAGCCGCATCGCGGTCGTCACCCCCTATGTCGACAGTGTCACCGAGCGGCTGGTCAGCTATCTCGCCGAGCACGACATCGAGACCGTGTCGAGCGTGGGGCTGGGGCTGCTGAACCACATCTGGAAGGTCGCCTACTCGGAGGTGGTGCAGGCGGTCCGCGACGCCGACCGCCCCGAGGCCGAGGCCGTCTTCATCAGCTGTACCAACGTCCTCACCTACGACATCATCGCGCCACTGGAACGCATGCTCGGCAAACCGGTCATCGCGGCCAACCAGGTGACCATGTGGGCCGCGCTGCGGGCCATCGGCCGACTCCCGGTGGCCCACGGGCAACATCTCGTCGACACCACCGACCTCACGGCCGCCTGAGGCGCCCACCCGCTCACGAAGGGAGTGGCAGATGACAGTCGCGGGGTTCCTGTACCCGGGACACAGCGCCGAGGACGACTACCCGGAGCTCTCCGGGCGGCTCGGGTCGGACATCGACCTGCGGGTGGTACACACCCTGATGCGGGAGGACGCCCATCGTGTCGACGCGCTGTTGGATGTCGGCGGGGCCGATGTCCTCGCTGAGGGGGCTCGCGAACTGCGCGAGCTCGGGGCGGACTCGGTGGTGTGGGCCTGCACCAGCGGCAGCTTCGTCTTCGGCTGGGACGGCGCGCGCGAGCAGGTCGCGGGGGTGCGGGAGGTCGCCGGCACCCCGGCCTCCAGCACGTCGTTCGCGTTCGTCAACGCCGCTCGGCATCTGGGCCTGCGGCGCGTGGCGGTCGCGGCCAGCTACCCCGATGACGTGACGTCGCGGTTCGCCGAGTTCCTGGGCGAAGGCGGGGTCGAGGTCGTGGCGATCGCCAGCCGCGACATCATCACCGCGGCCGAGGTGGGACATCTCACCGGGAGCGAGGTGCTGGAGTTCGTGTCGCGCAATGACGACGCGAGCGCCGAGGGGATCCTGGTTCCCGACACCGCGCTGCACACCGCCGGGATCCTGGACGACCTCGAGGACCGGGTGGGCAAGCCGGTGCTGACGGCCAACCAGGTGAGCGTGTGGGAAGGGCTCCGGCTGGCCGGGGTCGAGGGGCCGTACGAGGGCCTCGGCTCACTGTTTCGCGTGGACGCGCCCGCGGGGACCGTGGTCCTCGACGACTGAACCGCGTCGGAGATGATGGGTGGCCGGGGCACCTCCCGCCCCGGCCATCGTTCGTTCCCCGACGAGTAGCTGCGAGGATGCTATGAGTGTCCCGGGCCGACTCCAACCGGTCCCCCGGAGGTCCACCGCCGCTGTCATCGCCGACCAGCTCCGGTCGGCGATCATGGATGGCTCGCTCGCTCCGGGTGACCAGCTGGGCGAGACCGAACTCGCCGGCCAGCTCGGCGTGAGCCGCGGCCCACTGCGCGAGGCCATGCAGCGGCTGGTGCAGGAGGGGTTGCTGCGCAGTGAGCGGCACCGCGGCCTGTTCGTCCGCGAGCTCACGGCCGACGACGTCCGGGACATCTACGTCTCCCGACTCGCCATCGAACGCACCGCGTGCGCGCTGATCATGCGCGGCAACCGTGGCGAGGCACTGGCCCGGTTGACTCCCACGCTGGAGCGGCTGGTCGAGGCGGCGGACTCGCGCGACCGCACGGCGATGAGCGACGCCGACCAGACGTTCCACCAGACACTGGTGAGCTGTTCGGGCAACTCCCGGCTGGAGCGGATGGCTCAGACACTGCTGGTGGAGACCCGCATGTGCCTGACGGTCATGCAGGATGTCTACCCCGAACCCGCCGAACTGGTCGAGGAGCACCAGAAGCTGCTCGACGCCATCACCGACGGCGACGAGGAGCTACTGCTGCGCCTCATCGAGTCACACATGCTCGACACCGTGGAGCGGATCAACGGGCCGGGCAGTGCCGGGGAACCGCCCGCCGACGGGTGGGGCCCGTCGCTCGGCACCACTTGAGCGCCTCGGACACGAACACCATAAGTTGTTTGCGTAATACGAAACCTATTGCGCAATACCCAACACTCCACCCACAATGAAGGTGTGGGAGGGGTCGCCTGTCACACTCGTTGACAGGGCTCCCAGTCCGGTACCTATGTTTCACGCAGCGATTCCCAGCATGGGAAGGCCAGGGGTGGTGTCATGCAAATCCCGAGTGACCTGGAGATCGCCCGCGGCGCGCGACTCGAGCCGCTTTCCAACATCGCGGAGCGTATGGGCATAGCGCCCCATCTGTTGGAGCCGTACGGCGAAAGCGTCATGAAGATCCGGCTACAGGCCGCCGAGGAGCTCGCGGACCGACCGCGGGCACGCTACGTCGTGGTGACGGCCGTAACCCCCACCCCCCTTGGTGAGGGCAAGACCACCACAACGGTCGGCCTCGGCGACGGCCTCAACCGCACCGGCCGGCGCACCACCCTCGCCCTGCGGCAACCGTCCATGGGGCCGGTCTTCGGGATCAAGGGCGGCGCGGCCGGCGGCGGGTACAGCCAGGTCGTCCCCATGGAGACGCTCAACCTGCACCTCACGGGGGACATCCACGCGGTGACCGCGGCGCACAACCTGCTCGCGGCCATGATCGACAACCACCTCTACCAGGGAAACGAGCTCGAACTCGACCCCCACAGCATCACGTGGCGCCGAGTGCTCGACATCAACGATCGCGCGTTGCGAAACATCGTCACCGGTCTCGGCTCCCGGACCGACGGAGTCCCACGTCAGACCGGCTTCGACATCACCGCCGCCTCCGAGGTGATGGCCCTGCTGTCGCTGGCCACGTCCACGCGTGACCTCCGCGCCCGGCTCGGTCGGATCATCGTCGGCGACAACCGTTCCGGAAAACCCGTCACCGCGGAGCAGCTCGGTGCCGCCGGATCCATGGCCGCGTTGCTGCGCGACGCGATCAAGCCGAACCTGCTGCAGACCCTGGAGAACACCCCGGTCCTGGTGCACACCGGACCGTTCGGCAACATCGCCACCGGAAACTCCTCCGTCGCCGCCGACCTCGTCGGGCTGCGCGGCAGCGACTACCTGGTGACCGAGGCCGGTTTCGGCGCCGACATGGGGGCCGAGCGGTTCTTCAACATCAAGTGCCGGGTGTCCGGGCAGGCGCCCGACGCGGCCGTTCTGGTGGCCACCGTACGCGCGCTGAAGACGCACTCCGGACGGTTCAAGGTCGTCGCGGGCCGGCCACTGCCCGAGGAGATGCTCGCCGAGAGCCCCGACGACGTCCGGGCCGGCGCCGACAACCTCCGCAAGCAGATCGAGAACTGTCGGATGCACGGCGTCTCCCCGGTGGTCGCCATCAACAAGTTCCCCACCGACCACCCCTCCGAGCTGGAGGAGATCCGCGCGATCGCGGCCGAGGCCGGGGCCCGCAGCGCGGTGTGCACCAACGTCGTCGACGGCGGTGCCGGCGCGGAGGAACTGGCCAACACCGTGGCCGAGGCCGCCGAGGAAGCCACCGACTTCGCCCTCCTCTACCCCGAGGAGGCATCGCTGCGCGAGAAGGTCGAGGCGGTGGCCCGCAACGTCTACGGGGCCGACGGTGTCGAGTACAGCGCGCTCGCGGAGAAACAGCTCGAGTCGTGCGAGCGCAACGGGCTCGGCAACCTGCCGGTGTGCATCGCCAAGACCCACCTGTCGATCTCGGCCGACCCGAAGCTGCGCGGCGCGCCGACCGGGTGGACACTGCCGGTGCGTGAGGTCAGGGCGTCGGCCGGTGCCGGGTTCGTGTACCTGATCTGCGGCACGATGAACACGATGCCCGGGCTGAGCTCCAAACCCGCCGCGTTCGACATCGACGTCGACGACAACGGCCAGATCACCGGCCTGTCGTAGACCGCGGTCGTCCGGTGGGGTGCGGGCGGTACGCCCGGCGCCCCACCGGACGATACCCTGCCACCCGCCGTTGGTGGACGCGCCGGGCCGGGCGGAGTAGTCCGCCGGTGGGGGGCAGTCTGGCGTTGGCGTGGGTAGGTGTGAGGCGCTGAGGGCTTCCGGTCGGGTGCGGATCTCGCGATCCACACCGTTACCGGAGGCCCTCTTCGCGTGTGTCAGCGGGGACCGCTGTTACCAACCTCCATGGTCAGTGCGTCTAGTCCACCCCGCCGATCCCGATGTACTTGGTCTCCAGGAACTCCTCGATACCCACACGGCCGCCCTCGCGGCCCAGACCCGAGTGCTTCACCCCGCCGAACGGTGCCGCGGGGTTGGAGACGATGCCCTGGTTCAACCCGACCATCCCCGTCTCCAGGCGTTCCGAGACCCGCAGCGCACGGTTCAGGTCGCTGGTGTAGACGTAGCTGACCAGGCCGTACTCGGTGTCGTTGGCGTCGGCCAGCGCCTCGTCCTCGGTCTCGAACGTGATGACCGGCGCCACCGGACCGAAGATCTCGGTGTCGGACAACTCGGCCTCCTGGGGGACGTCGGAGAGCACCGTGGGCCTGTAGAAGTAGCCCGCGCCCTCGTCGGGTCCACCGCCGACCATCACCCTGGCCCCTCGGTCGACGGCGTCGTCCACCAGGTGCTGCACCTTCTCCCGGGCCTTGGCGTCGATCAACGGCCCCACCTGCACCCCTTCCTCGGTGCCACGGCCCACCCGCAGCTGGCCCATCCGCTCACTGAGCCGCCGGGAGAACTCGGCGGCGATTCCGGACTGCGCGTAGATCCGGTTCGCCGCGGTGCACGCCTCACCGATGTTGCGCATCTTGGCCTGCATCGCCCCCTCGACGGCGGCGTCCAGGTCAGCGTCGTCGAACACCAGGAACGGGGCGTTGCCGCCCAACTCCAACGAGGTCCGCAGCACCTGCTCGGAACTCTGCTCCAGCAGCTTGCGGCCGACCCCGGTGGACCCGGTGAACGACATCTTGCGAATCCGACCGTCGCGCAGCAGCGGCTCGGTCACCCCGCCGGCGTCGGTCGTGGGGAGCACGCTCAGCACACCCTCGGGCAGTCCCGCCTCGCGCAGGATCTGGGCCAGCGCGAGCGCCGACAACGGGGTCTGCTGGGCCGGCTTCAGGATCGCGGTGCAGCCCGCGGCGATGGCCGGGCCGATCTTGCGGGTTCCCATCGCCATGGGGAAGTTCCACGGCGTGACGAGCATGCTGGGTCCCACCGGCTGCCGCATGATGAGGAACCGGGCCTGCCCGTTCGGCGCGGTGGAGAATCCGCCCTCGATGCGCACGGCCTCCTCGGAGAACCAGCGAAGAAAGTCGGCGGCGTAGGCGATCTCGCCCTTGGCCTCGGGCACGGGTTTGCCCATCTCCAGCGTCATCAGTAGGGCCAGATCCTCCTGCCGTTGCATCAGCAGCTCGTAGGCCCGCCGCAGGATCTCGCCCCGCTCCCGCGGGGGGTGCTTGGCCCAGGTGGGCTGGACCCGCACAGCGGCGTCGAGCGCGGCGAACGCGTCGTCGGTCCCCGCGTCGGCGACCTCGCACAGCACCGATCCGGTCGAGGGGTCCTCGACCTTGAAGGTCGCGCCCAACGCCGGGTCGCGCCACTCACCCCCGATGAACAGCTGCTTCGCGACCTCGGTGATCACTCGTTCCTCGTGACCTGCCACGACCATGATCTTGACCGTCCCCTTCCGGGCTGGAGCGTCATCTGGTGTTTTGGGCTCGGCCATCCGTCACACGCGTCCGGACAGCGGAATCCCACTGGTACGCCTTTCCCCACGCTGGAGTTCAGTAACGGTGTCCTGGGGTACGCAGGAAAGGATGCGATCCCCGACCTCGATGGACACCGCTGTACAGCGGATGATTCCATAGTTGTCGATTGTCAACAATCCCATGAAATGAGGTCAGAGTATGGCTGAGCAGTCGGCCGGGCTCTCCCCGATCCTGAAGCAGGCGACACCGGTTCTCGCCGCTCGCGGTGAGGGCGTCCACATCTACGACGAGGACGACCGCCGCTATCTCGACTTCACCGCCGGAATCGGAGTCACGAGCACGGGTCACTGCCACCCCAAGGTGGTGGAGGCGGCCCAGCGCCAGGTCGGGACACTGATCCACGGACAGTACACGACCGTGATGCACCGCCCGCTGCTCCAACTCACCGAGCGCCTCGGCTCGGTGCTGCCCGAAGGGCTCGACCGCCTCTTCTACGTCAACTCCGGAAGCGAGGCGGTCGAGGCGGCGCTACGGCTCGCGCGCCAGGCCACCGGGCGGCAGAACGCCATCGTCCTCCAGGGATCGTTCCACGGGCGCACCATGGGGGCGGCGTCACTGACCACCTCCGGGGTGAAGATCCGCGCCGGGATCGGGCCACTGATGCCGGGGGTGGTGGTATCCCCGTTCCCCTACGCCTACCGGCTGGGCATGTCCGAGGAGGAAGCCACCCACCACGCCCTGACGGAGCTGGACTACCAGTTGGCCACGGTCAGCTCCCCGAAGGACACCGCGGCGATCTTCGTCGAGCCGGTCCTCGGCGAGGGCGGCTACGTCCCGGCTCCGCCGGCCTTCCTGCGCGGGCTACGGGAGCGCGCCGACAAGCACGGCATCCTCGTCGTCGCCGACGAGGTGCAGACCGGGTTCGGCCGCACCGGACGCTTCTGGGGTCTGGACCACTCCGGGATCCGGCCCGACATCGTGATCACCGCCAAGGGACTTGCCAGCGGATTCCCACTGTCCGCGATCGCGGCGTCGCAGGAGCTGATGGAGCGGGCCTGGCCGGGCTCCCAGGGCGGCACCTACGGCGGCAACGCGGTCGCCTGCGCGGCGGCGCTGGCCACACTGGACGTCATCCAGGAGGAGGGCCTGGTGGAGAACGCCGCCCAGATGGGCGAGCGGCTGCAGAAGGGGCTGCGCCAGGTCGCCGACTCCCACCCGGTCATCGGCGACGTGCGCGGGCTCGGCGTGATGATCGGCAACGAGTTCACCGCCCCTGACGGCTCCCCGGACACCGAGACCGCCACCCGCGCGCACCGGGCCGCCGCCGAACGAGGGCTGCTGCTGCTCACCTGCGGCCCCCACGGCAACATCGTGCGAATGATCCCACCGCTGGTGGTCGGGGCCGAGCACGTCGACACCGCCGTGGAACTGTGGGCCGAGGCGGTCGCCGAGGCCGACAGCTGACCCACGCTCCGGGCCGGCACGGCCGTGCCGGCCCGGAGGGTGTCACGCGGACGCCTCTAGCGCCGCGCACGCGGCACGGACACCGGGGCGTCGTCCCGGCGCCGCCAGAAGTAGGTGGCGATGAGCGCCAGCGCCACCAGAATCGCCGCCAGCCCCAACGAGCCGATGTTCAACCCGAGTCCGAAGCTGAACACGTAGGCGAGCATGCCGGCGGTCAGGCAGTAGTAGACCATCGGGATGACGGTCTTGCGGATGAGGACGCCCTCGCGGTCGACCAGGCCGACCGTGGCGCACGCCGCGACGACGTTGTGCACGGTGATCATGTTGCCGGCCGCGCCGCCGACAGCCTGAGCGCCAACGATGACGCTCGTCGGAGCCCCGATCTGCTCGGCCGTGGAGAACTGGAACAACGAGAACATCAGGTTGCTGATCGTGTTGCTACCGGCCGCGAACGCGCCGAGCGCGCCGATCCACGGCGAGAACACCGGCCACGCCTCCCCCGCCAGTGACGAAGCCCCAGCGGCCAGCGACAGTGGCATGCTCTCCAGGTCCGAGGCGTTGAAGTCCGCGCCGGAGTTGATGAAGACCCTGACCATCGGCACCGCGACGAGCAGCGCGACCGCCGCGGCACCGAGCTGCCGGCCGGCGTTCGACACGGACTCGCGGATCTGACCCGGCGACATGCGGTGGATCAGGAACGTCAACGCCACCGCCACGAGGAACACGAACCCGGGCGAGTACAGCGCCTGGAAGTCCGCGGTGGCGTCCGTGCCGAAGATGTTGGCCCATTCCAGGGTTCCCGCCTGGAGTCCCGCGGTCACCGGCTCCACCAGCCGCGTGAACAGCAGCAGCACCGCGACCAGCACGTAGGGGGTCCACGCGCGGACGATGCCCATGTCGGCGCTGGTGACCTCGGTGGTGTCGGGGACGATACGGCCCATCCACTCGGGGGCCCAGCTCTTGCGGGGGGCGAAGTCCCACGGTTCGGACGGCACCAGGAACCCCCGCCGCGCGGCGAACACCACGATCATCAACCCGATGAGCCCGCCGAGCAGAGCGGGAAACTCCGGGCCGAACAGCCACGCGACGAGCATGTAGGGGACCGTCATCGCGAACGCCGCGAACAGCGCGAACGGGGCGACCCTGAGGCCGTCGGCGACACTGCGCCGCTCCCCGAAGAACGCCGTCAGCATGCAGACCATGAACAGCGGGACGAGGGTTCCCACGATGGCGTGCATCCCGGCGACGGCGACCGTGACGTCGTTGGCGACATACGAGGTCAGGTCGGTACCGGCCGCGCTCAGGGTCTCGTCGACAACGGCGGCGCCGCCGAGGCCGTCGGTGACCCCCACCAACAGTGGTGTGCCGACCGCGCCGAAGCTCACCGGACTGCTCTGGATGATCAGCCCGACCATCACCGCGGCCATCGCGGGGAAGCCGAGCGCCAGCAGCAGCGGGGCCGCCACGGCGGCCGGTGTGCCAAAGCCCGACGCTCCTTCGATGAAGCTACCGAAGAGCCAGGCGACGATCACCGCCTGCACCCTGCGGTCGGGGCTGATCCGGGTGAACGCCGCGCGGATCGAGCGGATCGCACCACTCGCGTTCAGCGTCGACAGCAGCAGCAGCGCGCCGAAGACGATGTAGAGCAGGCCAACGGCGATGATGAAGCCCTCGACGGTGGAGGCCGCGATCTCCACCCAGCCCACCTGCCAGACGAACGCCGCGATGAGGACGACCACGGCGTAGCCCACGGGCATCGCGTACTTCGCGGGCCATCGAAAACCCACCAGCAGCACACCGATCGAGAGGATCGGCAGAACCGCCAGCAGGCTCAGGACCGCCAGATTGTCGGTCATAGTGCTGTTCCTTCGGGTCGTTGACGGAGGGAACTGCGGAACTGGCCCCCGGGAAGCCAGGTATGCCGGATCGTTTCGGCTCGTTCGCACGACGCGTCACCGACAGCCGCGCCCGGGGAAGGGGGTGCCCCGGGGACGTCACGGCTGTCCTGCCGCGGTCGTCGTGGGCTCGCCCGTCAGCCGGGCGGCCCCCTCGCGCACGGCTCTCTCGGCCGCGGCGAGGTGCTGTTCGAGCGCGACGCACGCGCCTTCCCGGTCGCCATTCCGCAGGGCCTCCAGCACCGACCGGTGCTCTCCCGACCTCGCCGCGACCGTGGGGTCGTCGCGCTGCACCATCCCGATGACCAACCGGACCTGGTCGGCCTGCATGTCCCAGGCGGCGAGCAACCGACTGTTGCCCGCGAGTTCGGCGAGGTGCCGGTGGAACGCGAGATCCGCCCCCGTCGCCGCCGCGCCCTCCCCCGTCTCCAGGGCGGCCTCCAGCGTGTCGAGGTCGGCGCCGAGGCTGGGCAACATCGCTGACACCGCATCGGCGTCAGCGGTCCGCAGGGAGAGCAGCTCGAGCGCCTTGCGTACCGCGTAGATCTCCGTCACGTCCCTGGCCGCGAGGGAGACGACCCGGGCACTGCGCCGGGAGCTCAGTTCCACGAGCCCGACCCGGGCGAGTTCGGCCAGGGCGGTGCGCACCGGGCCGCGACTCACTCCCAGGCGCTCCGCGAGATCGGCCTCGACCAGACGCTCACCGGGGGCCAGCCCGCCGAGCACGATCAGCTCACGCAACTCGGCGAAGACCTCCGCCCAGAGTTCGGAGTGCTGTGGGCCGATCGGGCGCATCCTCGTGACCTTCCGTTTCCGTGGACTCCTGGGTGTGTATGGTCTGGGTCACAGGTAAGGTTTGTCAACGAATGCCAGTTCACGGGTTTTGGTTAACTGTTGTCGGTATACGTCGGGTTCGTGGCGGACCCCGCCGGGGGACTCCCATCGCGAACACCAGCTGGAAGGGGGACCGAACGTGCGCATCGCACTGTTCGTGACCTGCGTTAACGACACCGTGTTCCCGGACACCGGCAGGGCGGTGGTGCGGCTGCTGGAGCGGCTGGGACACGAGGTGGTTTTCCCGGAGGCGCAGACCTGCTGCGGCCAGATGCACTACAACACCGGGTACCGCCGCGAAGCCCAACGCCTGGCCGTGAGCTTCGTCAAGACCTTCTCCGACGCCGACGCGGTGCTGGTGCCCTCCGGATCGTGCGCGGCGATGATCCGCGACAACTACCCCCGGCTGGGCGAGACCGGCAGCCCCCTGGACCGCGAGGTCGCCGAACTGGCGCCACGGGTGTACGACCTCGCGGAACTGCTCGTCGACGCCCTCGGCGTGGTCGACGTCGGCGCGTACTTCCCACACACCGTCACCTACCACCCCACCTGCCACGGCCTACGGGTACTCGGCCTCGGCGAGCGGCCCTACACCCTGCTGCGCGCGGTCCGCGGCCTGGAGCTGCGGGAGCTGGACGGCGCCACCGAGTGCTGCGGCTTCGGCGGCACCTTCGCCATGAAGAACGCCGAGGTGTCGTCCGCGATGGGGTGGGACAAGGCACGCAGCGTCGCCACGACCGGAGCGGAGGTGCTGTGCGCCGTGGACAACTCCTGCCTGATGCACATCGGAGGCGTCCTGAACCGTCAGCGGTCCGGCGTCCGCGTCATGCACCTCGCCGAGATCCTGGCCAGCACCGAAGAGGAGCCCGCACGCATATGAGCCGCACCTTCGTCGGAATGCCGGACTTCCCCACAGCCGCCGCCGAGGCCACACGCGACCCGCAGCTGCGGCACAACCTACGCGAGGCCACGCACACCATCCGCGACAAGCGGGACAGCGCCGTGGGCGAACTGGACGACTGGGCCCAGCTGCGCGCGGCCGGCAAAGCCATCAAAGACCGCACACTGCGTCACCTCGACGTCTACCTGGAACAGCTGGAGAGCGCCATCACCGCGGCCGGAGGCACCGTGCACTGGGCCGCCGACGCCGACGAGGCCAACGACATCGTCACCCGCCTGGTCCGCGACACCGGCGAACGGGAGGTGGTCAAGGTCAAGTCCATGGCCACCCAGGAGATCGAGCTGAACAACGCGCTGGAGCGGGCGGGGATCAACGCCTACGAGACCGACCTCGCCGAGCTGATCGTGCAGCTCGGCGACGACCTGCCCTCGCACATCCTGGTCCCGGCCATCCACCGCAACCGCGCCGAGATCCGGGAGATATTCCTGCGCACCATGGCCGAATGGGGGGTCCCCGCACCCGAGAACCTCAGCGATCACCCCGAGGCGCTGGCCGAGGCCGCACGGGTGCACCTGCGCCGCAGGTTCCTGGACACCAAGGTGGCCATCTCCGGGGCGAACTTCGCCGTCGCCGACACCGGAACACTGGTGGTGCTGGAGTCCGAGGGCAACGGGCGAATGTGCCTCACCCTGCCCGAGACACTGATCTCCGTGGTCGGGATCGAGAAGATCGTCCCCAGCTGGTCGGACCTCGACGTGTTCCTGCAGCTACTGCCACGTTCGTCCACCGGTGAGCGGATGAACCCCTACACCTCCACCTGGACCGGCCCCGCCGAGGGCGACGGGCCGCGGAACTTCCACGTGGTGCTGCTGGACAACGGGCGCACCGACACACTCGCCGACGAGGTGGGCCGCCAGGCGCTACGCTGCATCCGCTGCTCGGCCTGCCTGAACATCTGCCCGGTGTACGAACGCACCGGAGGCCACGCCTACGGCTCCGTCTACCCCGGCCCCATCGGCGCGATCCTCAACCCCCAGCTCCACGGGACCTCCGGCCCGGTCGACGCCTCGCTGCCGTACGCGTCCTCGCTGTGCGGGGCCTGCTACGAGGTGTGCCCCGTGGCCATCGACATTCCCGAGGTCCTGGTCCACCTGCGCGAACAGGTCGTCTCGGGCTCGGGCCACGCGATGGAGAAGGCCACCATGGGCGCCGCAGGGTGGCTGCTGAACGACGGCCGGCGGCTCGGCCTGGCCCAACGCGCGCTCGGCGCGGCGCGCTCCATGATCCCGCGCCGCGCACCGGGGCCGGCCGCGGCCTGGACCGACACCCGCGACCTGCCCGAGATCCCCGAGAGGTCCTTCCGGCGGTGGTGGCGGGACCGCGCCAACGGAGGGGAAGGCGGACAACCATGACCGGGTCACGCGAGAGAATCCTGGGCCGGGTACGCGCGGCACTCGCGGACGTGCCACGCGACGAGCGGCCCGACGACGTCGCGGTCCCCCGCGACTACGCGTCCGCCCACACCGGCGACCCCATCCCGACGCTGGTCGACCGGTTGGAGGACTACAAGGCGATCGTGCACCGGGTGGCTACCGGCGAGCTGGCCGAGGCGATCGCCGAGACGGCGCGACGCCGCTCGCTCGCGCGCATCGTCGTACCGCCGGACCTGCCCACCGAGTGGACAGCCGCCACCTCCGCCTCCGTGGTACGCGACGACGGGCTCGCCGTCGACCAGCTGGACGCGATGGACGGGGTCGTCACCGGCTGCGCCGTGGCCGTCGCCGAAACCGGGACCATCGTGCTCGACACCGGGGCCGCACAGGGCCGGCGCGCCATCTCCCTCATCCCCGACGTGCACCTGTGTGTCGTGCGCGCCGACCAGGTCGTCAACGGGGTCCCGGAGGCGGTGGCCCAGCTCGACCCGCACCAGCCGCTCACCTGGATCAGCGGCCCCTCGGCCACCAGCGACATCGAGCTGGACCGGGTGGAGGGGGTGCACGGGCCCCGCATCCTCGAGGTCCTCCTCACCGGGGAGTGACCGGCAGGCGGTGGCTCGCGTGTGGCCGCGCGAGCCACCGCGGAACCATCGGCCCGTGTGCCCATGGGGCTCGTCACAGCGTCCCCGGGCGGAATCAGACGCTCTAACCATCCCGTGCGCGTGCTAGAGTGGGGCACGTCTTCAGGGCGATCCCCCGACCACTAGGGGAAATCGGCCTGCTGGCCCGCGCTCGTAGCTCAATGGATAGAGCATCTGACTACGGATCAGAAGGTTGGGGGTTCGAATCCTCCCGAGCGCGCAGAGCTGAGACAGCACGACGAAGGCCCTGAGCAGGGGAAACCCCACTCAGGGCCTTCTTCGTTGTCCAGCTCGGTTAGGCGAAGCCCAGAGTTATCGCCGCCCGTGTGGTTCCCGTGTGAGGACAAAAGCCATCCCTGTGGCCTGGGTGTTCGCATTCCGGTCAGTATGGGGACCGCGCGAGTCAGATGGCCCATACGCGCAAATGCCCCGTATTGCGGCACTACTTGGCTACCGTACGTAACCGTCCTCCTTCTTGTGGAGTCTCCTCCGCTCGATCAAGAGCGTGGTGGCCAGCGCGTCGTGCTCGCGGTTCCAGCCGAGAACACCCCGGTTCGCGCCATGTGAGTCCGTTCCCACGCTCGGCGAGGTGTTCGGCCGCGTAGTAGGCCGGCACGGTCGCGGGCCACGCGCCATCACAGCGAGGGCGGCATCCTGACCACGCCCCATCATGTGGTCTATACGGTCCACATCAGCGGCGACCACGCCCGCCGGCTCGACCTGATCGAGGGGATCGCCCAGCGCTCCGCCCCCGTGTACACCGCCGTCCTCTTCGCCACGGCGCCGCTGGGCTGTGAGATCCCGACCGACGTGGGCCGGAGAGGTCACCCGCGTACTGGTAGGGTCCAGGCTCTGGTGCTGGGGTGCCACGGGGAAAACCCCTATCTATCTCCGCGGCGAGCCCCAGACAGCGGAGCACAGTCGCATGTGGCCTCGGTTTTCGGCGCGTACCGGGTTACTCCTTCGGCGTGGTGTAGAGCCGAGGCTCGTCGCCGTCGGCCCGGGGGATCTCGATAACCGGCACGACCTTGCCACCCGGGTCTCCGCCCCGGGTCTTGCTGAACGACAGCGTGCCGCCCGCACCCCCCACCGAGTGTTGGCTGTTCAAGCGAAAAAGCGACTTGCGTACCTCCTCGGCACTCGCCGCCGTCACCCCCTCTTTGCGGTTGTGGAGGCGGATCGCCTTGACCGCGGTGAGCACGGCATCGTGGTGGGCCACGGCATACCCGTTCACCAGACCGGAAGCGGGGTCGCCCACATACTCCTCATAGGCCTCGTGCAGCCCTGAGAAACCGTCGGGTACACCCGGTCCCCCACGGTGCCACTCCGGGTCGGAGGCCGAAGCGTGCACGACCGTGATGTTGCTCTTCTTCAGCTTGTCGAGGACCTCCTGGTCCGTGTGCATTCCCAGGCCGCTCTCCGCGACAAGGACAGAGAGGGGCTCGTCGAGGCAGGGACGCACGTGCAGGGCGTCGATCAACGCATCCAGGTCAACTCCTCGCCCGGCATAGAGGGCCATGTCGGCCCCCGTCTGGCAAATGTTCTGCGTCACCACGTGGAACAGGCTGGGTGAGGACTCCTCGTCGAGCGCGGTGCCGTAGAAGGGCTGGGGCGGATTGCCGTGCGTGTACTCGCCCATCTGCGCACCGAAGGCCTTGGTCAGGCTGGCGACGTAGAGATCGGGATCGTTCTCGTCGTAGACCAGGACCGCGGTCGCGAGTTCGTCGTGGTCCTCCACGTAGCCGCGCAGAGCCTTGACATAGTCGGTGTTGCTCGGTCCCACGCGAATGAGGCCGGGAAACGTCTCGTCGTTCAGTTCGTCGGCGGAGGTCACGGCCGAGACCATGGGGATCCTGTGTTGGGAGAGCCGATCCGCGGTATCTGCGGTTGCCTGGATGCTCACCCCCAGACCTACCACCGCGAGCAGGGGGGCGGAATCGTCGGACATCGCCACCAGCGTGTCCACGATCGGTTCCCAGTGCTCCTGTCGACCGCCCGCATTGGCCAGGTACAACTGGATCAGCGGTGTGGGGTCGCCGATATCCCGACTGCTGTTGGCTCGCTTCTGGGCGGCATACGCGCCCTCCAAGCTGCGCAGGACCTGCTCCGGGGACATCGCGGTCGACTCGCTCGGCGTTAGCTGGGTGAACAGCGCTACCTTCACGGAAGCGGAACCGGTCTGCACGACCCGGTCGTTCTCGGCCTCGATTTTCTGCTGAATCTGTGTGAACGCCGAATCAAATACGTAGGAGCCATCGGTGACTCCGACACATTCCCCGTCGCGGTAGCTGATGCCAGACTGCAACGGACCGCACCACAGGCGCGGCCCCACGTACACCCCTCCGGCACATAGGAGTACCAAGGCCCCTACCCCGGAGAACAAGCCCCTCGCCTTGCGGAGCCAGCCTTCACGGGGCCGGAAGACGTCCGCAGAGACACCGTCGATGGGGCTGCCCGGGCTCTGCTCACTTCGCTTCACCCGGTCTCCTCCTCCTGTTCTGATGTTCGGTTCGTGCGGGCTGCGGTACTGAAGGAGGTCACGACCACAAGCGTGCCAACTCCTCGTGCCTGTCGGCCTCCCGCAGGAGTTCCACCGGGACAGTGGCCCGACTGTGCGCGATCGTTCGGTAGTCGAGGGCGATCCCCTCGTGCAGGTGCTTGCGTTCAAGGCCGCACAACGGGTCGGCCCCGACCCACAACGCGGCGACAAGCCGTGCGACCGGGATCGATGGCGGGTCCGGCATTCTGGTGCACCTGTGAGTCACGGTGTCGCGCTGCTGGATCGGCGTTTTCCGGGAGTGCGGCGGCCAGTCACCGGGCGCCGAGGTAACCTCGCTGAGAAGTCGCAGCCAGGAGTCCGGAGAATCCATGGCGACGGGTTGCGCCAGTGCGCGCTCCACGAACTCCAGGTCGCCGTTGGCCAGCGCGTAGTAGAGCTCCATGGAGGTGTCGTGGCGTGTTCGGGCGTAATCGCGTAGCCGCCCATGTACCTTTGACCAACCAGGGTTGTCCTTCTCCGCTGTTCCGCCGCTCTCGTGTCCGCGCGCGGCGAGCCGGCGCAACAGCAACCGCCGTAGTAGCGCCTGCCCGGCCCCAGTGCTCCGGCCCCACAGATCCACGACCGAGAGTAGGTCGAGCTCGGTCCGTAAGGGGCCCACGAGATCGCTGTCTGCGGCCAGTCGCAGCGCTTCGTTATAGGTGCGTGCCGCGGAGCAGGTAACCAGATCCTCGATCCGGTCATCCTGTACTTGCGGCCCCAGTAGGTCGGCGATCAGCCGTTCCTCAAGGGGTGGGGGCGGAGGTTCCGGTGGCTGCGCGGGCCCTCGCGAGTCCAAGAGTTTGCCCAGGTCGCTCGATTGCGGACGGTGTCGGTCAGCGGTACTGATCAGCGCCGCGACCGATCCGGGATGGCCACCGGTGAGTTGGTGAACCGCGCGGAAGAGCCGCCGGTCCGCGCGGGCAGAGAGGCCGGAGGGCCGCATCAGGGCCTGAACGTCTTCCAGGGTGAGGTCGGGCAGCCGGTAACGCAGCCACTTCGCGCTGCTGGAGCCAACCCGGTTGTGCTGATAGTCGGTTTCTTCCTCGCCATTCGCGTTGGCTTCTCCGATGTCGTGGTGGGGTTCACCGCGTAGCAGCCCTCCGCGGCTACCCGCCACCACCATCAGCGGCTCACCGGGATCCCAGGCCCCAGCACGGCCCAGATGGTCCAGCAGTCTTCGGCCGATCTCGGTGTCGACGTTGTCGAGCACGATGACCGAGTCGAGCGCCCACGTCCTGGCGCGTCGACCTTGGGGAGAGAATTCACGCAGATCGGCGAGGAACGCCCTGCACAGCAGGTCGTCGATCCTCACCCGGGCGTCCGGGTTGTCACTGTGGTGAGCCCAGTGACTGAGGTCGATCAGGGTCTCGATGGAATCGTCCTGGCCGACGGCGGGGCTGTGTCCCCCGTACCAGCGCTGATACTTGCCGAGGAGGACCCGGCGGCTCAGGATGGGCGAGGTGATCCTCTGCACCGCTCGCTCGACCAGCGGACGCGCGGGCTCGGAGGGCACTGACGGAAGCATCGCTTCCAACGCCGTTTGCGCGCTGTCCGTGAGAGCCTGCTGGGCGTGGTCGAACCCGCGCATGCTCCGCAGTTTGGCGATCACCTGCTGCGCTTTGTCCTCGCGGCTTGGCTGATCGAGATCAAGCTCCATCACCAGGTGACCGATAGCCAGCCGGGGAAAGCGAAGTCGTCCGTAGCGCGGGCACTTCCTGCCGAGAGCGAACGCAAGAGCCGACAGTAACTGCGGGACACTAACGTCTTCGGTTGCCTCGAAATCGAAGTACGCATAGGGGACACGATACTGAAGCAGCGTGGCAATACTCTTAAGAAGAACCGTCTTCCCGCTACCCCGCATTCCCTCGAGCACCAAGAACGGGGATCGCTTATGCGACATGGAATCCACTTGCACTGAACGATCCATGAGTTTTCGAACCAAAGCCACGGCCTCTTTGCGGCCGAATACTGGCTCCCCCAAAGACAATACCCTTAATCCGATCCGATATTTCCACCCATCAGCCACCCACCCTGCATTCAGCGCGTTCCGGACACATCGACACAGACTCACCCCACGAGAATCGAAAAGTACTCGTGGCAAACGTGTGATCGTGCGATTGTCTCGGCTGAACGAGATTCCATCGGTCAACCGCCTGTTCCGGTGGAGCGGGCTCTGGCGCGGTGTACGAGGGACGCGCCCCATCTCCCCTCCGGTCGGATTCCTCCACGAAGCTCTGCGCCCCGTGCATGGAGACCATTGAAGAGGGTCACCCCAGGAAAGGAGATTGCCCTGGGGGCGGCCAGAGGTCGCGCGACGCTACTCGGCCAACTCGACGACGGCGGACCCGTACAGCGCCCAAGAAGCGCGACAGCTCCAGCGTGGTTAGCTCCGTGTCTGCAGGCACGTGAAGATTAGTTGCCCGTCGACGCTCTGTTGCCAGGATTGATCTCATTGATCCAGCTGTCGGCGGAGTACTACTTACCGTCGGCACCGACGAGCTTCTGGCTCATCGAGTCGAACGAACCGGACTCGACGGTGCGCCGATCCCGACCGCTTCCTCGCTGCCGTCCTGGTTCTCGCCATTGCCACCGGCCTCGGTGTCCGAACCGCCGTCGCCGGTGTCGTCGCTGTCGCCGCCCGGGACACCAGCGATGGTGCTGACCATGACGACGACCAAACCGAGGCATCCGCCGCAGCCGGCGTCGATCTTCGTACCAGTGGACACGCCTGCTTGGGCTGGTGCGGCGGGTATCCGCGGTATTCACTCATGGGGAGCTCCATCGAAGCGCTTCGTACAAGGGATGACACACGTGAGCGAGAGGGGATTGCCTGCGAAATGAGAGCGGGGTCTCGCTCCGAACGAGAGCCCGCTCATTCGGAGCGACGGTCTGGCGGTCAGACTAGCGGGCGAGGCCCTCGGCCGTACGGAAAATCGAGAAAAATGGCAACATGGACGTCCGCTCATGGGCGCCGCTCATGGGCGCCATCTGGACATACCGCGCCGTGCCGACGCATTCGTGACCCACGCCGACATAGGAGGTTTCGGAGAGGGCCTCTACATCGGTACACCGATGATCGCGGTGCCGCGGGCCGTCGACCAGTTCGACAACGCTGACCGCCTCCAGGAAATGGGAGTGGCCAAGCGGATCGACGCCGGCGAGGCACTCCGAGGTTCTCCGCTCCGCCCTGATGGGGCTGGCCTCCGCACCGGAGACCAGTCGGCTCCTCGGGGAGATCAGCTCCCAACCGCGATCCGGAGGGGTCGACGTGCGACTCGTCGTGGATCACCGACCGGTCCACCGGCCTCAACCCCGGTGGACCGGTCGGGCGCGTCGCCGGTGGAACGCGGCGGCATGGCTCCACCCTCCGGATCGGCGGAACCGCGGCGGTCTAGACTGCGCTCATGTCTCTCGCCGACGCTTTCAGGGAACTTCACCATCGCGACGAGCCCCTCCTCATAGCCAACCCGTGGGACTCCGGCTCGGCCAAGGTTATGGAATCCCTTGGTTTTCGGGCACTGGCGACCACGAGCAGTGGTGCCGCCGCCGCACGGGGACGAAGCGACGGAGGGCTGGACCGCGACGAGGCGCTGCAGGCCGCCTCGGACATCGCGGCCGCGGTCGGCGTTCCCGTGTCGGCCGATCTGGAGAACGGCTTCGCCGAAGATCCGTCCGGGGTCGCTGACACGGTCCGCCTGGCTGTGGAGGCCGGCCTGGCGGGCGCGTCTGTTGAGGACTGGGACGGCACCAGGTTATACGAGCCGGCGCGCGCGGCCGACCGGGTGCGCGCTGCGGTGGAGGCCGCGGACGGTCGACTGGTGGTCACGGCCCGCTCCGAGAACCACATTCATGGGATCGACGACCTCAGTGACACCATCGGCCGGCTGCGCTCCTACGCGGCTGCGGGGGCCGACGTCGTCTACGCTCCGGGACTCCGCACCGCGGACCAGATTAAGGAGGTGGTGAGCGGCGTCGACGTTCCGGTGAACGTCCTCGCCATGCCCGGGGTACCGTCTGTCCCGGAACTGGCAGAGTTGGGAGTCCGGCGGGTGTCCATCGGGGGCTCCTGGGCCTACGTCGCCTATGCCGCGATGGCCGAAGCGGGGCGCGAGTTCCTTGTGGAGGGCACCTTCGGCTTTCTCGATGCCGCTGGGCGAGGCCAAGCCATCGTGAACAAGGCTTTTGACGCGCTATAAACCGCACGGGCGCTCCATTCCCGGCGCCTGACGAGTGCCGCCGAGAGAGTCCGGGGCGCTCGCTCGGCCGGCGCAGCCTGACCAGTCGGGCCTTCCCGGCCCGGCGACGACCGAGCACGAATCCCATTCGACCGGCGAAAACTTCCCGAGTGCCCAGCGCTCTACGGATCCGAATGTTGGGGGTTCGGATCCTCCCGAGCGCGCGGAGCTGAGACAGCGAAGCGAATCCCGACCTGGGAAAACAGGTCGGGATTCGTTGTGTGTGGGCGAACATCACCACGGTGGCGCGGAGTCTCGTCGCACATTCAGTGCGCACGATCAGGGGCGACCGCGAGGTGCGGGGGCCTCCTGACCGCACCCCAGCGGCCCGTTCCGCGCATCATCCGAGGAGACAGGATCTAGCCGAAGTTCACGTCGCTGCACATGTAGTAGTTCTGGTCCATGTGTGAGGCCTTCCAGATCGTGAACACCACATGGTGACCACTACGGCCGGGGGCGCTGACGTCGACCACCGTGTCCTCGGCCGGCTCGTAACTGCCGGTCTCACGCACCAGTTCGAGGTCACCCCAGGTCAGTTCCTCGCTGGTGGGATCGTAACCCTCGTTGGTGACATAGATCTGGAAGTAGTCGGCTCCGTGCTGGGCCATGTCGCGCAAATGGACACTGAAGTCCGCGTCGACATCGGTGGTTTTCCAGGGACCCACCGCGTCCATGGACGCATACCGGCCGTTCTGGGTCTCACCGCCGCTGCACAGCTGACCGTCGGGTACAGCGCCCTGGTGGTCGTCGTTAACGTTGTTTCGGTAGAGGCCCTTCCAGTTCCACATGGCGTTTGGGTTGTCCTGCCACGCCTGCCAGCACATGGGGTCTTCCTCCGCCATGTCCGGATTCTGGTGATCGTCGCCCCAGCGGTCCCAGCAGCCGTAGTTGCGGGAGGCGGGATCAACGATCGACCCGTGGGCGGAGGCGGCGTTGGCGAAGGGCACCAGCACCAGCGCCGACATCGAGGAGACGGCGACGCCGCGCAGGAGCCAGCGGGAGATTCCAGCGCGCTCGTTGATGGGCATTTAAGGATGCCTCCATTTCCCAGCATGGGGGGTATACGGGCAATGGGAGCGCTCCCAAATTAGTCGGAACTTACCCGGAGGAAGAGCTCCGAAACGTGACCTCTTCAGCTCCCTCCGCAGTCATGAGCGGGAAGAACGCGCCAAATACGCGGCTGATCTGCGACGACGTGGGCGCCGCGGAACACGTCTCCATCACGGGGATCGAGCCCCGACACCGCCCCGTCCAGCAGCAAGAGTTCAACATCGCAGGACCACAAGCGAAATCCGCGATGTCGGTTTTCCTTCGGTGAATCGCGTCGATCTTGTCGGAACGCGTCACCACGCGATCCGTCCAACGCCGGCATGTGCCCTCCGAGGAATCGGACGTGTGGGCCTGGACCAAGGCGCACGGCATATCTGCCGACCCTGTTGCCGGGCTTCTCAAGGACACTGACCGCGGGACAGGATAGTGACCGATGTGCCGGGTGAGGCTGTCGAGGAGTACGAAGCCGGATGCTGTCGCAGCGATGAGTCCGCCGGTGCCCACAGGTCTAACCTCCCAACCGGGACAACCAACTCCTTGGGAGCACGGCATGGGCCTCATCCACATCGAGCTGTTCGCAACCCTCGACCTCGTCGGGCAGTCGCCCGGCGGCCCCGACGAAGACCCAGTGGGGTTCCCGCTCGGCGGCTGGCAGGCGCCCCTGCTGGACGAGGTCGCCGGGGCGCAGATCGGTACCGCCTACGAGGGCACGGACGCCCTCCTGCTCGGCCGCCGGACCTATGACATCTTCGCCGCCTACTGGCCGCACCAGGAGGGCGGCCAGGACCACGAGATCGCCACGCTCTTCAACAGCGTCCCGAAATACGTGGCCTCCCGCGGCAGGCCCGACCTCTCGTGGGCCGGGTCCACCCAGCTCGGCCCGGATCTGGCCGGCGCGGTGCGCGAGGTCCGTGACCGGCACGAGCACATCAAGGTCGTCGGGAGCCTGAACCTGGTGCAGACCCTCCTGCGCGAGAAACTCTTCGACCGTCTCGACCTCTGGGTGCACCCGATCGTGCTCGGTGTCGGGAAGAAGGTGTTCGACGGTGGCGCGGTGCCCACGAACGTCACACTCCTCGAACCGCCGGTAGCCACTCCGAAGGGCACCGTGTACCTGCGCTACGGGCTCACCGATGGCACCCCCGCCACGGGGGACATGAGCGCACCCGATCGCGGTGCCACCCGCGACGGCTGAAGCCGCCCCGCGCCAGGACGATCCGTGTCCTCGGCGGTGAACTCGCCAGGCCGGCACCGCATCCGCCACGTTCACGCCGGGCCGAATCGAGGAGCTGCCCTACGCCGACGCGCGCTTCGACGTGGTGACCTCCAACAGGGTGATCAACCTGGCCCCGGACAAGGGCCGGGTCTTCCGCGAGGCCGCCCGCGTTCTGCGGCCGGGGGCCGCGTGGCTGTCGCCGACATCATCACCGAAACCGCGCTCACCGACGGCATCGTCGGCAACGTCGGCAACGTCGACCTGGGGACGTCCTGCATCGGGGGCGCCCCAGCAGGACCGCTACCAGGACGCCACGCGCGCCGCGGAACTACGGGGCGAGGTGGTGCGAACCACCCCCTACGAGTTCCTCTCCGACCGGGCCCGTGGTGCCAGTGAGCGGTAAGAGCGTCCGCGTGCTCGCGCGCGAGGCGTGGTGGAGGACTCACGTCGCGGCGCCGGCGCCCCACGTGGGTACTGGTCCCCGAAGAACCTGTCCGTTGACCGGGAAGGGAGCACCGCGATGACCGAAACAACGCTGTTGGCAGAACTCAAGGCGAAGCAGCAGCAGACCTGGAGCAGTGGTGACTACGCCAAGATCGCCTGGCTCACCGTGCCCCTGGCCGATGTGCTCTGTGACGCCGTCGACCTGCGGCCGGGTGCGCGGGTGCTGGACGTCGCGACCGGCACCGGGCATGTGGCGCTCGCCGCAGCCCGCAGGTTCTGCGAGGTCACCGGGATCGACTACGTGCCCGCGCTCGTCGAGGTCGCCCGCCGGCGTGCCGATACGGAGGGAATACCCGTGGATTTCCGGGAGGCCGACGCCGAGGCGCTGCCGTTCCCGGACGGCACGTTCGACTACGTGCTGTCCGCCCTCGGGGTGATGTTCACCGCCGACCACCAGCGCGCGGCGGACGAGCTGGTGCGGGTCTGCGCCCCCGGAGGGCGGATCGGCCTCGTGAGCTGGACGCCGACCGGTTTCGTCGGCGAACTGCTCACGACCGTCGGCCGGCACGCCGCTCCTCCGCCCGGCGCCCAGCCGCCGTCGCGCTGGGGTAGCGAGGAGACCCTCCGGGAACTGTTCGGGGAGCGGATCTCCGCGCTGGAGTGCGAGACACGCGTGATCACCGAGCGTTTCGTCTCGCCGGAGCAGTTCGCCGACTTCTTCGTCACCTACTACGGGCCGACCTACAAGGTGGCGCAGCGACTGGACGACGCGGGCGCGCGGGCGTTCCACCGTGACCTGGCCGCTCTCGCGGCGTCGGCGAGCCGCACGGATGACGGGACGGTGGTGTGCGACTGGGAGTACCTGGTCGCTGTCGGCACGAAAAGCTGAAAGCAAGGACCCCCGTCGCCCGGACACGCGTTGGCCCGGGGGTTCGCGGCTCGCGGTGGTGGCGAAGGTGTCAGCGCCGTTCGAATGTTGGCCGGGGCGAACACGCGAGGAAGAGCGAAACCCGGAGAGCGCGACTCTCGTTCGAACCGCGAGAGTTCATCGGGTATCCAACGCTCCACGGATCAAAGGGTCGGGGGTCGAACCCTCCCGGGCGCGCGGACGTGAGACAGCGGGGTCAAGCCCGATCCGGGAAAACGGATCGGGCTTCGTTGTGTGGGCGGGCTTCACCACGGTGGCGCGGAGCCTCGTCGCGATTCGATCCGGTGGTGTGTCCCGGATTCTTTGGAGTCGGGTTCGAGGTGGCCGGACAGCACGAAGAACATCCCCCGAGGGTCGCGCCACCGCGCGACCCGTCCAACGCCGACATGTGCGGCTCCCGCCCCAGGGGGACCGAGTCGACGCCCCCGGTCGAACCTCTGCCATGGTGTCGACTGTGGGTGGCCCGTGTCCGGGTTCTCCACCCACGACGTCGCGATCGTGTCGCGGACCGTTGCCGCGGCGAGCCCACGGGAACTCCCCGCCGACCCCGTGCCGCCACGGTCCTGTCCGGCCAGTGCGCCGGTTCCAACCGAGGCTTCCAGCGGATCGCTCCGGCACACGGACCGGTGACGGTAGGGCTATCCCACCCCCCAAGACTCGGGCCAGCACGATCGCCCCCGACCCGCGGGAGCAGACACGCTGGTCCCGACACCGGGGAGGATCGATGACCGAGGAACGTAACCCTGCGAGGAGCCGTGACGCCGTCCTCGCCGCGGGCGACACGACCCCCACTGTGTGTCCCGGCGGGGTCGCCCGGCTCCTCGGGTCCCGACGCGTCGCACGGCGGCCCCACGACGTCTCACGCGCCGTGGCCGCCGAGGGACACCACCCTCCGTGCCACTTCGTCCCCGGTGGCCGTGACCACTCTGGTTCGGGCGATCGCGAGGACCGTTTCCGTGATGTTCGCCGGCACCATCCTGCTTCGGCCGACGGCCACCTGGAACCGTGGGGCGGGCCATCGAGACCCACTGGTCGTTATCGGCGGGTACGCGGCGAATGACCCCGATTCACCGAGCCCGGCGCGTTGCCGCGTCGGAACGGCGTCACCACCACGTGGGTCACGGTGGCGACGGTCGCGGTCGTAGCCGGCGTGGTGCTCCACCCGCGCGACGATCAAGTACCGTCGACGCGCCCCCACCAGCACACACGGCCATCCGGTGCTGAGCGCGTCCACAGCGACCTCTATGTCCGCCCGTAATGAAGGAGCCCGATGACCGCGGCACAGCCTCCGGCCGAGCTTGGCGAAACCCGCGAACAGCCGCTGGACCTCACCCTCCCTCCGGCTCAGCGGCCCACAGTTCCACCGGCCACGCCCGAACCCGAGCCGTACGCGAGCCGGTCGATCCGGGCCCGTCGCACGCGGCCCCGGCGGCTCGAATACCGGCTGCACGAGCGCGACGGCGCCTGGCTACTCGCCCGTGACGAGCAGGATGACGGGCGGATCGTGGAGGTGCTGGGCGAGTTGGACACGGCCGAGCACGTCGCTGTGGTGGTTCCCGGCAACGACCACACGTTGCGCAACTACTTCGAGGAGACCGGCCCGGCCGCGCCGCGTGGCAACGGGCAGCGGCTGCTGCAGGTCATGCACACGTTGTACCCCGATGCGCGGTGCGCCGTTGTCGTGTGGGTGGGCTACCGGCCCCCCGTGGGGTTCGTCGAGGCGTCGCGGAGTGGGGCGGCGCGGGCGGGCGCCGCTGACCTCGCCGCGCTGACCCGGTTCCTGCCACCGGCGGCGCAAGTGACGCTGGTGGGCCACAGCTACGGCGCCGTGGTGTGCGCCCTCGCCCTCGCGGAGGGGCGCGTCGACGACCTGGTGTCGTTGGCCAGCCCGGGGCTGGGGGTCCGCAGGGCGGCGAAGTTGGGCTTCTCCGGCCGGGTGTGGGCGGCGCAGTGCGCCTCCGACTGGATGCGGTTCTTCCCCAACGTTCGGATCGCCGGCTTCGGGCACGGTGTCTCGCCCGCGCACCCCCGGTTCGGGGCGAGGATCTTCGCCACCGGTTCCGCGGAGGGACACTGCGACTACTACCGGGCCGAGGAGTCGGTGTCCAACATCGCGCGTATCGTCCTTGGTCGTCACGGCGAGGTGACCGCCGACCCCCGGTATCATCCCGCCGGCGAGGCGGTGTGGCAACGTCCGGTCTCGCCGGAGGGCGGTGTTGAGACCAGTGAGAGGATCCAGTAGGCCATGCCTTCCGTGTTCGACCCCTCCCATCCGGCGGTGCTCACGGAGGGGCTCCGTAAGCGCTACGGCGGTTCGAATGGCGCGCGTGTTCTCGACGGGTTCGACCTGGCGGTCGCTCCCGGCACGATCCACGGGCTGCTCGGGCCCAACGGTGCCGGGAAGACCACCGCCGTCCGCATTCTCACCACTCTGCTAACCGCCGATGGTGGCCACGCCGAGGTCGCCGGCTACGACGTGGCGCGGCAGCCCGCCCACGTGCGGACCCACATCGGGTTGGCGGGCCAGCACGCGGCGGTCGACGAGTTCCTGACCGGACGCCAGAATCTGGAGATGTTCGGTCGCCTGTACCACCTCGGTGCGCGCAGGGCGCAACGGCGCACCGCCGAACTGCTGGAGCGGTTCGGCCTCACCGAGGCGGCGAACCGCCCACTGCGCCACTACTCCGGCGGGATGCGCCGGCGGCTGGACCTGGCGGCCAGCCTGATTCTCGCCCCGGCGGTGCTGTTTCTCGACGAGCCCACGACCGGGCTGGACCCGCACAGCCGCAACGAGGTCTGGCAGGCGGTGCGGTCGCTGGCCGCTTCGGGGACCACCGTCCTGCTCACCACGCAGTACCTGGACGAGGCCGACCAGCTCGCCGACCGGATCTCGATCCTGGCTCCCAGCGGGCCCGGCGGGGGGCGGGTGATCGCGGAGGGAACCCAGGCGGACCTCAAGGCCCGCATCGGGACCGACCGAATCGACGTCATCGTCACGACAGCCGAGCAGGTGGAGCTGGCCGCACGGACCGTGGGCGACGTGGCGGACGGCGCGCCGGAGTTGGACAGCGCCAACCGACGGGTGTCGGTACCGGTGGCCGACCGGGTGAGTGCCCTGGCCGAGCTTGCGCGTCGCCTGGACGACAGCGACGTGGAGGTGGACGACATCGCGATGCGCCGGCCCACCCTCGATGACGCGTTCCTGAGCCTCACCGGCCGCCGCGTGGTCGCCGACGAGAATGACGCCGGCGGCGCCGGGACAGGTCGCACGGGATGAACGGATCCGGGAGTTTCGAGTGCTGATGACCGTACGTGGTTTGCGGAGCCGGTTGCGCTCGGGGGTTGGGCGCGCCGGTTGGGCGGTCGCCGATGCGTGGGTCATCGGCCGCCGGTACCTCTACCACCTGTTACGCAAGCCCGACGAGATCGCCAGCACCCTCGTGATTCCGGTGCTGGCGGTGCTGCTGTTCGGGTTCGTCTTCGGTGAGGCGATGGGCGCGGCCATGGAGGTGCCCGGCGGCGACTACCGGGAGTTCCTCATGCCGGGCCTGTTCGCGTTGACCATGGCCTTCGGTATCGGCAACACCACTATCGCGGTGGTCACCGACGCGAGCCGCGGGGTGGTCGACCGTTTCCGGTCCATGCCCATAGCCTCGGCGACACTGTTGGCGGGGCGCTGTGTCGCCGACGTGCTCGCCGCCGTGGTCGACCTGACCCTGCTGGTCGTCATGGGGCTGTTGGTGGGCTGGCAGTGGCACAACGGCCCGGTCCCGTTCCTGATCGGGCTCGGCCTGCTGCTGCTCCTGCGAGTGGCCTTCACCTGGATCGGGATCTACCTGGGTCTGCTGGTGCGCAGCCCCGAGGCGGCGATGAAGTTCTTCTCGCTGGTGTTCCCGCTGGCGATGGTCGCCGACACGTTCGTTCCGACCGAGCTCATGCCGTCCTGGCTGGCGCCGCTCGCCGCCTGGAACCCGTTGTCCTCCACCGTTATCGCCACCCGAGAGCTGTTCGGCAACCCGAGCATGCCGGGCGACACCTGGATCGCGCAGAACGCCATGCTGATGGCGGTGGTGTGGCCGCTACTGATCGTCGCCGTGTTCGCGACGCTCGCGGTGCGGCGATACCGCCGGCTCGGCGAGTAGCCGGCCCCGAACGGTGAGCGGGGGTGGCGCCGCGGGGACGGTCGCGGCGCGCCCGTCGCCGGAGGTGCGGTGGGCGCGTTCGCGGTTTCGTGAACACACCCTGCCGGGGAGGCGCCCGCGCCCCCGTACCCGCTGTTCGCCCTCGCCGTGCTCTCACGGGGAGTTCCCCGCGCGGTTGGCACGGACGATCAGGTAGGCGAGGTAGGGAGCGCCCAGCACACCGGTGACGACCCCGACCGGGTAGCGGGTGTCGAAGGCGAACTGTCCGCAGAGGTCGGCCACCAGCACGAGGAGCGCGCCGACCAGTGCCGCGGGCACGAGCGGCGAACCGTTCGGGCCGACGATGCGTGCGGCGATCGGACCGGAGAGGAAGGAGACGAACGCGATCGGCCCCGTCGCGGCCGTCGCGAACGCGATGAGTCCCACCGCGCCGGTGACGGCGATGAGCCGGACGATGTCCACGCGGACGCCGAGTGCCGCCGCGGTCTCGTCGCCCAGCTGGATCATGGCGATGCCGCCCGACTGGGACAGCAGAACGGAGCCGAGGCCGAGCAGTGCGACGCTGACCGGGACGGCCTCCGCCCAGCTGGCGCCGTTGAGACTTCCGGTCAGCCACCGCATCGCCTCCTGGAACTCCCAGGAGGCGGCTTGGTCGAGGACGTAGAGGGTGAGACTGTCGAGCATGGCCGCGATGCCGATACCGATGAGGATCAGCCGGGTCCCGGAGACTCCGCTCTTGAACGACAACAGGTACACGAGCAGAGCCACCAGCAGGCCGGCGACGATCGCGACGACCGACACCCCGGTTTGGCCGAGCGAGAGCATCACGATCGCGAATGTGGCCGCGGCGCTGGCCCCGGAGCTGATCCCGATGATGTCCGGGCTGGCCAGTGGGTTACGGAGCAGGGTCTGGAACGTGACTCCGGCGAGCCCGAAGCACAGCCCGGCCACGACCGCGAGCGCGGCGCGCGGCAGCCGGAGCCGTCCCACGGTGAAGGACGCGCCCGGCACGTCCTGCCCGAGGATCACCCGCACCACTTCACCGGGGGGATAGAAGGTCTGCCCAACCATCAGGGTCATGGCGAACACGACGATGATCAGGGCGGTGAGGACACCGATCACGCTGTTCCGCCGGCGGGTGCGCAGTGCCCGACCGCGGGCGGCGGAATCGAGGGGGGAGACGCTCACAGCGAACGAACCCTTTGGCGGCGGACGATGTAGATGAAGAACGGGGCGCCGATCAACGCGGTCACGATCCCCACATCGATCTCCGTGGGTCGCGCGACGACCCGGCCGACCACGTCCGCCGCCGTGAGGAGCACGGCACCCCCCAACGCCGAGAACGGCAGCAGCCACCGGTGGTCGACGCCGACGAGCAGGCGACACACGTGCGGCACGACGAGGCCGACGAAGCCGATCGGTCCGGTGACGGCGGTGGTCGCTCCGCACAGCACGACGGCACCGAGGGAGGCTGTCGCCCGCGCGGCCGCGACGTGGATCCCCAGCCCCGCGGCCAGTTCGTCGCCCAGGGCCATCAGGTCGAGCCCGCGCGCCGACAGCAGACAGATCGCCGTTCCGGCCACGACGAACGGGAGCACCTGGGTGACGCTGTCGAACGTCCCGCCACCGACACCGCCGATCTGCCAGGAACGAACCTCGTCGGCGATGTCGGCGCGCGGGAGCACGACGGCGTTGATGAGCGACACCAGAGCGGCGGAGGTCGCGGCTCCGGCGAGGGCGAGCTTGAGTGGTGCCGCCCCGCCCCGCCCCAGGGAGCCGATGGTGTAGACGAAGACCGCGGTGGCGCCCGCTCCAAGGATCGCCACCCAGACGTACTCGGTCGCCGACGCCAGGCCGAAGTAGGCGATCCCCGTGACGACGGCGAGGGAGGCACCCATGTTCACTCCCAGGATTCCGGGATCGGCCAGCGGATTGCGGGTCACCCCCTGCATGACCGCGCCCGATACTCCCAGCGCCGCCCCCGCGACGACGGCGAGCAGCGTTCGGGGGATGCGCTTCGCCACCGCTGACTGGTCGAAGCCCTCGGCCGAGCCGCTCAACGCCGCCACGATGTCGGGCCACGACACGTCGCGGGAGCCGGTGGTGATCGAGGCGAACATGAGCGCCGCCAGCGCACCGAGCACGCCGAGCAGCCAGAGGGTCCTGCCGCGGGACCGGGATCGCTGGGCGGCGGCCGGAGCCGGCGGTGCGTCGGTGGTGGCCACTATGCCTCGTCAGCGGCCTCGGCCAGGAGCGACAGGTAGTCCTCCAGGACCCAGGAGATCGACAGCGGGGTGGGGTTCGCGGCCGTGCCGAGAGGGCTCTCCTCGGGGAGGTTGACGACCGAACCGCGCTCCACCGCCGGCATCTGCGACAGCAGCGGGTCGTCCTCCAGGGTGCTCACGAGGTCGTCTCCGCCGTAGGTGACGATGATGTCGACGTCGTTGAACGCGTCCGCCTGTTCGGCGCTGCGCGTCAGGGAGAACTTGTCGGTGTCGGACGAGGCGGTGGCGATGCTGGGCGGAGTCTCCATCCCGAGGTCCTCGAAGAACCTGGCGCGCGTGTCGTGCGTCGTGTAGAAGCTGACCTCGCTCAGGTCCGTGGCGTCCACGTGGGTCAAGAACATCGCGGACCTGCCCTCGATCCGCGGATGCTCGGCGACGGAGGCGTCGATCTCCTCCTCCAGGTCGGCGATGAGCTCGGCCCCTTCGTCGGCCATGCCGAGAGCCTTGCTGTTCAGCTCGATCGTCTCCCGCCACGGGGTTCCCCACGCGGTCTCGGGGTAGGCGACGACGGGGGCGATCTCGCTGAGCGTGTCGTAGTCCTCCTGGGTCAGCCCGGAGTACGCGGCGAGGATCACGTCGGGTTGGGTGTCCGCGACCGCCTCGAAGTCGATGCCGTCCGCCTCGTCGAACAGTTCCGGCGTGTCGGCGTCCAGTTCCGTGAGCCTCTCCTCGACCCAGGGGAGCACGCCGTCGCCGTCGTCATCGCCGAAGTTGGCGGCGGCCATACCGACCGGGACGACTCCCAGGGCCAGCGGAACCTCGTGATTGGCCCAGTTGACCGTGGCGACCCGTTCGGGCTCCGACTCGATGGTCGTCGTGCCGAGCGCGTGCTCGATGGTGACGGGGGACCAGTCTTTGGAGTCGCCTCCCTCGTCGCCGGAAGAGGGTGTTGAGCAGGCGGCGAGCCCGGCTGCGAGTAGTGCGGTCGCGGGGAGTGCGACCAACCGTGAAGCGCGTGGCATGGTTTCCTCTGCGGTCGTGGGCCGGATGTGCGGCCTTGGTCGTGGCGTCTATCCCGCCCGTGACGCGCTGTGTCGGCGTGCGTCCAGGGAGCGCGGTCATCAGCCGGAACACCGTGGGTGTGGCGCACGAGAGCGCACACACCGTGATGTTGGTTAGCCTTGCCTAAGCAAAGCTAGAAGGTCGCGCGAAGGCCACGCAATACCTCATCCGTGACAGGCGCTGTAGCGAAAACGACAAACCACGCCGACGGGAGGCGGCGTCACCGCGCACGGAACCGCCCGGGGCTCTCCCCGGTGACCCGCCGAAAGGCGGCGCCGAACGCGCTCGCCGAGTTGTACCCGACACGGGCGGCGACCTCGTCGACCTCGTCTCCGCGCGCGAGCATCACGATCGCGTGCCGCACGCGCGCCGCGGCCAGCCACCGGCTGAACCCGACACCGGTCTCGGACCGGAACGCCCGGGTGAGGGTGCGGGGGCTCACTCCGAGCCGCGCCGCCCACGCGGCCAGCGTCGTGGCGTCGGCGGGGTTCTCGTACACGGTGGTGACGATGGGGTCCAACAGCGACGATTCGGGAACGCGCAGGATCGGCTCGTGCTGGGTGGGAGTGAGCAGGTCGAGCACCATCGCCTCGGTTCGCGCACGCGCCCGCGAGTCGAGGTCGTCGGCGTCGAGCCGGTCGAGCAGGAGCCGCAGCAACGTTGTCGCCTCCACCGTCGTGGGCTCGTCGGAGATCTGGGCCACGGCACGGACGCCGAACTGCGCGGCACGGTGCGTGGTGCCCGCGGGCACCCAGCCGGAGTGGGGGGTGCCGGCCGGTATCCACAGGGCCGCCGCCGGTGTGATCATCCAGACCCGCCGGCCGATCGTCGCCCAGGACGCGCCCCGATCGTTCCAGAGCAGCTCGTGCGTCGGATGCGAGTGCTCCTCCCAGAACGTGTCGCGGGAGACGGCCTCGGTGCGGGCCGCGATGACGAACCCCACGTCCATCTCCCCCGCGGCGTAGGAGGGCAACCTGCGACGGTCGACACCGCCTCGTGACGGTCCGACAGCGCGCGGGCCGGCCGTTGGCCCCGATCGGATGTCGCGCGTGCCCACGTCATACAGGATAGGAACCGGAGGCTCCCCGGGCGTGACCGGTGGTGCGTTTCCGTCGCTGACACGGGCGCGGCCCCTTCCACGGCCGGGTTCGCCGGCTGCCCGAGGAAGCCACGGCAACGCGGGAGGCGCTGCTGTGGGGGCGCCACGCCGTTGGCGGCCGTGGGTTGAAGTCGTTTCGGACCCGCGCCGGAGCCACGTCCCGTCCGCACTGTTCGGTGGACGCTCGTGATCTGGGGCTCTACGCGGCTGGGACGCCCGTGGAGGTTCCTGGTGAACGCGTGAGCCGTGACGGCGTTACCGGGCTCGGGGCCGCGGAGGCACTGTGAGGACGCACGTCCCGCCCGCGAAGTCCCAGACCGTACGGTGCCGCTCCTGACCGAGCGCGATCAACCCGAGGACCAACGCCGGGATCCCGAGGAACCAGCACGGGCCGAACACGAGGAAGCGGAGCGACGAGCGGCCGAAGCCGGGAGGGCGCCCCTCGTGCGCCGTGACCACCCTCGTCCCCGCCATCCACTTGCCGAAGCTACGACCCCACACGGCGGTGGGCACGACCCAGTAGGCCACCGGGACGACCGCCACGATCACCCACAAGAGGACGTTGACCGCATCGTCGGAGAGCCCCAGGGGGAAGGCGACCACGGCCCCGGCGAGGAACATCCCGTAGAAGAGGGAGCTGATCGCGAACCCGTCGACGAACGAGGCGAGGAACCGTTCGCCCGCCGTGGCGACACGTGGCGGTCTGGGAGGCGGCGGCCACCCCCAGGGCACGCCCGGTTGTCCGTGGCCGGCGTAGCCCGGGTACGCGGCCGGGTACGCGGCTCCGCCGTACGGCGGAGCCGCCGGGTACGGGTGGTGTGGCGCCGTGGTCGGATTCGGCACCTGGGGCGGGGGTGGGGCAGTGCCGCCCCAGGGAGATGGTTGTCCGGGGTGGTGGGGGTCATGCACGTCGCGGACCTTTCCAGAGGGGATGCGAGACGGCCCGTCGATGCTACGGGCGGTGTCGGGGCGAGTCCACGCCGTTGTCCCGTGTGGGGGCCGGACCCGGCCCCCACACGGGGCCATCGCCGAATTCGCCGTGACTGGGCCGAGTGTTGTGGGGGCCGACCCAGACGCGACAGCACCGATGTCACGGTCGCACCGACCAGTGCAAAGCCCCGATATCGTCACCGCCGTACCCGAAAGCCGCGAGCTTCCCGGACCCCCGGTCCCACACCCACGCGACCCCGCCCTCGTGGCCGGATCCGGCCACGAGGGATCCACTGGTAGGAACGGCACATCTCACCCCGGAGCCGGCGGTGTTCGTCGCCGGGAACCCTTGAACCCCCGACCGCTAAGACCCTCAGGCACCCCATGACGTCACGGCTTCCCACCGAACTGCGGTGGGCGCGGATCCTACTGCTCCTTTTCGCGTTTCTCGCGCTGACCGTCGGTGTCTCTTCGCTGTGGCTGCTCGGGCCGGGAACCGAGTCCGCCGCCTCGGCCGTGTACATCGCACTGCCCGGTTTCCTCGCTCTCGGCTTCGGCCTGCGACTGCCACGGGGGCGACGCGTGCTGTTCTGGTCGATCGTCGCGTTGCAGGTGTGGCTCCTGCTCAAGGCATTGGCCACCGTTACCGAGCAGGACCCGCGAGGCGTCACCCAGCTGGTCCTGCCCATTGTGGTGCTCGTCCTGGTCACCCGGAGGCCGGCACGCAACCACCTGAGGGGGCGCCCGACCCGCGCCGGGTCGAATGCTCCGGGTCTGCTCGGTTGGATCCACAACCCGGAGCGCGGTGCGTCGTTCCTCGAGTACACCGGCGTCATCACGTTGGTCGCGGCCATATTCGCGACGGTGGCGATGTTGGGGGTCGCCGAGCGTCCGGCCGCGATCATCCATGAGGAACTGGAACGGATCCTGGGCAACACCGGTCCCGTCGCCGGAGGCTCCTCCAACGGAGGGGGCGGGGACGACGGTTCCCATGCCCGGGGAGGCGGCGGCTCTCCCGAGGGCGACGAGGACGACGATACCGCCAACGAGGGGGGCGCCCCCGGCGACGGTGGGGGAGACGACGGGTGTGGCTGGAACCCGATCTGCCACGCCGGTAACGGGGCCGAGGCCATCGGGAATGGCGCCTCGGCCGCGTGGAACTGGACCACCGAGACCGCACTCCCCCAGGTCGGGGGCTTCTTCAGCGGCATCGGGCAGAGTATCTGGAACGACATATCCGGTATCGGGGACATCTTCACGACGAACCCGCTCGACACGCTCTCGGGAATATGGGACACCGTCACCAATGATCCGCTGTCCCTGGTCATCAGCCCGGAAGCGCGTGAGGCGTGGGGTAACGGGGACTACGGCGAGGCCCTTGGAAGGGGGGCGTGGGACACCGGTTCCTGGTTCGTCCCCGTGGTCGGATGGGGCGCCAAGGGCGGCAAGCTCGGCAAGCTCGGCGGGCTGGGCGACAACAACAGAAACAACGGCCACGACAGCGACAGCGACGACAAAAACAACGAGGAGGACAACGACTCCAATCTGGCGTCGTGTGCCACTGGAGGCAACAGTTTCGTTCCCGGTACCCGTGTGCTCCTCGCCGACGGGTCAACCGCGCCCATCGAGGACATCGACACCGGCGACTCGGTCCTCGCGACCAACCCCGAGACGGGTGAGAGCGGGGCCCGGCCGGTCACCGACACGATCTCCGGTGAGGGGCGGAAGACGCTCGTCGACGTCACCGTCGCGGGCGACGACGGTGTCTGGACCATCAGCGCCACCGACGGGCACCCCTTCTGGGCACCACGGCTCGAAACGTGGGTCGACGCCGTCGATCTCAGGTCCGGTACCTGGCTGCGGACCTCCGCCGGATCCTGGGTCCAGGTGCGGGCGGTCGAGGTACGGACGGTCGATGGGCAGGCGGCGTACAACCTCACCGTCCACGATCTGCACACCTACTATGTGCAGCGGGGCGGCGCGGCCGTCCTGGTGCACAACGACAACGGATCGTGCCCGGAGTTCGATAACCAGAAACCGGGAGAGCTGGACGAGGAACTGGCACAGGCCGAACGTCTCGACGTCGAGCCGATGAGGGTCACCGACGGCGGTTTCGAGGAGCTCGCCAACAGTGGCAGGTTGAAGTGGGCCGTTACGACCGACGGTGAACTGTTCGTGATCCCGAAGTGGAAGAACGGCCAGGAACTCAGCCACACGGTCCTGACCGGCGGAAAGCCCGTGCGGGCCGCGGGTGAGACGGACATCGCCGGGGCCGACGGGAACTACTTCGGGTTGGAGATCGACAACCACAGCGGCCACTACCAGCCCTCCCCCGAATCGGTTGAGATCGGGAAAGAAGCGTTCAGTAACAACGGAATAGAGTTCCAATAGCTCGCTACCCACGGTGACAGGACGATGCGCCGTTCACTGCCAACCGCCGACGAAATCGGCCGCTGGAGCGCCCCCGCGGCGTATTCGAATCTCGCCACGCTGGTCGAGGAGGCCGCCGCGGACAAGAACTGGCTATCGCTGGTGCGCTCGATCGCGGTGGGCAAGGCGCAGCACACGGGTGCGCCCGCCACGGAACGGATCCAGTGGGCCAGGGTGGCGATCCGGGCCGGTGGAATGGTCGTGGAGGGCGAGTTCGCCTCGCTCAAACGGGCGGCGGACGAGGCCGGGCTGCGGGCCCACATCATTCTCCACGTGGACGCGGACCCACCCGGTGACTTCACCCCGGATCACACGGTGAGCAGCGCTCTGGCGGCACTGCCCGCCCCGTGGGAACGTGTCTTTCTCTTGGCCCTGGACACGGGGGTCGGAAGGCCGGGGCAGCCGTTCCTGCGCGGCGTCGCCGACACGGGCAACCGGCGAGACGCGCTCTTCCTGCGCCACCACAAGAGTGTTCTCACGGCACTCGAACGCGTGGTTCCCCTGGCGCGAAGCCCCCTGGTGCGTGAGATCGGCGAGCGTTGGGTCGGGCTCCTCCCGCTGTTGCCGTAGGGAGCCGCGCCGTGGCCCGAGGGTTCGGACCCCGACGAACACCTCACCCCGACACGGACACCTCGACGCCCTCTCGTGTCCCCCACCGCGCGATCTGGCGGCACGTCAGCATCGCGTACAGGTAGACGGGGCGCAGGACGACGAGCCTCCAGAGCGTGGCCACGGGGGCGAGGAGGTAGAGCAGGAACCGGTGGCGAGGCGACTCGTCGCTCCGCCGGACGGTGAAGATCCGAAGGGCCATGATGTAGGTGATCGCCACCCCGATGACCAGCGCGGCCCGGGCGATCTCCTCCCATTGCGACCGTAGGCCGTCGTCCACGAGGATCAGGACCGGAACCGCGTAGGACAGGAACAGGTGGAGGTACTCGATCACCGTCCCCCAGAACACCACGCCGCCGAGCGGCATGTAGCGCAGCCACCATAGGTGGCGCACCGTCGTGCCCCGCATCCAGCGGAGCTGCTGGCCGAAGTAGTGGCCGAACCGCTCCGGCACGAGGGTGAACACGATCGCTGACGGCTGGTGCACCGTGTCGCCGTTGAGCAGGGCGTAGAACGTGAGCATCGAGTCGTCGTTCATCTGCATGGGACGACCCCAGAAGTGCTCGTTCTCGTAGGCGCCCGCGGCTTCGCGTACAGGCCGCGCGCGGTAGAACGCGAGCGTGCCGGAGTTGATCGTCACCCGACGCAGCACCGACTGGGCACTGCGCAGCCCGCGGGTGAACGGCAGGTAGAGCACACAGGTGAGCCTGGTGAGTAGCGTGGCCCTGTTGTTGAGCACGATCACGTGGCCCGCGACCGACTGGACGCGCGAATCGGTGAAGGGCGCCAGCCCCTCGCGTACGGCGTGCGGGTCGAGCACCGAGTCGCTGTCGAGGGTGACGAAGATGTCGGCGTCGTCGCGGGCGAGTACCCGCATCTGCGCGAACCTCTTCCCTCGGTTCTCGGTGCGCTCCCAGGTCGCATCCACACCCTGTTCGGCCGCCCGTGCGAGGAACTCGTCGCGGATCGCGTCGTAGTCCATCGGCAGCCCGGTGGAAGGGTCCACGGAGCCGTCGTCGACGATCCGGACGCGGTCCACCGGTCGGCTCTGGGCGAGCAGTGAGCGGAGGCAACACCGCAGGATGTGCGGATCCTCGTTGTACACCGGAACCTGGACGGTCACGGTGAGCTCGTCCAGGGACGCGTGCTGCTCCTCCGTGGCCCTGATGGGGCGTTCCAGCCACGCCAGCGGAGCCCACCACAACAGCAGGAAGGAGACGAGCCAAACCATGGCCAGACTCGTCCCGGGCTCGACGAACTCGGTGACCGCGCCGACCAGGTGGAGCGTCCCCCACGCCACGAACCCGGACAGTGCGATCGTGCCCAGCGACGCCGTCACTCCCGGCTTCGCGTACCGCGCGGTGGGTGGGTGCGGATCCTGGTCACGGTCCCCCGTGGGGGCCTCCCGTGGCCGCCCCGCCACGGCACGCGGCACCTTCACGGTTCGATCGGCCCGCGGTGCCGGCGGAAGGACAACCGGATGAGCAGGGCTCCTGCGACCACCAACAGCAGGCCCGTCACCACCAGCCACAGATAGCCGGTGGCCACCCCGGTCGCCGCGAGTGTCGCTCCGGATCCGCCAGTGGCCTCATATGGCATTCTCCACCTCCGATTCGATACTCAGAGTAAAGAGTAAATACATAAAGTAGTGGAAATCAAGCCAGGCATCCGGTGTCGAGCGAGGGATCCGTCGGGCGCGGGTGGTCGTGGACACCCCTCGGCACGGGTCCGCCCCCCTGGCACGGCAACCGGAAGTGGGTGGCGGGAACCGGTAACGACACCCGGACGAACCTCCGAACCAACCTGGTGCGTCAGGCGAGACGGTTCGACCCTGGCGGAGAGTACATGCGCCGCCACCCGCCCGAGCCCGTGGGGGTTACCACAGAGCCGATCCACCCGCCGTGGCGGATGGGAACGCGGATCCGGCAGGAGGCGCTGCGCCACGGCCACCGCGCGGAGGTCCACCACGCCGCTCGGCCACACCGCCTCAGGGCCGGCCCGGTGAGTCGCGCGATCCCAACTCCGCCGGGAAGGGCGCCAGGTAGGTCTGCTCGGCCGCCCACGTCACGCCCTCGGCGACACAGTGGTCACGGATAAGCGCGGCGGGCACGGTGATCGGTACCTCACCGGACCGGTACGACGCGATGGAGGCCAGCACCTCGTGACGGCGAGTGCCGTCGAGCAGCGCACTGACCATGCCGAAGGCGTGGTGCAACGCGTTCACGTGGCGTCCGGGGGTGGCCCGCAGGGCCAACGCCGCGTGGAAGCCCGCACGGTAGTCGGACCCGATGGCCTCCCGGCTCTCCCGTCCGGCGTTGGCGACCACGCGCCCGAGCGCGCGGTAGGAGTCCGGCCTGTGCGCCATCAGCTGCAACTTGTGGCGCGAGTGGAAGGCGACCAGGTCGCGCGGCCGCCAGTGTCCACCGAGGAGTTCGCGCAGGCGGGCGTGCGCGAAGATCCGCTCGACGAAGCGGTCGCGCACCCCGGCGTCGGACAGCCGCGCCTCCTCCTCGACCGGGAGTTCGGGGTCCAGCCCGAGTAGCCGCTCGACGCACGTTCCCCGGCCCTCGCCGTCGCCCCGGTCGCCCTCGGCGGACACGGGAAGGGCGAACAGGCCACAACCGGACGGCTCGTCCTTCAGCACACAACCGTCGAGCGTGTCCGGATCGGCGCGGTGGGCGTCGGCGACGGCTGCGAGCCGGTCGGTGTGGTCGGTTCCGCTCTCGGCCCCTCGCACCCGCCTCGGAGCCGCGGCGCCGCTTTCCCCACGTCGCGGGTGCGGGGTCTCTCGCGGCGCATCCGGCCCTGTCTCGTCCTCCGGGTGGAGGACCACCCACTCCACGTACGGCGCGAGCCGGTCGGTGAGGAACCGGTGACCACCGTCGTGGTGGACGGGTTCGCCCAGCGGGCGGCTCGACACCCCGAGCCGGGGGCGTTCCGTGTGCGCGTCCGAGGTGTGGGCGCGCCCGGTGGTGGCGCTGTTCCGCCCGCTCATGCTCCGAACACTAGGTCACAGCGCGCTGTCCCGCGAGAAGTCCGTCACCACCGCCGCCCGGCTACGCCCGGAGTTCCGGGCTCTGTCCACACGTATGGGGACCGACCTGCGCGCGGTGCTACGCCAGGCGCTCGAGTCCGCCCGGGTCCCCGATCCCGAAGTCGAGGCGGAGCGACTGACCGCGCTGGTAAGCGGGCTCACGTTCGACTGGTTCCTGGTGTTCGACCCCGACGGAGGAGTGCGAGAGTCCGACCCTCCGGTGTGGGGTGAGAAAGAGTGGCCCTCGGGGTACCGCCACGGCCGAGGGCCACGAACGATGTGCGCCGTGATCGGGGAAACCGGTGTCACGGTCGCGCCCGTAAAACACCCGTTTCCCCGGTCACGACACGAACGGTCGTGAGCGAGGCTCCCGCCCTACTCGGCGGCCTTCAGCGTGCCCAGCAGGGAGAAGAAGGCGGGCTTGCGCACGAAGTGGTCGTTCATGACCGTCGCGGCTCCCTCGCCCTCGAAGGTGTGCGGGACCCAGGAGTACTTGTCGGTGAAGCCCCAGATCGTGAAGGACTCGCAACCGTCGACGTTCAGGCACGCCCGCAGCGCCCGCCGGTAGTAGTCGGCCTGCTGCCCCAGCTGCGCGTGGGTCGGCCTACCGCTCTCGGGGAGCTCCATTCGCACGTCGATCTCGGTGATGGCCGTGGCGAGTCCGAGATCGTCGAAGCGGCCCAGGTTCTCCTCCAGGTCGCCCGGGAACTCGTACTCGATGCTCAGGTGTCCCTGGGCGGCGAACCCGTGCAGCGGCACGTCCTGCGCGAGCAGGTCCCGGGCGAGTTCGTGGTAGGCGTCGCTCTTGGCGTTGACCCCCTCGACGTTGTAGTCGTTGAGGAACAGTTCCGCCGAGGGGTCGGCCTCGTGTGCCCACCGGAAGGCGTCGGCGATGATCCCCGGACCGAGCTCGCGGATCCAGATGTTCTCCTCGGTGCGGAGGTTGCCGTCGCCGTCGAATATCTCGTTGGCGACGTCCCACTGCTGGATCCGGCCGGCGTAGCGGCCGACGACGGTCGTGATGTGGTCGCGCAGGATGGCGCGCAGCTCCGTGTCGGAGAAGTCGCCCTCCTCCAGCCAGTCCGGGTTCTGGCTGTGCCACAGCAGCGTGTGCCCGCGCACCTGCTGACCGTTGCGCTCGGCGAAGTCGACGATGGCGTCGGCGGCCTCGAAGTCGTAGCTGTCTTGCTCGGGGTGGATGTACTCCCACTTCATCTGGTTCTCGGCGGAGACCGAGCCGAACTGACGGTCCAGGATCGTGCGGTACTTGTGGTCGGCGGTGAAGGGGTCGGGGTAGTCCTGGTCATCGTGGTGGCCACCCCCGGCGATCGCGGTGCCGATGACGAGGTCGTCGGGGGCGGCCTCGCGCAGCCTGTTGTGCTTGGCGTTGGCGTGGTCGGGGGGAGCGGCGGCGGCCGGTACGGCGGTCAGGGGCAGCGAGACCGCCACCGCGGCGAGTGCGGCGGTGGTGAGACGAACCGAGCGCATTGGGGGACTCCAGTTCCGTCGATTCTTCGAAAGTTTCCGAAAAACTCCCGACAAACAATGCAACGGACATTAAGTTCCGACCGAGCGAGCCGTCAAGAGTCCGCGGCGGAACGCTTCGCCGCCGGGACGACTTTTCGGTGGTCCAACGCCCCTCGGACACAAAAGAGGGGACAGAAAAGTTTCGAAATCCCCGATCGAACGCGCGGGTCGCGTCTCACTCGGTAGTGGAGGCCGGGAGTCCCCGTCCGCGGGGCGACCCGGCGAGCGTCGTTCACCACGGGGAGTTTCAGGAGCACAATCCTCGGTAGTGAGCCAGCGGATTGGAGTGATGAGACATGTCGATCGTTCCCGAGGACCGCGAGGACATTCTCCGCAAGGTCGCGTTCGCGCACGTGGCCACCATCGGGCCGTCGGGGGAGCCCCAGGTGAACCCGGTCTGGTTCGACTGGGACGGGGAACTCCTCAGGTTCAGCCAGACCACGACCCGCCAGAAGTACCGCAACCTGCGGCGGGACGGCCATATCGCGGTCTCGATCCAGGACCCGGACAACCCGTACCGCTACGTCGAGCTCCGCGGCGAACTCGAGAGTGTCGAGGGCGACGAGGGCAACGCCTTCATCGACAAGATGGCGAAGAAGTACATCGACCAGGACACCTACCCCTGGGCGGCGCCGGGGGAGCACCGGATCGTGCTGGCCGTGCGACCGAGGCACGCCACCAAACAGTGACCACTGGGGAGGCGGGCTGGCGTGTCAGGTCATCGACTCGCCACCGTCGACGACGAGGTTCGTGCCGTTCACCGACCTGTTCGTGAGGAGGAACAGCACCGCGTCCACCACGTCGTCGGTGGTGACGAGGCTCCCGGTGGGGAGCCGGGATCGGAGGGCCTCGCACAGCTCGGTCTCCTTGGCCCAATGAGGGCTGTCCCCGACGAGCCCCGGATGCACGGCGTTGGCCCGAATCGGCGCCAGCTCGGTGGCCAGGCTGCGCACCAACGCACTGATTCCGCCGTTGACAGTGGTCATGGTGGCCGATCCCCGATGCGGACGGTTCGCGGCCAGGCCACCGAGGAGCACGATCGAGCCATCCTCGGTCATTCGGGACGCCAGCGCGTGGACCACCTCGGTGTAGCCCACGAGTTTGAGGGTGACCGCCCGGGAGGCCGAGGTGACGTCATAGTCGCGCACCGGGTTGCGGTCGCGTTCCATCGCGGCGATCACCAGGTGCCGCACGTTGTCCACGCCCGACAGGGACGCCGCGATCCCGTCGGGCCGGGCCAGGTCCACGGCCACGGCCCGCGCCCCGTCACCGATCTCGGCGGCCGCCCGCTCGGCCCGTTCGGTGGTGCGGCCGGTCACCGTGACGGGGCCGCGGCCGCCCAGCGCCCGCGCCGTCGCCAGGCCGAGGCCGGCCGTACCTCCCACCACCACGGCACCCGGTTCGTCGGCTGGCATGCGTCCTCCCGACTCCTCCGTTCCGCTTCCCGCGGCACACGGAGACTACCGCGTGCCTCCTCAGGGCACGGGCCCGGGATCCGGGGGGCGGGTCCGTGGGTGGGCGGTCAGGCGCGCTGGGAACCGAGCAGGTCACGGATCGCGGCGCACGCCCGATCTGGCGCGTCCCAGAACACCATGTGCCCCGCGTCGGGGATCTCCACCAGCGTCGCGCCGGGGTTGGTCGCGGCGGCCTCGGCGGCGCCGTCGGCGGTGACCACCGGGCTGTCGGCGCCGTAGACGAGCGTGGTGGGCGCGGGCACCGACGGCCACGTCGCGAAGAAGTCCTCGGTCTCGAAACCACGATGCGTGGCGTCGATCCCCTCGGCGTCGCAGCTGGCCAGCCAACGGGCGCGCAGCTCCCGCTCCCGCCGCGACCAGCGCGGCCAGGACCGGGCGACCTCCTCGGCGTCGGTGCCGCGCCGCGCCTGGCGCAGCTGGTCGCGGAACATCTCCAGCGTGGTGGGGTAGGGCCCGCGTCCGGGGCCGCTCATGGGCGGGTCGACCAGGACGCTGCCCCGAATCCGGGCGTTCGGGCGGGCCGCGACCACGGCCGCGATGCGCGCCCCCAGCGAGTGGCCGAGCAGGATCGGGCGGTGGAGCCCGAGCCCGGTGACGACCGCTTCCGCGTCGTCGGCGTAGTCGGCCAGGGTGTAGGAGCGCGCGGCGTCAGACAGCCCGCGGCCCCGAAGGTCGACCACAACGGGGCGGACGAGGTCGGTCAGCTCGCGGGCCACGAAGTCCATGCTGATCGCGGGGCTGGTGATGCCCGGGAGGACGAGCAGGGGGACCCCGTCGCCGCCGTAGTCGAGCACGTGCAGCCGCAGCGGCCCCGATCGCACCCACCGCCCGGTCGCGGCGACGTCGGCGAGGTCGGCGAGGGCGTCCTGGCTGAGCAGACGGTCGGTCATTGGCGGTTCTTCCTCGGGTCGCAGGGGTGGGTCAGGCGGCGGCCAGCCCGGCGAGGTAGGTGCGCGCCTCGCCCAGGCCGATGACGTCGCCGTACTTGGCGTGGATGTCGAACAGGTTGGCCTCGTGGGGGCCGGGGGCGCGGTCGCCGACACACTCGCGCGGCACCAGTACCGAGAACCCCGACTGCACGGCGTCGACGGCGGTCGCGCGCACGCATCCGCTCGTGGTGGCCCCGCACACGAGGATCGTGTCCCGGCCGAGACCGGCCAGCATGGCGGCCAGGGGGGTTCCGAAGAACGCCGAGGCCCCTTTCTTCACCACGAGAGGGTCGTCGTCCCTGACGGGCAGCCGCGGGTCGAGCGCCACCGCGTCGCTGCCCTCACGCAGGGCGCGCATCCCGCGTGCCTTGTCCAACCAGCGCACCGCGTCCACGGCGAGCTCGGCCTGGGTGTAGGCGATGGTGGTGAACACCACGGGGACACCGGCCGGGCGTGCCGCCTCGATCATCGTGGAGGTGGCGGTGACCACGTCGGTGAGGTCGGCGCCACAGGGGTGGGTGTCCTCGGTGAACCCCCGGCTGAGATCCACCACCACGATCGCCGGGCGGTGTCCGCGGCGGACCTCCCCGCCGAACCCGGCACGGGCGTAGACGTCGGTGGTCGTACTGTCGGTGCCCGTCTCAGCCACGGTGAACCCCCCGGAAGTACTTCAGCTGCTTGTTCTGCGCGGACAGGCGGCCCAGCAGCCACCCCTGGAGGAAGCCGAAGCCGGCGGCGGCCACGTAGGGCAGGTACCTGGTCGCGGGGCCGAGGACGAGGCCGAGTCCGTCGAGCTCCCCGGCGGAGCCGGCGGCGGGGGCCGCGCTGGCGGCTGGCGCCGGAGCGTCCGGGGTGCGCGCGCCGCTGGCCCGGTCGCTCCCGGCGGTTTCGGTGGTCGGGGGCGTCCCGTCCCGGGCGAGGAGCCCGGCGAGGTTCGCGGCGAACTGGTTGAGCAGCCGGTCCGACACCATGGCGATCGCGCCCTTGCCGAACTGCGCGATCTTGCCGCGGATGAGCAGGTCCGCCTCGATCGTGATCAGGGAGCCGGAACCGTTCTCGACGACGCTCAGCCCCACCTCGGCCTCGGCGTCGCCGTTGCCGTGGGCGTCGACACCACGGGCCTGCGCGCGCAGGGTGCGCTGGTCCGGGTCGACGTCGAGGAACCGTACGGTCCCCGAGTAGCTCGCGGTGACCGGCCCCACCTTGACGGTGACGTTGCCGTGGTAGGTGTCGCCGTCACGGCCGTCGAGAGCGGCGCCGGGGACGCAGCCGGCGACCCTCTCGACGTCGTTGACGAGGGAGAACACCTCGTCGGGTGGGGCGTCAACCGGGACCGAGTTCTCCAGAAGCATGGGCGGGTTTCCTTACGCTGGCCGGGGTGTGTCGTTCTGGCCGGGTTCGGGGGTGGCCTCCCCCTCGGTGGTGTCCGGCGCGCACCGGCGCCGGCTCGCGCAGTCGTCGACGGCCTCCACGATGGTCTGGTAGCCGGTACAGCGGCAGAGGTTGGCCGAAACGGCTTCACGGATCTCGGCCTTGGTCGCCCGCGGGCGGGAGGCGAGGAACCCCTCGGCGAGCATCAGGAACCCGGGGGTGCAGAACCCGCACTGCAGCGCGTGGTGCTCGGAGAAGGCGCGCTGCAGGTCGTTTGGGCTGTCCGGGCTGCCGAGTGACTCGACCGTACGCAGATCTCGGCCTTCGGCCTGCACCGCGAACATCAGGCACGCCCGCGCCGGCGCCCCGTCCACCAGGATCGTGCAGGCGCCGCAGACCCCGTGCTCGCAGCCGACGTGCGTCCCGGTGAGGTGGAGATCGTGCCGGAGCGCGTCGACGAGGGTGCGGCGGGCGGTGACGAGGAGTTCGTGGTCCTCGCCGTTGACGGTGAGGGTGACGAGGTACTGGTCGGTCATGAGCTCTCCTCCAATGCGCGTTGCACCGTCTCCGGGGCGATGGGGGTGGTGTCGAGCTCGATCCCGGTGGGTCGGAGCGCGTCGTTGACGGCGTTGAGAACCGCGGCGGGGGCGCCGATGGTCCCACCCTCGCCGACCCCTTTGGCCCCGTTCTCGGTGAGGTCGCTCGGGGTTTCGAGGTGGTGGATCTCCACGTCGGGGATCTCGCCGGCCGTGGGCACCTTGTAGTCGATGAAGCTGGCGCAGGAGGGTTCGCCCTGCTCGTCGTAGCTGATCCGCTCGTACAGGGCGCCGGCGATCCCCTGGGCGATGCCGCCCCGGCACTGCCCCTCCACCACCTGGGGGTTGATCACGATCCCGCAGTCCTCGACACACAGGTACCGCAGGATCTCCACCCGGCCGGTTCCGGGGTGCAGCTCGGCGACGACGGCGTGGGTGGCGTTGGCGAACGTGCCGTCGCCGGGAGGGTCGAAACTGGCGGTCGCCGTGAGACCGGGGTCGGTGTCCTTGGGTAGCCGTTCGGCGCGCAGGTAGGCGGTATCGGCGATGGCGGCGTAGGACAGCGTTTGGCCGTGGTCGTCGCGCTGGCGTACACCGCCGTCGTGGAGCTCGACGTTGTCGGGGCGCGTCTCCAGCATGTGCGCCCCGATGTGCAGCAGTTTCTCGACCAGCCGGTCGGCGGCGAGCGACACAGCGCTGCCCCCGATGGTCGCCGACCGGCTGGCGAAGGTTCCCCACCCGTAGGTGACGCGGTCCGTGTCGCCCTGGTGGAGCTTCACCCTGGCCGGGTCGAGCCCCAGCCGGGTCGCCACGATCTGGGCCAGCGTGGTCTCGTGGCTCTGACCGTGGCTCAGGGTGCCCGAGGTGACGACGACCGCGCCGGTGGTGTCCATCCGAACCTCGGAGATGTCGAACCCGGGTACCGCGGTCATCTTGCGCTTGGCGAACGCCTCGGTGGCGTAGCCGGTGCGTTCGTTGAAGCAGCAGTAGCCGACGCCGAGCACGCGCCCCTCCCGCGCGAGCTCCCGCTTGCGGTCGTACCACCCCTCGTCGCGTACGAGCTGTTCGCACAGGTCCAGCGATTCCAGGTAGGTGCCGGGGTCGTAGGTGACTCCGTTGACGCCCGTGTAGGGGAAGGTGGTGATGACGTTACGCCGCCGGATCTCCACGGGGTCCATCCCGAGCTCCCGCGAGGCCCGCTCGAACAGGCGTTCCATCACCATCACGTGCTGGGGCCTGCTCACTCCCCGGTACGGGGCGCTGGGGGCCTTGTTCGTGGTGACGGCGCGGCCCCGCACCCGGTAGGCGGGCACCCGGTACACACCGGGCATCTCGGAGGAGGCCATCAGGGGCTCGATCCCCGCGGAGAACGGGTAGCAGGAGTAGGCGCCCATGTCGCAGACGATGTCGACGTCCAGCGCGAGGATGCGGCCGTCGGCGTCGAAGGCGGCGCGCGCGTCGTAGTGCTGCTCTCGGGCGAGGAACGCCGCGCTCAGCGCGTCCTTGCGGTCCTCGATCCACTTGACCGGCCGTTGGAGCCGCAGCGCCGCGGCCGCCGCGGCGATCTCCTCGCGGCCCACGACGCACTTCTGCCCGAACCCTCCCCCCATGTCGGGCACGACGACGCGGACGGCGCGCTCGTCGCGGCGCAGGCTGCGGGCCAGGACCGTGCGTACCTGGTGGGGGACCTGGGTGCAGGTCTGCACCACCAGCTGCTCCTCGCGGTCGTCCCAGGAGGCGACCACCCCGCGGGTCTCCAGCGGCAGGGCGTTCTGCCGGCTGGACCTGGCGTCGACGCGCACCACGCAGTCGGCGTCGGCGAACACGTCGTCGATGCCGTCGGTGGCGAACATGGACACGTCGAGCAGGGTGTTGTTGGGGGCGTTGTCGTGGACGAGTGGGGCGTCCTCGGCGAGGGCCTGCTCGTCGGAGACCACGGCCTGCTCCGACCGGTAGCTCACCCGGGCGGCCTCCACCCCGTCCTCGGCGGTGTAGGGGTCCTCGGCGATGACGATCGCCAGGGGCTCGCCGACGAAGCGCACCCGGTCGCGGGCCAGCACCGGCATGTCGGTGGGGACGAACTCCGACGGGGGGCGTTCCAGGACGGCCGTGATGTCGCCCAGGCCGAGGTCGGCCGCGGTGAACGCGGCGATGACACCGGGGGTGTCGCGTGTTCCGGTGAGGTCGATCTCCTCCACGGCGCCGGAGGCGACCGTGCTGCGCACGAACTGGGCGTGGGCCATACGGGGCAGGGTGATGTCGTCGACGAAGCGCCCCCGGCCGGTGACCAGGCGTGGGTCCTCCCGGCGGGGGACGGAGGCGCCGACCCAGGTCCCGTCGACGTCGAACCGGGGTTCCGGGTTGTGCGGGACTGTCGTGCTCATCGGTGAGCCGCCTCCTCACATGCGCGTGTGACCAGGGTGCGGGCCAGGTTCGTGCGGTACTCGGCGCTGCCGTCGGCGTCGGCGGGTGGGTCGATGGCCGAGGCGGCCGCCGTGGCGCACTCGGCGAACAGCTCCGGCCCGGCGGGGCCACCCCGCCGCAGCACCTCCTCGGCCGCGCTGACGCGGACGGGAACCGGCGCCACCCCGCCGAGGGCCACACGGCCTCCCCGGACCGTGCCCCCGTCGAGGTCCAGGTCGACCGCCGCGGCGACCGTGGCGAAGTCGCCGTGGCGTTGGGCGAACTCGGTGAGCGCCGCGTGCGGGGCGGGGCGGGGGAAGATGACCTCGGTGAGGATCTCGTCCGGTTCCACCGTGGTGGTGTAGAACCCGAGGAAAAGGTCGGCGGCGTCAATGGTGCGTTCGGCCCGGTCGGGTCCGCGGACGGTCACCGTGGCGTCCAGCAGCACCGCCAGCAGGCACCACTCCGCGGTCGCGTCCGCGTGGGCCAGGCTGCCGCCGACCGTGCCCATCGAACGGATCGGCACGTGGCCGACCCAGGACATGGCATCGGACAGTACGGCGAACCCGCCGCCGAGCCTCGCTTTGGCGGTCTCGACCGTGTGGTGCGTGGTCAGGGCGCCGATCCGCAGGCCGGCGCCGTCGGGGGTGATGTGGCTGAGCTCGTCCAGCCGGGCGATGTCGACGAGATGCCGCGGTCGGGCGAGGCGGAAGTTCATCATCGGGACCAGGCTCTGGCCACCGGCGACGAGCTTCGCGTCACCGCCGAGCTGGGACAGCAGCTCGCTCGCGCCGTCGACGTCGCGGGCGCGGTGGTAGGAGAACGCGGCGGGCTTCATGACTGCTCCTCGTCTGCTGGCCGGTCGGGGCGGCGGTGCCGAGCGGGTGCCCCACGATTCCGGGTTAGCGGATGAACTGGTAGGTGAAGGACTCGCTGTCGGCGTCGTGGAGCGGTGTCCCGCGCCAGAGCAGGTCATAGGAGATCGCGGACTCGCCGTGGAAGTCGCGCAGTTTGGCGTCGCGCTCCCGCTGCCGCGGGCCGTCGTGCAGGTGGTACAGCTCCATGTTGCGCAGCGACGCGTCCTGGACCATACCGGCACGTTCGGCGCGCCGGGCCACGTAGCGTGTCAGGGCCCGCGGCGCGTCGGCGACGGGCACGGAGCCGAGTTCCTCGGCGAGGACCGCGGCGTCCTCCATGGCCTGCGACGCCCCCTGGGCCTGGTAGGGCAGCATCGCGTGGCAGGCGTCGCCCAGCAGCGCGAGGCGGCCGTCGACCCAGACCGGGTCGGGGCGACGGTGGTACATGGCCCAGGCGCTGACCGTGTCGGGGTCGGCCTTCGACAGAATCGAGGCGACCCGGTCGTCCCAACCGGGAAACGCGCTGACGAGGTCGTCGGGGGTGGCGGGGGCGGACCACTGTTGGTCGAGGCCGGGCGCGCACGGCAGGATCGCGACCACGTTCAGGTAGGTGCCACCGCGGATCATGTAGTGCACCAGGTGCCGGTCGGGCCCGTACCAGATGGTGCTGTGGAAACGGTCGAACAGCCAGCGTGTGGCGGGATCGGCGGCGATCCGCTCGCCCGGGATGAGCGCCCGGTAGGCCATCTCCCCGGAGAACAGCAGGGTGTCGGGGAACCCCGCGGCGTCGCGCACACGCGACTGGATGCCGTCGGCTCCGACGAGCACGTCCCCGGTGATCCGCTCTCCCCTCGCCGTGACGGCGGTGGGCCGGTCGGGGTCGCTCTGGTCGACGTCGACGACCTGGCTGCCGGTGCGCATCCGGACAACGGGTCCGGGGCCGGCGGGGTCCAGGCAGGCGTCCATGATGACCCGGTGCAGGTCGGCGCGGTGATAGTGCCAGTACGGCGCGTTGTACTCGCGCTTGAGCCGGTCACCCAGAGGGGTCTGCCCGATGATGCTGCCGTCCTGCCACCGGCGACGTACCTGGTCCTGGGGTTCGGTGTGGATCTCCTCCAGCCGTTCCCGCAGGCCCAGCCGCATCAGGATCCGGCTGGCGTTGGGGGCGGTCTGGATTCCGGCCCCCACCTCGCCGAGCTGGGGGGCCTGCTCCAGGACGGTCACCTGCAGCCCTTTCTGGCGAAGAGCGAGGGCGGCGGTGAGGCCACCGAGTCCCCCACCCGCGATCGTCACCTCATAGGACTGGCTGGGTGGCATGTTTCCTCCAAGTGGTGTGCTGGCCGGCCCGAGGGCCGGCCGAACTGCGTGGCGCGAAGCGGGTGGACGGCCTCATCCCTGGTGGATCAGCTGGTCGCCGTCCCCGATCCAGGAGATCCGGCGCAGCGCGAACGCGAACCCCCAGGCGAGCAACGCGGGAAGGACGAAGTGGAACGCGGCGATCACCAGCAGCAGCGAGACACTGAACCCCATGGTGGACACCGTCATGATCTGGCCCACCAGTCCCGCTGTGCCCATCCCGGCGCCGGCGGCGTTGCTCTCCACACCGAAGATCACCACGGCGAACGGGGCGAGGATCGCGCCGGCGAGTGTCGGGGGGATGAGGATCCGGGGGTTCTTCAGGATGTTGGGCACCTGCAACATGGAGGTGCCCAGGCCCAGCGAGGCCAACCCGCCCCACCGGTTCTCCCGGAAGCTGGTGACGGCGAAGCCCACCATCTGCGCACTGCACCCGACGGTGGCCGCTCCGGCGGCCAGTCCGCTCAGATCCAGCATGACGGCGATGGCGGCACTGGAGATGGGGAACGTCAGGGCCAGTCCCATCAGTGCGGCGATGAGCACGCTCATGACCAGCGGTTCCTGCTCCGTGGCCCAGTTGATCAGCTCGCCGAAGTAGCGCAGCCCGCGGTCGATGGTGGGGCCGATCGCCCAGGAGACGGAGAACCCGGCGAGAATGGTCACCGCGGGTGTGACCACGATGTCGAGCTTGGTGGTCTTGGAGGCGAGCTTGCCGATCTCCACCGACACCAGCGCGGCGAGGAAGGCCCCGGCGGGCCCGCCCAGCTCGGCACCGGCCGCGCCGGTGGCGACCGCGGAGAACAGGACGAGGGGCGGCGCGTTGAGCGAGTAGGCCACCGCGGCGCCGATCGCCGGACCCAGCATTCCCATGGCCATGGCGCCCGCGTCGACGAGGAACGGGATCCCGACCTGCTCACCGATGGTCTGAATGATCAGCCCGATGATCAGTGACGAGAACAGTCCCAGGGCCATGTAGGACATGGCGCTGATGAAGTAGGCGTGCAGGGAGGGCTGCACACCCTTGGATTGCAGAAACGTCTTCATGTCTTCCCCGATCCTTGGGTGCCCACCGCGGATCCGAGCGCACGGCGGCGGTTCGGCGGGACGCCGTTGTCCGCCGCGGGGGTCGCCGTGCGTCGGCCCTCGGGTCCTGTGTGGCGGCGGTGTCGCCGCCCGGTTGTCGTGACCGTTTCCTCCGGTACGGGTGGCCCGGCACGGTCCGGTGGGTGCGGCCGCCCCACCGCGCCTCCGTGTGGTGGGACGGGGGCCGTCTAGCTAGGGTCTGTTCTTCGGACTGGGTGGTCTGGGTCTGGGTCGGGTGCCGCCGGGGTTCCGCAGGGTCCGTAGGGTCCCGGCTTCCCGGGCACCCGACCCCAGGCGAGCGCCAGCGAGCCCGAGCAACACTCCCTACCCCAGGCGAGCGAAGCCAGCCCGAACAGCACCCCTGGAAACAACACTCCCTAGGGTGCGGGCACCTGCCCGCTGAGCAGATATCCGGCCTCGGGTACGGCGGTGCGCAGCCCGAGTTCGGAGAGCAGACTGTGCACGGTCGCGGTCGCCGCCGAGAGGACCGGGACCGGGGCCCGGTCCTCGATCCGCTGGATCACGCGCAGCGACGGCATCTGCACGCACGCGGAGATCACGAGGGCGTCGGCGCCGCTGAGGTCCAGTGTGCGCCAGTGCTCCTCAAGGCCGCTCGGGTCGAGGTTGGCGACCTCCAGGTTGTCCGACACCTCCAGGCTCAGCGCGTCGACCACCTCGATCCCCGCGTCCTCGATGTAGTTCACCACCGTTGTGGTCAGGGATCTCATGTATGGGGTGAGGATAGCGACCCGGCGTGTCCCCAGCGCCGACAGGGCCTTGAGGAGCGCACCGGCGCTGGAGACGACGGGCGCGTCGGCGGTGTTCTTCCGCAGCGCCGCCGCGATCGTGTCCTCGGCCGTGCAGTGGAACCCGGGGCCCTGCGCCATGATCGCGACGAGGCAGGCGGTGGCCACGATGTCGGGCCGGGAGTCGGACAGGGCCACCGCCGCGTCCTCACTCTGGGCGTTCATCTCCCGCAGCTGCTCGGGGGTCACCTGTCGCATGCGCGCGCGGGCGCTGTGGAAGGTGAAGCGTTCGTCGGGGATCACGGCCTCGCGCGCCCGCAGCATGCGGGGCACCTCGGTCTCCATGGTCACGTTGGAGCTCGGAACGATCATGCCGATGCGGTAGTCCGGCACGGCTGCCTCCTGTCTGGTCCGCGACGGCGCCCCTGGCGGAAGGTCACTTGCGGTTCGCCGGGCGCATCTCGGGCACGACGATGTCCCCGTCCTTGACGACCGGCTCGTCGTCGAGGAACAGGCTGCACCCGCGCATCGGGATGTCGAAGTGGCACGGGGTGTCGTTGGGCCCGCCCAGTTCGTTGTTGGGGCCGATGGAGAACATGACGTTGCCATAGAACGACCGCAGCTCCATTCCCATGCCGCCGGGGAACTGGGTGAGGCCGTGCCAGTGGGCCCGCTCGTCCAGTCCCCATCCGACGTGGGACATTCCGTAGCCGCGGGGGTCGTCGAACGAGGCGATGTAGGAGGAGAGCAGCTCGGCGTCCAGGCCACCGCGAATGTCGGTGATGAACCCCTTCTCGATGGTGAGTGTGACGGGGGTCTGCACGTAGGTGTTGAACGGCAGCAGCACGTCGCCGGGCGACAGCACGATCGTGCCGTCCACACCGTCGTCGGCGCCGCCGGTGAACACGAACGCCGCCGGCCAGTGGTCCCAACGGCCGGGGGTGTCGGTGTAGCCGTACTCGCTCATGGTCGGGTAGACGCCGAGCTGATAGACGACGTCGGTTCCACCGGGGCTGGTGATGCGCATGGTCCTGGCCTTGGAGAGGAGCTCGGCGCCGACTTCGACGCGCTCGCGGAGCTCGCGGGTCGGCATGAGGCGCCCCAGCAACGGGGCCGGCTCGACCACGGTGAGGATGCGGGTGTCGGCACCCTGGATCTCGAACTGTTCCTTGCTGAACAGGAGGAACGTGAGGTCGATGAGCATGTCGGCCTGTTTGAGCGAGTCCACGGCGACGCGGTTCCCGGCGAGTCCGGACTCGCCCACGGCCCAGGCCCCGGAGGTGTCGCGGGAGTTGGGCAGCCGCATGTGGAAGGTGTTGGCCCCGAGCTCCTGGGCCGCGAAGAGGAAGGCGTCGGCGTAGTCGCTCCGCTCGCCGCCTCGTGACAGCACCGCGACCGTCTCCTCGTCGCGGACCCCGCTGAGCGACAGCTGGCGCACGCAGAGATCGTTCAGGGCGTTCTGGTCCATGAGCCCTCCAATACAATTAGTCCGGACCTTGATAATCCGTGTTCGGACTATCCGGGCACCAACTATCACTGATGTTCGTGAGCCACGTCAATGGTTCGAGCTGTTGATTCGCGGAGCCGTTCGTGTTAAGCACACGTTTCCGCGTCGCGGAGCCATCACGACACCGGCGGCGTGGCCGCACGATCCGCCGCGCGCCCACGGAGAGATAGGCTCGCCCCCAGCCCGGTCTCGTTCGAGCCGCCGTGGACCACACGGGAGAAGATGACAGCGGACCACCGAACGCGGTCCCGCGCACACCGGCTACATTCACCGACGTCCACCCCGGCCCCAAGGCCCGATCCGCACCGAGGCAGCGAAGTTACGAAGGGAAACCCACAATGAGCGGCGGCGACCGGAGCGATTCCACCTCCGCACCCATGGCGCCCCCCACAGCGGAGGGAACCCCGTCGACCCCGCCCGAGCTGATGGCCGCGCCCGGGTACCTGGTCCGGCGCATGTACCAGGCATACCTCGCCCTGTGGACCCAGACCGTCGACGCGACCCTGACCGGTCCCCAGTTCGCCGTACTGACGGCGGTGCGCAACCATCCCGGGGTCGACCAGGGATCGTTGGCGTCCGTGGCGGCACTCGACCGGTCGACCATGGCCGACGTCGCCCGGCGGCTGGAGGACCGCGGCCTGATCCGCCGCGACACCTCACCCAGCGACACCCGCCGCAAGCTGCTACACCTGACCGACGAGGGAACCCGGGTGCTGGCCGAGACCAACGACCGCGCCCGCGAGCTCGACCGGCTCCTGTTGCGGGGATTCCCGCCCGAGGACCGCGAGCGGCTGATGGCCGACCTCACCCGGCTCTCCCGGGACTGGGAACACCTCAGCGAACGCTGACGCGTACGTGGCGCGCCACCGAACCGCCCCAAGAGCAAGGTAACGCCCCCGCGCACCACTAGATCCGGCTCGCGGGGGCCACCGGGCTCGACCCGAGCCGTACTCAGGTGTTCGCGGGAACGCGCACGTCCGTCACGGTCCTGGCCGAGCGGGACTCGCCGGTGCGGACGTGGGTGACGTAGAGCATGAGCCCCACGAAGGTGAGCCCGCCGACCAGGTTGCCGACCACGGTGGGGATCTCGTTCCACACCAGGTAGTCGCCCACCGAGAACTCACCACCGAGCATCAGCCCGGACGGGAACAGGAACATGTTCACGATCGAGTGCTCGAAGCCCATGTAGAAGAACAGCATGATCGGCATCCACATCCCGATGACCTTGCCCGACACCGAGGTCGCCATCATCGCGGCGACCACGCCGGTGGAGACCATCCAGTTGCACAACACGCCGCGGACGAACAGCGTGAGCATCCCGGCCGCGCCGTGTTCGGCGTAGCCCACCGTCCGCGACTCGCCGATCGTGCCCAGTTGCTGGCCCACGGCGTCCGGGGCGGTGGAGAATCCGGTCGTGAAGATCACGGCCATCATGACGGCCACCACGATGGCACCGGCGAGGTTCCCGACGAAGACCAGGCCCCAGTTGCGCATGACCGAGCCGAAGCCGACTCCGGGCCTCCGGTCGATCAGGGCCAGCGGTGCCAGCGTGAACACCCCGGTCAGCAGGTCGAAACCGAGCAGGTAGAGCATGCAGAAGCCCACCGGGAACAGGACCGCGCCGAGGAGGGCGTTTCCGGTCTCCACGGTGATGGTTACCGCGAACGCCGCCGCCAGAGCCAGGATCGCCCCGGCCATGAAGGAGCGGATGAGGGTGTCGCGGGCCGACATCGTCACCTTGGCCTCGCCCGCGTCGACCATCTTCGTCGCGAACTCGGGTGGGGAGAGGTAGGACATGCCATCCCTTCCGTTTCGTGGCGTGCCCGGCTCGATGGCTGCGAGTGGGCTGTGCGCTGGACGTTCACGACGAGTGTGGGAGGTGGATGTTTCCGCCGCGTGCCGTGGTATGGGCGACCGCGTTACCTTCGCCTCACCTCGGCACGAGTCGCGGTTGTTACCCCGGGATGACGGGACCGGACCGCGATCGTCGTCCCCGGTGTCGCGCGTGTGAAGTGTTTGTGTCCGCCATGGCCCGCCCGGGTTCGCGGTGGCAGGCTGGCGGCGATTTCCCTGGAACCAGTTGGTTGGGAGCAGTCGTGAAGCCGATCATGAGCAAGTCCGAGGCCGCCGAGCTGGTGCGCTCCGCCCGCGTACGGCACGGCCTGAGCTGGGCGCAAATCGCCGAGAAACTGGGAACCCCGCTGGTGTGGACGACCGCGGCGCTGCTGGGCCAGCACCCGATGTCACCGGAGCAGGCCGACACGGTCTGCGGGATGCTCGAACTGGACGACACGGTCGCCGAGGCGCTGCGGACCCAACCGTCGCGGGGCACGGACCCGCAGGTGATGGCCGACCCGACGATCTACCGGTTCAGCGAGGCGCTCGCGGTGTACGGACCCGCGCTGAAGGAGTTGATCCACGAGGAGTTCGGCGACGGGATCATGAGCGCCATCAACTTCAAGGTCGACGTCGAGCGGCGCTCCGACCCCGAGGGGGACCGCGTCGTGGTCACCTTCGACGGCAAGTTCCTCGACTACAGGTGGTGAGAACCGCCCCACCGCGGCGCGCCCACCCACCGGGGAGACGTCCGCGGCGGGGCCGACCTCCCGACCCCCGCGGGGACGATCCCGACCCGTGCCGCGCGGTCAGCCGACCCGGCCGACCCCGGTGAGGTGAACCCGCTACGCGAGGGGTGGACGGCCGACGGCGCCCCACCGCTCGACCGGCCGCCGCGCGCCCCGAGACCTTCATGGAGGTGCGGTGGCCCTTCCGGCGGGGAGTCTCCCGGCAGCGGGTGGAGTGGGACGCGGGACCCTGCCGCGCTACCCTTTGTTGATCTTGTCGCTGTCGAAACGGAAAGCGATTTCCATTATCGATAGCGACAAGATCAACAGCGGAGTGAGGAACCGCGGGCTCACGCCACCCGTGGCGCGGGGGGCCGCGGCGCGGGGGTGTCCACGGCGCTGACGAGGCCGTCCAGGGACAGCCCCAGCGTCGAGCCCAGCGCGACGATGGTGAAGAACGCCGGGGTGGGGATACGCCCGGTCTCGATCTTGCGCAGCGTCTCCACGGAGATCCCCGCCTGCGCGGCGACACTGGCCATGCTGCGCTCGCCGCGCGCCTCGCGCAGCAGGCGACCCAGCCGTTCGCCGCGGTCGCGCTCGTCCTCGGTCAATGGAACCCGAACCATATCCGTGATACTAATACCGGTATAGTTATTCGCTCCAGAGGAGATGCCATGGTCGAGCTGAAGACACCCGCCGAGATCGACGCGATGCGCGTCGCCGGCCGGGTCGTGGGTCGGGCGCTCGCGGCCGTGCGCGAACGCGCGGTGCCCGGTGCGCGGCTACGCGACCTCGACCACACCGCCGCCAAGGTCATCGCCGACGCCGGCGCGGATCCGCTGTTCCGCGGCTACCACCCCGACTGGGCGCCCATCCCGTTTCCCGCGACTATCTGCGCCAGCGTCAACGACGCCGTACTCCACGGGATCCCCACCGACCAGCGTCTCCACGACGGCGACGTGGTCAGCGTCGACTGCGGTGCGCGCCTGGGCGGCTGGTGCGGTGACGCCGCGACCACCTTCGTGGTCGGCGAGGCCGACCCCGCCGACACCGCACTGGTCGCCGCGGGCGAGCGGGCCCTGCGCGCCGGAATCAAAGCGGCGCGGCCGGGCAACACGCTCGGTGACGTGTCGGCGGCGATCGCCGAGTCCGCCCGCGGCGCCGGCTACGGGATCCTCGACGACCACGGGGGCCACGGGATCGGGCGCACCATGCACGAGGCGCCCTACGTGCCGAACGAGGGGCGGGCCGGCCGCGGCATGAAGCTACGCGCCGGCATGGTGCTCGCGGTGGAGCCGGTGCTCACCCGCGGGGGCGACGCCGCGTTCACCGCCCCCGACGGGTGGACGGTGCACGTCGCCGACGGAAGCCACGGCACGCACAGCGAGCACACGGTCGCCGTCACCAAGAGCGGCCCCCGGGTGCTCACCCATCAGTGAGCGCGGACCGCGACCCCGGGCCGCTCCCGGGACCCTCAGGACAACGCCGAACCGAGCGCGACCGCCACGGAGCACACGGCCGCCGGCCCCAACAGCACCAACCCGACCCGCAGCAACACGTACTTCCGGTAGGCGATCCGGCTCACCGCGTTCAGCTCCCGGGTGAGGGCGTCCAGGTCCGCCGTGCCCGAACGCCCGAGCGACCGGCGCAGCTCGTGCTGGTCCGAACAGTGAACGACGTCGATGAACGAGGAGATCCCGGAGTCGCGCCCCCTCCGTGAGGAGCCGAGCCGGGGGAACACCACCATCGCGAACATGAGCATCGCGGCGCCGAAGGCGGCGCCGCCGCCCCACCAGAGCCACCGCCACGGTCGTGCCAGCTCCGCCGGTGTCCACTTCTGCTCGAGAAGCGCGCCGAGGTACACACTCACCACCACACCAACGGCGGCGAGCAGGATCGACGCCTTCTGGTCGGCCTGGGCGACCTCCCGTCGGGCGTCACCCAGCAGGGCCATCACGTGCTCCCGGGTGGGGTCCGCGGTTCGCGGACGGTGGTCACCCCGGATCCGCGCCAGCGGGGTGTGGCGGCGAACGGGCCGTGTTCCCCACCGGCTCACCGGGGCTCACTCTCGACACCGGAGCCGGACTCGGCGCGAAACGCGCGGCTGACCCGCTCGAATCGGGCCTCCAACGCGCCCGGGTGGTAGCGGGCCAGGCAGCGAACGACCGTGGCCATGTTGCCCGCCAGGTCCATGTCGGCGAACTCCACGGGCACGGGGTCAAGCTCGGTCCCCGGTGTCGCGGGACGCACCGATCCCAGCTCGCGCAGCGCCGCCCTCACCGCCGCACTGTCGGTGTCGTTGGTGTCGGCGTGGCGCTGACACTCGTGGTACACGTCCTCCCACGCCCGCGCGTGGGTGCCCACGGCGGATCGGGCGCGGTCACGCGTGCGGCGCCGCCCCTTCTCGCGCCGCTGGTGCCGAAGCGACCGCCACCACGCGGCGACGTCCAGCGGCGGGGGTGGCGGGAAGTCCGGTGGCGCGCCGTCTCCGTCCCACGGCGCGCCACCTCGTTCCCGTCCAGCCCGCGCGGCGGCACGAGCGTGCCGGAGCTGGACGGGAAGAATCGACAGTGCGACCACCCCCACCAGGAGCGCCCCGGCGAGCACGGACGGCACCCCCGCCGGCACGGCGACGGGCGCGGCCGTGGCCACCCAGAGCACCGTCCAGAGCACGATGCCGCCCAGCGCCGCCAGGTACAGCAGCAGCGAGGCGGTGAGTCGCGCGCGGGGCACGGGCGGCCGCTGCCCCCTGGTCTCCTCCGCCCCGCCGGACGCGGACACGGGTGGACGCGCTCGGGGCGTGGCCAACGCGGCGGCCAAGGCGGCACCGGCGCCGAGCAACGCGAGGACGAGCAGTACGCCGGGCAGGTAGCGCACCGCTCCCCACATCGGCGCCCCCTCGACCATCGGCCGCAGCAGGTCGGCCCCGGTCCACGACAGAAGTACGCCGAGCAGCAGCGCGAGCGGCGGCGCGACGACGCCCACCCGCCGGTCGTCCGGGGGCGGGGCCGGGCGCGCCTCCGGTTCGCGCCCGGTCTCCGAGAACCCGGGCATCGGGGTCGGGCCGGGAGACACGGGGATCGGCCGGTTCGGGTTCCGTGAGCTCGGGTCGGGGGCGGAGGGGGGCGCCGGGGTACGCAGGCGGTCCTCGAACGTGTCGAGTCGCGCGAGCGCCGCGGCATAGCTTCCGGCCAGCCGCTTGGCCCGCTCGGCGAGGCGGTGCCGGTTGCCGGGCGGTTCGCCGGAGTCGTGCCGGGTGTCCGGGGTGGCGGTGTCCGTACCAGCGTTCACCGGTCTGCTCCCTCCGTCGAAGCTGTGGCGCCGTCGCCTCCCGACGGCGTGGTCGAGTCCCCGATCTCCCGGAGGAGGGAGTCAAGCTCGGCCGCGTGGCGGTCCGGGGAGTACCTCTCCAGCACCCGGCCGGCCTCCCAAAGTCCGGCGAGGTCCGGGACCGGGGTGTCGACGTTCTCGAACACCCGGAAGTAGCGCTCCACATCGCGCGGCGACAGCCGCTCGGGGAAGGGTTCCTCCGGCAGTGTGTCGGTGGGTTTCGCCGTCACCGGGGCCCGTGGCGAAGCCATCCCGTGCCGGAAGCGCGCCGGGAGGTTGGCGCTCTGCCAGGCGCGGACGACCTCGATGCGGGCGATCCCGAGCAGCTCGTCGCGGCGCGAACGCAGCGTCGAGTGCGCCTGCCGGTGCCGGGAGATCCACTCCTGCACATCGTCACAGTGCGTTTCGTACTCCCGGATGGCCTGGTCACGGACCCTCCGCAGGCGCTTGTGGGCCGCCGCGTAGGGGTTGTGCACCAGGGCCTCCAAGAACACCGCGCCCACCGCGAAGGTCCCGAGCAGTGCCATGACCGCGAATGAGGGCACCTGCAGCACCCCTTCCGCGCGGTAGTACGCGAGCATCAGGAACACGTAGCCGAGCCAGATCAGCCCGCCCAGGCCCAGGACGGTGGGGACGAGGCCGGGCCGGCGGGTGACGAAGACCGTCACGGCGCGGAACGCGCGCCGGTGGAACAGTTCCGGGGTGTCCGGGTCCGGGGGGTCGTCCCTGAGGTGCCGTGTCGCCCGCAGCCGCGTCGTCCACTCGGACAGGGACCGCCCGAGCCCGTACACGAAGAAGGCCAGAACGGGGCCGAGGAGCCAACCGAGGTAGCCGCTCGGGTCCCCTTCGCGGATCTGCAGGCTCTCCAGGCCCACCCGGTACAGGAACCAGGATTCGAGGGCGGCGATGGCGGCGATGGTCGCCCAGACGAAACCCTGCAGCCAGGGGTGGGTCTTCGCGCGTTCGTCCGGGGGGATCGACGCGTAGACGTCTTCCAGGTCGTCGAGCTGGCGGCGTGCCTTGCCGAGCGGGTGTTCCGCCATGCGCAGCCGCAGCCTGCGCAGCCCTCGTTCCACCGCGGCGTCGTTCTCCGTGACGGCGTTGATCAGCGCGCCGAGCTCGCCGCCCCGGTTGACGATGACGCGGGTCGCGTTGATGGCCCCGCTGAACTGCTGGGCCATCTCGTGGTTGTTGACCGCGTCGGGGGATCCCCCGTCCGGGAAGTGTCCTTTCCCCGCGGTCATCTCGTGCTGGGGGCAGGCGCAGCCGTCATGGCACGACAACGGGATGAAGCCGATTCCCGGGGGTGAGGGGAACTCGTCCGGGGACTCACCACCGCTCCACGCCGACGCGGACGCGGTGGAAGCGCCGGGTCCACCGTTCACGTCGCCGGCTCCGTGTCCGCCGTCCGGGGCGTCACCGGGAAACTCGGGGCGCTGGGGCATCTCTCCTCCTCTCACGGGTGGGGCCGGTCATTCGGTGAACCCGATGACGACGCGCCGGTTGCGCTGCGCGCACTCGGCGTCGACGAGCTCCCCGTCCTCGTAGTCGTCCGCGCAGGCCAGTTCGCTCTCCCCTTTGCCGTCGACAGTGACGTCGGTGAATCCCACGTCCTCCAGGTAGTCGGCGACCGCCTCGGCCCGCCGCTGGGAGAGCTCCTCGTTGTACTCGGTGGAGCCCTTGGAGTCCGTGTGCCCGGTGACGTTCACGTCCTGCTCGAATTCGCCCCCGCCCGCGTCGATCGCCTCGTCGAGCAGGGTGTCGGCCGAGTCGCGAAGCTTCGCGGAGTCGAAGGCGAACAGCAGCTGCGAGGGCAGCTCCAGCTCGCTTCGGTCCGCGAAGTCAGCTTTTGGGACCATCACCTCGGTGTCCTCCACGTCCGGAGCGTCGGCGTCGACGGTCTCCACCGGAGCGCGTTCCTCTCCCGGGGGTGTCGCGCACTCACCACCCCCGTACATCGCGCAGACCTCGGTCCAGAAGTCCCGGACGGTGCCGCGTTGCGCCCGGTCGAAACCGTGCTCGGGGCTGTTCTGCAGGAAGACCGTGACCTCGACACCGTCCAGCCCGTGCTCGGGCGCCTCGCCGGAGGACGCGCAGTCGGCCTCGATCTCGTCGCGCCCCAGCCCCTCGTCGAAGTAGCGGTTCAGGTCCAGGCACCCGGTGTTCACCAGGCCGTCGGTGAACACGTAGAGGCGGCGGAGCCTGTCGTTGTCGTCGGTGCTCTCGGTGTTCCCGGTGAGTTTCCCGGCCCCGCTGGCTACGGCTCCGAGGACGTCACTGTCGGCGCTCGCCGTGGCGGTGCCGGGAAGATCCGCCAGCCGCTCCCCCAGGCAGTCCCGCACCTCTCGCAGGTCCTCGGCCTGCTGGCCCTCGGCGGTGCCGACGGCCTCGGCGATCCGTGCCCGGTCGAGCAGGAACTCGGGGGTGGTCTCGGCCCCGCTGAACCGGGCCACGGAAAGCAACCGTTCCCCCTCCCGCCCGAAGACGTTCTCGTCCACGGCGAGCTGGCTGACGTCGTCGGAGAAGTCCGGGAACGTCCCGCCCTCGCGCCACATCGAGGCGCTCACGTCGACCAGTACGACGGTCTCGGCGCTGACGTCCTCGTCGGACCCGGTGTATGTGGCGCCAAGGGCCTCGTCGCAGGAGAGGTCGCTGCTGGGCGGTTCGGCCTCGGGAAAGCAGGCCGAGAGGGTGGTGAGCACGAGACCGGCGGCCACGATCCGGGTGGCGCGCCGTCTGGGGTGTGGGGGGCTGCCGACAGGCACGGCTTCTCTCCTTCGAGCCGGCGGGATCTCCGTTGGTTTCGTCACTAGTCGTCGCCGGGCGCGCGGATCCGGTAGAAGTACGGGATCGGCGCGTGCTCCTAGGTTCCGATCCCCCGGCCGTGTTGGGCGTCGTCGAGGTCCTGGACCGGGACTCCGAGATGCTCCAGGATCCGGCGCAGGGCGGTGTCGCTGGAGAAGGCGAACTCGAACAGGCCGGCGTCCTGCCGCTGGGCGGTCTGGATCATGTCGGCGAGGGTGTTGGTGAGCTGCTCGCCCTCGTCCGCGCGCACTCTGATCGCGTCCTCGAGGACCCGCGCCGGGTCCACCGCGTCGTCGGAGGCCAGGCGGAGCGCGTCGGCCGTGATCCACATCGCGTTGCGCTCGTCGACGTGTCCCAGCTGTTTCATCGCCTCGATCAGCAGTGAACGCCACCGCTCCTGACGCTCGGCCAGTTCCGCGATGCGCTGTAGCTCGCGCTCGTGCGCGCCCACCTGCTCCATCCGCAGCAACCAGGACTCCTGCCGTTTCGCGCGGATCTCGTCGCAGACGTCGACCCAGGCGTAGAGCTGGGCGTCGACCAGGTCGTAGGGCGCGTTGACCACGGCACGGTCGCGCCCGGGCCGGCTGGCCGGGCCGTGCGCGGGCGGGTCGGGACGCTTGGGCACCACGAAGTGGATCCGCGCGTGCTCATCGGCGACGCGCTTCTCCAGCTCGTCCGCGCGGTGGGGTTCCAGATCGCGGCCCAGCGGGCGGATATGGCTCATGATCTCGGAGCGGAGCACGGACTTTCGCTCCTCGATGAACCGGTTGATCTCCCGCTGCATCTCGTCCCGGCGCTCGGGATCGGTGTCGGTGACCGTGGCCTTCCACACGATCCGCGTCTTCACGTGGAAGGTGAACGCGTCGTCCTTGCTGGGGGTGTCGAAGGGGTGGGGAAGGGTGTCGGGAATCGCGAGTGTCACGGTCGCGGGGTCGCCGTGCTCGTCGGGAATCCAGCCCTCGCGCGGCTCCGGCTCCCGATCCCCGGGGGAGAACCAGGAGCGGACACGCTCCCAGAGACTCGGGGCACCGGGTGCGCGCCGCCACGGCCACTTCCGGGCGAACCTCCCGGTGCGGGGGTCTCGCGGCTGGTCGCTCCGTACCATCGTCGCCTCGTCTCCTCTCGTCTCAGCCGTCGGTCCCGGCGCCGCGATGGGCGGCTATGCGGTCGCGCACCTTCTCGTAGTGCGCGATCTCCTCCCGCAGGCCCGGTTCCGCGCGCCGCAGGTACTCCAGCAACCGGTTCATACGCGCGCGAAACCCGGGGCTTCCGGTGTCGGGGGACCTGGCGAACGCGTCCCAGAGGTGCAGCACGCTCCACGCCCGGCGCTTGAGGTGCTTGTCGTCGCGCATGGCCAGGGCGATCGCCCACAGCCGCGCGATTCCCTCGGTCAGCACCTCGACGTCGGGAGCGGAACTGTCGTGCCCGGCCCCCGTGCCCGCGTCGAGGCGGGGCGTGTCCAGCCAGGCCAGCAGAGCGGGCCGCTCCGTGCGGGGCGCCGCCACGTCGTCACCGTCGCGTTCCTTGAGGGAGGCGATCCGCAGCAGCGCCTGCACCGCGGCCAGCGTCGCCGCCGGCCCCAGGGAGGACGCTTTCGCGGTGAGCAGCCGCAGAGCTTGGTACCGCATTCCGGCGTCGAAAGCTCCCTCAACGGCGGCCGCCACGATGTGCCCCGGCGGAGAGCCCCGCGCCGAAAGCGGATCGTCCCGGGCGAAATCCTGGTCGAGGCGCTGCAAGGCGTCCTCGATGGCCGAGGACACGCGCTTGGGTTCGATCTCGGCGACCCGCGTACCGAAGGCCAGCACCGCGGTGTTCCTCGGAGAGCGGTCGCTTTCCCGCATCCAGGTCTCCAACAGGTTCAGCGCACGCGAACGCTGCGTCCCACCCACGACCAGCTGCTCCACGACCCAGGCGACCACGCGGCGGCAGTGCCCCACATCCGAGGCGACCCGTTGCCGCTCCGAACGGCTCAGGTCCTCCCCGCCGGAGAGGGGGGAGCGCAGGTGCGCCCACGGCTCCAGCACCTTCGTCGCGATCTCCGAGAAGTCGTGCTCGGCCAGCCGCGCCAGCGCGATGCCGCCCCCGATCTGCACGTTCCGCCAGTCGTCGGGGAACTCCGACCAGGACCGCTCGCACAGCTGGACCAGCCACTTCCGCAGGGGGCGCCGTGCCGCTTCGTACTCCTGCCAGACCACGTCGACGAGGACGTTGCGCAGCTGCGGCTGTTTCAGCACGACGATGGTGTCCGTCGAGCCGTCGGCTCCGGTATCGCGCTGCTCCGTCTCGACGTGCCGGAGCCGGCGCGCCAACGGACGCGCGAAGGTCCTGCGGCGCCACTTTCCCTCGGGCAGCTCGGCTTGCTGCAGGCGGTCGGCGAGGCCCTCCGCGGCCTCGATGACCGTGGCCAGCGTGCAGCCGTCGAGAACGGCGGCGGCGATGACGTAAGCCTGGTCGATCGGGGAGTGCGCGGACGACGCGCTCCGAAGGAGCTCCCGGGCGCGGGACCGCAGGTGGGCGGTGCGTACCTCGGCGACGCGCGCCTCCAGCTCGTGAGGGAGAACGGCGGAGCCGCGCTCGGTCTCCTCGGAGAGCAGGCGCGCCAGGGTGGACGCGTCGGCGGGAGACTCCAGGGTTCGCAGCCACGACCGGACGCCGTGCACCGTCCCCACCTGTTCCAGGAGCCGCCCCACCCGGCCGGCGACGGCGGTGTCGACATCCGCCCGCGACGGAACGACCGCCTCGGGTGGGAGCAGGAACCAGCCCAGGGTGCGTTCGAGCACCGCGCGTTTGTCGGGCGGATCGTGCTCGACGGAGTGCAGCCGAACGACGCCCACCTCGTCGTCCTCGTCGACGAGGACGACGAGGTGGGCGTCGTGCTCGCTCAGGACCGACCGCAGCTTCGCGATGTCGGTCTCCGAGGACTCGCCGAGCCACCCCATACCGCTGGCGTCGAGCAGGTAACCACACGCCGTGCCGTCGACGTGGTCCGCGAGCGCCCCGAACGGGGTCGAGGGGTGGACGCGCTTCAGTGGTCGGTCCTTCGTCGGTACGCCAACGTGGGCCAGGGCGCAGAGCGCCGACGTGTACCGCCCGTTGTCGTCCCGCCCACGGAGGAGGGCGATCCGGTCATCGGTGCGCAACCGGCGCGCCAGCTCGTACTCGCTCTCGGTCGCGACCCGCGCGCAGAGCAGCGACTCCACCTCGTCGGGACCGAACGGCGCGTCGGAGGACCCGTCGCCGGCGGATGGCGCGGTGAGGAAGAACGAGTTCGTGACCCGGTAGTGGTCCCCGAGCGTGACGTTTCCGCTCGTGGTGCTCACCGCGCCCTTGATCAGGCGTTCGGCGCGGAGGTCCCGGATGCGATCGTCCGGGTCAGCACCGTGGCCGGTGTCGTGCCATTCCTCGCGCTCGCGCCGCTTGTCGCCGCCTCCCTCCACAGCCTGTGGATTCTTCCGGGGTGGCTGGTTTCCGTGGGCCGCGGCGTGGCCGTCCCCGTTGTCGTTGGGGTTCCCGCCGTCCTGGGGGGCCGCGGAGTCGTTCGTGCCGTCGGGAGGGTCCGCGGCCGGGCGCCCGCCGCCCGCCACGGACCCCTCCTCCGGATTACGTCGTCTCATCGTGGCACCAGCAATCAGGACCGGTGGGTCCGGTGGTCGACGTGGTCGCCCAGTACCACGGCGCCGCTCTCGGTGCGCACGCCGCCGTAGATCGCGCGCTCCGGCGCGTCGCGCCGCCCGCTCGCGCTCTGCCCGTCCCCCGGGCCGCGCTCTTCGCGCGCCTCCTGGTGAGTCGGGGGTTCCGGAGTCGTGCCGGGCCGCACCCCCTCCTCGGGCTCGGAGGACGGCTCCGGTTGCGCGGAGTCGGGAACGTAGACCCACGCGTTCGCGCGGAAGTCCTTGGCGGGTTCGTCGATGACGATCGGGTCGAAGCGCCAGCGGTACAGGGCGTGCGTGCCCTCCTCTATGACGTCGGAGTAGATCGACTCGGAGACGACGAGGACGAGGTCACTGTCGGGACGGTTGGCCAGTGCCGCGCGCACCTGGTCGCTGTCACGCATCCGGCACACGGTGACGGCGGCCTTTCCGGCGAACCCGTTGTCGCCGACACTGATGTTGCCCTGGTGGACGGCGACCCGCAGCCGAACCCGGTAGGCGTCGTTGAGCGCCTTGTTGTGGTGGTAAAGGGCCTTGTCGAGCTCGTTGACGAAGTCGGAGATGGTGCGATCCTCGACCGTTCCGGGGGGCAGGATCGCGAGCTCGCCGTCACCCTGTTTCTGGGTATCCCATTCGAGCCGGTTCAGGTTCCCGTTCTCGCAGGCGCGCCGCAGGATCTCCAGCAGGTCGCTCTGCAGTTTGTGCTGACCGTCCCGGTTCCGGGAGCTGTACGACTCGGCGTCGACCGCGATGGTCAGTCGGCGCAACGGGGGGTTGGTGTCCATGCGCGGTGGTCCTCCCAACGGGATATGGCAAGGAATGTCGCCCTCTGTGGGGCATCCGCGAGTGAATCTCCCATATCCCGTCGCGCCGAATCCGGTACTTTTACGGATTCGAAAAAGAAATCGTGGATCAGCGCGCGTCGGCCGGAATATCCGCAGCGTCCGCGAGCGCGGCGAGTGACGTGATCGCGGTCGTGCGGTAGCCCGTGCTGACGATCCCGTGTCGTCGCAGACCCGCCAGCGCCTTCTGCACGGCCGCCTCCGAGGCGCCGATGATGGAGGCGAGTTCGGGCTGGGTGATCGGGATTCCCAGTTCGACGTGGTCCTCCTGGTGCACCCCGTGGTCCCGGTAGAGCCGGTAAAGCACGCGGGCCAGGCGCACCGGGGCGTCGTGCGCGCTGTAGTCCACCACGCGTTCGGTCGTCGAGCGGAACTTGCCCACGACCGAGGCGCTCACCGCGCGGGCGGCCTCGGGGTCTTGGGCCATGTAGGACGCGAAGTCGCGGTGACCGAGGGCCAGCGCCGCGACCGGCCCGGTGGCGGTCACCGTCGCGATGCGTGGCCGGTCGTCCAGCCCGGCGAACTCCCCGATGAGGTCACCACGGGAACGGATCGCGAGCAGCACCCGGCGCCCGTTGTGGGAGCTGTGGGTCACCTTGGTGATCCCGTCGATGAGCACGTAGACGTGTTTCGTCGTCTCGCCCTGGTGGACGAGGACCTCCTCGGCCGCGAACTCCGTGGGAGTTCCCAGCGCGAAGAGAGCGCGGCGCTGGTGGGAGGCGAGGGAGGCGATGACGCTCTTCGCGGGCCAGGGGCGACGATCCATACGCTGCCGTGCTCCCGTGTGCTCTCTTCACCGTCGAATCGCGGACTATCCTATTCGTCACTCCCCGCCAGACCCGCCACGAAAGGCTTCGTTCCCGGCGCCTCCCTCCGAACCACCGATAATCCACGTTTCCGACATCACAGATCTCCGTCGATCTTGTAGCTGTCGACACGATCCGCCGGTGACACTCACGACAGCGACAAGATCAACGAATCGGTTCCGGGACGGCTCTGGCCCCAGTGGGGCTTCCAACGCCCGGTGTCAGCCGGTGACCTCGGCCGTCTCGACCGTCCAGGCGCGGGCCTGGTCACTGATGGTGACCCCCAGTCCGGGGCGGGCGGAGAGGTGCATCCGGCCGCCGGAGATCTCCAGGTGCTCGTTGAACAGCGGGTTGAGCCACTCGAAGTGCTCCACCCAGGGCTCGCGCTGGTACGCCGCCGCCAGGTGGATGTGGATCTCCATCGCGAAGTGCGGGGCGATCTGCAGGTCGCGCTGGTCGGCGAGCGACATGACCTTCAGGAACTGGGTGATGCCTCCGATCCGGGGAGCGTCGGGCTGCACGATGTCGGCGCCGCCGTGCCGGATGAGGTCGGCGTGCTCGGCGACGCTGGCGAGCATCTCCCCCGTGGCGATGGGGGTGTCGAACGTCTGGGCAAGCGCCGCGTGCCCCTCGGAGTCGTAGGCGTCGAGGGGCTCCTCGATCCACACGAGACCGAACTCCTCGAAGGCGCGGCACATGCGCTGGGCGGCGGCGCGGTCCCACTGCTGGTTGGCGTCGACCATCAGCGGCACCCCGTCGCCGAGGTGCTCGCGGACCGCCCCCACCCGGGCGATGTCGGTCGCGCTGTCGGGGTGGCCCACCTTGAGCTTGATGCCACCGATGCCGCTCTCGAGCGCCGCCGCGCTCTTCTCCTTCACCTCCTCGATCGGCGCCTGCAGGAAGCCCCCCGACGTGTTGTAGCAGCGCACCGAGTCGCGGTGCGCACCGAGAAGCTTGGCCAACGGCAACCCCGCACGCTTGGCCTTGAGGTCCCACAACGCGATGTCGAAGGCCGCGATCGCCTGGACGGCCAGACCGCTGCGCCCCACCGAGGCGCCCGCCCAGACCAGCTGGTCCCAGATCTTGGCGATGTCGCTGGGGTCCTCCCCCACCAGCACCGGGGCGATCTCGTGGGCGTGGGCGAACTGGCCCCGCCCGCCGGCCCGCTTGGAGTAGCTGAAACCGACGCCCTCGTACCCGGACTCGGTGCTGATCTCGGCGAAGAGCATGGCGACCTCGGTCATCGGGCGTTGCCGCCCGGTGAACACCTTGGCGTCGCTGATCGGGGTGTCCAGTGGCAGGGTCACCGACGACAGCCGGACGCCGGTGATGCGGTCCAGGGTCGCCGGGCCGTTCGAGGCGGGGTCAACGGGGGTGACGGTCACGGTGGTTCCTCAATCTCGGTGGTTTCGGGAACTGGGGGTCCGGCGCCCCAGGGGCGTAAGGGCGCCGCTCCGGGCATCCGTGCCCGGAGCGGCGCCCGCGTGGTCCTACTCCTGGCGGGCCTCGTCGACCGCGTCGAGGACGTCGGCGTACTCGTCGCGGTGCTCGTCCACCATGTCGGCGGTGGCCTCCTGGAACTCCGAGGTGTCCACGTCGATGACCTCGATCCCGGCGTCCTCCATCTCGGCGATGGAGGACTCCACCTCGGCCTCCCAGAGCTCGCGCTGCTCGGCGATGGACTCCTGGGCGACCTCGCGCATCAGCTCCTGGTCCTCCTCGGACAGCGAGTCGAACAGGTCCGCGTTGACCATCAGGATCTCGGGAATGCGCTGGTGGGCGTCGCGGGTGTAGTACTGCGCGGTCTCGTAGTGGCCGCTACTCACGTAGCTCGGCTCGTTGTTCTCCGCGCCGGTGATGGTCCCGTTCTCCAGGGAGCTGTACACCTCGCCGTAGTCCATGGTGACGCCCGAGCCACCCATGGCCTCGATCATGTCCACGTTCACGGTTCCGGGCAGCACCCGAATGTCCTGGCCCTTGAGGTCATCCGGGGACTCGATGGGCTCGTCGGTGGTGTAGAAGTTACGTGCTCCCGCCTCGTAGTAGGCCAGGCCCACGTACCCGGAGTCGCGCACGTCGTCGAGCATCCCCTGGGCGTAGTCGCCCTCCAGGAACCGCCACAGGTGCTCGGTGTCATCGAAGACGTAGGGCAGCGCGAACACACCGAACTCGTCGACGATCTCCGAGACCGGGCTGGTACTGACCCGGGTCATCTCCACCGCGCCCATCTGCACCTGCTCCAGTACGTCGGCCTCCTCGCCGAGCTGGCCGCCGTGCATCACCTGGATGTCGATCCGCCCGTCGGTGCGCTCGCGCATCTGGTCGGCGAACCAGATGTCCGCCTGGGTCGTGGGGTAGTCCTCGGGGTGCGCCTCGGCCAGCGACCACTCGTAGCTGTCGCTGTCGCCGCCACCGCCGCCGCACCCGGTCAGCAGCATGACACCGGACGCCCCGGTCGCCGCGATCGCCTTCCAGGAGGAGCCGGTGGGAAACAGTTTCTGTAGTGCCATTGCGCTTCTCTTTCGTGTGGGTTGGTTGGCTGGTCGGGAACATGGAGAGTGGGCTCAGGGCTCAGCGGCACGCCGCTAGAAACCCATCACCGTCGGGAGCCACAGGGTGAGTGCGGGGATGAAGGTGATCCCGAGCAGGACAACCAACATCGGCGCGTAGAACGGCAGGGTGCCGCGGGTGGCGTCCTCGATCGTGATCCGGCCGATCGCGGATCCAACGAAGAGCACACCGCCGACGGGCGGGGTCAGCAGGCCCAGCCCGAGGTTGAGCATCAGCATGATCCCGAACTGGATCGGGTCCATGCCCACGCTCTCCGCCACCGGCAGCAGGATCGGCGTGGTGATCAGGATCAGCGGCGCCATGTCCATGATCGCGCCGAGTGCCAGCAGCATCAGGTTGATCAGCAACAACACCACGATGGGGTTGTCGGAGAAACTCGTCAGGGCGTTGGTCAACGCCGCCGGAATGCGCAGCGTGGTGAGCATGTAACCGAACGCCCCGGCGGAGGCGATCAGGAACAGCACCGACGACAGCGTCAGCATGGCGCGGCTCAGCACGCCGATCAGGCCCTTGGGGGTCAGCTCGCGGTAGAACACCAACCCCACGAGCAGCGCCCACACGCAGGCGATCGCCGACGACTCGGTGGCCGTGAAAACGCCGGTGATGACGCCGCCGATGATGATGAGTGGCGTGAGCAGGCCGAGCAGCCCCTGCCACACGATCTTGGGCGCGTCGCGCAGCGGGATCCGCTCCCCCTTGGGGTACCTGCGCCACCGGGCCAGGGCGTAGGTCAGCACCAGCAGAGCCACACCGAGCAGCAGGCCCGGCAGTAACCCGGCCATGAAGAGCGCCCCGATGGAGACGCTGCCACCGGCGGCCAGCGCGTACATGATCACGTTGTGGCTCGGCGGGATCAGCACACCCTGGATCGCGCTGGAGATGGTGACCCCCACGGAGAAGCGCGCGTCGTAGCCGGAGCGCTTCATGATCGGGATCATTACCGACCCCACCGAGGAGGTGTCGGCGACCGCGGAGCCCGAGATGCCCCCGAAGAAGCTGCTGGCCACCACGTTGAGCATGGCCATACCGCCGCGCATCCGCCCGATCAGCAGGTTCGCCAGGTCGATCAACCGCCGGGTGATCCCGCCGGCGCTCATGATCTCCCCGGCCAGGATGAAGAACGGGATGGCCAGCAGGGGGAACGTCAGCAACTGGTTGATCATCTGCTGCCCGACAACGGGCAGCGGGATGCCCAGGTACAGGAGGGTGCTCAGTGAGGCGAGGGCGAGTCCCAGCGCGATCGGCACGCGCAGCACGAGCGCGACGGCGAACACGCCGACCAGCAGCAGCACGCCAAGAGGATCATTGATCATCGCGGTTCTCGCCTTCCTCTTCGCCGTCCTCGGGCGTCGCCAGAGCACCGCGACCCGTCTCCACGTTGAGCAGCTGGAGACAGCTGTAGATAGTGACGAGCACTCCCGTGACCGGCATCGCGGCGTACTGCACGGCGGTGGGCAGGCCGGTGGCGGGCAGGGTGCTGTTCATGGTCAGCTGGGTGAAGTCCCACCCCTGGATCATCAGGTAGATCCCGAACACCAGGAACAGCGCCGGCGTGAGCCACAGCACCACGGTGCGCACCCGGCGGGACAGGCGGTCGGTGACGAAGGTGACGCTGATGTGCGCGTGCTCACGGACCCCGATCGCCACGCCGAGCAGCCCGAGCCAGGCGAGCAGGACCAACGCGGTCTCCGGAGCCCAGGGCGGGCTGTCACTCAGCACGAAGCGGCCGAACACCTGCCAGGACACGACGACCACCATCGCGGCCAGCCCGGTCAGGGCGAGGGTGTCGGTGGTGCGGTCGACGATTCGGAGTACGCTCCGCGTCACCGCCTGGAACTTAGCCTCCATTGGGCATCGGCCTCACTGGGTTCCGGGGCGTCGGGCGAGCGTCTCGGCGACCATGGCCAGCCGCCGGGTGGAGGCGAGGCCCCCGTGGTACATGTGGAACTCGTCGGCCCCGGCCTCGGCGAAGCGATCCATCAGCGCGCCCAGGGCGTCCGGGTCCACGGGCTGCGGCGGCAGCGCGAGTACGTAGGCCCCGATGTTCGTCCGCTGTGGGGCGAGCCGCCGCATCGCCGCCAGCCCTTCCGTCGCCGTATCGGGCGGGATCCAGCAGTTGCCCACCAGGCAGTCGATCTCGGGTACCCCGCCCGCCACGGTCGAGAAGGGGCCGGTGGCCCACGGGTCCGCCGAGGCGTGCATCGTGATCGGGATGTCGGGCCGCACCTCGCGCGCCCGCGCCACCAGCCGGTGTGCCAGATCCGAGGCGATGCCGGTACGGATCTCGCGGACCGGCCCGGCCAGTGCGCCGAGGGCCTCCTCCACCGATTCCGGGGCATCGGCGGTGGTCGCGTCCACCCCCTCGCATACCCGCGCCGACAGCTCCACGGGGTCCACTCCCCGCTCGCGGTACAGCTCCAGGCAGGCCGCGCAGAAGCACAGCGACAGCAGGTCGAGCTGGACCGGTGTCCAGTCGGCGCCCTCGGTCTTCTCGTGGTGGCCGCCGTGTCGGGCGCCCAGCGGGCCGCACGCCTCCAGGATCAGCCCGTCGGGCGCGCCCAGGGTCATGACCTCGCCGACCAGGCGTTCGCAGTAGTCGACGACTTCGGGGGAGGAGGGGCACAGCGCGTAGGTGTAGCGGTCCCCGTAGGCGTTGCGGACCGTCAGGTCCTCGTTGGCCGTGCCCAGCAGCGAGTTGTGGGTGAGCACCACCCACGCGTGCACGGGCAGCCCGGCCGCGCGTAGCGCGTCACGGGCCCGACCGAACGGGTCGTCGCCGGGGACCCAGTCCGGTTCGGCGGGCACCAGCCGGCTGCCCTCCCAGGCCGACGGGCGCACCGGGACGTAGCAGGCGGCGGATCGGGCTTGGACCATACGGTGGTCCGGGTGCTGGGGGGTCGCGGCGCGCACCGTGTGGTAGGAGGCCGCGATGGCGACGGCGTCGGCGTTCAGCCCGGCCAGCCTGTCGGCAGCGCCGGGGTCGCCGACCACGTCCCAGGGGTAGGCGTAGACAGTGCTCACCAGTGGCCCTTCTTCGGCTCGAACGTGGGGTGAAAGCGCCGCATGTAGCTGGTGTCGTCCCGACGTTGGAGACCGCAGCGCTGGTACTGCTCGTGCATCCGGGCGAGCGCGTCGCGGTCGATCTCGATCCCGAGGCCCGGACCGTCCGGCACCGGGACGGCACCGCCCTCGAAGCGCAGCGCGCCGGGGACGACCACGTCCTGGCCGTCCTGCCAGGGGGTGTGGGTGTCGCAGGCGTGGTTGAGGTTTCCGATGGTGGCGGCCAGGTGGGTCATCGCCGCGAGGCTGACACCCAGGTGCGAGTTGGAGTGCATCGACAGTCCGATGCCGAAGGTCTCGCACAGCGAGGCGACGTGGGCCGACCGCACGAGTCCGCCCCAGTAGTGGTGGTCGGTGAGGAGCACCCCGATGGCGCCCCGCGCGATCGCCGGTGGCAGGTGCTCGTGGGTGACCACGCACATGTTGGTCGCCAGCGGCATGGGTACCTTCGGCGCGACCTCGGCCATGCCCTCGATCCCCGGAGCGGGGTCCTCCAGGTACTCCAGCGTCCCGGCGAGGGCCTCGCCCACGCGCATCGAGGTTTCGGGGGTCCACGCGGCGTTGGGGTCGAGCCGCAGCGGCAGGTCGGGGAAGGCGTCGCGCAGCGCCCGGATCGCCTCGATCTCCTTCTCGGGGGCGAACACGCCGCCCTTCAGCTTGATCGAGGTGAACCCGTACTCCTCGACGAACAGCCGCGCCTGGGCGACGACGCCGTCGGGGTCCAGCGCGGCGCCGAACCGGTCGTCGGACTGGCCCGGGTGACCCGCCCACTTGTAGAAGAGGTAGGCACTGTAGGGGACCGCGCTCCGCACCGCCCCGCCCAGCAGGTCGGCCACGGGCCGCCCGGCCGCCTTGCCCTGGATGTCCAGCAGCGCCACCTCGAAGGGGGAGTACACGGCGTCGACCGTTTTCTGGTTGCTGCCGGCGCCGGTGAGCCCGTGCTGGTCGGTGACGACCTCGTCTCCGACGCTGGCGGCCACGCGGGCGTGGGCCGCGTGTAGCGCGTAAGGGTCCAGCCCGACCAGTTCGCGGCCGGCGGCGCGCACCTTGTCCAGGTGCGCCCGGTCGCCGTAGGTCTCGCCCACACCGGTCAGGCCCTCGTCGGTGACCACCTCGACGATGGTGCGCAGCGCCCAGGGCTCGTGCACCCCGGTCGCGTTGAGCAGTGGGGGGTCGTGGAACGCCACCGGGGTGGCGACGATTTCTTTGATGCGCACGGTCACTCCTTGACGGCCGCCAGGCCCGTCTCGATCAGCGATTCCAGGACGGCCATGTGCTCCGGTGTGGGGTCGGTCAGCGGTGAACGCACACTCCCGGCGTCCAGACCCCGAATCCGCGCGCCCGCCTTGACCAGGGAAACAGCGTAACCAGGGACCTTGTCGCGCAGGTCGGTGAGCGGGCTGTAGAACTCGGTGAGCAGCCGGCGCACCGTGTTCTCGTCCCCGTTGGTGAGGGCGTCGTAGAAGGCCGTCGCTACCTCGGGAACGAACGCGAAGGCCGCCGAGGAGTACAGCCGCACCCCCGCCCCCCGGTAGGCGGCGGCCGACATCTCCGCCGTGGGCAGACCGTTGAAGAACAGGAAGTCCTCCCCGGCCTCCTCGCGGACCGCGAGCACGATGCGCTGCACCTGCTCGATGTCGCCGAGCCCGTCCTTGAAACCGACGATCTTGGGGTGGGTGGCCAGCCGGGCCGCGCCCTCGGGACTGAACCGCGCGTTGTTGCGCTGGTAGATGACCACCGAGAGATCCGTCGCGGCGGCGACCCGCAGAACGTAGTCCTCCAGGCCGGCCGCGGCGGAACTGACCAGGTAGGGGGGCATGAGCAGCAGTCCGTCGGCGCCGGCGCGTTCGGCCGCCTCGGCGCAGGCGATGGCGTGGGGCAGCGCGCCCCCGGCCCCGGCCACCACGGGAACGCCGTGGTCCACCGCGCCCACGGCGGCCCGGACCACCCGCTCGTACTCGGCCGGGGCGAGCGCGTGGAACTCGCCGGTGCCGCACGCCACGAAGACTCCACCAACCCCCGCGTCGACCCCGTTGGCGACATGGCTCTCCAGGACGTCGGGAGCCACTTCACCGGCGGAGTCGAACGGAGTCAGGGGAAAGAAGAGCAAGCCATCCAAGCGCATATACAGCTCGATTCACGTATATGAATAAAAGTCGTCCTTGTGAACAGTGGCTAGAAATGTAAAATTAGCCACAAGCCCTGTCAAGAGGGTGTGAACGACTTATTAACTGCGAAGGCCCACGTCATGACGGTGAAATCGGCAGATCGCACGATCGAGGTGCTGGAGGTGCTCGCACGCTCCACGGCCTCGCTCTCCCTCGCTGACCTGCACGCCGAGCTCGGGTACCCCAAGTCGAGCCTGTACATGCTGCTACAGACGCTGGTGGACCGCCGCTGGGTGGAGACCGACGTACGCGGAAGCCTGTACCGGATCGGGGTCCGTGCGCTGCTCGCCGGCACCTCCTACCTGGACCGCGACCCGGTGGCGCGGGTGGCGGCCCCCGTTCTGGACGAGGTGCGCGCGGAGGTCAACGAGACGGTGCACCTGGCCCGCCTCGACGGCGACAGCATCGTCTACCTGGCCAGCCGCGAGTCCCAGCACCACCTGCGGACCGTGTCCCGGGTGGGGCGCCGGCTCCCGGCCTACGCGACCGCGCTGGGCCGCGCCATCCTCGCCAACCGGCCCGACGGCGCCGAACTCGTACCACAACACCCGGAGGTACTCAGCCCCAAGGGACTCTCCGACCGGGACGCCATCCTGGCCGAGCTGGAACAGGCCCGCTCACGCGGGTACGCGGGCGAGCAGGAGCAGACGAACCCCGGCCTCGGCTGCCGCGCCGTGGTACTGACACACAACGAGCCGGTGACCGACGCGCTGAGCTGCTCGATCCCGCTCGCCCGGCTGGACGAGCCACACAGCGAGACCATCGTCAACACGCTCCTCGACGCCGCCCGCCGCATCACCGACCTGCTGTCGAGATAGGACTAGGAGACCGACACCGTGAGTGAACGCATCCTCATCACCGGAGCCGCCGGCGGACTCGCGAGCCTGATGCGGCCGCGGCTCGCCCGCCCGGACCGGTCCCTGCGGCTGGTGGACATCGTCGAACCCGCCGACGTGGGGCCGGGCGAGGAGGTGGTGGTCGCCAGCGTCACCGACGCGGCCGCGATGGCCGAGGCCATGAAGGGCGTCTCCGCCGTCATCCACCTCGGCGGGCACAGCCTCGAGGCGACGTGGGAGAGCATGCTCGACGTCAACATGCACGGCACCTACGTGGTGCTGGAGGCGGCCCGCAACGCCGGAGTGAACCGGGTGGTGCTGGCCAGCTCCAACCACGCCGTCGGCTTCCACCCGCGGGTGGACGAGATCCCCGACTACGCCTTCCCCCGCCCCGACACCTTCTACGGCGTCAGCAAGGTGACCATGGAGGCGCTGGGCAGCCTGTACCACGACAGCTTCGGGATGGACATCGTCGCCGTGCGCATCGGGAGCTGTTTCGAGCGCCCCAAGGACGTGCGGATGCTGTCGCACTGGATGTCGCCCGACGACGGCGCCCGCCTGTTCGAGGTGTGCATGAGCACCCCGTCGCCGGGGTTCCGCGTGGTGTGGGGCGTCTCCGACAACACGCGGCGTTGGATCTCCCTCGACGAGGCCCGCGCGTTGGGTTTCGAACCCCGGGACGACTCCGAGGTGTTCGCCGAGGAGCTGATCGCCAAGGAGGGCGAACCCGACCACACCCAACCGCCCCACAACCAGGTCGGCGGGCACTGGCGCATCGCCGCCGCCGACCCGGAGGGCAGGACTCCCCGGGTCGACCGGAAGTAACGACACACCCCGCTGGTCTCGGGGAAACCGACGCGACGACCGCGGATGCGGGGCGGTTTCCCCGAGACCAGCGACCACCCCGGTGGCGGGGGACCACCGCGGCGCCGGCCGCGCACCCCAGCCCCCGGGAAGCTCGTGTCGACACAGCGGCGAAGAGACATGGCGGGACCCTGGGGCCGGCTTCGGGAACGGCGGCGCACCCACACAGCGACGGTGACCATGGCCGTCCTCGCCATGGTCCTGGCGGTCGCGATCACCCTGCTCGTGGGTCCCTGGGCCAGCCGTCCACGCGCCGGCGGACGCGGGCCGGTGGCATCGGGCCGCAGGGCCGCCTGGGGAGTGGCCCGGTCACTGCTGCTGGTCCTGCGGTCGGTCCCACCAACGGTGTGGGCCATCGTCGCGCTCCTGGGACTCTTTCCGGGCATCCTGCCCGGAGCCCTGGCGCTGGGGCTCTACACCGGCGGCATCCTCGGCCGGCTGGTCGCCGAATCCTGGAAGACCATGGACCTCAAGCCCGGGAGTCCCTGCGCAACGCCGGTGTCCCACGCGTGGTCTCCGCCGTTGTGTCCATGGCGCCACCGTCCGCGAACCACCTGGTCACCTACACGCTCTACCGGTTCGAGATCTGCGTGCGCGACACCGTCATCGTCGGTGTGGTCGGCGCCGCGGGACTGGGCCGGCTGCTGAACGAGCGCCTCGCGGCATTCGACTTTCCCGTGGTCGCCAGCGTCCTGTTGATGTCGTTGCTGGTCAGCCTCGCCGTGGAGACCCTCGGGCGTCGAGTGCGGCGCGGGCTTCGAGCCTGACCCCACGGGTGACCATCCACCGGTAGCGGAACGAACCGGAGCGGCGGGAGCGGATCAGCTCCGAGAAGCGGCGCGTTCCGCGTGAGTCCCGTATCCGCCCGGTACGCGCGCACGGATATCGCGACCTCGGAGTCGAGGCACGACAGCACTGGTCCTCCTCGGTCAACGAATCGCGCGCACGGCAGCGTCGACGATCTCGGGGTGGACCTCGCGTACCCGCTGGGCGATCTCGCGCACCACGTCGCCGCGCCGCCGCGGATAGATGACCAGTCGCGGTAGCGGAACCGTACCGTGCCAGCCCTCACCGCGGCCCCGGTGCGTGGCGAACGAGGGCACCCGCACGAGGCGACGATCGCCGGCGTCGGTCAGGTACACGACGAGCAGCCGCCGCCGCGTGTCGTTGATCCACCGTTGTTCGCGGGCGACGCTGGTGATGTCGCGCCACGGGAGTGTGAGCTCACGGCCGGGGAACCACCACATGGGCCGCTGCGCCAGCACGAGGCCGCGCTCGTCGGCCGCGACGTGCTGGGTGGTGAGGTGCCGCGGCAGCACCCACACCCGCCACGCGGCCGCCAGGCACACAGCCCCGCCCCACAGCGCGAGAACTCCCCGGGCGAAAGCGGCCTCGGCCGGGTCACTCGGGGGATCCGTGGTCACGAGCGGCACGAGAAGGAGTGCCGGCCCACCCAGGACCACGAGCGCGGCCGCGTCCCCCAGCCACGCGCGAACCATCCAGGGGCGCATGTCCGCCACGTGCCTCCCGGAGTGGCCGCACGGTACCCCGGCTGTGGACATCCGATACTCCGCTGTCGCGTGCCCTGTCCGGTGGGTTCCACCTCAGGCTGTCGCGGTGCGGTGAACACCGGGCCGCGTTCTCCTTACCGGCGCGGAACGGTGTGGTGACGGGCTCGGCGGAACTCCCCCAGCGCCGTGGGACGACGTGTGCCGCGCCTCGGAGCGCCGGTTTTCGGATCTCCCGTTCGGTTTCACCCGTGCCGGGCCTCACATCGGCGAACTCGGCGAACTCGGCGAACTGGACGGGGCGGAGGAGCGTCGGCCATATTGAGACGCGCGGTCGAGCGCCCGACAGCTCCCAGGGAAGGAACCCATGACCTACCCCCCACCTCCCGACCCCGGCCAGCTCCGCCCCAAGAGACTGTGGTTCTGGATGGGGGGTCTGGTCATCGTCCTCGGCATCGTCGGGGGGATCGCCGCATTCGTTCTGGGGCTCCTCGGGGTCACCAGCAGCACCACCACCCAAGCCGAGTTCGGCGCGGGTGAGACGGCCACCTTCCGGGCGGAGCGGGTCAACACCGACTCCGAGTCCTGGAAGCTCTACGCCGACCGGGATATGCACTCCAGCGACGTGGAGCGTGACTGCGATGTCTCGGGACCCGACGGGCAGCGGGTGGCCATCGCAGGGCCGGGGTACGACAGCGAGACGACCGTCAACGGGCAGACGTGGGTCCTCGTCGCCCAGCTCGACGTCGCCGAGACCGGCGAGTACACCATCGAGTGCGCCGAGGACACCGAAGCCGGGTTCAGCGTGCGCTACGGCCCGGACTTCGCGGGAACCTTCCTCGGGATCGCGGGGTCCATCGCCGCGCTGGTCCTGGTTCCCCTGCTGGGGCTCGTCGTGGGCATCATCATGATCGTGGTCACCGCGGTGCGGCGCGGCCGCCACAAGCAGCGGCTGTGGGGAACCTCCTTCCCGCCCGGGGGCTACGGTCCCGGGCAGTTCGGCTCGGGCGGCTACGGACCGCCTCCGGGAAAGGACTAGCGCACCCGAACGGCCCGGAGCGTCGGTCCTCCCACCGACCGGGGATGGGGCGGTCCGGTTGGGGAACCTGTGCCTCCACCCGGAGCCGGAAACCCGAAACTCCACACGGAACCGGCATCCCCGGGTTGACCCACCAATTCTAGATAGTTAATGTCTAGATTATGCGGATGAGCGAAGGCGTCGAGTGGGCGCTGCACACGTGCCTCAACCTCGCGTGGGCGGCGGCGGACCAGTCCATCAGCGCCACCCGCCTCGCCGCCTTCTACGAGCTGCCCGCCCCCTACCTCAACAAACAGCTGCAGTCCCTGGTCCGCGCGGGCATCCTCACCTCCACCCCGGGCCCGCGCGGAGGTTTCCGCCTGGCCCGACCGATCGAACGCGTCACCCTCATGGACGTGGTGGCGGCCATCGAGGGACCGGGGGAGGCGTTCCGCTGCACCGAGATCCGCAGCCGGGGCCCCGGGGCGGCGCCGGAGTCCGACAACAAGCCCCCGTGCGCCATCGACCAGGCCATGCGCAGAGCCGAACTGGCCTGGCGTCGGGAGCTGGCCGCCCAGACCCTCGCCGACGTCCAGGAGCAGGTGCTACGCAGCGCACCCGACGCGCCCGAACGCACCCGCCGCTGGCTGGCCGACTGAGACACCACCGCCTCACACCCGACCGACCTCCGAAAAAATTCTGGATATAAATTATCCAAAAAAGCGCCGTGATCGACCGCGTCCGACCCCCGCGACCGCACAGCGACAAGGAGAACAAGGACATGACGCACACCGTCACCAACCCCACCGCCCTGCACGACCCCACCGGTTTCGGGTACAGCCATCTCACCGAGACGGCCGGCGGCCTGGTCTTCGTCGCCGGCCAGTACGCCTCGGACACCACCGGCCAGGTCGCCGTCGAGGGCTTCGCCGAACAGGTCGAGCTGTCACTGACGAACCTGGGAACCGCGCTCGGGGCCGCGGGCCTGGACTACGGCGCCGTGGTGCAGCTGCGGACGCACATCGTTGACCACGACACCGACAAGCTCGCCGTCGTCGCCGACGCCATCGCCCGCATCTGGGGCGGCCAGCCCCCGGCACAAACCCTCACCGGGGTGGCGGCCCTCGCACTACCGCGGATGCTGTTCGAGATCGACGCGATCGCCGTACGCTCCTGACCGCCTCGGCCGCGCACGCGCGGCCCCACGGTCCGGCCCGCCGACCACCCCGAGGTGGTGCGGCCTCACCGCAGCTCGCGGGGGCGATCCTTCGGTGGCGCGCTCATCGACATCCGGATCACCGCGGGCAGCTCGTCCAGTTCGAGGGAACCACGCAGGGTTGCCAGCTCCTCGTCGCGGAGTCGCCGCCACAGGGAGGTGGCGTCCGCGTCGGCGTCGACGGTGAGGTCGAGGACCACGCCGGGCTCGTACGAGGATCCGGTGAGGCGGGCGCGCGCCCGCCTCACCTCCGGGTGGCGGCCCGCCCTGTCCTCCAGTACGTCGCGCACCGCGGCGGAGGGGATCTCGGTGATCCCCCGGGTGCTCTCCTCGTCGACGCGCAGCCGCCCCGTGGTGTCGCTGCGCCCCTGGGACACGAGCCACCACAGCGCCACCAGCGCCACGACGACGGCGAGCACCACGACGGCGTAGGGCACCCACGGCTGTCCCAGCCAGTCGAGCACGGCCCGTCCCAACAGCGGGGACTCGGCGGTGCCGGCACCGAACGCGCCGAGTCCGGCGGCCAGCGACGCCGCCCCCGCTCCGGCGAGCAGCACCCCCAGGATCCCCAGCCCCCACCGGTTCGCGCGCGCTGCCCTACGTGTCCTCGTCCCCAGTGGCACCGTTATCACGCCTTCGCGAGGTTGATTCGCGTGCGGACGGACAACGGTCTCAGGGGCGCGAGATCCGCGATTCGGACGCGCACCGCGTCGGTGACCGCCTCGCGCATACCGTCGGCCGTGCGCAGCTGGCTGCTCACCCGGACCCGGACGCTCCGCCGACCCACCCTCACCCGGGCCCGCTCCACCCCGTCGACCTCGCGTGCCGCCGCGGCGAGTGCCGCCCGCATACCCGCCGTGGACAGTCCCACGGAGAGGGCGGGGTCTCCGGTCCACAGCGGCAGGTGGCCCCCGCGTCCAGGGACCAGCGCGACGGCCAGCAGCACCAGCCCGAGGAGCACCAGCGCCGTGGACACCACCAGCGTCGCGGGAGAGTTCCACCGGGTGTCCGAGGCCAGGGCGACGGCACCCTCGACCGGTACCAGCCGCAACGGGCTTCCGGCCAGGGTGGACACGATCTCCGTGGCGACGAGCACCGCGACGGCCAGCAGCACCAGCCCGGCGAGGAACGCCGGCCACGAGCGCGATGGCCGGAAGGTACGCGTGGCCAGGCGCCGCGCCCGCCGCTCCACTCCGGGATCGGTCCGGTGCTCGTCCTCCCCCACCGCCTCGATCGTGGTCATGTCGCCCTCCCCGATTCCGCTCGTCTCACCGCGCCCGCCGTGCCGGGACCAGTTCGGCGATCTCGATGTCGACGTGCCGCACGGAGAATCCCGTGTACTCGGCCACCCGGTGTGTCACGTGCGCGCGGACCTCACGCGCCACTCTGGGCAACGGGCCGGGATAGTGCGCGGCGATCACCAGGTGCACCGTGACGTTGCTTCCGCTGATCCGGGCGTGCGACCGCGCGACGGCACCGCTACCGACCAGCCCACCGAAGCGTCCCGTGAGCGCGTGGGTACCGGTGACCTCGGAGACGGCGGCCGTGGCGATCTTGGCGACGACCCGGTCGGGCACGGTGGTGGTACCGCGCTCGGCGGGAGGGGGACCGCTCCCCCGCCCCGGCACCGTCCTCGGTGACGCGGCTACTGTGCTCATGCGTTCACGCCCACTCCTGCTCCCGTGGCGCGGGTCAGCGCCGGCTGAACATGTCGACCAGGTTGATCTCGCCCTCGTAGGCGCGCCCGGCCAGGAACCCCGCCGCGCCGAACAGCAGGACCAGGGTGAACGCCGCGAAGCCGCCGAAGTAACCGGCGAGCCCGAGCACCGTCCCGAAGGCCAACCCAACGATGGACCACATGGGCCCACCTCCTCATCCCGGTAGCGAGCCCGTGGGAGCGGGCGTGACATCCTCGATCGACACGTGGACCCGGCGGTCGGACACCACTTCGCGCACAGCGTTGTGGACGTCGGCGGCGACCTCGGGAAGCGGCCGCCCCAGGCGCGCCACCACCCCGACCAGGATCCGGCCGTCGCGCAGCGAAACCCCCTCGATCCGGCCGCCGGGGACCGGGGTGCACAGGGCACCGAAAGGCCCCGAGGACAACCGGTCGATATCACTGAGGCCGCTGACCGCCGTCGCGACACGCCAGCCCACGCTCGCCACGTCACTGGTCACCCCGGTCACTCCACACGCGGCTCGGCCTGGGAGGACCCCCCACCCTCGTCCTCTTCGGGCAGGTGGATGTCCTCGATGTTGATGTTGACCTCGGTGACCTCCAGGCCCGTCATGGTCTCGACCCCGGTGACCACGTTGCGGCGGACCGCGCTGACGAGGTCGGGGATGGCCACCCCGTACTCGACGACGAACTGGAGATCCACAGCGGCCTGCCGCTCTCCCACCTCAACGGTCACGCCGCGCGCGGCGGTGCTGGTGGAGGTGGAGCCGGGAATGCGGTCGCGTACGGCGCCGAACGCGCGGGCCGCGCCGCCGCCCATCTCGTACACCCCGCCTACCTCGCGGGTCGCCATCCCCGCGATCTTGGCGACGACGTTGTCGGCGATCGTGGTGCGGTCGGCCTCCGCGCTCTCGCTCGCCGTGGCGGAACGGGCCGAGGGAACCTTGGTCTCTGACTCACTGGTGCGCGTGGTGTCGGTCATGGCAGTGCTCCTATCTGGGGTGCGCGGCGCCCGGCTGGTGGCGCGATCCGGCACGCGTCCACCCGAACCAACCCACAACTCAATGTAGTTGTTTAGTGACTTTATGAATTCGAGGCGCGCCGACGGACGAGAGTTTCCCAATCCGCGGCGCGCACCACACCATGCCGCGGCTCGTCGCGGGCACCGCCCCCCCGCTCGCGTTCGGAAAGGGACGCGTGGGGTTCGTGGGGCGCGGGTGACACGCCCTGGCCGGGGATGGACACGGCCGCACCGGGCCAATCGATTGCCGTCGCGGGGCCACCCCGGCTTTGCTTGGTGCCGATCAGGTTCCGTCCGCCTGTTCGTCACGTATCGACGACAGAGAAGGAACTCCCATGTCACGACGCACCTCAGCGGCGGCGGGCCTCAGACGCGAACTCGCCGACGAACTCCTTCGGACTCCGGACCCCACCCACAACAACAACGGCGAGGACGGCGAGTACCCGCTCGTCGCCAGCTACACCAAGGGGCTGCCCCACGACGAGGTGGGGGAGGCCGAGCCCCGGGCGTACGCCCGGTTGCTGCGCGCCCTGTCCACTCACCGCCGCGACGACTTCGAGAGCGTTCCCCTCGGCCCGGCCGGCGAGCGCCCGTTGGTCAACCCGCAGGCCGGCCTCGCGTTCGACCCGCAGGGTCCGGACGCGCAGGCGCTGACCATACCGCCCGCCCCGCGCATCGACGGCCGGGAGAACTCCGCCGAGATGGTGGAGCTGTACTGGATGGCACTGCTGCGCGACGTGCCGTTCGGCGAGTTCTCCCCCGACACCGTCGGCGAGGCGGCCGAGGAGCTGACCGGGCTGGACTTCCGCGGTCCCCGCGTGGACGGCGAGGTCACACCGGGCACGCTGTTTCGCGGTGACACGCCCGGCGACCTGCGTGGCCCCTACGTGTCACAGTTCCTGTTGCGCGACATCCCCTACGGCACGCTCCGGGTGCCGCAGCTCCACGCGACCGCGCCGCCCGGCGAGGACCACCTGACGTCGTTCGCGGACTGGCTCGCGGTGCAGAACGCGAAGGAGTTCCCGCCGGAGGACCCGAGCGAGTTCCCCACCCGCGGGTATCCGCGAACCCCGCGCGACCTGGCCACCTACGTCCACTTTGACGCGCTCTACCAGGCGTACCTGAACGCCGCCCTGATCCTCCTGGGGCTCGACGCCCCGACGGACCCGAACAACCCCTACAACTTCTCCGACAACCAGGAGGGGTTCGGCACGTACGGCGGCCCACACCTGCTCTCGCTGGTCACCGAGGTCGCCACCCGCGCGCTGAAGACCGTGTGGTACCAGAAGTGGTTCGTGCACCGGCGGCTCCGCCCGGAGGAGTTCGGCGGCCGCATCCACGCCCATCTCACCGAGATGCGGGACTATCCGATGATCGACGGGGACGTGCTGGACTCCACCGCCCTGAGGTACGTCGCCGAGGAGCACGGTGGCTGTTATCTGTTGCCGCAGGCCTACCGTGAGGGATCGCCCAACCACCCCGCCTACGGCGCGGGACACTCCACGGTCGCCGCGGCCTGCGTGACCGTGCTCAAGGCGTTCTTCGACACCTCGTTCGTCATCACCGACCCGGTGGTTCCCGACGAGGAGGGCCGAAAGCTCGTCCCCTACGAGGGGGAGGTCGGGGTCCTCACCCTCGAGGACGAGCTGAACAAGCTCGCGGCCAACATCTCCATCGCCCGCAACATGGCCGGGGTGCACTGGCGCACCGACTACACCGAGTCACTGCGGCTCGGGGAGCGAATCGGCATCGGGGTGGTGCGCGACCAGCTGAGGAGCGCGCACGAGGACGGCTGCCTGTCGTTGACCCGCTTCGACGGGACCCGCATCACCATCACACCGTGACCCACCCGGGCTGGGCGTCCCGGGGACGCCCAGCCCGCGCACGCCAGCCGGCCGGGGCTAGCCCGTGGCGTTCGCCCCGGTGTAGTTCGGGGGCAGTTCCAGTGTCCCGTTGACCCGGCGCGGGATCCGCAGCGGATTCCCGTCACGCAGCGCGTCCGGCAGCAGGTGCTGCGGAACGTCCTGGTAGGAGACGGGGCGCAGGAACCGGCGGATCGCCGTGGTGCCCACCGAGGTGTGCAGCACCGACGTACTCGCCGGGTAGGGGCCGCCGTGGTGCATGGCGTGGGTGACCGCCACCCCGGTCGGCCACCCGTTGAACAGCACCCGCCCCGCGCGCTCGGAGAGCCGGGTGACCAGCGGCCCCACGGGATCGGCGTCCTCCGCGTGCACCGTGGCGGTGAGCTGGCCGGACAGTGCCGTGGCGACCTGCTCGAGCTCCTGGTCGGTGGAGTAGGTCACCACCACCGATGCGGGGCCGAAGCGTTCCTCCAGCAGTTCCGAGGTGTGCTCCAGCAGCGACCGCGCGCTGGTACGCACCAGGGTCGGGGACCAGGACTGGTCACCGTCCCCGTTCGTGGTGGCCTCACCGCGGACCAGCACCTCCACCTCGGGATGGGAGACCAGGGAGTCCACGCCGGAGGCGAAACCGCTCGCGACCCGCTCGTTGAGCATGGCGGCAGCGGGGCGCTGCCGCACGGACTCCACGAGCGTGTCCAGCGGCGTGCCCTCGGGCAGCAGCAACACTCCCGGCTTGGTGCAGAACTGGCCCACCCCCAGGGTGAAGGAGTCCGCGTAGCCGGACAGGATCCGCTCGCCGCGCGCCTCCACGGCCCCGCGGGTCACGAACACCGGGTTGAGGCTGCCGAGCTCGCCGTAGAACGGGATGGGGTCGGGCCGGCTCATGGCGAGGTCGTGCAGCGCGCGCCCACCGGCGATGGAGCCGGTGAAGCCGACCGCCCGCACCCGCGGGTGCTGTACCAGGCGCCGGCCCGTCTCGTCGCCCAGGACAACCGCGAACGTCCCCTCCGGAGCGCCCGCCGAGCGCAGAGCCTCGGTGACCACCGCGCCGGTGCGCACCGACAGCTCCGGGTGTCCCGGGTGCGCCTTCACGACAACGGGGCAGCCCGCCGCGAGCGCGGACGCGCTGTCGCCGCCGGCCACACTGAACGCGAACGGGAAGTTGCTGGCGCCGAACACCGCGACGGGACCCAGCGGCTGGAGGACGCGCCGCACGTCAGGCCGGGCCCCCATCGGCCAGTCGGGGTCGGCGGTGTCGATCGTGGCCTCCAGGTACCCCCCGTCCTCGAGCACGCCGGCGAAGAGGCGCAGCTGGAACGTGGTGCGCGCCAGCTCCCCGCGCAGCCGGGGTTCGGGCAGCCGGCTCTCTCGCTGAGCCACGGGGACCAGCTCGTCCGCGGCGGCGTCCAGCGCGTCGGCGACGGCGCGCAGCATCGGGGCGCGCTCCTGCGGTCGGAGGGCACCGAAATCCGCGGCGGCCTCCGCCGCGGCGTTGGTGGTCCGGTCGAGCTCGGTCTCGCTGGTGTCCTGGAGTGTCGGCTGTGTCATCGTCCTCGTCGTCCATCCTCACGTTGGCTGTGGGGCGCGGGCGGAAGGCCGGGGAGGCGCCCCATCTGCTCCGCTCACGTGCGCCCGTGAGCGTCACGGTACGCACCCGCTCCTCCGAGGGGAACACGTCAGCGGCGTTCAGCGATCTGAATCCGGGGTCGACACCCATCATTTCCGTGATGACCTGGGAATATGTCGCCGTAAACCTTCCGGGTGGGCGCGGTGTCCGTGAGCATTCCCACGCCCCGACCCGCCACGGTCCGGGCGGGCGGGCCACGGCACCGGCCGGGGTCTCGGCACCTGTCACGCCACGCGTCCCCGGAGCTCAGCCCGCTCCGTCGGCGATACCGCGCAGCAGCTGGTCGAGCCCGGCCTTGGTCCGCTCGGCCGTGACACCGGCCCGCTGGTGGTGCAGCACCAGCCCGGCGGCGAGCGGGGCCAAGAGCGCGTCGGCGAGATAGTGGGCGTCCGCCCGCGGGGCGACGGAGCGCAGCAGCGCGGCGAGGTGCGCGTGGTGCACGGTGTAGGCGCCGGAGGTGTAGCGGGCGGTCGGGGTGACCGTCTCGGCCACCGCGAGGAGCCCGGCCTCGTCGGTGAGCCGGTCGACGTAGGCGTGCAGGAACGCGCGGACGCGCTCACTGGCGGGAGCGCCGGGGCCCAGCGGCGGCGGACCACTCAAAAAGCGCGTCTGGAACGCGCGTTCCCCATCGTCGACCAGGGCGTGGGCCAGCTTTCCGAGGTCACCGAACCTGCGGTAGACGGTGCCCACGCCGACGCCCGCGGCCGTGGCCACCGCGTCCATGGTCAGCGCGTCAGTTCCGCGCTCGCGCACCAGCTCGTGGGCCGCGGTCAGGATTCGGTGTCTGTTGCGGGCGGCGTCGGCACGCTCGGCCGGCGCGGTGTCCAGAAGCGGAAGCCTCCTCGTGGCCCGCTCCCTCATTGAATCACCCACGGGTCGACTCTAACGGAGAACCCTCCACCTCTTGCTAACCGGAGAATTTTCCGGTTAAGTGGAGGCAATTCACCAACCGTGATCGAAGGAGGGCCATCATGGCCGACGAAACCAACGTCCGAGTGTTCACCAGTGCCGACCCCAGCGTGTGGTACCAGCCCGGGGACCGGAAGCTCTTCCTCGGCGACGTCCTCGACGCCTCCAGCACGGCCGCGATGAGCGTGGGGTTCGCGCGCTACGCGGCGGGCGCGTCCAACGACTGGACCATGAGCTATGACGAAGCCCTGATCATCACCACCGGTCGCTTCTCGGTGCGGCACGCCGGGGGCGTCACCACGGCGGAAGCGGGGGAGGTCATCTACCTGCGCGCGGAGACGGAGCTGACCTACGCCGCCGAGACCGACACCGAGCTGGTCTACGTCACCCACCCGCACTGGCTCGCGGCCACCGAAGAGGCCGGGCGGCAGGCCCAGCTCGACGTGTTCCAACCGGTGTCACCGGAGGCGACGGAGGGGATCGTCGCGTCCACGCGCGCCTGAGCCGAGGACGGCGCGCCGGGCACCTCTGGCCCGCCGGACCGGAACGGCGCACCGCCACGCCGCTCCGGTCCGGCGGCGGGTGGGCGCGCGTCGGCGAGGTCCCGGACTACCGCAGCGCGGCGGCGGGCGGGCGTTCACGCATCGCGCCGTAGGCCAACAGGTACGGCGGAATCCGGCGGGCCCACGGGACACGCTGCGCTATACGCAGGGGCAGTGGTAGCCGCGCGGCGTCGCTGAAGTCGATCTCGCCCGCCAACGCCGGTCCCACGACGTTGCGGTGGATCGCGCGCTGGAGCCCCTGGATGAGGACCGTGGTGGGCCAGCGTCGGCGCTGGATCGCCGCCACGTTCGCGCGGCCGAGGGTCCCGTCGCGCAGTGGCGCGGCGAGGTGACGCGCCGCGGCGACGGCGTCCTGCACCGCGAGGTTGATGCCGACCCCACCGACCGGCGACATGGCGTGCGCGGCGTCGCCGATGCACAGCAGTCCCGGAACGTGCCAGCGTCGCATGCGGTCCAGCTTGACGCTGAGCAGCTTGACGTCATCCCAGTCGCGCAGGAGTTCGCGGCCCGCGAGCCAGGGAAGGAGGTCGACCAGCGTCCGGTTGAACTCCTCGACGGGCCGGGCGCGGCTGGCGGCGTCGGTGCCCTTGGGGATGAGGGATGCGGCCTGGTAGTAGTCGCCACGGTCGATCAGGAACGTGAACCTGCCGTTGCTCATCTTGGCGACGATGCCCTCCGTGTCGCGCGGCAGCCGGGGAATCCGGAACCACCAGACGTCCATCGGGGTGGAGAAGTCCTTGAGCCCCAGCTCCGGTAGTTCCCGGGCGAGGGAGTCGCGGCCGTCGCAGGCCACGGTGATCGTCGCGCGGATCTCCCCCGTCTCGCCGTCGCCGGTGCGGTAGCGAACGCCGTTGACGCGCCCGCGCTCCCGGATGAGGCTGGTCGCCTCGGTACTCATTCGCAGGTGAAACGTGGGTTCCCGCGCGCCGGCGCTGGCGAGGAGGTCGAGGAAGTCCCACTGGGGGACCATCGCGATGTAGTTGTACCTGGTCCGCAGTTGGGTGAAGTCGCCGAGCGTGAGGAACTCACCCTCGGGGCCCACCGGGACCTGGGCCCGGTCCACCCGCCGCTGGGGCAGCTGGGCGAACCTCTCGCCGAGCCCCAGCTCGTCGAGCAACGCCAGGGTCGTGGGGTGCACCGTGTCCCCGCGGAAGTCACGCAGGAAGTCACCGTGCTTCTCCAGGATGGTGACGTCCACCCCCGCGCGGGCGAGCAGGAGTCCCAGGATCATGCCGGCCGGGCCCCCGCCGACCACACAGGCTGTCGTCCGGGTCATGGACGGTCCCCCTTCCCGGCTCATCGGCCACGGCCGCGGCCCGGACACTCCGGGCACTCTCAGTGTCCGCCCGGACGGGCCGATAACGCCACAGGCGCGCCACGACGGCCGAGCGCGTATCGCCATCGTCGCGGGAATCCGAAAATCCCGCCATTTCCCCGATCTCACATCATCGTTGCGCAGGTCACGGAGTTGCGGTAGCGTCCTCGACGGCCTTGTTCGGTATTCGTATCACTGTGCGCATACCGACTAAGCAGATTCAGGAGCGAGGAGCGCGCATGAACGCCGTCGCCAATTTCTTCAGCAGACTCGTCAACCGCTACCTACCGGACCCCCTGGTCATCGCGGTCATCCTGACGTTCGTCACACTGCTGCTGGCCATGGGCGTCGAGGGAACGTCGTTCCTGACAGCCACCCAGTACTGGGGCGACGGGTTCTGGGATCTGCTCGAGTTCACGATGCAGATGGCGCTCGTCCTGCTCGCCGGATACATGCTGGCCAAGGCCCCACTGGTCGACCGGCTGCTCGACACCCTCATCTCGGGGGTGTCGAATCCACGCACCGCCATCATCGTGGCCACCCTCGTCGGCGGCGTGGGGTCCTGGCTCAACTGGGGCTTCGGCCTCGTCATCGGCGGCATCGTCGCCCAGAAGCTCGCGCTGCACGTCCGAGGGTTGCACTATCCGCTGGCCATCGCCGCGGCCTACTCCGGGTTCGCGCTCTACGGCATCGGGCTGTCGGGATCCGTCCCCCTCGTCATCGCCACCGAGGACCACTTCCTCCAGGACCAGATCGGGATCATCGGCCTCGGCGAAACCGTGTTCTCCCCCGTCATCCTCACCACGGCGGCGCTGGTCATCGTGCTGCTCCCACTGTTCAACGCGCTGCTGCACCCCAAGCGCGACGACGAGATCACAGAGATCGACCCGAGCACCGTCCCCACCCCCACGGAGTCCGACACCGGCGAGGAGGGCGAGCGCACCCTCGGCAGCTGGCTCAACAACAGCCCGGCCGTCGGGCTCGTCATCGGAGCCCTGGGGATGCTCTGGGTGGTGCTGCACTTCAGCAACGGCGGTTCGCTGGAACTCAACACGGTCAACTTCATCTTCCTGTTCCTCGGGCTGCTGCTGTTCGCCCGCCCATCCCGCTACCTCGCCACCCTGCAGGACGGTGTCCGCACGATCGCCGGGATCATCATCCAGTACCCCTTCTACGCGGGCATCATGGCGATCCTCGTCGGCTCCGGCCTGATGGTCACCATCTCCGAGGGCTTCGCCTCCGCCGCCAGCGCGGAGTCACTACCGGTGTGGTCCTTCCTCTCCGGCGGGCTGATCAACATCCTCGCCCCCTCGGGCGGCGGACAGTGGGCCGTCCAGGGGCCGGTGATGGTGGAGACCGCCCAGGCGCTCGGCGCCGACGTCGCGGCTACGGCGGTCGCCGTGCAGGTCGGCGACCAGTGGACCAACATGATCCAGCCGTTCTGGATCCTGCCGGTCCTGGCGATCTCCAAGCTCCACCTGCGCGACGTCATGGGCTACCTGGTCCTCGTGCTGGGCTTCCTCGGCGTCCTGTTCGGCGGCGCCATGCTCACCTGGGGCTACCTGGCGGCATGATGGCCAACACGGACATCGGCACAACGGAGGGGGCGAGCCATGCGCTTCAACCAGCGACCCGAGGGATCAACGTGGGGTGACTTCGGCGAGGACGACCAGGGCGCCACCGTGGGGCGGCTGAACCTCCTCACCCCCGAGAAGGTGCGCCAGGGAGCCGCCGAGATCCGCGAGGGGAGGACGTTCTCGCTGAGCCTCCCCCTCGACTGCCCGTACCGCCCGGTGCTCAACCCGAACCGCATGCCCCCCGTGGTGCGTCCGACCCTGCGCGGCGAGCTGGTGAACTTCAACTGCGACATGCGTCGGATCGACCCGGATACCACCGACGTGATGTGCGACGACCTGGTCGTCCTGCACACGCAGTACTCCACGCACTGGGACTCGCTCGCCCACGCGGGCGCGCGCTTCGACGCCGACGGCGACGGGGAGGACGAGGTCGTCTACTACGGCGGCTACCGCGCCGGCACCGATGTCGTGGGCCCCACGGACACCAGCGGCGCCGGCTTCGACAGCCTGCCGGGAGCGTCCACGTCCACGGGCGGACCGCTGGGCGTCGACTCGATGGCGCGCACCGGGCTACAGGGACGCGGCGTGCTCGTCGACCTGCGGGCCCACCTCGGCGACGAGCGCCAGCCGGTCGGGCTCGACACGTTGCGGGAGGTGATGGCGGCCGACGGAGCCGAGGTCGAACCCGGTGACGTGCTCTGCCTACACACCGGCTTCGCCGAACACCTCCTGGAGCGGGGCGAGGACCTCGACGCCGAGGAGCTACGCCAGCGCGGTGCCGGACTCGACGGCCGCGACGAGGCGCTGCTGCGGTGGATCACCGACTCCGGTCTCGCCGCCATCGTGGCCGACAACTACGCGGTCGAGTCGGTCCCCGCCCGGCCCAGCGACGGCCCCGCCCCATTCCTGCCGCTGCACCGGCACTGCCTGTTCACGCTGGGGATGCCGCTGGGCGAGCTGTGGCGACTCACCCCGCTGGCCCACCACCTGCGCCACCACGGCCGGTCGCGCTTCCTGCTCACGGCGCCGCCGCTCAATCTGCCCCGCGCCACGGGCTCCCCGGTGACCCCCGTGGCCACCGTGTGAGCCACCCAACGACGACTGGAGGTGCGACCATGGCCGAGCCGGCGCACGAGCGTGTCCTCGTCACCGGCGGCGCGAGCGGCATCGGCGCGGCGATCGCCGACCGCTGCGCCACCGCCGGCTACGAGGTGCTGGTCCTCGACCACCAGCCCAGCGAGCACCCACACACGATCGTGGACCTCACCGACCCCGAGGCCACCGGCGCCGCCCTGGAGTCGGCGCTCGCGGCCGGACCGATCACCCGGCTGGTGAACAACGTCGGGGCGGTGTTCCCCGCGGCGGTCGAGGACGCGACCCTGCAGGAACACCAGTCCGCGTGGGAGCTCAACGTGCGCACCGCGGTGCAGTGCACCACCGCCCTCATCCCCTCGATGCGTCGAGCCGGGTTCGGCCGGATCGTCTCGATCAGTTCGCGGGCGGCCCTCGGCAAGGAGGCGCGCTCGGCCTACGCCGCGACCAAGAGCGCCCTCCTCGGGCTCACCCGCGTGTGGGCCCTGGAGCTGGGCGGCCACGGCATCACCGCCAACGCGATCGGCCCGGGTCCCATCGCGACCCCGCTGTTCGAGGAGGCGAACCCGCCCGGCAGCCCGAGCACCCGGGCCATCGTCGACAATGTGCCCGTGGGCCGCATGGGCACGCCACAGGATGTCGCCCACGCGGTGGACTTCCTCCTCGACTCCCGGTCGGGGTTCGTCACCGGACAGACGCTGTACGTGTGCGGTGGGATGACGGTGGGGTCCGCGTCCGTGTGACCCGCCCCGCCACCGGCACGGACACGAACGAGACGCCACAACCGCGCGAGAGGGGGAAGTGTCGTGCCCTACATGGTCGAGACGTTCGACAAGCCGGACAGCCAACAACTGCGCCAACAACTGCGCCCCGAGCACCTCGGCTACCTCGACGAGCACGCGGACCTGCTGCTGGCCTGCGGCGCGAAGCTCACCGACGACGGGAGCTCCGCCTCGGGGGGCATCTACCTGCTGGACGTCGAGACCCGCGAGGAGGCCGAGGCGTTCATCGCGGCCGACCCGTTCGCCCGCGCCGGACTGTTCGCGCGGGTCGAGGTGACCCGCTGGCGCAAGGCGTATCTCGACAGGCGGTGTCATCTCGACGAGGCCACGTCCTAGAAGGTCACAGAAGAAGGGGATCCGCGATGCTGTTCGCCGTGAGGATGCAGGTCGACCTGCCCGACATGGACCCCAACGCCAGGCGCGACCTGCTGCGGGAGGAGCGGGAGTACTCCCAGGAGCTGCAGCGTGGCGGGGAGTGGGTGCACATCTGGCGGGTCGCCGGCTCGTACGCCAACATCAGCGTCTTCGACGTCACCGACGGCGACCGGCTCCACGAGATCCTGTGGAACCTTCCGTTGTTCCCCTACATGTCGATCGAGGTCACCCCACTCGCCACGCACCCCTCCGACATCCGCGCGGGCTAGCGCGCGCCGGCGACCAACCGGCCAACACCGCGACCGTGATGTCGGGGAGCGGGTCATGGCCGTGCGCCCCCCGCCCCCACAACAGCCACACGGCTGGTCGCCACGGCGGCCCCGCCGGGCGACAGGGGCCAAGAACGCGACGACCTCGGTGCGGTGGGAGCGATCCGCTGGCAGGGCTCGGTGACTGGACACGAGCCGGTTCGCGGAGCCGCCCCGGCACGGCCCGGGGCGGCCCGCGCTTCGTGTCGCCCGCGTCGGGAGACGTAGTCGCGCGTTACCGCTTGTAGGCGATTCCGGCCATCTGTGTGCGCTGGTAGGGCAACAACTCCTCGAAGGGAGGTACCGGCGCCTGGGGGTCCTCCGGATACCACTGCGCCAGGTAGCGCAGGCCCGGCGGGACGAGGTCCAGGCCGACGAAATGCTTGCGCAGTTCTTCGACGGGACGGATCCAGCCGTTGCCCAGGGCGGCCAGGCAGCCCCGCTCCAGTGCGGCCTGGGCGGGGTCTCCGGTGTCGGGCCAGGAGGTGATGAACAGGTAGCTTCCCGACGGCAGCGCGTCGACGAGCTCCGCGATCAGATCATTGGGGCGTTCGTCGTCGTGGAAGTGCATGAGCAGCCCGACGATCATCAGCCCGATCGGCCGGTTGAAGTCGAGCATCCGCCGTACCTCAGGATGGGTCAGGATACCCTGGGGGTGCTTGAGGTCGGCGGTGACCACGGTGGTGGTGTCGTTGGTGGCCAGCAGGGCCCGCCCGTGGGCGAGCACGATCGGGTCGTTGTCGACGTAGACCACCCGCGCGTCGGGGTTGATCTCCTGGGCGGCCTCGTGGGTGTTCCTCTCGGTGGCCAGTCCGCTGCCGATGTCGAGGAACTGGTCGATCCCGGCCGTGCGGGTCAGGTACTGCACCCCACGTATCAGGGCGTGCCGGTTGTCCCATCCAGCTTCGTATGCCTCGGGGATCTGCTCCGCGAAGAGAACGGCCGCCTCGCGGTCCACCTGGAAATTGTCCTTACCCCCCAGAAGCGCGTCATAGACCCGCGCGATGGAGGGGGTGGACATATCGAGTTCTTTGGGGCCGTCCCCTCTTTCCGCGGCCGGGGGTTCGGGGGGAGAAGTGTCACCAGTAGTGCTCATCGGCGGAGTCCTCTGCGCGTACTCGGGGCCTGAGGGGACATCATACGACTTCACCACTCGCCTTTGGCGGCTTCGTGAGAAAACGAGGGATTCGGACATCCCGATTCCGCCGTTGTTGCCCAGCGCTCGGGAGACCCCGCAATTCTCGCGTTATGGCGATTGTGCGCTGATTCGTGGGATGCGGTGGAAGCGCGCCCAACGTTCCCGTGGGAGGTGGAGTGGGCCGTGTTCCGGGTAGGCCCCCGGTGAGAAGGACCTCCCACGGAACCGTGGGGAGGGGGTGCGATGACATCGGCACGGATCACCGGCATCGGAACGGCTTTCCCCTCGACGACACTGGCGCAGGAGCGCCTGCCCGAGTTACTGCCGGACGGACACCCCGACGCCGACGTGTTGCACAAGCTCGTGAGGCGTTCCGGAATCCGGCGGCGTCATCTGGCTGTCGACCCCGAGAGCGAGGACGTCTCCTCGTGGGGGACCCGTGCGCGGATGCGGCGCTTCCAGCGGGACGCGCTCCCCCTGGCCAGGAGCGCCCTCACCGATGCCCTCGTCGCCGCTGACACCGACCCCGGCGAGGTCGGCCAACTGTGCGTCGTGTCCTCCACCGGTTACCAGTCCCCGGGTGTGGACTCGAGGTTGATCCGCGAGCTGGGAATGTCCCCGGCCACCCAGCGGCTGTTCATCGGGCACATGGGGTGCTACGCGGCGCTACCGGGGTTGGCCGCGTGCGCCGACTTCGCGCGGTGCCACCCGAACCCGGCGGCGCTGCTCAACGTGGAGCTGTCCTCGTTGCACCTTCAGCCCCCGCCGTGGGACATCGAGCAGTTCGTCATCAACACGCTGTTCGGTGACGGCGCGGTGGCCATGGTGGTCCAGGGCACGGACCGTCCGGGTCGGGGGGCCACGGTGGTGGACGTGGCCTCCCACACCGATGTCGAACACGAGGACCACATGACATGGGAGGTGGGTGACACCGGGTTCCCCATGGGGTTGTCACCCAAGATCCCCGACCTGATCGCCGCGCGTCTTCCCGACGTGGTCAGTGCCCTGCTCGCGCCGCACGACCTGACGGCCGCGCGGGTGGGATGGTGGGCGGTCCACCCCGGCGGGACCAAGATCATCGAGGCGGTGGAGGAGAGTCTCTCCCTCGCACCGGAGGCGACGGCGACATCCCGCGCGGTCCTGGCCGACTACGGCAACTGCTCCTCGGCCGGACTCCCCATCGTCCTCGCCGAACTCCAGCGCGGCAGCCCTCTCCCTCCCGGCGAGCCCGGTGTGGCCATGACCTTCGGTCCCGGCCTCACCCTCTACACCGCCCTGCTGCGGGGCGGGTGACCCCCAACAGCCAGCGCCACGCCCGAAGGGAGCGCCGTGAGTGCCGAGGCCCGACTGCGCCTGCTGCTGGACCGCGCCGAGATCTGCGACCTGCTGGTCCGATTCGCACGCCGCCTCGACGAACGCGACTTCGTCGGCTACGCGGCCCTGTTCACCGACGACTGTCGGCTCCGGTTGCCGGGAACCGAGCACCGGGGCAGGCGGGGACTGGCCGAGTTCGTCGCCGCCGACCTGGGCCGATACCACCGCACACAGCATCTGAGCACCAACCACCAGGTGGAGATCCACGACGGAGACGGCGGTGACACCGCCTCCTCCCGTTCCTACCTGTACGCCGTGCACCTGCGCAGCGCGGACGATCCGAGTGACTGGTGGTCGGTCGGTGGCTGGTACGACAACACCTATCGCCGCGAGGGCGGGAGGTGGCTCCTCCACACGGTCGATGTCACACCGGTGTGGCTCGACGAGGGAAAACGACGGGCCACAAACGCCGGGTAACCACCCGCCGGAGTGGTCGCTCACACCGGACGTGCCTCAAGGACGCTGTGGGGAGAGGAGGTGGGGATGACCCGTTCCAACCGGAACCCGGCCGCGGCGAGCAGCTCGGTGTACTGTGCCTCGGTCCGTTCCCGTCCGCCCTGTACGACCAGCATCGACACGTCCATGGTGGTGGGGTCCGGATGGCCGGTTTCGGTGGGATCCGCTGGTAGTACGGACTCGATGACCAACAGGCGGGCATCCCCGGTCATGGCCCGCCGGCACCGGCGCAGGATCCTCTCGGCCCGCTCGTCGGGCCAGTTGTGCAGGATCCACTTCAGTACGTAGAGGTCACCTCCACTCGGGACCTCGGTGAAGAAGTCGCCGCTGACGACCGTGCAGCGGTCCGTGAGCCCGTCGAGGCGGACCGCCTCCCGCGCGCGTTCGGCCAGCCGGGGGACGTCGAAAACCACGCCCGAGGTGCCGGAGGTGGCGCGCAGCAGCCCGCGCAGCAGTGCCCCGGTGCCCCCACCGACATCGACCACGTGCCCCGTGAAGTCGTAGACCGCCAGCAGGGCCGGCAGCATCAGCCGTGTCAGCTCGGCCATCGCCGTGTCGAACAGGTCCGCGTGTTCGGGTGAGTGTTCCAGGTACGCGTGGAAGTCCTCACCGAGCACCGCGGGAAAGGTGGGCCGTCCGGTCCGAAGGCTGTGTTCCACACCCCCGATGACCAGCGGAACCACGGCACCGTTCATCCGCAGTGCGCAACGCACGGTGTAGGGATGGTCAGAACGCAGCGGAGCGCCCCGGGCGGTGAGGCCGAACGTGCGGGGCTCCGTCTCCACGAACAGGCCGCGGGTGGCCAGCATGCGCAGCATGCGATGGCAGGCGTCGGGGTCGCTGGAGGTCGCCGCGGCGATCTCATCCGAGGAGAGGGGCCCCTCCCTGAGGAGGTCGGCGATGCCCAGATCGGCGGCGATCTGTACCGCCCGCGCGTGAACCAGCCGGTCATCCAACTCCAGCAGGTCGTAGGCGTGCTCGGCTTCCCCGAGGTCCTCCGGCACGGCGGTCCCCCTTTCCCGAGCGCCCCACTGTCGGAGCAGTGGGGACCTCCCGAGGCACGTAGACACGAAGCCACCAGAGAACACGAATTGTAGTCGATGATCGCACCGGGTAACAGTCGTGACCGGTGACGCTCGGCGCACCGTGGACGGGCCGTGGGGTGCCGGCCGTGCTGCCGGCACCCCACGCAGTCGGCGGCCGCCCCTACACGGCGGCGCCCCCGTCGAGCACCAGATCGGTGCCCACTGCGTAGCCGGACTCCGGCGAGGCCAGGTACAGCACCCCCGCCGCGATCTCGTCACGCTCACCGACCCGGCCGATCGGACTCGCCTCCCGCAGCCGGTCGTCGCGGTCCTGCCGGGTCTCGCCGGGCAGCAGCGACATCGAGGTGTCCGTGGCCCCGGGACTGACCACGTTGATCCGCACCCCCTCACCGATGTGCGTGAGCGCCGCCGCCCGGCTCAACGCGGTCACCGCCGCCTTCGTGGCACCGTAGGCCGCTATGCCGGGGATCTGGGTGTGCGGTCCCGCGTTGGAGGAGACGTTCACGATCGCCCCTCCGCCGTGCTGGCGCATGTGCGCGATCTGATGACGCATCGCCAGCAGGGCACCGGTGACGTTGACGTCCAGCATCGTCCGCCACTCCCGCTCGTCGACCTCGGGCAGTGGGCCGGCGGCCGCCAGCATTCCCGCGTTGTTGACGGCGACGTCGAGCGAGCCGAAGGTCTCGACCGTGGCCGCGACGAGCCGGGCCACGTCGTCGGAACTCGTGACGTCGGCGGTAACGGCGGCGGCGTCACCGCCCTCCTCCTCGACCAGCTTCACGGTCTCGCGCAGCGGCGCCTCTTTGCGCCCCGCGACGACCACCGAGGCTCCCTCCGCGGCGAAGGCCCGCGCGATGTTCTGACCGATCCCGCTACCACCGCCGGTGACAAGGGCGGTCTTTCCGGTGAACCGATGGGACATGATGGAACTTCCTCTCTTCTCGTTCGTGTGTGGCGACTTCCCCCGGTGCCACGTGGTGGGTGGCACCGGGATCACTGGGCCTGGGCGCGCTCGGGCACGCGCCGGGGGCCGGCGAGGGCCAGCACCCCGCCCCAGACCAGGTAGAGGACGCCGGAGACGGCGAAGGCCCACGCGTAGCCGGAGGTGGTGGCCACCGCCTGGGCGGATCCGTCACCGGCGAGGTGCGCGGTCCGGCTCGTGGCGACCGTGACGAGCAGCACGAGGCCGACCGACGCGCCGAACTCCATGGCCGTGTTCATCACCCCGCCGGCCAACCCCGTCTGCCTCCTCGGTGCGGTGGCCGTGATCAGGACGGCGGTCGCGGCGAACGACAGCGCGGCACCCACCGGCAGCAGGATCATTCCGGGCAGCACCCCGGTGGCGAAACCGCCGCGCGGTTCCAGCGTGGCGAGCAGCAGGGCGCCGACTCCGGCGATGGCGAGCCCGACGGCGGCGACGCGTCGGGCGCCGAGGGAGGCGATCAGCCGCCCGGCGACGCGGCCGGTGCCGATAAGCGCCACGGCGTAGGGCAGGAACGCCGCGGAGGTGACCATGGGACTCCACCCCCGGACCCCCTGGAGGTACAGCGCGATGATCACGAACGTCAGCGCCGTACCGGCCGAGGTGAGCGTGAGCGCGACGAGCCCGGTGACGCGCTCCCGGTCGGTGAGGAACCCGAGCGGAAGCAACGGCTCCCCGACGCGCGCCTCGACGGCGACGAAAGCGAAGAGCAGCACGACTCCCGCCGTGAGCGGCCCCAGGACCGCCGGTGCGCTCCAGGAGTGTTCCTCACTGGCCAGCACCCCGTAGCTGAGCAGGCTGATCCCCGCCGTGGCCAGCAGCCCTCCGGGGACGTCCAGGGCGGTACGGCCCGCCGGCGACGCCTCGGGCAGCAGCCGGCGCGCGAGGAGCAACCCGAACAGCGCGACCAGCACCGGCACGAGGAACAGCCAGCGCCAGGACACCCAGGTCACCACGACCCCCGACAGGAGAGTCCCGGCCGTGGCGCCGATGACCGACAGTCCGCCCCATGTGGCCATCGCCCGGCCGTAGCGGTCGGGGTCGGGGAACAACGCGCGCAGCACCGCGACGGCCGCCGGTGCCGCCAGGGCCGCGCCGGCTCCCTGCGCGAAGCGCGCGGCGACGAGTGCGCCGAAACCGGGGGAGACGGCCCCGGCGACCGAGGCCACGAGGAACACGGTGAGCCCCAGGACGAACATCCGGAACCCGCCGTAGCGGTCGGTGAGCCGACCACCGAACAGCAGCAGCCCACTGAACGCCAGGCCGTACCCGGCGGAGATCAGGATCAGCCCGGACTGGGGGACGTCGAGCTCGCGACCGATGATGGGCAGCGGGACCGTGACCAGTGTCAGCGCGAATATCAGGGTGATCTGGACGGCGGCGAGGAGGGAGAACGCGGCGCGGGGAGAGTCGAGAGGGGGCGGTGGGGTCGACCCGGCCACCGGATCGGCTTCGTTGTCACGTTCGGAGGGGCCGTGCGCGTGGGCTGTGGGCACCGTTTCGACCTTTCTGGCACTCAATTTATTAGACTGTTCGATCTAGAATTTGGGCACACGTGTCCCCGGCTGGGGCGTGTGAGGGAGTGGCCCGCGCCCGGGCCGAGCGCTTACTCCAGCAGCCGCAGCGCCTGTTCGGTCGCGGCGCGCAGCCGCTCCGGGTCACCGTTGGCCTTCCCGGTCACCCGTACGCCCTGGAGCAACACCACGATGAACCGGGCGAGCGCGTACGGGTCGGAGTCGGAGGTGAGCTCCCCCTGCGCCCGCGCGCGCAACAACGCGGAGGTGAGCGCCGTCTCCAGGGTCAGCCAGTTCTCCCGCACCCGGCGGGCGGCCTCGTCGTCGTGCGGGGCCAGCTCGACGGCGGTGTTGGCCACGAAACACCCACGGTGCCGCTCCTCACCGGCGGACTGCGCGGCGTAGCGCTCGACCAGCGCGCGCACCGCGGGAAGCGCGGGGCCGGGCTGGGAAAGCTCCCGCAACAGGGTGGGGTCGGTCAGCTCGCCGTACCGCTCCAGGGCGCGCAGGTAGAGCTCCCGCTTGCCACCGAACGTCGCGTAGATGCTCGCCCGGGCGACACCGAGCCGCTCCACCAGGTCGGCCATTGACGTGGCCTCGTATCCGCGTTCCCAGAACAGATCGAGCGCGGCGCGCAATGCCGCGTCCGGGTCGAACTCCTTGGTCCGTGCCATGCCAGCATCCTAGGCATTTCTGAACCATTCAGTCAAAATAGAGGGGGTGGCGGGACGGCTACCCGTTCGCGGGGGGCCGGTCGTCAGGCCGGGCGGCGCAGTAGCCACGCCCAGAAGCCGCGGCGCGGGTGGCGCGCCTTGATGTCCCCCGAAGTCACCTGGCCGCTGACCCGTAGTACCGGCGCGCCGGGGTCGGGCGGACCCTTCAGCTTGTTCGCGATGGTGCCGCTGGTGGCCGTGGCGTTGTCCAGGTTCACCCACCAGCCGTGCGGCACCACCAGCACCACCGAACCCGACTTGGCGTACGCGTCGATGGCGACCTCGCGGTACGGACACTCGGCCTCGGTGAAGTCGAGCTTGATCGTTCCGGACGTGCACTCCGTCGAGATCCGCTCCGGCACCAGCCAGTAACCCTCGCGCTTCAGGGTGCCGCTCTTGGTCCGCAGCTCCAGCGGGGGCGCATCGGGTGCCGGCCCGGCCGGGTCGGGGGCGGGCAGGTCGGCGGTGAGCGGTTCCAGGTCGGCCCTGGTCTTGGCGGCGTACGCGGCGGAGAGCCGCTCGTCCAGCTCCGCGAGGTCGAGCCTGCCCTCGGTCACGGCCGCGCGCAGCAGCTCGGCCACGGCCTCACGGTCGGAGTCGGCCACCCGGACGGCGGGTGCCGTGGCCGGCCTGTCCTGTGCGTCGCTCACGTCGGACTCCATACCCGCTCGAATGACGTCCCCCACGAGCATACGGGCCGGCCCGCACCCGGTCGATCCGGGCGAGCGCGACGACCGGGTCCGGCGCGCGGACCGGAACAAAGTTCACGAACCTGCGAGGAGGAACTCCAGCAGGGCGCGCGCCGTGCTCTCGGGGGCGTCCTCGGGCAGGAAGTGGCCCGCGCCGGGCACCGTGCGCAGGCGGGCGCCGGGGACGGCCGCGGCGAGGCGGGACCCGACCGACGGGTCCAGCCAGCCGTCCTGCTCTCCCCACAGCACCAGCGTGGGCACGGTCACCGTGTCCAGACGCCGCACCGCGTCGCGGGTGTCTTCATAGCTGACCGCGATGACCTGGTCGACCCAGCGGTTCTGCCCCCGCCGCCCGGCCCACGGCGCGAGGTAGGCGTCGGCGACCTCAGGGGGCATCGGCGTCTGGACGGCGCTGCGCAGCCGCACGGCGGCCAGATCACCGAAAACGTCGGTGGGCATGGTGCGGTAGGCCTCGGCGTAGTGCTGCTGGTGGTCGGTGAAGGGGGTGTTCCACGGCCCCAGCACCGCGGCGTCGACCAGCGCCAGCGCGCTTGCGGGCACCTGTTCCACCAGGTGGGCACGCGCCACCACACTCCCGCCGATGTCGTGGCCCACGAGGGCCGGCGCCTCCAAGCCCCAGTGCGCGACCAGTTCGGCGAGTGTGGTGGCCTGTCGCGCGATCGAGGGGGTCACGCCGGGCTCGGCGTGAGAGTCGCCGAAGCCGAGCATGTCCCACAAGTGGACGGTGTGGTTCTCGGCCAGCCGTTCGGCGACGCCGCGCCACAGGTAGGACCAGGCCGGTGTGCCGTGTACCAGGATCACGGGAGGTCCGTGACCGAATACGCCGGTGGCGACCCGCCCGCCCGAGACGCTGACGCGGTCGGGCAGGCTCCAGGTCGCGGAGACGGCGTCGGGTGCCCCGGTGTCGTCGGTGGTGGGCATGGGAACTCCCATCGTAATCGGTAAACTCACCTTAGAACGATTACTGTATCAAGAGGTAAGGTGTGAAAATACTTTTTTCCGATTACGTACTTGGGGCGGGCGTGGCCACCGATCTCGTCAACACAGCGCCGCGGGTGCGCAGCGACGGCGACGGCCTGCCCGAAACCGTCGCGCTGGCCAACTTCCTCGCGGAGCACGGACTCGCACCCGCGGCCCTGGACGGAGGGGGCCATCCCGCGGCCTCCGACGTGACCGCCGTCCACCGCCTGCGCGACGAGACTCGTGCCGCGATGGAAAGCGAGTCCGAGGACGAACTCGCGGCCGCCGCGGGGGCGCTCGTCGCCCGCGCCGGCGTCGGCCCTCGTCTTCAGCGCGACGGGGGCGGACATTGGCGGTGGGCGGCTGCCACGGCGAAGGGGGCTCCGCTGGCCGACGAGCTGGCCGTGCTCGTCGGGGTCGGGCTGCTGGGCGCGCTGCACAGCCTGGGGGGCGGGCGATTTCGGGCCTGTGCGTCACCGGAGTGCGAGGGTGCCTTCGTCGACACCAGCCGGGCCGGGCGCCGCCGCTTCTGTATGCCGGAGATCTGCGGAAACCGGGTCAACGTCGCCAACCACCGTGCGCGGCGGCGAGCCACGGGCGCCTAAACGCCGAATTGAGCGGGAAGAAGCGGTCACAGGTTCACGACGGAGAACCAAGGGGCAAAGCTCACCCCGCTGACGGTGTTATCCCCTGATCGGCCAGCCACTGTGGGTCGGGCTCCACCTGTTGCAGGACCTCGACGACCAGGGAATCGGGACCCTCGACCTGGAACCGCCGCTGCCCCCACGGCTCGGTGGTGACGGGTTTGACGAACTCCACCCCGGCCGCGCGCAGCCGCCGCTCCTCGGCGTCCACGTCCTCGACGAGCAGGGCGAGGAAACCACCGGCCCGGTCACGCAATCGCGGGGGCATGGACTCGTGTCCGAGACGGATCAGGTCCAGGTACACCGCCGGGTGCCCAGGGTGCTGGAGGTCCACGTACCAACCGATGTCCACATTGCGGACGAACCCGAAGTGTTCGACCAGCCAGGCGGAGCTGGCGGCGGGATCGCTGGACATGGCGACCACACCGATTCCGTGTGCCTGCATGGAATTCCCTCCCGTAGCCCAATGTCACTCCAACCGTAGCACTCCAAATGAAGTACTCCAAATGAAGTGATACTATGGTCCCGTGCGACAGAACACGGTCCGACGCAGGGCACTCCTCGACGCGGCGATCGACGTCCTGGCCGACCAGGGCGCGCGCAATCTCACCTTCCGCGCGGTCGACGCCCGGGCGGGCGTGCCCACCGGCACCACATCCAACTACTTCGCCAACCGCGACGCGCTGCTCGCCCAGGGGGCGGCCCACGTCCACGTGCGTCTCGCCCCGGGCGAGGACGAGCTGGCCGAGATGGGAGCGACCGCGCCCACCCGCGAGGTGGTGCGCGAGGCGATGCACCGGCTGTTCCGACGGGTGAGCCAGGACCGGGCGGGCTATCTGGCCCTGCTGGAGCTGCGGCTTGAGGCGACCCGTCGTCCCGAGCTACGGCAGGTGCTCATGGACACCGCCGGCCAGAACATCCACGAGAACATCCGGTTCCACGTGGCGGGCGGCTATCCGGGCGGACGCCCGGCGGTGACCTCGCTCTACCTGGCGATGAGCGGGCTGATCACCGAGCACCTCACACTGCCGGAGGCGTGGGAGTGGACCACGTTCTCCGCCCTGATCGACCAGCTCGTCGAGCAGATCGTCCCGGAGTGAGCGCGCCCGGTCCTCCCCGGACGGGGACACACCACAACGCGCTGGACCCGATCCGCGCAGGGGCGATACCGGGACGCCCGCGACCGGTCATATGGTGATCGTGTGCGCACCGACCTGACGAGAGACGACCTTCCCGGACGTGAGTTCTACAAGTGGTTGACCTCCGTGGTCGTCCCGCGCCCCATCGCGTGGGTCTCGACCACCTCGGGGGCGGGTGTCGACAACCTCGCTCCCCACTCGTTCTTCACCGTGGCCTCCGCCGACCCGCCGATCGTGCAGTTCACCTCGGTGGGACGCAAGGACTCGGTGACCAACGCCGAGGCCACCGGGGAGTTCGTGGTCAACTTCGCCCCCGAGCGCCTGCAACGCGAGATCAACGCCACCGCCACCGGCTTCCCACCGGAGACCAGCGAGTTCGACGCCGTCGGGATGGAGCGCGAGCCCAGCGCGGCGGTGACGCCGCCACGGGTGGCCGCCTCACCCGTGGCGCTGGAGTGCCGCCTGCACTCCACCCTGCCAATGGGCGACTCGGTGTTGGTGTTCGGCGAGGTGGCCCACGTCAGCGTCGACAGCGATGTTCTGGTGGAGGGCCTGCCCGACATCGGCCGGCTCCGCCCGATCGCGCGCCTGGGAAAAAACGAGTGGGGCGCGCTGGGCGAGGTCACCGCGTTGAACCGGATCCGCTACGCGGACTGGCCCGACGGCGCGCCCCACCGGTCCTGAGCACCGCGACGCGGGTGGCCTCCGGCCCCGCTGCGGTACCGGGGGCCACCCGCGCCGTGTGGCACCGACGGCGGAGGTGTAGCCCGGTTCACCGCTCCCGCGGGGCCACCGGCCGCGCGGTGGGACGCTCGCGTGCCTCGGTGAGCCAGGCCATGGCTTCCGCGCCGCGCACAACGGGGTTGCTGAGGGTTCCCACGGCGCTGACGTCGATCTCCACGGTGTCGCCTTCCGTAAGGGTGAAATCCATTCCGGGCACGATGCCGGTTCCGGTCGCCAGCACCGCGCCCTCGGGAAAGGGCTGGCCGCCGAAGAGATAGCCCACCAGCCGCGCGGGGTCGCGGCGGAGCGCCGCCAGTGCCACCTCACCCCGGTACGCCTGGTCTCCGCCGCGCCACACGGTCATACGGATACGCTGGTCGGCGAGATTCCCGACGTGCCACGCCGGGACGATCGCGTCGGCGAGGGCGCAGCTACCGGCGTACACCTTCGCCTGCGGCAGGTACAGGGCGTTCTCCCCCTCGATCGAGCGGGAACTGACGTCGTTGCACACCGTGTAACCGACGATCTCCCCGTGGACGTTGCACACGACCGCGAGCTCGGGCTCGGGCACGTCCAGCCGGGAGTCGGCGCGAACCGCGATCGGCTCCCCCTCGGTGACGACGCGCCACGACACCGACTTGAAGAACAGTTCGGGGCGGGAGGCTGTGTAAACGCGGTCGTAGAGGTCATCGCTGTCGCTCTCCTCACCGCGAGCCTGGCGCGACCGTTCGTAGGTCACGCCGCTGGCCCACACCTCGGTGTCGCCGTCCACCGGCGGAAGCGGCGTCACACCGGCACGGTGATGGGTCGCGCCCCCGCCCCGCGAGTCCAGGCGTTGCCTGAGCTGCCGCAGTGGCAGACGTAACAGGTCGGCGACGCGGCCAACGCCGTCAAGCTCCCGGATCCCGCCGGCCTCGTCACGCAGGCCCACCCGGACCGTTCCCGCCGTGTCGGCGAACCGGACAATCCCCGGCACCGTATCCACAGTCCTCCCCTTCGGAGTGTTCATGGGCACCGTTCCAGATCACGGGCACGAATGGAGCAGCGCTGCGCATCACGCCGAACGCACCGTGGCGCACGGGGGACACATCCCGCCTTCGGCGACGTCTTGACCTGGATCACACACGTACCCTAACGTCCTTTTCGAGATGTTGTCACTAGTTCGATATATTGAACACCCGGTCCGCGCACCGTCGCCCGTGCCGGGCCGCCCGTGAGCCGCCGCGGACCCTCGACCGGTCTCACCGCCGTCGACGGCGTACCCGCGCGCCCGAGCGAGGGCCGGCTCGGCCTCCCGCGCCGCCGCGCCCGTGGTCGACCACGGGCCGCCGGGCCGGCGCGCGGCACCCTCTCAACCCGCAGGACTCGAACGGAGAGTAAGGGCACCACCATGGTCACCACCGAAACCGGCGCGAGCGGTCGCCGTAGCAGTCACTGGTTCGGCGCGCACGGCCGGTCCGGCATGCTGTACCGCTCGTGGATGCGTAACCAGGGCTTCAGCGAGGAGGTGTTCGACGGGAGGCCCGTTGTCGGGATCGCCGTCTCCGGTTCGGAGCTGGCCCCGTGCAACGCGCACCTGTCCCGACTGGCCGAGTCCGTGAAACGCGGAGTGTGGCAGGCCGGGGGATTCCCCCTGGAGTTCCCCGTGATGGCGCTCGGCGAGACGGTGCTGCGCCCCACCGCGATGTTCTACCGCAACCTGCTCGCGATGGAGGCCGAGGAGCTGATGCGCGCCAACCCGCTCGACGGCGTGGTGCTCCTCTCCGGCTGCGACAAGACGACGCCCGGTCTGCTCATGGCGGCCGGCAGCGTGGACCTGCCCGCGATGATGCTCACGGGCGGCCCGATGCTCAACGGTAAGTACCGTGGCCAGGACATCGGGTCGGGAACGCACGTGTGGAAGTTCGAGGAGGAGCTTCGGGCCGGCCGCATGAGCGAGGCCGACTGCGCCTTCGCCGAGTCCTGCATGTCGCGTTCGAACGGCCACTGCATGACCATGGGTACCGCCTCCACCATGGCGTGCATGGCCGAGGCGCTGGGGATACAGCCGCCCTACGGGGCGACGTGGCCGGCCGTGGACGCCCGGAGGTACGCCGCCGCGCAACGGACCGGACAGCGGATCGTCGCCATGGTCGAGGAGGACGTCCGGCCCTCGACGATCATGACGCGCCACGCGTTCGAGAACGCCATCCGGGTCAACGCGGCGATCGGCGGGTCCACCAACGCGGTGATCCACCTCCTGGCGATCGCCGGCCGGCTCGGCGTTCCGCTCTCCCTGGACGACTTCGACGGTCTGGCCCGGGACATCCCGACCCTGCTGGACCTGATGCCCAGCGGCCGCTTCCTCATGGAGGATTTCTGCTACGCCGGCGGGCTGCCCGCGGTCCTGGCCGAGCTCGGCGACGCGCTGCACACCGACGCCCCGACCGTCACGGGCGAGCCCATCGGAGCCGCCATCGAGGCGGGGCGCGCGGAGTACCACGACCGCACGGTGATCCGGCCCCGGGAGGACCCGTTCCAGCCGGCCGGGAGCGGCACCGCGGTCCTGCGGGGGAACCTCGCCCCCAACGGGGCGGTGCTGAAGCAGTCGGCGGCCAGCCCTCACCTGATGCGCCACCGGGGTCGGGCGCGGGTGTTCGACTCCCCGGAGGAGTACTACGCGGTCGCCGACGACCCGGAGCTGGACGTGGACGCCGACACCGTACTGGTACTGCGCAACTGCGGGCCGGCCGGCTATCCCGGTATGCCCGAGGTGAGCAACGTTGCGTTGCCGACCAGGCTCCTCAACGAGGGAGTGACCGACATGGTGCGCGTCTGCGACGGCCGGATGTCGGGAACGGCCTACGGAACCGTGGTCCTGCACACCGCGCCCGAGGCCGCGGTCGGGGGTCCCCTCGCTCTGGTGCGCGACGGGGACGAGATCACCCTGGACGTGGCGGCACGCGCGCTGACCCTCGAAGTCGACGACGCGGAACTGGAGCGGCGCCGCGCAGCGTGGACCCCGCCCGCGCCGCATTCGGAGCGGGGCTGGAGCAGGGTGTACTTCGACCACGTGCTCCAGGCCGACCAGGGCGCCGACCTGGACATCCTGACCGGCGCGAGCGGGCACGCGGTGCCCCGCGAGTCGCACTGAGCACGACAACGGAGCGGGGGCCGGTGGCCGCCGCTCCGTTCGTCGGGTGCAACCCGCGCGAACCCCGCGCCCTCACGTCCCGATCCCCTGGCGTCGGGGTGCCCGCTCAGGCCGGGTCGGGCTCGTCGAACCGGCGGGTGGCCGGCTGCTCGCGCGCACCGAGCGGGGAGCTCTCCGGGGCCGCCGGGTGGCGGGCCAGCGCGTCGAGCCCCAGACGGGCCCGCCGAACCCGCTCACGAGCGCTGGTGAGCGCCACGCCGCGCACCTGCTCTCCCGAGGGGTAGATGTCGGGGGCGTTGCGGAGCCCGAACTTGACGTAGACGGGGGCCGTGGCCTCGATGATCCCGGCGATCTCGTGATGGCGCACGAAACCCCCGATGTTGTCGGGGGCCTCCACGTAGAAGTCCAGAGTGGCGCGGCTGGCCGCGCGCAGTTCGGCGAGTTGGTGCAGGGTCAGGTCCGAGGGGACGTTCACGGTGTCGGCGCCGAGGTACTCCTGCACGCGCAGGGCCGCCGGATTCACGGGCCCCGCCATGACCGACACCTTGAGCTGCAGGTCGGCGGGAAGGTCCCCGCGGCCGCGCAGCGTGTGCAGGGTCCACAGCAGCCCCTCGTCGGCGACCAGCAGGCTGCGCACCCCCAGGCCCACGGCGCGTTCGGCCTCCGCCACCCCGGCGGCGAGCCCGCTCGCGCCGCGACTGCGCGACCCGACGGATCCGGCCGCGCTGTCCCGAGCTGCCCCGATGTCCCAGTTCGCCCCCGGGCGGGCGAACAGGCACAGCTCGACGGCGTGCTCACCGGTAACCCGGACCATCTCGGTGATCTCGGCGTCGGTGAGCATCCCCACGCCCGACCCCTGCGAGACCCGGTGGAGGGGTACGTCGAGCGCGCGGGCGGACTCCACCACCTCCGCCAGCACCTCGGGGCCCTCGACGCTGGGGATTTCCAGCCGCCAGGTGCCCCCGTCGGGGAAGGCGGCACCGGAGGGCGGTGGCGCCGTGTCGGCGCCGAGGAGGCCGAGCGCGTCGAGCGTGGCGTGCCCGGGAGCGCGGGAGAGCGGAACGTGCGTCATAGCGATCCTTACGGGAAACCCAATATGTTCTAAATATAGAACAATATTCCTTATTTCGTTCAGACTAGTGCGCCCCGCGACACCCGGTCAACGCCGCCCCGTGACGACCCCGGCGCGACACGACCAGTGCGCGGGATCACAGGTGCGCTTGACCGAAAACACATGTCGTGCGTACATTAACCAAAATCAAAAACATCGTTCTAAATATCGAACATCTTGGTTCTCCCATCCCGCCCCGCCAACGGCCGGGCGGCCGGGTGCGGCCCGGGGAGACCCGCCATTCCCCCTCGACGGTCGCGCTCACCCGAGGGCGAGCGCGACACCACCCAGACAGGTCGGTAACCCATGCCCGATACGGCGAACCTCTCCACGGGATGGCTGTTGGCCATCTCCGTGCTCTCGATCGCGATACTGCTCTTTCTGATCATCCGGGTACGGCTGCACGCCATCCTCGCCCTGATCCTGGTCAGCGCCGGGACCGCGCTGGCGACGGGAATACCGGTGGCGGACCTGGTACCCACGCTCATCGAAGGGATGGGCTCGACTCTCGGCTCGGTCGTGCTCCTCATCGGGCTCGGCGCGATCCTGGGCCGGATCATCGAACTGTCCGGCGGGGCGCGCGTGCTCGCCGACGGTCTCCTGCGGCTGTTCGGCGAGAAGCGGGCGCCGCTGGCGCTGAGCGTCGCGTCGCTCTTCTTCGGCTTCCCGATCTTCCTCGACGCGGCCTTCGTGGTGATGCTGCCGGTCATCTTCTCGGTGGCGCGCCGGATGGGCGGCTCGCTACTGATCTACGCCCTGCCCTCGACCGGCGCCTTCCTGGTGATGCACGCGCTGCTGCCGCCGCACCCGGGCCCCGTGGCGGCCACCGAGCTCATCGGGGCCGACATGGGCCTCGTGGTCCTCATCGGGCTCCTCATCGGGCTCCCCACCTGGTACCTGTGCGGCCACCTGCTCGGGCTCTGGCTGGGGCGCCGCGTGGACGCTCCGGTACCCACCATCCTCGGCACGCCCGAACAGGAGGACTCCCCCACGCTGGGGCCGCCGCCACACATCGGCACCCTGATCTTCCTGCTGCTGCTGCCAGTGGGGCTCATCTTCATGAACACCAGCCTTGAGGCGCTGGCCGTCGCGGGCACCGTGGAACCCGAGGCCCCGTGGGTGCACTCGCTGCAGGCGGTCGGCGAGACCCCGGCGGCGCTGTTCATCACGGTGCTGGTCGCGCTGTGGCTTTTGGGCTGGCGGCGCCGGCACAGCGGGGACGCGCTGGAACGCATCATCGACCGGGCACTCGCCCCCGTCTGCACGATCATCGTGCTCACCGGAGCGGGCGGGATGTTCGGCACGGTGCTCAGCGAGAGCGGAATCGGCGACGCCATGGCCCAGACCCTGGACGGCATGGGCCTCCCCCTGATCGTCGCGGCGTTCCTGATCGCCACGGTGATGCGGGTCGCCCAGGGGTCGGCGACGGTCGCCGCCACCACCGCGGCCGGGCTGATGGCGCCGGCGATCACCGCCGCCAACGGCTTCAGCGGGATCGAGCTGGCGCTCATCGTCGTCGCGATCGCCGCCGGATCAATCGTGCTCTCGCACGTGAACGACTCGGGATTCTGGCTGGTGCGCGGCTTCCTGGGGCTGGACACCACCACCATGCTGCGCACGTGGACCGTGCAGTCCACCGCCGTCGGCACGATGGCCTTCGTGCTGTGCCTCGGCCTCTACGCCCTGGTCTAGGTGGTGCTTTTCGGGCTCACTGCCGCTCGCCCGGGGTCGGGTGCCCCGGCCACACCCGACCCACGCGGTCAGTTGGCCCGAAGAACAGACCCTGGTCGCTACGTTCGAGCACGGCCCTGGTGGGACGAACGGCCCCCCAGGGCCGCCGTGAGTCGGTCCGCTCCCTCGGCGACGAGCTCCCCCAGATCCGTTCGCAGCCGCTCCGACCAGCGGTGCAGCGGGACCGAGACGCTCACGCCCGCCACCGTGGCCCCGGTGCGGTCCCGTACGGGGGCGGCGGTGCAGCAGACGTCCGGGTTGGACTCGCAGACCTCCACGGCGATCCCGGACTCGCGGATCCCGGCCAGCTCGTCCAACAGCCGCGGAACATCGGTGATGCTGTTGGGGGTCATGGCCGGCAGCGGGCCGTCGCCGAGTCGCTCCCGCAGCTCTCCCTCCGACAGCGCGGACAGCAACGCCTTCCCCAGAGCCGTGCAGTGTGCCGGGACCCGCCCGCCCAGGGTGGACACCATGCGCACCGCCCGCGAGCTGTCCACCTTGGCGATGTAGACGACGTGGTCACCCTCCAGGACCGCCACGTGGGCCGTCTCGTTGCACCGCGCCACCAGCTCCTGGGCCACCTGCTGGCCGAGCTTGGCGACGTCGAGCTGCTCGGCGTAGGCGCTCCCCAGTCGAAACAGCTGCAGTCCCAGCTGGTACCGGCCCGGAACGTCGGGATGCGGGCGGAGGTAACCGCGGTCGCTCAACGTGTGCAGCAGCTCGTGCACCGAGGTACGGGGAAGGTCCAGCTCCCTGACGATCTCGGGCGCGCTGACGGACTCGCGCCCGTCGGTGAACAGCTCCAGGATGTCCAGGCTGCGGATGAGTGCCGGCGTACGGCGTGCCATGGGGAGATCGCTCCTCGTCCTGAGCAGGTCGACGGGCACGGGGCGGCGTGGTCGGCCCCCCGGCGGGTACGGTGACGTCCCGGATGGTGACGAAGAATAGAACGCTATTCAATATATCGAGCATCCGGTGCCGGCCGGAACCTCCCGCCGGCCCGCGCGGCTCTCCCACAGCCCGGCGGAGTGGCGACCGGACGTGTTCCCACCCCGGCTCCGCAGCTCACCGGGGACGACGGCAGCCGGCCACCGTGGCGACGCCGGCCGCCCGGGCGCCCGTGATCCGCGAGCGCCCCACCGCGTTCCCGCCGACACGGGTGGCCACGGATTCGGCGGCGAGCATACCCACCATCGCCACCCGCGCCATGACGGTTCCGACCGCTGGCGCCCTCTTCGAGGAGCGCGCGGGCGGGCGCGCACGAGGGCCGCATGGTTCGGGCCGTGCCCGACGGTTCCGCCCGCCGGGCACGGCCCGAGTCCGTCGCCGGGCCCCCCTCACTCGCGGCGAAGGTCCTCCGGCACGATCTCCTCGTAGGAGGGCGGGTCGCTGACCAGCCCGGTGGCCTCGTGGAACTCCAGCGCCGTGTCCACGGACTCCCGCTCGAATCCGGGCTCGGGAGGCAATTGCTCCCGCATCAGGGGGAGCAGCTCGTCCCGGGCCTCCTCGTCGATTCCCTCCATGTAGCCGGCGAGCAGCTCCTGGATCTCCGGGTCCTCCTTGATGTCCTCGTTGGCCCGCTCGATCGCCGTCTGGAACGCCGCCACCTCGTCGGACTTGTTCTCCAGGGCCGCCTCGCTGGCGAAGACCACCCCGTGGGTCGGGTTCTGGAAGTCCGGGATGTCGCCGCGCACCGGAGAGATGTAGGTGGAACCGACATCCGTGGCCTCGGCCTGCTGGGGCACCGGCTGGAAGAACGAGAGCGCGTCGACCTGGCCGGACTCCAGCGCCCCCAGCGCCCCGGCGGGGTCGCCCCCGAGGTTGACCAGCTCGGCGTCGCTGTCGACGTCCATTCCTTCCCGCTCGAACAGGAAGTTGACTAGTGCCTCGGTACCGCTCCCGGGGCCTGTGATGCCGATCTTGGTCCCCTCCAGCGCCGCGATGCGCTCCTCCAGCGGGGCGTCCTCGCCCGGCCCGTCGAAGTCCTCGCCGACGATGATGTCCACGTAGTACTTCTCCACGAGATTGGACACGAGCCGGGTGGAGTCGTCGGTGCCGTGCATGTTCAGCGCGTCGGTCAGCACCCCGGCACCGAGGTCGATGCTGCCGGACTGGAGGGCGGCCGCGACCTTGGCACCGGTCCCCAGGCGGGGCCGTTCGCCGAGCTCCACGCCCTCCTCCTCGAAGTAGCCCCGCTCCTCGGCCACGTGCAGCGCGAAGAACGCCACCGAGTCGCTGATCTGGCCGACGTTGAGCGTCCCTTCGACGGTCTCGGACGAGCGGTCGGCGCAGCCGCTCACCGAGAGCACGAGGGCGGAGAGCGCGCTCGCCGCCACCAGAAGGCGCCCGCGGCGCGTGTTCGTCGCTGTGGTCATGACCGTGCCTCCGCTGGTTTCCACCGGCTCACCCGGTGATCGAGAAGTCCGACGAGGAAGTTGAGAATCGCCGCGATCACGCTGAGCACGACGAGAGTCGCGAACACTCCCGCTGTGTCGAACGTGGCCGCGGAGTTGCTGATCAGGTAGCCCAGGCCGCGGTTCGAGGCCACCAGCTCACCGATGACCGCGCCGATCAGCGCGTAGGGGATCGCCACCTTGAGGCCGGTGAGCATGCCCGTCATCGAGGACGGCAGCACGACCTTGAGCGCGATGTCGGCGCGCCCGCCGCCCATGAGCCGCACCGCGTCGATCAGGCCCCGGTCGACCTCGCGCACACCGGCGGCCGTGTTCAGGAACACCAGGAAGAACACGGTGACCGCCGCCAGCAGCACCTTCATGTCCATGCCGATGCCGAACCAGACGATGAACAGCGGTGCGAGCGCCACCTTGGGAATCGCGTACAGCGCCATGATGAAGGGGTCCAGCACCTTGTAGAACGTCGGCGCGGACGCCAGCACGAAGCCCAGCAGCGCGCCGGCGAAGGACCCGAGCAGGTAGCCGTAGATGATCTCCTGGAGAGTGATCCAGGAGTTCACCCACAGGGTGCCGTCCGCGTTCCACTCGACCAAACGGGTCCAGATGGCACTGGGCCGGCTGGTGAAACTGATGTCGAACAGCCACCCACCGGTCAGCTCCCATAGCCCGACGAACACCACGACCAGCGCGGCCCGGCCCGCCCAGATGCTGGTCGTGCGCCCGTTGCGCTCCCACCAGGTGCGGTTCAGCGGGACGGCGTTGGCCGGGCCTCCGGCCTGGCTCTCGGGGCTCGTTTTCGACGTCTCGGTCATGGTGCTCATCTCGCCCCCTCGCGCAGTGCCTCGGTCATTTCCCTGTGCAGGGAGACGAAGGTGGGATCGACGCGGAGCTCGTCGGCGTCCCGTGGCCGCGACAGTTCGATCGGTTTGTCGAGCACGCGGCGCCCGAGCAGGCCCAACACCACGACGCGGTCACCGAGCAGCAGCGCCTCCTCGATGTCGTGGGTCACGAACACCACGGTCTTCCCGCTGCCCTGCCACAGCCGCAGCAGCTCCAGTTGCAGGTCGGTGCGCAGCTGCGCGTCGAGCGCCCCGAACGGCTCGTCCATGAGCAGCGTCTCGGGGTCGCCGGCGAGCATCCGGGCGAGGCTGGCGCGGCGCCGCATGCCGCCGGACAGCTCACGCGGGTAGTGGCGCTCGAACCCGGTCAGCCCGACCCGCCGGATCAGTTCCTCGGCGTGCTCGCGCCGCTCCCTCTTGGAGACGCCGCTGATCTCCATGGGCATCTCGATGTTGCGGCGCACGTCCCGCCACGGCATCAGCGTGTCGCTCTGCGTGAGGTAGCTGATCTCGGTGCGCGGCCCGGTCACCGGGTCCCCCCGGTAGCTGACCGTGCCCTCTGTCGGCTTGAGCAGGCCAGACATCAGGTTCAGCGCCGTGGACTTGCCGCAACCGCTGCGGCCGAGGACGGTGACGAAGCTGCCCTTCTCCACCTCCAGGCCGAAGTCACGCAGGGCCACGATCCCGGTCTCGTCCTTGACGAACCGTTTGGTGAGCCCCCGCACTTCAATAAGCGTGCTCATCTTCCCACCTGATCCGACACCTCATCCTCGGCACGCAGGCCGTAGGCGTCATAGCTCAGCTCACCGGCGCTCCACCGTTCGCGCAGCCCGTCCTCCTTGGCGATCCGCTCCCGGACCGCGGTGACGGTCGCGTCCACCCGGTCGGTGGGAACCACCGCCACGCCGTCGTCGTCGAGAACCACCACGTCCCGGGGCGCGATCTCGGCGTCGCCGACGCGCACCGGCACGTCGACCGAGCCCCGGATGTTCTTGGTGGCGCCGCGGACCCGCCGCCACCGCGTCCACACCGGCAACTCCATCGCCCGCAGGTCCGCCACGTCGCGGACTGACGCGTCGACCAGCACGCCCGCCGCGCCCCGCGCCTTTGCCTGGGTGGCCAGCAGGTCGCCGAACAGCGCCACCGGCCGTGGTTCGGGCATGACCAGCACCAGGATCTCGCCCGGTTGGAGGTGGGCCATGACCTCGTGCACGGCGCGGTTGTCGTCCTGGCCGCACAGTGCGGTGCGGGCGGGGCCGGCCACCCGCGTCCCCGGGATGAGGGACTCCAGGTCCACGTCGACCAGACCGAACCGCCCGGCCGCCTCGTAGACGGTCGCCACTCCCGCTTCGGCGAGCTCGGCCACGGCCGCGTTGTGCTGTGCCCCGCTCACAGCGACGTCACCACATTCGGCAGCAGCCGTTCGAACGCCTCGGCCCGGCGGATCCCGGAGTCGCCAGTGACCTTGCGCGCGTGGTTCCCTCGCTGGTCAGCGCGCTGTCCATAGTACTCACGCAGGTACTCCTGGGCCTCCATCGCCGACATGGCCTCGACCTTGCGTTCGTAGACCGGTGTGATGTCGACGTAGACGGTCGGGGTGAAACCGCACAGCTCGGGCTGGTGCGGCTCGAAGGTGAGGAACTCCGAGGGGGGCGCGGTACGGAAACCGCTGGCCACCCCGGCGCCGGAGGTGAGCAGCCGGGCCTGGGCCACGGCGGCGTGCGCCGCCGGGTGGTCCGGGTTGAAGGGGTCCTCCTTGGGGTGGGTGAGCACCACGTTGGGCGCGAAGTCCCGCATCATCTCGGCGAGCCGGTCAACGGACTCGGGTCCGGGACGCAGCGGGTAGTCACCCAGGTCCAGCGCCTCGAACTGGGCACCGACCGCGCTCGCGGCTTTCTCGGCCTCGGCGTGCCGGATGCGCTTGACGTTCTCCTCGGTCTGGCCGGGCTGTTCCCACAGCTTGCCGGACTCGCCGCGTTCCCCGTAGGACAGCGCGACCACGATCGCCTCACCACCGGCGGCGGTGTGGCAGGCGACCGCGCCGGCGGCGCGCCAGACGAAGTCCGCGCTGTGGGCGCCAACCACCATCATGCGACGGCTCATCGTGCCACCTCCTCAGCCGCGGTACGCGCCCCGGCGCGCTCCGCGTCGACGCCGGCGACCCAGCGCGAGTTGTCCACGGCCATGGTCCGGACCTGGGCTTGGGTGAATCCCTCGGCGAGAAGCCAGTCGGCGAGAAGCGCCAGGCCGTCCTCGACGGGCGGGTTGAACGGCTGCCCGAGGTCGCTGGAGAGGACCGAGTTCTCCGGGCCGGCGGAGTCGATGTTGTCCACCCAGGTGCGCCACGCCACCTTGCCGGTGTAGGGGGTGGTGAAGCAGCGCTCCAGGAGCACCCCGGTGGCCGCGAGCTCGCGTTGCCGCTCGGCCTCGACCCGCTGTGAGGTGAACTCCGGGTGGGTGACCACCACGCGGCGCACCCCCTCGTCGAGCGCCGCCCGTGCGACGATCTCGATCTCCGCGGTGCTGAGATGGCCGGTGGCCAGCGTCATGTCGTGCTTGGCGATCACCCGCAGCACCTGTCGGGTGATCTCGCGTACCCGGCCGTTCTCGTCGAGGACGTCGACCGGGTCGGCCGCCATTCCCTCGGCGCGCAGCTCCTCCTGGAGCCGCGCCCACATCGGCGGGGTCGCCCCTTCCGGTTCGGAGGCGGTGCACTCGCGCTGGTTGGCGCTGTCCACCGTGGGAAGCCAGACGACCTGTCCGCCGCCACGGCCGAGGATGTCCACCGCGATCGGGTTCAGGCCACCAACCGAGCCGTTCAGGGTGATCGCACCGACCGCGTGGCACTCGGGAGCGGCCGCGTTCACCACAGCGGCACGCTCGGCCGTGGGCGCGTAGTGCGACTTGAGCACGAAGCCGGCCAGGCCGACCTCCGCGAAGCGGGGGGCCAGGGCGACGTCGTCGATCCGCCGCTTCATCACGTCCGGCGCGACGTGGATGTGGGTGTCGTAGGCACCCGCGACGAGGTCCCGCGCTCGGGACGAGGGCTTCGGATGGTCAGCCATATCGCCTCAATCAGTGTCGCCATAATGTCAGATGAAATTGTTAACAATATTGCTGACACGTGTCAAGGGTCACGCGAACCGGTTGTTCCTGCTCAGGCTGTCGCGGGCGCCTCGGCCCGATCGGGGGCGCCCGCGACCACGACGGATCGGGGGGTCAGAACCGCAGGCCGCCCATGGTCTGGCTGGCCTCCCGGAGCGCCCCGATCACACTGCCCAGGTGTGTGCGCATCGCGGTTTCGGCCGCCAGTGGATCGTGCTCCGCTATGGCGTCGATGATCGCGAGATGCTCGGGCAGCGAGACACTGGGACGGCCGGGCTGCAGGGCCAGCTGGAACTGGTGACGCACGCTCTGCGCGCGCAGCCGTTCCAGCACCTCCTCGGCCGTGGCCTGCTCGCTGAGCTCGCGAATCCGGCGGTGCAGTAGCTGGTTGGCCTCGGAGTAGCCCAACACGTTGCCGTCGGCGACCAGCTGTCGCATCCGGTCACCGATAGCGCGGAGCTCGGCGACCTCGTCGGGGGTCGCGCGCTCGGCCGCCTTCGCCGAGCACAACCCCTCCAGCATCATTCGCACCTCGCAGATCTCGACGGCCTCCTCCAGCGAGACCGAGCGGACCCGCGCGCCCCGGTTCTGTTCCCGCTCGACCAACCCCTCCTCGGTGAGCTGGAGGAGAGCGGAGCGCACCGCGCTGCGGCTCGTGTCGAAGCGGTCCGAGAGGTCGGACTCCACCAACCGCTGTTCCGGGGCGAAATCCCCCCTGGTGATGGCCTCCCGAATCGCCGCCACGACGGAGCCGCCGCCCCGTCCACCTCGCCCCTTGACCCTTTCCTGTTGGCGCGCCTCTGAGCGGTTGGCCACGTTTCCTCGCTTCCCCTTGGGCAGGACTGGCCCTTCGTCGGTTCCCGAGGGCCAGCAATATTGTCGCCAATTTCGTTGTCAGAATAGTCTAGGCATCGTTCGGTCGACAGGCGCGAGGAGCTGGTTGTGAGCAGCGAGGAAACGTCGAGTGTACGGATCGCCGTGCTCGGGTTCGGGGAAGCTGGCGGCCGCATCGTCACTGACCTGCGGGACGCGGGCGCACGGGTGCAGGGGTACGACCCGGCCGTGAGCGCGCCTTTCGGGGTACGCGAACACCCGGACGAGGCGTCGGCCGTGAGCGGAGCCGACCTGGTGCTGAGCGTCAACAGCGCCGAAGCGGCCCGGGACGCGATGCGGGCCGGGCTCCCCGGTGCCGGACCCACCACCGTGTGGGCCGACCTCAACACCGCCGCCCCGCAGCTCAAGCGCGAACTCTCCGAAACCGCCGCCGCGGCCGGCGTCGGCTTCGCCGACGTCTCCCTGATGACCCCGGTCCCCGGACGCGGCCTGTACACCCCGATGCTCACCTCCGGTGACGCGGCCCGGCGCTACGCCGAGGCGCTCACATCGTTGGGCGCGCACGTCGAGACGTTGGAGGGGGAAGCGGGGCTCGCGGCCGAACGCAAGCTACTGCGCAGTGTCTTCTTCAAGGGGTTGGCCGCGGCCGTCGTGGAGGCACTGGAGGCCGGACGCGCCGCCGGCTGCGAGGACTGGCTACGCGCGAACATCGCCGACGAGCTGACCCGGGCGGACGCCGACACCGTGCGACGTCTGGTCGACGGCAGCCACCAGCACGCGGTGCGCCGCGCCCACGAGATGTCCGCCGCCGCCGACATGCTCACCGACCTGGGCGTGGACCCACTGGTCAGCGGCGCCAGCCGGGACCTGCTGCGGCGGCTCGTGGACGAGGCCGCGCCCACGCACAATGGTGACCTCGTCGCCACGGACACGACGCACGGTCGACAATCGCGATAGCGACACGTCACCCCGGTGGGGAGGCGGCGGGACGCGTCGTCACCGTTCCGAGAACAGATCCGGGCGCACCGCGCGGATCACCCCGGCGACCCTCGACTGCCAGAGGTTCCCCGGCGCGATCCTGACGCGGGTCATGGGGCCTCTCACCACCGCGGAGGCATCCGGATACTCGCGGTTGACGAGTGTCCAACTCGGCGCCGTGATCTTCTGGTACTCCAGGTTCAGCGACAGGGTGACGAACTTGCGTTTCGTGCGCCGGTCGCCGCTCCCGGTGGTGACGACGTCCTCGCTGGCCGCGCGGATCATGTCCCACGGGATGCGCACGGTCCGTCCCGGGAACCACAGGTTGGGCTCCTGGATCAACGCGACGCCGATGGCATCGGCGGCTACCCCCTGGTGGGTGAGCATCCGCGGGGCTGCCCACACCGTCCACACCGCGAGGCACACCGAGCCCACGAGGAACACGACGCCCCCGGTGATCTCGCTCGCGCCGATGTAGGGCTCCCCCACCACCCTGACCATCTGGACGGAGATGGCCACGGCCCCGCCGACCGAGACGATCATGAGCGTGATCCACGTGAGGATCCGGCTCCAGCGCAGGTTCACCCACTGGGATTCGACGGAGCCGCCGGGCACGGGGTCTCCGGGGGCGTAGGGGACACCGAGAACAGAATCGCGGGAGGGCATGGCCGAAGTCAACCACGGACCGGGAGAACGACGGTAGAGGCACGGAGGCGACCGGATCCGGTCACGACCAGCCCCTCGGTTCCGCGCGTGGACCTGTCCGGCGCGAGTGCGGCGAGCGGGTCGAGGGCGCGGAGAGACGGTGCGCGCGAACGCGACGATCGAATCCCGCGAGATCTCGCGGGTCACCGGCCACGACGGCCCGCGCTCTCCGTGGGTGGCTTCGCGCAGTCGCCCGAGAACCGAACGACGGGGGTGGCGCCCGGATCTCGTGGCCGGCCTTCCCCGGGGTGACCGTGGGAGGATCGGGGGCGCCCCGTGGCACGGGCCGCCCCCGATCCGACGGGGTTTCCCGGTGTCGCTAGCGCCGCTCGTCGAGGGAGAACTCGGCGTGGCGCGTCTTTGGGCCGGGCACCACACCCCACGTGGGGCATGGGCTCAGCCGCCGGTGATGTCGAGCTCCCCCCGGGAGTACGACGTGCGTAGCCGCTTCTTGTCGAACTTGCCGACACTGGTCTTGGGCACCTCGTCGAGGAACGTCCAGTGCTCGGGCAGCTGCCATCGGGCGACCTTGTCGGACAGGAACTCGCGCAGCTCGGAGGCGGTGAGCCGGTGCCCCTCGGCCACCACCACCGCCACCAGTGGCCGCTCGTCCCACTTCTCGTCCGGAACCCCGATCACCGCGGCCTCGACCACGGCCGGGTGGCTCATCACGTGGTTCTCCAGGCCCACCGAGGAGATCCACTCGCCCCCGGACTTGATGACGTCCTTCGTCCGGTCGGTCAGGGTCAGGAAACCATCGGGGCTGATCGTGCCGACATCCCCGGTGCGCAACCAGCCGTCGTGGAACTTGTCCGGGTCGGCGTCGCCGTAGTAGGAGGAGGCGATCCAGGGTCCGCGCACCTCCAGCTCGCCCACGGACTCGTTGTCCCAGGGAAGCTCGGCGCCCGACTCCCCCACGAGCCGCGCCCGCACCGACGCGGGGAACCGACCCTGCGTGTAGCGGTAGGCCCACCGCTGCTCGCCGGTGGTGCCCGCCGGGGGCCGGGCGACGCTACCCAGCGGGGAGGTCTCCGTCATGCCCCACGCGTGCAGCACCGGGACCCCGTAGCGTTCCTCGAACGCGTGCATCAGCGAGGGAGGAGCCGCCGACCCCCCGACGACGACCTCGCGCAGGTGCGAGATGTCCTGCGGGTTCGCCTCGAGCTGCTGCAGCAGCCCCTGCCAGATGGCGGGCACCGCGGCGGCGAAGGTGGGACGTTCGGCCGCCAGAATCCGCGCGATCGGCTCCGGCTGCAGGTACCGGTCGGGCATCACCAGCGATGCGCCGACCATCAGCGCGGCGTAGGGCAGCCCCCATGACATCGCGTGGAACATCGGCACGATCGCCAGCGCGTGGTCCTCCTGGGAGAGGCGCATGCCGTCGCTCATGCACACCTGCGCCGAGTGCAGCCATATCGACCTGTGCGAGTAGACGACCCCTTTCGGCTCCCCGGTGGTGCCGGAGGTGTAGCACATCGCCGCGGCGGCGCGCTCGTCCGTCTCGGGCCAGTCGAACACATCCGGTTGGGCCGCCAGCAGCTCCTCGTAGGAGTGCACCCGAACCCCGGGCGGAGCCTGCAGGACACCGGCGTCGCCGCCGGTGACGATCACGTGCTCGACGGTGGACATCGACGGCAGCTGGTTGGCCAGCATCGGCGCGAGGGTGCCGTCGACCAGGATGACCCGGTCCTCGGCGTGGTTCACGATGTAGACCAGCTGCTCGGGGGACAGCCGGATGTTGAGCGTGTGCAGCACCGCCCCCATAGCCGGGACCGCGCAGTAGGCGACCATGTGTTCGGCGTTGTTCCACATGAAGGTGCCGACCCGTTGGTCACCGGTGACACCGAGACCGCGCAACGCGTGGGCCAGCCGCGCCGCGTCCCGCCCCACCTCGGCGAAGGTGGAACGGCGCGCGCCCTCCTCGGTCCACGTGACGATCTCACTGGCCGCGTGTGTGCCGCTGCCGTGCCGCAGCAGGGTGCCGATCGTCAGGCTCCCGTCCTGCATCGTGCTCAACATCGTCGCTCCCTTGGGGTTGTTCGGGGACACAGCACCGTCCCACCGGGGCCGCTCCCAGCGGGGTTCCCCCCGCCACGGACGGCCATGCGGCTCGGGTGCCGCCGGGGTTCTGGAGGGTCCGTAGGCGCGGGAGCGAGTGGCTCGGGTGCCGCCGGGGTTCTGCAGGGTCCGTAGGCGCGGGAGCGAGGAACGAGCGACCAGCGCCGCAGGACCCGAAGATCCCCGGCACCCCAGACACCCGAGCCCGGCGAGCGAAGCGAGCCCAGACAAACAGGCACCCGACCCCAGGCCAGCGCCAGCGAGCCCAAACAAACACCACCTATCCGCGGATCAGGTCGGCGGCCTTCTCACCGGCCATGATGGTCGGGGCGTTGGTGTTTCCCCGTGGTACGGACGGGAACACCGATGCGTCGGCCACCCGGAGCCCCGCGATCCCCCGCACCCGCAGGTCGGGGTCGACGACCGAGCCGATCCCGCACGTGGAGGTGGGGTGGTACAGCGTCATCGCCCGGGCCGCGGCCCAGCCGAGGATGTCGGTCTGGGAGTCGGACTCGGGGAGGTCGAAGGGGCCCGTGGTGACGGCGGCCATCGCCTCCCGGCCGGCGATGTCCAGCGCGATCCGCACCCCGGAGACCAGCGCGGCTCGGTCCTCTTCGGTGGCCAGGTAGTTGTGCAGCACGCGGGGGGCCGCCCCCGGGATCGACGAGCGCAGGGTCACCCGCCCACGGCTGGTGGGGGCGAGCACGCACGGCCCGATGGCGAACCCGTGATCGACCGTCGCGCCGAGCCCCTCCTGGTGGTACAGGGTCGGCGTCATGTGGAACTGTAGGTCGGGTGCCGGCAGGCCGGGGCGGCTGTGGGCGAACCCGCCCGCCTCGGCGATGTTGGACGTCAGCGGCCCGCGCCCCTCGGACTCCAGGAGCGTGACACTGTCCGGGTTCGACGCCGCCGCCATCAGCGACTCGGTGTCGGTGCGCCAGTTCAGCGGCGCCATGCAGTGGTCCTGCAACCCCTCGCCGACCGGGAGGTCGGCGAGCACGTCGATGTCGAGGTCCCGGAGCTGGTCGGCCGGGCCGATTCCCGACAGCATCAGCAGTTTCGGTGACTCGTACGCGCCCGCCGCGAGGATCACCTCGCGTTCGGCGGTCAGCACCTCGACCTCGCCGTAGCGCGTGACCTCGACCGCGTTGGCCCGCCCGCCCTCGCACCGCACCCGCAGTGCCCGCGTCCACGGCAGCACCGTGAGATTGGGCCGTTCCATCGCCGGGTGGAGGTAGGCGACCGCGGCGCTGCACCGCAACCCGCCACGTTGGGTCAGCTGGTAGCGCCCCATCCCTTCCTGGGTGTCGCCGTTGAAGTCGGCGTTGCGCCGGTAACCCGCCTGCTCCGCCGCGTCGAGGAACGCGCTCGCCAGCGGGTGGTTCGACCGCCCGTCGCTGACCGTCAGCGGCCCTCCCACACCGTGGTGGTCGCCGGCGCCGCGCTCGTTGTCCTCGGCGCGCAGGAAGTAGGGCAGCACATCGGCGTGGGACCAGCCCGAGGCGCCGTCCGCCGCCCACGCGTCGTAGTCCGCGGGGTGGCCACGGACGTAGATCATCGCGTTCATCGAGCTGGACCCGCCCAGGGTCCTGCCTCGCGGTAGGTAGGCGCGCCGGCCGCCGAGTCCCGGCTCCGGCTCGCTGTCGAGGTCCCAGTCGAACTCGCCCTTGAACTGCCGGGCGAGCGCGGCGGGAACGAGGATCTCCTCGGCGTTGTCGGGGCCGCCGGCCTCGACGACCGCGACCCGCGCCTCCGGGTCCTCACTGAGCCGTGCCGCCAGCACGCAGCCCGCCGACCCCGCCCCGACGATCACATAGTCGTAGCCACCCATGGCACCCTCTCGACCCGGCCGCGGACAGTGCGCCACACCCCCGCGTACTCGCAGATACCCGGATGGGGCGGCGGGAACCGTAATGTCGCACAGCCAACGTGACCCACGCCATAGGAAATCCGGAAAACTCCCGGTGTGACACGCTGGCCACAACCGGCCTAACATCACCCCGCGTTGTGGTAATCGCACGCGGTAACGGAAACCCGCGAGTTGTCCGGAAAGTCGCGTTCCCGTAACCACACGTATCGTGCTGGACGGGCGTAGCGGGAAGGCGGAACCAGGTGCGTATCTCCCGGCACGCGGTGGGAGCGGAGCGGTTGCGGGCGGCCACCGAGGACTTCCCCGCCCGGCTGTCCCGGCGGGTCGACCACCAACGACACGCGGGCCGCGCCTCCGGTGGGTGGGCGACGATCGCCGCCGAGCTGCTCGACTACGCGGGCGCGCGCTCGGTGGAGCGCCCCTATCTGGACCGCGACACCCGGATGGCGGTGTACTCGGCCGCCGAGGCGTATCTCGGGGTGGTGGCGCTCGACGGCTACTCGCCACGCATGCCGGCGCGTGTGGTCCTCTCCTATGTCAACACGACGGTCTCCTACGCGCCCGACCCGGCGGGGGAGCGCGACGCCACGACACGGGTGGCGGCCGCCGACTGGATGGCGGCGCTGTCCCTGGCGGTCATCGTGGGAGCCGAGTCCACCCACGGGGTCACGCTGCTGGAGACCACCTCCGCGGCCTCACTGTCGCCCGCGGAACGGGCGTTCGCGTGCCACGTGCTGGGCGAGCCCGCGAACCGCCGGATCACTTCGGAGGAGCCCGGGCACCCGCTCGCGCTCCTGGGCGGCTCCCCCACCAGCGATGAGCCGGCCTTCACCACCGCGCTGCGCGCGCTGGCCATCCGCGACCGCGACGGCTTCTGGCGGGCTCTCGGCGCGATGCTGGCCGCCCACCGCGACAGCCACGGCCCCCACTCACCCCCGCGCAGCCTGCTACCACTGGCCCCCATCGCGCTGGCCGCCCTCGCGGCACGCGACAGGGGGTGGGACCTCGCCGTCGAGTCCGACTACCTCCCCGCCCGGCTGGTCACCGGGGGTGCCACGGGTGGGCGCGCCCGGCCCGCCCCCACCCTCGCGCGGCCGGCGGTCGTCGAACGACCGCCGCTGGCCGTCTCGGAGCGGCACTTGGCGTTCCTCGACGAGGGCACCGCCGAGGACGTCGAGCGCGCGGTGAGCCCACGGGTGCGGCTGGACATGCTGCCCCAGGCGCTGGCCTGGACCATGGGCCAGCAGCTCCACCGGTTCCAGCTACGCTCGGCCCGCGACCCCAAGGGCCACGACCCGCGGCAGCGTGAGGCCGTGGCCATCGCGTCGCAGAGCGGCGCGGCGATCTTCCGGGCCGCGACCGCTCCCGACGACCACGTCGAGGTCACCATCGGTCACGTCACCGCGCCGCTGCGGCGCACCGGGCACACGCCCCACGTCAACGGTCTTCACTGGAGAAGGGCGGTGTGCGCGGCCCTGGTCGCCGACGACGCGCACTCGCTCGACGCGCTGGTCGCTCTCGACCCCGAGCTCCTCGCCGGGGAGCGCACCACGGGCGCGTACCGGTACTACCGCGACGCGCTGCACATCTACCTGAGCGGCGCTGACGCCACCGCGGCGGTCGACCGGGCGCTGTGGGCCCGCGAGCGCGACGCCGTCGCCACGCCGGAGGTGTTGACCCCGCCCGCGGCCCTGCTGTCGCGGCTGGTCGCCGGCGACCCCGACGGTTTCGCGCTCACCCTGGTCGAGGAGCTGGAGGAGCACCGCGACCACTTCTCGTTCGGCCCCAACGCCGGCGACCCCACCCAGCTCGTCAACCTCGACATTCTCGCCCTGGCCCGCCACGCCACGGTGAAGGGCTGGCCGCTACCGGTGCGCTCCGACTACCTCCCCGAAGCGCTCCTCACCCGCCGCGCCGGCCTCGTGGAAGGCGCGGTGTCGTACCGCGACACGGGTCCGCTGTCCTGAACGGAGGATTCCACGGGACCCCGGACACGGCGAGAATGGGCGGGAACCGGAGGAGCCCCCGGTCCACGTGCCGGTGGGCGCCCACGCGTCTCCCCGCACCGCCGCTTTCCGCATTGCCCTACCCTGTGCGCGTGTCGAGCGAAACGCCCTCACCCCCACATAACCGTGTCTCCGCACTCACCCTCCTCGTCACCGGGCTCGGTCTCATCGCGGGCGCGGCGCTCTGGCTGTTCCTGATCGGGCAGGCGGACATCCGCTACTCCGCCGACCACGACGAGACCGTTCCCATGTGGCACCGCTGGGTTCCGCCCCTCGTCGGAATCCTGCTGGTCCGGCTGATCCCGGCGACGCCCCACGCGGGGCCACGGGAACCCCTCGCCGGGCGGGCGACGGGGCGTGGCGCCCCCTGCGTGGAAGCGTTGGCGCTCACGGGCCTGGCCGTCCTCTTCGCCGTGGCGCTGCGCGGACTCGGTGGGGGAGAGCCCGCGCACACGCTGCTGAAGCTGTCACTCCTGCTGGCCGTGCCCCTGGTGCTGTTCTGGTGGCGGCGCGGGTCCGGGGCCGCGTGGACCGTGGGGCGGCAGAAGCCCGAGCTTCGGAACCGGTGGGCGCCGGCGATCCCGGTGGCCGCCTGGTTCGCGCTCAGCTACACCGGGCCTTTCGCCCTGCCGTACAGCGACGCCGCCACCACGATGGACGCGCTGACGCTGGTGCTGACCATGACCGTCGTCTTCCTCGTCAACAGCCTCCTGGAAGAGGTGTTCTACCGGCGGTGGTTGCAGACCCGGTGGGAGGCCGTTCTCGGCGCCTGGCCCGCCATCGTGCTCACCTCGCTGCTCTGGGCCGCCTGGCACGTGGGCATCCAGGGAGAGGGCGACCTCTCCCTGGATCTCGCGTCGGCGTTCGTCAACCAGGGGGTCATCGGACTCTTCCTCGGCTACCTGTGGAGCAGGTACCGCAGGATGTGGCCCATCCTCGTCGTACACGGCCTGATCAACTCGGCGACGCTGCTGCTCGGTCTCCTCCTGCCGTGACACCGGGCCGCGGCCGCCGGACGGCTTCGCCCGGCCCGGGAAGACCGCGCGGCGGTGCTCGCGCGCCACTACGTGAGCCGCGTGGCGACACTGGTGGTTGGGGATTTCCGGTTGGGTAGTGCCTCGTGGTGACAGAGTTAGGGTTGAACCACTCTCAGCTGACCCGACACCCGACTCTTTCCGGAAAGACGAGCAGCCGTGGCCGATTCCTTTGTTCACCTGCATGTGCACACCGAGTACTCGATGCTGGACGGCGCCGCGAAGCTACAGCCGTTGTTCGGTGAGGCCGCCCGGCAGGGCATGCCCGCGGTGGCGATGACCGACCACGGAAACATGTTCGGCGCCTACGAGTTCTGGCAACAGTCCAAGGACACCGGGGTCAAGCCGATCATCGGCATCGAAGCCTACGTCGCTCCGGAGTCGCGGTTCCACAAGCAGCGTGTGCGGTGGGGACGCGGCGACTCCGATGACACCGAGGGCGGAAAGGACATCTCCGGTGGCGGCCGCTACCTGCACCTGACGATGTGGGCGCGCAACGCCACCGGGCTGCGCAACCTGTTCCGCATGTCGTCGCTGGCCTCCATCGAGGGGTACTACGGCAAGCCCCGCATGGACCTGGAACTGATGAGCCAGTACTCCGACGGGGTGATCGTCTCCACCGGGTGCCCCTCCGGCGGGGTCCAGACCCGGTTGCGGTTGGGCCAGGAGAAGGAGGCCATCGAGTACGCCGCCACCCTCAGGGACATCTTCGGCCCCGACTCCGTGTTCCTGGAACTCATGGACCACGGCCTCGACATCGAACGCAACGTCCGCCAGGGGTTGCTCAAGGTCGGCAAGGAGCTCGGGCTTCCTCCGCTGGTGACCAACGACTCCCATTACGTCACGCAGGACCAGTCCCAGGCCCATGACGCGCTGCTGGCCGTGGGGGTCGGCAAGAACCTGGAGGACCCCAACCGGTTCCGGTTCAACGGCGACGGCTACTACATCAAGTCCGCCGACGAGATGCGCAGCCTGGTGAACATGGAGGAGTGGGCCGAGGGGTGCAAGAACACCCTGATGCTCGCCGAGCAGGTCGAGGAGGGCGCCTACGACGAGGTGTTCGCCTACCGCGACCTGATGCCCCGGTTCCCGGTCCCCGAAGGGGAAACCCAGGAGTCAGCGCTGCGTTCCGAGGTCGAACGGCTGATCCCCACCCGCTACCCCGACGGGCCCGACGACGACGTCCGTGAGCGCGTCGAGCACGAGCTCAACATCATCAACGGCATGGGGTGGCCGGCCTACTTCCTCGTCGTCTCCGACATCTGCCAGTACGCCCGGACCAACGGCATCGCGCTCGGCCCGGGCCGGGGGTCGGCGGCCGGGTCGATGGTGTCCTACATCCTGGGCATCACCGACCTCGACCCGATCCAGCACGGGCTGATCTTCGAACGGTTCCTCAACCCGGAACGCGTCACCATGCCCGACATCGACCTGGACTTCGACGAGCGTCGGCGCGGGGACATGATCGACTACGTCACCGAGCTGTACGGCGAGGAGCGGGTCGCCCAGATCCTGACGTTCGGCCTGATCAAGGCCAAGGCCGCGGTCAAGGACGCCACCCGCATCCACGGGCTTCCCTACTCGCTGGGGGACCAGATCACCAAGGCGTTCCCGCCGGCGGTCAGCGGCAAGGAGATCCCGCTGGCGGCCGTGGAGGACGAGAACCACGAACGCTACGCCGAAGCCGTGGAACTCCGCACCCTCATGGAGAAGGACCCCCAGGTCAAGAAGGTGATGGAGACGGCGGGGGGTATCGAGGGGCTCACCCGCGGCACCGGGGTCCACGCCGCCGGGGTGATCCTCTCGGCCGAGCCGCTGCTGGACGTGGTCCCGGTGCACAAGCGCGACACCGACGGCGCCATCATCACGGGTTTCCCATTTCCCGAGTGCGAGGAGATGGGCCTGCTGAAGATGGACTTCCTGGGGTTGCGCAACCTCACGATCATCGACGACGCGATCCAGAACGTGAAGTCCAACGAGGGGATCGAGGTCGACTGGTCGACCACCGGCTTCGACGATCCCAAGACCTACGAGCTGTTGTCGCGCGGCGACACCCTGGGCGTGTTCCAGCTCGACGGTACGGCGATGCGCACCCTGCTGCGCCGCATGCAGCCCAAACAGTTCTCCGACATCGTCGCCGTGAACGCGCTGTACCGGCCGGGCCCCATGGCCGCCAACGCCCACAACGACTACGCCGACCGCAGCAACGGCCGCCAGGAGATCACCCCGATCCACCCCGAGCTGCACGACGCGCTCGACCCGATCCTCTCGGAGACCTACCACCTGCTGGTCTACCAGGAGCAGATCATGGCGATCGCCCAGCAGCTGGCCGGCTACAGCCTGGGCGGGGCGGACCTGATGCGCCGCGCCATGGGCAAGAAGAAGAAGGAGGCCCTGGAGCAGGAGTACACCAAGTTCCAGGCCGGGATGCTGGAACGCGGGTTCTCCCAGGAGGCGGTCACCACCCTGTGGGAGATCATGCTCCCCTTCTCCGGGTACGCCTTCAACAAGTCGCACGCCGCGGGTTACGCCATCCTGAGCTTCCGCACCGCCTACCTCAAGGCCAACCACCCGGCCTCCTACATGGCGGCGCTGCTCACCTCGGTCAGCGGCGACAAGGACAAGATGGCGGTCTACCTCTCCGAGTGCCGCAAGATGGGGATCCGCGTACTCCCGCCCGACGTCAACGACTCGGGGCTGCGGTTCTCCGCGGTCGGTTCCGACATCCGCTTCGGCCTGGGGGCGGTGCGCAACGTCGGCACCAACGTGGTCGAGTCCATCATGCGGGCGCGTCAGGAGAAGGGCGCCTACACCTCCTTCGCGGACTTCCTGTCCAAGATCGAGTTGACCGCGTGCAACAAGCGGGTCGTCGAGTCCCTGATCAAGGCCGGTAGCTTCGACTCGCTGGGCCACTCCCGCAAGAACCTGTGCGACCAGCACGAGCAGGCCGTCGACGGCGTGATCAGCGCCAAGAAGCAGGAGGCCATGGGCCAGTTCGACCTGTTCGGCGGCGCGGGCGAGGAGGAGACCGACGCACCGCTCGGCCTGGACATCACCTGGAGCGACACCGAGTGGGACCGCAAGACCAAGCTCGCCTTCGAGCGGGAGATGCTGGGGCTCTACGTCTCCAGCCACCCCCTGGCCGGCGCGGAGCGGATCCTGTCCCGTTCCCGTGACGTGACGATTCTGGAGATCAACTCCGGCGAGCGGCGCGACCGCGCCGAGGTGCAGATCGCCGGCCTGATCTCGGCGGTGGAGAAACGGATCAGCAAGCAGTCCGGCAACCCGTGGGCGAAGGTCACCGTCGAGGACATGGACGCCTCCATCGACACGCTGTTCTTCGCCGAGGCGTACACCCTCTACTCCGAGGTCCTCACCGAGGACACGGCGGTGTCGATCAAGGGCCGGGTGAAGGAACGCGACGGCGAGTACTCCATCCAGGCCACGGAGTTGACACTGCTGGACATCAGCCACGTCTCCGAGGGGCCGCCGCCCATGCTGCTGAGCGTGCCCGAGAAACGGCTGACCCGGGACCTGGTGCGTGACCTCAAGCAGGTGCTGCGTACCCATCGCGGGGACACCCCGTTGACGATCCGGGTGAACAACCCGGCCAAGTCCCGCGTCTACGAGGTTCCCGACTACCCCGTCCAGGTGGGTCCCGAGTTCGCCGGCGAGATCAAGTCGCTCCTCGGCGCCGAGGCCATCACCTACTAGCGGGCCTTTCCACGTGATCGCCGCGCTCGCGCGGAGCACGAGCCCCACGGGCGGTGGCGGACGCCGCCGTTAGGAGACACGGGACGCGCCCTGGTAGGTCGCCGGCGGTGTTCCGACGACCTGGGTGAACACCCGCGTCAGGTGGGCCTGGTCGCTGAACCCGAGTTGGTGCGCCAACCCGGCCCAGTCGACCGGCTCACCGGCGTGCGCGGCGGCCGCGGCCTCGAGGACGCGGAACCGCCGCACCACCCACTTCGGCCCGATCCCGACGTACTCGGCGAACAGCCGCTGCAGGCCGCGCAGGCTGGTTCCGGCGCGCGCGGCGAGTTGCTCGGCGCGCACGATGTCGCTACTCCGCCGGGCCAGGCCGACCAGGGCTGTTGCCTCGCGGGCGGTCGCGTCGGGTTCGGGAGCGGCCTCGAGAAGGTACTCCTCCAGAACCGCGACAACCCGCGCGGTGTCGGGGGGTCGGCGCAGGATCCGCGCCGCCGCCGGTCGGTCATCGCGGCCGAGCGCGTCGGCCCCCGTCCGCACCCGCCCGGTGAGGGCACGCGCGCTTCCGTTGAGCAAGGGGCGGAACCCGCCGGGGTGGAACGCCGCGCCGAGCACGTGGCCGGTGCCGGTGAGCGTACGGAAGAATGGTTTCCGCGTCACCCCGTGCGCCAGGAGTCGACCGTCCTCGGCGGCCAGGTGCATTCGTGGCTGCGGGATGACCTGTTGGCGGTACGGCTCCCGGGTGTGCCACCGCACCAGCCAGTAGTAGTCGACGAACTCCGCCAGCGCGGCGGACGGCGCGACACGCTCCACATCGAATGGCCAGGTGCCCCCTTCCGGGCGCACGACCGCCTCCGGATATCCCCCCGGCACCTCCATGCCCTCAACCTATCCTCGGATCCGGGGTCGTCGCGTTTCTTCAATACCGGCGCTGACCGGGGGTTCTAACGTCCGTGGCATGAGTTACGAACACAAGGCGACCGGGATGTTCGATGTCACGTCCTGGTCCGAGCAGCTGGTCACCGACATCGACGGCACGGGTACCACGGCCGGGGACGCCTACTATCCCGACCGGGGGATCACCAGGGCCGAGGTCAGCTACGCCTACACCGGCGACATCCGGGGCACGGGCACGGTGGTATACCTGATCGGCTACGCGAGCGAACCCGGCCCCGTCCTCGCCCTGGAACGCTTCGAGGGGACGATCGCCGGGCACGAGGGAACCTGCGTGTTCTCCCACGTCGGAACGCAGGATCGGACCTCGGTGTCGGTGCGTCTCGAGGTGGTCCCGGGTATGGGAACCGGCGCCCTGGAGACGCTGCGCGGCGAGGCCGAGGTGGCTATCAAGGGGCACAGCGAGGAGGGGTACCCGATCACACTGTCCTTCGACATCGACTGACGGTCCGCTCCGGCCGGCGCGCGGCCGCCCCGGTCACAGCACGGGGCGCAGCGGCAGCAGGGCCAGCTCACCGAGCCGGGCCCAGATGGGCCGCCTGCGCCACTCCTCCTCGGTGAGCAGCCGCGCGTTGGCGCAGTCGTTGTTGAAGGCGCGTTCCAGGTGCGTCGCGACGCCGGTGTCGATGATCTCCACGTTGATCTCGTAGTTGCCCATGAGGCTCAGCCGGTCCAGGTTCGCGGTGCCCACCGTGCTCCACTTCCCGTCGACCGTGGCGGCCTTGGCGTGCACCATGGCGCCCTGGAACAGCCACAGCCGCACGCCTCCGTGCAGCAGTGCGGAGAACCGGTGGCGGGCCAGCCAGTCCGCGATGACGTGGTTGGACCGCTCCGGCACCAGCACGTTCACTTCCACCCCGCGCTTGGCGGCGGCGACCAGGTTGTCGACGATCTCCTGGTCGGGCATGAAGTACGCCTGCGTGACGCAGATGCGCTCGCGGGCGCGGTCGATCGCCTCCAGATACATCGCCCGGATCGGGAAGATGAGCTGTTCGGGGACGTTGCGGTAGGCGCGGACGTGGGCGTTCCACGGCGCGGAGCCGATGTGCCCCAGCTGCGGCTGGTCGCTGTGGCGGTTGGCGTTCCAGAAGTCGACGAAGGCGTTCTCCAGCTCCCACACCGCCGGCCCGGCCATCCGCAGATGGGTGTCGCGCCACCGGATGGCATACATCTCGCCGACGTTGTAGCCGCCGACGAATCCGACCTCCCCGTCGACGGTCAGGATCTTGCGGTGGTCGCGCCCCGCCTTGCGGATGTTCAACAGCAACAGGCCGGGGCGGAACGCGGGGTAGCGCAGGACGTGCACCGAGGGTGGGAACCGGAAGAACGAGTGCGGCACCACCAGGTTGGCGAAACCGTCGTAGAGCACGTACACCTTGACCCCGCGTTCGGCCGCCTCGATCAGGGCGCTCTTGAACCGCTGGCCGACGACGTCGCCCTTGACGATGAACGACTCGAACAGCACCCGGCGGCGCGCGCCCCGGATGGCCTCGAGCATGTCGCGGTAGACATCCTCGCCGTAGGTGTAGGTGGTGACGGTTGTTCCCGCGACCTCGCTCACCTGCGGCTCGGTCCGGGGAAAGCGCGTGCGGAGGGGACGGAGGCGTTTGCGCCAGCTGTCGATCCCGACGAGAACGGCGATCGCGGTGACGTGGACCATGAGGAGGACGAGGAGCGCACGTTTGAGCGCACGCACGATCGTGCCTCCGCGCGCCATCGTCGTCGCCTCCTGTTCCCGGCCCCTTTCACGAACCCACGTTATCCGGTACGGGTCGGATAACCGAGGTTCCGGGCCGTGCTCACGCGGATTCGTGACAGCGACGCAGACGCGGGACCAGCGCTCCCCCACACACGGACGCGTGCTCCTCCGCCGTAATCGGGGAGGGGCACACTCGGGGCCGGCTCCGGCCGAAGGCCGGGGGTGTCAACGGGCGGGGTCGTCGCCTTCGGAGGTGTCGACCCTCAAGTTGGCGGCGTCGGCGCCCTCTCCCCAGGCGGACACGTCCCCCCGCCCACCCCCGCGGCTCCGCGGGATCCGGGTCCCCACGCTCCTCAGGAGACCCGTTCGCCCGGCGGGACGTCACGATCGGGCCGCAGCAGAACGGTCCCGGCGTCCTCACTGACGGCCGCGAGTACAAGCACCTCGGACCTGAAACCGGCGATCTTCTTCGGCGGGAAGTTCACCACCGCCGCGACCTGCCGGCCCTTCAGGCTCTCGGGGGCGTAGTTCTCGGTCAGCTGCGCCGAACTGTTCTTCACGCCCAGTTCCGCGCCGAAGTCGATCCGCAGCTTGTAGGCGGGTACCGAGGCCCGGTCATTCGGCTCGGCGTGAATGACCGTCCCCACCCTGATGTCGAGCTTCTGGAAATCGTCGAACGTGGCCACGACCTCATTCGAACATACTTCACGACCCGTCCGCCTCCCTGGCGACCTCGCTCAGGAACCCGCGCAGCCAGGCGTGTCCCGGGTCGTGGCGGTGGCTCGGGTGCCAAGAGCGTATCGACCTGCTCTCCTTCGGCGCGGAGACACCGGGCGGCTGCTGCGTGCCTGCGTCCGCGAGATCTGGGGACCCGGTCGCCATCTGGCCGGTGACAACACCTTCTCCTACTTCCCCGACCCGCACGGCAACACGTTGGAGTACACCACCGAGCTGGAGCGGCTGGACGAGGGCGCCTGGCACCCGCACGTGTACGACTTCTCCCAGCCCGAGGTCACCGACCAGTGGGGCACCGCCAACCCCATGGACGAGTTCGTCGCCAAGGAGTCCTTCAACGATCCCGACCGGGGGGTGTTCGTCGCGCCACCCGCCTGATCCCGGCGGGGCGCCCACCCCCCGCGCCGCCGTAGTGGGCTCCGTAAAGCACCGTTTCCCGAACGGCGGAGCACGCCCGAGCACCGGTCAGTCGTCACCCTCGACCGAGGCGTGCGGCTCACCATCGGCACAACTCACGCTGAGCTCGAACTCGCCTCCCCCGCCCTCGAACTCCACCTCGGCCTCGGGGGCCGGACCCGGCGTGACGTCGTCGATCGAGTATCCCTGCTCGGCGACCCACCACACCAGTTCCACCACGCCGTCGGCGCAGCGCGCCAGGACCGTCCCGCCGTCACTGGGGAAAACGGCCTCGTTCTCCCCGGAGTCGGCGTCGTCGGGGACCGACCCGAGCTGCCCGGACGGCTGGGCCCCCGTGGGCGAGTGGGAGGTGGCGGGTGAGGGGGAGCCGTCCCCGCTCTCGTTCCCGCCGCCATCGGCGGGGTCGCCGGTCGGGGTGGGGCTCGCCGGGGGTGGCCCTTCGGCGAGTTCCTCTTGCACCTCCTGGTCGGTCATCGGCTGAGCGGGGTGGGAGAGCAGACCGCCCCGCGCGACCGACACCGCGGCGACGCTGGCGGCCACGGCGACCGCCGCGGCCGCCACCCACCCGGCCACGATGTACCTAGTCCTCATGGTGGGCAGCCTCCCCGACCTCCGGCTAACGGCACGCTAAACCGGAACTAAGCGTAGGGACCCCTCCCGCCGCGAACTCGGGTGGCCCGGCCACGACTCCCGCGGCGTGGCCTAATGTGTGATCCCGTGGCGCAGCTTCTGTTGATCGAGGACGACGACCAACTCAGAACGGCCCTGACGCGGACGTTGACCGAGCTGGGCCACGCCGTCACCACCGCCGCCAGCGCCATGCCGGGCCTGCACAGCGCCGTGGACGCCACACCGGACCTGATCATCCTGGACCTGGGGCTTCCCGACGTGGACGGGACCGAGACGCTGCGGATGCTTCGGGGCGTCAGCGACGTCCCGGTCATCGTCGCCACGGCCCGCGACGACGAGGGCGAGATCGTGCGGGTTCTCAACGCCGGCGCCGACGACTACGTCACCAAACCGTTCACGGCCCGGCAGCTCGACGCCCGCGTCCGCGCGGTGCTGCGACGGGTACCGGGAAACACAGGCGACGACGAGAGCATCACCATCGCGTCGCTGTGGATCGACCCCCGCAGCCGGGAGGCGCGCCTGGCGGACCGGCCGCTGGAGCTGACCCCCAAAGAGTTCGACCTGCTGCACTACCTGGCCGCCAACGTGGGCAGTGTGGTCTCCAAACGACAGCTCCTCACCGAGGTTTGGGGATCCCCCTACGGTGGGGCGGACAAGACGGTCGACGTACACGTGGCCTGGCTGCGCCGCAAGCTGGGCGAGACCGCGCAGTCGCCGAGGTACCTGCGCACGGTCCGCGGGGTCGGGATCAAGCTGGTCACCCCGGGATCCCCGGAACCTGAACCCGACCCCACCTCCGGGGACCTCCCGTGAGGCGGCGCCTGACGATCCTGGTCGCGGCGACCGTGACCCTGGTGTTGATCGCGTTCTCGGTGCCGCTGGCCCTGCTGCTGCGGAGCGTGGCCAGCGACCGGGCGGTCTCCAGCGCGTCGCAGGACGCCGAGGCGCTGTCGGCGGTGGTGGCCACCGCCGAGAAGGACACCGTCCGGTCGTCGGTCGCGGAGCGGAACGCCGCGACCGACCACCCCATCACCGTCTTCTGGCCCGACGGGACCGTCATTGGCGCTGACGCGCCGCGCTCGGACGCGGTGGAGCTCGCCTCGACCGGACGCAGCATCACCGCCGACACCGAGAACGGCAGAGAGATCCTGTTCGGGGTGCAGGGGCTTCCGGAGGGAACCGCGGTCATCCGCACCTACGTGGCCGACAGCGAGCTGACCCGGGGTGTCGCCCGCGCGTGGACCATCCTGGGGGCGCTGGTGCTCGCGCTGCTCGGTTTCGGGCTGCTGATGGCCGACCGGCTGGCCCGTCTCCTGCTCGTCCCACTGTCGGAGCTGTCGCAGGTGTCGCACCGGCTCGCCGGGGGTGACCTCGACGCGCGGGCGCGCGTGAGTGGCCCGCCCGAGCTGCGCGAGGTCGGGGCGGCGCTGAACGGGCTCGCCGACCGGATCCGCGACCTGCTCGCGGCGGAGCGGGAACGCGTCGCCGACCTCTCCCACCGGCTCCGCACCCCGGTCACCACGCTGCGGCTGGAGGCCGAGGCACTGTCCGACCCGCGCGAGCGGGAGGCCATCGAGTCGGCGGCCAACGATGTCCAGCGCGCGGTCGACGAGGCCATCAACGCCGCCCGCAGCCCCACCCGCGCCGACCCGTCGTGCGACGCCGCGGAGGTGGTCCCCGAGCGTGTGGAGTTCTGGTCGGTACTGGCCGAGGAGACCTCCCGCCACTGCGAGACCCGCCTGGCCCCCGGCCCGCTCCCCGTCCGGGTCAGCGCGGAGGACCTCGCGGCGGCGATGGACGCGCTGCTCGGGAACGTGTTCGCCCACACCCCCGACGGGGTCTCGTTCACCGTGCGCCTCGACCGGCGTCCCGACGGTGGGGCCGTCATCGAGGTCGAAGACGAGGGACCCGGGATTCCCGACACCGACCTGGCGGAACTGACACGACGGGGCCACAGCGGCGGGGGCTCCACGGGACTCGGGCTGGACATCGTGCGACGAACCGCGGTGTCCTCCGGTGGCGACATCGAGCTGCGCGCCGCCCCGGACGGCACGGGCACCGTGGTCACGGTCGAGCTGGGATAGGTGGTGCCTCCCGGGCTCGCTCCCGCTCGCCCAGCCCGGATGCCTAAGAGCCGAGAACCTTCGAACCCTGCGGTGAGATCGCTCGTCCCTCGCTCTCTCACCTGCGGGTCCTCCAGAACCCCGGCGGCACCCGAGCAGTGCCTCCCGGGCTCGCTCCCGCTCGCCCAGCCCGGATGCCTAAGAGCCGAGAACCTTCGAACCCTGCGGTGAGATCGCTCGTCCCTCGCTCTCTCACCTGCGGGTCCTCCAGAACCCCGGCGGCACCCGAGCAGTGCCTCCCGGGCTCGCTCCCGCTCGCCCAGCCCGGATGCCTAAGAGCCGAGAACCTTCGAACCCTGCGGTGAGATCGCTCGTCCCTCGCTCTCTCACCTGCGGGTCCTCCAGAACCCCGGCGGCACCCGAGCAGTGCCTCCCGGGCTCGCTCCCGCTCGCCCAGCCCGGGTACCTAAGAGCCGAGAACCTTCGGACACCTCCGGTGGACTCGCTCGTCCCTCGCTCTTCCACCTCCGGGTCCTCCAGAACCCCGGCGGCACCCGGGCCGATGCTCAACCAATCCGAGAACGGGGCCTGGTCGCGGCGTCGGGCGCGCCCCGGGGCGTGGCGGCCGTACCGAACCAGAGTCGCAGCGCACGGTTCCACGGGTTGGCGGGGATCCCGTGCAGCACCGCGGTCGCCATGCAGTACTTGCTCACGCGCAGCGGGCGCGCGCCCAGGGACCACAGGACGCGGTCGGCCGTCCCGCCCTCGGCGGCGGACTTCGTCTCCACCGCCCACATCGGCAGCGCCTCGACCCACCGCCCGTCCACGCCGCACACCAGCCCGGTGTCGAGTGTGACCCGGGCGGCACCCGAGCGCTGGACCAGGGTGTGGCGCAGGTAGGTCGTGGTCGCGGCCGGAGCCAGCCGGGAGGGTGGGGGCATCCGGTACGCGGCGCGCAACACGTCCTCCAGGAACTCCCACGCCCGCCCGGTCAGCTGGCCGGCGTGCGCGCGCTGGTGGGGAAGGCGTTCCTTGGCGGTGGAGTTACGCGCCCCCTCCAGCTTGACCTCGAAGGCGCACTCGCCCGTGTCGGCGTACTCCCGCGTGCGGACCTTGAACCGACGCCTGCGGTCCTGCCGGTGCTGGTGGAAAGTGAGCAGGTCGGGAGTGTCGAAGTAGGTGGAGACGTAGCGGAACTCCCTCCGCCCCCCGATCTCCAGGCACGACCAGTCGTCCTCCTCGGCCATCCGGGCGACGAACGCCGCATGGGTCCGCGGGGTGATCAGGTACTTGGCGTCGACGCGGGTCTGTAGGCCGGCGCGCGCGTTCACCTCCGCCAGGTCCATGGCGGGGAACATCCCGATCCCCGTGGCGGGGGCGGTCACGTTCGGGATCACGGTCATCGTCACCTCGTCACGGTCGGCGCGGTGACACCGCCGGCACGCTCGGGTGTGGCCGCCGTGAGGGGGGCGAGGTGGCGGTACCGCACGTCCACGGTCATGGTCTCGCGCACGTAGTCCACGTGGCTGACCGTGGCCCGCAGCACCCGGCAGTTGAGTCTCCGCCGCAGGTCGGCGCGCAGTTCCTCGTCCGTGCCGTGCACGGTGTCGAGGACCAGTGTCCGCCGCTCGACACCCACGGCCAGCCGCGGATGGTCGGCCACGAACATGGTGGCCAGCAGCAGCAGGGTGAGCGGGATCGACGCGAGCGGTGCTCCCGCCCCGATGCCGTTCACCAGCCCCAGTGCCAGCGACACGAAGTAGTAACCCACCTCGCGCTGGCTGATCTCGTCCGAGCGGAGCCGGATGATCGACAGCACGGCGAACAGACCGAACGCCATGGCCAGCTCCACCTGCCGGTTGAACATCAGCGCCGAGATCGCGAACACGCCGACGTTCAGCGCGACGAAGGCGAACATCAGGTCCGCGCGGCGGTGGCGCCGATAGTAGATCGCGTACGCGAGCACCGAGATCGCCACCAAATTGACGGGCAGTGCGAGCACGATCATCACGCTCACGGGACTCCCCCATTCCTCGGTCGTGTCGGGGTGGTGGCGTACCGCACCACCCTCGACGCCGTTCACGAGGCAGACGTTAGGACCCCCGCGGTTAAGGGATGGCTAACGGGTGAATAAGCGTCGAACCGGGGGAAGTGGTGGGGCGTGAGCAGGGGCACAAAGCGAGATATTGCCCCCGCCTGACGCGGTGTTGGCCGCTCTTGGGGGTAGCGGGGGCAACAATGACAGGTGGTGACGCGCACCTTGAGGCGCGTGACGGCAACCCTATGTAAGGAGGTGCGCAATGGCGGTCGAATCCTCCGCCAATGCCACGCAGCACCACGGCGGCAGCCAACCGGCGCTGCACCAGAAGGGTGAGGAGATCCAGAGCTTCGGGACGGTCCGGCAGCTGCCGGTGGGCCTGTCCTACGACGCGCGGATGTACTCCTGCCAGCGCCTCAACAAGATCCTGGCCGACACCCAGATCCTGCACAGCTTGTACAAGAAGCATCACTGGTTGATGCGGGGGCCGACCTTCTACCAGCTGCATCTGCTCCTCGACAAGCACGCCAACGAGCAGCTGACACTGGTGGACGCCATCGCGGAACGGGTCCAGACACTCGGCGGCGTCGCGGTGGGCGACCCGCGGCACGTGGCCGAGTTGACCGTGATCCCCCGCCCTCCGAACGGGGCGGAGGAGATTCCCGCGATGCTGTCACGGCTGCTGGAAGCGCACGAGACGATCCTCGTCGCCTCGCACGACGCCGCCGCCAGGGCCGCCGAACAGGGTGACGACGGCACCAACGACCTGCTCGTCTCCCAGGTCGTCCGCACCGGCGAGCTTCAGGCGTGGTTCCTGGCCGAACACCTGGTCGAAACCCCGTTGGTGCGTTCCTGACCCCACGGAGCAGGCGGGCCGGGGCATCTCCCGGCCCGCGCCGGACTCAGCGGAGTCCGCGGCGCATCACCACCCGTGGTGCGACGAGCAGGCTCTCCTCGGCACGCCACTGGGCGGCGAGTTCGACGCCCCACTGCTCGCGGGGCAGCTCGGCGAACCCCATGCGCGTGTACCACGGGCCGTTGAACGGCAGGTCCCGGAAGGTCGTCAGGGTCATGGCGCCCAGCCCACGCTCGGCGGCGTCGGCGCAGGCCGCCTCCAGCAGCGCGCTGCCCACCCCCTGCCGCCCGTGATCCGGGTGGACACTGATCTCGGCCAGGTGCGCGTCGCCGTCCAGCTCGACCAGCCACGCGAACCCGACAACCAGCGGCTCACCGTCGCCGCCCGGAAGCTCGGCGACGAGGGTCCGGCCGCCTCCGGCGAACTCGGCCTCCGGATCGTCGGCGGGCAGCTCCAGGCCGGCCCGACCGAACAGGGTGAACGCGGCGCGCGAGACCTCCGCCAGGCGGGGAACGTCGGCGGACACCCCGAGACGGATCGCGGCACTGGTCACGGTGGGCTCCCACGACATCGGTGGCGAACGGATGACCCGACCATCGTTCGCCCACCGCGCGCGGCGGCGCAACCGAGTTTCCCGCGACGCGCCCCGCGCTCCGCGCCGACACCGTCCCCCCACGGCGTGGCGCTCGCCTCCCACCAGCGTTTCCGCCGCGAAGAGCCCGGATAGCGGCCCCTCGTCAAAGCGCGAGTGACGACACGCAAGGACGCAGCCATGAGGATCGGATACAAGCTCTTCGCGGAGGGCTACTCACCCCGGGAAATCGTCCGCCAGGCGGAGCGCGCCGAGGAGGTCGGGTTCGACTTCGTCGAGATCAGCGACCACTTCCACCCGTGGTTGTACAGCCACGGCCACTCGGGGTTCGTCTGGTCGCTCCTCGCCGCGGTGGCCACGCGGACCGCGCGGATCGAGCTGGCCACCGGGGTGACGTGTCCATTCCTCCGTTACCACCCGGCCATCGTCGCCCAGGCGTCGGCCACGACCGCGCTGCTCTGCGACGGCCGTTTCACGCTCGGGCTCGGCGCGGGCGAGCGGCTCAACGAGCACGTCGTCGGCAAGGGGTGGCCCGCCGTGGGCGAGCGTCACGAGATGCTCCGCGAGTCGGTGGAGATCATCCGGCTGCTGTGGTCGGGTGGCTACCACTCGTTCGAGGGTAAACACCTGCGTCTGGAGGACGCCCAGGTCTTCGACCTTCCCGACACACCGCCGCGAATCGCCATCGCGACCGGCGGCCCCGACTCCGCCACGCTCGCCGCCGAGCACGGCGACGCGATCTTCGCCACCGAACCGCGGCCGGATCTCGTCAGCGCCTACGGCGCGTCCGGAGGTGACGGGGCACGCTACGTGGAGGTGCCGTTGTCCTGGGCTTCGGACGAGAGTACGGCGCTGCGATCGGCGCGCGCCATGTTCCGGTTCTCCGTGCCCGGGTGGAAGGTCATGGCCGAGCTGCCCAACCCGGTCAACTTCGAGGCAGCCACGGAGCTGGTCTCCGAGGACGACATGGCCACGCTCTTCGGGTATGGTCCCGACGCCGCGGACCACCTGGCCGTGGCGCAACGGTTCGTGGACGCCGGATTCGACCATCTCGCCCTGGTCAACGCCGGACCCGACCCGGACGGGTTCTTCGACTTCTTCGCCAAGGAGCTGGACGAGCCGATCCGGACGTTGACGCCGAGCGGGTGACCCGGGCCGCCCGTGTCAACGGGTGTCGGCGGGCCCAACCGGTGTGTCCCACCGTGACTTGGGGCCGGTCCCACGGCCGTGGGACCGGCCCCAAGTCACGGTGGGCGCGCCTCAGCGCGTGGGACGCGCCTGTCGCCGCTCCGAGGCGCTCCAGAAGTTTCCGCCGAGCCAGGGCCACCAGAACCGCGTGCGGCCTTCGGGGATCATGCGGTCGAGCCGGATCGTGAGCCGCAACGCCAGCCCGCCGGCGATCATCCCGGTCGCGAGGTCGGTGAACCAGTGGAAGTGCAGGTACACCGAGACCGCCGACTGCAACAGCGCGATGCCGACGATGCACAGGGCGAGGCGCTGGATCACGTGCGGCCGGGCCGCGTTGTAGCGGATGATCATGAACAGCACCAGGCCGTAGATCAGGATGGCGTTGGCGCCGTGACCCGAAGGGAAGGACACCGAGCCCGTCTCGGAGAAGAAACTGGGGTCGAACGTGCGCGGGTGGCTGCGCGCGAACAGCAGCTTCATCGAGGCGACGAGGCAGACCATCCCGAACGGGCCCACGGCGCTGAGCACCACGGGCCGCCAGGACCGGTGCCAGTAGGCGAAGTGCAGCGCGGTCACGCCCAGCACGGGAAGTGCCACGAATCGCGAGGCGACCGTGTCGGGCCATAGAATGAGAAACACTCGGATCTCGTCCCACAGGGGACGTGGAGCCTGGTTGACGAAGTTGTCGATCGGGTGCAGGGGCCCCGCGGCCAGCACCGTCATGATCATGAGGGCCACTGCTAGTACGATGGCGATCTTGTCCGAGGCGAGGCCCCAGGCGATCTCGCTCACACTGGGCCATGTCACGGCAGAGCCCGGCGGGCGATGGGTTCGGGTGCCCGGCAACCGCTGTGCCCCCGGTAAGGAGCTGTCGTCCTGCCTCAACTGGGACATCGACCGCCCGGCCCTGTGTGGCGGCTCCGGTCCGATCCGTGGTGTATGCATCATGTGCTCAGTGCTGTCTCACAAATTGTGGGCTGGCCTGCGGCACGTTTGTGCTCTTGGGGGACGGCTCGCCACTGGGGCTCGGTTGTCGTGGGATCCTGGTGATGGTGGCGACACGCACGGCTCTGTTCATGGCCGCGTGTCCGAATGACGCTCAGACGCGGGGTCTCTGGCGCGCCCACTGTTGGAGAGTCGGCGCGCACCGCGCGGCTGTCACCCGCTCGGGCGACACCACGCTGAAAGGCATCGCCGCTCAGCCCAGCTCTACTCGAACATTTCCGACAGCCGAGCATAGCGCCCCGCCACGGCGCGCTGTTCGCCGCCCTGCGGATGATCATGGCCTTACCTCGTCCTTCGCCTATCCGTCAGGATGAGTAGGAAACGTGTTCACCTCAGCGCGTCAAGAACGTGAGCGAGCTGTTAGCGGCCGGTGTCCACGCGCGGAGGTCCGCACCGCCGTGTGGCACTCTGCTTGGGAGATCCCACACTTATGACGCGCAGACCAGAAAGGTCGTTGATGGCCGACCCGCCCGAGAGGCCGGAGGAACTGTCCCGCCTGGCCCGGAATCCGCTTCGGGAACAGATCCGGCGGGTCCTCGTGGACGGTCTGCTGGCCGGTCGTTGGCAACCGGGCGAACGGATCGTCGAGCGGCGGGTGGCGGCCGAGCTCAACGTCAGCCAGGCACCGGTACGCGAGGCACTACGGGAGCTGGAGGCGCTCCGGCTGATCGAGTCGGTACCGAACAAGGGAGCGCGCGTCCGCGACTTCGGGGTGGCGGACATGGCCGAGATCTATCCGGTCCGGGCCGGCCTGGAGCTGGTCGCGGCGGAACTCGCCGCGAACCGCCTGGCCGATGACCCCCGGCCGCTGGAGCGCGAGGTCGAGGCGCTGAAGCGCGCGAGCGCCACCGGTGACACCGAGGAACAGATCAAGCACAGTGTCGAGTTCCATCGGGAGGTCGTTCGGGCCGCGGGCAACAGTGTCTTGCTGCACACCTGGGAGTCCCTGGGGGTTGAGGTGTGGACCGCCCTGTCGGTCCGTTGGCTCGACATGGAGCTGCACGCCAAGGCGGCGGACCACGCTCGCATCACCGAGGCGTTCCGGGTGGGCGACCCGCAGGTCGGGCGGATGCTCAGCGACCACGTGCTGAACTACGTCGAGGCCGCGCTGCGGAGCCGCGACTCCGTGCACTGACCCGGGCGGGTTCTGCGGTCGAGGAGGACACAGGATTGATCGATCATCGATCGTTTCGTAGAGTGGATTCGGTACGCGCGACGCATGTCACACCAGCACGGTCTACCGTGGGGAGCGCGAAACCCGGTCACGCCCCACGGGAGCGATGAATGGCCGGGGAACCGGCCGGGAAGCGAGCAGAGAGAGTTCAACTCCACCGAACAGCCACCATGACGCGCCGCCGTTGAGCCCGGCGGAGCGCACAGGCTCTGCCCCCGCCACACGGAGCGGGGCAGGCGTCGGTCTCGTGGGGCCCACCGGCCCGGTCGAGGCCGTCTCACGGACGTAGAAAGGCACAACTATGGCTGATACGGCCAAGCCGAAAGGCGGCGGCACGGCCAAGAGCTCGGGAGGGCGCCGGCAGAACCGGAAAAACGACTCCCCCGACCTCGCTGACGAGTCGCCCAAGGATCTGCTCGACCACTACCGCCGGATGCTGCTGGTACGCCGGTTCGAGGAGCGCACCGGCCAGGCGTACACCCAAGCCCGTATCGGCGGCTACTGTCACCTGAACCTGGGTGAGGAGGCGACCGTCATCGGCCTCACCTCGGTTCTGGACGAACGCGACTACCTGTTCACCAACTACCGCGAGCACGGGTACGCCATCGCGAAGGGCATGAGCCCACGCGGGGTCATGGCCGAGCTCTACGGCCGCACCACCGGGGTGTCCAGGGGGTGGGGCGGGTCCATGCACATGTTCGACACCGAGACCCGGCTCCTTGGCGGGTACGGCATCGTCGGCGGGCAGCTCCCCCTGGCCACCGGCGCGGCACTCGCGGTCACCTACCGCGGGGGCGACGAGGTCGTCATGTGCCAGATGGGCGACGGCACCACCAACATCGGCGCCTGGCACGAGTCGCTGAACATCGCATCCCTGTGGAACCTGCCCATCGTGTACGTGGTGGTGAACAACTTCACCGGCATGGGCACCACCGTCGAGATGGCCTCCGCCGAGCCCGACCTCTACAAACGGGGATCCGCGTTCCGGATCGAGGGCCACCGTGTCGACGGCCGCGACGTCCTCGCGGTGCGCGACGCGGCGAGCGGCCTGGTCGAACGCGCCCGTTCCGAGCAGCGCCCCTTCCTGCTCGAGGCGTACAGCTACCGGATGAAGGGACACTCGGTGGTCGACCCCGCCAAGTACCGCACCAAGGAACAGGCGGAGGAGGCGCGCGACAAGGCGAACGACCCCGTCGCGATCTTCGAGGAACGGTTGCTGAACGCCGGTGTGCTGACCGAGGACACCAAGAAGGAGATCTCCGACGCGGTGCGCGAGGAGGTCGCCGACGCCGCCGACTTCGCCGAGAACAGTCCGCACCCCGATGTCTCCACGCTCTTCGACTACACCTATGCCACCCCCGTGGCCAACGAGTCGAAGCGCATGCCCTCCGAGCCGGTGTTCGCGGAGTAGGGAAGGAAACCGCTACATGTCTGTGATCACCTACCGCCAGGCGCTCCGCGACACGCTGCGGGCCGAGATGCTCCGCGACGAGGACGTGTTTCTCATCGGGGAGGAGATCGGCGTCTTCGAGGGCTCCTACAAGATCACCGAGGGCCTGCTCAAGGAGTTCGGTGAACGCCGGGTCCGTGACACCCCCATCGCCGAGGAGGGATTCGTCGGCACGGCCATCGGCGCGGCCATGCTCGGGCTACGCCCCGTCGTCGAGGTTATGACCATCAACTTCTCGCTGCTCGCGATCGACCAGATCGTCAACCACGCCGCGAAGGTCTACGGCATGTTCGGCGGCCAGACCAGCGTGCCGATGGTCATCCGTACCCCCGGTGGCGGTGGGCAGCAGCTCGGCGCGACGCACTCGCAAAACATCGAGTTGTTCTACTCCTTCATCCCCGGCCTGAAGGTGCTCGCGCCGAGCGGCCCCGCTGACGCGGCGGCCATGCTGCGCGCCGCCATCCGCGACAACGACCCGGTGTTGCTGCTGGAGAACCTCGGACTGTACAACTCCAAGGGCGAGGTTCCCGAGGACGACGAGCCGGTCGCCGAGATCGGCCGGGCGGCGGTCTCCCGTGAGGGCTCCGACATCACGCTGATCGGCTACTCCCGCATGGCCTCGGTCGCCACCCAGGTCGCGCAGAGCCTGGCCGAGGAGGACATCAGCGTCGAGGTCATCGACCTGCGCAGCCTCCGCCCCCTCGACCGGGAGACGATCGTGGAGTCGGTCTGCAAGACCGGTTCCGCCGTGATCGCCGAGGACGACTGGTTGACCTACGGCATCGGCGCCGAGATCGCCGCGACGATCCAGGAGGGCGCCTTCGACTTCCTGGACGCCCCGGTGCGCCGGGTCGCCATGGCCGAGGTGCCCCTGCCGTACGCCAAACCGCTCGAATCGGCGGCGCTGCCGTCGGCCGAGTCGGTCACCACCGCCGTCAAGGAGACCCTGAACGCCGTGGGCCGGCGCGTCGGGTGAGGGGGAACCACACGATGACTGACATCCACATGCCGCGCCTCTCCGACACCATGGAGGAGGGCGTCATCAGCTCCTGGGTGAAGAAGGTCGGCGACAAGGTCGAGCCGGGTGACATCCTGGTGGAGATCGAGACCGACAAAGCCGTCATGGAGCACGAAGCCTACGACGAGGGGTATCTCGTCAAGCAGTCGGTCAGCGAGGGCGACACCGTCCCGATCGGGGCTGTGATCGGCGTTCTCGGTGACAGTCCTGACGCTGAGGTCGCCGAGGAGTCCGACGCCACGGCGGCCCCGGCGGGGGAGGCAACGGGGGAGACACCGGCCTCCCAGCCCGCGGCCGGAGAGGCGACGGACGGGCGGGCACCGGGCCGGGAGGCCGAGGAATCGGCTCCCGCGTCCTCCGGTGAGCCCGCACCCGCCACCCCTCCCTCCCCCGACGGTGGCCCGCGCCCGCGCACCTCACCGTTGGCCCGCCGGCTGGCCCGCGAGTACGGCCTGGACATCACGACGATCCAGGGCTCAGGTCCGAAGGGTCGCGTCGTCCGCGCCGACATCGAGGCCGCCGCCAAGGAACAGCGGGAGCGGCCCGCGCCCGAGGCCGAGGCCGAGCACGCACCAGCCGAGCGGGCCCCAGTGTCGGAGTCCACCACGGGTGGGACCCACGACGAGGTCCGCGGCTCCGAAGAGGTCACGGTCAGCAACATCCGCAAGGTGATCGCGCGCCGCCTGCTGGAGGCCAAGCAGACGGTGCCGCACTTCTACCTGCGGCGGACCATCGAGGCCGAGGCGCTCAGGGCGTTCCGCGCCCAGGTCAACGAGCAGCTGGAGAGCACCGGGAACAAGGTCAGCTTCAACGACCTGATCGTCAAGGCGTGCGCGACCGCACTCCGGCTGCACCCCGAGGTCAACGCCTCCTGGGTGGACGACCGGCTGCTGGTGCACCGCCGGATCAACGTGGGGGTGGCGGTCGCTGTGCCCGAGGGGCTCGTGGTCCCGGTGCTGCACGACGCCGACAAGACCCCGCTCTCCGAGATCGCGACGAAGAGCCGCGATCTCGCCGAGAGGGCCCGCGACGGCAAGCTGAAGCCACCGGACATGAGCGGCGGCACGTTCAGCGTCAGCAACCTGGGCATGTACGGCATGGACAGCTTCTCGGCCGTCATCAACCCACCCGAGGCGGCGATCCTGGCGGTGGGCGCCATGCGGCAGGAGCCGGTGGTGCGTGACGGCGAGGTCGTGGCGCGCAACACCATCAACCTGGAGCTCTCGGTGGACCACCGTGCCGTCGACGGGGCGGTGGGCGCGGCGTTCCTCAAGGAGTTGGCCGAGATCCTGGAAGAGCCCATGCGGATCATCCTGTAGAGCCACGCGGTGGATCACGCGGTGGAGCGGTGCCTGTCCGGGCGGGCACCGCTCCACCGCTCTCCGGGGCACACGCGCGCCGTCCCGACGCCCGGTTCCACGTGAAACGCGAGTCCCCGTCCCGGGCACCGGAACGGCCAACGCGATCCAACGCGCCGATCACGATCCCCGCCCGACTCCCGGCTCCGTGTAGCGGATCACGTGCCCGATACGCCAGGCTGGCCCCAGAGTGCCGACCTGGAAAGATCCCCCAATGACAACCCCATCGAACGCACCGGCCGAGACCCGGATGACCACCGCCGCCGTGGCCATCGTCCCGGGGCCGTACGAGTGGACCCTGACCTTCGTCCTGCAGAACCGCGGTGTATTCGCCGGACACTGGCTGTTGCCGGGCGGCGAGGTCGGTCCGGGCGAGAGCACGGAGCACGCCGCCCGCAGAGAGGCCGCCGAGGAGGCCGGGGTACGTACCGGTGCGCTCGCGCCGACCGGAATCTACGACGTGCGTGGGCGCGACGACGGGGTCCCGTTCTGGTTCCGGCTGCACGTGTACCGGTCACTGGTGCCGTGCGACATCCCGCCGGACTTCGTCGCCGACCCCACCGAGGTTTCGCAGGTCAGCCAGGTGCCCCCACACGAGGTCCTGCCGCACCCCACGGACATGCGAATCCTGAACGACGCCGGTCTCGCCGACTACGATCCCGGCCTGGTGCACCGCCTGCTGGAGGCCGACGGGGTCGCCATGTCGCGGGTGGACACGGCGTGACCACGGCGCCGGTCCCCTGAGGGGGCGCGCCGACGTCCGTGGGAACCGGGATCTCGTGCTCGTGGTGCGGACACCACCCCCGTCGGGGGTGGTGTCCGCACCACGAGCCACCGCACCGGGCGGTGGCTCACTCGGTCTCGTCCTCGGTCGTATCTTCCCGAGTTTCCTTTTCGGACGCGCTCGGGCGACGTCCGGAGGGACGGCCGCGACGCGGGATCGCGCGCGCGCCACGGGGCATGCGCCCCGACTCGTCCAGGGCGCGGCGGAGCAGGAACTCGATCTGGGCGTTGGTGCTGCGCAGTTCCTCACCGGCCCACCGGGCCAGCGCGTCGTGGACAGCGGGGTCCAGACGCAGCAGGATCTTCTTCCGCTCGGCCAATGCGCCCTTTCCTTACTGGTACAGCGTCCCGGCGTTGACCACCGGGGTGGCGCGGTCCGAGCACAGCACCACCATGAGGTTGCTGACCATGGTCGCCTTGCGCTCCTCGTCCAGATCCACGACCTCTTTCTCGGAGAGTCGCTGCAACGCCATGTCGACCATGCCGACGGCCCCCTCCACGATCTGCCGGCGGGCGGCGACCATCGCTCCGGCCTGCTGGCGTTGCAGCATGGCCTGCGCGATCTCCTGGGCGTAGGCCATGTGGGTGAAGCGCGCCTCGATGATGCGCACCCCGGCGGAGGCGACCCGTTCTGTGAGCTCCGTGGACAGCTGTTCGGTGATCTCCTCGGCGTTGTCCCGCAGCGACAGTTCTCCCGAGCTGTAGGAGCCAAGATCCCCCGAACTGCGGGAGTCATACGGGTAGCGGTTGGCGATGTGGCGCACCCCGGACTCGGTCTGGGTGGACACGAACTGCACGAAGTCGTCGACCTCGAAGACGGCCCGCGCGGTGTCCTCCACCTGCCACACCACAACGGCGGCGATGTCGATCGGGTTCCCGTCGGCGTCGTTGACCTTCATCACCGAGGTCTCGTGGTTGCGGATGCGGGTGGAGACCGTGGTACGGGTGGTCAGCGGGAGCACCCAGCGCAGCCCGTCCCGGCGGACGGTGCCGACGTAGCGCCCGAGGAACTGCACCACCCGGGCCTCGTTGGGGGCGACGATGGTCAGCCCGTGGAACGCGACAGCGGCGACCAGGGCGATGACCACACCGGGGATGATCAAAGGGGCGGAGGCCGCCACGGCGCCAAGCACCACCAGCACCACGCCAACGACGAACAGCGCCACAGCGGCGACGGCGAAGGCGAAGCCCGGCATTCCGAAAGCGGTCCGTTCACGGTACTGGGGCTCGGGCATCTCCAGCCCCACTCCCGGGGGGTTCGGCGTATCCATGAGTCTCTCCTCCTCGCGGCCACGTTACTTGATGACATGAGAATAGCATTGTGATATCTATTTTTGTAGTACGAAGTTGGGCAGGAGGCACCATGACAGCACCACGGACAGCCACCGGAGAAGCGAGCGGTCAACTGCGGCTGCGACCACCGCGCCACCGTGTGGAACGCCGCGCCATAGCGCACTGGTCGCTGCGCGCCGCGCTCGTCTCGGTCGGCGTGGTCGCGGTTCCCGCCGTCGCCACCGTGGCGGTGTCGGTCATGGCCGCCGCTCCGCCCGTGGCTGTGGGCGGGCTGTGGGCGCTCACCGCGGTCGTGGCCGTCCCCGCCCTCGCCGTGACCCTGGTCATGCCGCAGTGGCGGTACCGGGTGCACCGCTGGGAGACCACCAACGAGGCCGTCTACACCCTGGCCGGGTGGTTCTGGCAGGAGTGGCGGGTGGCCCCGATGTCGCGCATCCAGACCGTGGACACCCAGCGGGGGCCACTACAACGCCTCTTCGGGCTGTCCACCGTCACCGTCACCACCGCGTCCGCGGCCGGCCCGCTGCGCATCGACGGCCTGGACAGCGAGCGCGCCGTCGCGGTGGCCGAACACCTGACCGAGGTCACCCAGGCCACCGAGGGGGACGCGACATGACCGGCACCGAGGTCCACCACACCACCGACGTCCACTGGCACCGGCTCAACCCACTCACCGTGTGGGCGAAGGTGATCGTGATCGTGGCGGTCGAGCTTCCGACGGCGGTTGTCATCCTCGTTCTGGCGGCCCTCGGGGACTTTCTGCTGTGGGGCGCGCTCGCGGCGCTCGCCTCGGTACTGCTGGCCGGGACGCTGGTCACCGGCACCGTGCTGGGGTACCGCTACACGCACTACGGGGTGAGCGACGAGCGCATGGAGGTGCGGTCCGGGGTGCTGGCGCGCAGCCACCGCTCGCTGTCGCGCGAGCGCATCCGCACCGTGGACCTGGCCACCCCGCTGTGGACACGACCGTTCGGGCTGTGCCGGGTCACCGTGGGCACCGGGCAGAAAACCAGTCCCGGCGACGAGATCACGCTCTCCTACGTGACCACCGCCGAGGGCGACCGGCTACGCCGCGAGCTGCTGCACCAGGCCACGGTCACGTCCGGCGGGGGTACCGCCGAGGAGACCGACACCACGGGGACCGGAACCACGGCGCTCGCCACCATGGCCCCGGTCTGGTTCGGCTACGGGGCGGCCGCCCCGGGCCCCGCCGCGGTCTCCTACTCCGTCATCCTGGCGACCGCGGCCTCCCTGGGAGAGTTCGTCATCCGGTGGATGCTCGACACCTACTGGGGCGCCAACGTGGCCGGCACGGGGGTCGTGGTCACCTCGGCCCTCGGTGTCGCCCTCGGTGCCCTCCTGCTGGGAGCGGTCGGGGCTCTCGCCCTGCACGTCGAGGCGTGGTGGAACTACCGGCTCACCCGCGAACCCGACGGGACCCTGCGGGTCCAGCGTGGACTGTTGAACCTGTCGTCGGTGTCCATCGAGGAGCGCCGGCTACGTGGTGTGGAGATTCGCGGGCACCTGCCGCTGCGCTGGTTCGGCGCGGCGTGCGTCATGGCGGTCGCCTCCGGGCTGGGCAGCGAGGGAGGCGGCCAGGACGGCAAGGGCTCGCTGGTTCCCAGACGCTCGCTGTCGCCGGAGGTGCCTCGCGCTCGGGCGGAACGTATCGCGGAGAAAGTCCTTCCCGGGGCCGACATCGGCCCACTGACCTCGCACCCCAGGGCCGCACTGCGCCGCAGGTTGTTCCGGGCGGCTGCCGCCGCCCTCGGGCTCACCGCCGTGGCCTTCGCCCTCGCGCTGGTCACCGGCGCCGATCCGGTCGCGCGGAGCCCGGTCCCGGCGGTGCCACTGTGGGTGGCGGCGGTGGTCCTCGTGGTCAGCGCGCCGGTGGCGGGCCTGTACGCGTGGGGCTGCTACCGGGGGCTCGGCCACGGGCTGGCCGGGGGCCACCTGGCCATGCGTCGGGGAATGGCGGCCCGCTCGACCGCGGTGCTCAAACGCGAGGCGGTGATCGGCTGGACGGTCCGGCGCTCGTTCTTCCAGCGGCGCGCCGGGCTGGCCACGATCGGCGCGACCATCGCCGCCGACGAGGGCGTGTTCCACGCCGCCGACGTCGACAGCGGTGAGGGGCTCGCGTTCGCCGACGAAGCCGTACCGGGGCTGCTCGCTCCCTTCCTGGAGCGCGACTGACCCCGCCCGACCCCCTCGATCGCGCGGATCCGTACCGTCACGCGCGGGAAGGGCACGCTGTTCGCGCGGTCGAGGGGCTAACCGATGTCGAACACCCCCACCGCGTCGTAGGCGTGCCACGAGCCCTCGGCCTTGGTGATGGCGACGACGTTCTCCCCCTCGGTGAACCGGTCACCGGACAGCGTGATCTCCTCGAACGACGGACGCAGCGCCGTGCCCAGCACGGTGGCGTCCCCCTCCAGGGACCCCCGGGTGGCGCCCCTGGCGAACTCCACCACGCCGGCGAGGTCGGAGTTGACCGCGATCTCCGCGACACCGGGCACGGTCATGTGCGTGTCGATCAGCCAGAGCACCACCCCCACCTCTCCCCGGGGCGCGCTGTCGAGGGAGAACCGAAGGCGGAACGTGTGCGGTGTCCTTCCTCCCCACCCGTCGGCGGGACCCGGGTGCAGGTAGCACCAGTCCGTCGCGGGGTCACTCGTCCCGTGGACGAAGTCGACACCGTCGGGGAAGGCCGCCCGGAACCGGTTGGGGCCGTCGAAGGGGGCCAGCGCCAGCTCCAGGCTCTTGGAGTCGAACTCGCCCACCTGGGCGAGCGTGCGTCCGGTCGCCGCCATCGAGGCCACCGTCCTCGCCTTCGCGGTCGCGGACGGCTCACTGCGCGCTCCCGCCGCGTCCACCGTCACGAGCCGGTAGTACCGGGTCACGGCCTCGGGACCCAGGGTGTCGTGGCTGAACCGGCCGTAGACCGTGGTGCCGACCAGGGTGTCCGGTGTGGTGGGAACGTCGGCGGAGTCCGAGGCGTGGATCGCGAAGTGGTCCACCAGCGGTTCCCACCCGGGAAGGTCCCAGGTCAGGTCGATGGCGCCGAGGCGCCCCTCGGCGTTGAGGCCCGTTACCGGGCGCGGCTGGCTCACTGTCGCCCCCCACTCTCCCGGTTGAGGCCGGGCCGACCCGACTCGGTGACGAACCGCGCCGCGACGCTCACGGTGCCGGTGTCGTCCGCCTCGATCTGGTCGAGCACCCGGAACTCCGAGGTCACCTCGGAGGGGGTCATCGTCACTCCCACGTAGCCCCGCCGCGCGTTGTACAGCTTGACGTGCGGATTGGCCAACCAGAGGTCGGCGAGGCGATCCCGGTCGGAGCCGTCACCGCCCGAGGAGACCGAGGTGGTCACGAGCTCGGTGCCGATGGTGGCGGAGTCGGGGTCGTCGAAGTCCGCCTTGAGCTCCGCGGCCGCGTGCCGGTGAATGTCGCCGGTGAGCACCAACGGGTTGGCGACCTCGTGCGAGACCAGGGTGTCGAACAGTCGTTCACGGTTGGCGGTGAAGCCGTCCCAGATGTCCATGCTGTACTCGGTTCCCTCGCCCGGATCGCGGTCGACGCTGGCCATGACCACCTGTTGGGCGAGCACGTTCCAGGTGGCCCGGCTGTCGCGCAACCCCTCGTAGAGCCACCGCTCCTGGCGTTCGCCCAGGATGGAGCGCTCCGGGTCGGTGTGGTCACCGCCGGGCGTGCCCCCGTCGGCGGGCACGTCGTCGCGGTGCTGGCGGGTGTCGAGCACGTTGAACTCGGCCAGCCCTCCGAAACGGAGCCGCCGGTAGAGCCGCATGTCCGGTCCCTCGGGCAACGCTTCGGGACTCAGCGGAAGGTTCTCGTACAGGGCGCGGTAGGCGACCGCGCGGCGCCGCAGGAAGTCTTCGGATCGGGTCCCGAGGGGGGAGACGTCGTCGGCGTAGTTGTTCTCCACCTCGTGGTCGTCGGGTGTCATCAGCCACGGCGCGTGGGCGTGCGCGGCCTGCAGGTGCGGGTCGCTCTTGGTCAGCGCGTAGCGCAGCCGGTACTGCTCCAGGGTGACGACCGAGGCGGCGTGCGCGGCGCTGAGATTCCCGGTTCCGCCCCGCCGCAGGTTCGCCCCGGTGATGCCGTACTCGTAGATGTAGTCGCCCAGGAACAGCACCAGGTCGAGGTCCCGCTCGGCCATGTCGCGGTAGGCGGTGTAGTGGCCGTGGTACCACGCCTGGCAGGAGGCGAGGGCGAAGGCGAGCGAATCGGGGGCGGCGTCGCGGGCCGGAGCGGTCCTGGTCCGGCCGGTAGGGCTGATCTCCCCGCCCGCGCGGAACCGGTAGAAGTACTCCCGCCCCGGTTCCAGCCCGGTGACGAGGGGGTGTACGGCGTGGGCGAGCTCGGCCGAGGCCACCGCGCGGCCGGTCGTGACGACGTCGCGGAACCGCTCGTCCCTGGCGACCTCGTACTCGACCGTGTGGTCGTCGGGCGGCATGCCACCGTGCCCGTCCTCGGCCAGTGGCTCGGGGGCCAGGCGGGTCCACAGGACGACACTGTTCGGCGTGGGGTCACCCGAGGCGACACCGAGACCGAACGGGTTGGACGGGACACGGCCGCTGACGGGCGCCGCGTGGGCTGGGACGCCCATGCCCGTGAGGAACGCCGCCGTGGAGATACCGGTCAGGGAGAGAAACGTGCGCCTGCCAAAGGCTAACCGGGCGTCGCGTCGGCTCATCATCGCTTCCGTCCTGTCGGGGAACCCCGCCGATTGTCGGGGGGCGGGCTTGCCCGCGCGTGGCACCGGGGTGACACCCCGGAAGCCATTACGTTACATGCCAATCACTCTAAGTGAATACACATCGCGAACGCCCCCGGGAAGCGGACATCCTCCTCATCGGTTCGGCGGGACTGGTGGCACCCGTGGGGACCGGCAACGGCCACGCGCCCCGTCGGGTGGTCCTCGTTTCCGGAGCGCGGGGCCGAACCGACCTAGCCCCGGCGCGGCCGCCCTCACGGCCACCGCGCGCGACACGCCGCCGCGCCGGAAACCGGGGTCCGGTGTCCGGCGTGGCGGCGGGGTGGGGTCCCGTGTGGCCGTGTCGGGTTCGGGGGTGGCACGGCCACGCGGGGTTCGCGCGGGGGTGGTTATGTGAAAGGGCTGCGCCATACGACGGGGGGTGGGGTGGTGGTGGGGGTGGGTGCCACGCAGACCAGGGTGGTGGCCCCGTGGGTGGCGCTGTGGATGGGGTGGCCCTCCAGGGTTTCCCCGCGGCGGTGCACGGTCACGCCCGTGGCGGCGGCCCAGGCGCGAAGCTCGGCCATGTCGGCCACCTGGCGGATCTCGCAGTAGGTC
>RJMB01000049.1 GCA_003725585.1 Halostreptopolyspora alba | reverse complement strand
CTCCGGGGAGGACACACCCCCCGGATAGCGGCACCCCATCCCCACGATCGCGACCGGCTCCGAGGCGCGGTCCATGAGCCGCTGGTTCTGCTCCTTGAGACGCTCATTCGTCTTGAGAGCGGATCTCAGCGCCGTGACAAGTTTGTCGTCGTTCCCGGTCGTCATCTCAACCTCCGAGCTCACGGTCGTCGTCGAGGGCGTTGTCGCCCAACGCGATGCCAACGAGGTCCTCGACCTCCATGTCGTCGATCGAGTCGGCCGGGGTTTGGGAGACCGCTTCCTCGCCGCCGCGGGCGAGGTCCAGCAACGCGTCGAACAGGCCGGACTCGCGAAGCGTGGCCAGTGGGATCGAGTCCACCGCCCGACGCAGCCGCTCCTTCTCCTCGTCGCCGGCACCCGTGTCGGTGTCGGGCACCAGCCGTCGTCCCAGCTCCCGGGCGACCGCCTCCGGACTCGGATGGTCGAACAGTAGGGTCGCCGGCAGCCGCAGGCCGGTCGATTCCCCCAACCGGTTACGTAGCTCCACGGACATCAACGAGTCGAACCCGACCTCGGTGAACGCCCGCCCCGTCTCGACCGCGCCAGCCGATCCGTGCCCCAACACCTGGGCGGCGTGCGTCACCACCAGGTCGAGCAGGGTCTGGTGCCGGTCCGTCGCCGACATCTCCGAAACCCGTTGGGCGAGGTCCGCGGATCCGGCGGGCGCTGTGGCCGCCTCCGGCCGGGTGGGGCCGCGCACCACGTCGCGCAGCACCACGGGCACGTCCCCCGGTCGCGCACGCGGGTTCAACCGCGCCGTCATCACGTTCGGATGTCCCAGGTCGCGGGCGGCGTCGAACAGTGCCAGGGCGTGCTCGGACGACATCGGGACGAACCCGAGCCGCCGCACCCGAGCCAGGTCCGCGCTTCCCAGCTCGCCGGTGATGCCGCTCTCCTGCTCCCAGTACCCCCACGCCAGGGAAACCGCCGGCAGGCCGAGTGAAACGCGGTGCCGGGCCAGAGCGTCCAGGAACGTGTTCGCCGCCGCGTAGTTGCCCTGGCCCGGGCCACCGACCACGCCCATGGCCGAGGAGAACAGCACGAACGCCGACAGGGAGTGGTCCGCGGTCAGCTCGTGCAGGTGCCGGGCCGCCTCCGCCTTGGCGGTCATCACACGGTCCACCTGCTCGGCGGTCATCGAGACGACCGTGGCGTCGTCCACCACGCCCGCCGTGTGCACCACCGCCGTCAATGGGTGCTCGGACGGAACCGAGTTCACGAGCTTGGCGACCGCGTCCCGGTCAGCCACGTCGCACGCCCGGATCGACACCCGCGCACCGGAGGCCGTCAGCTCCCGCCGCAGCGCGTCAGCCCCCGGCGCCTTCGACCCGCGCCGACTCGTCAGAAGCAGGTGCCGCGCGCCACACGCGGTGACCAGGTGCCGGGCGACCGCCGCCCCCAGAGCACCCGTACCACCGGTGATCAGAACGGTGCCCTCCGGGTCGAGGTCCGTGCCGGAGGCCGACGCCGCAGCCGCGCCCCTCGGCGCGCCCCCGGCGGAGGCGACCCGTGGCACCCGGAGCTGCTCCCCGCGCACCGCCACCTGGGGCTCGTTCGTGGCCACGACGCGTCCCAGCACCGTCGGGTCCATACCCGAGGTGTCACTGTCCAGATCCACCAGCACGAATCGTCCGGGGTTCTCCGACTGGGCCGAGCGCACCAGACCCCACACGGGCGCCTGGTCCAGTCCGTCACCCCGGTCGTCGGCTCCGTCGGCCATGGCGCCCCGGGTTACCAGCACCAGGCGCGTCTCTTCGAGACGCTCGTCGGCCAGCCAGTCCCGCAGCAGCTCCAGCACCCGGTGCGTGACCGTGCGAGCGTCGCCGGCCGGACACGGGGCGACCACGACTTCGGGCACGGAGGCACCGGAGTCGAGGGCCGTCCTCAGCGCGCCGAGGTCCGGGTAGGCGGTACCCGCGGCGGTGTCGCCGGTGTCCAGGACGGCCCATTCCCCCGCGGGGAGGTCCGAGGATGGCGGAACCGCCTGCCACTCCAGTGTGAACAGGGAGTCGCGTGTGCGGGTGTCGCCAGCGCCGAGCTCCCCGACGGCCATCGGTTGCAGCACGAGACGCTCCACCGACGCGACCGGCGTTCCCGTGGGGTCGGTGAGCAGCAGCGAAACTCCGTTCTCCCCAGCCGGGGAGATGCGCGCCCGAGCGGCCACGGCCCCGCTCGCGTACAGCTCGACGCCGGTCCACGCGAAGGGCAGCTGGACCGGTTCGCCGTCAGTGGCCGAGATGAGGCGGAGCGCGTGCAGGGCCGCGTCGAACAGTGCGGGATGCAGCCCGAAGGCGGTGGCGTCGTCGTGGGCCTCGGGAGGCAGTTCCAGCTCGGCCAGGATGTCGGCGCCGTGCCGCCACGCGGCCCGCAGGCCGCGGAACGTGGGGCCGTAGTCGTACCCCTGCCCGGCGAGCCGCTCGTAACCGTCGTCGATGTCGACCGGTTCCGCGTCCGTGGGCGGCCACCGGGACGGCTCCGAGGCCGACTGTTGTGGTGTGGCGGCGCTCAGTACGCCGGTGGCGTGCCGCTGCCACGGTTGTCCGCTCGCGCCCTCCGGGCGAGAATACGCGCCGCAGGCGCGCCGACCGGACTCATCCGCGGGGTGCACGGTGAGCTGCACATCGACACCGCCCTCGTCTGGTAGGACCAGCGGCGACTCGACAACGAGTTCGTCGACCCGCCCACATCCGACCTCGTCCCCGGCACGGATCGCCAGCTCCGCGAACGCGGTGCCCGCGAGGACCGGGGTACCGGAGACGGCGTGGTCGGCCAGCCAGGGGTGACTACGCGACGAGAGTCGACCGCTCAGCACGACACCCCCGCTGTCGGCCAGCTCGGACGCGGCGCCCAGCAGTGGGTGGTGGGTCGCGGACAACCCCAGGCTTCCCGGATCTCCGGAGTTTCGGTGGGTGGCCAGCCAGTAGTGCTGACGCTGGAAGGCGTACGTGGGCAGTTCGACGGCGCGGCCGCCGGTGAACAGTGTCGCCCAATCCACCTCCACACCACTGGTCCAGGCTTCGGCCACCGAGGTCATCATGCGGGACCAGCCGCACTCGCCACGGCGCAGTGTCCCCACCACCGCACCGGTGGTCTCCACAGCGTGGAGGGTCTCCTCGATGGCCCCCGTGAGAATGGGATGCGGCGCGGCCTCGATGAAAGTCGTGTGCCCGGCCGCGACAAGCCCCCGCACCGCCCGCTCGAACCGCACCGGGTGCCGCAGGTTGCGATACCAGTAGTCGGCGTCGAGCGTCTCGCCGTCCAGCAGCGCGCCGGTGAGAGTGGAATAGAACGGAATCTCGGGAGCGGTCGAGCCCACCTCGGCGAGCTGGTCCAGTATCCGGGCGCGAATCGTCTCGACGTGGGGGGTGTGCGAGGCGTAGTCCACATCGACCTCCCGAGCCCGCACCCCCTCGGCCTCGCACCCGGCGACCAGCTCCCCGAGCGCTTCGGGGTCTCCGGCGACCACGGTCGAAACCGGCCCGTTGACCGCGGCCACCCGCAGACGTTCGCCCCACTCGGTCAGGCGCTCCTCGACCTTCTCGGCGGGCAACGTCACCGACGCCATCCCCCCGGAACCCGCCAGGGCTGTGAGGGCCCGCGACCGCAACGCCGCGACCTTCGCGCCGTCCTCCAGTGACAGGGCTCCGGCGACGCAGGCCGCGGCGACCTCCCCCTGGGAATGGCCCACCACCGCGGCCGGACGCACCCCCACCGAACGCCACACCTCGGCCAGCGACACCATCACCGCCCACAACACCGGCTGGACCACATCCACCCGCTCCAGCGACGGCGCGCCCTCCACACCACGCACCACATCCAGCAACGACCAGTCCACGAACGGCGCGAGTGCCCCACCGCACTCCTCCATCCGCCGGGCGAACACCGTCGACTCCGCCAGCAGCTCCCGCGCCATCCCCGGCCACTGCGCCCCCTGACCCGGGAACACCAACACCGGCGAATCCCGCCGCTCCGCGTGCCCCCGCACGACCTCCGTCGACTCGTCCCCCCGAGCCACAACATCCAGGCCGTTCAGGAAGTCGTCACGGTCGTCGGCGAGCACGACCGCACGGTGCTCCAGCGCCGCGCGTGTCGTCGCCAGGGAGTGCCCGACGTCCACGGGTTGGAGCGCCGTATCCGCGGTGACAGCCGAACGCAGCCGGCCGGCCTGCTCACGAAGCGCCGCGGCGGACTTCGCGGAGAGCACCCACGGCAGCGGGGCGGGGGTGGTCTCCGCGGGAACCGGTTCGGGGTCGGCGGGCTCGTCGGGGGTCTCCTCGAGGATCAGGTGGGCGTTGGTGCCGCTGATCCCGAACGACGACACCGCCGCCCGACGG
>RJMB01000048.1 GCA_003725585.1 Halostreptopolyspora alba | reverse complement strand
CCGTCGGGCGGCGGTGTCGTCGTTCGGGATCAGCGGCACCAACGCCCACCTGATCCTCGAGGAAGCCCCCACCGGCCCGGCCCGGGACACTCCCACGAGCCACGCGGACCAGCGGCCCGCCGTTCCGTGCCTGGTGTCCGCCACGACCAGGGAGGGGGTGCGCGAGCAGGCCGCGCGCCTGCGGTCACACCTCGAGGCGCGTCCCGACCTCGACGTCGCCGACACCGCGTTCTCCCTGGCGACGACACGCGCGGCGCTGAAGCACCGCTCCGTCGTGGTCGCCGACGACCGTGCCGCGCTGGTGCGCGGCCTGGAGGCCCTGGCCGAGGACGAGGAGACGCCGGGCGTGCTGCACGGCCAGAACCGTGGCCAGCACGTGCTCGCGATGCTGTTCCCCGGCCAGGGAGCACAACGCCCCGGCATGGGCCGTGGCCTGTACTCGGCCTTTCCGGAGTACGCGCGGGCACTCGACGAGGTGTGCGCGTACCTCGACCCGCACCTCGACCGCCCACTGCGCGATGTGATGTTCGCCGAGGAGGGCTCGATCGCCGCCGGGATGCTGGACCAGACCGGGTTCACCCAACCGGCGCTGTTCGCCACCGGTGTCGCGCTGTTCCGGTTGCTGGAGTCCTGGGAGGTGTGCCCCGACCTGTTGGCCGGGCACTCGATCGGGGAGCTGGCGGCGGCGCACGTGGCGGGAGTGCTGTCGCTGCCGGACGCCTGTGCGCTCGTGGCGGCGCGCGGCCGCCTGATGCAGCAGCTTCCGACCACCGGCGCCATGCTCGCCGTGCGGACCCCCGAGACCGACGTGCTCCCCCTGCTGGACGGGCGCGCGGACAGCCTGGGGATCGCCGCGGTCAATGGCCCCCGCTCGACGGTCGTCTCCGGCGACGCCGACGCCGTCGCCGAGGTGGAGGAGCACCTCACGACACGCGGCGCCAAGACCCGCCGGCTGCGGGTCAGCCACGCCTTCCACTCCCCGCACATGGACGGCGTGCTTCCCGAGTTCCGCGCGGTCGCCGAGAGCGTGACCTACCACCAACCGCGGGTGCCGATCGTCTCCAACCTCACCGGCGAGCCGGTGACGGCCGAGGTGTGTTCGGCTGACTACTGGACCCGGCACGTCCGCGAGACCGTCCGCTTCCACGACGGGATCCGCGAGCTCGACCGGCAGGGGGCCACCACCCTGCTCGAGCTGGGGCCGGACGCCAGCGTGAGCGCGATGGCCCGGGAGTGCCTGCCGGAGGAGGCGTCCACCGACGTCGTCCCCACCCTACGCACGGGGCAGGACGAGGGCACGGCACTGGTCACGGCGTTGGGCGGGCTGCACGCCGAGGGCGTCACGGTGGACTGGCGCGCGTTCTTCGCCGACTGGGGCGTCACGAGGGTGCCGCTCCCCACCTACGCGTTCCAGCGCCGCCGCTATTGGCTGAACAGCGGGACTCCCACCAGCGCTGCCGCGCCGGCCGGTGTGGAGACCACCGACCACCCACTGCTCGACACCGCCACGGAGCTGGCCGACGGCTCGGGGCTGCTGTGTACCGGCCGCCTGTCGCTGCGCGCCCAGCCGTGGCTGGCCGACCACACCGTGGGTGGCGCCGTGCTACTACCGGCGACCGCGTTCGTCGAGCTGGCGCTGCGGGCCGGAGCGCGGGCGGGCTGCGACACGCTCGAGGAGCTCCTGCTGGAGGACCCGCTGGTGCTGCCCGAGCACGGCAGCCTCGCCGTTCAGGTGGTCGTGGGTGCCCCCGAGGAGTCGGGGCGACGCTCGTTCACCGTGCACGCGCGCGCGCAGGACGACGACACGGAAACGTGGCGAAGACACGCCTCCGGTGCGTTGCAGAGCGGCGCGCGGCCGGCCACTGGCGGAACCGGCCCGTGGCCGCCCGCAACGACCCCGGTGAACCTCGACGGCGGTTACCAGCTGCTCGAGGAGCGCGGTTACGGCTACGGTCCCGCGTTCCGGGGGCTGCGCGCGCTCTGGCGCGACGGGGACGACACGTTCGCCGAGGTCACCCTGCCCGAGGACGTGGGCGACAGCGCCTCCTCGTTCGGCCTGCACCCGGCGCTGCTCGACGCGGTACTGCACGCGTTCCTGCTGGGCACGGATGACGACGGGCTGCGGCTGCCGTTCTCCATCAGCGGCCTCACCCTGCACGCCACGGGCGCGTCACGACTACGGGCCCGAATCGCCCCGGCCGGGGGCGACGCCGTGTCGCTCGTGCTCACCGACCCCGCCGGTGCGCCGGTGGCGACGGTCGACCGGCTCGTCACCCAACCGGTCTCCGGGAGCGCCCTCGCCGACGCCCGCACCCGTTCCCGCGACTCCCTCTTCTCCCTCGACTGGGTTCCGGCCACGGAACCGCCGGCGGACCGTGCCGCGCGCGTGGCCGTTGTGGGGAGCGGCGCGAGCGGGCTCGTCACCGACGACGCCTCCCACGCACCGGACCTTCCCTCGCTGCTCGCCGCCATTGACGGGGGGCGGGCAGTGCCCGACGTCGTGTTCGCCGAGTGCCCGACGGGGCAGGAGGCCGGGCTGGCATCCGCGACCGGCGAAGTGACCCGGCACGTCCTGGAGCTGCTGCAGGCGTGGCTGGCCGACGGCCGGCTCGCGGAGTCGCGGCTCGTGGTGGTGACCCGCGGCGCGGTCGCCACCACCCCCGGGGAGGACGTGGCACGGCTGTCCCAGGCCCCCGTGTGGGGCCTGGTGCGCTCGGCCCGGTCGGAGCACCCCGACCGGTTCGCACTGCTCGACCTCGGCGGTGACGGCGAGGCCCCGGTGCCCGCGTTGCCGGCGTTGGCCGCGGCCACCGCCCGCGAACCACAGCTGGCGTACCGGGAGGGGGCCGGCCTCGTACCGCGACTGGCGCGCCTACGCGAGAGCGCGCTGTCCGGGGCCCCCGAGCTTGATCCGCGTGGCACGGTACTGGTCACCGGCGGAACCGGGAAGCTGGGCGGGCTGGTCGCCCGACGGCTGGTAGCCGAGCACGGAGCCCGGAGGCTCGTGCTGCTCAGCCGCAGTGGAGCACAAGCCACCGGGGCTGACGCTCTCTCGGCCGAGCTCACCGCGATGGGGGCGCACGTGACCATCGAGCGGTGCGACGCGAGCGACCGGGAGGCCCTCGCCGCGGTCCTGGCCACCATTCCCACGGAGCACCCGCTCACGATGGTGGTGCACGCGGCTGGTGTGCTGGACGACGCGACCGTTCACACACTCACCGCCGAACAGCTCGACCGGGTTCTCGCCGCGAAGGTGGCGGGTGCGGTGAACCTGCACGAGCTGACCGCGGAACACCCGTTGGCGGCGTTCGTGATGTTCTCCTCCATCATGGGCCTCGTGGGCGGACCCGGTCAGGGCAACTACGCGGCGGCGAACGCCTTCCTGGACGCGTTGTCCCAGCACCGGCGGGCGCTCGGTGCCCCCGGCCTCTCCCTGGCATGGGGCCTGTGGGAGGGCGACGGTGGTGTCACCGGGGATCTCGGCGACGCGGACCGGCGGCGCATGGCACGCGATGGTCTGGTGCCGATCTCCCCAGAGGCCGGGCAGGAGCTGTTCGGCGCCGTCCTCGGCGCACCGAGCGGGGTTGCCGTCCCGGCACGACTCAACCTGGCAGCCCTGCGCGCCCGCGCTGAGCCGGACGAGGTACCGGCCGTCCTCCGCCACCTGGTCGGAGACCTCCGCCACCTGGTCGGAGAGACCGCCCCAGGTCCGGCGGCCGACACCGACCCCGCCCCCACAACCGGGGAAGGGTTGGCCGACCGCATCGCCTCGCGCCCCGAGGCCGAGCGCCACACGGTGGTGCTGGAGCTGGTCCGCTCCGTGATCGCCACCGTGCTGGGGGAGAGCGGACCCGAGTCCATCGCCCCGGACCGCGCGTTCCAGGACCTGGGCTTCGACTCGCTCACCGCCGTCGAGCTGCGCAACCGGCTCGGCAAGGCGACAGGACTGCGCCTGCCGGCCACGCTGGTCTTCGACTATCCCACCCCGGACGCTCTCGCCCACTACGTCCTGGAGCAGCTCGCGCCCGGTGGCGGCGCGACCTCCCTCGAGGAGATCGACCGGCTGGAACGCACGCTTCTGTCGCTGGAACCCGACGGCGAGACGAGCGCGCAGGTCACGACGCGCCTGCAGGCGCTTCTGGCGAAGTGGCAGGCCAACGTCGGCGACGAGGCGGAGGACGCCGATGACCACGACCTCGACGCGGCCTCGGACGACGAGCTGTTCGACCTTCTCGACAAGGAACTCGGGGAGGCGTGATCCGCGCTTCCGCACATTGTCGACCCCCGATACGACTAGAGGCCAAGAACTGTGAGTGAAGAGAAGCTCCGCGACTATCTGAAGAGAGCCACAGCCGACCTGCGCCAGGCCCGTCAGCGCGTACGCGAGCTGGAGGAGCGGGACAGTGAGCCGGTGGCGGTTGTGGCTATGGGGTGTCGTTTTCCGGGTGGGGTGTCCTCGCCGGAGGGGTTG
>RJMB01000047.1 GCA_003725585.1 Halostreptopolyspora alba | reverse complement strand
GGGGGGTGGGTGGTTGTTCTTTGAGAACTCAACAGCGCGTGTTTGTTTTTCTTCGGCCTTGTTTGTTTTGGCTCCTGTGCGGCACCCGCGGAGTGTGGGTGTTGTGAAGGGGTTCCTTTGGTTGGCCATGGTGCTTCCGCTCCTGTGTGGGGTGGGGGTGTTGTGGTTGGCTGGGGTTTGATTCTTCGAGGTTTTGCCCCTGGTGCCCGTGTGGGTGTGGGGGGTTGTGGCCTTTGATGGAGAGTTTGATCCTGGCTCAGGACGAACGCTGGCGGCGTGCTTAACACATGCAAGTCGAACGCGCCATCCTTTGGGTGGTGAGTGGCGAACGGGTGAGTAACACGTGAGTAACCTGCCCCTGACTCTGGGATAAGCCGTGGAAACGCGGTCTAATACCGGATGTGACCATCGGCGGCATCGTTGGTGGTGGAAAGGTGTTGTTCTGGTTGGGGATGGGCTCGCGGCCTATCAGCTTGTTGGTGGGGTGAGGGCTCACCAAGGCGATTACGGGTAGCCGGCCTGAGAGGGCGACCGGCCACACTGGGACTGAGACACGGCCCAGACTCCTGCGGGAGGCAGCAGTGGGGAATCTTGCGCAATGGGCGAAAGCCTGACGCAGCGACGCCGCGTGGGGGATGACGGCCTTCGGGTTGTAAACCTCTTTTCCTTCTGGCGAAGGCTCCGCGTGTTCGTGGGGTTGACGGTAGGGGGGGAATAAGGACCGGCTGACTACGTGCCAGCAGCCGCGGTAATACGTAGGGTCCGAGCGTTGTCCGGAATTATTGGGCGTAAAGAGCTCGTAGGCGGCGTGTCGCGTCTGCTGTGAAAGTCCATGGCTTAACTGTGGGTGTGCAGTGGATACGGGCATGCTTGAGGTAGGTAGGGGAGACTGGAATTCCTGGTGTAGCGGTGAAATGCGCAGATATCAGGAGGAACACCGGTGGCGAAGGCGGGTCTCTGGGCCTTACCTGACGCTGAGGAGCGAAAGCGTGGGTAGCGAACAGGATTAGATACCCTGGTAGTCCATGCTGTAAACGTTGGGCGCTAGGTGTGGGACCTTTCCACGGGTTCCGTGCCGTAGCTAACGCATTAAGCGCCCCGCCTGGGGAGTACGGCCGCAAGGCTAAAACTCAAAGGAATTGACGGGGGCCCGCACAAGCGGCGGAGCATGTTGCTTAATTCGATGCAACGCGAAGAACCTTACCAAGGCTTGACATGCCGGGAAATCCTCCAGAGATGGGGGGTGCCTTTGGGCGTCCGGTACAGGTGGTGCATGGCTGTCGTCAGCTCGTGTCGTGAGATGTTGGGTTAAGTCCCGCAACGAGCGCAACCCTTGTCCTGTGTTGCCAGCACTGCGGGTGGGGACTCATGGGAGACTGCCGGGGTCAACTCGGAGGAAGGTGGGGATGACGTCAAGTCATCATGCCCCTTATGTCTTGGGCTGCAAACATGCTACAATGGCCGGTACAGCGGGTGGGCGATGCCGTGAGGTGGAGCGAATCCCGAAAAGCCGGTCTCAGTGCGGATTGGGGTCTGCAATTCGACCCTATGAAGGTGGAGTCGCTAGTAATCGCGGATCAGCATGCCGCGGTGAATACGTTCCCGGGCCTTGTACACACCGCCCGTCACGTCATGAAAGTTGGCAACACCCGAAACGTGTGGCCTAACCGCGGTTGCGGGGGGAGCGCGTGAAGGTGGGGCTGGCGATTGGGACGAAGTCGTAACAAGGTAGCCGTACCGGAAGGTGCGGCTGGATCACCTCCTTTCTAAGGAGCCCGGTGCGTCCTCGCGGGTGTGAGGGCGTGGTTGTGGGCTGTGAGTGTGGACATCACTCTTCTGGGGTGGGGCTTGCCTGTTGTGGGGTGGGTCCTGGTCTCAGGGTGGGTGGTGGGTCGGAGTGGAACGAACATCCTGCTTCCTTGTGGGGGTGGGGGTCTTGTCTCCTGTGTGGGGGTGGGGTCCTGCTTCTGATGGAGGGGTGGGGGCGCGCTGTTGGGTGTCTGAGAGAGCAACCCGTGTCCTGGGCTGGGTGTCTGCCTGTGTGGGTGGGTGCTGGGTTCGGGGGGTGGCTTGTGGACCACGCCGATGAAGACCCTACGAGGGGTGGGTGTGGCTGGGGGGCTGTGGGTTCTCTGGCTGTGTCTGTTCCTTGTGTTTCTCTGCCTGTGTGGTGGGGGTGTGGGGTTGTGGTTGGGTGTGTGGTTGGTTTTTTGATTCGTGGATAGTGTGCGCGAGTGTCTTGTATCTGTGGTGGTCAAGTATGTGTGGCACACGGTGGATGCCTTGGCACCAGGCGCCGATGAAGGACGTGGGAGACCGCGATAGTCCACGGGGAGTTGTCAACCAGGCGTTGATCCGTGGGTGTCCGAATGGGGGAACCTAGCCCGAGTTGTGTCGGGTTGCCGCTGTCTGAATGTATAGGGCAGTTGGTGGCAATGCGGGGAAGTGAAACATCTCAGTACCCGCGAGAAGAGAAAACAAGAGTGATTCCCTTAGTAGTGGTGAGCGAACGGGGATTGTGGCTAAACCGTGAGCGTGGAGAAGCCGGCAGGTGTTGCGTTTACGGGGTTGTGGGATGTGTCTGTGCTGGATCTGCCGGTCTGGTGGGTGTTGTGTTCGGTTAGTCGAAGCCGTTGGAATGCGGTGCCGGAGTGGGTGAGAGTCCCGTAGGTGAAGGTCGAGCATGATGCTGGGGCATGGTCCCGAGTAGCGCGGAGCCCGTGAAATTCCGTGTGAATCTGGCAGGACCACCTGCCAAGCCTGAATACGTCCTGGTGACCGATAGTGCACGAGTACCGTGAGGGAAAGGTGAAAAGTGCCCCGGTGAGGGGTTGTGAAATAGTACCTGAAACCGTGTGCTGTCAAGCCGTCAGAGCCCTGTGGGGTGATGGCGTGCCTTTTGAAGAATGAGCCTGCGAGTTGTGGTGTGTGGCGAGGTTAACCCGGGTGGGGGAGCCGTAGCGAAAGCGAGTCTTTCTGGGCGGACAGTCGCATGCTGCAGACCCGAAACGGGGTGATCTACCCATGTCCAGGGTGAAGCGCGGGTAAGACCGTGTGGAGGCCCGAACCCACCAGGGTTGAAAACCTGGGGGATGAGGTGTGGGTAGGGGTGAAAGGCCAATCAAACCCTGTGATAGCTGGTTCTCCCCGAAATGCATTTAGGTGCAGCGTCGTGTGGTTCCCGCTGGTGGTAGAGCGACTGGATGGTCGATGGGCCCGCGAGGGTTACTGAGATCAGCTAAACTCCGAATGCTGGTGGGTGGAGCGCGGCAGTGAGACTGTGGGGGATAAGCTCCATGGTCGAGAGGGAAACAGCCCAGATCATCAGCTAAGGCCCCTAAGCGTGTGCTGAGTGGGTAAGGTTGTGGAGTTGCCCAGACAACCAGGAGGTTGGCTTAGAAGCAGCCATCCTTGAAAGAGTGCGTAATAGCTCACTGGTCAAGTGGTTCTGCGCCGATAATGTAGCGGGGCTTAAGTACACCGCCGAAGCTGTGGAGCCTCACCGTTGGTGGGGTTGGTAGGGGAGCGTCGTGTGGCGGGTGAAGCGGCCGCGTGAGCGAGTCGTGGACGCTATGCGAGTGAGAATGCAGGCATGAGTAGCGATACCAGCGTGAGAAACGTTGGCGCCGAGTGACTAAGGGTTCCTGGGGCAGGTTCATCCGCCCAGGGTAAGTCGGGGCCTAAGGCGAGGCCGACAGGCGTAGTCGATGGATGACGGGTTGATATTCCCGTACCCGTGCGCGAGCGTCCCATACCGCGTGCTGACTGATGCTAACCATGATCTGCGGGGTGCCGCCGTTGGTGGTGCCGATGTGGGTGTGGGATCCGAGGTTGGTGGGTGGTCAGTGATGGGGTGACGCAGTGGGGTAGCCCAACCCGGGCGGTGGTTGTTCCCGGGGTAAGGGTGTAGGGCGGTGTGTAGGGAAATCCGCGCACCATAGAGGCCTGAGACCTGATGCCGAGCCGTGTGAGGCGAAGTGGGTGATCCCGTGCTGCCGAGAAAAGCCTCTAGCGAGTTCGTGTGCGGCCCGTACCCGAAACCGACGCAGGTGGTCAGGTTGAGTAGACCGAGGCGTTCGGGTGAACCATGGTTAAGGAATTCGGCAAATTGTCCCCGTAACCTTGGGAGAAGGGGAGCCCTGTCTGGTGATGCACCATTGCGTGTGGAGCTGGGTGGGGTCGCAGATACCAGGGGGAAGCGACTGTTTACTAAAAACACAGGTCCGTGCGAAGTCGCAAGACGCGGTATACGGACTGACGCCTGCCCGGTGCCGGAACGTTACGAGGACCGGTGAGCCCCGCGGGGTGAAGCTGGGAATCTAAGCGCCGGTAAACGGCGGTGGTAACTATAACCATCCTAAGGTAGCGAAATTCCTTGTCGGGTAAGTTCCGACCTGCACGAATGGCGTAACGACTTCCCCGCTGTCTCAACCATGGGCCCGGTGAAATTGCACTACGAGTAAAGATGCTCGTTTCGCGCAGCAGGACGGAAAGACCCCGGGACCTTCACTACAGCTTGGTATTGGTGTTTGGGATGGTTTGTGTAGGATAGGTGGGAGCCGGTGAAGCGGCCACGTCAGTGGTGGTGGAGGCGTTGGTGAAATACCACTCTTGCCTTGTCGAGCACCTAACCCGCGCCCGTGACCCGGGTGGGGGACAGTGTCTGGTGGGTAGTTTAACTGGGGCGGTTGCCTCCTAAATGGTAACGGAGGCGCCCAACGGCTCCCTCAGCTTGGTTGGAAATCAGGTGTTGAGTGTAAGGGTATAAGGGAGCTTGACTGCGAGACGGACGTGTCGAGCAGGTGTGAAAGCAGGGCCTAGTGATCCGGCGCCGGCGTGTGGAAGTGGCGTCGCTCAACGGCTAAAAGGTACCCCGGGGATAACAGGCTGATCTTCCCCAAGAGTCCGTATCGACGGGATGGTTTGGCACCTCGATGTCGGCTCGTCGCGTCC
>RJMB01000046.1 GCA_003725585.1 Halostreptopolyspora alba | reverse complement strand
TCCTTGAAGGGGTGGCTCCGCTCCCGCACCTTTTTTTACGCACACCACAATCGTGGGTGGGGTTGTGGGTGGGGCATGCGCCCTCGTGTACCGAAAGGGCGGGCGTCCGGCTGTGGTTCTACGTGTTCTCTTCCGCCATCTCGTCCGCTGACTCGACCTCCTCGCGGGAGATACCGAGAAGGAACACGATGGTGTCCAGGTACGGCACCGTGACCGAAGTGTCCGCCTGTTCACGCACCATGGGTTTGGCGTTGAACGCGACCCCGAGACCGGCGGTCTGTAGCATGTCGAGATCGTTCGCGCCGTCACCGATGGCCACGGTCCGGTTCAGCGGAACACCGGCCTCCTGGGCGAAGCGCTGCAGGGCGAGCGCCTTCCCCTTCCGGTCGATGATCTGGCCCACGAGGTTTCCGGTGAGCTTGCCGTCCACGACCTCCAGGGTGTTCGCCGCGGAGTAGTCGATATCGAGACTCTCCACCAGCCCGTCGGTCACCTGGCTGAAACCACCGCTGACGATGGCGCACTCGTAGCCGAGCCGGTTCAGCGTCCGAATGAGGGTGCGTGCCCCGGGCGTGAGAACGAGCTTGTCGCGGACCTCGTCCAACGCTGAAGCGTCCACCCCTTCGAGCAGTGCCACCCGCTGCCGCAGAGACTCCTCGAAATCCAGTTCGCCACGCATGGCCGAATCGGTGACGCGAGCGACCTCCTCCACACATCCGGCGTGCTCGGCCAGCAGCTCGATCACCTCGCCCTGGATGAGTGTGGAGTCGACATCCATGACGACGAGATGCTTCGCTCGCCGATGGAGCCCACTGGACTGGACAGCGACGTCGATCGCCTGGGTCGCCGCCTCCATGGACAGGTCGGCGCGCAACCTCTCGGGGTCGTCGGCGCCGGAGATCTCCAGCTCGATCGAGGTTACGGGGTAACTCGCGAGACGCTCGATTCGATCAATGTTGGCGCCCGCGCGCGCCACGCACGACGTGATCGCGCCCAGCGCCCCCGGCCGCAGCGGCGAGGCCAGGATGGTCACCCGCAGCGGGTCGCCCGAAGTGGGAGTCACCCGACCGTTACCGTCGGCGAACTCCACCTCCATGTCGAGCTCGCTGGCGGCGTTCTCGATCGCGTGCCGGACCTCGCGGTACACCTGCTCCCGATGGACGCCGGGCGCGACGCTCTCGTCGACGTCGACCAGAGCCCCGAGGACCAACCGGCCCCCGATGACGACCTGTTCGAGGTCGACCAAGGTCACGGGAAACACGGAGAGGGTGGTGAGCAGGCGGGCACTGATCCCGGGCTCGTCGTGTCCGCTCACCGTCACGAGCAGCGTGGAATGGCTAAATTCGTCTGTCATGGCGACAACCACGTTACTCGGACACTGTGCGTTGCTTGGCGGCAGGGCGGTGAACACACGGGGACAGTTCACCTGACAGCCGGTCGGGAGCCAGGTGTCACCCCCGCACCGGTCACGTGTGCTTCTTGCCCTTCTTGCGCTTCGGATCCTTGGCTCGGACGTCGATTCCGCCGAACATGCAGGTCCCGGTGAGCCGGATCGTGGGCGCGTTGGGGTCGGTTACCGCGTCCGTCCCGCGCAGGTTGGCCCCACCGAAAATCGCTGTTGTGTTGTTCACCACGCGCACCCCGTGCGGCACCACGATGTCCAGGCCACCGAAAACCACGGCGCACTGTACGGTCACATCGCGCTGGCTCAGCACGGCCTCGCGGAAGTCCAACGAGATCCCGCCGAAGAGCACGGAGGCGTTGGTGCGCGGTTCGACCAGCCAGCGACCCTTGCGTTCGGCCCCACCGAACACCGCGACCAGGTTCTCGCGTCCCTGGCTGCGTTCCGCCATCTCTCGGGCTTCGTTGGTGGATACCTGAAGGCCGGGGGTGTCGAACCCCACGGTGGCGGGCTCAGGGGTGTCCGGAAGGTCGTGGGTGACGGGAGCCAACTCCCCCACGGTCTTGGCCCGGTACACCGAGTCGAGCCGCTCCTCGTACTCCACCTGGTCGAGGCGCCCCTGCGCGAGTGCCTCACGGAGCCGATCCGCAACGCGGTCGCGATCGGCGTCGGACGCGCGGATGTGTTCGGGCTCCATGGTTGTCCTCATTCCCGGTTGGTGTGGCTCCCAGCAGAATGGTGTTCCGTGGGCAAGGCTACGTTCCCGGCCGATGCGTGTCGTTACCTCGATCCGGATATGACGGGGCCGACCGGGCGTCCCGGACGGATTGGTTCGCTGCGTCGCCCATGGTCACCAGTATTCGGGCCGGAGCCGTGCACCGGTATCCGGAAGTGTCCCTGGCGTTTCCCTGAGTCCGAATGACCGTGACCCTGACGGTGCCCGCAGAAGCCGGATACGTACCGGTCACCCGTCGGCGGCGGCCCCGTAGGACGCCACGCGGGCACGACGTACCGCTCTGTCCAGGATGCGCAGTGCTTCCATGCGGGAGGACATCTGTGACGTGGAAAGCCCGCGCCCCTCGTCCTCGTTCGCGAGCCGCACCACGACAGCGAGCCGGTCCGCCTGTGCCGCCAGTCGGTGCGCCCGCTGCGGGTGTCCCGGAGCCAGCCCTCCCGAGGGTTGGCGTTCGGCGTCGCGCAGGTCCTCAAGGGCGCTGGTGACCTCGGGACCCCACGAGGCCATGTCGTCCACCTGCCCGAACAGGCTCGCGCATTCACGCATGGCGAGGGTGAGCTGGTGCTCCGCCTCCGCGAGGGGAATGTGCTCCGGGGTCCTGTCGGCGGCCCGGTAGGGGGTCCAGGCCACTCCCGCGTAGGAGGAGCCACGCCGGTCCTCGCTGGGGACGAGCCCCAGCTGTTGCTCGGCCAGCTCGACCAGTACGCTCTCGCGAGCGTCGATCGCCGCCTTGTTGAGCTCCTCGCCGCCCACGAGACCGAGCGGGTCGCCGGGGACCGGCAGGCTCAGCCGGAACGCGGCGAGTCCCAGTGAACGCAACCTGGCCAGCGCGGAGCGTAGGGGCGCCCCGGACTCGAAGGGAAGAGCGGGGTCGGTGACGGCGCCGATGACGTGCGGGCCGGTACGTCGCTCGACAGCGCTCACGGTGTCGTCCAGCCCGGCCTGGCCGGCGAGCCAGGCGTTGCCCCACGTGACCAACGGTGCGGAGGACAATTCGTGCAGCATCGGATCGCGGGACCGTTGTCCTGAGTCTGAGCCGCCCATACCTACTCACCCTTCGCTTGCGATGCGGGGTGCGCCCCGCGGTCTCACCCTTTCCGTGCCCGGTTGTCGCCGCCGGTTCGCAGGCCCGTACTGTTCAGCCTGACATTGGTCGACGTGCGCCCCAAACGTGTGTCCCGACCCGTGGACGACCCGGCCGGGCCCCATCGCGCTCCGGCCCGACCAACGTTGTCCACTACCGTGGCCGTCCCGATTGGATACTTCTCGGTGGTGGCCGTCCTCGTGAGAGCGAGGAACCGGGAGACCCGCCCAGCTCGGGGCGCACCCGTCCGCGGGCCGAGCTGTGGTGGTGTCCAGTAGGTTCGCAGCCGGGGCGCGCGTCGCGGGACGGGTGACGTGTCAGCGCTCGGGCGGAGGAGAGAACGGACAGGGAGTGCGATGAACGGGCATGTGCTGCGCATGGACGGAGTCAGTGTGCGCCGCGGCAACGCGTATCTGCTGCGGGACGTGGCGTGGACCGTCGAGGAGGACGAACGATGGGCCATCATCGGCCCCAACGGAGCCGGTAAGACCACTCTGCTGCGGATCGCCTCGACGCAGATGTTCCCCACGACCGGAACGGTGGAGGTGCTGGACGAGCGGCTCGGGGCGGTCGACGTCTTCGAGCTCCGCCCCCGCATCGGGTTCGCCAGCGCCGCCGTGGCGAACCGCATCGACGAGGCGTCGACCAGCCTCGACCTCGTGATCAGCGCCTCCTACGGGTACCTCGGCAGTTTCGTCGAGAGTTACGGCGCCCCCGACCACGAGCGGGCACGGGCGCTCCTCAACCACTGGGGTGTGGGGCAGCTGGCGGAACGCAAGTACGGCACGTTGTCGGAGGGTGAGCGGAAGCGTGTGCTCATCGCCCGCGCGCTCATGGCCGATCCGGAGCTGCTGCTGCTCGACGAGCCCGCGGCGGGCCTGGACCTGGGCGGTCGGGAGGACCTGGTGCGCCGGTTGGGGGAGCTGGCGGTGAGCGTCGACGCTCCGGCACTGGTCATCGTCTCCCACCATGTCGAGGAGATCCCGTCCGGTTTCACTCACGTGCTGATGATGCGCGAAGGCGGTGTCGTCGCGGGAGGTCCCGTGGAGGAGGTGATGACGGCGGACAACCTGAGCGCGACGTTCGGGCTTTCGCTGAAGGTGGAGTACGACGGGGAGCGCTGGAGCGCACGGGCGGTGTGACGGTGGGGCCGGCCGCGAGGACACGCCGTCGTTGAGCTGGTTATCACCTTCCGAAAGGAAGAGATGAGGTCACCCGCAATCCGCGAGATCGGCCGAATGTGGCCAAAGTTGTGGGTTTGGTGTGACGTCAGAGAACTTCGCCGCGAGCGCGGGCGTACGAGCGATTTATGATCTCCGCGTGTACGCGCATGGCGCTCGTGTGCGTCCACGCGTACACCACCGCCTCACCCCCGACAGGAGAGCCGGAGCCGCCCCCGATGCTTCCCGTTGTCATCATCCTGCTGATCTTCGTGGCGATCCTGCTCGCCATCGGATATCGCAGCGTCCGTATCGTGCCGCACCGGATGACCGACGTCGTCGAACGGTTCGGTGGGTACCACCGCACCCTGAAGTCCGGCTTCAACATCGTCATCCCGTTCGTGGACCACATCCGGGAACGTATCGACCTGCGGGTGCAGGTGGTCAGCTTCCCGCCGCAGGCCGCGATCACCCAGGACAACCTTTCCGTCAACGTCGACACCGCCGTCTACGTGCAGGTGACCGATCCGTACAACGCCACGTACCAGGTGGCCAACTTCATCCAGGCGGTGGAGCAGCTGGCCGCGGCCACACTGCGCAACGTCATCGGTGGCATGGACCTGGAGCAGACGCTGACCTCCCGTGAGGAGATCAACAGTGAGCTCAGCTCGGTGCTGGACGAGGCCACGGCCAACTGGGGTATCGAGGTCAGCCGGGTCGAGCTGAAGGGGGTCGAGCCTCCGGAGTCGGTGCAGGAGGCCATGGAGAAGCAGATGCGCGCCGACCGGGACAAGCGCGCGCAGATCCTCAGCGCCGAAGGGGAGAAGCAGGCGGCGATCCTGCGGGCCGAGGGGGAACAGTCCGCGGCGGTGCTGCGGGCCAAGGGTGAGGCAGAGTCCGCGACCGTCCAGGCCAAGGCCGATGCCGAGGCCACGACACTGCGCGCCCGCGGGGAGGCGGACGCGATCGCCATGGTGTTCAAGGCGCTGCACGCCGGCAACGTCAACCAGGAGATGCTCGCCTACCAGTACCTGCAGAAGCTCCCGGAGATCGCCAAGGGCGACTCCAACAAGGTGTGGATCGTCCCCAGCGAGATGGGCAAGGCGCTCGAGGGCATCGGAGGCATCTTCGAGAGGTTCCGGGAGGACGGCGGAACCGGCACCAACACCGAGTCCGCGCGTGGGGAGCGGCCCGCGTCACCGCAGACCCCCTAGATCGTTGATGGGAAATGGTGGGTACGGCTCAGTGGTCGTAAGCGATGAGCGAGCGCTTG
>RJMB01000045.1 GCA_003725585.1 Halostreptopolyspora alba | reverse complement strand
GCCCGGATCCCGCTCCTGCCCATAGGTCGCCTGCAGCGCACCCGCCTCGATGGGATCCCCCAGCGCGGTTCCGGTGCCGTGGGCTTCGACTAGGTCCACCCCGGAGGCCGCGACCCCCGCGTCCGCCAACGCCTGCCGGATCACCTTCTCCTGGGAGCGGCCATTGGGCGCGGTCAACCCGTTGGAGGCCCCGTCCTGATTCACCGCGGATCCGCGAATGACGGCCAGCACCGGGTGGCCGTTACGGTGGGCGTCAGACAATCGCTCCAGCAGCAGCACCCCCACCCCCTCGGCCCAGCCGGTCCCATCGGCTCCGTCCGCGAACGACTTGCACCGGCCATCGGAAGCCAGACCACGCTGCCGGGAGAACTCCACGAAGATCGCGGGCGTCGACATCACCGACGCTCCGCCTGCCAGCGCGAGCGAACACTCCCCCGAACGGAGCGACCGGGTCGCCTGGTGCAGGGCCACCAGCGACGACGAGCACGCCGTGTCCAGGGTCATCGCCGGCCCGGTCAACCCCAGCTCGTACGCCACACGGCCGGACGCAACGCTCAGCGCGCTACCTTGCAGCAGGTAGCCCTCCAGCTCGTTCTTGCTCCCCTCCAGGAAACGATTTCCGTACTCGGAGGAACTCACCCCGGCGAAGACACCGATGTCAGCTCCACGCACACTTGCGGGAACGATTCCTGCACGCTCGAACGCCTCCCACGAGGTCTCCAGCAGCAACCGCTGCTGCGGATCCATCGCCAACGCCTCACGCGGACTGACGCCGAAGAACTCCGGGTCAAAATCGGCTACATCAGTCAGGAACCCTCCCTGCCGCACGTACGAACTACCGAGGACGTCGGGATCCGGGTTGAAGACGTCCCGCCATCCGCGGTCCTGCGGGAATTCGCCCACGACGTCCAGGCCGTCGTGGACCACATCCCACAGCTGAGCTGGCGAGGACACACCGCCCGGGTAGCGGCACGCCATGCCCACCACGGCGACCGGCTCGGCCCGGCCGGCCTTCAGGGCGTCGTTCTCCTGCCGGAGGCGGTCGCGCTCCTCCAGCAGCATACGGAGCGCCTGCTCGACCCGGTCCGTGCCGTCCGCTGGGTGATCCGTGGAGTTACTCATGTCACTTACCCCTCTCATCCAGAGCCAGGTCGACCAGTGCTTCCAAGTTCATAGCGGCCAGTTCGCCCGTACCGGTGCCCGTCTCCGCTTCTTGCTCGTCGGCACTCGACGGAGATGGGTCGGCGCACTCCAGAATCCGCTCCAAGATGCCCGCCCTCCGCAGCCTGTCGATAGGAACGCTCCGCAGCACTTCTCGGATCCCCGCATCCTCGGCCGGGCTTGTGGGCGGCTCCGCCGGACGCAGCTGGTCGACTATGTGTTCCCCTAGCTCACGTGGTGTTGGGTAGTTGAAGATGAGCGTGGACGGCAGGCGCAGCCCGGTCGAGGAAGCCAGGCGGTTGCACAGTTCGACCGAGTTCAGCGAGTCGAATCCGAGGTGGGTGAACGCCTGGTCGGCGTCGACGGCCGCACCGGACGGGTGTCCGAGCACGATGGCGATCTGGTCGCGGATCCAGTCCAGCACGGCTGCCCGCGCCTCGTCCTCTGCCAGGTTGACCAGCTTGGCGGGCAGGCCGAGAGGGCCGCCGCCCCTGGTCGTGCCTGTTCTGTTCCGGGAGGGACGATCGGCGCCGACGAGGCCGCGCAAGGGGGACGGCAGTTCGTCACCGGCCTTGTTCCGCAGCGTGGAGATGTCCATCCGGGCGGGAATGAGGACCGGTTTGTCGCTCGCGCACACCGAGTCGAACAGGCTCAGTGCTTCGGAGGTCGGCATCTCGGCGATGCCCAGCCGTCGGATCCGCGCAAGGTCGGCCTGGTCCAGTTCCTCAGTCATGCCGCCGCGCTGCTCCCACCATCCCCAGCACAGCGACGTGCCGACCAGGCCGGCTGCCCTGCGCTGCGCCGCCAAACCGTCCAGGAACCCGTTCGCCGCGGCGTAGTTCGCCTGTCCTCCGGTGCCGAGCGTGCCCGCAAGCGCGGAGAAAACGACGAAGGCCGACAGGTTACGTTCCCTGGTCAGCTCGTGCAGGTTGACAGCACCGCCGACTTTGGCGCGCAGCACGCGGTCGAGACTCTCCGCCGTTAGCGACTCGACCGTGCCGTCCGCCAGTGCACCCGCCGCGTGCACGACCGCCGTCAGCGGGAACTCCCGCGGCATGTCCGCGAGCATGTCCGCCACGGCGGCCCGGTCCGCGACGTCACATTCCACGACTCTGACCGTCGCGCCTGCCCCCTCCAGGTGCGAGACCAGCTCGGGAACCCCCTCGGCCGCCATTCCTCGACGGCTCGCCAGCACCAGACTCCGCACGCCGTGCTCGGCGACGAGGTGCCGTGCCACCACCGAGCCCACGGCCCCGGTCCCCCCGGTGACCAGCACGGTCCCACCGCCGAAGCCGTCACCCACCTCGAATACCGTTTTCCCCACGTGGCGGCCTTGGCTCATCTCGCGAAATGCCTTGCGGGCGTCGCGGATGTTCCAGACGGAGATCGGGTTCAGGTTCACCCACCCTTCGGCGAACATCTCCATTACGGCCTGGAACATCTCGTGGATCAGCTCCGGACCTGCCTCGTAGAGGTCGAATGGCTGGTAGTCGACCCCGGGATGATCAGCTGCCACCCGGGCGGGATCGCGGATATCCGTCTTCCCCATCTCGACGAAGCTCCCTCCTCCGGGGAGCAGCGCCAAAGAGGCGTCCACGAAATCGTGGGCGAGGGAATTCAGAACGACGTCCACACCGCGACCGCCTGAGGATCGCAGGAACGTGTCCGCGAACTCCAGATCCCGCGACGATGCCAGGTGTTCGTCATCAATCCCCAGATCATCACGCAGGATGGGCCACTTGGCGGGGCTCGCGGTTCCGTAGACCTCGGCGCCGACGGCTCGTGCCAGCTGAACGGCTGCCATCCCAACACCGCCTGCCGCGGCGTGAATGAGAACCCGCTGCCCCTTCTCAAGATTGGCCACGCGAAAGAGCGCGTAGTAGGCGGTGAGGAAGGCACCCGGCACAGACGCCGCCTCAGCGTAGCTCCACCCATCGGGAATGGGCACGAGCATTCGGTGATCCGCCACGGCCACGCTGCCGAAAGCACCGGAGAAGATGCCCATCACCCGGTCACCAGGGGAAAGACTTGTCACGTCGTCCGCGACCTCGACCACGGTACCGGCGCCCTCACTACCGAGTTCGTCGTCGATGGCTGTTCTGTCCACCAGCCCCAGGGCGAGCGTGACATCTCGGAAGTTGAGCCCCGCGGCCTGAACGGCGATGCGGACCTGCCCGCTCATCAGGGCCGTTTCCACTTCGGGGCAGGGAACCCAGGTCAAATTCTCCAGAGTCCCCTTGCGCGGGATGCCCAACCGGTGAGCTCCCTCCGCCGGTGGCTCAATCTGGTGGATCGCGGGTGAGGCCGGCGTCATGCGGGGGACGAGGCATGAGCCGCCACGTAACGCCAGCTGATCTTCACCGCTGGCAAGCGCGTCCGGGAGGCGCGTCCAAGACGTTCGCTCGTCGTCGATGTCCACCAGCCGGAATCTGCCGGGGTGCTCGGTCTGTGCGGACCGGACCAGACCCCATACGGAGGCACCCGGAAGGCTTTCCACGCTCTCTCCTGCGCCGGTATCGAGGGCCAGGCGAGTGAGAACCACCAGCGTGGACCCGGCGAACAGGTCCTCGGCGAGGAACCGCTGGAGCCAGCTCAGCACGCGCGTGTCCGCGCTGCCGGCCGCGGCGAGCAGACCGGTGTCGTCGGCGACGAAATCGTCCAAACAGAGGACGAGGTGTTGGGGCACCTCTCCCAAGAGAACATCGTCCAGATGCTCGTAGCACACGACACCGTCATCGCCCGCCTCGGAGAGTCGGGAGGCCAGACCGTTCTCCGCGCCGAGAACACCCCACTGGCCGCGCTCGTGCTCCCCCCCACTCCGCTGGATCGGGCGCCATTCCAGCTCGAACAGCGATTGCTCCTGCCCACCGCGCACCGGACGCAGTTGTTCGGCACTCGCCGGCCGAAACGTCAACGCCTCGACGTGAGCGATCTCGCGGCCGTGCTCGTCGGCGATCGCCACTGCCACGACACCGTCGCCAACCGGGGAGATCCGGACTTTCACGCTCGGACCGCACTCCCCGACCAGGTCCACCCCGGACCAGGAGAAGGGCATCCACCCTTGGTCGGTTCCCACATCGATGATGCCGCCGGCCACCACCGCGTGCAGTACGGAGTCGACCAGTGCCGGGTGCAGCGCGAACCCGCCTCCAGCCGAGCCGTCGTCGGTCGTGGGGAGTGTGGCCAGCGCGAAGAGATCATCACCGTGCTGCCACACTTCGCGCAGCCCGCGGAAAGCAGGGCCGTAGACGAACCCCCCGTCCGCGAAAGAATCATAGAGGCCGTCGACGTCGAGCTGGCTTGCCCCGACCGGTGGCCACACAGCGAGTGATCGCGCATCCTCGGTCCACGCGGCCGTCTGGGGTGCGCTCGGGGACAGACTCCCCGTCGCGTGACGGGTCCAACCGCCCATCGACCGGTCATCTCCGCTGGGACGCGAGTACACGTTCAGCGAGCGACGTCCCACCTCGTCCACCCCACCGACGACGACCCGCACCTGCACGTCGCCCGCGTTGGGAAGGGTCAGGGGAACTTCCAGGGAGAGTTCCTCGACCACCGCGCACCCGACGAATTCGCCCACCCACAGCGCCAGGTCAAGGTAGGCCGTCGCCGGTACGACGGCCGTACCGAACACGGCGTGATCAGCCAACCAGTTATGGGTCTGTAGGGACCACAGGCCGGTGAATACCACCTCGTCGGTGTCGGGGTGGTCCACCACGGCACCCAGCAATGGGTGCTCCGGAGTCGACAGCCCGGCGGAGGCCACGTCCGCCGCGCCCATCCCAGCCAGGAAGTCCAACCAGTACCTCTGCCGCTGGAACGCGTACGTCGGGAGATCCACACGCTGGCACGCCTCGAACAGGGCACCCCAGTCCACGGCTCCGCCCCGGACATGCAACTGAGCCAGCGATCTCATCAGCGCCTCCACCGCCGGACTGCCCCGCCACGACGACGACAGGACCGCCGCGTCGTTCACGCCCTCACTGGCGAAGGCCTCCTTTGTGATGCTGGTGAGGGTCGATCCCGGCCCCACTTCGAGGAAGACGTTGGCACCGCCCACACGGGCGCGCTCCACCCCGCTGTAGAAGCGAACAGGCTCGCGGACGTGGTTCACCCAATGCGTGACGGACGTCAACTCCTGGAGCGTGGCTTCGCGGCCCAACCTGCACGAGACCACCGGGATCGACACGCGGCCCGCGGACAGCCCGTCGATCGATTCCGCGAACTCCTCCAGGATCGGGTCCATGAGTGGGGAGTGGAACGCGTGGTCGAGTTCGAGTAGTTTCGCCGACGTGCCGCCGGCGATGAGCCGATCCCGGAGTTCGAGGATCTCGTCCCGGATACCCGAGACCACAACCGATTCCGGGCCGTTGACAGCGGCAATATCGATGCGCTCGAACGGGGGAAGCAGCGCGCTCACGTCCGCTTCCGAGGCGCGTACCGCCAGCATGGCACCCCGCTCGCTGACAGTCTGCATGACCAGTCCGCGAGCAGCCACAAGCCTTGTCGCTCCGTCGAGATCCAAAGCTCCAGACACGTGAGCGGCGGCGATCTCGCCGACGGAGTGACCAACCAGGTAGTCCGGCTGCCGACAGAACCGGACCAGGAGCCGGTACAGGCTGACTTGCAGTGCGAACAGCGCCGGCTGCGCGATGTCTGTTCGGTCGGCTTGGCACTCCTCGGGCGCATCGGCGAGGAGCAGGGGCTTCAGGGCATAGGGAAGATGCCTGTCGAAGTGTTCGCAGATCTCGTCGAGGGTGTGCGCGAAGGTGGGAAAGGTGTCATACAACTGCCGCCCCATACCCACCCA
>RJMB01000044.1 GCA_003725585.1 Halostreptopolyspora alba | reverse complement strand
GTGAGATCGAGCGTGTGTTGGTTGAGCATCCTGGTGTGGCCCAGGCAGTCGTCGTGGTACGCGAGGGCGCCACTGGTGACCAGCGGATAGTCGCGTACGTGGTGCCGGGTGGCAAGGGGGGCCCAGGCGGGCTGGACATCGATGCCCTGACCGAGCTGGTCCGTGAACACCTGCCGGAGTACATGGTGCCCTCGGCGATCGTTCCGCTCACCGAGTTCCCCATGACATCGAGCGGGAAACTCGATCGTTCCGCGCTCCCCGCCCCCGACCACGCCGAAGCCGCGACCGGACGAGGGCCGAGTAACCACAACGAGGAGGTCCTCTGCCGGCTGTTCGCCGAGTTGCTCGATGTGGAGGAGGTCGGCATAGACGACGACTTCTTTGGCTACGGCGGGCACTCGCTCCTGGCCACCCGGCTAACCGGCCGAATCCGCAACGAGTTCGGTGTGGATGTGAAGGTAACGACGGTTTTCCGTAATCCGACCGTCGCCCAGTTGGCGGCGCGGATCGAGAAGCTGGCCACGTCGAGTCGCCCCCAGCTGTCCAAGATGACTGTGGAGGAGTAACGTCGATGATTCCGTTGTCTTTCGCCCAACGTCGGCTCTGGTTCCTCCACCGTCTGGAAGGCCCGTCCGCGACCTACAACATCCCGTTCGCGCTGCGCCTGGAGGGGCCGCTGGACACGGGGGTCCTGGCCGCGGCGGTGAAGGATGTCGCCACCCGGCACGAGTGTCTGCGCACCCTGGTCGTGGAGAACGAGGACGGCACGCCGCAGCAGTGGGTCCTGCCTCCGGAAGAGGCGGTTCTCCAGTTCCGGGTGGTCGATGTGGCTGCGGAGGCGGCGGACGCGGCGATGCGCGAAGCCGCGCGCGAGGGGTTCGACCTGGAGAGGGAACTTCCCCTGCGAACCACCGTCTTCCGCGTGTCTCCACAGGAGCACGTCCTGGTGTTCGTGTTCCACCACATCGCGGCGGACGGGGCGTCGATGGCGCCGTTCCTGCGGGATCTGGTGTCGGCGTACTTGGCTCGCTACCAAGGGGACGCGCCGGAATGGGCTCCGCTTCCGGTCCAGTACAAGGACTACACGTTATGGCAACGGCAGCTGCTGGGTGACGAGTCCGATCCGGAGAGTGTCGCCGCGACGCAGCTCGCCTACTGGCGAGAGGAACTGGCCGGAGTGCCGCAGCCGGTTCAGCTGCCACTGGACCGGCCACGGCCGTCGGTGGCGAGCCATCGCGGCGGTCATGCCTCATTCGAATTGGAACCTGAGCTGCTCGCCCGGCTGCAGAAACTCGCCGTGGACCACGGCGCTACGGCACCGATGGTCGCTCAGGCCGCGCTGGCCGTACTGCTGCATCACCTCGGCGCGGGTAACGATCTCACGATCGGCAGTCCGATCGAAGGGCGCGCCGATGAGCAGCTTGATGATCTGATCGGGTTCTTCGTGAACACCTGGGTGTTGCGCACCGACCTGTCGAGGAATCCACCGTTCGACGCTCTGCTTGAGCAGGTGCGGGACAAGGCTCTGGCCGCGTACGACAACCAGGACGTGCCGTTCGAGCGGCTGGTGGAGCTGCTCAATCCGGGCCGTTCCACCTCGTATCAACCGTTGTTCCAGACGATGCTGGCATGGCAGTTCGTGTGGCCGGAAATCGAAATGCCGGATCTGCGGGCCACTCCCATCCCGGTGGGCACCGATACCGCGAAGTTCGACCTGTTCTTCAACATTATCCCGGACGCGTCGGGACGGGCGTATGGACGGCTGGAATACGCGACGGATCTTTTCGACCACTCCACAGCAGCGGGTATTGCCGACCGTTACGTGCGAGTGTTGCGGCAGGTGGTCGCCGATCCGGGGGCGCGGCTTGGTGAGGTGGACGTACTCACCGGCACCGAACGGGATTGGCTGGCACGGTTGAATGAGACGACGGTTCCGGTGCCTGGATCCACGGTTCCGGAACTGGTCGCGGCTCAGGTGGTGCGGAAACCGGACGCGACAGCGGTGGTGTTTGGGCAGACCGTGTTGTCGTACCGGGAACTGGACGCCCGTGCCAACCGGCTGGCCCACACATTGCGAGAACACGGAATCGGGCCGGACATGCTGGTGGCCGTGGCGTTGCCGCGGTCAGCGGATCTGGTGGTCGCGTTACTGGGCGTGCTCAAGGCCGGCGGCGCCTACCTGCCGATCGACCCCGGTTATCCGACCGCACGAGTCGATCTCCTGCTCAACACGGCCGATCCGGCGCTGGTGCTGACCGATGGGGAGACGTCGGCAACCCTGCCGAAGTGCCGGCCGCCGGTGCTCCAACTCGACGACGTGAACCTCGACGACCCCGTTGTCGAACTCCCCAACACCCGGATTCGGCCGGACAATCTGGCATATGTGATGTTCACCTCGGGGTCGACCGGGGTCCCCAAGGGTGTCGCCGTCAACCATGCCAGCGTGGTGAACGGCGTGGGGGAGCTGCGCCAGGTTGCACACGTCGAGACGGGTTCTCGGATGCTCGCGGCGACATCGGTGAACTTTGACGTCTCTGTGTTTGAGATATTCACCGCGCTCACCACCGGGGCGAGTGTCGAGGTCGTCCGTGACGTACTGGAACTCGCCGAACGTGACCGTTGGTCGGGAACCACGATCAGCGCCGTGCCGGCGGTGTTCTCGGCGCTGCTCGACCAGATCGTCTCGAAAGTTCCAGGTAGTCCTCAGATCGACGTGGACACCGTCATTTTCGCTGGCGAAACGCTCTCGGCCGATCTGGTCCGCAAGGTTCGTAACGCCCTGCCCGGGGTTCGTGTCATCAACGCTTATGGGCAGACCGAGAGTTTCTACGCTTCCACCTTCACGCTCCCGCGACAGATGTCCGAAACCGGTGCGCTACCGGTCGGACAGCCACTCGCCAATATGCGCGCCTACGTTCTGGGACCGGAACTGGCGCCGGTTCCGCCCGGCGTGGTTGGCGAACTGTATGTCGCGGGGCTACTTGCCCGCGGCTACCACCAAAGCGGCGGGGCGACTGCGGAGCGGTTCGTGGCCTGCCCGTTCGGTCCTGCCGGCACGCGGATGTACCGGACCGGTGACCTGGCCCGGTGGGACGAGAACGGTCAGTTGATATACGCGGGACGTGCCGACACCCAGATGAAGATCAACGGGATCCGTGTCGAACCGACCGAGGTCGAGGCCGTACTCGCCGGGCATCCCGCGATCAGTAAAGCAGTGGCTGCGGTATGGGAGGACCACACCGGTAGCAAGCGGCTCGTCGGCTATGTGGTTCCGGAGGACGGTGCAGGGGACGGCGACAACAACCTGCACGCCAGTGTTTCGTTGGAGGAGCTGCGCCGGTTCGTGGCCCAGCGCCTTCCGGACTATGCGGTGCCCGCCTCTCTCGTGGTGCTGGACCGGCTGCCGTTGACGGCGAACGGAAAGCTGGATCGGGCAGCGCTGGCGGAACCGGATTTCTCCGGAACGGAGTACCGAGCCCCGCGAAGCGAGGCGGAGCGGGTACTGGTCGAGGTGTACGCCGACGTGCTCGACGCCCAGCAGGTAGGCGTCGACGACGACTTCTTCGCCAGTGGTGGGGACAGCATTCGTTCCATCCAGGTTGTCGCGCGGGCCAGGACGCGTGGCATCACGATCAGCACGCGGGAGATCTTCGAGTGCCGCACTGTCGCCCGGCTCGCTGAACTGGTCGAAGGGCGGGAGGATGAGGAACGGTCATCCCTGGCCGAGCTTCCTGGCGGTGGTCTGGGATGGGCTCCGCTCCCGCCGACGGCGGCGCATGTACTCGCACTGGGGGGCGGCATCGGCCGGTTCTGCATGTCTGGGATGCTGACTCTGCCCGAGGACATCGACCGCCCGGGACTGGTCGCGACCTTGCGCGCCGTCTTGGGTCGCCACGACGTGCTGCGTTCCCGGCTCGATCGCGCGCATCCGGGCCTGTGGATCGAGCCGCCCAGCAGTGTGGACGCCGGCGCTCTGGTGCGGGAGGTTCCCAACGGCGAGGCCGATGTGGACGCCGAGTTGGATGCTGCCGCGGACCGGTTGGATCCAGACGCGGGTGTCATGGCGCAGTTCGTGTGGTTCACACCCGACGCGGACACGGGTGTGGGCCGGTTGTTGATTGTGCTGCACCACCTGGTCGTCGACGGAGTGTCGTGGCGGATCCTGGTCCCGGACCTGATCCTGGCCTGGCGGCAGGTGAGGGACGGCCGGACTACGGAGCTGGCCGGGGTGGGCACGTCGTTCCGCCGGTGGGCGCACGCCCTGGCCGATGAGGCGGCCGCCCCCGAGCGGGTGGCGGAACTTCCGGTGTGGCAGCAGATCCTGCGTGGCGATGAGCCTGTGCTGGGAGCACGGGAGCCGGATCGTACGCGTGACGTCGCGGCCACAGTGGACACGGTGCGGGTGAAGGTGCCGCCCGCGGTGACGGAGACCCTGTTGAACACGGTACCGCTGGTGTTCCGCGGCGGCGTCGACGACGGATTGCTGGCCGGGCTGGCGCTGGCGCTGGCGCGCTGGCGCGAGGAACGGGGCACCCCCGGATCCTCGGCGCTGGTGCGGGTGGAAGGGCACGGCCGGGAAGAGCACGTGGTGCCCGGCGCGGACCTGTCGAGCACGGTGGGATGGTTGACCACGATGTTCCCGGTGCGGCTGGACCTGGCTGGAATCGACGTGGCGGACGCGTTCGTCGGCGGTCCGGCCGCCGGCCAGACGATCAAGGCCGTCAAGGAGCAGTTGCGGGCGGTTCCGGACACGGGGATCGGTTACGGCCTGCTGCGTCACCTCAACCCCGACACCGCCGCCACGCTTGCCGGGGAGCGGGAACCGCAGATCGGGTTCAACTACCTCGGCAGGTCCTCCAGTGCGGACATCCCGGAAGACCTGCGTTCCCTGGGCTGGGCACCGGACGCGACGGAGCTGATCGCGGCGCCGGACGGGGACATGCCTGTGCTGTCGGCGCTGGAGATCAACGCGGTGGCCACACCCGCCGCTGGCGGGGATGAGCTGACCGCCTACTTCGGCTTCCCGACCGGTGTGCTCTCCCGTGGGGAGGTGAACGAGCTGGTCGGACTGTGGGTCGAGGCACTGACCGGCCTGGCCCAGCACGCCGCGACCTCCGACGCCGGAGGGTTGACCCCGGCCGACGCGCCCCTGGTCGAAGTACGCCAGGAGGAGATCGACATCTGGGAGGCCCGATTCGGCCGGCTGGCGGCGGTGTGGCCGGTGACCCCGGCGCAGTCCGGGATGCTGTTCCACTCGATGTTCGCCGATGCGTCGTTCGACGCCTACCACGTGCAGTTGGTGTTCCACCTCTCGGGCGAGGTCGACCCGGAACGGATGCGTCGGGCCGGTGAGGCGCTACTGGAGCGTCACGCCACCCTCCGGGCGGCGTTCGTCAACCGCGCGGACGGCGATGTCGCGCAGGTGGTTCCGGAGATGGTCTCCCTGCCGTGGCAGCACCTGGATCTGACCACGGCTGAGGAGGCGGAGCGAACCGAGGAGTTCGAGCGGTTCCTCACCCGGGACCGAGCTGCCCACTTCGACGCGGGAAACCCGCCGCTGATGCGGCTGGCACTGGTCGTCCTCGAACCCGACCGGGCCGAACTCGTGCTGACCGCCCACCACGTGCTCTTCGACGGTTGGTCCACGCCCTTGCTGATGCGGGACCTACTGCTGCTCTATACAGCCGACGGTGATCCCTCCGGTTTGCCCAGCACTCGTAGCTATGGCGAGTTCCTCGCCTGGCGCGCCCGACAGGACCAGGACGAGGCGGCACGGGCGTGGGCGGCCGAACTCGAAGGGATCGAGGAGCCGACACTGCTCGCTCCCCGATCCGCGAGCCCGGGCGACGACGGCCTTGGCCAGGTCGACGTCGCGCTCTCGCCCGACGAGTCACGCGAGCTCAACCGGCGGGCCTCCGAGCTGGGCGTCACGCTCAACACCCTCGTGCAGGGCGCTTGGGCCCTGCTGCTCGGACAGCTCACCGGCCGCCGGGACGTGGTGTTCGGCACCAGCGTCTCCGGGCGCCCACCTGCGGTGACGGGTGTCGAGTCGATGGTCGGGATGTTCCTCAACACCCTTCCCGTCCGCGTCGAGTACGTGCCTGGCGAGACCCTCGCCGAGGTCCTTACTCGGCTTCAGAGCCGGCAGGCCGGCCTTCTGGAGCACCACCACTACGGGCTCACGGAGATTCAGCAGTCCGCCGGAATGGAGTCCCTCTTCGACACTCTGGTCATCTTCGAGTCGTACCCGGTCGACCCGGAGGACCTCAGTGCCGACGGAATCGCTTTCACCGGCCTTAGCCCGTCCACGGGCACCCACTACCCAATGGCCCTGATGGCGGCGGCCGAGCCGCACCTCCAGCTTCTCCTCCAGTACATGGAGGGTGTCTTCGACCGGGACACGGTGGAGGTGTACGCGGCTCGCCTCGTCCGCATCCTGCGGCAGCTGGCGGCCACCCCCGAGCTTAAGGTCGCGCAGCTGGAGACCTTGGATCCGGTCGAACGCGACCGACTCCTCGTCGAATTCAACGACACGGCCGTCCCGACTCCGGATGTCTCGGTCACCGGTCTCGTCGAGGCGCAGGCGGCGCGGACCCCGGATGAGGTCGCCGTGGTCGCCGAGGGCGAGTCGCTGACGTACCGCGAGGTGAACGCGCGGGCTGACCGACTGGCGTGTGAACTGGCCGACCATGGCGTGGGCCGGGAGTCTGTGGTCGCGGTGTCGCAGCCGCGGTCGGCGGACCTGGTGGTCGCACTGCTCGCGGTCCTGAAGGCCGGCGGCGCGTATTTGCCGGTCGACCCCACGTACCCCGGCCATCGCGTCCAGGCCATCTTCGAGGAGGCGCGGCCACGCCTCCTCCTCACGGACTCCTCGGCGGTCGCGATACTTCCGGAACACGACGCCCCGGACATCCTCATCGACGAGCTCGACCTGTCCGGGGATGGCCCCGGACCCGAACGGCCGTTTCACGCACAGCAATTGGCGTACGTGATGTACACCTCCGGGTCCACCGGCGAACCCAAGGGCGTCGCCATCACCCACGCGAACGTGGTCAACGGTGTGCTGCAGCTCGCCTCCCGTGTGGGCATGGAACCGGGCAAGCGGCTCCTTGCGGGTACGTCGGTCAACTTCGACGTCTCGGCGTTCGAGATCTTCACGACCCTCGCCACCGGCGGCGTCGTCGAAGTGGTCCGGGACGTCCTGGTCCTGGGTGAGCGGGAGGGCTGGAGCGGCAGCGTCATTTCCGCCGTGCCGTCTGCTTTCGCCGAACTCGTCGACCAGATCTCCGACCACACCAGCGTAGAGACAGTCGTCTTCGCCGGTGAGGCCCTTCCCTCGTCGCTCGTCGAAAGGACACGGGAGGCCTTCCCGGGGGTAGGTATCGTCAACGGCTACGGGCAGAGCGAGTCGTTCTACGCCTCCGCGTTCACCGTTCCAGGAGACACGCAGGGCTGGGTGGGCAACGTGCCCATCGGTACCCCACTCGGCAACATGCGGGCCTACGTCCTTGGCCCTGGACTGGCTCCGGTGCCGCCAGGCGCACTCGGCGAGCTGTACGTCGGCGGGAACGTGGGCCGCGGGTACCACGGCCGCGCCGGACTGACCGCCGGACGCTTCGTCGCCGACCCGTTCGGCCCGTCCGGATCGCGTATGTACCGCACCGGTGACCTGGCCCGCTGGAACAGCGAGGGCCAGCTGGAGTACGTGGGGCGTGGGGATGCGCAGGTCAAGGTGCGCGGCTTCCGCGTCGAGCCCCACGAGATCGAGGCCGTGCTCACCGCGCATCCCGGGGTCGCGCAGGCCGTCGTCGTCCCCCACGACGGGCGTGGCGGCAGCACGGGTAAGCGGTTGGTCGCATATTTCGTGCCCACGGTCACCAGCGACGACACGACGACCGACGTCCACTCCGGCCCGGCGGCAGAGGAGCTGCGTGGTTTTGTCTCGGAGTGGCTGCCGGAGTACATGGTGCCGTCCGCCTTCATGGTCCTCGACCGACTACCGCTCACCCCGAACGGCAAGCTGGACCGGGCTGTACTGCCCGAGCCGGAGTACACCGGCACCGCCTACCGCTCGCCCAGCACCGTCCGCGAGGAGGCTCTGGCCACACTGTTCGCCGAGGTGCTCGGTGTGGACCGGGTCGGTGTCGACGACGACTTCTTCGCGCTCGGTGGGCACTCCCTGCTCGCCACCCGGCTGCTCAGCCGCGTCCGCGCCGAGATGGGGATAGAGATACCCATCCGCAAGCTATTCGACCTGCCGACGGTGTCCGCGCTCGCCGAATGGTCAGAGGAATCGACCGCTCCCCGTCGCCCCGGCTTGCGCAAGATGATCGTAGAGGAGTGAACGCGATGATTCCGCTGTCATTTGCGCAACGCCGTATGTGGCTTCTGCACCAGCTGGAGAGGGAGTCGGAGGCCTACAATATATCGGCGGCGTTCCGGCTGACCGGAGCCCTGGACCAGGCCGCCCTTGTCGCGGCGATCCGTGACGTGGTGGACCGGCACGAGATCCTGCGCACCACATATGTAACGGACGACGACGGTGAGCCCTACCAACGGATTCTGCCGGTGGCGCAGGCGTCGCCGCAGGTGTCGGTGGTCGAGGTGGCGCCCGAGGATGTGTCCAGCGCGGTTGATGAGGCCATCGCGTACCGGTTCGACCTGGCGGCCGAGATCCCGGTGCGGGCGAGCCTGTTACGCTGCTCACCCCGACAGCACGTCCTGGTCCTGGTCATCCACCACATCGCCATGGACGGCAGCTCGGGCGCGCCGCTGGCACGGGATCTGGCCGAGGCCTACACCGCCCGCCGGGACGGTCGGGCGCCGGAGTGGGAGCCGTTGCCCGTGCAGTACAAGGACTACACGCTCTGGCAGCGTGAGGTGCTCGGCGACTTGGCGGACCCGGGCAGTCTCGGCGCGAGGCAGGTCGAGTACTGGCGCGCGGAGCTGGCCGAGGTTCCGCAGCCGCTGAGCCTGCCGCTGGACCACCCGCGACCCGCGGAAGCGAGTCCGCAGGGCGACACGGTCGACCTCGTTGTGGAACCGGAGTTGGCGGCCGGGCTGCAGAAGCTGGCTGCCGAGCGCAGGACGACCATGTCGATGGTCCTGCAAACCGCGCTGGCGGTGTTGCTGCACAAGCTCAGCGGCGAGGAGGACATAACGATCGGCAGTCCGATCGCCGGACGGACCGACGAAGCGCTGACCGATCTGATCGGATTCTTCGTCAACACCCTGGTGTTGCGGGTGGACCTCTCCGGTTCCCCGTCGTTCGCCGACCTGCTCGCGCAGGTGAGGGACAGGGCGCTGGCGGCCTACGAACACCAGGACGTGCCGTTCGAGGTACTGGTCGAGACGATCAACCCCGACCGCTCCGCGGCGTACCAGCCGCTGTTCCAGGTGATGTTCGCTTGGCAGAACTACGTGGGGCAGAATCTCGAACTCCCCGGACTCGAGGTGGAGTTCGAGCAGACCAACCCGTTGACCGCCAAGTTCGACCTGTGCTTCGGCATGGCCATGGACGACTCGGGGACGTTGCGGGGCGACATCCAGTACGCGACCCAGCTGTTCGACCGGGACACGGTCGAGGCCATCGCCTCCCGGTTCACGCGTGTTATGGAGCAGCTGGTGGCTGATCCGGGCATGTGTGTCGGGGATGTCGACGTGTTGGGTGTGGGGGAGCGGGAGTGGTTGGTGTGGGGGGTTAATGAGACGGCGTGTCCG
>RJMB01000043.1 GCA_003725585.1 Halostreptopolyspora alba | reverse complement strand
GACCGATCCCCGCGTCCACCGCCTCAACCACCGCGGCCCTCGTCGCCTTCGGCGGAACGAAGATGACCGACACGTCGGCGCCGGTACGCTCCATCCCCTCGGCCACGGAGCCGAACACCGGGACCGCGGTGCCGTCGATGTCGACATCCTGTCCGGCCTTGCGCGGGTTCACGCCGCCGACGATCTGGGTCCCCGATCCCAGCATCCGGCGGGTGTGCTTGGTTCCTTCGGCGCCGGTCATGCCCTGCACCAGCACCTTGCTGTCCTTGGTCAGAAAAATCGCCATGTCGCTCTTCGCCCTTACTTCGCGGCCAGTTCGGCGGCCTGACCGGCGGCGCCGTCCATGGTCTCAACCTGGCGCACGGCCGGGTGGTTACGGTCGTTGAGGATCTTGCGGCCCAGATCGGCGTTGTTTCCGTCGAGGCGCACCACCAGTGGTTTGCTCACGTCGTCGCCGCGCGACTCGAGCATCTCCAGCGCGCTGACGATGCCGTTGGCGACCGCGTCGCAGGCGGTGATCCCACCGAAGACGTTGACGAACACGCTCTTGACGTCGGTGTCGCCCAGGACGATCTCCAGACCGTTGGCCATGACCTCCGCCGAGGCGCCGCCCCCGATGTCCAGGAAGTTCGCCGGTTTCACGTTGCCGTGCGCCTCGCCCGCGTAGGCGACCACGTCCAGCGTGGACATCACCAGACCGGCCCCGTTGCCGATGATGCCGACCTCACCGTCGAGCTTGACGTAGTTGAGGCCCTTCTCCTTGGCCTTGACCTCGAGCGGGTCGCCCTCGGCGGCGAAGGTGAGCGATTCCAGGTCCTGGCGGAACTCGGCGCTCTCGTCGAGCGTGACCTTGCCGTCCAGCGCCACGACACGGCCGTCCCCGGTCAGGATGAGCGGGTTGACCTCCACGAGCGTGGCGTCCTTGCCGACGAAGCAGTCCCACAGTTTCGTCACGACCTCGACCGCGCCGTTCGCGGCCGCCTCGGGCAGCTTGCCCCTGGCCACGATGTCGGCGGCGACATCGGCCGGCGCTCCCTTCAGCGCGTCGATCTCGACCTGGGCCACGGCGTCGGGGTTGGTGGCGGCGACCTCCTCGATCTCGACACCGCCCTCGGCCGAGCAGATCGCGAGGAAAGTCCGCTTCGCCCGGTCCAGCAGGAACGAGAAGTAGTACTCCTCGGCGATGTCGCTGCCCTCCTCGACCAGGACACGGTGGACCGTGTGGCCCTTGATGTCCATGCCGAGGATCTCCGACGCGACGGCCTGCGCCTCGTCCGCGCCGTTGGCCAGCTTGACACCGCCGGCCTTACCGCGGCCGCCCGTCTTCACCTGCGCCTTGACGACCACGCGAGACGTGCCCGCCGCCGCGAACTCCTCGGCGACAGCACGCGCCTCTTCGGGCGTGGCCGCCACTTTTCCTCGGGGTACCGGGACCCCGTACTCCGCGAAGAGTTCCTTCGCCTGGTATTCGAACAGGTCCACGAGGGTCCGTCCTTGTTACTCGCTGGCTATAGTCTTTTGCGGAGGTCGTGTCACTCACGCGGCGGGAACCCTTCCAGGTCGTCCGCGTTGGAATAAAGTTCGCATGAAGCCTTCCGCACCATGCGGCAGCTTAGCCCTCTCCGCCGTTCACAACGGACACCGGCCCCGCGTTGACCAGTCACGCTGTCCCCGCAACGGGGCCTTTCCCCGGCCACTTCCAGGGGCCGGCGCCCGGAGTCCGTGGGCAGCGTCACAGTTGGCCGCACCCCGATCATTCCCCGTTGGGCGGCCGAGACTCGGACCCAGCGCTACCGGGCCGCGCGCGCCGTGCCGATGTTCGCGCGCACCCAGTCGGCGATCTCCGAGGTGGCCGCGCCCGGGGTGAAGACCTTGGCCACACCCATGCGCTCCAGTTCGGGAATGTCCTCGTCGGGAATGATGCCGCCGCCGAACACCACGATGTCGGTGGCGTCGTTCTCACGCAGAAGCTGAAGCACCCGATCGAACAGGGTCATGTGCGCTCCCGAGAGGACCGACAGCCCGATGGCGTCGGCATCCTCCTGCAGGGCGGCGTGCACGACCATCTCCGGGGTCTGCCGCAGGCCCGCGTAGATGACCTCGATGCCCGCGTCACGCAGTGTGCGGGCGACGATCTTGACCCCCCGGTCGTGGCCGTCGAGCCCCGGTTTGGCGATGACAACCCGCGCTGCTGAGGACGTGCCCATGGTCAGCCCTTCGTCACTGGCCGCGCGCCACCCGACGGGGGCGCGCGTGGGTGGGAAATGTCAACACGCGATCAGCCTAACGACTCCCCACGGCGCGCGACCGTCTCCCAGGGAGTCCCGTCATCGCGCGGAACGACAGCGACACCGGGAGGGGCGGCGACGCGGCGACCACAACGGTCGGGGCGTCGCCCACACCCCGGAGCCGCCGCGTGAACAGAGGCGAATCAGGGGGTAGGGACCCACTATGAGCATCGATCCGGGCTCGCTGGACCAACTGTCGACGAAGGAGCTACGGCAGCGCGCGGTCGCGCTCGCACGACACCGGTGGGACGTCGGGTTCTTCTGGCGGCTGCTGCGCACCCTGCCAGCCGCCGAGGCCGCCGTGGGCCACCTGGACCACAGCGACGCCAGCGTCGCCCAGGCGTCCGGCCTCTTCCACGAGGCCCTCGCCGCGGAGAACGACCCGGACGTGCAGGTGGCGCTGCGCCCGATCTACATCGACTACCTGGTCGAGCACGCCGACGAGGAGCCCGACCCCGGCTCCTGAGCCCCACAACCGAAGGTGGGGCGCCCGTTCGAAGCCAACAGAACCTAGCCTGGTACGGGGGGACGAGGCGAGCCGAGGAGTTCCCCATGCCCGCTGTCCGGGTCGAGCGCGACGGTCCCGTCACCACCGTGATCCTGTCCCGCCCCGAGAACCGCAACGCTGTCGACGGCCCCACGGCACAGGAGCTGGCCTCGGCGCTTCGCGCGTTCGACGACGACCCCGAGGCGTCGGTGGCGGTGCTGTGGGGTGACGGCGGCACGTTCTGCTCCGGCGCCGATCTCAAGGCGTGGTCAACCGAGCGGCACAACCGTGTCGCCGAGGAGGGCGACGGCCCGATGGGGCCGACCCGGCTACGGCTGTCCAAACCGGTGATCGCCGCGGTCGCCGGGTACGCGGTCGCCGGAGGGCTGGAGCTCGCGCTCTGGTGCGACCTGCGCGTGGTCGAGGAGAGCGCCGTGTTCGGGGTGTTCTGCCGGCGCTGGGGCGTGCCCCTGGTCGACGGTGGCACGGTGCGGCTACCCCGCCTGATCGGCCAGAGCCAGGCCATGGACATGGTGCTGACGGGCAGGCCCGTGGGGGCCGACGAGGCCCTGGGCATGGGGCTGGCCAACCGTGTCGTGCCCGATGGCGAGTCACGCGCCGCGGCCGAGCTGCTCGCCCGCCAGCTGGCGTCGTTCCCGCAGGTCTGTCTGCGTGAGGACCGGGCCTCCGTGCTGGAGCAGTACGGCCGCGACGAGGGGGAGGCCCTGGCCAACGAGTTCCGCCACGGCCGGGTCTCTCTCACCGAGGCGGACCCCGGAATCGCCCGTTTCCAGGCGGGTCAGGGGCGGGGCGGCCACTCCTGACCCGCGCCCCGCCTCACGGTCCCGGGCTGTCCACCCATTGGGCCGCCGGACGACCTTCGGGGCCGCCGGTCAGCCGGTGAAGGACCCGGGGCCGAGGCGACCCCACGCGACGAATACCGCGAGAACGAGATAGGTCGAGGTCACCGCCACGATCCTCACGCCATCGCGGTAGCGCACATGGGTGATTGTCGCGCCAACCATCAGCAGGACCCAACAGAGGGCGGTCACCGGAACCATGACCGGCGCGACGCCGACCACGGCGGGCAGGATCAGGCCGAGTGCGGCCAGGAGTTCGAGGACGCCGAGGGTCTTGACGAAGCCGACGCTGGCGTCCGCGGTCCATCCCCCACCATCGGCCCTTTCCAGTTTCTCTTTGGGGACGAACGTCTTGCTGATACCACCGACCAGGGCCACTACGGCGAGCAGTCCGGCGGCGATCCACAGTGCGAGGTTCACGAGACTCTCTCTTTCGTCTCCGGGAGTCACGCATGAAGACGGCGCGGGACCGACCGTTGTGACAGCGTGTGGGCAGGGTCACTCCACCGGCGCGAGCCCGACATAGGGAGTCCGCGCGGTTGACGGACAACACCCTCATGTCCGAAATCCGCTAGCTCGGGGGAACAGGAAGAGCGATCATGGAGGGGTGAACGACGAGGATTACCGCTACCGTGCGGTGCGCAGCGGTGACGCCCGCTTCGACGGGGTGTTCTACGTCGGTGTGCTCAGCACCGGTATCTACTGCCGCCCCTCCTGCCCGGCCATCACCCCGAAGCGGACGAACGTCCACTTCTTCCGCTCCGCCGCCGCGGCGCAGGCCGCCGGGTTTCGCGCGTGCAAGCGATGCCGGCCCGACGCCGCGCCCGGATCTCCGGAGTGGAACACTCGCGCCGACGCCGTGGGCCGCGCGATGCGCCTCATCACGGACGGCACGGTCGACCGGGTCGGAGTGGGTGGGCTCGCGTCCTCCCTCGGCTACAGCGAGCGTCACCTGACCCGGCTGCTGGACGAGGAGCTGGGGGCCGGGCCGCTCGCGCTGGCACGCGCCCAGCGTGCCCAGACCGCGCGCGTCCTGGTGGAGACCACCGCGCTTCCCATGGGCGACATCGCCTTCGCCGCCGGGTTCTCCAGTATCCGCCAGTTCAACGACACCATGCGCGCCGTTTTCGCTCGCTCGCCCACCGAGATGCGGAAGCGGTCGACCCACCGCGACAGCACGGTCCCCACCGGCGCCATCACGCTCCGGCTGCCGTTCCGCGGGCCGTGCGACCTGGACCGGTTGTTCGACTTCCTGGCCGAGCGCGCCGTGCCCGGTGTCGAGGAGTTCAGTGGCGGCGTCTACCGCAGGGTGCTCCGGCTGCCACACGGGACCGGGATCGCCGAGCTCTCCGCCGCAACCGAGAGCCCCACCGCCGACGGAACCGGGCACGTGCGGTGCCGGCTTCAGCTGGACGACCTGCGCGATCTCGGCATGGCGGTGCAGCGGTGCCGTCGCCTCCTCGACCTGGACACCGACCCGCACGCCGTCGCCGATGTGCTGGGCCGCAGCGCCATCCTCGGCCCGGCGGTCACGGCGGCGCCGGGGTTGCGGGCTCCCGGCCACGTCGACCCCGCCGAGCTGGCTGTGCGCGCGGTCGTCGGCCAACAGGTGTCGGTCGCCGCGGCCCGCACCATCGCCGGCCGGATCGTGGAACAGTTCGGGAAACCGCTGACCGCTCCCATCGGCGGGCTCACCCACGTGTTCCCCGAGCCGGAGATCCTGGCCGACGAGGCCCCGGAGAACCTGCCGATGCCGGCCACACGCGCGCGGGCACTGCGCGAGCTCATGGCGGCGGTGGCGAGCGGTGGTGTCGACCTCGGCCCCGGGGCCGACCGTGACGACGCCGAGGCGCGCCTGCGCTCGCTCACCGGGATCGGACCATGGACCGCCGGATACATCCGTATGCGCGCCCTGGGCGACCCGGACGTGCTTCTGGTGGGCGACCACGGGGTCCAGCGGGCCCTGCGGCATGCCGGCCACACCGGACCGATCGGCGACATCGCACGAACATGGCGCCCTTGGCGCTCCTATGCCACCCACCATCTGTGGGCGACACTCACCCCGCCCTCCGGTCCACGACCGGCCGGGCGGAACCGGTAACGCTCCGGCGACCACGACGCAACCGACACCCACCGAGAAGAGAACCGCCATGGCACACGGCACCGCACCGCAAGAGGAACTTCCGCTGTCCGTCCCGACCCCGGACACGCTGCCGCCCGTTGAGTTCGCCGAGCCGCGCACCGGGTCACCGCTCTACACGATCGTGGAGTCCCCCATCGGGGAGATCCTGCTCACATCCGACGGGGAGTCCCTGACCGGGGTGTTCATGGCCCCGCAGGCGGGGTGGAACGCGCAGATCGGGACTGACTGGCGCCGCGACCCCGCCACCTTCCACACCATCGAGGAGCAGCTCCGCGCGTACTTCGCGGGCGAGCTGCGCGAGTTCTCGGTTCCTCTCGCGCCACACGGCACACCGTTCCAGCGGCGCGTGTGGCAGGCGCTGACCACCGTGCCGTACGGGCACACGGCCAGCTACGGGGCCATCGCCTCCGCGATCGACCGGCCATCGGCCTCGCGTGCCGTGGGAGCGGCCAACGGGCGCAACCCGATCTCGATCGTCGTGCCCTGCCACCGCGTCGTGGGCGCCGACGGTTCCCTCACGGGATACGGCGGTGGTCTTCCCCGCAAGCGACACCTGCTGGCGTTGGAACAGCAGCGTGCGAACTGACGCGCGTTTCGACGCGCACGCGCACCAACCCACCAGCGGGGAGGTGTCAGTCGGCCGGCTCCCCGCGGGACTCGGGTACGGCCGCGCCCATGGTCCCGACCAGTTGCCGCGCCCCAGGGGACTCGACCGGGTAGTGGCCGGCGTTGTTTCCACGATGAGCTTGGTACCCAACGAGGCGCTACTAGGTTGGACCCGATTTCCTCGCTGTTTCGGGAGGCCCAATGTCGGAACCCACCCCCTCGACTTCCCGTTCCGCCCCGATCGTCCGGGTCCGCGGTTCGGCCACCCTGGAGGTCGAGCCCGAGCTCGCCCGTTTCACGGTGGAGGTGGGAGCCCAAGCCAAGGATCGAAGGCTCACGCTCGAACGCCTGACCAACCGCAACGACACGATCCGCGAGCGGATCCAGGAGTTCGGCGAGGCCGTGACGGAGATGAGCAGCAGCGCGCTTCGGGTACGGCCGGTGTTACGGGACAGACGGAACGAACGGGTCAGCAACTACCACGGCCACGTTCGCCTCCACGCGGCGATGAGCGACTTCGACGCGCTGGGTGGGCTGTTGCCCGAACTCGCCAACCAGGAGCTGACCGAGGTGCGGGGGCCGTGGTGGCGGCTCCGTACCGACTCACCGGTCTACGCGCGGGCTCGGTCCCAGGCGGCCCGGGAGGCGGTGGAGCGTGCCCGGGTCTACGCCGAGGCGCTGGGGGCGCGGCTCACCGGCCTGGTGGAACTCGCCGACGTGGGCCTCAGTTCCGAACACGCGAACACTCACGTTCGGGAGATGTCGGCCAGTTACGGGGACGCCCCCGGGGCACCCCCGGCTCCGGGGGGCGCCCGGAGCGCGGGAGCCACCGACACCTCGCCCGCACCGCTGAACCTGGAACCGGAACAGATCGAGGTCTCCGCCCGCTTGGAGGCCACATTCACCATGTCCCAACCGGACGAGCTGTGAGGGGCCGATGTCGGGCACACGAGCCGTCCTCTCGCCGGCGGAGGGGGACCACGCGCCCGTTCCGCTAGCGGATGTCGAGCCGGTCCAGCACGGTCGCGGTCCCCGCGACCACCGCCGCGGTGAGGCCGAGGGCGGCGGCCACGAGGGCGGCCACCACACCGGTGGTGACCGCTCCACTGTCGACGAACATTCCGGTTCCCAGCTGGGTGGCCCGGCCGAGCAGACCGTACGGCACCACCATCGCCACGCCTTCGACCCGGGTCACCACCAGCAGCACTCCCCCGACCGCCCCCAACAGTGCCACGGCGACGGGGGCGGCGAATGACCGCATGAGCATCGACAGGCCGGACTGGAGGGCCGCCACGGGCAAGCACGCCAGCACGATGACGACGCTGACCAGAAGGTACCGGGCCGGCGGGATTCCCGGCAGCGCGAACACCAGCTTGCCGGCCACGACGAGGCCCGCCAGCAGCACCGTCTGCATGGCCGCCGCCAGCGCGGCCAGCACCGCCAGCTTGGCGATCACCACTTGGGCGCTCGAAACCGGCCGACCCATCAGCGCGTTCCAGTTGCCTCCCCGGTGCTCCACCCGCCACACCAGGGAGGCCAGCGCGGCCACTCCGAGGGCCAGCGGGAAAAGGCCGTAGAAGACCACGACCCGTAACCACAGGGTGTGCCAGCCGTTCCCGAGCTGCTGGTCGGACACGACCGTGTTGACCACCCCGGTGGTGACGGCCATCAGCGGCAGCAGTACCACCACGGCCCAGCTCAGGGAGCGTTTCAGCTTGAGGAACTCAGCGCGGACCGACCCCATGGATCAGACCTCCCGACGGTCGAACTGGCGGGTGACGAGCAGGAACAGAACCCCACCCGCGGCCCCGAGAGCGAGCACGCTCACATACGAGGGGGCAAGCGAGACCAGGCTCCCGTCCTCGCGGTACTCCACGGGTTTGATCAGCTCGTAGTACCCCCACGGGGGTAGGAAGTGGGACAGCCACTGAGGAAGCCCGGTGCTGATCACAGCGAAGAACACACCCAGTACCCCGACGCCCATTCCCAGGAGTTGGTTCTCGACGCGTGCCGACAGGAGCAGGTGGAGCGCGAACAACACCAGGTTCACGACCACGAGCAACGCGGTGTAGCCGAGCCACTGCCCGGCCGGGAAGACCACCGTGATGCCCACCAGTGCGCCGCCCGCGAACACCAGGCCGCTCTGCGCCACGGTCGCCGCCACCACCACCGCACCGGCGGCCACGAACTTGACCCGGCACAGGTACCCGGGGGCGAGTCCCGAGGTCCGGGAGAGCAGCCAGCCGTTTCCCTGGTGCTCGATGTCGACCTGCCGGCTGGCCAGTACCGCCAGCAGGATGGGCGAGAGCATCAGGACGGAGAAGCTCATGCTCGCGAGCAGCCGCTGCCAGGGTTTCCCGGCGGGGTCCCCCATCGACTCCACGAACCCCGAGGCGGTGAACTCGACACACGACACCGCGAGCACGCCGGCCACCATCACGAACACGACGGGCGTCACCCGAAGGCGGCGCATCTTGGCGAACTCGTTCGCCACGGCGCGCCCCATCACAGCCCCCGCTCCTCTGTGAGGTCCATGAACACGTCCTCGAGAGACTGGGAATCACGGCGCACCCCGTGGATTTCGATGTCCTCGTGAACGAGGAGGGACACCACACCGGCCGTGGCCTTGTCGTCGAGCCCGGACAGCCGCACGGTCGCGCCGTCGAGGCGGCTCGTGTGCCACCGAGCGGTCAGGGCGGCCGCCCGCTGCGGTTCCGACGTGTCGACCAGCACGTCGGGGACGGAGCGGGCGAACAGTTCGTCCCGCGTGCCCTGGAAGAGCATGCGACCGTTGCCGAGGATGCCGAGCACGGTGGCCGTTCGGTCGATCTCGCCCAGCAGGTGGCTGGACACCATCACGGTGGTCCCGTCGTCGGCCACCTTGGTGAGCAGGCGTCGGATCTCTTCGATACCGGCGGGGTCGAGGCCGTTGGTGGGCTCGTCGAGGATCAGCAGTCGGGGCTCGCGGGCCAGCGCCATGGCGAGCCCCAACCGTTGCTTCATCCCCAGGGAGTAGTCGCGGACTTTCTTCTCGAGATGATCCCGCAGACGTACGGTCCGCACCGCTTGGGTGACCTGGTTGTCGGTGAGGTCCAGCAGTCGCTGCACCAGGCGCATGTTCTCCCGCCCGGTGAGGTGCCCATAGGCGGGTGGGGACTCGATGAGTGAACCGATGTGGCCCAACAGTTCGCGGCGGGTGGAACGCCGCATGGGGCGGCCCATGATGTGGATCTCGCCGCTGGTGGGGCGCACCAATGACAGAAGCATCTTCATCGTGGTCGACTTTCCCGACCCGTTGGGTCCGAGGAAGCCGTACACGCAACCTTCCGGGACGCGTAAGTCCAGGCCGTCGACAACCGCCCGGTTTCCGTACGTCTTTCCCAGGTCGTGCGTAATGATCATGTGAGACACAACGCGCACGGTATTTGGCCAAGCCGTCACGCCGCGTCGACCCCGAGGCAGATATTCGCGTCATACCCGAGGATGGCTTGAGGAGCGATCTAGAACTCGGGTCGCAGATCCGCGGTCGGGGTGTGGGGTTTGGTGGTGGGCAGGGCGCCCCCGGTCATGCGTTCCTGACCCCACCCACGATTGTGGTGTGCGTAAAAAAAGGTGCGGGAGCGGAGCCACCCCTTCAAGGA
>RJMB01000042.1 GCA_003725585.1 Halostreptopolyspora alba | reverse complement strand
TCGATCGTGGGCGCCCTTCGTCGTGCGCGCAGCCCGTTCACCGATTTCCCATCAACGATCTAGGGGGCGGCCCCAGGGGCACGGGGCGGTCTCAGGACCGTGGGAACAGCCCCGCGGCGGCGTCCCTGAGCACCGCGAGCTGTGCGCGGGCGCGCTCGCGCATGGGGGACAGAAACGCGGTCTCTGGGTGCACCGGATGCACCACCTCCAGGTAGACCTTCAGTTTCGGTTCGGTACCCGAGGGCCGCAGCGTGACCCGGGCCTCAGCGGGTCCTTCCAGGGCGAAGCGCACCGCGTCAGTCCCCGGAAGCTCGCCCCTGCCCTCGCTGAAGTCCTCGACCCGAGCCACTCGCCACTGCGCCAGCCGCCCGGGCGGATCCGCGCGCAACGCGCGCAACGCGCTGGCCAGCACCGAGGGATCGTCGACGCGGAGCGAGAGCTGGCTGGTCATGTGCAGTCCGTAGCGCCGCGCCTGGTCGTCAACCAGGTCAACCAGAGTGCGGCCGGCCCGCTTGGCTTCCGCCGCGATAGCGGCCACCACGAGGGCCGCGCTGATACCGTCCTTGTCCACGACCGGGCGGCCGTTGTCACCCGCCACGCAGTAGCCCAGCGCCTCCTCGTAGCTGAACACGTTGCGTTGGTCCGGGCCACCGGCGCGGACCAGCCACTTGAAACCGGTGAGCGTCTCGGCGTAGCCGACCCCGTAGTCGGCCGCGATCTTGGCCAGCAGACCGGCCGAGACGATCGTGGTCGCCACCAACCGGTCCGCGCCGGTGGTGTGGCGCAGGAGGTACTCCGCGAGCAACCCGCCCACCTCGTCACCGGTCAGCAGCCCGTGCCCGGGCACGGCCACGGCCAGCCGGTCGGCGTCGGGATCGTTGGCCATGATCAGGTCGCTGCCGTGCTGGCGGCTGGTCGCCAACGCGAGGTCCATGGCCCCCGGCTCCTCGGGGTTGGGGAAGGGCAGCGTGGGGAAAACGGGGTCGGGGTCGGCCTGCTCCAACACCACCCGCGGTGCGGGGAACCCGGTCCACGAGAACGCCGTACGCAGGGTCCGCGCGCCAACACCGTGCATGGGGGTGTAGGTCACGTGGACATCGCGGTCAGTCCCCAGCGGCAGACAGGCGATGGCGGCGACGTAGTCCTCGACGACATCCTCGCCCAGCACCGCCCAGTCCTCGCTCAGCTCCAGCTCGTCGACCGCCGGGGCGGCGTCGATCGCCGCGGAGATCTCGGTGTCCATCGGCGGAACGATCTGGCTGCCGGAGTCGGGCCCTGTTCCGCCGACATACACCTTGTACCCGTTGTCCTGCGGCGGGTTGTGGCTCGCGGTCACCATGATGCCGGCCCCGGCGCCATACGCGCGTACGGCGTAGGCGAGCACCGGCGTGGGCAGTGGGCGCGGCAGCATCAGGGGCGCGCACCCGGCGCCCGCCAGGACGGCGGCGGTGTCGCGGGCGAAGTCCTCCGAGCGGTGCCGGGCGTCGTAGCCGACGATCACGGTCCTCCCCGCCCCGAGCCAGCGCGCCATCCCGGCGGCCGCCCGCATGACGGTCACCCGGTTCATCCGGTTCGGTCCGGCTCCCAGCGCCCCGCGCAGCCCGGCCGTACCGAACTCCAGCCGGGCGCCGAAACGGTCGGCCAGAGCGGCGTCCGCCCCCGACTCGAGTAGCCCGCTCAGCTCCTCGCGCGTCCGCGGGTCCGGGTCCCGCTCCAGCCACTCCCAGGCTCGCTCACGATAGCTCTCCCCCATGTGTGGCGTTCTCCCTCGTGACAGTCTGCCGAGCTCGGGGTGCCGCGCCGTTCACAGCCTCGCCGCGATCCCGGCGAGCAGGTCGCCCACACCGGCGGCGGCCTCGCGGCCGGTCTCCAGCACCTCGTTGTGGTTGAGCGGCTGCCCGGCCAGGCCCGCGGCGAGATTGGTGACCAGCGACACCCCCAACACCGAGGCCCCCTGCTCGCGGGCGGCGATTGCCTCCAGCGCCGTGGACATACCAACCAGGTCGGCACCCATCATCCGCAGCATCCGGATCTCCGCGGGCGTCTCGAACTGTGGACCGCGCATGGCCGCGTACACCCCCTCGCGCAGGGTAGTGTCGGCCTCCCGCGCGGCCGCGCGCAGCGAGGCACTGTAGGTGTCGCTCAGGTCCACGAACGACGGCCCCTCCAGGGGAGATTCACCGGTCATGTTGATGTGGTCGGCGATGAGCACCGTGCTGCCGACGGGCATCTCCGCGTTCAGCGACCCAGCGGCGTTGGTCAGCACGATACGCGACGCCCCGGCGGCGGTCGCGGTGCGCACCCCGTGCACCACGGCCGCGGTTCCGTGCCCCTCGTAGAGGTGCGTCCGGCCGAGGAAGACCAGCAGGTCGCGGTCCCCGCTACGCACGGACCGGATCCGGCCCGAGTGCCCGGTGACAGCGGGAGGTTGGAACCCCGGAAGCGCGCTCGTCTCGACCTCGGCCACGACCTCGCCGAGCGCGTCGGCGGCCGCTCCCCACCCGGATCCCATGACGAAAGCGGCGGCGTAGGAATCCACGCCAGTGCGCTGGCGCAGCTCGTCGGCGGCCCGCTGCGCGGTCCGCAGGTCCTCGGTAGTCAATGCCGCTTCTCCTCCTGGTCATCGCGTCCGGCGGGGCCAGCCGGCGGTTCGGTCGTGCCGTGGGTGGCGCCACCCAACCGCGCGAGCCGGTAACGCATCCAACGTTAACCCGACCACCCCACTGGTCGTCTCCCGACGGGAGAGGCGCGCTAGGTGGTGTTGTTCGTGCTCGCCACCGCCCCCCGGGCTCGGATGCCCAGAAAGCCGGCACCCCTCGACCACCTCCGGTAAGCCATCCCAACCGGCTCCGCGCGTCAGCCGTACTCGGTCACCTCCCGGTACAGGATGAGCTGGGGTCCGGCGTCGCCACCCAGGTAACGGCGTCCCGAGTCGCGAAAGCCACCGGCCAGGTAGGCGCGGATGGCCGCGGGGTTGGCCTCGTTCACGGTCAACAGGACCTCGGTGGCCTCAGGAGCGACGGCACGGACGAGCGGGTCGAGAGCGACGCACACGGCCCGGCCCACACCGCGCCCCTGCCATTCCGGGGCGAGATGGAACGCCCGGAACAGCACGGCACTTCGCGGGGTGGGCGTGAGCTCGACGAGGTTGCCGCCCCGATCGAGGATCCCGAAGCCCACCGCCGTGTCACGTACCACCACCGCGAACGGCGTGCGGTTCGGGTCGGCGTCGGCCCGTGGCAACGTGTGCGCCGCCGGCTTGACGAACCGATGCTGTCCGGGAAGCAGCGGCACGCTCCGCACCTGCGAACGCAGCCGCTGGATCCCGGGGGACGTGGAGTCGAGCCGTACCAGCTCCACCCCGCCGTCGACCGCCTTGGGGCCGCCCCCTCGTGGTTCGGCCCCCGCGCGACCGTCCGTGGCGCCCGGCACCGCGCCGTTCTCACTCATTGGGTCCTCGGTTCCGCGGGTCTGTGACTGGTGAGGGTGCTGACGCCGGTGTCATACCCGTGCGGTCGTTCCCGGCGGCGCGCTAGCCACCGATCGGGTGCCAGACCGTCTTCAGCTCCAGGAACGGTGTTATCCGGGACAGGCCCGGGTCGGCGGTCCAGTCGGTATCGGCCTCCGGGCGAACAACACGCTTGAGCGTGGCCGCCGCGTCCTCCTCCATCCCCGTGGCGAGGTCGCCGGCTCCGGCCAGGTCCAGCGCGTTGACATCGGCGTGCGTGGCGAGGTGGGGGGCGATCTCACCGAGGCGGCCGGTGAGGATATTGACGACACCCCCAGGAAGGTCGGAGGTGGCCAGTACCTCCGCGAGTGTGACCGCCGGCAGTGGCGCCCGCTCGCTGGCCACGACCACCGCCGTGTTGCCGGTGGCGATCACGGGAGCGACCACCGAGACCAGGCCGAGCAGCGGCGCCTTCGGTGGGGCGACGATCCCCACGACCCCCGTGGGCTCGGGCGAGCTCAGGCTGAGGTAGGACCCCAGAACCTGGTTCGTCCCCCCTATCACCTGGGTGAACTTGTCGGCCCAGCCCGCGTGGTAGACCCACCGGTCGATCGCGGCCGACACCAGCGTCTCGGCCCGCTCGCCGCTCACCCCATCGGCGTCGACGACCTCCGAGACGAACTGGGCACGGCGGCCCTCCATCATCTCCGCGGCCCGGTAAAGGATCTGGCCGCGGTTGTGGCCGGTACGCCCGGACCACCCGTCGAACGCCGCGCGCGCGGCCACGACGGCGTCGCGCGCGTCCTTGCGGGATGCCGCCGCGGCGTTGGCGAGGTGGTGTCCCTCCGCTGACGTCACTGGATACGACCTGCCCGATTCCGAACGCGGGAACGCCCCGCCGAGGTAGAGCTTGTGGGTCCTGCGTACCGCGATCCGCGCGCCGTCGCCGACGGCGTGCTCACCCGGGGTGCCGTCGTGGCCCTCCGGACGTTCCCGCGGCCCGGCCTCAGCCAAGGTATGCCTCCAGTCCGTGTCGCCCGCCTTCCCTGCCATAGCCGGACTCCTTGTACCCGCCGAACGGGCTCGCCGGGTCGAGCTTGTTGAAGGTGTTCGACCAGACCACACCGGCCCGCAGCCGTTCGGCGGTCCAGAGCACGCGCGATCCCTTCTCGCTCCACACCCCGGCCGAGAGACCGTAGGGGGTGTTGTTGGCCTTGGCCACGGCCTCGTCGGGGGTACGGAACGTCAGCACCGAGAGCACGGGCCCGAAGATCTCCTCCCGGGCGATCCGGTGCGCCTGACTGACGCCGGTAAACACGGTGGGCGGGAACCAGTACCCCCGCTCGGGGAACTCACACGGGGGTGACCACGCCTCGGCCCCCTCGGTCGTCCCGGTGGCGGCGAGGTCACGAATCCGACCGAGCTGCTCTCCGGAGTTGATCGCCCCAATGTCGGTGTTCTTGTCCAGGGGGTCGCCAAGCCGGAGTTGCCCGATCCGTTCGCGTAGCCGGGGCAGGAACTCGTCGGCGACACTCTCCTGCACGAGCAGCCGGGACCCGGCGCAGCACACGTGCCCCTGGTTACGGAAGACTCCGGTGACGACGCCCTCGACCGCCTGGTCAATGGCGGCGTCGTCGTAGACGATGTTGGCGCCCTTGCCGCCGAGCTCCAGCGTCAGACGTTTGTGGCCGCCGGCGAGAGTGGCGGCGATCCGCCGGCCGACCTCGGTGGATCCGGTGAACGCCACCTTGTCCACACCGGGGTGCGACACCACGGCCCGCCCGGTCGCCTCCGCGCCGGGGACGATGTTGACCACCCCCGGTGGCAACTGGGCCTCCTGGCAGATCTCCGCGAACACCATCGCGGTCAGCGGGGTCGTCTCGGCCGGTTTCAGCACCACCGTGTTGCCGGTGGCCAGCGCCGGAGCCACCTTCCAGGCCAGCATCAGCAGCGGGAAGTTCCAGGGGATCACCTGCCCGGCGACGCCGACCGGGCGCGGCTCGGGGCCGAGCCCGGCGTGTGCCAGCTTGTCGGCCCACCCCGCGTGGTAGAAGAAGTGCGCTGCGACCAGCGGCAGGTCGATGTCGCGGGACTCCTTGACGGGTTTGCCGTTGTCCAGGGTCTCCAGCACCGCCAGTTCGCGCGAGCGCTCCTGCAGGATCCGGGCGACCCTGAAGAGGTACTTGCCGCGCTCGGCGCCCGGCATCGCCGACCACGTGTCGAAGGCACGGCGGGCGGCGGCGACGGCCAGGTCGACGTCGGCCTCACCGGAAACCGCGACCTCGGCGAGCGGCTCCTCGTCGGCCGGGTTGACCGTGGTCAGGTACTCCCCGCTGGCGGGCGGCCGCGACTCGCCATCGATGTGGGGCGAGTAGGACGGGGACAGCGAGACCACGGAGCGCGACTCCAACGCCGGCGCGTACTCGAAGGTCTGGTCGGGCACGGTTGAGACCTCTTTAGTCCGTCGTGAAGTGGTCGGGACTCGGGTAGGTACCGCTGGCCAACCGGGCGCGCTGCATCAGCAGGTCGTTGAGCAGGCTGGAGGCGCCTATGCGGAAGAGGGCCGGAGCGAGCCACGCCGTACCGGCGACCTCGTTGACCATGACGAGATAACGGATGGCGTCCTTGGTGGTACGGATCCCCCCGGCGGGCTTGACGCCGACACGCGCGCCCGTGGTCGCGTGGTGGTCACGCACCGCCTGCAGCATGACCAGCGTGGCCGGCAGGGTGGCCGCCGGTGCGACCTTGCCGGTGGAGGTCTTGACGAAGTCGGCCCCAGCGTGGATGGCGAGCCAGCAGGCACGGCGCACGTTGTCGAGTGTGCCCAGCTCGCCGGTCTCCAGGATCACCTTCAGGTGGGCCGCCCCGCTGGCCTCCCTGACCGCGGCGATCTCCTCGTAGACCTTGCGGTAGTCACCGCCGAGAAAGGCGCCGCGGTCGATGACCATGTCGATCTCGGTGGCGCCGCCGGCGACCGCGTGGCCGGTGTCGGCGAGCTTCGCCTCCAGCGGGGCGCGCCCGGAGGGGAACGCGGTGGCCACAGACGCCACCCCCACCCCGCTTCCCCGCAGCGCGTCGACGGCCACGGAGACCATGTCGGGGTACACGCACACCGCCGCGACCGGTGGCGTCGACGGGTCGGCCGGATCGGGCCGGGCCGCCTTGACCGACATGGCGCGCACCTTGCCCGGACTGTCAGCACCCTCCAGCGTGGTCAGGTCGACCATCCGGATAGCGAGATCGATCGCGGTCCCCTTGGCCTCCGCCTTGATCGAACGCGCGGCCAGCTCGCTGGCGCGTTCCCGGGCACCGACCTCGTCGACCCCCGGCAGCCCGCGCAGATACGCCCGTAGGGCCGCGTTGGACGCCTCCGGGCCCGGGGCCGCGCTGTCGTGCACGGTGCCACCCTCCATCGGGACGGTCGTCATGGCGGCCACCCTAACGCGTCGGTGGGCGCCGGCTCGCGGACCGGACCGCGCTGTGCCGCCGCCCGCGGCCGGTGCGCCGTAGGCTGGGGGGCGCGGATCACCGGTGTGGCGACTCGGGAGGGGCCCGTGGTGGAGTTCCGGATCTCCTGCGACGACAGCGGCATCGACCTGCGCAGGACGGCCACGGCGCTGATCGAGGCGCACGGGTGGCCGCGCGACCGGGTCAGTGTGTGGCGGAACCCCGAGGGTGACGTCGTCGTCACCGTGGACGAGGAGCTGCTGCGAACACCCCAGCCCGACCCGATGAACCGGCCCATGCACACCCGCAGCGACGTCCACCGGGCGTGCGAGCTCGTCCGCAACCGCGACGCCTCGCTGCGTGGTGTGGACTTCGCCGAGCTGCGGGACACCGCGGCGCGGTTCTTCGCCGCCGGATGGTCGGTCGCCGACCTGCTACACGCCCTGAGCCACCGCCCCGATGGCCAGCCGTGGCCCCGTGGTGAGGGCTACCAGGGGGTCGAATGGCTGGAGCACCGGTTGCGCAACTGGAAAACCCCGAACGGCGACATCCGGCCCTCGGTGTCCCAGGAGTCCGCTCAGCTACGAATCGTCGGCCGCGCCGGGCTCCCCGACGACATCGGGGTGCCCGAGGACAGCGCGCCGCCACCGGAACGTGGGGTGGCCAGCCCGGAGACCGCGCGGGCCGCGGCCGACGACGCCCGCCGGCTACTGCGCGCGCAGACCCGAACCACCAGCGACGGGCTGGAGCACCGCGACCGCACCGCCTCCCACATCGGGCACCGGCACCGCTGATCGGGGTGCGCGCCGATCTCGCGGAACTCGGACCACGGCTCCACGGTGAGATCCCGGCGCCGAACGGCGACGCGCGAAACCGGCACCGCCCCGCCCCAGCGGACACTGGTCTCCGGGGGATTTCCACAACATCCGGCGACGCCGCGATCGGCTGCGTTAGATTCGTTACGTTCGCGACCTCGCGTTGCGACGTGACCGGCCCGGCCCGTGTCTCTCGTCGTACTTCGCGGTGGCACCATCGTCCGGCACCGAGCTCGTGGCAGGGGAGCGGATCATGCAGGGGGCGTCGCTTCACCAACTTCTCCCGACCGAGGCGATCGCGCTCGGGCTGCGCGCGGCCGGCTGGTGCGACGCGGTGCGGGCCGCGGGTGACCTGCTGGTCACCACCGGTGTCAGCACCGCGGACTACGTCACCCAGATGCGGCGCACCGTGGAGGAGTACGGTCCCTACATCGTCATCGCTCCCGGTCTCGCGCTGGCACACGCCCGCCCCTCCCCCTCTGTGCTGCGCACCGGGCTGTCCTGGGCCGGGTTGGCCTGGCCCGTGACGTTCGGACACCCGAGTAACGACCCGGTCGACCTGGTCATCGGGCTCGCCGCCACCGACCACGACGGGCACTCGGCGGCACTGTCCCAGCTCGCCCGGATGCTCGCACGCCAGGAGAACCGCGAGAGCTTGAGGGCCGCGGCGTGCGCCGCCCGCGTCCGCGCTCTCATCACCGAGTACGAGGAGGGCACCCGATGAGGGGCCTCGCCGTGCGCGGCACGGTGGGCATCAGTGTGCTCCTCAGGGGCGGCACCGAGCGCGCGGCACGGGAACCGGGGTTGGAAGCCGAGGTCGAGACCGCCGACATCGACGCCGCGCGCGAGCCCCTGTTGGGGACCGGCACGGTGCTCACCCCGGCGGAGCCGGCCACGCGGAGATCCGCGACAAGCTCGGTGCCGTCGTCACCGGGTGAGCGGTGCCCGCCACCCGGCGGCCCCGCCGGATGTGGTCCGGGGCCGCGGGCACGTGGTCAGGCCGGCACGCTCGCGACCTCACGGTCCCACACCCGGTGCCGGGCGAGGGTCTCGATGAAGGTCTGGCGCAGTCCCTGGTCGTCCGAGCCCCGGTTGGTGATGACGCCCTGGTCGGTCCGGACACCGTCGTCGCCGGAGTTCGCGAGTCGCAGGCTGGGCAGGGGTGCCCTCCCCAGCACGTCCACACCCTCGTTCATCGCGGCGATCGGCTTGTGGTGCTTGAACGCCTCGGTGATGAAGTTCAACGCGAGACCGTCCCCGGAGAGCGCGGTGGCGTTGTCGGCGCCGCCGGGTACCACGATGGCGTCGTAGAGGACGGAGGCCACCGTGCTCATGGCCCGGTCCACCTCGAAGTTCGAGCCGTCGTCAGTGCGCACGGTCCCGTCGCGCGGGCCCAGGACGTCGGCTAGGGCGCCGTGCTCGGCCAGCGCGGATCGCAGGGCGGTCACCTCCGCCGCGCGCACCCCGTCGGCGACCAGCACCGCGACCTGACGGGAGTACACGGTCCCGGGGAACGTGGCCTGGCTGACCGCCGGTGAGGAGCGGCCGTGGTTCGCGACCGCCCGCTCGGGCGGATCCACGCCGATGCCGTTGGCCACATCGACCGCCAGGTCGTGGTCGACGTGGTTGAGGTGGGCCACCACGCCCTCCCGGACATGGCGGTGCTCCACCTTTCCCAACTCGAACTGGAACGCCGCGGAGATGTGGGCCCGCTCCCAGTTGGCGAGGCTGTTGTAGAACAGGGTGGCCTGCGTGTAGTGGTCCTGGAAGCTGTCGCTGCGGTGCCGGATCTTCTGGCCGTCCACACGCTCCTGGTAGTGCTTGAAGGCGGTGTCCTCACCGGCCAGGTAGGGGCAGCCGCCCGCCAGCGAGTTCTTGAAGTAGCTGGTCCGTCCCCGGTGCACGTAGTGCTGGCCGTAGCCGTCACGCTGGTTGTCCTGCACATCGGCTACCGGGCGGTTCACCGGGAGCTGCTGGAAGTTCGGCCCACCCAACCGGATGAGCTGGGTGTCGAGGTAGGAGAAGTTGCGCGCCTGCAGCAACGGGTCGTTGGTGAAGTCGATGCCCGGAACCACGTTCGCCGTGTGGAACGCGATCTGCTCGGTCTCGGCGAAAAAGTTGTCCGGGTTCCGATTGAGTACCATCCTGCCGATCGGTGTAACCGGAACCTGCTCCTCCGGGAGGATCTTCGTGGGGTCGAGCAGGTCGAAGTCGAACCGGTGCTCGTCGGACTCGGGTACGAGCTGCACGCCCAGCTCCCACTCGGGGTACTGTCCGCGTTCGATGGCGTCCCAGAGGTCACGTCGGTTGTAGTCGGGGTCCTTGCCGCCGATCTTCTGGGTCTCGTCCCAGACCAGCGAGTGGGTCCCCAGTTTGGGCGTCCAGTGGAACTTCACGAACGTGCCCTCGCCGTTCGCGTTGACGAACCTGAACGTGTGCACCCCGAAGCCCTGCATCATCCGGTAGCTGCGTGGCAGCGCACGGTCCGACATCACCCACATCATCATGTGCATGGTCTCGGGTTGTAGCTGCACGAAGTCCCACAGCGTGTCGTGCGCCGACTGCGCCTGCGGGATCTCGTTGTGCGGCTCGGGCTTGACCGAGTGCACGAAGTCCGGGAACTTGATCCCGTCCTGGATGAAGAACACGGGGATGTTGTTGCCGACCAGGTCGTAGTTGCCCTCTTGGGTGTAGAACTTGGTGGCGAATCCGCGCACGTCGCGCACGGTGTCGGCGGACCCGCGCGACCCGGCGACCGTGGAGAAGCGCACGAACACCGGCGTGCGCAGCGACGGGTCGTTCAGGAAGTGCGCCCGGGTATAGCGGCTCAGTGGCTCGTACACCTGGAAGTAGCCATAGGCCCCGGCGCCGCGCGCGTGCACGACGCGCTCCGGGATGCGCTCGTGATCGAAGTGGGTGAGCTTCTCCCGGAAGTGGAAGTCCTCCATCAAGGTCGGGCCCCGACCGCCGGCACTGAGCGAGTTGTCGGTGTCGTCGACCCTGGTCCCGGTGCTCGTGGTCAGCTCGCCGGCGGCGTCGACCCGGTGCCGTTCGAGCTGCTGGTCCTTCTCGTCCTTCGTGGCGGAATCGCGGCGTGTCTCGGACATGTGCCTGTTCAACTCCCCTGGTGGTACCGCACGGTCGCCGAGCGGGCGCGGCGATGCGTATGGGCACACCCGCGCCCGGGAGGTGCTTCCCGCCCGATGGTGTTCGGCCAGCTGAAGGAAACACGCCCCGCCCCCGCCTCGGCGCCGGCCATGCTCCATTGTTCTGGGGTCCGCTGACCCGGGTGGGCCGGCGCTAAACGGCCGGTCGCGGCCGCTGGCTCCAGCGGCCGCCTAGATCGTTGATGGGAAATCTGTGGCCGGCGTGAGGACATAGCGAAGGGCGCCAAGATCGA
>RJMB01000041.1 GCA_003725585.1 Halostreptopolyspora alba | reverse complement strand
GTGAGATCGAGCGTGTGTTGGTTGAGCATCCTGGTGTGGCCCAGGCAGTCGTCGTGGTACGCGGAGACCGGCAGAGCGATAAGCGCCTCGTGGCGTATGTGGTGCCGGAGCCGGATTCCGCGGTGGTCGACGCCGATGTGCAGGCGGATGAGTGGCGCCAGGTCTACGACGACAGTTATGCCGATTCCGGCGATGAGACGTGGGGCGAGGACTTCCAACTGTGGAGGTCGTCGTATGACGGTGAGCCGATTCCGCGTGAGCAGATGCTGGAGTGGCAGGACACGGCGGTGGCGCGGGTGTTGGAGTTTGCGCCGCGGCGAGTACTGGAGATCGGTGTGGGTTCCGGTCTGCTGTTGGCGAAGATCGTCGGTGAGGTCGAGGAGTACTGGGGTACCGGTGTTTCGGCCACGATGGTGGACCGTGTCCGGGCGCAGGCCGAGCAGGCTGGTTACGGTGACCGGGTGTGGTTGAACGCCCAGGCGGCTGACGACGTCTCTGGGCTGCCTCGCGCCGGGTTCGACACCGTGGTGCTCAATTCGGTGGTGCAGTATTTCCCGAGCGTCGAGTACCTGGACCGGGTGCTACGCGAGGCCATGGAATTGCTCGCGCCGGGAGGCCGAGTGATCGTGGGCGACGTTCGCAACGCCACGACACTTCGGGTTCTGCTCACTGCGGTGCAGCGTGCGGAACATCCTCACGCGTCGCACGAGGAGTTGCGGACGTTGGTGGAGAAGGCGCTGCTTGCCGAACGTGAGTTGGTGGTTGCCCCGGAGTGGTTCACCGAGTGGGCGCGTGATCACGCCGGGGGTGTGGACATTCGCTTGAAGTCCGGGAGCGTGCACAACGAGCTGACCCGCCACCGCTACGAGGTTGTGCTGTACAAGGAACCGGCCGACGTACTCGATCTGGCCGGTGTGCCGGCGGTCCCGTGGGGCCGGGAGGTGTTCGACCTGGCCGACCTGGGCCGCCATGTGGACCGGGCGGGCGGCAGCCCGGTGCGGGTGACCGGGATACCGAACGCGCGGCTGGTGGCGGAGGTCGCCGAGGCGAACTCCGCCGGTGTGCTGAACGCGGCTGCGCCCTCCGGCACGCCGCTTGATCCGGAGGAGTTCGCCGCGTGGGCGCGGAGTCAGGGCCGGAACGCGGTCCTCACGTGGTCGGGCGAGTCCATCCCCGCCTTCGAAGCGGTCCTGTTGCCCGAGCAACGGACCGGGCACCGGACTGTCTCGGGCACGTTCGTTCCCGGCGGTGTGGGCGGGCGGGCTCGGGCGAACAACCCCGCGCTCGCCAAGTCGATCGGTCCGCTGCTCGCTGAGTTGCCCGAGTACCTGCGTGGACGTTTTCCGGAATACATGGTGCCTTCCGCGGTGGTTCCACTCTCGGAGATTCCGTTGACCCCGAACGGGAAGCTCGACCGACGCGCGCTGCCATCGGAGTACACGAGCACCGTGGGAAGCCGAGAGCCGCGCAACTCCCACGAACGAAAGCTGTGTTCCCTCTTCAGTGAGTTGCTCGTTGTGGAGAGGGTCGGTATCGACGACGACTTCTTCGCGCTCGGCGGGCACTCGCTCCTGGCCGCCCGGCTCAGCACCCGCATCCGCAACCAGTTCGACGTCGACGTTCCCCTCAGGACGATCATCCAGTACCCCACGGTGGCCGAGTTGGCCGCGCTGCTGCTCACCGGCAGCATTCCCGTGGACCACGCCGACCCGTTCGAGGTCGTGCTGCCGTTGAACAGCGATCCCGGTACGGGGAAGTCGCCGGTGTGGTTCTTCCACGGAGGGGGCGGACTGGGCTGGGCGTACTTCAGTTTCGTGCTGCACCTGCAGGATCGGCCGGCCTACGCCCTGCAGGCCCGCGGATTCGACGGCACGGACTCGCTGGCGGGATCTGTGGAGGAGATGGTCGATGACTACGTCACCCGGATGCTCGATATCCAGCCGGAGGGGCCCTTCTACCTGATCGGCTGGTCCTACGGCGGCACTGTCGCGCACGCTGTCGCGGAGGCGCTCGACCGGCGCGGGCACCACGTCGCCTTCGTGGCCCTCCTGGACTGTGAACCGGGGAGCGGGTTCGAGACGCACCATGTCGGCAAGGACTGGTCGGACTATCGGGTGGAGCTTGAGGACGTCTTCGGCCAGTACATAAATACCGGCAACCAGGTCCACTTCCTGGACACCATGTCAAAGGTGATGGCAAACAACATGTCCATCATGATGGAGTTCGAGTCGCCGATCTACCACGGCGATGTGCTGTATTTCGACGCCGCGTTGGATGACGACTCGTACGCGCACCTGTGGCGGCCCTACGTCCGGGGTTCCCTGGAGGTGTACGACGTGCGCGCCACGCATAACGACTTACACATGCCCGCGTCCGTGGCCGAAATCTTCGAGGTGATCAACAGCAAGCTGGAGAAGTGACGGGGGGCGGTATGGGAATGCCGCGCAGGTACGGACACCCGTACACGCCGTGGTGGATGTGGGGTTCGGGTCGTCGAACATGTCACTCGACGCCGCGCTGGAGGATTTCGCTGGCAGCGCCGGGACCCATCCGCTGACCGCGAGGCTCTTTAGAGTCAACCATTCGATCGGCATCGGCGTACGCTGCTGCCGTCAGCACAAACTGGGTCGTGCTTGAAGAGACCTGGTGACCGTTCCACACCCCCACCTCGCTTTTCATGCTAGTGCCGTACCCGCATGGGGAATTTTCGGATCCGATTCAATGAGCCATCGAGTGGATAATTGGGGTTGGTTATGAAAGAACCAGGAATACTCCCGGAACACCGGGACCGGATCACGCTGCTGTGCGTGCCGTTCGCGGGAGCAGGAGCTTCGTTCTTCCACCCGTGGCGGGCGCTGTCCGCCGACCGGTGGCGAGTGGTCCCGGTCGAGCTGCCCGGCAGGGAGCGGCGGATCCTGGAGACGCCGTACCGTAATGTCGTCGAAGCGGCCAAGAACGAGGTCGACGACATAGCCGCGTCCCTTGGTGAAGGGGCGCGGATCGTGCTGTTCGGGCACAGCCTGGGCGCGGTGCTCGCGTACGAGCTGGCGCACCTGCTGAGCACGCGCGATGTGCACGTCGAACGGCTGGTCGTCAGTGGTTCGCCGGGGCCGTGGACACAGCGCGAGAGGCGGGCTACGGGACTCCCGGACGAGGAGTTCCTCACACGGGTCGAGGAGTTCGCGGGTTTCAGGCACGACGCTCTCGACCACCCGGAGATGCGTGAACTGATTCTTCCCGTGCTGCGGGCCGACTGCGAAATGCACGAGAACTACGTGCCGGGCACCGACGAACCGGTGTCGGTGCCGATCTGCTCGCTCCGCGGAAGGTCTGACGGTCTGGTCAGCGCGAAACAGGCGCAAGAATGGCGGAGGGCGACCACGGGTGAATTTGGCTACACGGAGTTCCCGGGCGACCACATGTACCTGGTCGATCGCGCCGGGGACGTGCTGGACGTGATCGAGGCGGAGTCCGCCCGCGGGCGTTAGTGTTCCGAGTCATTGGTCCGCACGCCCCTGGCCGGTCCCCCACCCGCCGGGAACATTGGTCGACGCCTCAGACAGCTATTCACACGAAACCGAACCGGAGCCATCTCGCGGATCTGGCCCACCTCGGGCTAAAGCCCCACCTGGTGGTTGAGCAGAGGCTGTCCGCCGCCCTGTTCCTCATCGACCAGGCCCGCGATGTCACCGGAACGTGACCGGGAGGTTGAGCAGGAACAGTCCGTCGCCCGCCACGTCCTGGTACTGGAGGTTATCGCGATCCACCGCGAGAGAGGGGCCCTCGTGCTTGACGAACAACTGTTTCAGGATCACCTCTCCGAGGAGACGAGCCAGGACGGCGCCGATGCAGTAGTGAGGTCCGTGGCCGAACGCCATGTGACCGTCGCCGCGCCCGAGCTCCCGGGTGAGGTCGAGCTTGTGGGGCTCAAAGTACTCCGCCGGGTCGTGGTTCACGGCCATAAGGGAGGTCGTGACGGCCTCTCCCCGCTTCACCGGCACGCCGAAGAGTTCCAGATCCTCGGTCGCGTACAGCTGGGCACCGAGAGGGACTGAGCTGGTGAAGCGCAACAGCTCTGGGACGGCGGTGGTCGACATGAGGTCCGGCTCGGCGCGTAGCCGCTCGACCTGCTCGGGATGGTCCAGCAGGGCCACGGTCGCGTCAGCTATGAAACGGGTAGGGGGTATAATTCCTGTGTTGATCAGCAGGAACAAGATCGCGATGATTTCGGTTTCGCCGATGCTGCCCTCTTCGTCGCTGACTCGGGTCAGCGTCGAGATCAGGTCGTCGGCGGGCTCACTCCGGCGTTGCGCGATCAGCTCCTTGCAGCGGTCCACCATTCCCGTCAGGATGGGGACCGCCTGCGTTGGGTCGCCGGAGTGGATGGACTCGATGTAGTCGGAAATCTTCGGCCGGTCCGCTTCCTCGATTCCGACGAGCTCACACAGGGCCGCGACCGCCAGGGGATTGGCAAGCTCCCCGATGAGGTCGGCCTCCCCCCGGTCCGAGAGAGTCTTGTACAGGTCGTGGGTGAGCTGCTCCAACCGTGGACGCAGTGCGTGGATCCGGTTGGCGGTGAACGCCCGCGTGATCACGGACCGCATGCGGGCGTGTTCTTCCCCGTCGGACAGCACCAGAACGCCGAAGTAGTTGCGGAACTCGTCCGGGAGGTCGTACGCGGTGACCATCTGGTCGGCGATGCTGGGGCCGCCCTGGTCGGACAGTTTGTTGCTGTCGCGGACGAACCGCGAGTCGGCAAGGACCACCTTGGCGTCCTCATAGCGTGTGATGAGCCAGGTCGGCGTTTCCGTACCGGGCAATATCACGCGGACGAGCGGTGCCTGTTCGCGAAGGCTCGCGTACTCGCCCGGGGTACTGACGAGCTTCGAGGTCAGGTTAATGGCTTGCTCTGACACTGTGCTGTCTCCTCTGTGGACGGAAATCCCCACGGTTTTGGGGGGGCGTCTGGTCCTGGCCTTCTGCGCTGTGTGGGAATACCCGGATTCAGCCGCGCTAGTTTTCAGGATGGTTTATGGCCGGTTAAACCACGGCATAATCTAACCGCGGAAATGTGGGAATAGCGCCTGGGCGACATCAGCATGCCGACTGGCTGGTCCACTTGCAACCCCACCCGACCGGCGAGCACCGGACACCACGATCACTGGGTGAGCAGAAGAGAGTCACGAGACACTCGTTTCGTCCGTTCAAAGGATTTGTCCCGCTGGCGGGACGGCGGCAGGCTGCCCCCAGGAGCCGTGGTGGCGGTGACGGTCTGGGACGGGACCGGAAATGGTGTGGGCGGGTATGTCCGTTCGGCGAAGGAAGGAAAGGCTGGTAATGGAAGCGTCGCCGCGGGGCCACCAGCGAAGTGGGCAAGACGAGGAGTCAGAGAAGAAAACCGTTCCTTCGGGCGCGCCTGTGTCACTCGTGCAGGAAATATCGGCGTTGTGGGGAGAATACCTTGACGGTCGCGAGGTCGGTCCGGATGACGACTTCTTCGCGCTCGGGGGCAATTCTCTGATCGGGATCAAGATCATTGAACGTGTGACCCGGGACTACGGTGTCGAGCTGTCCGTGCGCGCCTTCTACCTGGCGCAGACTCCGGCCGGGGTCGCCGAGCTAATCGAGCAGGGGAGGGCGCGGACGTGAGATTGACGCCGGGTTCCGGGCACGACATCGATCTGGATCGCGTCGACCTGTTCGACCTGGAGCTCTACAGTTCGGGCGATCCGCACCCGATCTGGGACGTGATGCGGGCGAAGGCGCCCCTGCACCACCAGGTCCTACCGGACGGTCGGGAGTTCTGGTCGGTGACCCGCTACGACGACGTCTGCCGCGTGCTCGGAGACCACCGGGAGTTCACCTCGGAGCGTGGCACGGTGGTCACCCACCTCGGGGAGGACGACGTCGCGGCGGGCAAGCTGATGACGTCCACCGACCCGCCACGACACACCCAGGTCCGCAGAGCGATCGGTACCAAGCTCACCGCTCGGGCGGTGGCCTCCTGGCAGGAGCGGATTCGGCGGGCGATCGTGCGCTTCCTTGAGCCGGCGCTCGACGGTGACACCTGGGACCTGGCCGAGCAGGCGCATCGTCTTCCGATGATCGTCGCGGGTCCGCTGCTGGGGATCCCGGAACGGGACTGGGACGAACTCGTGCAACTGACCGCGATGGTGACGGCCCCCTCGGACCCGCACTTCCACCACGGCAGCGAGGCCGCGACGCTGGCCATCTCCCATCACGAGCTCGTCTCCTACGTCACGGAGTGGGTCAAACGGCGGCGATCGGACGGTGGTGAGGATGGGAGTCTGCTCGATCACCTCATGAACGTCCACGCGGGAGACGCGCCGCTGACCGACGAGGAGATCGCCTACGACGGCTACAGCCTGCTGCTGGGCGCCAACGTGACGACGCCGCACACGGTCTCGGGCACGGTGCTTGCGCTCATCGAGCGGCCTGAGCAGTTCGAGAAGGCACAGGCACATCCGTCACTGATCCCGTCCCTGGTCGAAGAAGGGCTGCGCTGGACATCGGCCGCGTGTAACTTCATGCGGTACGCCACGAACGAGACCCAGATCGGTGGGGGCACGGTCCCGGCGGGTGGGGCGGTCGTTGCGTGGATCGGGTCGGCCAATCGGGACGAGTCCCAGTTCACCGATCCGCACACGTTCGACATCACCCGGAGCGAAAACCGGCATGTCGCGTTCGGGTTCGGGCCGCACTACTGCATCGGGGCGCCGCTGGCCCGAATGACCCTGCGTATCTTCTTCGAGGAACTGCTCCAGCGGGTCGGATCAATCGACCTCGACGGCGAACCGCAGCACCTGCGCTCGTTCTTCATCGCCGGGATGACCCATCTCCCCATCGTCGCCCAGAAACGAAAGACGCTATGACATCCGGTTCCACCAGCGCCGCGTCGTCGTGGTTCGTCCGGCCGCAGTCCACCGATCCCCCCGCCCGAATCTTCTGCTTCCCCTACTCCGGGGCCGGGGCTTCGGCCTTCAGTGCCTGGCCGGCCACGATCGAGGACGTCGAGGTCTGTCCGGTGCAGTTCCCCGGCCGCGAGAACCGGTTGGCCGAACCCCACTACGGCACCTACGAGAACCTCGCCGCGGAACTGGTCGAGCCACTGTTGCCGTTACTCGACCGGCCGTTCGCGTTCTTCGGGCACTGCGCGGGTGCGCTGCCCGCGTTCGAGACCGTGGTTCGGCTCGCCGAACGGGGACTTCCCCAACCGCACCGCCTCTTCGTGTCGGGTCAGCCGGCGCCGCACGAGGAGGCGCGCGACCGGATGCTCACCATGACTGAGTCCGAGATGCGCGCCGAGTTGGAGTCGGTCGTCCGGGGCCGGGGGATCGAGCCGCGGCCCGACATGATCGATGTGGGGCTGGCCGTGCTGCTCCGTGATCTCGCCGCCGCGAATGAGTACCGGCGGGTGGAGCCGGTCGCGGTGCGGTGTCCCATCGTCGTACTGCACTGGCGGGACGACCCAGAGGTGAGCCTCGACCAGCTCGAAGGGTGGCGGCAGTACTCGGATTCGGTCGACGTCCAGGTTGTCGACGGCGGACACCACGACTTCATGCACGCGCCGGACGAGCTGCGGACGTCGTTGACCTGTTGGCGGTGAACGCAGCGCCGCCCGGCATAGCCGTACGTCGAGGGAACTGGAAGGGACCGCATGAGTGGTGCTGCCACCGAGATCGCCGTCATCGGGATGTCGTGTCGCTTCCCCGGGGTGCCCAACCTGGGGGAATTCTGGCGCTTGCTGCTCAACGGGAAGTCGACCGTCGGAGAGTTCCCCAAGCACCGGACGGTCGACTCGAACCACACTTCCCACCCGGATGCCGCCACGGTGACCTCGGGCTCGTTCTTCGATTCCATCGACGGATTCGACGCCGAGTTCTTCGGGGTGGGGCCGGCGGAGGCTGCCGCCATGGACCCCGTGCAGCGGTTGGGTTTGGAACTTGGCTGGGAGGTTGTCGAGGACGCCCGTGTCCCGGCGGCCGCGCTCGCAGGCCGCGATATTGATGTCCTGGTCGGTGCCGCGTCCTCCGGGTACGAGGTACTGCGCAGACTGTCCGGCAGCGACCGGGACGACCACTACGCCGCGCTCGGTTCGAGCGGTGCGTTGATCGCGAACCGGATTTCGAGCCTGTTCGACGTCCGCGGCCTGAGTTGCTGCGCGGATTCGGGGCAGTCCTCATCGCTCGTGTCGTTGGCTCTGGCGTGTGAACGGATACGGAGCGGTGCGGTTGACATGGCGATCGTGGGCGGCGTGAACCTGATCGTCGATCCGGAATCGGGACTCGGCTTGGCGAATCTGGGCGCCCTCTCGCCGGACGGCCGCTGCTTCTCCTTCGACGAACGGGCCAGCGGTTTCGTTCGAGGAGAGGGCGGGGGGTTCGCCCTGCTGAAGCGGCTCGACCATGCCGTCGCCGAAGGCGATCGCATCTACGCGGTGGTTCGAGGCTGGGGCGTCGGTAGCGGTGGTGCCTCTTCCCGGATGCCGGATCCCAGTTCGGGAGCGCAGGCGGCGACTGTGCTGTCCGCTCTCGAACGCGCGGCTGTTCCGTTCGACGGGGTCGACTACATCGAGGCCCACGGCACCGGTACGCGACTCGGCGATCCGACCGAGATATCCGGTCTGCGTGAGGTGTTCCAGGAAACCGGCCGGAGCCGCCCCCTGACGATCGGCTCGGTAAAGACGAATGTCGGGCACCTGGAGCCGGCCGCGGGAATCGTCGGCTTCGTGAAAGCGGCGCTCTGCGTTGACCGCGCTCATCTGGTTCCGAGTCTGAACTTCCGCTCTCCCAACCCCGCCATTGCGGACTTCCAGCAGGACTTCGAAATCCTCCGGGCCGCGCGCCCCTGGCCGAGCGTGCCGGGCCGGCCGCGGCGGGCAGGGGTGTCGGCGTTCGGGATGGGTGGCACGAACGCGCACGTGATTCTCGAACAGGCACCCGAGGAGCAGACAGTCTCCCCTAGCGCGGGTGAGGGGCTGGATTCCGTGGGGCTCTCCGGGGTGGTGCCTTGGGTGCTGTCGGCGCGGTCGGAGTTGGCATTGCGGGGGCAGGCGGCGCGGCTGCGGGATTTCGTGACCGCGGACGCGTCGCTGTCGACAGCCGACGTGGGGTATTCGCTGGCGTCGACGCGGTCGGCGTTCGAGCACAGGGCGGTGGTGCTGGGTGGTGGTCGTGAAGAGTCGCTGTCCGGCCTGGACGCGGTGAGGGCGGGAGAAGGTTCGACGCGGGTGGTGCGTGGGGTCACCGAGGGTTCGGTGGGTCGGGTCGTTTTCGTCTTTCCGGGTCAGGGGTCGCAGTGGGTCGGCATGGGCAGGCGGTTGTACGCGGAGTCGGACGTCTTCGCGCGCGGGATCGATGAGTGCGCGCGGGCTCTGGAACCGTGGATTGACTGGTCACTGGTGGATGTGGTGACCGGTGCGGACTCGGCTGCGTCGCTGGAACGGGTGGATGTGGTCCAGCCGGCGCTGTTCGCCGTAATGGTGTCGTTGGCGCGGGTGTGGCGGTCGTTGGGAGTGGTCCCCGAGGCTGTGGTGGGGCATTCGCAGGGGGAGATCGCGGCGGCGTGCGTGTCGGGTGCGCTCTCGCTTGAGGACGCTGCGCGGATCGTTGCCCTTCGCAGCCGGGCATTGACAGAGCTGGCCGGCTTGGGCGGGATGAGTGCGGTGTCCGCATCGCCCGAATGGGTTCAGGACCGGTTGGGACGGTGGTCCGGGCGGCTCTCCATGGCCGCGGTCAACGGATCGGCCTCGGTGGTGGTTTCCGGGGACGACGACGCGCTGGATCAGTTCGCCGCGATGGCGGCCGATGACGGTGTCCGAGTGCGACGGGTCCAGGTCGACTACGCATCGCACTCCCACCAGATCGAGCGCATCCGTGAGCGTGTGCTTGAGGCCACCGCGGGTGTTTCGCCACAGCGGACGACGGTGGCGTTCCACTCCACGGTCACCGGGGGGGTACTCGACACGAACGCGCTCGACGGCTCGTACTGGTACGCCAACCTGCGCTCGACAGTGCGCTTCGGTGAGGTCGTCGAACACCTGATGCGTGACCCCGGTGGTGTCTTCGTGGAAGTCAGCCCGCATCCGGTGCTCGAAATGACGATGGAGGAGACCGCCGATGCCCTGTCGACCTCACCGATGGTGGTGGGCACCCTACACAAAGGTGACGGGAGTGCCAGCGACGTCATGACTTCGTTGGCCGAGCTGCACGTACGCGGTGTACCGGTGAACTGGGAGGCGGTGTTCGCCGCGGACCGCCCGCGGCGGATCGACCTGCCGACCTACGCGTTCCAGCGTCAACCGTACTGGCTGGCGGCACCCGAGGACACCGACACGGCATACACGGGATCCTCCGTGGATGCGAGGGAACCAGGAGGTCACCGTCCCGCTGATACCGGTATCGGGGCAGCGGACCTGGGCTCGGAATCATCGGCACTCAGCCTTGTGTGCGCCGAAACGGCAGCGGTGTTACGCACCAGGGACGCGGACCTGACGGGCGCCGACCTCGCGGCGAGGTCGACCGAAACCTTCAAGGATCTGGGTTTCGACTCGTCGATGGCCGTGCGGCTCCGCAACCGGATCACCGCGGCGGCCGGTGTGCAGCTCCCGGCCACCGTCGCGTTTTCCTACCCCACTCCGCAAGCGCTCGGTCGACGCGTCTTCGCCCTCCTCAAACCGGAGCAGCCCGATGTCCCGACAACTGCGGGGGAGACGAATCTGGAAAGCCGCAGCGATGACGAACTGTACGAACTGATCGACCGCGGATACGTGTAGCACCACCTGCTCGTCCGAGCAACCGTTGAGGAGGCCATGGTGGAGGACGTCGACAAGCTCCGGTCCTACCTGCGACGCGCCGTCGGGGATGCGCAGGCTCTGCGCCGGCGGGTGCGCGAGCTGGAGGAATCCGTCCGCGAGCCCATCGCGGTCGTGGGTGTGGGGTGCCGCTTCCCGGGTGGGGCGACGTCCCCCGAAGGGCTGTGGGATGTGGTGTCCGGTGGCGTGGACGCGATGGGGAACTTCCCGCGGGATCGTGGATGGGACGTGGACGGGATCTACGACCCGGATCCCGAGGCGCACGGGAAGACGTACACCCGTTCTGGTGGGTTCCTGCCCGACCTCGCGGAGTTCGACGCGGAGTTTTTCGGGATCAGCCCGCGTGAGGCGTTGGCGATGGATCCGCAGCAGCGGTTGATGCTGGAGACCTCGTGGGAGGCGCTGGAACGGGCGGGAATCGCCCCGGCCGGCTTGCGGGGCTCTGCGACCGGGGTTTTCACCGGGATCTACGGGGTCGACTACGGCCCGCGGATGGGTGGCGGGGCAGCCGCCGAGATGGAGGGTTTCGCGATCGCGGGGACGTACACCAGTGTGGCCTCGGGCCGGGTGGCGTACACGCTGGGGCTGGAGGGGCCCGCGGTCTCGGTGGACACGGCGTGTTCCTCCTCGCTGGTCGCCGTCCACCAGGCCGTGCGGTCCCTGCACTCCGGAGAGTGTTCGTTGGCGTTGGCTGGCGGAGTGTCGGTGCTGCCGACCCCGGGACTGTTCGTGGAGCTTGCCCGGCAGCGTGGCCTCTCAGCTGACGGGCGGTGCAAGGCGTTCGCGGAGACGGCCGACGGAACCGGTTGGGGGGAAGGCGCGGGCGTTCTGGTGTTGGAGCGGCTGTCGGACGCGCGGCGCCACGGGCGGCGGATCTGGGCGGTGATCCGGGGCTCGGCGATCAACCAGGACGGGGCCTCCAACGGGTTGACCGCGCCCAACGAATTGGCGCAACAGCGGGTCATCCGAGCGGCCCTGGCCGATGCCGGGATGTCGCCCGGCGATGTGGACGCGGTGGAAGCGCATGGGACCGGTACGAGACTGGGGGATCCCATCGAGGCGGG
>RJMB01000040.1 GCA_003725585.1 Halostreptopolyspora alba | reverse complement strand
GGCACCCGACCCACTCGCTCCCGCGCCTACGGACCCTGCAAAACCCCGGCGGCACCCGACCCACTCGCTCCCGCGCCTGCGGACCCTCCAGAACCCCGGCGGCACCCGACCCACTCGCTCCCGCGCCTACGGACCCTCCAGAACCCCGGCGGCACCCGACCCACTCGCTCCCGCGCCTACGGACCCTGCAAAACCCCGGCGGCACCCGACCCAAACCCTGTTTCTTTGGCTCGCTGGCGCTCGCCTGCTCAGGTGCCAGGGGCCAGGTCAGCCCCCGAAAACCGATCCTAGGCCGACCCGAGCGTCATGGTGGTGGACTCGTCCACTCCATCACGCTCGTAGCTGACACTCACCTCGTCACCCGGACGCTTGTCACTGATGAGCGAGAGCAGGTCCGGGGAGTCGCGCACCGTCGTCCCGTCGAACTCCACGATGAGATCGCCCGGTTCCAGCCCTGCCTGGTCCGCCGGCCCGCCGGAGTCCACCGAGTCGTGGCCGTCGTCGATCAGCGCCCCCTGCTGGCGGTGTTGCATCACCAGCTCGGCACCGATGTCGGCCTGCGGGTCCTCACCGTTGGAGATCAGGTAGTCCACGACGGTCTCGGCGTCGTCCGAGGGGATCGCGAAACCCAGACCGATGCTGCCGCCCTGGCCCCCCGGGGCGGCGCTCATGGTGGCGATGGCGGTGTTCACCCCGATGACTCGGCCTTCCTCGTCCACCAGTGGGCCGCCGGAGTTTCCGGGGTTGATGGCGGCGTCGGTCTGCAGTGCCTCGATATAGGTCTCACCCTCCTCATCGCTCGCGACCGGCCGGTCCACCGCGCTGATGATTCCGGTGGTGACGGTGCCTTGCAGGCCCAGCGGGGCACCGATCGCGACGACGGTGTCCCCCACCGTGACGTCCGCGGAGTCACCGAATTCCAGTGCCTCCACCTTGTTGGGGTTGTCCAGCTCCAGCACGGCCAGATCGGAGCTGTCCGCCTGGCCGGCGACCGAGGCGGCGCTGGTGTGTCCGTCGCTGTAGGCGACCTCGATGGGGCTGCCGTTGAGGGCGTTGACGACATGGGCGTTGGTGACCACCCGGTCGTTGGAGATGACGAAACCGGAGCCGTTGCCGCTGGCCCCACCGTCGGGGCCGTGGATGGCTACCACGCTGGGGCTGACCCGCTGGGCGACCCCGGCGATGGTGTCGGGCTCCCGACTCGGTGTTCCGCTGGGCACCTCGTTGTTCAAGTCCGGAGAGCTCTCACTGGCCGTGGCCTCGCCGTCGAGGCGCACGAAGCCGCCGGCGAGCCCGCCCACCCCCGCCGAGACCACGGCGACCAGTGCCATGGTGACCAGGACGGCCCACAGTGGCATGGCGCGGCGCCGCTTCGGCGCGGCCGGGGGACCGCCACCGCCCGGCCCCGGCAGCCTTCCGGGGCCGGGCGGTGGCCATGGGGGGCCACCGCCCGGCATTCCGGGACCTGCCGTTCCCCCCGGTCCGGCGGGTGGTCCGGAACTGCCCGGACCACCGGAACCAGCGGGACCCGTGGGGCCGGGGGGACCTCCGGGACGGGCGGGACCGCCCATCCCCGGACGCTGGCCGCTTCCGGCCAGCGTGGGGCTCCCGGACGCGGTAGGTCCGCTCGTGCTCGCCACGTCGGGCCGGGGCACGCTCGGTCCGGTGCGTTCCGACCCCGGACGGGAGCCCGCGCCGGCCGGCGGTGTGCCATCCGGGCCTCCGCGCGCGGTCTCGCCGCCACCGGGCGATCCGGCCGTGCTCGGTGCGATGTCCCCACCATCCGGGACTCTCGCTCCGGGATCGTCGGTCATGAGTTCTCCGTGTCCCCTCGTTGCCGTCCACGTCGCGGAACGACCACCGCGCGCCACGCCCGGCGACGTAGCCTACGGTCACGACCCACCGGCCCAACGCCGGGGTCCGGTCACGGCCACAGCGGGAGCGGTAAACTACCGCCCCGCCATATCCGCGATCCGGGAACCAAGCCGCTCGAATCCCCGCCACACTCGCGCCCAGAAACCGGAGCCGTCGGGGTCGGGCAACGCCCCAACCACGGTGCCCGTCATCTCGGGGGGAGCGTCGGCCAGCACGGTGTAGACGAAACCGCCAGATTCCCACATGCGACGAGACTGTCCCGAATCGTCGACATAGATCGTCCCGCCACCCTCTACGACTGGGCGCATCCCGGATGTGGTTCCCACGGATTCATGGCCGAGCTGCCCGCGTTGCACGAACACGGACACGATCGAGAGCCCGTCGGAGTAGGAGAGGTGCACCACCCGGCCGTCCGTTGTGCGTTTCGAGCGCGCGTCGACGAGCGGGAGGTTCCAGGAGATCCGCTCGGGCAGGGTCCACCCTCGCCTCTCCAGCCGTGTGCGCTCCCTCGGGGACAGGGTGTTGCGCCAGTGGCCGGTCTCGCCGGAGGATCCCGGCAGCGTCCCCGTATCGTCCCCGACCGCCAGGGTGACGAACCGGACCGAGTGCGTCACCTCGCCCGTGGCGTCCAGGACATCCCGGCGCAGCGGCAGGGAGGTCCGCTCGTCGACCCAGAACCGGCCGGCGACACTGCCGTCGCCGCGCCTCGCGTCGACCACCTCCGCTGTCCGGCCCGCGACCGTGTCGGAGCCGGCTCGGGTCACCCGGTAGTTGTGCTCCAGGGACTCGAGAACGCGCTCGTCCGGCCGTGCCGACGAAGTGGGACCGACGACGAGGCTCCGCCCGGCCACGGCGTTCCTGGTCGTCACCTCGGCGTAGCCGGTGCCCTCGCCCGGGCGGTGTCGCACCTCGGCCCGCTCGGTGGCCAGCGTGCCGGCCGAGCGCACCGCGACCGACTGAACCCCGTCGTACGCCGTGACCCGACTCGTCTCGGCGGCGCGCCGTAGCAGGTCGATTCCGTCGTCCTCGCCTTCGACGGGCCGCGCCCAGTTACCGGACGGTGCCGATGTCGCCAGCACCAGCAGCAGCATCAAGCCCGTGAGCAACAGAGCGAGCGTCGGGCGGCGTCGGTGGTGAGCCACGCCACCCGCGCTCACCGGGGTGTGGCCGCGTCGTCCGGCGCCTGACCGTCCAGGGCACGCTGCCCGCCCCCCTCATCGCCCTCCGGCGGGCCCAGGTCGGGTGCCTGCCCGCTGACGACGGCGTGCTCGACCTCGTACTGTTCGAGGGCCGGGCGGACCACCGGCGCACCCTCGCGTTCGTCACCGGCGACGAACGCGGTGCCCAGGGCCAGGGCCACGACCGAGGCCCCAGCGACGGCGTAGCGCGTACGACCCCACGGCGGGCGCAGCAGCGACAGCGGAGTGGCGCTCCTGCGGACGGGGCCGCGCGCCGGCTCGGGTTCGGCGGCCGGGTGGCCACCGTGTGGTGTTCCGGGCAGCCCTCCCCCGATCGGGCGGCTGGACCCCAGCGACGGGTGTGTGCCCAACGGGCCGTGCCCCCCCGAAGGACCCGCCGGAGGACCAAGCGGAGGTTCCCCGGTCGATGACTCCTTCAACGCGGAGAGACGCCCCATGAGGTCCGTGGACGGTTCGGGGCCGTCCAAACCGTGCAGGCGCCGCTTGAGCCGTCGCAGCATCTCCGCCTCGAACCGGCACGTCTCGCACGAGGCCAGGTGCGCGAGCGCGCGGTCGCGCTCCGCGTGGCCGAGCTCCCCGTCGACCAGGGCGGAAAGGCGTTCCCCCAAGTGCTCCATGCTCACTCCACCTCCCGGCTCCGTCGGTGGAACATCGCGCCGTCGTCGCTCGCCTCCCACACGTCGGCGGACTCCGGAGCACCAGCCGCGTCCCGCTGGGCGGCCAAACGCCGCCGATGGTCCAGGGCCTTGCGCAGCTGGGCGCGCCCCCTATGGATCCTGCTGCGCACCGTCCCCAGCTTCACCCCGAGGGTCGCCGCGATCTCCTCGTAGGAAAGCCCCTCGATGTCGCACAGGACGACTGGCGCGCGGAAATCCGCGGGCAGCGCGTCCAACGCGACCTGGATGTCGGAGTCGAAATGGCGCTCGTCGTAGGACTGGGCGGGCGTGGGCTCCCGGCCTTCGAGGCGTTCGTCGGCGTTCTCCCCGAAGCCCTCGAATCTGATCCGGTTCTTGCGGCGCGCCATGTCCAGGAAGAGGTTGGTGGTGATCCGGTGAAGCCACCCCTCGAACGTTCCCGGCGTGTAGTTCGCGAGCGAGCGGAACACCCGGATGAACACTTCCTGGGTGAGATCCTCGGCGTCGTGCTGGTTCCCGGTGAGGCGGTAGGCCAGGCGGTAGACGCGTGCCGAGTGGTTGCGCACCACCTCGTCCCAGCTGGGCGGCTCCCACTGCTCGAAGTTCACGGCAGTGCCGGAATCGACCACCGGTGCTCCCTTCGTCGACGTGCCGCCGCGCCCCGGCGGCGCGTCCCATGTGTGCCTCGTTGGCTCGGGTTCCGGGGGGAGGAACCCGAAACCGAGACCGCGAACGCTCACGAATTCCAACGCCACGATGGCACGAATAAGTTCCGACGCCGCCGGAACCCCACCTGGCAGGCTACTCTTTTCCCGGGAGCTGGTCGTGGCGTAGCCGCGGTGGGGGTCCGGTGACGGCCGCCCGCCACAGCCGGAGGCGCTCGACCGCGCGGGGACGGGCCAACGACCGCGTCCCAGGCCCACGATGGTTCCTCGACCAGCAGGGACAGTCGCTCACTTTCGTTCACAGCGCGGGAGGCCGCCATCGCCAGCCGAGACGACACACTGGCCCACATCGAGCAGTACGTCGCCGAGGACGCCACCCTGACGTCCGCCCGGCGCGCCGGCCAGCAGGCCGACATCGGGCCTATCGGCGCGGCGAGTGGCGCCGTACTGCGCTTCCTCGCGGCCGCCATCGGGGCGCGAGCGGTCGTTGAGGTCGGCACGGGCTGCGGCAGCTCGGGAATCTGGCTGCTCCGGGGTATGCGTCCCGATGGCATTCTGACCAGTGTCGACGTGGAACCCGAGTACCAGGAGTCCGCCCGCGAGGCGTACCGGAGCGCCGGTTTCCCCGCCAACCGGGCACGACTGATCCAGGGCAACGCCCTCGAGGTGCTGCCACGCCTGACGGACTCCGCCTACGACCTGGTGTTCGTTGACGCGGTACGGACGGAGTATCCCCGTTTCCTCGCCGAGGCACTGCGGTTGCTGCGTTCCGGCGGCGTCGTCGTGTTCAACAACGCGCTCGACGCCACCCCGTTAAGCGACGGCCCGCTGAGCGCCTCCGACCCCGCCACCTCCGCGGCGCGCGAGGTCGGTCAGCTCGTCCGGGAGGACGACACCCTCATGCCACTCCTGCTCCCGGTCGGTGAGGGATTGCTCGCGGCGATCCTCACGCCGCCCACCTCCGAGTGACCCGGGTGAGACACGCCGGTGGCCGCCGCGCGGCCCCCGGCGATGTCGGGATCAGCCCGCCAGCCACCGCAGCAGCGACCGGGTGGAGAACCCGGTGCCGCCCTTGGTGAACAGTCCCTCGTCACTCGTCGACCGGCCCGGCCCCGCGATGTCCAGGTGGGCCCACGGGAGGCCGCCGGCGAACTCCCGCAGGAACAGCGCGGCCTCGGTGGCACCCGGACCGCCGTAGTCCTTGCTCCGGGTGCCGATGTTGGCGAGGTCGGCCACCGTGGAGTCCAGTGTGTCGCGGTACTCATCGACCAGCGGCATCCGCCACACCGGTTCCCCCGATGCCTCCGCGGCCCGGATCAGCTCGGCCGCGAGGGAGTCATCGGTACTGAACAGGGCGCCGGTCCCGGTCCCGAGCGCGACCTTGGCGGCGCCGGTGAGCGTCGCGACGTCGACAATGCTGTCCGGCCCCAGCCGCGCCACGGCGTAGTCCATGGCGTCGGCCATGACCAGGCGCCCCTCGGCGTCGGTGTTCAGCACCTCGACGGTTCGTCCGCCGTAGGTGGTGACGACGTCACCGGGACGCTGCGCGCGTCCCGAAACCGAGTTCTCGGCGATCGGGAGCAGGGCCGTGACCCGCGACCGCGCTCCGAGAGCGGCCAGTGCCGACATAACCCCCAGCACCACCGCGGAGCCGCTCATGTCGGTCTTCATGAGCTTCATGTTGTCGTTCGGCTTCAACGACAACCCGCCGGTGTCGAAGGTGATGCCCTTGCCGACCAGGACCACGTGGGTGGCTGCTGGCCCCTCTGGCGTGTAGTCGACACGCACGAGCCGTGGCGGCCGGGCCGACCCCCGACCCACGCCCAGGATCGCGCCGAAGCCGTCACGCTCCAGCTGGTGCTCGTCCCACACCTCTATGTCCAGGCCGTTCTCTCGGGCGACCGTTTCCGCACGCGAGGTGAGCCACTCGGTGCCCTTGTCCGAGGAGGGGGTGTTGGTCAGATCACGAGCCAACGCGGTGGCGCTGGCCAATGCCACACCGCGTCGGACCGGCTCCGAGAGCCGGTCGGGCCGCTCGGCCACGAGTTCGATCGCCGGCACGGGGTCGGCCGACGTAGCCGAGCTACGCATCGTGAACCGGTACCCGCCGAGCAGCGCTCCCTCGACGAACGCGGTCACACCCGCGTCGTCAACGGCCTCACCGTCGCCGCGCTGGGAGGCGACGGTCGTGGCGGCTCTGCTACGTCCCTTGGCCAACCGTGCGAGGGCGGCGCCCGCTCTGCGCAGGTCGGCCGGTGTCTGCGACCCGACACCGACCAACGCCAGCCGAACCAGCCCGTTCCCGAGATCAACCGGGAACTCGACCTTCTCACCCGGCGTTCCCTTGAGGCCGTAGTCAGCGAGCAGTTCGGCCAATGGCGCCGGCAGTCGCGCCTCGAGTCCGGCGCCCGGTCCCGTTCCCGTGGTCACCGCCACCGGCCCGTCGTCTCCACCCCGAACAGGGAGCGCCAACAGATCGGCGGTGGAGTTGACAAGCGGCCCTGGAATCGAACGAATCTCTGTCTCGATTGGCACGAACGCTCACAATCTCGCGGGGTATTGGGACGCCGCCACGGGGGCCGGACTCCGGTGCCGTCAGGAACACGGGCACCGGGCCGGGCGAGAGATCTCACCGTCCAGCGGCGATAGGGGCAGTTCGCGAAAACGACCGGCCGGCCTAACCGACGACACCGTTCAGGGCCTCCGCGAGCTCATCGGCCTCGTCCTGCGTGAGTTCCACAACGAGGCGTCCACCGCCCTCAAGCGGGACTCGCATGATGATACTGCGGCCCTCCTTGGTGACCTCCATCGGACCGTCACCGGTCCTCGGCTTCATCGCCGCCATGCCGTATCCCCTTTCATAGGAAACTGTCGCGGATGCACGGGCCGGCCTGTCGGGTGGGGCCCTGGTTCGCAAGGACCGGCCACGCGGAGGGGTCGCCGCGCATCAGTCGCACGCCCACGTGCCTCACGCGCTCCGCCGCCAATGCTCTCGCACGGGCCTTGGGCTTGTAAGCATCGACGACTCCGCTCGTTGGATCGCGTCCACGTCGCGCGGTGACTCCGGGAACGAATCACTGTTCCGCCATTATCTCGGTTTCTGGACCCGATTGGGAACGAGGGAACGGTCCCGAAGCCATCCGGCTCGAAGATTTCGAACAGTAAGGTTGGGCCCGGACCGCGGGAAAACTGATACCCAAACAGTACCGGCCGATCAACCCCAGGGAGTTTCGCGTGCCCGAGCCAGACAGTGTCGCCTATGAGGTGTCCGACGGGGTCGCCACGATTACGCTCGACCGCCCCGACTCACTGAACTCACTAACGGTCGAGGCGAAGGAGTCCCTCCTCGCCGCTGTCGAACGGGCCAAAGACGACTCGGGTGCACGCGCCGTCCTACTCACCGGAAACGGAAAGGCGTTCTGCGCCGGACAGGACCTGCGCGAACACGGCGAGGCGCTCGGCGATGGACGCGGGCTCGACAGCACGGTCCGTTCGCACTACAACCCGATCGTGCTCGGCCTGACCCGGATGCCCAAGCCTGTGGTGGCCGCGGTGAACGGGGTCGCCGCGGGTGCCGGCGCCGGTCTCGCCCTCGCCTGCGACCTCCGTGTCGCCTCTGACAACGCGTCGTTCCTGATGGCGTTCACCAAAGTCGGGCTCGGTGCCGACACCGGGATTTCCTGGACACTGCCGCGGTTGGTCGGGCACGCCCGGGCGATGGAGATGCTCCTACTCGCCGAGCCCGTCGGGGCGCAGCGCGCGCTGGAGGTCGGGCTCGTCAACCGGGTCGTCCCCGCCGAGGAGCTGGCCGACTCCGCGCGGGAACTCGCCCAGCGTCTGGCCAGTGGCCCCACCGTCGGATACGCGGCGGTCAAGGCCAGCCTGACCCTCGGCTCCGGACTGGACCTCGGCAACGCCCTGGAGATGGAGGCTGACCTACAGGAGCAGTGCGCCGGCACCGAGGACCACCAGAACGCGACGCTGGCGTTCCTGGACAAGGAAACTCCCGACTTCCGGGGCCGCTAGCCGGCTCGGGTGCCGCCGGGGTTCTGCAGGACCCGCAGGCGCGGGAGCGAGTGGCTCGGGTGCCGCCGGGGTTCTGCAGGACCCGCAGGCGCGGGAGCGAGTGGCTCGGGTGCCGCCGGGGTTCTGCAGGACCCGCAGGCGCGGGAGCGAGTGGCTCGGGTGCCGCCGGGGTTCTGCAGGACCCGCAGGCGCGGGAGCGAGTGGCTCGGGTGCCGCCGGGGTTCTGCAGGACCCGCAGGCGCGGGAGCGAGTGGCTCGGGTGCCGCCGGGGTTCTGCAGGACCCGCAGGCGCGGGAGCGAGTGGGTCGGGTGCCGCCGGGGTTCTGCAGGACCCGCAGGCGCGGGAGCGAGTGGCTCGGGTGCCGCCGGGGTTCTGCAGGACCCGCAGGCGCGGGAGCGAGTGGCTCGGGTGCCGCCGGGGTTCTGCAGGGTCCGTAGGCGCGGGAGCGAGGAACGAGCGACCAGCGCCGCAGGACCCGAAGATCCCCGGCACCCAGGCACCCGAGCCCGGCGAGCGAAGCGAGCCCAAACAAACACGAGCGACCCCACCGCAGGCACCCCAAGATCCCCGGCACCCAGGCACCCGAGCCCGGCGAGCGAAGCGAGCCCAAACAACACCACTCGGTGGGGGGTGCGTTCCACAACGCGGCACAGCCGCGCTTCAGACTTTCGGGTCGGTGGGGGTCATCGCAGGGTTCCGGTGGAGACCATCGGGGTCCCACTGTCCGAGAGCGCGTCCCACCGCGCCTCGATCTCCCCCTCGCTTCCTCCGGGCCACAGCGTCAGCTCCGCCTCGTCGACGCAGTGGTCCTCGGGGTCGTAGGTCTCCACGTAGTCGAAGCTCATCCGGTCTCCCTCGTGCTCGGCGAGGGTCAGGCTGCCCCGGCAGTTCAGCGTGTACCACTCGGAGCTGCCGCGCTCGGCTCCCCCTTCGAGCTTGATCCGGGTGTCCCAGTCGATGACGTGGTCGCCGCCGGCCTCCTGCTGGACCATGCGCCCGCTCCACGTCCCCGCGAACGAGTCGGGAACACTGGCGCCCTCGACGGCCCGCTCATCGGTGTCGGGGGACAGTACCCAGGCGACCGCGGCACCGCCCCCCACGACGAGGGCGGCGACCAGCGAGAGCAGCCACGGCCCCCTACGGCGCCGCCGGTCGCGTTGCCGGGTGGAGCGGCGCGGCGGCCGCAGGGACATCTGCCGAATCGGCGATCTCCGCGGCCCGGGGGTGCTGTCGCCCTGCGGCGCCGGAGCGGGGGTAGCGGTGTCGCTCACCAGTGGTCTCCGGCGACGGGGGCAGGGAATCGGCGGTCGTCGCCCAAACAGCTCATCGTCTGACTCCTCCAAGCGGAACCGCACATGGAAGTCGTTGGCGGTTCAGCGTTGAGGATAGGGCACCGCGACAACAGTTGGACTCCGCGGTGTCGTGTGGGCCACAACGTATCCACGTGGCACACGCGTACCGTCACCACGGGGTCGGGAACCCCCCTCCTCAGGTGCCCGCGCGGAAGCAGTCGGCGAGATGATCGTCGACAACACCGGCCGCCTGCATCGTGGCGTAGGCGGTCGTGGGTCCCACGAACCGGAACCCGTGCCGTTTCAGCGCCGTGGCCAACGCGGCGCTCTCGGGGGTCCACGCCGGCACCTCCGTCACTGTCCGCGGCCGGGACGGACGTGGCTCGGGTGCGTGATCCCACACCACGCGGGCCAACCCGTCGGGCAGCTCCACCATGGCGCGGGCGTTCGTGACGACGGCCTCGATCTTGGGTCGGCTGCGGATCAGCCGGGCGTCTCCCAACAGCCGCTCGATGTCGTCGGCGCCGAACCGGGCCACGAGTGCCGGGTCGAAGCCGTGGAACACCTCGCGCAGGGCGGGCCGCTTGCGCAGCACCGTCAGCCAGGACAACCCCGCCTGGAACCCTTCCAGTGCGATCCGCTCGAACATCGCCTGGTCCGCGCGGATGGGCACTCCCCACTCGGTGTCGTGGTAGTGGAGCTCGTCGCTGGTGGCGAGCGCCCAGTGGCAGCGCCGGAGCCCGTCCGGCCCCGGCCGGGCCGTGCCGTCGTCGGTCATGATGTCACCTTCGGTGGTTGGCCGGTGGCCGAGGGGCTGGCCGGCTCAGCCGTGCCGAGGCCGGGGTGGCGTGGCGTCCTCCACGGGGACCGTGCCGAAGTCGCTGACCCCGCCGGCCGGAGGAGGCTCAGCCCGCGTCGCCGGCTCCATGTGGCGTCGCTCCAGCTCGGCGATCCGCTCGTCACGCTCCCGGAGGGAGGTCGCCAGCCGGGACAGCACCTCGTCCACAGCCCGGACGTGGTACCCCCACAGAGCCAGCGGGATCCGCATACGGGAGATGTCCTCACCGGTCACGGGCCGGTCCTCGGGAAGATCCAACGGCGGATGGTCGGCCTCGAAGCGGGCGAGCTCCTGGTCCCCGTCCACGACCACGAACGCCACACCCGCCAGGACCGCTACGGCGGCCACGCCGATCAGGACCATGATGGATACAGGCACGTCTCGATCGTGCCATACGCGAGTGGTGCGCGCCCCCGCCCACCGCTCGCTCCCTCCCGCCCGGAGTGGGACAATCGCACACGTGCACGAGGACACCTCACCGCCGTTTCGCGTGGTGGCGCCGGAGGCCGTGGTGGCTGACGCCGTCGACGCCGGATACCAGCCCCCCGTTCCGCGGGTCCGAGCTCTGGCGACCGGCGACCGCCCGGTACTCGTGCGCTGCCATTCGCCGGCCTCGGACGGCGGATGGCACGGCCAGGGGGCGCAACGACGCGAGGAACTCGCCGAGACTCTCGCGCTGGTTTCGGTGTACGCGTGGGCCGGTGCCCGACTGTTCGCGACCAGCCATCCGCACGCCGCCGGCCAGGCACTCGACATGGTCGCCTCGATTCGGGGGACCCGGCCGCCCGCGGTGGCCCGACGCGGCCTGGCCTGACACGTGGGCGGCGCGGGGCCGGGTCTCAGCTCTCCGCTGCCTCCTTGGCCTCCTCGACATCCTTGGCGGTCTCGGCGACGCGGTTCTGCTCGAACTTCCGCCGTACCAGGTCGACATGGGCCTTGTGGATGATGTCCACGACCTCGTCGGGGTCGTCGGTGAGGCGAATCAGGTCGGGGTCCTCCGGCGAGATGACGCCCTCCTCGCGCAGCGTCGCGTGGATCCAGTCGACCAGCCCACCCCAGAAGTCCGAGCCGACCAGCACCACCGGGAACCGGGTCACCTTGCCCGTCTGCACCAGGGTGATCGCCTCGAACAGCTCGTCCAGGGTGCCGAACCCACCCGGGAGCACCACGAACGCCTGCGAGTACTTCACGAACATGGTCTTGCGGACGAAGAAGTACCTGAAGGTGACGCCGACGTCGATGTAGTCGTTCAGCGCCTGCTCGAAGGGCAGTTCGATTCCCAGGCCGATCGACGTGCCGCCGGCGAGCTGCGCTCCCTTGTTCGCGGCCTCCATGACACCGGGACCACCCCCTGTGATCACCGTGTATCCCACCTCCGCGAGCCTGGATCCGATGGTCTCGCCAAGGGTGTACTTCGGGCTCTCGGGTTTCACCCGCGCCGAGCCGAACACGCTCACCGAGTGGCCGACCTCCGACAGCAGACCGAAGCCCTCCACGAACTCCGACTGGATGCGCAGCACCCGCCACGGGTCGGTGTGCACCCAGTCCGCGGGGCCTCGGCGGTCGAGGAGGCGCTGGTCGGTCGTGGTTTCGGGGATGGCCCCTCCCCGGTACGTGAGCGGGCCGGCCCGCCGAATGCCTGTTGAATCCGTCATGTGAACACGGTAGCCACCACACCAGCACCACCGTTGAACCCGAGTTCACTGGCGCGCGACCGAAAACGGTCGGTCAGGCGTCCGCGGCCCCCGCACCGGAAAGCCAGCCGAGCATCCGCCGCTCGGCCTCCACGACGAGGGCGAGGTCGACGTACTCGTCGCGGGTGTGAGCCAGCGTGGGGTCTCCCGGGCCGTAGTTGACCGCGGGCACCCCCAGCTGGGACATGCGGGCGACGTCGGTCCAGCCCAGCTTCGCCCGGGCGGCGCCGCCCCCAGCGGAGCGCACGAACTCGGCGGCCGCCGGGTGGTCCAGGCCGGGGCGCGCCGGGGGCGCGGCGTCGGTGACCCGCACCTCGAAACCGTCGAACAGCTCGCGCAGGTGGGTCTCGGCCTCCTCCGGGGTCAGGTCGGGCGCGAAACGGTAGTTGACGGTGACGGCGCACTCGTCGGGGATGACGTTGCCCGCCACACCCCCGGAAACGAACACGGCGTTGAGGCCCTCGTGGAAGGTCAGGCCCTCGACCTCGGGGCGCCGTGGCGTGTACGCGCGCAACACGTCGAGGACGCGGCCCGCCTCGTGAATGGCGTTGCGCCCCATCCACGCGCGGGCGCTGTGCGCGCGCTCACCGCGCGCGGTCACCTCGACCCGCATGGTGCCCTGACAGCCGCCCTCGATCGCGCCACCGGTGGGCTCCATGAGCACCGCGAAGTCGCCGGCGAGCCACGCGGGATGGTCACGGGCCAGCCGGCGCAGGCCGTTGCGTTCGGCGTCGACCTCCTCACAGTCGTAGAAGACGTAGCTGACGTCGTGCGCCGGAGCCGGGAGCGAGTGCGCCAGTTTGAGCTGGACCGCGACCCCGCTCTTCATGTCGGAGGCGCCGCAGCCGTAGAGACGCTCACCGTCGCGGCGCGAGGGGACGTTGTCGACAACGGGCACGGTGTCGATGTGGCCGGCGACCACCACCCGCCGGTCACGGCCGAGCTCGGTTCGGGCCACGATCGCGTCGCCGTCACGCCGCACGGTCAGGTGGTCCAGACCGCCCAGTCGCGCCTCGATCGCGTCGGCCAGGGGGCGTTCCCCGCCGCTCACCGACTCGATGTCGACGAGCTGGGCGGTGAGGGTCCCAACGTCGGCGTTCAGGTCCAGCATGGAATCCACACTCTCCGGGGTCACCGCACAACGCGCCGACGCCCGCCGGGGGCGCCGGGCACGTCGTAGGGGTGTCAGGCGTTGACGCCGTGCTCGCGCAGCATCTCGTTCAGTGCCAGCTTGTCGTGCTCCTGGCCCTGCTCCAGACGCTTGAGCACCAGCAGACAGGGCAGTCCGAAGTCGCCGCCGGGGAAGCTCTTCACCCGGTTCGCGGTCACGCACACCGACCACGCCGGAGCCTCTCCGGTGGCCAGCTCGTCGCCGCTCTCCGCGTCGAAGACGCGGGTGGACGACGTCAGGATGGTTCCGGCGCCCAGCTTCGCTCCCCGGCGCACCCGGGCCCCCTCGACGACCATCGAGCGCGAGCCGAGGAACGCCTCGTCCTCGATGACGACCGGGGATGCCTGCGGCGGTTCGAGAACACCGCCGACCCCGACACCCCCGGAGAGGTGGACGTTCTCGCCCACCTGGGCGCAGGAGCCCACAGTGGCCCAGGTGTCGACCATGGTTCCCGAGCCGACCCAGGCTCCGAAGTTGGTGAACGACGGCATCAGCACCACACCGGGAGCCAGGTGGGCGCCCCAGCGGGCGATGGCCCCCGGGACCACACGAACCCCGTCGAGGCGGGTCTTCAACGGGATGCGGTCGTGGTAGTGGAACTCACCGACCCGCGACTCCTCCATGGCGAGCACACGGAAGCTGAGCAGGATGGAGCGCTTGGCCCGCTCGTCGACAACGACCTCGTCCGTCGCCTGGTCGACGAAGGCGACGCGGGCCTTTCCGGAGTCGAGTTCGTCGACCGCTCCCACGATGGTCTCGCGGGCCTCGGTGTGGTCGGGCGTCAGCTCGGAGCGGCGCTCCCACAGCTCGTCGATCTCTGCGGGAAGCGGACTGGTGAACGAGGTGGTCATGGGTGCTGAGCCTACTGGTTCCGCTGGGGCGAGTTCGAACCAGGCACACCGCGTCGCCGGTCGTGGCGCGGGCACGCCGAACAAAGGGGGTTGGGGAGTATCGGCCCGGGGATACGCGTCGCTGGACGCCACGCCTTACTATGCGTGTACGTGCACCCGTTTACTTCCGGACTCGACGAGACTCCCCTCACCCACCAACCCCCGCTCTCCGAGATTGTCCGTGTAGGCCGAGGTCACGCGCTGGTGCCCAGCGTGTGCCCTCATGAACCCGCGAGCTGACAGTGCCACGAAAGCTGCGACGAACATCCGCCTTCCTGAAGATCCTCACCCTGCTGACCGCTGTTTGTGGTCTTCTCGTCGCGGGCGGTTACGCCCTCATGGTCTCGGTCGAACCCCTCGAGGTCGAAGAGGAGGATCCCGTCGACGAATGCGTGGTCGGCGACGGGGAGGACACCCACACTCTGGATCCGGAGCAGGCCGCCAACGCCGCCACGATCAGCGGTGTGGCCTTCAGCCGGGACCTTCCCGAACAGTCGGTGGTGATCGCCTACGCCACCGTGTGGCAGGAGTCCAAGTTCTTCAACATCGAGTACGGCGACCGCGACTCTCTCGGACTGTTCCAGCAGCGCCCCTCGCAAGAATGGGGTGAGCCCGAGCAGCTCATGGACCCCGTCTACACCAGTGACGCGTTCTACGAGAGGCTTGAGGAGATCCAGGACTACGAGGAGATGCCGGTCTACGAGGCGGCCCAGCTCGTGCAGCGCAGCGCCGACGGGTTCGCCTACGACCAGCACGAGGAGATCTCCCGGCACATGGCCAAGGCCCTCGGCGGGACGCAGGGAAACTCCGTGACGTGCCGGTTCACCGAAGGGGTCGGCAAGCAGGCCGCCGATATCGACGGTGCGCGCGAGGAGATCCGGCGTGTCTTCGGCGTCGGCGTCAACGATCTCCCCGTCTCCCAGGAGCCGCGGACCGGCGACCTGGGGTGGGCCATGGCCCAGTGGGCGGTGACCCACGCGCAGGAGTACGGCCTGAACTCTGTGACGTACGGGGACCAGCGTTGGAACGCCAACCCCGACCAGGAGGGCTGGTTCTCGGTCGACGACCCCGCCCCCGAGGGGCGACTCGTGCTGGACTAGACGGTATGTAGGGGGCGTCTCACCTGTAAGGGCGGCGGGGCCGACCAGCGACCGAACGAGAGTTCGAAATAAGGTGCCCGCCGTACGGAGGCGAGATCGTGACCGGGCTCCGCACCGGCCGACCCGTCCGGCCGGCCGGGCGGGGCCTGACGCTACTTCTCCCGGAGCGAGGCGGCCGACTGGTAGATCGTCTCGTCTGTTCCTTCGGACGCGTCCGGCGGCATTGACGCCAGAATCCGCTGGGTGCGTTCGTTGATCTTGCCTTCTGCCGCCCGATCGGTGAGGACGAAGCGGGCATCGGTGGTGATCGCCTCGGCGACCCTGCGCCCGACGGTGTCGGGGTCGACGCCGTGTGTGGCCAACAGCTCCGCGGTGGACTCGGTGAGGCGGTCGGCGTAGTCGCGTGCAGCGCCGCTGTCTTGCGACAGCCCTCCTACCGCGGCACGCCCGGTCTCGGCGATGTCGGTGGCTACCGCGCCAGGGCAGAGCACCGTGACGCCGATCGGGAGCCCCTTGGCTGACAGGCGCTCACCGAGCGACTCGGACAGACCCACCACCGCGTACTTTCCCGTGGTGTACATGAGGCCGCCGCCCGGGCCGAGTCCGGCCACCGATGCGGTGTTCACGACGTGCGCCGGATTGCCGCGCTCCATCATGCGGGGCAGCACGGTCTGAACACCATTGACGACGCCGCCGAGGTTCACCCCGAGCGCGAGATCCCAGACCTCATACGTCATGGCTTCCAGATCCTCGGGGAAGACCAGCCCAGCGTTGTTGCACAGGATATTGACCGGTCCGAGCTGCGACTCGGCTTCATCCACAGCGCGGCCGAACGCGTCACGATCACGTACGTCGAACGCGAACGTGCGCACGGTCGTTGTGGGGCCGAGCTCCGCGGTCGCGGCGCCCAAACTGTCGGCGTCCAGGTCAGCGAGGGCCAGCCGAGCTCCGCGCGCCGCGAGCGCGCGGGCGATGCCGCATCCGATCCCCTTCCCCGCTCCGGTGATGAACGCCGTGGCCGCACTCAGGTCCCGCATACGATCCTCCAGTTCTTAGACACTGAATATTTTTATACTTAGTCTATTTTTAGTCAGTGTACACTGAAGTTGTGAGTACGAGCAGAGGGCTCCGCGAACGCAAGAAGCACCAGACTCGCGCCGAGCTGGTGCGGGCGGGGCTGCAGCTGATCGCCCAGGTTGGCTACGACGGCGTCACCACTGCCGCGATCGCGGAGGCGGCCGGGGTGTCCCGCGCTACCTTTTTCAACTACTTCGCCTCCAAGGAGCAGCTCGTCCTGGCCAACGACGGCGCCGTGCACCGCTCGCTGATGGCCGAAGCGATCACGGGACGCGCTCCCGGAGAGCCCGTCCGGGCCGTCCTTCTCACCGGGGTCCAGAAGATGATCCAGTTCGACGGCTGGCCTCTCTCCCCCGACGACGAGCTCATCGCGATCAGGGCCCAGCTTCTGACCGAGGTCGCACCGTTACGCGCCGCTTTTCTCGGCATGCTGGCCGACCTGCAGGAGGAATGGACAGAACTCCTGGTGACCGAGTACCACGCCGAGATCTCGCGCACCGAGGCAGCCGCACTCGTGGGCGCCATGTCGGGGGCCATCACCAACGCGGTGCTCAGTCACCTTCGCCACGGCGGAACAACAGACTCCATCGCAGAAGTGACGCTGCACGCCGCCCGTACCGCATTGGGCTAGGTTCTGTCTTTCGGAATGGGCAGCGAGGCAGGCCCCACGCTCCGACGGCCGTGTCCGGTCGTTTCGAACTCACCGATGCCGAGTGGGCCCTGCTCGCCCCCTCAGACCCGCGATGCACCCAAGGGCGGCCAGTGGGCCGGCCACCGCCGCGTCATCAACGTGATCCTCTACCGCACCAGGACCGGCATCCCCTGGTTCGACCTGTATTTGGGGAGGGTGTGAGCGGTCTGCGCGGGTGATCGTGCTGTTTTGGCCCCTTTGGCGCGGAAAGCAGCCAGAACTTCACGATCGTCGCCTAGCTGTACAGCTCCTAACCGAACGCCGCCAGCCGTTTGGCGGCCGCGGCGACCCGCTCGTCGGTGGCTGTGAAGGCCACCCGCACGTGCCGGGCACCCGCGGGGCCGTAGAAGTCGCCGGGGGCGACCAGGATGCCGTACCGGGCGAGTGCGGCCACCGCCTCCCAGGCGTCGTACTCGGGGTGCTCGGCCCACAGGTACAGGCCGGCCTCGGAGTGCGTGATGGTCCACCCGGCGCTCTCCAGAGCGACGCGCAGCCGCTCCCGGCGGGCGGCGTAGCGCTCCTTCTGCTCCGCGGCGTGGGTGTCGTCGTCGAGCGCCACGCGCATGGCCGCCTGAACCGGCGCGGGCATGATCATCCCGGCGTGCTTGCGCACCAGGAGCAGTTCCCGGATCAGGTCGGGATCGCCGGTGACGGAGGCCGCGCGATAGCCGGCCAGGTTGGAGCGCTTCGAGAGCGAGTGCAGGGCGAGCAGCCCTTCGTGGGAGCCGTCGCAGACGTCGGGGTGCAGCACCGACACGGGACGCGCGCCGTCCCAGCCGAGGTCGATGTAACACTCGTCGGAAGCGACGATGGTGCCGCGTTCGCGCGCCCAGGCCACGATCTTGCGCAGGTGGTCCACGGGCAGCACCCGGCCTGTCGGGTTACCGGGGGAGTTGATCCACAGCAGCGGCACCCGGGCGGGCCCGAACGACGTCAGCGAGTCACTGGCCACGGGTGTGGCACCGGCGAGCCGGATTCCGATGTCATAGGTGGGATAGGCCAGCTCGGGGTAGCCGACCGTGTCACCCGGCCCCACGCCGAGCAGCGTGGGCAGCCAGGCCACCAGCTCCTTCGACCCCGACGTTGGCAGGGTCGCCGCCGGGTCCGCCTCGACTCCATGGCGGCGCGCCAGCCAGTTGGTGACCGCCTCCCGCAGCGTGGGCGTGCCGTAGGTCGCGGGGTAGCCCGGCGCGTTCGCGCCGTCGGCGAGGGCCGAGCGCAGCGGCTCGGGAACCGGGTCGACCGGTGTGCCGACCGAGAGGTCCACGATCCCGTCGGGGTGGGCCACCGCGACCTCCTTGTGCGGTGCCAGCTTGTCCCACGGGAACTCCGGCAGTCGCCCTACCGCACCCCGCCTCCCGGTCATAGGTGTCTCCCGGTCATAGGTCGGCCCCTGTTCATCGCACGATCGCGCTCACCGCCGCGCCGGGCCGCGCCCGGTCGTGGCCGGACTCCGGACGGCACACGCCGCCCGCCTTCCGGCGGCCGCGCACTGTGGCGCGACCGCCGCGCTGACCTGTTCCGCTACTCCTCGTGGGTCTGCTGCGGAAGCTCGGCGACGACCGGGTGGTCCTTGTCGATCTGCCCCACCTTGGAAGCACCGCCGGGCGAGCCGATGTCGTCGAAGAATTCGACGTTCGCCTTGTAGAAGCTCGACCACTGGTCCGGAAGGTCGTCCTCGTAGTAGATGGCCTCCACAGGGCACACCGGCTCGCAGGCGCCGCAGTCGACGCACTCGTCCGGGTGGATGTAGAGCATGCGCTTGCCCTCGTAGATGCAGTCGACAGGGCACTCCTCGATGCACGCTTTGTCGAGCAGATCGACGCAGGGCTGCGCGATGACGTAGGTCACGTCGTACTCTCCTCTTCGGTCTTCGCCACGTGGATCGCGTATTGGTGCCTGGGATGTCACTTAACCTGGTTATGGCAGGGCGACACGCGGGCTCGCCGGACACCCGACACGCGATTCGCTCTTTCCAGTATTGCGCCGCCCGGGCGATCGTGCGTAATTGGGGGTCGATCGATTGAGATTCGGATCGCGCTTCACCACCGAGGTAACCCCCGACGACATCGGTCGGCGCGCCACCCTGCGCGTACAGCTGCCCGACGGCCGATTCCGGGATATTGTCGGTGTGCTGGAATCCTGGCGCGACGGCATCATTGCGGTGCGGCGACGCGACAACAGTGTGACAGACGTCACCGCCGATGACGTGGTGGCGAGTAGGATCGTTCCGCAGGAGCCGCCACCACGGCGTCGCCCGCGCGAGTGAATGGTTCGACGGGGCCGAAACGCCGGGAACTCCAGCCAACGGCGCGTGAGCACAGGACGAAGGGGGAGGTGGCAAAGCCAAGCTATGCAGGAGGCCATCGCGTCCGCCCTGGCTCAACTGGCGCGCCTCGACGCCAAAGCGGCCCAGGTGGCGGAGACCGCTTTGACGACCCTGAACGCGGGCGACAGCCTGGAGTCGCTCTCCCAGTACGGCGTGCAGGAGTTCTGCTGGTACGTGTTGCCCGTCCGGTTCACCGCCGACTCCGGCGACCGCACCTTCGCGGCGCGGTCGCTCGGGCACGTGTTCACCCTGCTGAACCTCGACCGCTACGCCGAGATCTGCACGTCGAACGCGACCGATCACGTACTTCACGCCTACTCCGTCAGTCACGAGACCGGGTTGGCGGCCTACCACCGCGCCATGCGGGCCTCCGGAGTCGAGCCTCCCGACCTTCCCGAGCTCACGTGGGGCAGCGCGCTCGGCTCCGCCGAGATCGACGCGTACCAGGCCACCTCCGCCGCCCAGGAGCTGGCGATCACCCTGGAGGACATCCGCCCCGGCTCCCGTGGTTGGCGCACCACGCAGGCGCAACAGGCCCGCGCGTTCCTCACCCAACCCGACAACCAGGGACGCAGCCACCTCGACCGGGTTCGGGAAGAACGGGTCCGCAGCTGGCTGGGCTCCCCGTCACACCCGCACCGCCAACAGTTGTGGCCCCTGCTCGGCCAGATCATCGCGGGCTCCGAGCCCCCGCACAACGCAGCCAGCGCACTGGCTCCCGTGCGCCGGCTGCTCGACTACGCCGACGAGGGCATCGGCTTGACCCAGATCGGCTACATCTCCCCCACCGCCGTCCGGGAGCTGTGCGCGGAGTTCGACTGGCCCAGCTCCCCCTCGCCCGCACGCAGTGAGACCGACGTCATGCAGCTCATCGCGTTGCACAAGCTGCTGCGTGCCATGCGGGCGGTGCGCCGCTCCGGCCGGCGGTTGGTGCTGACCCGGCGCGGGCGTCGGCTCCACGGCGACACCGAGGCACTGTGGCACGCGGTGGCCCAGGGCATCCTCGACACCGACGGTTTCGAGCAGGCAGCCACCGAGACCTTGCTCGGGCTGCTGCTCGTACGCTCGCCCCGGCCCACGGGAAACCACGCCCGCGACGACGAGCCCGACATCACCAGCGACGCCCGGCGGATCCTCGCCGATGCCGGCTGGGGCGCCGAGAGCCCCGACGGAGCCCCCGACACCCCGCAGCTGCAGTCGGTGCTGATCAACGCCACCTGGCTACTGGAGACACTGGGCTTCATCGACGGCCGCGACCAGGCCGGCGAGGGCGGACCGCGGCAGCTGACCAAGGCCGGCCGCGCGTTCGCGCTCACAGCCACACACCTCTCCGCGACCGCGCCCGCCGCCTCGTTCTGACGCGGCGCGGGTGTCACACGCACCCAGCGCCGGATTCCCGGACAGGCCCCCTAGCCTGGAACTCGCGGGCCGAACTCCCGGCCCACTCCCGTCGAATCCCGTCGAACAGCCCCAGGAGCAGCATGCCCACGCCCGAGCCGGTGGAGGCGGACGCGAACGACAGCGCCGACCGCAACGGAGCACCGGATCCCACGAAGCCCGAGGAGGACGCCGCGCCCGAGGGAGCGGACGCACCCGAGCCGGCCCACGCCGACGGCGGTGCCCCGTCACGGGCGGCGGAGGCGATGCCCAGCCCGCTCATCGTGCTGCTGCTCGGCGTCACCGGGCTCGCCGGCTGGCTCTCCTGGACCCGGGCCGAGCTGGACTGGGGCGGCAATCCCGACACCGTGTACCTGCCGTTCGTGTTCGTGTTGAGCGGCTGGATCGTCTCGGTGGCGCTGCACGAGTTCGCGCACGCGGCGCTCGCTTACGGCTTCGGGGACCGGGCCCTGCGTGGGTCGGGCTACCTGCGGCTCAACCCGTTCGGGTTCCGCGACCGGTTCGCCAACCTGGTGCTCCCGGTGGTGTTCTGCGTCCTTGGGGGGATCGGGTTGACCGGCCCGGCCGGCTACCTCGACCACGCGGCGGTCGGCGGCCGGTTCAGACGCAGCCTGGTGGCCCTCGCCGGGCCGGCGGTCAGCCTACTGATCGCGGCGGCCCTCGCGGGGGTCCTCGGTGTGCTGGTCGAGCCCGAAGCGCGCACCAACAACTGGGCGCTGGCCGGGATGATGTACCTGTGCCACCTGAACCTGGTCACCGCGCTGGTCTCGCTGCTTCCGATCCCGGGCCTCGACGGTTTCGACGCGGTCTCGCCGTACCTGCCCGAGCACGCCGCCCGGCGCGGCCGCGCCTTGGGGCTGTTCGGCGTGATCGCGGTCTTCGGGGTGTTGTGGCTCCCCTACGTGAACGCGGCGTTCTTCGGCCTGGTGCTCGAGGTGTTCTCGCTGGCCGGGTTCCCCCAGATCGACATCAACTTCGGCAGGGTGGTCTTCCAGTTCTGGGGGATCTGACGACGCTACCGGGACGAGCCGGCCCGGGACGCCGGGGTGGAGGTCGGCCCCGGAGGGTCGGACAGGAGCGTGGCCAAGATCACCGCCACGATCGTGGCGATGTGGAACACTCCGCTGAAGGTGGTCGCCAGGAGCTGGATGCCGTCGACGAAGGTGAGGGTGAGCCCGGCCGCCACCCAGCCCAGGGCGGGCAGCCCGGCGCCCAGGCGCGACCCCATCGCCCAACCCGCGGTCCGGCACCCCGCGTACAGCGACGCCAGGAAGACGACGAGCGCCACACCAGCGAGGAGCATCCCCCGAACTCCGGTTCCCCAGAACCACGAGAGCCACCCGCCCAACAGGCTGCACACGATCCCCGCGACGAAGCCGAGGAGGAGCAGCACCACGTATCCGGCCACCGTGACACTGGTGTCCACCACCCCACGCGCGTCGGAACCGTCCGGGCGGGATGGCCCCGACGAACCCGGCGGTGTGGATCCTGAGGAGGACGATACGGAGACGTTCACACCCCGAAGCCTACTTTCGCCCGGGCTGGTTGGCGTCGCCCCTCCCACAGCGAGACGTCGCTCGACCGGCGGACGGGACCGGACGCGTCAGGCGAACAGGTCAGTCTCGACACCCCCGGGGCCGGGCCGCGTCGCGGGACCGCGCAGCAGGGTGAAGTGCTCCACGGCGTCGATCTCCTGGGCGATCCCGTTGGACAGCGCGAACCGCTCCCCCTCGACGCTGATCTGGGTGGCGTGCGCGCGCATCGCTAACGCCTTGGCCGACCAGTGGTCGCTGGCGTCGATACGGGTGGTGACGACGTGGTCGGGAGTACCCGGCGCGATGTCAGCGACGGAGGTGGGCGGCGTGAACGAGCCGGCGGAGTACCGCAACCGCTCGACCCGCTCCTCGATCACCGAGGTCGGTTGGGCGATCGCGTAGAACTTGCGGGTCTGCCAGGGCGTTCCCGGCAGGGAACGTTCCGCGGCCCTTCCGAAGGCCCCCAGGGCGACGCGATGCGCCTGTATGTGGTCGGGGTGCCCGTAACCACCGTTGCTGTCGTAGCTGACCATGACATCCGGCCGCACCTCGCGGACGATCGCCGCGAGCTGGCGCGTGGCCTCATCGACATCGGCGCGCCAGAAGCACCGTGGGTCGTCGTTGGACGGCGCTCCCATCATCCCGGAGTCGCGGTAGTGGCCGGCACCACCCAGGAACCGGTGGTCGCGCAGCCCCAAAGCCCGGCACGCCTTGGCCAGCTCCCCGACACGGTGCTCGCCCAACGCGTCACCCGACAGGTGCGCCAGCTCGGGCGGGATGACCTCGCCCTCCTCACCGAGGGTGCACGTGACCAGGGTGACCTCGGTCCCCTCGGCCACGTACTTGGCCATGGTCGCTCCCGTGACGATACTTTCGTCGTCCGGGTGCGCGTGCACCAGGAGCAACCTCCGATCCGTCATGGTGATGACGATACCGGGATCCGTGCCCGGGTTCCTCCCTCTTTACGGCGGAGTCGCGAACCGCGTTCCCACGGTCGGGCGTTACGGTAGGCCACAATCGACACATGAGCTTTCCTCGGCAACAGGCCCGTACCCAGCGGTTCACCCTTGGCGTCCCCCGCGCCTTTCGCGTCTCCCCCGACGGTCGGCGGGTGACCTTCGTCCGGGGCCGGCACGGCACCGACACCGCCGCCTGCCTGTGGACCTTGAACCTCGACAGCGGCCACGAGCGGGTGGTCGCGGACCCCCGGTCGATCGGCGCGGACGACGAAGACCTGCCCGCCGAGGAGCGGGCGCGCCGCGAGCGGCTGCGCGAGAGCGGGAGCGGGATCGTCTCCTACACCACCGACCACGCCCTGACCCGCGCCTCGTTCACGCTGTCCGGGCGGTTGTACTGCGCCGCCCTCGACAGCGACACCGCGCCCCGCGAGCTACCCGCCGCCCACCCGGTCGTCGACCCGGTCATCTGCCCGCTGGGCAGGACCATCGCCTACGTCAGCGGCGGCACCCTGCGCGCGATCGACATCGACAGCGGGCACGACCGGGTGCTGGCCGCTCCCGACGGGGACAACGTCACCTGGGGGTTGGCCGAGTTCGTCGCCGCCGAGGAGATGGCCCGGTTCCGGGGCATGTGGTGGGCGCCCGACGGCTCGGCGCTGCTCGCCACCCGGGTGGACGACAGCGCCGTGACACGTTGGACCATCAGCGACCCGGGCGCGCCCGAAGCCACGCCGCGGACCATGGCCTACCCCGCGGCGGGAACCGCCAACGCCGACGTCCGCCTCGCGGTGTTCGCGGTCCCGCCCGAAGGGGCCTCACACGAACCGGCCGAGCCCGGGTGGGTCGAGTGGGACCGCTCCGCCCTGCCGTACCTTGCCCGCGCCGGGTGGACCAACCGCCTCGACGAGCGTCCGACCGTCGTGTTCAGCGCGCAGAGCCGGGACCAGCGAACCCTGACCGTGTTCCGGGCCGACCCCGCGACGGGGCACAGCACCGCGCTGCGCACCGACACCGACGATGTGTGGGTGGAGGTCATGTCCGGGGTTCCGGCCTTCACTCCCCACGGTGAGCTGGTGTGGATCGGTCCCGACCGGTCGGGGGCGACACGAGAGCGGCGCCTGTTCGTGGGCGAACGCGCCGTGGGTCCCCGAGAGCACTACATCCGCTCCGTGGTCGACGTCGACGGCGACCACATCCTCTACTCCGCCTCACCCGCCGACTCGCCGGCGACGGTCGCCCTGTGGCTGCTGGACCTCACGGACGGCTCCAGCACGCCGGTGGGGATTCCCGGGATGCCCGGAACGGGTGTGCACTCGGGGCGCCTGTGCGGCGGCACAGCCGTCGTGCAGCGCCGCGACCTGGACTCGGCCGGGGTCCGCACGGCCGTGCTGCGCGGCGTGACCGAAACAGTCGATCCCGGTTCCACCGAGATAGCGAGTCTGGCGGAGAAGCCCGACCTCGCCCAACCCCGGGTGCGGATGTGGCGGGCGGGCGAGCGGGGCGTACCCGCGGCGCTGGTGCTGCCGTCCTGGTACGAGCCGGGGGCGGGGCGCCTGCCGGTGCTCGTCGACCCCTATGGTGGCCCGCACGCCCAGCGGGTGCTCGCCGCCACCTCGGGCTACCTCACGTCGCAGTGGTTCGCCGAGCAGGGGTTCGCCGTCCTGATCGCCGACGGTCGGGGCACGCCGGGGATCGACCTGTCGTGGGAGCAGGCCGTGCGTGGCGATCTCGCCACACCGGTGCTGGAGGACCAGGTCAGCGCGCTCCACGACGCCGCCGAGCGCTTCGGCTGTCTCGACCTGACCAGGGTGGGGGTGCGCGGTTGGTCCTTCGGGGGCTACCTGGCGGCCCTGGCTGTGCTGCGTCGACCGGACGCGTTCCACGCGGCGGTCGCGGGAGCCCCGGTCACCGACTGGCGCCTCTACGACACCCACTACACCGAGCGCTACCTCGGGACGCCGGACCCCGACGGCACCTACGAGCGGAGTTCCCTGCTGGCGGACGCGCCACGGCTGCGCCGGCCACTGATGCTCATCCACGGGCTGGCCGACGACAACGTCGTGTTCGCGCACTCGCAACGGCTGTCCACGGCTCTGCTCGCCGCGGGCAGGCCGCACACGGTACTCCCGCTGTCGGGGGTCACGCACATGCCCTCGCAGGAGACCACCGCCGAGAACCTGCTGCTCCTCCAGGTCGAGTTCCTACGCGAATCGCTCGGGATCGCCGCCGAGGAGCGGAGCGCCGAGCCAGGGTAACGGGGGCACCGGGCGTGTCTCCCCGCGTTCGGCGAACCCGCCCCCACGGTCGCGATCGTCGGGGCACTCGCCGACCATGGCGCGCACCGCCGCGGCCCTCACGCGGTGTCGACCCCGCATCCCGAGAACCAACCAAAACTCCACCCTCCGGCCATAATTCCGTACGATCATCCAAAAAGCGTGGGATCGCGCCACCTGACCGGATCCGGACACTTCATCCCCTTGCGGATATCGCGTGTGCCGTGCGTGGCGGCGTGACCCGGAATGGTGAAACCCCTGATCAGTTCGGATCTCCTCACGCACCGTGTTCCACACGCCGCCCCCCTTGAGCCACCGCCCGGCCGGTGGCGACACGTGTCGTCATCAACCGCCAAAAATCGACCTGTTCCCGGACACCGACCATGACTTAGGGTCTCCAATCGTTTACCCAAAAGAGCGGTAGACACCGGCCGCGGCCCGGCCCCACAAGGGCCAGCCGCGCCTCGGGGTCGCGTTGAGTCCCCGCTCGTCAACGCGACCCCGCCCTTGTTCACCCCCCGTGGAAGGGCAGGGAAAATGCGAGAACCCCCCGTCGTACCCCGGTCACTGGGAAGCAGCGTCCTCGTGCTCGGCCTGGTCGCCACCGGCCTGGTCGCCGCGACGTCGAGCGGCGCCGCATCAGCCGCGGAGACCCCCCGCGGCCAGGATCCGCCGGCCCGGGAACTACTCACCGCCATGGAACGCGACCTGGGCCTGTCCACCGCCAGTGACGCCCGGCAACGCCTCGACCAGGAGGCCGAGGCCCGATCGACCGACAGCGAGCTTCGGGCCGAGCTCGGCGACGCCTGGGGAGGCAGCTACTTCGACGGCGACAGCGGCGAGCTCACGGTCACGGTCACCGACGAGTCCGCCACCGACGACATCGCCGCCGCCGGCGCCACCCCCCGGACCGTCGAGTACAGCGAGGCCGAGCTCGACGCCATCGTCTCCGACCTCAACGCCCAAGGCGCCAAGGACGCCAAGGACGGTGTCACCGGCTGGTACCCCGACTCCGAGTCCAACTCCGTCGTCGTCGAGGTCCGCAACGGCCACGAGGACGCCGCCGAGGAACTGGTCGCCGACGCCGGCGTCGACTCCGCCGCCGTCCGGGTCGCCCAGACCGACGCCGAACCACGCCCCTACGCCGACATCGTCGGTGGCGAAAGCTACGAGATCGGCGGCAGCGGCCTGTGCTCCATCGGCTTCGCCGTCGAGGGCGGATTCGTCACCGCCGGGCACTGCGGATCCGCCGGCACCAGCGTCGCCAGCGCGGACGGCACCGGCACCGGCACGGTCGCCGGTTCCCAGTTCCCCGGTGCCGACATGGGCCACGTCGAGGCCGACGCCAACTGGACCCCAACCCCAACCGTGAACGATCACCAGGGCGGCACGGTCACCGTCGCCGGCAGCCAGGAGTCCCCCGAGGGCGCGTCGGTGTGCCGCTCCGGCGCCACCACCGGATTCCACTGTGGCGAGATCCAGGCCAAGGGGCGGACGGTGGTCTACCCCGAGGGGCAGGTGCGGGGCCTCACCCAGACCGACGTCTGCGCGGAGCCCGGAGACTCCGGAGGGTCCTGGCTCACCGACGACCAGGCACAGGGCGTCACCTCCGGCGGCTCGGGCAACTGCGTCTTCGGCGGCACCACCTACTTCCAGCCCCTCGGGCCGATCCTGGAGGAGTTCGGCCTCACCCTCCTGACGAGCTAGCAGTGTTGTTTGGGCTCGCTGCCGCTCACCCGAGCTCGGGTGCCCGGAGGCCGGGAACCTTCGGGCACCTCCGG
>RJMB01000004.1 GCA_003725585.1 Halostreptopolyspora alba | reverse complement strand
GGTGCCGTGGGTGTTGTCGGCGCGCTCGGAGCCGGCGTTGCGGGCCCAGGCGGAGAGGTTGCGGGACAGCGTGGCCGCGGACGTGGACCTGCCGCTCGCGGGGGTGGGGTACTCGCTGGTGGCGACGCGATCGCTGTTCGAGCGCCGCCAGGTGGTGATCGGTGCGGACCGGGACGAGCTACTCGCCGGCCTGACCGCCGCTGCCGAGGGGGACGGGAGTCCCGCAGGTGTGGTTTCTGGCATCGCGAAGCCGATTGGCCACACGGTGTTCGTGTTCCCGGGGCAGGGAGGGCAGTGGGTGGGGATGGGGCGGGAGCTGTGGGACTCGTGCCCTGTGTTCGCCGAACAGTTGCGCGAATGCGCGGAAGCGCTGGCCCCATGGGTGTCCTGGTCGCTGATCGACACCGTGTGCGGAGGGCCGGAGGCGGCCGACCTGGACCGGATCGACGTCGTCCAACCGGCACTGTTCGCGGTGATGGTTTCGCTGGCGCGGGTGTGGCGTTCGCTGGGAGTGACGCCGGACGCGGTGATCGGTCACTCCCAGGGTGAGATCGCCGCGGCCTGCGCCGCGGGCGCCCTGACACTGCCCGACGCGGCCAAGATCGTGGCTCTGCGATCCCGCCTACTGGCCACGACTACCCACGAGGGCGGCATGGCCGGGATCCTGTTGCCCGAACACCGTGTGCGGGAGCTGCTGGAGCGGCTGGGGTCCCGGGCCGTTGTCGCCGCGGTCAACGGGCCGAACTCGACAACGGTCTCGGGAGATGCCTCGGCAGTCAGGGAGCTGATCGCGACCTGTGAATCCGAAGGTGTTCGCGCTCGGTGGATCCCGGCGAGCGTTCCCGGCCACTCGCCACTGATGGACCAGTTCGAGTCCCATCTCCGGGACGAGCTGGGCCGGATCACCCCCGTGTCCTCGCCAGTGGCGTTCTACTCGACAGTGACCGGTGGACTGGTCGACACCGCTGAGCTGGACACGGCCTACTGGTTCCGCAACCTGCGGGAACCGGTCCAGTTCGAAGCCACCATGAGGAGCATCCTCGAACGGGAGCGCAGCGCGTTCATCGAGGTCAGCCCGCACCCGCTGCTCATGATGAACATCCAGGAGATGCTTGACACCAGTCCCGATGCTGGCGGGGTGGTGGTGGGATCACTACGCCGTCACGACGGCGGGCTGGCGCGGTTGTATCGGTCGGCGGGCGAGGCCTTCGTGGCGGGCGTCGCGGTGTCGTGGGAGACAGCGTTTCCGGGCTGGGACGGTCAGTGGGTCGAGCTGCCCACGTACGCCTTCCAGCGGCAGCGCTACTGGTTGGACCCACCCCACGAGACAACCACCGAAGGCGCCTCACTGACCGAGCCGGACTTCGACCCCCAAGACTCGCTGTTCCAGGTGGACTGGGTCCCCTTCCCGCTCCCGTCCGGGGAGGCCGCGGGTCGCTACGTGGTGTTGGGAGAGTCAACCGCGGTCACCGAATCCCTGGAACAAGGTGAAGAGGGCTTCGCCGACCTCGAAGAACTCGCTGCCTCCAGTCAGCCGATACCCCCTGTTGTCATCGTCGGCCTCGATCGGGCGGGACCGGGCGACGGCGATACTCCCGCTGTCGCCGAACGGAACGTCCACCGCGTGCTGCGGTGGACCCGGGACTGGCTTTCCGACGATCGGTTCTCCAACTCACGCCTGGTCATCGTGACGCAGGAGGCGATTCACGACGACCGGGTTCCGCACGTCGACCCTGCGGCAACCGCGATCTGGGGGTTCGTGCGCACCGCGGTGACCGAAAACCCGGGCCGGTTCACGCTCGTGGACACCGACGACCAGCCTGGGTCGTGGGCGTGCGTCCTGGCGGCGGCCGAAACCGGAGAACCACAACTCAAGATCCGAGACGGCATCGTGAGTACTCCCCAACTGGCGCACGCCCACGGATCGGCTGCCAGTGAGGGGGACCGCACAGTGGCCGAGGACGTTTCCCGACTCGGGTCGGGGACGGTGTTGATCACGGGGGGAACGAGCGGCTTGGGGGCGATGCTGGCCCGGCACCTCGTGGAGCGGCACGGGGTGCGCCGACTGGTCTTGACCAGCAGGCGGGGACAGGCGGCGCCGACGGCGGCAGGGCTGCGGGAGGAGTTGACAGCGGCGGGGGCGCAGGTCGAGGTCGTGGCCTGTGACATCACGAACCGCCAGTCCGTCGCCGAACTGATCGCCGCGGTGCCGGACGAGTACCCGTTGACGGCGGTGATCCACTGCGCGGCGGTGCTGGACGACGGGGTCGTCGAGGCGCTGACTGAGGACCGTGTGGACTCGGTGCTGGCCCCGAAGGTGCACGGCGCCTGGCACCTGCACGAGCTGACCAAGCACCTGGACCTGTCCGCGTTCGTGCTGTTCTCCTCGATCGCCAGTGTGCTCGGGACGGCGGGGCAGGCCAACTACGCTGCGGCGAACGCGTTTCTCAACGGACTGGCGGAGGCACGTCGGGCCAGAGGGTTGCCTGCCAGCTCGTTGTGCTGGGGTTTCTGGGCGGAACGCAGCGAGATGGGGGCTGGCCTCGGGGAGGCGGACGTCGTACGCCTGAGGCGACAGGGGATGCTGGCGATGTCGTCACGTGAGGGGCTCGCGCTCTTCGACACGGCGATCTCGCTGGAGGAGCCGGTACTGGTGCCAGCGCGTCTGAACCGTTCGGAGCTGGGCGCGTCGAGTTCCGGCCGTGCGGATTCGTCGCTTCTGCGCGGTCTGACCAGGGCGCCTGCCGGATCTGGTGGCTCGGGGAACCGGGAGTCCACCGAGACCGGAATCGTGCAGCAGGTGAGGTCGCTGCCGCGGGCCGACGCGGAGGCGGTATTGCTTGATGCCGTTCGGGAACAGATCGCGATCGTCCTCGGCCACTCCGACACCGGGAAGATCGGTCCCGCTGTGGCCTTCAAGGAACTGGGGGTCGATTCGCTCATGGCACTGGAGCTGCGGAACAAGCTGGCTGCGGTAACCGGTCTGACGTTGCCCGCGACCCTGCCGTTCGACTATCCGGACCCGAGCTCCCTCGCGCAGTTCCTGTACGTGGGAATCAACCCCGACTCCGGTGGTGAACCGGAGTCTCCGGCTGATCGCCTGACCAAGGAGATCGAAGGGCTGGGTGCTCGTCTGGAGAACGCACTCCCCGAACTCCCCGAGGAGGACAGGGCCACCCTTTCCACTCTGCTCGGCGAGCTGCAAGGTCGGGTCCGTCCGATGGTTGGCGATGGATCAACGGCCGACGTCGTCGATCGGATCGGTTCGGCATCAACCGGCGAGCTTCTCTCGCTGCTGGACGAAGAGCTCGGCTAGGGGAGAGCGATGACAAATGACAACCAGGCCGATGTTCTCGACTACCTCAAGCGGACATCGGTCGAGCTGATCGAAACACGCCGACGCCTGCGCGAGATGACAGAGGCGGCTACCGAGCCTGTCGCGGTGGTGGGTGTCGCCTGCCGTTTCCCCGGTGGGGCGGTGACCCCGGAGGCGTTGTGGGAGCTGGTGCTGGCGGGTGGGGACGCGGTGTCGGACTTCCCGGAGGACCGCAACTGGGACCTGGAGGGTCTGTACCATCCGGATCCCGATCGGCCGAATACCTGCTACACGCGCTCCGGCGGGTTCCTGTACGACGCGGGTGATTTCGACGCGGAGTTCTTCGGGATCAGCCCGCGCGAGGCACTGGCGATGGATCCACAGCAGCGGTTGCTGCTGGAGACCTCGTGGGAGGCGCTGGAACGGGCGGGGATCGACCCGCAGCCCCTGCGCGGCAGCAATACCGGCGTCTTCTCCGGTGTGGCCTATTTCGGGTACGGGAACCACTTCTTCACCCCTGAGACCATCTCGGGCTACGGGCAGACCGGTTCCCTGCTGAGCATGGCGTCCGGCCGCGTGGCGTATTCACTGGGGCTGGAGGGACCGGCGGTGTCCACCGACACCGCGTGCTCGTCGTCGCTGGTGGCGGTGCATCAGGCGGTGCAGTCGCTGCGGCAGGACGAGTGCGCGCTGGCCCTGGCCGGTGGCGCCACAGTTATGGCGATGCCGCAGGTGTTCCGGGAGATGTCGCGGCAGCGGGGTTTGGCGGTGGACGGGCGGTGCAAGGCGTTCGCCGACGCGGCGGACGGCACCGGATTCTCAGAGGGTGCGGGCGTTCTGGTGTTGGAGCGGCTGTCGGACGCGCGGCGCCACGGGCGGCGGATCTGGGCGGTGATCCGGGGCTCGGCGATCAACCAGGACGGGGCCTCCAACGGGTTGACCGCGCCCAACGGGCCGGCGCAACAGCGGGTGATCCAGGCGGCGTTGGCGAACTCTCGGGTGCGGGCGAACGATGTGGACGCGGTGGAAGCGCATGGGACCGGTACGAGACTGGGGGATCCCATCGAGGCGGGTGCGCTGCAGGCGACCTATGGGCAGGAGCGGGATCCGGGCAGTCCGCTGTGGTTGGGGTCGTTGAAGTCGAATATCGGTCACGCGCAGGCGGCCGCCGGGGTGGGTGGGGTGATCAAGATGATCATGGCTATGCGTCATGGGGTGTTGCCCAAGACGTTGCATGTGGATCGCCCGACGACGCATGTGGACTGGTCGGCCGGGGCGGTGGAACTGCTGACCCGGGCCCAGGAGTGGCCCAGCGTAGCGGGACGGCCCAGGCGTGCGGGTGTGTCGTCTTTCGGTGTTGGTGGTACGAACGCGCATCTGATTCTTGAGCAGGCGCCTGAGTCGGAGGGGGGCTCGGTCGCTTCGGGGGTGGGTTCGGGCGCTGGTCAGGTGTCTGCTGGTGTTTCGGGGGTGGTGCCGTGGGTGTTGTCGGCGCGCTCGGAGCCGGCGTTGCGGGCCCAGGCGGAGAGGTTGCGCGAGTTCGTCGTGGCTGATCCGGGGGTGGGTGTCGCTGATGTCGGTTGGTCGTTGGTGTCGAGTCGGTCGCGGTTCGAGCACCGTGCGGTGGTGTTGGGGCGTGATCGGGACGAGCTGCTGGGTGGTTTGGCGTCGTTGAGTGAGGGCGCGGAGTCCGCCGGTGTGGTGCGTGGTGTTGCCGGGGAGCTCGGTGGTGTTGTCTTCATGTTCCCGGGTCAGGGGACGCAGTGGGTGGGTATGGGGCGGCAGTTGTATGACACCTTTCCCACCTTCGCGCACACCCTCGACGAGTGCGCGGCCGCGTTGGGCGAGTGGGTCGACTGGTCGCTGCTCGATGTGGTGCGGGGAGTGGAGGGGGCGCCATCACTGAATCGGGTGGATGTGGTTCAGCCGACGTTGTTCTCGGTGATGGTGTCTATGGCCGCCCTGTGGCGGTCGTGGGGTGTGGAACCGGACTCGGTGGTGGGGCACAGTCAGGGCGAGATCGCCGCCGCCTACGTGTGTGGTGCGTTGTCGTTGCGTGACGCCGCCAAGGTTGTGGCGCTCCGCAGCAGGGCTCTGGTGGGTTTGGTCGGTCAAGGCGGGATGGCCTCGGTCGTGGAGTCCGAGGATCTCGTGGCGCAACGTCTCGCCCCGTGGAACGACCGGGTGAGTGTCGCTGTTGTCAACGGGCCCCAATCAGTGGTGGTGTCCGGGGAATCGGCCGCACTCGACGAATTCGTCGATAAGATGACGGCCGAGGGAGTCCAGGCTCGGAGAATAACGGTTGATTACGCCTCCCATTCAGGGCAGATGGCCCAGGTTCGCGACCAGGTGATCGAATCATTGTCCGACCTGTGTCCACAGAAATCGACACTGCCCTTCTGCTCGACCCTGTACGGGGAAGTAATCGACACCACAGAGCTGGACGGGGAATACTGGTACAAAAATCTGCGCGAAAAAGTTCTCTTCGGGCCTTCTGTTCGGCGCTTGGTCGACGAAGGTCGCCGGGTGTTTATCGAGATGAGTCCGCACCCTGTGCTGACCGTCCCGGTGGAGGAGGTGGTCGAGGGCGTGGACGGCGCGGTGGTCCTGTCGTCGTCGCGGCGGGATCGGGGGGAAGCCGAGGCCGTGGTCGGCTCGCTGGTCAAACTGCACGCCCTGGGCGGGGCCGTGGATTGGGGAGCGCTGTTCGGAGCGTGTCAGCGTGTGGATCTCCCGACGTATGCGTTCCAGCGGCAGCGGTACTGGTTGAACTCCTCACCCGCGGCGGTGGCGGCGCAGGAGGAGGGCTCCACAGAGCCGCCCGCGCATGATGACCACCCCGTCGCCCTGCTGGACACGCTCGCCACCCTCCCCGACAGTGACGCGGAGGCGCTCGTGCTCGACCAGGTCCTCGAGAAGGTCGCCGTTGTACTCGGATATTCCTCCGGTGAGGCCGTCGACCCCGACCAGGAGTTCAAGGAGATCGGCTTCGACTCGCTGCTGTCGGTGGAGCTGAGCAAGCGCCTGACCGCGATGACCGGACTCCAGCTGAGAGCGAATGTGGCCCTGCGGTATCCGACACCGAGGCTGATCTCCGGGCACATCGTTTCCTCCATGGAAAGTCGCGATCGGCGGTGAACTCACTGTGTTCTGACGCTCGTCCGTTCTCGTGAGCGAGCCCCGTCCCGCCGGCGGGACAGCGAGTTCGTCAGTGGTCTGGACCGTCCCGGCATCCCATTGTCTTGACCGGATGATCCTTTTTCGTGAGGATAGAGGCTATCTGGGATTATTTTGGTTTCTCGGTCCGTTTGCTGAGGGGATGGTCCGTTTGCGTTCTTTCGGTTTGTCGTCTGCGCAAAATGGGATGTGGCTGGCGCAGAAAATTTCGCCCGGAATGCTGAACCATCCGCTGCTGATGTGGGATGTGGACGGTGAACTGGACGCGGCGGCCATGGAATCAGCATTCCGACACGTGCTGGGCGAGGCGGAAGTGCTGCGTGTCAACTTTGTCGACGATGGCGACGGGCCGCGACAGGTTCCCAGGGACATGGAGGACTGGCGACCGTTCTTCCTGGATCTCAGTGCCGCTGCCGATCCGGAGCAGGCGGCGCGCGAAGCGCTGGCCGACGTGGTGGGGAAGCCGTTCGACCTGGAGCGAGATCTACTGCTGCGGCTGGGGGTGGTCAAACTCGCGCCGACCCGCTCTCTCGTGGTGATCTCTTACCACCATCTCGTGTCTGACGGGTACGGCGCAGGTGGTCTGCTGTCGCGGCGTCTCGCCGAGGTGTACACGGCACTGGCGCAGGGGACCGAGATACCGGAGTTGCCGCACCCGTGGGATGCCGAATCGTTCGCGGCCGAGGGGGCGGAATACCGTGGCTCCCAGAAGTTCGTTGAGGACACGGAATTCTGGCGCGACTACCTCGCGGATGCGCCCGCGCCCGCGCAGATTCCGCGGATCGCCATGTCCGACTCGACGCGGGCCGCCCTCGCCGAACCAGTGAGCAGTGCCGACCGCTGGTCGCGGTTGGCCGACTCCATCGGCATGGTGAGCCGAACGCTGACCGTTCCGCGCGCTGAGTTCGACATGTGGGCTGAAAAGGCGAAGTCCATGGGTGTGTGGATGTCGGCGCTGCTGACCGCGGCCGTGGCGGTGTACTTCCGACATCGCTGCGATCGTTCGGAGTTCCTCCTCTCGCTGGCCGTGGCCAACCGGGCTGGGGCGGCGGGTAGGACACCCGGTCTGGCGGTCAACGTGGTGCCGATGCGGATGAGGGTTCCGCTCGGAGCGACATTCGCCGAGATCGCCGACACGGTGGTCGACGAGACGTACGAGCTCTTCGACCACTTCGCCTGCCACTACTCGGACATCCAGCGCGCGAGCGGAACCAGCCTGGGCGAGCGCGGCAGCTTCGGTGCCGCCATCAACGTCGTCGAGTTCGTGGAGCAACTCCACTTCGCGGGCACCCCGGCACGCCACCTCGGAGGGACAATCGGGAGCTTCGACGAACTGTCGATCGGTGTCCACTCCGATGGGAGCGTCGACAGCGACTTGTTCCTCAGGCTCGACGCTCCCGCGAGCCTGTACTCCAGCGCGGAGTTGCGCTTCATCGGGGAGGAACTGATCGCCCACATCCGTGCCGTGATGGCCTCCGATTCGCAGCTGCCGGTCGGTGCGTTGGATGTGGTGAGCGGTGCCGATCGGGACGAGGTGCTGGCGACACCGAACGACACGGATGTGCCGGTGCCGGGGTTGACGGTTCCGGAGCTGTTCGCCCGCCAGGTGCGGCGGGCTCCCGACGCCGTCGCGGTGGTGTCCGCGGACTCGGCTGTCTCGTACCGGGAGCTGGATGAGCGGTCGAGCAGCCTGGCCGAGGTGTTGCGACGTCGAGGCGTGGGACCCGAGACGGTCGTGGCGGTGGCGATGTCTCGGTCTGTGGACTTGGCCGTCACCCTGTTGGGGGTGCTGAAGGCGGGCGGGGCCTACCTTCCGATCGACCCGACGTTTCCCACGGAGCGAATCGGGTCGGTGGCGAGCGATTCTTCGGCGCGCGTATTGCTCACCGATGCGGCGACAGCCCGGACGCTCTCTGCCGATCTCGATGTTCCCGTGATTCTGTTCGACGACCTCTGGTCGGACACCGCCGGCGGTGACAGAGACGGTGCGCGGGAGGTTCCGGTCCCGTTACATCCGGACAATCTGATGACCGTGATGTACGGCTCTGGACCGGTTGGGGCGACCACCGGAATTGCTGTGACGCACCGGAACATGGAGCGGTTCGTCATGGATCGTCACTGGCGGGAAGGCGACCACAGCGCCGTACTGTGGCATTCGCCCCACACCTCCGAGGCGCTCGCCCTCGAATTGTGGGTGCCGTTGCTGAACGGCGGCCGGGCGGTCGTGGCTCCTCCGGGGGAGCTGGACATCGATGCGCTGTCCGAGTCACGAGCGACGAACCTGTTCTCCACGGTGTGGCTGTCTGCGGGCCAGTTCTCGACGATGGCGGCGGAACGCCCCGAGTGCGTTGCCGGGTTGAGCGAGGTGTGGACCGGTGGTGACCGCGTATCCGCGGCTGCGATAAGCCGGGTGCGGAAGGCGTGCCCTGAGCTGACGATCGTCAACGGTTACGGTCCAACGGAAACGACCGTGCTCGCCGCGGGCGACCGCCTGGAGCCGGACGAACCGGTGCGGCCCGCGGGTGAGGTTGGTCGCCCGATGGACAACACTGCGCTCTATGTGTTGGGACCGGGGTTGGCGCCGGTCCCCGTGGGCGTGGTCGGAGAGCTGTATGTGGCCGGGACCGGCGTGGCGCGTGGTTATCTCGGTCGAACCAGGCAGACCGCGGAACGCTTCGTGCCCTGCCCGTTCGGTCCGGCTGGCCGGCTCATGTACCGAACCGGAGACCGCGTGCGGTGGGGGACTGACGGCCGTCTCGAGTACGTGGGCCATGCCGATTCCCAGGCGGAGATACGTGAGATCCGGGTCGAGCCGGCCGAGGTGGAAGAGGTGCTGTCCGAGCATCCCGGGCTGGCGCAGTCGGTGGTAGTCGTCAGGCCGGACGACTCCGGAAAGCAGCGGGTGGTGGCGTATGTGGTCCGGGTGGGCGCCCAGGGGGGTGGAGGCGCAGGTGTCTCCGAGATCCCCGCCGCCCCCTCCGATGAAGAGTTGCGCCGGTTCGCCGCGGGACAGCTGCCGGAATTCATGGTGCCGTCGGCGTTCGTGGCGCTGGAACGCCTGCCGGTGTCGCCCGGCGGTAGGGTGGACCGGGCGTCGCTCCCGGCCCCCGAGTTCGATGGCGGACGCCGGGAGCCGCGCAACGAAACCGAGCGGGTTCTGGCCAAGGCGTTCGCCGACGTGCTCGATCTGGACCGGGTGGGCATAGACGAGGACTTCTTCGACCTGGGCGGCAACTCGCTGCGGGCGATCAGGTTGGTCAGTGTGATTCGGGCGGAGTTGAACGTCGAGGTATCCATCCGCAAGTTGTTCGCGGCGCGAACCATCACCGGTTTGTCGGACATGTTGGAGGAGCTTGTCCGGTCGAGTAGGCCAACCTTGCGTAAGAGGACGCGGGACGGCGAAGTCCTCTGAGTCTCGTCTGTCGCGCGGCCGCTCCGGAGCCTCCCGGTATCCCGGTGCCGCTCAGCACACTTCGGACCAACCGTCTCCGGGAGAGTGAATTCTCGGGCATTCGCCGCCTGCCTCATCCGGGAGGACCCGACGCGGGCCACCAGGACCCTCGCGTGGGCGCCACTCTCGCGGATAGCTGACAAGAGACCCCGTGAAACGGCACCCCATCATGGGTGGTGCGTGGAATGTGCAGGTGCCCGTAGAGGGCGGCCCGAGCCGAAAACGCGCGTGCCAGTCAGCGGTGCGCTCGGTGCCGCACCACTGGGTGAATTCCGGGTAGCGTAGGCTCCGGGACGGATAGCGGACCAGCGGCCAATGGTTCACCAGCACCGTGGGCAACTGCGCGGCCGCCTGTTCGAGGTCCGCCTCGGTGGCCTCGACTCGTGCCCCCCACCACGCGGCCCGTGGTGGGGAGTGTCGGGGTGGAGAATCGCCTCGTCCGTACACCACCCCGAGTCGTACGCCTTGGCCAGGGACTCCTCCGAGCTGGAGGGGGTGGGCGCGAGAAAGCTGGAGTCATAGAGCACGAACAGCGGCGCGACGAGCGCGGGGCCGCCCGATCCCTCCCAGCCCGGGCACGGATCCTCCGGTGTGATCGCATCGATGGTGCGGCAGGTATCGACCCGGCGCAGAACCGCTCTTCACCGCGGAGCTGCGGCGTATCGTTCCGGCGTGTCCACAGCTCGTGGTTTCCCGGACCCATTTGACGTCGTTCGGCGGACACGTCACCGGTCACGATCAGCCAGCCCTGATAGGTCAGTGTGTGCAGTTCCCGCGGCACCTCTCGGGTATCCGGAGAGAAGAGTGAGGATCACTGATCGCCAGAAGGTTCTCGGTATCGGTTCCGAGTGTGATGATTGACCGTACCTCCGCGTGTCAGGGGCGGACTCGGCTGTGTTCTGGAGTGGGGATACGGAAACGAGGCAGATATCCACCTTGGGTACCGTGCGCGAGCGAGGCACCCGGCGGGGGTGGTTCGGTTCTCGCCGCCAACTGGTTGCTGCGACAGTGCCCTGATCATGTTGGCGAGGGAGGTGACCGGTTGGTTTGTAGTGAAGACACGCACGGGTCCGGGCGTCGTTTCGGTGGTAGCGAGTTCCGAGATCAAAAAAGGTGGGAAGATGAGCGGATACGAGACGGCGGTCGCTCCGTCCGTAGAGGACGCTGACAGTCCGGCGACCACCTCGAGCCACGTCAACGCGAGCGTGACCAGCATGAGGGTCCCGGCCACGGCGAGCCATTCCAGAATTCTCACCGACGCGCGAAAACCCAGGAGAAGACCCAGCAGGACAGTGGTCATCACGGAGAATGGCGTTGGACACCAGCGAGGTCAGCACGTGTCCCCACAGCACGGACGATCTCCCGCACCTGCGCCGGATGGGAGGGTACGTCGAACCCGTTAACGTTGGTCGTGTCATGATCCGGCCGGAGTAAGGTGGCGAGGATCCGCGCGGTCGTGGTCTCACAGGTACTATTGGATTCGAGCAGCGCGAAAGTGTTTTCTTCGGTCACCTCGGAGTCCATGCCCTTGGGTACCCGCAGTCTCTGATAGGACTCGCGCAATCCGTGGACCCGGATCGCCAGGTTTTGTTCCTCCGTGTTTCGCCTCTCCCTAGGCAGCAGTCACATTGGACAGGCGTGCCCCGAGATCCTTGACGCGACCTACTCCGTAACCATCACACAGCATGCTGACAATTTCGCCCTGGAAGGGGAGTAATCGCGGCCCCGTCGCCGAGCTCGCACGAGTGCTGACCTTACTCCTCCAAGGCCATCGTGGCCGCCTGGTCCAGCGTCGTCAGCACCCATTGCTGCAGGTCGGTGCCGGACTGGGCCGCAGCCCGGTGCCACCACTGGATACGGTCGCTGGGCACCGCGAGCCGCCGAACCGTCTCGGCACGCGACACGTCCTGCATCTGGTCCTCCCGCGCGAGCCGGATGGCCTCACGCAGTTGCTTGGTGGTCCAATTCAGCTTCTCCGCACGATCGAGCCATTGATCCTGATCCTCGACCGGCAGCGAGGCCACCTCTGCGTGATGCTGGAAACTGAGGGCACCCCTCCGCCGCTCCATCTCGAATCGCTGGGCGACCCAGGCGTAGTTTCGTAGTGTCTGATACTGCAGTCCGGCCTCGTGAATCCCCCGCTTGTACCTGTCGCCGTAATGGTTCTTGCCATAGACGAGCCAGTCACCAAGCCACCACATGGAGGAGTTCACGATTCCGGACAGCTGGCAACCGGCCCGCTGCCAGTCTTCGTACGTCAGGTCGTCCGGAATCTGCAATCCCACTTCGGTGGTGAGGACCCGGCCGTGATGAGAGTCGGCGACCGTTTTATCCCGATTTGTTCCTGGACGCACTTTCTTGCGATAAAGGACAGGCCTTTCCTGTCGGGATTCGTTGGTCTGATCTCTCATTGCGTTTTCCCCGTGAGGTTCTCAAAAGAAATCATCTACCGTGGGATATAGAACCATCCGCGAGGTGAGTGGTCAATAGGTCAGGCCTGGGTAACTTCCTGTACTCAGAGCGTGTCATTGATCCAGTTCCCCTTCGTGAAAGCGTTGCCGTAACCGGTACGTGCCCGCTTCCTGCGAGAACGCGGTCAACTGGACCGTGATCAACTCGGAGGTTGACATAGCTCTTTCTTTGTGTTCGCCATTTGTCATGATCATCGTTGGGGATGTTCATTCGCGGGATGGGGTGACGTGATCAGGTTGTTGCTGGGGCCGGGCGCCAGCACGAGCTTCGTTCACGTTCCTGGGTGCCTGGTGTGTGACTGATGCCGCCCAACCTCACGGGTGTCCAAACCCCCGGGGGAACTCTCAGCCGGACGAGGGGCCGGGTTCGGCCAGGGCCTAGAACTCCCCTCACCTCGCAGCTCTAGCGTGCAGCATTTCACGCTGCCGCCGGCCTTCAGTAATTCGGTCAGGTCGGATCCGAGGGGTATGTAACCGCGCTCGTCCAGTTGGGTCGCGAGGCCGACGGCCTTGCGCGGCAGTATCACGTTTCGGCCGTCCGACAGCGCGTTTAGGCCGAACACGGCGGCATCGGCCTCATCGGCCAGGATCGCGTCGGGAAAGCGCTCGGCCAGAATTTCCTGGCTCCCCTGGGAGAACGCCGCCGGATAGTACATGATTTCCCTTTCCCCGAGCACTGCGAGCGCCGTGTCGAGGTGGTAGAAGCGCGGGTCGACCAGCGTCAGGCTCACCACGGAGCGGCCGAAGAACTCCCGCACCTCGTCGTGCGCCCGGAGGTCGGAGCGAAAGCCGCTGCCGGCCAGAATCTCCCCACCCACGCAGAGGAAGTCACCCTCACCCTCGTTGACGTACTCGGCCTGCCGGACCTCGGACCAGTCGCCGCGACCGAACCAGTCGAGGTACGCTGCGGCCTCATCGACGCGCTGAGGATGCCGGAAGCGGGCGACGAGTACCTTGCCGTCCACGACGATGGCACCGTTCGCGGCGAAAACCATGTCGGGCAGTCCCGGCACCGGCTCGATGAGCCGCACGTCGTGTCCCAGGTCGACGAACATGTCGTGTAGCCGCTTCCACTGGGCCAGGCCGACCTCTGTCGAGGTGGGCGTACTCGGGTCCATCCACGGGTTGATCGAATACGTGACATCGAAGTGCGTGGGGCGGCACATCAGATATCGCCGGGATGACACTGTGGGGGTGCCAACCGCAGGCCATTCCATATTGATCCCTTCTGTGCGCGACAGATTGAAGTGGTGTTTTCGTGGATTTTCGGAATTCCGAAGAATAATGAGGGCGGAATTGCGGGGGTGGTGGTCATGAACCACGGAGAAGCCTGGGCGAATGGGGAGCCAGGCCGTGCGGTAGGGGATGAAGCGCCGAGTAGTTGTGTGGGGATCGTGATCTTCGTGCGCGGAGACTAGGTACGAGAGGTACCCGCGGGCTGGGACGACGCGGGAATCGCCGTGCCTGACGACCGGTTCCGCCGGCTCCGGTGGCGACACGGGGTGGCGGAACCGTTCGGGGCGAATTCGAGCGGTGGGTGCCGGACACCCTCGACAACGCGGATGAGTGGATTCCGGATGAATTGTGGAAGCAGGCCAGCATCAGTGCCGGACCTGGTGGAGGGGACGCGGCTGTCCCGCCCCTGGTCCGGGGCCTAGGGGGCCTAGGCCGCGCGGCGCGCCGCTGGGGTGGCCTGACGGCCCGTCGCGTCCTGAGTTCCGGGGTTCAAGGGTCTGTCCGCGGCAGTCGCCCCATGAGCTCGGCGGTTTCGCGATGCCGACCGCACTCGCGTCCGCTGAATGATCGACGTACCCGTTCGCGGACCTCGGCGGGCTGCTCCTGGCTGAGTTTGAACATGCCCTCAGCCCCGGTCACCGTAACCCGGAAGGCACCAACACCGGGGACGATCTTACGAAAGTAATCTACCGACTCCGATTGGTCCCAGCCGAATCCGAATCGGTTCTCAAAGGCCAGCGCGGTGGCCCGTACCACATCGAGTGTCTCCTCAAGAGAATCGATCTGTTCCACCGTGCCGCGCACGTGCACCGAGGTGAAGTTCCACGTCGGCGCGGCCGGCGTCACCTCGTACACCGCCGGTGAGACGTAGGCATGCGGTCCCATGAAGGTCAACAGAATGATGTCTGTCGTCTCTAGCGCCCGCCAGTGGGGATTCGCTCTGTTCATATGACCGAGCAGGGTGACACCCGCTAGGGTGTCGGGCCACTCATCGGCTATCCAGGGGTCCGGGATCACGGGAAGGTGTGTGGCGAATGGGCCGTCACTGGAGCTGCCGTTGCTCACTGCCAGCGCCAACGGATTGTCGTGGATCAGATCGACCATCCACGAACTGTCCGGTTCACGGTATTGGTTGGGGACGAACACCCGGAGGTCACACCTCTCATTTGTTTGCGGTCATGGCGTGGATCGAAGTTGTCGAGGATTACTCGCACACCGCGTGTGATGGCCAAGCTCCCTGAGCATTCGAAATTCTGTCCTGTCGGCAGGACGGCGTATGCGGGGCGACCACGCACCAAGGCTGTTTCGCTCTCGGTGAGCGATGGTGTTCGGGCTGGTTAGGGAAGGCCGGTCAGTTCCAGGGGCGGGTGAAAGCCTCGCAGTATATCCAGCGTCGTGTCGAGGATGGTACGGGTTTCTTGCAAAGGTGTTACTGGGAAATCTACGTTGGCGTCGCGATGGTCTCCGGTGAATCCATGGCCGCTGTCATGATTCCGGTGGTGATGGGAAGCCGCCTCTCGTCCTGGGTGACCTGGAGCCACCGGTTTAGTTCGCGGGTGTCGCGGCCGTACAGCATCATCGTGGAATGAGTGGGGAAACGACGTGGGACACATCGGTATGGACGCGGACGTGGTGATCGCGGGAGCCGGGCCGACAGGCGCGATGCTCGCCTGCGAGCTGCGGCTGGCGGGCGTGGACGTGATGGTGGTTGACCAGCTCGCGGAGCGGACGGGCGAGTCGAGAGCTGGCGGGATGCACGCCCGCACCCTAGAGGTGCTGGACCAGCGCGGAATCCTGGATCGTTTTCTGGAGGTCGGCGAGCTGCAGCCGGTGGGCCACTTCTCGGGGCTCGTGCTGGACTTCGACGGGTTCGAGTCCAGGCACCCCCATCCATTGATGCTTTTGCAGTCCGCCTTCGAGCGGCTGCTGGATGAGTGGGCCGAGGAGCTCGGCGTGCGGGTGCGCTGGTCGGCCGAGGTGAGCGGGATCAGCCAGGACAGGGACGGCGTGACGGTCGAGTTACGTACGGCGGAGACGGAATCCGCGACGCTGCGCGCCCGCTACATCGTGGGCTGTGACGGTGGGCGCAGCACGGTGCGGAAACTGGCGGACATCCCCTTCCCCGGAACTCCGGCGACGATGACGGCGATGCTTGGCGACGTCGAATTCACGGCTCTGCCCGAGGAGTACATCCCCATGCGGCGCTGTCCGGGCGGCCACTTCTCGGTGATCGCTTTCGAACCGGGCTGGTACCGGGTGTTCACATCCGAGTATGACTACGTCGCGGACCCCAACGAACCCGCGACCTTCGAACAGCTGCGGGAGTCGCTGGTCAGGCTCGCGGGCACGGACTGGGGCATGCACAGCCCGCGGTGGGTCTCCCGGTTCGGCGACGCCGCACGGCAGGCGTCCCGGTACCGGGAGGGCAGGGTGCTACTTGCGGGGGACGCGGCGCACATCCACTACCCGGCTGGTGGGCAAGGGCTGAACATAGGGGTGCAGGACGCGGTCAACCTCGGCTGGAAGCTCGCCTCGGTGGTGCACGGCCAGGCGCCGGAGAGCCTGCTGGACAGCTACCACACCGAGCGCCACCCCGTCGCGGAGCGCGTTCTGCACAACACCCGCGCGCAGGCGGCCCTGGCCCGCCCCGGCCCGCAGACGGACGCACTGCGCGACGTGTTCAGCTCGCTCATCGCGTTCGACGAGGTTAACCGGTATCTGGCCAGCATGGTCACCGCACTGGACATCCGGTACCCGGTCGACTGCGACCACCCGCTGGCGGGCCGCCGGGTCCCCGACGCCGACCTCAAGACACCCGACGGCGCCACACGCGTCTACGAGCTGCTGCACGCCGCCCGCCCCGTACTGCTCGATCTGCGCGGCAGCGCCGAGGTGGCGGCCGCCGTCGAGGGGTGGGCCGATCGTGTCGACCTCGTCGAGGCACAAAGCGATGACGACAGCTGGCCCGTCCCAGGTGTCGGTGAGATCCCCGCTCCCGCCGCGCTCCTCCTCCGCCCCGACGGCCATGTCGCCTGGGCGGCCGCCGTCGGCGGCGTGCCCGATACCTCCGCGCTCCGGGCCTCCCTCGCCGCTTGGTTCGGCCCGGCCCTGCGGCACGGCTGATTCGGCCTCGTTGGCCGTTTGGGTATTCTTTGTGTCCCGCTGGCGAGACACAAATTCACGGACCAGACGGATACGATGATTCATCGGTAAGCGTGGGATGAGCCCGGCGTACTTGAATGGTTCATCGTGTCGCCTTATGTTGGCGGCGCGACCGATGGAAATTCAAACCCGCCCGGATTTGGGTCCTTCTGGGAGCGGAAGATTACCTGTCGAAGATGCGAACAGCGCGTCGAACTGCCATGCCAGCGGGAGAATTCTCTATGAGTGATCGTGAACACGAACCCTATGATGTGGTCGGAATTGGGTTCGGCCCATCCAATCTATCGCTCGCCATCGCCCTCGAAGAGTACCGGACGCATGGTCTGGAGAATGATCTCAGTGCCCTCTTCTTCGAGCGTCAGTCCTCCTTCGGCTGGCACCGCAACATGCTGCTGCCGTCGGCAACCATGCAGATATCCTTTCTCAAGGACCTGGTCACCTTCCGGAACCCGACGTCGAGCTTCAGCTTCATCGCTTACCTGCACGCATCGGGGCGGCTTCCGCAGTTCGCTAACAACCAGGACTTCTTCCCGACGCGCCAGGAGTTCCACCAGTACCTTGAGTGGGCTCAGGCACGGGTAGCCGATCGTGTCGCGTACGGTTCGGAGGTGACGTCGATTCGGCTGCCTCCGCCTACCGTTCCGGGACTTTCGGACCGTCTTCGACTGGAGGTGACGGATACCACCGACGGGGGCGGCCGCGTGGTCGACGCGCGGAACGTCGTGATATCGACGGGCCTGGCCCCGAGGATGCCCGAGGGAACCGAGCGTGACGAACGGGTATGGCACAGTTCCGAACTCTTGGAGAAGTTCCATCGGATGGACCCCAGGGAGCTGCGTCGGGTGGCGGTGGTCGGAGCTGGCCAGAGCGCCGCCGAGATCACGAGATTTCTGTACGACGAGCTTCCGCACGCCCAGGTGTGGGCGGTCGTCCCGTCCTACGGTTACTCCCTCGCGGACGACAGTCCTTTCGCCAATCAGGTCTTCGATCCCGGAGCCGTCGACGACTACTATTTCGGAACCGAGCAGACGCGGGAAGCATTCTGGCGATACCATCGCAACACGAACTACTCGGTCGTCGACGACGAGGTGATCCGGGACCTGTACCGCAGAGCCTACGACGAGGAAGTACGAGGTGCCAGGCGCCTTCACATCCTCAATCTGACGAGGATCACCGGTGTGAAGCGCTCCGGCGCCGAGACCCGCGTATCACTGCAGGTGGGGCCCGACAACGAGGTGCGCGAACTCGACGTCGACGCACTCGTCTGCGCGACCGGCTACAACGCGATGGAACCCACCGGTCTGCTCGGCGATCTCGACCGTCACTGCCTGCGCGACGAGACAGGACGCTACCGGGTGGAGCGGGACTACCGTATCGTCACCGGCCCCGAAATGCGGTGCGGCATCTATCTCCAGGGCGGTACCGAACACACCCACGGCCTGACCTCCTCGCTACTGTCGAACACCGCTGTACGGAGCGGCGAGATCGCCGACTCGATCGTCGCCCGGCGTTCGGGGCACAACGCCGAGCGCGCGATTCCCACCAAGGTCGGGGGCGACAGCCACTGAGCGCCCACGGAATGAAAAGCGGGACCGGCGCTGCGCCCGTGACGCCTGGTCCCGCTCGTGGCTGCTCGCTTTCCCGCTGTGTGGTCCCGTCACCGATGGACAGGAGTATCCGCAGTGTCCGCAACGGGGTAATGGCCGTCATTGTCATTTCCTCTCTGGGGGGCGACGGATCCCCGATGGGTATCCGGTATTTCGAGGAACGCGAACTCAATCGTTCTTACTGATCATGCTGAATCACTACGTGTCTCCGGCGTGCGGAAAGGATTGTTGGATGAGGAGTCCGCTGGAGGAGCAGTGGGTACGCCGCTTCCGTGATGACGACGGGTGCGCGACGAAGCTCGTCTGCTTCCCCCATGCCGGAGGATGGGCGAGCGCATACCGTACCTGGCCTGTGGGGCTGCCCTCGGACATCGGCGTGCTTGCCGTGCGATACCCGGGCCGGGAGGATCGGTTCGGTGATCCGTTCGCGTCCGGGCTGGAAGCCCTCGCGGACGACATAGCCGATGCGCTCGGCGAGCTGACGAGGTATCGGCTGGTGCTGTTCGGTCACAGCATGGGGGCTTCGGTGGCGCACGAGGTGGCGCTGCGGCTCCAGGAACGAGGGCGCCCGCCGGCCGCCTTGTGCGTTTCCGGCAGACGTCCGCCACATGCGTTGGACGGTCAACGGCGGTTCTCCGGCACGGACGAGGAGATCATCGCCGATGTCGTGGGCTTCGACGAGAGCCGTGCCGAGGTATTCGCGGACCCTGGCCTGCGGGAGTTCGTGCTCCCCGCGGTCCGCGCGGACTACCGGTTGGTGGACGACTACACCGGTGGCCACCGGCCTCCGCTCAACTGCCCGGTGTACGGCTACAGCGGTGACAACGATCCCGAAGTGACCCCGGAGCAGATGCGCGATTGGGCGGACATGACGCACGACACCTTCCGACTCCGTGTGCTGTCCGGTGGGCATTTCTATCTCAGAACCGAAGAGGCCACTCTGCTGGCGGACATGAGGGATGTACTGGGCCACATCAAGTACCGCGCTGAGGCCGCCTCGTGATGCGCGCGTCACCAACGCGGGTCGCCCCCTCCGTCTTCGTGTTCTGTCGTCAAGCGAGCGCAGTTCCTCGCCCAAAGGCTGCAGGGGCGGTGGAGTGATCTTTCATGTTGGGACCCAGCGGCTGGCGAGGACGCAGCGGCCTCAGGCCGCACGGCGGGTGCGTGGTCGCGCGTGACGGGGTGGCGAGAGTGGCGGACGGCCACGGCCCCGGTGGTCGTAACGGGGAGCACGTGGTCACGTCCGCACTCGGGCCTTGTCCCTCACCCAACCTCTGTGGCCACCACAGCTACTCGGCCGCGACCTCGACCGGACGGTGCCGGAGCGCCCGCCGGGCGGGTACCAGCGTGGCCAGCAGGGTTAGGAGCACCGTGAGGCCCACCACCAAGGGGTAGATCACCGGGGACCCGCTCGGATACACGGTGTCGGCGCGGCCGATGCTGAAGGCCACCACTGTCGTGGTCGCGGAGATCGTGCCGAGCAGCACACCGATCACCGCCGCCAGGAGCCCCTCGATACAGAGCATCCGCAGTACCTGCCCGTGGGTGGAACCGATGAGACGTTGCAGCCCGAACTCGCGACGGCGTGCGTTCGTGCTGGTGGCCAGCGCGTTGATCATCGAGATCGCGCTGTAGGAGACAATCAGGGCGACGAGCATGTAGATGGGGAACGCCTCGGAGTCTTGCTCCTCAGCGTACTCGGCGGCCAACGTCTCGCTGTCAGTCACCGTCACACCGTCCTCGTCCGCGACCAGCTCCTCGATTTCGGTGATCACGCGTTCGGTGCTGGTATCCCCATCGCTGGTCACCAGGATCTCGGTGGCGTGGCCCTCGGTGGTGTGCGCGGTGAGCACGTCGATAGGCAGCAGCAGGGTTTCGTCGTTGGCGCCGGCGGTGTACAGGGCGACGACCTCGACCTCGATGACGGTGCTGTCCCCCATCCGCACGGTTATCGGATCCCCCAACCCGACGCCGAGCTCTTCGGCGTTCGACGCGTCGAGGGCCACGGCGTCGCCGTGCAGGTCCTCCACGGTGCCTTCGGTGACGGGGGCCGGCAGGACCGCCCCGGCGCCGTCCGGTGTCGTGCCCTCCAGGGTCCAGCCGCCCTGGCGGCCCGATCCCTCCCGGTTCGCCGGGTCGTCGAATGGTTCCTCGACGTACCCTGTGCTGCGGGCATACTCCGACGCGACGGCCACGCCCGGCAGCGTCCTGACTTCTTCTACCAGTTGGGCGTCGACGTCCTCGGCCGTGATCACCGCGTCAGCGGTCTGGCTGTCGACGAACTCTTCGTGGACAGCGTTTTTGCCCGTGGAATGCATGTACAACAATCCGGTGGCGATGCCGGTGAGAACAATGATCGGCATTGCCACCGCGGCGGTGCGGTCGATTCCGGCCCGCGCGTTGAGCATTGCCAACCGTCCGGATTGCCCGGTCAGCGCGCCCAGCGGGTGCAACAGCGCTACGAGGGGCCGGATCAACACCGGGCTGAGCACGGCCAGCGCGATCGTCAGGAGGAGTACCGCCGGCGAGCCGGTCCCGGAGGCGAGCTTCCCGCTGTTGATGGTCATGGTCACGATGATCAGTGTGCTGGCGCCGGCCAGCAGGACCAGGCCGAGGAGGAGTCGCCAGAGGGCGAACGGCCGACGCTCGGGCATCCGGGTGGCGGCGAGGGCCTCGGTGGGCCGGGTGTTCGCCGCCCTTCCGCCCGCGACCACGGCGCCGCCGACGGCCGCCAGCAGGGCCGCGGTGATCGCGACCACCATCGGGATCCAGCCCATGTGGAACATCAAGCCGCCGATCACCACATCGCTGTCGACCAGCTGTTGGAACAGGAACTCACTGAGCCAACGTCCGGGGAGAATCGCCAGCCCGGTGGCGATGGCGGCCAGGATCACCGTCTCGCCCAGCACCAGCTTGCGTAGCTGCCCGGGCGTGCTGCCAACGGCGCGCAGCAGGGCCAGCTCGCGATGGCGCTGCTGGATCGAGAGTGCCAGCATCGAGGCCACACCGAACATCGCGATCAGGAGTGCCCACGAGGCGACCACGCCGGCGATAATGGTCAGACCCTCCGCGCCCGACATCGCCTCGGGCCGTTCGGCGAGCCCGCGATCGTCACCGACGAGCGTGATGGCGCTGTCGCTCAGCTCGGCGTCTATGAGTTCTTGGAGCTGATCGACGCTGGTTCCGGACTCGGCCACCACACCGATGGCGTCGATGGTGCCTTCCGGTGCGGGGTGGTCGAAGACGTAACCGTTGGCCTCCTCGACTCCGGGTACCGCCGTGACGGTGTCCACCAATGCCGCGTCGATGCGCACCCGCTCCGACGCGACCGCCCAGTCGTACTCCTCAAGATGGTCGAAGCTCTGGTCCCCGGCAACGACGACATCGGCGCCGGCCAACTGTTGTGGCGGCACCGTCGCGCGGACGCCGGTCTCCAGGAGCCCGACACAGGCCATGACGATGGCCGCGCCGAGAAACATCGTGAGGAAGGCCGCGATGAAGCCGCCCTTGCGGTAGCGCAGGGTACGAACTGCCAGCCGGATCATTGTTCTCCCCCAGCCGTCGGCGCGGCCAGACTCTCTTCGGCCCAGGCACTCAGGTGGGTCATCCGCTCTGCCACGGCCTCGGCCGTAGGAGCGTGGATCTCACCCGCGATCCGGCCGTCGGCGAGGAACAGAACTCGGTTGGCGTAGGAGGCCGCCACCGGGTCGTGAGTGACCATGACGATCGTCTGCCCGGCTGTCTGCACGGCCTCGCGCAGTAGTCCCAGCACATCACGGGAGGAGCGGGTGTCGAGCGCACCCGTGGGTTCGTCCGCGAAGACGACGGCCGGATCGGTCACCAGAGCGCGAGCGATCGCTACTCGCTGCTGCTGGCCGACAGAGAGCTCCGCGGGGCGGTGCCGTTCTCGACTGCCGAGGCCGACCCGCTCCAGGATCTCGGATACCCGGCCACGATCGGGACGGCGCCCGGCCAGCTCAAGCGGCAGTTCGACGTTCTGCGTCACGGTCAGGGCCGGAAGGAGATTGTACGACTGAAAGACGAACCCGATCCGTTCCCGGCGCAGTAGGGTCAGTTGTTTCTCGCGCAGGGTGCCAAGGTCTTGACCTTCGAGGTGAACCGAGCCCGACGTCGTGTGGTCGAGGCCGGCCGCGCAGTGCAGCAGGGTGCTCTTGCCGGAGCCGGACGGCCCCATGACCGCGGTGAACGTGCCACGGTCGAAACCGGTGCTCACATTGTCGAGCGCGGCGATCTCGTTGCCGCGTTTGCCGTACACCTTACGGACCGCCCCAAGCTGCACCACTGGTGCGGGGCCGTTCTCCGCCGCATTCGCTTCCGGTGTCAACGTCTGCTCCTTCGATGAACTGGTGATGACCACCACGGTCGTCTGTGGTTCTGACACAGGACAGTCACCGTGCTGACGCGAGCTCCCACCGGCGCCGGTGCTTGTGTCAGGGACATTGCAGGCGGCTGTCAGGCCGGGCGCCGATGGTGGTCACATGGGAAGTTCAGCGATAGCGCTTTCAGGACTACGGAAGACCTTCGGGGACAAGACCGTCCTCGATGGCATCGATCTGGATGTTCCTGCGGGAACGGTGTTCTCTCTGCTCGGACCGAACGGGGCGGGTAAGACGACGATGGTGAACGTGCTGACCACGTTGTTGAAGGCCGACAGTGGGTCGGTACGGGTTGCCGGCCATGACGTCGTGACCGACGCCAAGGCGGTGCGCGCGACGATCGGGGTCACCGGTCAGTTCGCGGCGGTGGACGAGTTGCTGACAGGGCAGGAGAACCTGCAGCTGATGGTGGATCTGAGTCGGATATCCACCGAGAAAGGAGCAAAGGTCGTCACGGGGCTGCTGGAGCGTTTCGACCTGGTGGAGTCGGCGCGACAGCCGGTGTCGACCTATTCCGGGGGTATGCGCCGGAAACTGGACCTGGCGATGACGCTTGTCGGCAACCCGCGGATCATCTTCCTGGACGAGCCGACGACGGGACTGGATCCGCGTAGCCGTCGCACGATGTGGTCGATCATCCGTGACTTGGTGGCCGACGGTGTGACCATCTTCCTCACCACCCAGTACCTGGAGGAGGCCGATCAACTCGCCGACCGGATCGCGGTACTCAACCAGGGCCGCCTGGTCGCCCAGGGCACTCCTGACGAGCTCAAACGCCAGATCCCCGGAACCCATGTCCGGCTCCGGTTCGCCACCGCCGCCGAACTCGACGCGGCCGCGCGTCTCTTCGCCGACTCCACGCGCGACGACGAGGCTCTGACCCTGCGGGTTCCCGGCGATGGTGGGACGAAGTCGTTGCGGGCCCTGTTGGACAGGCTCGATGAGCGTTCACTCAGCGCCGAGAGCTTCACCGTCCACACACCGGACCTCGATGACGTTTTCCTCGCCCTGACGGGCCGCACCACGGAGGCCACACAATGAGTACCAAGCTCCATTCGATGGTGATGTTGCGCCGCAACTTCAAACACATCGCCCGGAATCCGACCTCGGTGTTCAACGCGGTCCTGATGCCGGTCGTGATCATGTTGATGTTTGTGTACATGCTCGGTGACGCTTTCAGCGTCGGCGTCGACTACATCGACTACGTCACGCCGGGTCTGCTCATGCTGGCCATCTGCTACGGGCTGGGGACCGTGGCGACGGCGGTGAACTCCGACATGACCAATGGCATCATCAACCGGTTCAAGGTCATGGACGTCTCTCGCAGTGCGGTACTGACCGGTCATGTCATCGCCAGTCTGCTGACCAATCTGGCCGCCATCGGGGCGCTCATCGCGGTGGCTTTCCTATTGGGATTCAGCCCGTCGGCGGGTTTGCTCGACTGGTTCGGCGTGGTCGGCATCATCGTGCTGGTCAGTTTCGCGGCTGGCTGGCTCACGGTCGCCCTTGGGCTGGCGGCGAAGTCTCCGGAAACGGCGGGTCTGGCCTCCGTGCCACTGGTCATGTTGCCGTTCTTCAGCAGCGCGATCGTACCGACGGAGGTGATGGGGCCGGGCGTCCGGCAGTTCGCGGAGTACCAGCCCTTCACGCCGATTATCGAAACCATACGTGGGTTGCTCAACGGTACCCCGTCCTCCGGTGACGCGATCGCCGCGATCGCCTGGTGCGTGGGGATCGCTCTCGTGGGATACCTGTGGGCAGGTTCCACGTTCACGAAGCGAGCGTGACCGCGGCCAGCTCACGCCAGCTCGCCTGGGCCCCCTCCTGCGTCGCCTCGGCGAACCGCGTGTCGCCGAGGTGATACCGGGCGGCCCGCTCGATCCGGGGCATATCCGGATGGGAACGGTCCGGTAGGCCGAGCACGCCCGCGCTCGCCCCGAGCAGGCGCGCGGCTTGCCCGTAGTGTTCGTGGCGCAGCGCCAGGTCCGCGATCCCGACCAGTACCTGCGCGATCAGGGGGGCGTTCCCCGCCTCGGACGCCGCGTGGAAGGCCGCGGTGCGGTGTTGGCGTGCCTCGTCGGGATCGTCGGCAAGATAGCCGAGCAGGTCCTGTGTCACCGCGAGAACACTTGGCCGTTCGGCGTCCTTACCCAGCATGGTCGCGGCGACGTCGAGTTGCCGGTGTGCCTGCTCGGCGTCGCCGCTCCAGCGGGCGAGCTCCGCCTTCGACAGGGCCAGCTCGGTCAGCGCATCCGGCCAGGCGACCCGCTCCGCGTAACGTTGTGCCGTCGCCATGGTGGCCGCGCTCGACTCCTCGTCACCCGACAGCCAGTACAACTGGGCCTGGCGCGACCGCATCCGCACGACGTCCTCAAGGGCACCGACCTCGGTGACGACCGCGATCGCGTGTTCGTAGTGCTCGCACGCAGTGGCGAACTCGCCGCGCATGGCGATTCGATCCGCCAACTCGCTCAGGGCGAACGAAATCCCCCACCGTTCGCCGATCGCGCGAAACTCAGTGAGTGCCATCTCAAGATACGCGTCCGCGTCCCGCCCCTCCCAGCCGTGCTGGATCCGCATCTTGCCGAGCTGCAGCCGGGCAAGGGCGCCCACCCAGGGGTCCTCGTCGGCGAGCAGCGGTTCGAACGCGGGCAGGAATGCGTCCGGCGCTTGCAACGTGCGTTCCAGCGCGGCGACGAGGCCCACCGCCGGATGACGGCTCTGGACACGCCGGCTGATCTCGTAGGCCCTGTGGATCCACTCCTCCGCCTGGAACTGGTCGCTTCCCCTCCCGGAGGTCATGAACGCCGTGACGAACGCGTACACCACGGCCCGGATCTCGTCCGGCACCTCGCCGGGCATCGCAGTGGCCGCGGTGATCAGCTCGTTGCCTTCAGCCTTGTGCCCACCGAGCCACCAGTACCAGGCGACGGCCGCCGCGAGCCGCATCGCCCCGTGCGCCTCGCCGGCCGCGAGCGCGCCGCGCATCGCAGTACCGATGTTGTCGTGCTCCACCTCCAGAGTGGCGAGCCATTCCAACTGCTCGGCACGGCGGAGATGTGGCTCCGCGATCTCCGCGAGTTCGGTGAAGTAAGCGAGATGGGCATGGCGAGCCAGGTCGGATTCCCCCGCCTCCGCGAGCCGATGCCCGGCGTACTCCTTGATCGTGTCGAGCATCCGGTAGCGCGGTGCCTCGTCATCTTCGGTGAGCACCAGCGATTTCTCGGCCAGCGAGGTGAGCAGCTCCAGTACCTGCCCCGGCTCGACCGTGTCGCCGGAGCAGACCCGCTCGGCCGCCTCCAGGCTCGCGCCACCGGAGAACACCGACAGCCTGCGTAGGACCGTCCGTTCGGCGTCGGTGAGGAGCTCCCAGCTCCAGTCGACCACCGCGCGCAGCGTCCTGTGTTGCGGCAGTGCGGTCCGGCTGCCGCCGGTCAGCAGACGGAACCGGTCGTCGAGCCGGTGGGCGAGCTGGTCGAGAGACATGGTGCGTAACCTGGCCGCGGCCAGTTCGATCGCCAGCGGTATCCCGTCCAACGCCCGACAGACACGCACCATCGTCGACAACGTTTCGGTGTCGATCGTGAAGTTCCTGCGGACCGCGCCGGCTCGGTCCCGTAACAACTGGACGGCGGGGGAGGGCTCGATCTCGCCGGGGCCGGCGTCCTCGTCTGGCACGGCCAGCGGCTCGACCGGCCACAGCGCCTCACCGGTGATGCCGAGTGGTTCCCTGCTCGTCGCCAGTATCCGCAGCCGCCCGCACTCTCCGAGCAGCCGATGGGCGAACTGCGCCGCCGACTCGACCACGTGCTCGCAGTTGTCCAGGATCAGCAGCGCCTCCCGTTCGCGGAGCGCGGCGATGACCCGATCCGTGGGCTCCGCGTCCGGTGCCCCGCCGAGCAGCGCGTCCCGGAGACCGAGCCCGGCGAGCGTCGACTGCGCGACGTCACCGTCCGTGCCGAGGGCCGCGAGTTCCACCAGCCAGGCCCCGTCCGGCAGGTCATCGAGCAGCGTACGCGCGGTTTCCGTGGCCAGTCGGGTCTTGCCCGAGCCGCCCGGCCCGATCAGAGTGGTGAGCCGATGTTCGGTGACGAGTTCGCGCACCGTGGCGACATCGGCGTCCTTGCCGACGAAGCTGGTCAGCTCGGCACGCAGGTTGGTCTTCCGGTTCTCCTCGCGCCGTCCCAGCTCACCCCGCAGCAGCGCGACATGCAACGCGGACAATTCCGGTGAGGGGTCGACGCCCAGCGTGTCGGCCAGGGTCTCCCTCGTGCGCTCGTAGACGAGCACTGCCTCGGTGCCGCGACCGGTCGTGGCGAGGGCACGCATCAGCGCGGCGACGAACCGTTCTCGCACCGGGTGCTCGGACACCAGGTCGGTCAGTTCCGTGACCAGCTCCGCACCGTGGCCGAGGTTGATCTCCGCGTCGAAGAGGTCCTCCTTGGCTGTCAGGCGTAGCCCTTCGAGCCGGGTGGCCGCGGCGTCAAACGTAGGGCTGTCCGACAAACCGACGTCCTGCATGGCCGCACCACGCCACAATGCGAGAGCCTCGCGCAGCAGCCGTACCCGGCGTGGGTCATCACCGTTGCGAGCCTCGCCGACGAGGCGTTCGAACCGTACGGCGTCGACGGTGTCGGGGGCCACCAGTAACCGGTAGCCGTCCGTATGCCCCTCGACCACCCCCTCCGGAAGGGCTTTGCGTAGTCGGGAAATCAAGCGCTGCAAGGCATTCGCCGCGTCGGCGGGCGGATGTTCCCCCCAGATCCAGTCGACGAGCGTCGCCTTAGGGACCACGTGACCCGGTTCGAGCGCAAGGGCGACCAACAGCGCGCGCAACCGCGCGCCCGGAAGGTCGGCGAAGACGCCGTTCTCCGTGCGGACCTCGAGTGGTCCGAGCATCACGATCTGCACTCGGCTGATTCTGCCATGGTGAGCGGCGGGCATCTGATGGTCTGCTTCAGGTGGTTCTGTGGGGGGTCGCTGCGGTGAATTTCACACGCGGGTAACCGCCGGGAAACACTGGTTTTCCGGCGGCCACCATCATGGCTCCCACGGCGCAGCACGACACGCGCCGCGGGAGGCATGATGTTGTTGACTCCGTCCGACACGGAGAAGCTGCTGCTCAGCGTGGCCGGGATGGTGGCCCGCGACCGGCGCGAACGCGGGATCCGGCTGAACCATCCCGAGACCGTCGCGCTGCTGTCCTGCTGGGTGCTCGAACGGGCCCGCGAAGGGGCCACCGTGGGCCAGCTCATGGACGAGGGTGTCCAGATCCTGCGCACCGACGAGGTCATGGCCGGTGTGCCCGACATGCTGGAGCATGTTCAGGTCGAGGCCACATTCCCCGACGGCCGCAAACTGGTGACCCTCACCCACCCCGTACGGCCGCGGCCCGGCGCCGAGCGGGAACCCGCCGGTACGCCCCCCGGCGAGGTGCGTACCGGGGACGGGACGGTGGAGCTGAACACGGGGCGGGCGAGGCGCACCGTGGTCGCGCGCAACGAGGGTGACCGCCCGGTACAGGTCGGCTCACACATCCACCTCGGTGACGTGAACCCGGCCCTGCGGTTCCACGAGCCGCTCTCCGCCACCGACGAGGAGGCAGGCGCGGAGCCGGCACCGGCCCCCGTCGACGGGTACCGGCTCGACATCGCGGCCGGTACCTCGGTCCGGTTCCAGCCGGGCGACGAGAAACGGCTGGACATCGTGGAACTCGCCGGCGCCCGCACGGTCGCCGGGCTACGGATCGGGGAGGGCTCGGGTGAGTGAGATCGCGCGCGCCGACTACGCGGCGCTGTACGGCCCGACCGTCGGCGACCAGGTCCGCCTGGGCGACACCGACCTGTGGATCGAGGTGGAACGTGACCACTGCGTCGGCGGCGACGAGGCCGTGTTCGGCGGTGGCAAGTCCATACGCGAGTCCATGGTGCAGGGCACCACGTCGCGCGGTGCGGGGGCCCTCGACCTGGTGATCACCAACGTCGTGGTGCTCGACCACTGGGGGGTCGTGCGCGCCGACGTCGGGGTGCGCGACGGCCGTATCGCCGCTCTCGGCAAGGCCGGAAACCCCGACATCATGGACGGCTGTCACCCCGACCTGCTGATCGGGCCGAGTACCGAGGTCCTCTCCGGTGAGGGCCGCGTCCTCACCGCGGGCGCCCTCGACTGCCACGTCCACATGCTCAACGCCGACATGCTGCACGAGGCGCTGGCCACCGGAGTCACGACGGTCGTCGGCGGCGGCACCGGTCCGGCCGAGGGCACCAAGGCCACCACGGTTACCCCTGGGCCGTGGAACCTCGCCCTGACCCACCGGGCCTACGACGAGATCCCGGTCAACCTGCTGCTGCTCGGCAAGGGCAACACGGTCGGGCACGAGGGGTTGCGGGAGCAGGCGCTCGCCGGCGCCGGCGGGTACAAGATCCACGAGGACTGGGGCGCCACACCGGCGGCCATCGACGCCGCCCTCAAGGCCGCCGGGGAGTTCGGCATGCAGGTCGCGCTGCACTCGGACAGTCTGAACGAGTCCGGCTACGTGCGCACCACCATCGACGCCATCGGCGGCCGGGGCATCCACGCCTTCCACTCCGAGGGCGCCGGTGGGGGCCACGCGCCGGACGTGATCGTGTTCGCCGGTCAGCCCAACATCATCCCGGGGTCCACGAACCCCACACTGCCGTTCACCGTGAACACGGTGGCCGAGCACCGGGACATGCTGATGGTCTGCCACCACCTGAACCCCAACGTCGAGGCGGACATCCAGTTCGCCGACTCACGCATCCGTGACACCACGATGGCGGCCGAGGACATCCTGCACGACATGGGCGCCATGTCGATCACCTCCTCCGACGCCCAGGCCATGGGGCGCATTGGTGAGGTGGTCTGCCGGACCTGGCAGATGGCGCACGTGATGAAGGGGCGCCGAGCGCTGTCGTCGACACTGCCCGCCGACAACGAGCGGGCGCGTCGCTACGTGGCCAAGTACACGATCTGCCCCGCGGTGGCCAACGGGATCGGTCACGAGGTCGGCTCGGTGGAACCCGGCAAGATGGCCGACCTCGCGCTGTGGGACCCGGCGTTCTTCGGCATCCGCCCGGCCGCCGTTGTCAAGGGTGGGGGTGTGGTCTACGCACCGCAGGGCGACCCCAACGCCTCCATCCCCACCGCGGAGCCCATGCTGATGCGGCCCGGGCTCGCCGCGACGGCGTCGGGCGCCCCCCATCTCGCGGTGAGTTTCGTCGCTCCGGCGGCGTTGGACGACGGTATCGAACGCACGCTGGGGCTGCGGCGTGCCCTGCGCCCGGTGGCCGACACCCGCGGTGTCACCAAGGAGTCGTTGCCGAACAACTCCGCCCTGCCCGACATCGCGGTCGATCCGGAGAGCTTCCGGGTCACGATCGACGGTGACGAGGTTCGGCCCGACGGTGACGATCCGCCGGTGAGAGAGCTACCGCTGGCCCAGCGGTACTGCCTGTTCTAGGGAGCCGTCCGGACGATGGGGGACACGACCGACGGAACAGGGGCGTTGGGGGTGCTGCTGCTCGCGGACGCGCGACTGCCCACCGGGGCGCACGCGCACTCCGCGACCCTGGAGGCCGCGCTGGCGGCCGGCCTGCGCACCGAGCAGATCCCCGACTACATCCGGGCACGGCTCCGGGGCGTGGCCAGGGCCGAGGCCGCGGCGGCCGTGCTCGCCCTGCGGGCGGCGCGGGAGAACCCGGTCGACTTCGCGCCCATCCAGGCCGCGCTGGCGGCCCGCACACCGAGCCGGGCGCTGCGCGACGCCTCGGCATCGCTCGGCCGTGGGCTGACCCGCCTGGCCCGCGGCCTGTTTCCCGAACATTCCGCGGTGGCCGCGTTGGCTACCGCGCCCGACGACACCCCCGGCCTGCGGGTGCTGCGGCCCATCCCGCTCGGTGCCCTCGGTGCCGCCTTCGGCATGGCCGTCGACCAGGTGGCGCGCGCCGCTCTTTACGACGAGGCGCAGTGCGTGGCCGCGGCCGCGCTCAAACTCCGGCCCGGCGACCCGATCGCCGCCACCCGGTGGGTCGTCGACGCCGCGCCCGACATCGAGGAGTCGGTGCGCGTCGCGGTCGGGGCCACCGTCCCCGGGGATGTTCCCGCGCGTTCCGCACCGCAGCTCGACCGCTGGGCCGGTGCGCACGCCTACTCCACGAGGAGGCTCTTCGTTGCCTGAGAACCCGACATCCACCAGGGCGCTGCGGCTGGGAGTGGCCGGGCCGGTGGGGACCGGAAAGAGTTCGCTCATCGCCACCCTGTGCCGTGAGCTCGCGGGCGAGCTGGCCATGGCCGTCGTCACCAACGACATCTACACCGACGAGGACGCCCGGTTCCTGCGCTCGGCCGGAGTCCTCGACCACGAGCGGATCCACGCGGTGCAGACCGGCGCCTGTCCGCACACCGCCATCCGGGACGACATCACCGCCAATCTCGACGCGGTGGAGGACCTGGAGTTGGCGTTCGCTCCTTTGGACCTGGTGCTGGTCGAAAGCGGAGGGGACAACCTCACCGCGACCTTCAGCCCCGCGCTGGTAGACACACAGGTCTTCTGCCTGGACGTCGCCGGCGGCGGGGACGTCGCGCGCAAAGGTGGCCCGGGAATCACCAGCGCGGACCTGCTGGTCGTTAACAAGTCCGATCTCGCCCCGTTCGTCGGGGTGGACGTCGGGCGGATGGTGGCCGACGGGGAGAAGGCACGGGAGGGCCGGCCCGTTCTGGCTCTGGCACGCTCCGATACCGCAGCTGTGGAACGGCTCTGCTCCTGGGTGCGTGGGGTACTGGCCGACCATCGCGAGGGCCGACACACGCCCCGTGACCCCGGCCCGATGGCGCCGCACACCCACGCCGTCGACGGTCACGAGCATGGGCACGGGCACTGATGACGGTGGTGCCTGAGACGCGCCACGCCCCGACTCCCGATGCCCCCACCGTGGTTTCCGTGGCGCGCGGCGGCACGAGCACCCACCCCGTGGAGTTGCGGACCGGGACGTTCCTGGCGCCGTGCGCGATGCGGCGGCCGGGGCGTGCCCAGCGGGTCGCGCTCACGGGGGTTCGGGCGTCGCTGTGCGCCGGTGACGAGGTGGAACTGCGGGTCGACGTGGGACCCGGGGCGGAGCTGGAGCTGACCGACCCCAACGGCACCCTCGCCTACAACGCCCGCGGCGGCCGGGCCGCCTGGCGCGCCCGGCTCACCCTGGCCGAGGGTGCCCGCATGACCTGGCACGAACCGTCGTTCGTCGTCGCCGACGGCGCCGACGTGCTGCGCGAGATCGACGTGGTGCTCGCGCCCGGAGCCGAGCTGCTGTGGTGGGAGACCCTGGTGCTGGGCCGGGCGGGCGAGCGGGGTGGCGCGCTGCGTTCACTCACCCGGGTGGAGCGCGACGGCGCGGAGTTACTGGTGGAGGACCTCGACCTGCGCGACAGTGCCGAACGGGAACTGCCCGGGATCACCGGCCGTGCCCGGGTGCTGGGCCAGGTGGGGCTGTTCGGCCGTGTTCCTGCGGATCCGAGGGGACCGGACCGTCTGGATCTGGCAGGTCCCGGGACGCTGTGGCGCGCGGCCGCCCGCCGGACCTACCTGGTCGACACCGAGCTGGGGCCCGTCTGGCGGGCGTGGGGCGGCCACGGCTGAGCCGCCGGTGTCCGGGATGGTGTGTCAGCGAGGCGGTCCTCGGCACGATGCGTCGGGGACCGCCCACGCCCGGCCCGGGGCCGTGTCAGCGGGGTATGGGGGTCTCAGACCCCGAAGAGGGAGCGGAACGTCAGCGCACCCAGGACACCGCCCACCGCGGGAGCCACCACCGGGATCCAGGAGTACCCCCAGTCGGAGCTTCCCTTACCGGGGATCGGCAGTATCGCGTGGGCGATGCGCGGTCCCAGGTCACGAGCGGGGTTGATGGCATAACCCGTGGGGCCGCCGAGCGAGAGGCCGATGGCGAACACCAGCAGGCCGACGAGTAGCGGGGCGAACCCGGTGGCGAACAGTGAGGAGAGGTCGACCCCGCCATCGGTCATCTCTGTCTCGTTGGCGTTGATCCCCAGGATTCCGAAGACCAGCATGAAGGTCCCGATGACCTCGGTGACGAAGTTGGCCGGCAGGTTGCGGACCTCGGGGGCGGTGCTGAAGACACCGAGCTTGGTTCCGGGGTCCTCGGTGACCTCCCAGTGGGGCAGGTAGGCCAGGTACACCAGGACGGCGCCGAGGAAGGCGCCGAGCATCTGCGCGGCGAGGTAGCCCGGCACCATCGTCCAGGAGAACTCCCCGATCGAGGCCATGCCGAGCGTCACGGCCGGGTTGATGTGCGCGCCGCTGTATTGGCCGACGACGTAGACCGCCATCGCCACGGCCATGCCCCAGCCGAACGTGATGACGATCCAGCCGCCGTTGTGCGCCTTGGATCTGTTGAGCGTCACACCGGCGACGACTCCGCCGCCGAGGAGGGTGAGGATCGCCGTGCCGACGATCTCGGCCAGGTACACCATGGGGCCTCCACATGATGGGTGGGACCGGGACAGCGGTGTCCACGGGATTGGGGCGCCGCGCCGGGGAGACCGGAGCGGCGAGAGAGGGGTCGGGGCGCGCCGACCCCGCCGCGCCGCTGGACACGGCGCGGGTCGGCTTCGGGGGTGGGGCGGTGGAGTCGCGGTGTCAGGCGGTGTCGCGCTCGATCCAGCCGAGGGTGCGCTGTACCGCCTTCTGCCAGTTGTGGTATTCGCGGGAGCGGATCTGGGGATCCATCGCCGGTGACCACTCCGCCGCCTTGTGCCACTTGGCGCGCAACGTCTCCAGGTCGGGCCAGAAGCCCACCGCGAGCCCGGCGGCGTAGGCGGCGCCGAGGCAGGTGGTCTCGGCGACCATGGGGCGCACGACCCCGATGTCGAGCACGTCGGCGAGGATCTGCATGAGCAGGTTGTCCGCGGTCATCCCGCCGTCGACCTTGAGGGTGGCGAGGTCGTCTCCGGAGTCCTGGCGCATGGCGTCGACGACCTCGCGGGTCTGCCAGGCGGTGGCCTCCAGAACCGCGCGCGCGATGTGTCCCTTGGTGACGTAGCCGGTTAGTCCGGTCATCACGCCGCGGGCGTCACTGCGCCAGTGTGGGGCGAACAGGCCGGAGAACGCCGGGACGATGTAGCAGCCGCCGTTGTCCTCGACCGTGCGCGCCAGCGTCTCGATCTCTGGCGCGCTGGAGATCAGCCCCAGGTTGTCGCGGATCCACTGGACGAGCGAGCCGGTGACCGCGATCGACCCCTCGAGCGCGTACACCGCGGGCTGGTCGCCGATCTTGTAACCGAGTGTGGTGAGCAGCCCGTTCGACGACATCACCGGTGTGGTGCCGGTGTTGAGAACGAGGAACGTCCCGGTGCCGTAGGTGCCCTTGACCTCGCCGGGATCGAAGCAGGTCTGGCCGACCAGAGCGGCGTGCTGGTCACCCAGCGCCGAAGCCACGGGAACACCCGCGAGGAAGCCGGTGGCCTCGCCGTAGACCTCGGCGGAGGAGGCGATCTCGGGCAGCACGTCCGCCGGGATCCCCATGTCCTCCAGGATGGAGGAGTCCCAGTCCAGGGTGCGCAGGTTCATCAGCATCGTGCGGCTGGCGTTGGTCACGTCGGTGACGTGCCGGCCGGTGAGCTTCCAGATGAGCCAGGTGTCCATGGTCCCGAAGAGCACCTCGCCGCGTTCGGCGCGTTCGCGTAGCCCGGGCACCTCCTCCAGCAGCCAGCGGAGCTTGGGGCCGGAGAAGTAGGTGGCCAGCGGTAGCCCGCAGCGCTCGCGGAACCTCTCCTGGCCGGCGGTTCCGGCGAGCTCGTGGATCAGCTCGTTGGTTCGGGTGTCCTGCCACACGATCGCGTTGTGCACCGGCTCACCGGTCTCGCGGTCCCAGACGAGCGTGGTCTCGCGCTGGTTGGTGATGCCGACGGCGGCGAGCTGGTCGCGGGTGATCGACCCCTGGTCCAGGGCTTCCTCGACCACCAGCTGGACATTGTCCCAGATTTCGGAGGCGTCGTGCTCGACCCAACCCGGTTGGGGAAAGATCTGCCGGTGTTCCCGCTGGCCGACCGAGACGATCCGGCCGTCGTAGTCGAAGATGATGCACCGGCTGGACGTGGTGCCCTGGTCGATCGCGGCTACGTACTGCGTGGTCATCTGTGTGCTCGCCTCCGGCGAAAGGAGATGGAACGGCGCTCTGGTCGGACCTGGGGCAGGGTCACCTCAGCGATTTCGCATTTTGTACGACAATGTAGTACATACAGCGGAAAGTGTGATTCAGCTCTCCCGGTTCTGTCAAGCGATGAACTCGCCGCGCTCGGGTGGCGCGCCGTTTCGGCGTGCTCGGGAGGTTACTTGGGGAACGGCCGCCTACCAGGGGTGCGCGCCGAGTTCCCTGGAGATCGAACGGGCGGCGTCGCGGACGTAGGAGACCTGGTCCATGCGCAGCCCCCGGTCGTCGCAGAGCCGTTCCACCGCCCCGGAGAGCCCGATCGCGCCGACCGCGGTACCGCGGCGGTCCCGGATCGGCGCTGCGATGGCGACCTCGCCCTCGACGAGCTCCTCCAGCTCGGCCGCCCACCCGTTGGCGCGTACGCTCTCCAACTCGGCCGTGAGCGCTGTGCGGGAGGTGATCGTGCGCTCGGTGTATCCGGGGAGTTCCGGTCGCTCGAACTCCGACTCCTCGGCGAGCGCGAGCGGATCGAACGCCATCAGCGTCTTGCCCAGCGCCGACGCGTGCAGTGGCAGTAGCGTGCCGACCTCGAGGGTCTGCCGGCTGTCGTCGGGGCGGAAGACGTGGTGCACCACCAGCACCCGCTCCTCGTGCAGCGTGCCGATACGCACGCTCTCCCCGCTGCGCGCGGCCAGGGAGTCGGCCCAGTTCAGGGCGCGGGTCCGCAGCTCGTTCCCGTCGAGGTAGCGGGTTCCCAGCCGCAGGACACCACCGCCGAGCTGGTACTGGCCGGTGGCCTCGTCCTGTTCCACGAAACCCACGTGTTGCAGGGTGCGCAGGATCCCAAGCGTGGTCCCCTTGGGGAGGTCAAGGGAGCGCGAGATCTCCGCGAGGCTCAGCCCGCGGGCACCGCCGGCCATCAGCCGCAGGATCGCGGCGGCGCGTTCGATCGACTGGATCCGGCCAGGCATCTGGGTCACTCCCTAGTGCGACAATGTCACATGATCAATTCTACTCGCCGTGTGACGTGCGCAATGCTGGGAGACCCGTGAGCGCGGCCGAAGCACCGCCGCGTACGGGATACCGGGCCGCCCCCTGGCGCCCTCGAGGGAGGGCGGGTCAGTTGGGGAAGCTGATCTCCACGCGGCGGTTCTTCTCCCGCCCCTCGGGATTGTCCTCGCCGTCGATCTCGTTGGGCGCCACCGGGTCCGCCGAACCGTGCCCCGCGACCTCGTAGGTGATGTCGACGCCGGTGACCAGCTCGTTCAGTTCCCGCTCGACCGCCTCGGCCCGCTCCTGGGACAGGGGCTGGTTGTGGGAGTCCGAGCCCTTGGAGTCGGTGTAGCCGTCGATGTTGACCGTCGTGCCGTCGGCCTCCTCCTCCAGGACGCTCGCGGCCTGCTCCAGTGTCTGGCTGGCGTCGTCGGTCAGCTCGGCCTCGTCGAACTCGAACAGAACGTCCGCGGCGAGGGTCACGGTGCGCTCCTCGTCGTTCTCGGCGTCGGTGAGAGACCCGTCCTCGCTCTCGGTGGCGACCGTGAGGTCCTCGACGCGCGCGTTCAGATCCACCACAGGGGCATCGAGGTCGTGAATGGGGGCCTCGGCGACATCGCCCGCCTCCACCTCGGCCACGGTCTCCGGCGAGGGGGCCGCGCCATCGGCGACCGCCACCGCCGGAACGGCCAGGGCAGCCAGGGTGAGTGGAGGGATCACCAGCCGCGCGCGGGAGCTAGCTGAGCTCGACATCGTTGAACGTCCCGGCGTTGGGAATCTGCACGTTCATTGTCTCCACGTCCTCGGGAGGGGCCCCGAAGGTCGCGCTGTACAGGATCGACTCGTTCGGGTCGAAGGTCTCGGAGCCGTCGTAGCTGGAGCAGACGCAGGCGTCGTCGGCGTCCCTCGCCACCAGGTGGACCTTGCCGTTCGTGGAATCGACCAGCTTGACCTTGGAGACGTCCCTGTCACCGCCGGAGCCGAGCCAACCGTGCACGAGCTCGCTCTGCTCGTCGCCGATGTTGGTGACCGAGAAGGTCAGCTCCACGGTCTCGCCGCCCCGGGCCAGCTCGTGCACGGCGATGTGCAGGTCGGTTCCCAACGTGTTGACGTCCTGGCTCGCCAGGGTCTCACGGGACTCCTCCTCGCCGGGATCGACCTTGCCCGCGTTCACCGGTTCGGAGGTTTCCTCGCCGCCGCCGTCATCGTCACCGAGCCCGCACCCGGACAACAGGAGCGCGCTGGAGACGAGCACGAGCGCGACACGTGGGGAGAATACGGAGGATTCCATGCTCGGTGAGTTTACGGAGTGAACGTGGTCTAAGCACTACCGAGGGACGAAGAAGCGGTGGCCGGATACGGCCCGAACACAGTCCGGACGCTGTGGATCCCACCCTCGGGTCCCGCACGGCTCACCCCAGCGCCAGCCCCACAGTGAGCAACGCCCCGAACCCCAGCTGCAGCTTGCCGGTCTCTCCCAGTGCGAGGACGAGGTCGTGTCCGGCCTGCCGGCCTACGACACGGCGGACGGGCCGCACCGCCAGCGGAGCGGCGAGTACGACAACGAGCGCCCACGGGCTCGCGACGGCGGCGGTCGCAGCGAGCGCGAACGCGGCCACCAGACAGCCCACGTACAGCCTGCGCGCCCCCGTCTCGCCGAGGCGCACGGCCAGCGTGAGCTTTCCGGCCGCGGCGTCGGTGTGGATGTCCCGCAGGTTGTTGACCACCAGGACCGAGCACGACAGCAAACCGACCGGTACGGACGCCACCCAGGCGTGCCACGGCACCGACCCCACCTGGACGAAGACCGTGCCGACCACGGCGACGACACCGAAGAACGCGAACACCGACAGCTCGCCGAGCCCCCGGTACCCGTAGGGTCGGCTGCCGCCGGTGTAGAACCACGCGGCCACGATCGCAGCCACGCCCACCAGCAGCAGCCACCACGACGACGTCGCCACCAGGACCAGCCCGGCCACCGCCGCGACCGCGAAGCCGCCCCAGGCCGCGGCGAACACATGGCGCGGTGGTGCCAGCCGCGTCGCGGTCAGCCGTGTGGGGCCCACACGTTCCTCGTCGGTCCCCCGGATACCGTCGCTGTAGTCGTTGGCGTAGTTCACGCCCACCTGCAGTGCCAGGGCGACCACCATCGCCAGGAGCGCCTTCCACCACACCGCGGCGCCGGCGCCGGCGGCGAGGCCGGTACCGACCGCCACCGGAACGATCGAGTTCGGCAGCGTGCGCGGGCGCGCTCCCGCGCCCCACTGGGTGAGCGTGGCCACGCGTTGGCCCCTTCTTTCCTCGACACGGTCGACCCACGGGTCCGGAACCGGTGATGACGGGTGTCCTCCCACGGTAGCGGCGCGCTCGGAGGCGCCGCTCAACGTCCCACACCGTGAGGCCGAGCGGGGAACCTGGCTCAGCCGGTCCGCTCGCCGATCGAGGCGTGGAACCGAACCATCGGGACGCGTTCACCGACGTCGAGCTCGCGCCGGGCACCGTCCGGGGCCCAGCCGGCGGCCTCGACGAACGCGCGCAGCGGGTTGGGTGCCTCCAGGGTCCACACGTGGACCGCGTGGAAGCCGTCCTCGGTGAGATGGTCCACGCAGGCGTTGAGCAGCCGGCTGCCGTGGCCGAGCCGAACGTGGTCCGGGTCGACGTGCAGCGCGTAGATCTCGGCGTCGGTGGCCGGCCAGCGGTCGGGGTCACCGGCGGGGCCGAGCGCGGCGAACCCGACGACCGCGCGCCGTTCCGTGGAGACCAGCAGCCGGTGCCACGACGTGGGCGGACTCCGCAGTGAGCTGTGCCACTGCTCGCGGAACCGCTCGCCGGCCTCGGCACCGGCCAGCTCCGTGATCACCTCGTCGGGCAGCACGTCGGCGTACATCGACCGCCACGCAGCGACCTGGATCGCCACAATGGTGTCGATGTCCTCGAGCCGGGCGGATCGGACGAACCGCTGTCCACGCGCCGGGTCCTGCGACGCGGATGCTGCGGCTGGTTCTGGCTCTGACGCTGCCACGGTCTGGTCTCTGTTCTCTCGTCCGGAATGGCGAAAACCGCTGTCGTCACGCATCGTCGCAGCCATCGCGCGCGCGGCCAAACATCACCGACCCACCCTGCCCACGGCTGGCCGCCCGCGCCCGGGTCGATCCTCGCCCGGCCGTCCCTGACACTCCGCAGGCCCGATTCGACTACGCTGCTGGTTTCCGCGTGCGCGGGTCCGTGGGAGCATCAGGGCGTGAGCATCATAATCCGAGTTGTCGTGAACGCCGTGGCCCTGTGGGCCGCGGTGCTCCTGATCGACGGAATCAACGTCACCGCGCAGTCGACGGCGGACCAGATCGTGGTCTACCTGGCGGTCGGGGCGATCTTCGGGCTCGTCAACGCCGTTATCAAGCCGATCGTGAAGACCGTGGGGTGTGCCTTCTACATCCTCACCCTGGGGCTGATCGCGCTGGTGGTGAACGCGTTGCTGCTCATGCTCACGGCGTGGGCAGCGGACCTGCTCGGCCTCGCCTTCACCGTCGACGGCTTCTGGCCGGCCTTCTGGGGCGCGATCGTCGTCGCGGTGGTGAGCTGGCTGCTCAGCCTGTTCCTGCCGGATGCCGGCGACAGGGAATAACCACCTTCGTCACCCCGGCGCCCAGCCGGTGGCGCGCCGTCGCGCCACCGGCTGGGCGCCGGGGGCAGGAAACACGCCGGGCGAAGCCCGCGATCGGGCAGTCGTCCGTACAACGCACCTCGACCGGCTGGGGCTGGCGTCGAACGCGCCGCGGGCGCGATACGTTTGCCCTGAGACTCCCTCCCTGCCCTGCGTGGGGGAGTGTCTCGCCTCCTCAGGCGGGGGCGATGGACGATCCCGCCCGGTGCCTCGAGGCACGCGACGTTCACACGGGTCCATTGAGAGGAGGAAAGGCAGTAGGGGAAGGGCTCCCCCGTCGGCCACACGCCGGCGGCACTGCCTTAAGAACGCGATGGTAGGCAGCACTTCGCCGAACGCGCCCTTCGGCCAGATGTTGACCGCGATGGTCACACCCATGCAGGAGAACGGGGAAGTCGACTACGACGGCGCCGCCCGCCTCGCCAGCTACCTCGTTGACGAGCAGCGCAATGACGGGTTGATCGTCAGCGGTACCACGGGCGAGACGCCGACGACGAGCGACGACGAGAAGGACCGGTTGCTCCGCACCGTCCTGGACGCCGTGGGTGACCGCGCGACCGTCGTCGCCGGCGTGGGTACCAACGACACCCGCCACAGCATCGAGCTCGCCGAGGCGGCCGAGCGAGCCGGCGCCCACGGCGTGCTGACCGTCACCCCGTACTACAACAAGCCGCCCCAAGAAGGGCTCATCCGGCACTTCCAGGCCATCGCCGACGCCACCGAACTGCCGATGATGCTCTACGACATCCCCGGCCGTACCGGTGTACCGATCGCCTCGGAGACCCTGGTCCGGCTGGCCGAGCACCCCCGCATCGTCGCCAACAAGGACGCCAAGGACGACCTAGGTGCCAGCTCGTGGGTCATGGAGCGCACCGATCTCGCCTACTACTGCGGATCGGACATCCTGAACCTGCCACTGCTCTCGGTCGGGGCGGTCGGGTTCGTCAGCGTGGTCGGCCACATCGTCGGCGGCGACCTACACGACATGATCGACGCCTACTCCTCCGGTGACGTCGACCGGGCCCTGGCCATCCACCGGCGACTCACCCCGGTCTACACCGGGATCTTCCGGACCCAGGGCGTGATCACCACCAAGGCGGTGCTGAACATGTTCGGGCTGCCCGGCGGGTCGGTCCGGACCCCGCTGGCCGACGCCTCCCCCGAGCTGCAGGCACTGCTGCGCGAGGATCTCGCGGCCGCGGGGGTCAAGGGTCCGATCGGGCTCGCCCCGCACCAGGCGGTGCCGGCCAGCGCAGTGGGAGTCGAACGGCTTACGGAAGGATCCGCATGAGTCACCCGCACCCCGAGCTCGGTCCACCGCCCCCGCTCGGCGCCGGCACGCTGCGGGTGGTGCCCCTGGGTGGGCTAGGCGAGATCGGCCGGAACATGACCGTCTTCGAGTACGACGGCAAGCTGCTGCTGGTCGACTGTGGGGTGCTGTTCCCCGAGGAGGAGCAGCCCGGTGTTGACCTGATCCTTCCCGACTTCGACTACATCCGCGACCGGCTCGACGACGTCGAGGCCCTGGTTCTCACGCACGGCCACGAGGACCACATCGGCGCGGTCCCGTTCCTGCTGCGTGAGCGACCGGACATCCCGCTGGTGGGATCGCGGCTCACGTTGGCCCTGTTGGTCGCCAAGCTGGGAGAGCACCGGATCAAGCCCGAGACGATCCAGGTCGCCGAAGGCGAGCGCCGCTCGTTCGGTGCGTTCGACCTGGAGTTTCTCCCGGTCAACCACTCCATCCCCGACGCTCTCGCCGTCGCCGTTCGCACCCCCGCGGGAACCCTGCTGCACACCGGCGACTTCAAGATGGACCAGCTGCCGCTCGACGGCCGACTGACCGACCTCGCGGGCTTCGCCCGAATCGGGGACGAAGGCGTCGACCTGCTGCTGAGTGACTCCACCAACGCCGAGGTCCCCGGCTTCGTCACCAGTGAGCGCGACATCTCCGGGGTCATCGACGATGTCTTCCACCAGGCCGAGCAGCGCATCATCGTCGCCTGCTTCGCCTCGCACATCCATCGGGTGCAGCAGGTACTCGACGCGGCGCACGCGCACGGCCGCAAGGTCGCGTTCGTGGGGCGCTCGATGTTGCGCAACATGAACATCGCGCGTGATCTCGGCTACCTCTCGGTGCCCGGTGACCTGCTGGTCGACGTTCGCGAGCTCGATGACCTCGACCCCGCCGACGCCGTGCTGATCTCCACCGGCTCCCAGGGCGAACCCATGTCGGCACTGACACGTATGGCCAACCGCGACCACCAGATCCGCATCGAGGAGGGCGACACGGTCGTGCTCGCCTCCTCGCTCATCCCGGGCAACGAGAACTCGGTGAACCGGGTGATCAACGGCCTGACCCGGTGGGGAGCCAAGGTCGTGCACAAGGGCAACGCGCTGGTGCACGTCTCGGGGCACGCCCCGGCGGGTGAGCTGATGTACGTCCTCAACATGGTCAAGCCACGCAACGTACTGCCCGTCCACGGCGAGTGGCGACACATGCGCGCCCACGCGCACCTGGCCAGGCTCACGGGGGTGCCCAACGATCGGGTGGTCATCGCCGAGGACGGCATCGTCGTCGACCTGCACGAGGGGGCCGCGCGGATCGTGGGGGCGGTCGACGCGGGCTATGTCTACGTGGACGGCGCCTCCGTCGGCGACGTCACCGAGTCGGCTCTCAAAGACCGCAGGATCCTCGGCGAGGAGGGGTTCGTATCCGTGGTCGTCGCCGTGTCCTCCACATCCGGAAAGATCATCGGGGAGCCAGAGATCCACACGCGGGGGTCGGGAATCGACGCCGACGCCTACGACGAGGTGATCCCCAAGATCCAGGAGGCGCTGGAGCAGGCGGCCGCCGACGGCATCACCGATCCCGCGCAGCTGCGCCAGCTCGTGCGGCGGCGGACCGGCCGGTGGGTGAACGAGACGTACCGGCGTCGGCCCATGATCGTCCCGGTGATCGTCGAGATCTGAGGTCTCACGAGCCGACACGCCGGGACGGGCGGCGTCGTTCTCGGCGTCTCCGGTAGTAGGCTGCGCGCCATGGCCACCCGTGCGCCCCAAAACCCCCAGCGTTCCGGTGGCGGAGCGTCCAGGAGCAAAGGTTCGGGCACCAAGAAGGGCTCGGCGGCCCGCGGGTCGCCGAGTTCGAAGCGTGCCCCCTCCTCCCAGCGGAGGGCCCCGGCCGAGGGCCCCGTCGCGATGCTGTTCACCTGGGTCGTCGAGGCCGTCGTGCTTCTCTGGAAGATCCTGGCGCACACCGTTGGGGGGCTCGCGCGCGCTGTCGGACGCAGCGCGCGCGATCTCGACCCCGACCTCCGTCGCGACGGTATGGGCCTGGTCATGCTCGCGCTGGGAGTGCTCATCGCCGCGGCCGTGTGGTGGGAGACCAGCGGCCCGCTGCCCGAGCTCACCCGTACCGTCGTCGTGGGCGCGTTCGGCACGTTCTCCCCCGTGCTGCCGCTGGTGTTCCTACCGTTCGCCTGGCGGCTCATGCGCACGCCGGGAAGCGGCGAGACCGACGTCGGCCGGCTGCTCATCGGATCCGCGGCGCTGCTGGTCGGGCTGCTCGGGCTGATCCACATCGGCCACGGGATCCCGTGGCCGGCCGAGGGGGAGGAGGCGATGCACCGGGCCGGCGGGGTGGTCGGGTTCGCCGCGTCGGGGCCGTTGAGCCTACTCATCACGCCGTGGGTCACCGGGGTGCTGTTGTGCATGGTCCTGGTGTTCGGGCTGCTCGTGGTAACGGCCACACCGGTCTACCGCATCCCCGAACGCATGCGGGCACTGTTCGGTGAGCTGATGCGGCGCGACGATGGTCCCGACTCCGGTGTCGACATTCTCGACAGCGGCGCCACCACCCCGAAGCGCGCCCGCGGGTCCCGTTCCGGGCGTGCCAAGGCCGGCGCGAACGCCGACGCTGCCGGCGAGCGAGAGACCGTCGTCGGCGACAAGGAGCGGCCCTACGACACACCGGTCGTCGCCACGAGCGAGGAGAAGCCCCGGCCGGCCGCCGCGCCGGAGCCGACGCCGGCGCCGGAGAGCGCGGAGCAGCTCTCGCTTCCCACACGCGTCGTCGAGGGCGACTACGAGCTCCCGCCGCCGCAGATGCTCAAGCCCGGCAGCCAACCCAAGGCGCGTACCAAGGCCAACGACACCGTGGTCGAGGCGCTCACCGGGGTCATGGAGCAGTTCAACATCGACGCCGAGGTCACCGGTTTCACTCGCGGACCCACCATCACGCGCTACGAGATCGAACTCGGTCCGGCCGTCAAGGTCGAGAAGGTCACGGCGCTGACGAAGAACATCTCGCTGGCGGTGAAGAGCACCGACGTCCGGATCCAGTCGCCCATCCCGGGCAAGTCGGCCATTGGCGTGGAGATCCCCAACACCGACAAGGACGTCGTCAGCCTCGGTGACGTCATGCGGTCCCCGTCGGCCACCTCCGACGACCACCCCATGGTCGTCGGTCTCGGCAAGGACATCGAGGGCTCCACGGTGGTGGCGAACCTCGCCAAAATGCCGCACGTGCTGGTGGCCGGCGCCACCGGCGCCGGCAAGTCGACCTGTATCAACGGGCTCATCACATCGATCATGACGCGCGCCACCCCCGACGAGGTGCGCCTCATCCTGGTCGACCCCAAGCGGGTCGAGCTGAACATGTACGAGGGCATCCCGCACCTGATCACGCCGATCATCACCAGCCCCAAGAAGGCCGCCGACGCGCTGCAGTGGGTGGTGGGCGAGATGGACCGGCGCTACGACGATCTCGCCGCGTCCGGGTACCGTCACATCGACGACTTCAACGCCGCCGTGCGCGCCGGGGAACTCACGGCGCCGCCCGGCAGCGAGCGCGAGTACGAGCCCTACCCCTACATGTTGGTCATCGTGGATGAGCTGGCGGATCTGATGATGGTGGCGCCGCGTGACGTCGAGGACGCCATCGTCAGGATCACCCAGCTCGCCCGGGCGGCGGGGATCCACCTCGTGCTGGCCACCCAGCGGCCGAGCGTGGACGTGGTGACCGGGCTCATCAAGGCGAACGTGCCGTCGCGGCTCGCGTTCGCCACGTCCAGCCTCTCCGACAGTCGGGTCATCCTGGACCAGCCCGGCGCCGAGAAGCTCGTGGGCAAAGGCGACGCGCTGTTCCTGCCGATGGGGGCGGGCAAACCCCTCCGGCTGCAGAACGCCTGGGTCACCGAGAAGGAGATCCGGGAGATCGTCGACCACTGCAAGAAGCAGGCCGAGCCCAGCTACCGCGACGACGTGGGCACCGCCGAGGCCAAGAAGAAGGAGATCGACGAGGAGGTTGGCGAGGACTTCGACCTGCTGCTGCAGGCCATCGAGCTCGTGGTGACCACGCAGTTCGGCTCCACTTCGATGTTGCAGCGCAAACTGCGCGTCGGTTTCGCCAAGGCGGGGCGCCTCATGGATCTCATGGAGAGCCGCGACGTCGTGGGCCCGAGTGAGGGGTCCAAGGCGCGCGACGTCCTGGTCAAGCCGGACGACCTTCCGGGAGTGCTCGCCCAGTTGCGCGGCGACCAGGAGTGACGCCCTCCCCGGGAGATGGGGACGTCGAAGCGAGCCCCGCAGCGGCTGGGTTGTGACTTCGATTCGGATTTGTTTGTTAACTTAGAGTGCTTGCCGGGTTGTCGGGCATGGCTGACGTTCGCCGATGGGGGAGAGCCGACCCGAGGGATCCACGGGGGTGGGGCTGTCCGGATTGGCCGGCTGCCCCGGAATGCTCGGGATCACTTCCTGATTGGTCGAGTTTTAACGCGGTGTCCGGTGTGTCATTTTATGATTACGTCGTGTGTTCTTAGAGAGTGGACCCGGACGTGCTCATCCCTTCGTAATGGAGCGTTTCGAGAGGCGGGACGCGCACAGCGCCCCGGCCCCGACGGCAACGCGGGGTACGCGCCCCGCAAAGGGGGAAAACGGGTATGACGACGATCGGTCAGACCCTGGCCGCCGCCCGAGAAGAGTCGGGACACACGCTTGAGGAGATCAGCGACCGCACCCGTATCCGGCGGACCGTGCTCGCGGCGATGGAACGTGACGACTTCGCTCCCTGCGGTGGAGACTTCTACGCGCGGGGACATATTCGCGCCGTGTGCCGGGAGGTCGGCATCGACCCGGCGCCGCTCGTCGCACAGTTCAACGAGCGCAACGCAGAAGCCCCACCGCCCATGACCGCGGCGCCGGGACCCGAGGCCGGACGGAGGGGCGCCACGGCCGAGTCCGGCGCGGCGGAACACCCCGCGCGACCCGACGAGACCGGGGACACCCTGCAGTACGCCGGGTCCGCGGGCCGGGACGAGGCCGGCGGCGAGGGGGCGGCCACCACGGAGACGACCGCCCCGCGAACCCGTCGCCGCTTCTGGCCCCTCCTGATCGCCGCGGCCATCGTCGTGGCCGCCGTCATCGCGGGAGTTCAGGTGTGGCCGGAGCGCGGCCTTCCCTGGGAAGGAAGCACGTTCCCGCTGACCGAGAACACCCGCAGCGGGCCCACTCCCACAGGGGCCGCGCCCGCCGAGGAGAAGGCGGGCGCGATGCCCGCGGAGGCGCGGGACCCGCAGAGTCCCCAGGAGGAGGTGGACGACGTGCGGGTTCGGCTGCGCGCCCACGAACGGATGTGGATCCGGGTGACCGACGCCGACGGCGGCGACGTCTTCACCGGTGTGCTCACCGACGGCTCGCAGAAGGACTGGAGCCACCCGGAGGAACTGCGGATGCATCTCGGCAATGCCGGGGCGGCCCGTATCGAGGTCAACGGCGAGCGACTCGGCTCTCCCGGACCGGAGGGCGAGGTGGCGAACCTGGTGTTCGACTCCGAGGGCATGCGCAGCAGGTGACCGGGCCGGTGGGGCGCGCCTCCCACCGTGACCGGGGGTGCACCATCGGTGATCCTAAGGATCCGGCCGTTCCGCTCGTGCGGCCGGTTGGATAGGCTCAGCCGGGCACGACGTCACCGAATCCCCGTGGCGAGCGACGCGAACGTGGTCACCCAGGCGCTGGCCAGCCCGAGCTATCCCGCTCCACCCGGGTGGGCGAGGCCGGGGGAGGCGGCCGCGAGGCATGGCATCCTGGTAGGCGTGGTGCACCGTCACATTCCCGCGAACGCCGAACGTTGGAAACTATGTCATCGCGCCGTACCGTATCGCTCGTCACCCCGGGGTGCGCGCGTAACGAGGTTGACCCCGAAGAGCTCGCCGGACATCTGGCGACCGGCGGTTGGGAGCTGGTCGAGTCCGAGAACGGCGATAGGGCTGACATCGCCGTGAACACCCGTGACCGGGCCGAGCCCGCCCTCCGAGAGTCAGTCGACGTCCCGGCGCGCGGACCGGACCAACGATGAGTTCGCACGACTCCGCCGCCATGCCGGCCCCGCAGCGTATCCCGGTGTTCAACATCGCGAACATCCTGACGGCCACCCGGCTCGTCATGGTGCCGCTGTTCGTGGTGTTCATGTTCCTGGAGCCCCCAGCCTGGCGGTTCGCCGCGTTCGCCGTGTTCGTGGTCGCGGCGGTGACCGACCGGATCGACGGGGAGCTCGCACGGCGCCGCAACCTCGTCACCGACTTCGGCAAGGTGGCCGACCCGATCGCTGACAAGGCCCTCACGGGCGCGGCGCTCGTGGTGCTCTCCATACTCGGCGAGCTTTGGTGGTGGGTCACCCTCGCCATCCTGCTGCGCGAGTTGGGGATCACCGTGCTCCGGTTCGCCGTCATGCGCTACGGCGTCATTCCCGCGAGCCGCGGCGGCAAGCTCAAGACGGTGCTCCAGGTGGTCGCGATCAGCGTCTACCTTTTTCCGCTGCCCGAACAGTTGCTGATCATCGCGCACGTGTCCATGGGCGCCGCGGTGGCCGTCACCCTGTGGACCGGTGCCGACTACGTCATCCAGGCGATCCGGCTGCGCGGAGCTCAGCGCGGGGACACCCCCGAGCCGTGAACGTCGAGGCAGCGGAAGCCGCGCACCGTGCGTTGCGGGCGCGCGCCGGTACCGTCGCGACCGCGGAGTCGCTCACCGGTGGCCTGATCGGTGCGACGCTCACGGAGGTCGCCGGGGCCTCCGCGACCTACCGGGGCGGTGTGGTCGCCTACGCCACTCCCCTCAAGGAGGGGCTGCTGGGAGTCCCGAGTTCCCTGCTTCGCGAGCACGGTGCGGTGCATCCTGATGTCGCCTGTGCCATGGCGCGCGGCGTACGCGAACGCGTGGTGGCCACATTCGGACTCGCGGTCACGGGGGTGGCCGGTCCGGAGCCACAGGACGGGCAGCCGGTCGGGACCGTGTTCGTGGCGATCGCCGGTCCCGGAGAGGGGGGCGCGGTCGAGGAGTTCCACTTCGACGGGGAGCGTGCCCTGGTTCGCCGGCGCACTGTCGAGGAGGCTTTGCGTCTGCTCGGTAAGGTAGTGGCCAGGAACACGCCGAACTAGCCGGCATCCAGCAGTTCGACCGGTGAATGTGAGGGAACAAAACGTCACCAACGATGCGTTATCCCGCAGCGAACAGCAAGCCGTGAGGTGCGACGATCAAGGTCGGGACAGGTACGGTGTTTCTATGAAGGTCGCTACCGGTGGGAGGGAGCGCGAATGATGGTCCTGCTTCGTCACCTACTTGGTGACGTGCTACGGCAGCTTCGGCAGCGGCAGGGCCGCACCCTCCGCGAGGTGTCGGCCGAGGCTCGGGTGTCGTTGGGGTACCTGTCCGAGGTGGAACGCGGGCAGAAGGAAGCCTCCTCGGAGCTGCTCTCCTCGATCTGCACCGCCTTAGGAGTCCAGCTCTCCGAGGTGCTGCGCGACGTCGCCGACCAGCTGGCCCTCGTCGAGCTCCAAGAGGCCGCTCTGCTCAGCGATGGGGTGCCCGCCGAATCCGTGCGTGGCATCGAGTCGGTGCCCGACCGGGTCCCCGAGGTTGTCGAGATGGCGGGCGTATAGCGCGACCCCACTGATCATCCGATGCGCCGTACCCAGGACCCGTGAATGCGCGGGTGGCGACCCCTGGGGTCGCCACCCGCGCATTCACTTCCGGGCCGGGGCCGTCCGTCTCAGCTCGCCCACGCGTCGGGGTCCTCGGCGAGGTGCCGGATCGACTCGGGAAGCTTGTTCGTCGAGACGTGCTCCAGAGTGACGCGTTCCAGGATGGAGCGTTCGCTGGCCCGCAACGCGATCCACACCTGTTGCAGGCTGTTGGCGGCACCTTCGTAGTCGATGTGTTCCGGACGCTCCCCGCGGACGTTGGCGAGCGGGCCGTCAACGGCGCGGATGACATCGGCCAGTGAGATCTCGGCCGCCGGCCGAGCCAGCCAGTACCCCCCGACCGGGCCTCGCTGGCTGCGCACCAACCCCGCCCGGCGGAGCTGGGTGAGGATGTTCTCCAGGAACTTTCCGGGAATCGCCTGTGCGTGCGCGAGCTGCTCGGCCGTGACGGGACCGCCGTTGGCGGTGGCCAGCTCAGCGGCGGCGCGAAGCGCGTAGTCGACCCGGGCGGAAAGGCGCATGCTGCGATTATGCCGCGAGTCGGGGCGAGCTCGCGTCGATGGGGCGCCAGTGCGGCGATACCAGGACTGCGGTCCTTGCCTGCAACACGTCTCCTACCGGGATTGAGAAGGGGCTCGACTGTTGGGGCGGATGGCCGGCTCGCCTTCCGCTCACCGGTTCACCCGTGCCCCGCGCCCCAGGAGCGCTCACGTGGTTGGCCCCCAGCCTATGCGAGAACCCTCGGGGCCCGAAGCGCCGGGCACCCGCGTCGTGGCCCACGCCCGGGCGCGGCCAGCCACACACGCCCGATGAACACTCGTTAATGTGGCGTAGATGTGCTGGGATGTGAATCGGTTCGTCCCGTGTCGGCGCCCGACGGAGCGAACCGGGGCTCACGTCGCGTTGGGTACTCCCTGGTGGGGGACAACGACGCAGGCTATGTGAATGGTGCAGAGACGGTGGTGTCACGGCGATGTCTCGACCCCCGGGGACTCCGCGGTTGCTGCGGCAACTGAACGACCGTGCCGCGCTGGAGCTGCTGCTGTCGTCCGGCCCCCTGACGCGGAGCCAGCTGGGAGACGCGACGGGGCTGTCCAAGGTGACCGCGTCGCAGATGCTCTCCCGCCTGGAGGAACGGCAGCTCGTCCAGGTCGTCGGAAGCTGGAGCAGGGGCCGTGGACCCAACGCGGCGCTGTACGCGGTGGTGCCGTCGAGCGCCTACGTCGCCGCGCTCGACGTGAGCTCCCGCCGGGTGGCGGCCGCCGTCGCCGACATCACCGGACACGTGGTCGGGGAGGTCACCGTCTCTCTCGACGAGGCGTCGGACCCTGTCGAGGCGGTGCGGAGCACGGTGCTGCGGCTGGTGCGCGATGCCGAGGCACCCATCGAACGCATCCGGGCCTGCGTCCTGGGCACGCCGGGTGTGGTGAACCCCGAGACCGGCGACATCCGCTTCTCGTTCGACCTCCCCCCTTGGTACGAGGGAGTGTTGCGGGCCCTACGCGACGAGCTGCGGAGCCCCATCACCATCGAGAACGACGTCAACCTCGCCGCCCACGCCGAGCAGGTCGAAGGCGTGGCCACCGACGTCGTGGACTTCGCGCTCGTGTGGCTCGGCAGCGGCGTCGGAATGGCGATCATGCTCGACGGTCGGATCCGCCGCGGCCGCTTCGGCGGGGCGGGCGAGATCGGGTACCTGCCGGTTCCCGGAGTCCCAGCGCCGGGTGAGGCAGGGAATCCCGCCGGCAACGGTGATCCGACCGGCGAGGCCCGCCTCTCGCTACCGCACGGGTTCCAGGCGCTGGTGGGTGCCCGGGCGGTGGAACGGCTCGCCGCGGAACACGGGCTGCCCGACGACGCGGCGACCGCCGTGACCACCGCGCGCCGGGCCGGCACGGACGGCGAGGCGTTCCTCGACGAGCTGGCCGAGCGGGTCGCGCGCGGCGTGACGTCGGTCTGTGTGGTGCTCGACCCCGGTCTGGTGGTCCTGGGTGGGCCGGTGGCCCGGGTCGGCGGTGCCGACCTCGCCGAGCGTGTCGCCCGGTCCGTGGAACGGAACGTGCCGAACGTGCCCCAGGTCCATGTGGGAACCGTCGGTTCCCCCGTTCTGCGTGGCGCGTCGCTGTGGGCGCTACGCCAGGCGCGAGAGGAGGTGCTCGCCTCGACCGAGTGACCCCACTCGACGGCAGCGGCACCGGCCGGGGAACACCGGCTCGGGTACCGGGCACCTTGGCGCGACACGTGCGGTGGACGCCGGTTCGTCCGCGTCACTCATCTTCGCTATAACCAGGTAACGCACCACCACTCTCGTACAGGAGCTCCGGCAACCGTGACAGGTCCCGACCACACCCCTCTGGCCCCGCTCACCGTCGACGACCCGGCCGAAATCGGGGTGTTTCGCCTGATTGGCCGGCTCGGATCGGGCGGGATGGGCGTCGTGTACTTCGGCCGTGACGGCGCGGGCCACGCGGCCGCCGTCAAGATGGTCCGCGCCGAGTACGCCGCCGACTCCGGTTATCGGGCCCGCTTCGAGCGGGAGGTGAACCTCGCGCAGCGGGTCCAGGGACGCTGCATCGCCCCGCTGCTCGCCGCCGACGCCTCCGCCGAACGTCCGTGGCTCGCGGTGGCCTACGTCGCCGGCTCCACCCTGCGTGGCTACGTCGCCGAACGGGAGCCCCTGCGGGGCAGTGACCTGACCGCCTTCGCGGCCGGGCTCGCCGAGGCGCTGGCGGCCATCCACCGCGAGGGCATCGTGCACCGCGATCTCAAACCCGACAACGTGATCCTGTCCCCCGAGGGACCCAAGGTTCTCGACTTCGGCATCGCCCAGGCGCTCGACGACGTGTCCATGACCCACACCGACATGGTGGTCGGCACCCCGGGCTGGATCAGCCCGGAACGCTACGACGGGCACCGCGCCGGCCCCGCCTCCGACATGTTCTGCTGGGGCCAGCTCGTCTCGTATGCCGCCAGCGGCCGGCCACCCTACGGGGTCGGTCCCATCGAGGTGCTGCGGTACCGGACCATCAACGAGGAGCCCGACAGCGCCGAGGCCGAGCTTCCCCCGGCACTGCACGACGTGGTGCGGCGCGCCCTCGACCGCGATCCCGAGAACCGTCCCACAGCCGCCGACGCCTTCGCCGCCATCACCGGCCAGCCCGTCGACGCGACGGACAGCGCGGCGCACATGACCCGGGCGGCGACCCGGCTCATCGACGCCGAGTGGAGCCTTCCCGTCACCGACGAGAGCGCGCGGTTCCCCAGCGGGCCGCTGCGCGCCACCACCGCCCACCGGCCGATCACCTTCGTGGGACGCGCGGTGCACGACCCCGCCGAACTGGCACGGCTGTTCGCGCAACACCCCTCGCGGGCGGAGGGGTGGCTGCGCGGCGACGGAGCGACCAAGCTACGCGAATGGCTCGACGACATCGGTGACACCGCGTTCGACCGCGACCACCTCTCCGGTATCGACAGCGGTGAACGCGCCGCCATCGCCAGCACCGCGTTCATCGCCGCCCAGATCCCCGACGAGCGCCCCACCTACCGGGGGCGCGACGCCAGCGTCGAGGGGCTGCGCGAGCTGGCCCGCGGCGGCACGGAGGAGCGCCAGCTCCTGGCCGAGATCGTCGTCAACGAGATCGCCCTCATTACCGCGGGACACCGGTGTGCCCACGACGGGTGCGGCCCACGTTGCGCCCGGCTCGAACGCATCGGACACCGGGCGCGGCAGGTGACCGACAGCGCGCTGATCACCACGGCGAACACCGGGTTCCGGCTCGCTCCCGGTGAACGTGACCGTGCGGTGGCGATCACCGTCGAGACCCTCGACGAGGGCGGTACGCGGGCCACGCTCCACCAGGCACTGCGGTCGACGCCGGCGCTGGTGCTCCCGTGGTGGCGCGGTCTGCTCCTCACCGCTCTCCGAACCCGCCGCGACGGCGAGACCGACGAGGCGGTGGCGGCGCTGGTGGTGGTCCGACTGCTCGCGCCGTTGGCGCGCTCCGCCGCCGGTGGCGAGTGGCGCCGGCTCGCCTCGCCACGGGCCTGGTTCGGGCCGGGCGCGCCGCGGACCGCTGTGCTGTCCTTCCTCTTCTGGACCGTGGCCGCGTTCACGATGGTCAGCGTGTACGTGTTCGCGGCGGAGGACGTGAGCCACCCGCTGGCTCCCGGAGCGAGTCCGCAGGCAGCGGCGCTGCCCCACCTGATGACGCTGTGGCCGGTGCACCTCCTTTTGGCCGTCGCTCTGGCCGCCGCACCGGAGCGCCTGCGGATGGGCGCGTTCATGTTCGCGACCTTCCTGGTCACCCTGCTCAACTTCGCGCCGTTCGCCCTCGACACCAATGGTCCGGTGCTCGTTCCCGCGTTCATCCGGGATCCACTGGTCGAGGGCCTCGGCGCCATGCGTCTCGATGCCGAGTTCCTCATCTTCGCCGCGTTCGTCCTCAGCGCCGCGCTGTTCTTCTGGAACTTCCTCACTCTCGCGGGCTCTCGCCGGCCGTGGCCGCAGAGCGCGCCACTGCTGCCCAACCGGCACGCCATGACGCGGGTGGTGGTCGCGATGCTACTGATCGCCCTGGTCGTGTGGGGGGCGGTGTGGTCACTGATGGTGGTAACCGGAACGTTCGTTCTGGGGGCTGACGCCCCCTCGGGAGAGGACGTGGCGGAGCTTCGCGACGGGTTCGCGTTGCTGTCGTCGGTCGTGCTGCCGGTAACGCTCCTCATCGGAGCCGTCGGTTACGCCGTGTGGGGGCGTATCGGTGCCCACGTGCTCTGGATCGCGGTTCTCGGGCTGCTGCTGGTGATTGGCCGGCTCGAGGGGACGAGCGGGCTGCCCGTCCCAGCGGCGGGAGAGATCACGAGTAACATGGTGCTGGACAACCCGAGCCGGACGGGGTGGCTGGTGCTCCTCGTCGTCCTTCCCGGGATCTACGTTCTCGGTGCCTGGCTCAGTGCCCGCCTGCAATACCGCAGGCCGCTCTGGGGCGCGCCGCGGCAGTACGCGGGTTATCCCTCCCCGCACACGCCACCGGGTTACGCCCAGCCCGGCCCGCCCACGCCCCATCCCGGCTACCCGCCGCACGCGGCGTACGGACCGCCCTCGGGCCACCATTCCCAGGGGCACCCCTATCCCCAAGGCCACCCCATCCCACCCGGCGCCACACCGCCCCCCGCGAGCCCTGGAGCCGGCACACCGCCGCCCCACGGCCGCGCGGCGGCCGGCCCCGGTCCCACACCGCCGGGAGGCCCACACCAGGGGACACCCGTCCCACCAACCCGAGTGGGCCCACCCACCCGGGCGGAGCCACCCACACCACCGACCCCACCCACCCGGGTGGAGTCCTCGGACGATCCGGACCCCGACCCGCCGACCACGGTGGAACCTTCGAACGAGCCGCCCCCCGTTCGGCCAACCACAGTGGACCCCTCGGCTGCTGTCGACCCGCCCACGAGCGTCGAGCCACCGGCCCCGCAGCCACCGACCGAGGCGCGGCCCGCCCCACCGCCGGATCCGGACTCGCCGTCCCGGGAGGATCCACCGCCCTGGCCACCGCCGGATCCGGAAGGGCCGCGGAGACGGGGTCCCGGCAACGGGGGCCGCTGAACGAACATTGCCTTTCCGGCGATGGTGCGGATAGGGCTCGGTGCAGCGTCGTGACGTCCTCGTATTCGGACGAACATGTACGAGGAGAGCCGGTGGGCTCCGGGATGGTTGGCGGAAGTGAGGGGGTGGATTCGGAAATCTTTCTTTGCCATGCGGCCGCCCCTCGGGGCATGAAGGAACGGACGAAAACGCCGTTCGGTGCCTGTTCGTCAGTCACTGGGGTTTTGCGGATTCGTTCTTTTGTGGAATCTGGTCAAATTCGACGTGTGTTGTCATGTTGGATCGCGAGAAGTCGCATTCCGGGTTCGATTCCTGTGTCCCGTAGTGGGCGCGTGTCAAGAATTATTCCAGATTCTTTGGTGGATGATTTTATTGATCCAATCTCCGTGAATTCGAATTCGCTGTTCGCGTTTTTTAGTATCCAGCTTTCTCCATAGGTAAATGGGTCAACGAATTGGCTGATGGCGAAGTATATGGTGTTGAGTAGTTCGCTTACGGTGGTGGTGTCGGTGACGTGGAGGGCCAACGATGCATGTGCGAGATTCGGATCGATTCCGCTGAGATCGATCTCTATCGAGCGTTGTCTGAGTTCGTTTCGCGCGACTTCAATTGCTCTCTCGAATTTCGATTCTTTTTCCTGGTTGTCTTCGGGTTCGGGTAGTACCGCCTCGAGCGCGGACCGTATGGACGCTTCGGCATTCTCAAGGCTGCGGTCAGTAGAGGAGGACAGTGTGGTGACAAAGTCCCTGACGCTGGGTTGGTCGGAGTAGTCCCTGGGTGCGTAGAGTACGAACGGTCTGAACCAGAGGATGAAGAAAAAGACGGTGGCCACTACAGTGGGAAACAGGACGGAGAAGATCGCGAGAAGTCCCTGAATCCATCCCTGGGCCTGTGTCGCCGAAATTCCAACGGTCACTTCGGATAGACCCAGGAACAAGGAGATGATCCATAGTGGGTTCAACCCTCGTGGGGGGTTGTTCGGATGGTTCATGGGAATGGAATCTAGTTATGGGGTAAAAATGCGGTTGTGTTTCGTTTGTCAGGGTGTGGTGGCGCTGGCGGGCTGCGAGTAGGGCACCATCGGCATCATCGCAGTGGAGCTCAAGTGCCGTGGAGTCCTCTTCTCACACGAATGTTGCTCAGGTGCGAGTTCCGGAACGCAGCCGCAACCCCTTCGGGGTCGGGTGGAAACCGGCGCTGGTCAGGGCGTCGCTGAGATCGGTGTCGAAGACCACTTGACCATCGGCGCGTTCCACGGTCAGCGTCGGCAGCCGGCCCTCGCCCAGCGTCTCGGCGAGAGCGGTGGCGGCGCGCTCCAGCGCCTCGGGAGGCGAGCCGAACGTCAGCACCGAGCGCCCGCCCGGCTCCAGGTAGAGCACGGGCTGACCGCCGTCGAGCACCACCACCGCCCCCGCCTTGCGGGCGGGGCGCGCCCTGACCCCCGGTGTCTCGGGCCACGGGAGCATGGCCCCGTAGACGTTCGCGGGGTCGGTGGCGGCCAGCACCAGCGGCGGCTCCCGATCAGCGAAGTCATCGGGCCGCGCGGTCAGCGCGCGCAACCGGTCGACCGCTCCCGGAAGCGCGAACTGCCCACCGCCAAGCCCGTAGACGAAGTACCCGCGCCGCGCCTTCCCCGCCTCCTCGAAGCCACGAAGAACCCGAAGGACCGAGGGGACCCCCTCATCGGGTCGGAATCCCCCACCTTTGTGGTCACTCGGAACCGCCCCGCCACCGTCCTGGTCGGGGCGCGCACCGGGCGGCGTGGTGACGACGGAGGAGTCCCGGCGCGGCAACGGTGCCCTCACCCGTTCGAGCTCCCGCTGCTCGGCGCGCGCCGTGCCGAGTGTCACCACACCGTGGCGGTCCAGCAGGGCGGCGGCCCGCGCGTGGACCCGTCTGGTCGGCTCGGGCTCGCGCTCGGGCAGCGTCCACCAGCGCCCCGCCACAGTGGGCGGCCCCGTCCGGGTCGGCATCGCCGGCCGCCGCGAGGAGCGGTGCCGGGTGCTCCCCGCCCCCAGCAACGTCCGCAACGGGGCCAGCGTGTCGTTGCCGATCCATCCCGCCCACACCAGGTCCCAGATCGCGGCCACCAGAACGGTGTCCGACACCGCGGCGGCGCCGTGCCGCCGGGTCACCCGGTCGGCGATGTCCCGGAAGAACAGCGCGCCCCCCTCGCGCAACGCGTCCAGCACCGCCTCGTGTATCGCGGAGCGTTCCCCCTCGGAGGGGTCGGGCAACAACAGTTCGGCCTCACCCGCGGGAACCAGGCAGAGCCACCCGTCGTTACCCGTGGCGGGCCCGGTTCCGGCCCACACCACCTCGCCGGCCACCGTCAACTCGTCCAGCTGCCCCGGGGTGTAGTCGGGAACCCGCGCCGGGAGCACCAGCGACTCCAACGCCGACGCCGGAACCGGAGCGCCACGCAGCGACTCCACCGCCCGGAACACCGCGTCGGGACCACGGAGCCCGCCTGATCCCACAGCGGAAAGCGGGGAGTGGACGTGCTGCCAGGCCGGAACGAACCGGGCCAGCGTCGACCCCGGAACCGGCTCGATCTCGCTGCGCAGCTTGCTGATGGACCGGCGACGCAGCCGGCGCAGCACGTCAACGTCGCACCACTCGGTGCCGCCGGGTCTCGGTCCCGGCCCGCCCTCAGCGGCCGTGCCCCATGGCACCGCCTCCACCGGCCGGAACTCGCCCTCCACCACCCGGCCGCGCTCGGCCAGTGCCCGAAGCACCGCCGCCACCACCGCGTGGTCCAGTCCGAACCGGTGCGCGACGTCGTCGGCGGTGAACGGGCCGTGCGTGCGGGCGTAGCGAGCCACGAGGTCCCCCAACGGGTCGGCGACGGGGGCGGTGAACGCCTCCACGGCGCTGAGGAACACCGCCTCGTCCCCGTGGCCGCCATCGCCGCCTCCCGCGTGCCCGGTCGTCGGCGACAGCCACCCGGGAAGTTCGACTCCCAGCCCGTCGCGCAGTCGCGCCGCGTCCTCGACCGCCGCCCAACGCTCCTCACCGGCGACCCGTACCGATATCGCCCGCCGCTCCCGCGCCAACCGGGTGAGCCACCGCGGATCCGCCCCGCGCAGCCGGGCCTCCTCGGCGCTCAGTGGCCCGAGTTCCCGCAACAGGTCGGCGGTCTCCTCCACACCGTCGCGCCTGCCGACGTGGCGCTCGGGCGCGAGCCACTGCGACCACAGGTCGAGCTCGGTGACCACCTCGGGGTCGAGGAGCTCCCGCAGGTCCGCCTGGCCCAGCAGGTCGGACAGCAGCGCCGAGTCCAGGGTGAGCGCCTGCGCCCGCAGCTCCGCCACCGGAGCGTCGCCCTCGTACAGGAACGCCGCCGTGTACCCGAGCAGCAACGACTGGGCGAACGGTGAGGCGCGCGGCGTCTCCACCTCGACCACCCGAACCCTCCGGGAGACGATGTCCGACATCAGCTCGGTCAACCCGGCCACGTCGAACACGTCACGCAGGCACTCGCGTACCGCCTCCAGCACGATCGGGAACGACCCGTACCGGCCGGCCACCGCCAGTAGCTGCGCCGCCCGATGCCGTTGCTGCCACAGCGGCATCCGGCGGCCGTGGCTCCGCCTCGGCAGTAGCAACGCCCGACCCGCGCACTCCCGAAACCGCGCCGCGAACAACGTGGACCCGCCGATCTCGGAGGTGACAGCGTCCTCCACCTCGTCGGGGAGCAACGTGACCAACTCGGTCAGCACCCCGGACCTGGGCGCCCCCGACCCGACCGTCTCGTCGATGTCGGGCAGCCGCAGCACGATGCCGTCGTCGTCGTGTACCACCTGCGCGTCGAGACCGTACCGTTCCCGCAGTCGCGCGCCGATCGCCAACGCCCACGGCGCGTGCACCCGGGCGCCCAGCGGCGAGTGCACCACCGCCCGCCAGTCGCCCAGCTCGTCCCGGAACCGCTCCACCACGATCGTGGCGTCGTCCGGGACCACGCCGGTGGCCTCCCGCTGCTCCCCGAGGTAGGCCACCAGGTTCGAGGCGGCCCACGTGTCGAGACCCGCCGTACTCGCGCGCTCCCGGGCGGCCTCGGGGGACGAGGTGGTGAGCTCCCGGGTCCACGCCCCGATCGCCCGGCCCAGCTCCAACGGGCGTCCGAGGGTGTCGGCCTTCCAGAACGGCAGCCGACCGGGGCGCCCGGGAGCCGGCGAGACCAGCACGCGGTCCGCCGTGATCTCCTCGATCCGCCACGAGCTCGCGCCCAGCACGAACACGTCGCCCACGCGGGACTCGTAGACCATCTCCTCGTCGAGCTCCCCAACGCGGGTGGGCGCCGGGCCGGCGGCCCCCGCCAGGTGCACCGCGTACGTTCCCCGGTCGGGGATCGTCCCCCCACTCATCACCGCGATCCGTTGCGCGTCCGGTCGGCCCCGCACTGTCCCGGCCTCCCGGTCCCACACCAACCGTGGCCGCAGTTCGGCGAACTCGTCCGAGGGGTACCGGCCGGACAGCATGTCCAGCACCCCGGACAGGCCCGAGTTCGGCAGCGAGGCGAACGGCGCCGCTTTCCGGACCAGCGCGCCGATCCCCGAGACCGACCACTCGTCCATCGCCGCCATGGCCACGATCTGCTGCGCCAACACGTCGAGCGGGTTGCGCGGCATCCGCAGCTCCTCGATCTCGCCCGACCGCATCCGCTCGGCCACCACAGCCGTCGCCAGCAGATCACCGCGGTACTTCGGGAAGACCACCCCCCGCGACACCTCGTCGACCCGGTGACCCGCGCGGCCGACCCGCTGCAGCCCACTGGCCACCGACGGCGGCGACTCCACCTGGACGACCAGGTCGACCGCGCCCATGTCGATCCCCAGCTCCAGGCTGGAGGTAGCCACCACACAGCGCAGGCGCCCCTCCTTGAGGTCCGCCTCGATCGTGGCCCGCTCGCTCTTGGAAACCGACCCGTGATGCGCCCGCGCGACGACCCGGGCGGCACCGGTGGACTGTCCCGCCTGCCCCATGACCTCGGCCGGGGGGTCCTCCGGCGCTGTCGCGTCGGTGTCGGCGTTGGCCCGGCTGGTCTCGTTGCCCGCGCTCGCCCGCGCGCCGCGCTCGGCACCGAGCTCGTTCAGCCTCGCGCACAGTCGCTCGGCCACCCGGCGGGAATTGCAGAACACGATGGACGAGCGGTACGCCGTCACCAGCGAGTGAACCCGCTCCTCCACGTGCGGCCAGATAGATACGCGCCCCTTCGACGCGGTGTCGTCGTCCCGCGAGGGGTCCACGGCCGAGTCCGGCCGGGTCATGTCCGCCACGGGGACGGAGATGCTCAGCTCGAGGTTCGGCGGGTGCGGTGGGGCCACCACGGTGACCGGGCGCGGGGTTCCCCCGTCCTCGGCCCGCCCGTCCGTGGGCACGGCGCCTCCCAGGAAGTGGGCGACCTCCTCGGTGGGCCGTACCGTGGCCGACAGGCCGATGCGCTGCGCCGGACGGTCGAGGAGCGCGTCCAGACGCTCCAGGCTCAGCGCCAGGTGGGCGCCCCGTTTCGTCCCGGCCAGCGCGTGTACCTCGTCCACGATCACCGTCTCGACACTGGCCAGGCTCGACCGTGCCCGCGAGGTCAGAATCAGAAACAGCGACTCGGGAGTGGTGATGAGGACGTCCGGAGGCGTCGTCGCCAGCGCGCGGCGCTCGCTGGCCGGGGTGTCCCCGGTGCGCGTTCCCACGGTGATGTCGGGTGCCGCCGCGCCCCGCTCCCGTGCCGCGTGGCGGATCCCCGACAGGGGCTCGCGCAGGTTCCGCTCGATGTCGGCGGCCAGTGCCTTCAAGGGGGAGACATAGAGCACCCGGCAACGTTGCGTCCGGTCCCGCGGTGCGGGCCTGCGCGCCAGATCGTCCAGCCCCCACAGGAACGCCGCGAGCGTCTTGCCCGACCCGGTGGGCGCGACCACCAGGGTGCTCTCACCCCGGGCGATGGCGTCCCACGCCTCGTTCTGCGTGGGGGTGGCCCCGGCCGGGAACGCCGCGCGGAACCAGGCCCGCGTCGCCGGGGAGAACCGGCGCGGTTCACCGTGTTGGTCCGCGATGTCCTCCTCAGGGTCCATGTCCCCAGTCTGCAACGCGGCACCGACGGATTCGCGTCCCTCCGCCGTGGGGTGGTGTCCGCAGGTGACAGGGGGCGGGCGGACGCCGATACTGGAGGGGATGAGACTTTCGTACTTCTGGGGCCGTATGCGTGAGCAGTTCGGCGAGACCTACGTCGAGAGCCTGGCGCGGGACTATGTGCTCGAGGGCCTCGGCTCGCGGACGGTGCAGCAGGCATTGGCCGAGGGCGTCGGGGCCAAGGAGGTGTGGCGCGCGGTCTGCGAGGAGTTCGACGTGCCCGTCACCGCCCGATGAGCCGTGTGAGACGCGCCGGGGCGTGGTTGACACGCTATCGAACAGAGGTTCGGGTATCCTGGTGGTGTCTCCGGGGTCGGGGAGCGGCGCGGGAGTTCCGGCGTTGCTGAGCGCGTCGTGGGCGAGCGCTCGCCAAGCCCGGATCTTGACGGCCGCTCAGCGGCCGTCCACAGGGTGGCGAGACCCGTCGCGATCTGTCGTAGCGGCGGCATAGCGTCACTTCCGAGATGAAGAAGAAGACATCGACCCAACAGGGGTTCCCCGTGGCATCTGCTGACCGAGAGAAAGCTCTCGAGACCGCGCTCACGCAGATCGAGCGCCAGTTCGGCAAGGGCTCCGTCATGCGCCTCGGCGACGACGACCGCCCACCGATCGAGTCGATCCCCTCCGGTTCGATCGCGCTCGACGTCGCGCTGGGGATCGGGGGGATCCCCCGCGGCCGGATCGTGGAGGTCTACGGTCCCGAGAGCAGTGGAAAGACCACCGTCGCGCTGCACGCGGTCGCCAGCGCCCAGAAGCAGGGCGGGATCGCCGCGTTCATCGACGCCGAACACGCGCTCGACCCCGAATACGCCAAGAAGATCGGTGTGAACACCGACGACCTCCTGCTGTCCCAGCCCGACACCGGCGAGCAGGCACTGGAGATCGCCGACATGCTGATCCGCTCCGGGGCGGTGTCGATCCTGGTCGTCGACTCCGTGGCCGCGCTGGTCCCGCGTGCCGAGATCGAGGGCGAGATGGGCGACAGCCACGTGGGCCTGCAGGCCCGACTGATGTCGCAGGCGCTCCGCAAGATCGCGGGCGCGTTGAGCCAGACCGGGACCACCGCGCTCTTCATCAACCAGTTGCGGGAGAAAGTCGGTGTCATGTTCGGAAGCCCCGAAACCACCACCGGTGGACGGGCGTTGAAGTTCTACGCCTCGGTTCGGTTGGACGTGCGTAGAATCGAGACTCTGAAGGACGGGAACGAGTCGGTCGGAAACCGGACTCGCGCCAAGGTCGTGAAGAACAAGAACGCCCCACCTTTCAAACAGGCGGAATTCGATATTTTGTATGGTGTCGGAATTTCCCGTGAGGGCGGACTGATCGACCTCGGAGTGGAGCACGGGGTCGTACGCAAGTCCGGCGCCTGGTACACCTACGAGGGCACCCAGCTCGGCCAGGGCAAGGAGAACTCCCGCAACTTCCTGCGGGAGAACGTCGACATGGCCAACGAGATCGAGAAGAAGATCAAGGAGAAGCTGGGGGTTCCCACCAGGGGGGACGACTCCGCCGAGTCCACCGCGTCGGCCGGCACGGAGACCGGCTCCACCGGGACGGCGACCGCCGGCACCTCCGGGACCACGGGCGCGTCCGGGAGCACCGCCACGTCCGGAGGCACCAAGCGCGGCTCCAAGAGCAAGACCACCCCGCCGGCCGACTCCTGACCCGTGTCACACCCGACCAACCACCGCGACGACCATCCCGACACGGTCGGGGATGGCGAGGACGCCCCGGAACCGGAAGGCGACGACCCGGAGTCCACGGCGCGGGCCATCTGCCACCGGCTGCTCGCCACGGCGCCACGGACCCGGGCACAGCTCGCCCACGCCCTTGAACGACGCGGTGTCGACGCGGATGTCGCGCGGTCCGTACTCGACCGGCTCGGCGAGGCCGGCCTGGTCGACGACGCCGCCTTCGCCGGCGCGTGGGTCGACTCCCGCCACGCCGGCCGCGGTCTCGGCCGCGAACGGTTGGCGGGCGAGCTGCGCCGGCGCGGCGTCGACGACGGAACGGTCAACGAGGCCGTCGGTGAGCTCGCCCCCGAACAGGAAGAGGCCACGGCCCGACGGCTGGTGCGGCGCAAGCTCGACTCCACCCGCGACAAGCCCCATGACACGCGGGTGCGCCGTGTCATGGGGATGCTGGCCCGCAAGGGGTACCCGGCCGGACTGTCCTACCGGGTGATCCGCGAGGAGCTCGAAGCCGAGGGCAGCAGCGTCGATCTCCCCGAGCCGGACCTTGACTGAAGGTCCGGCTCGAGGAGGTCAGCTCCGGTCGTAGTCCGCGGCCCCGGATCCGGACGCGTTGGCCACGCTCGGCGTACGCGTGCCGTGTGGCCGGCGTGCAGCGTAGGCGATCGCGGCGATGGTGACCATGAGCAGCAGGACCACGGTGGCGGGAAGCCCCTCGAAGAGGCCGGCGAATCCCACACCGCCGACGTAGTGGCTGGGCTCGTCGATCATGAACAGGATAAGCCCGGGATACTCCTTGGCGGTCTCCTCGGTGGCCACCGTCGGCAGGAACACCGGCAGGATCAGCGCGGCGGCGTGGAAACCCACCGCCGGCCAGAGACTGTTGGCCCGCAGGGTCCACAGCGCGGCGAACACCGCCCACAGGAAGATGTTGAGCGCCAGCACCCAGTGCGGTTCGTGGCTTCGGCCATGGCCGGTGAGCATCGTGCCGATGAAGTAGAAGTGCATGAGGGCGAAGAAGAGGGAGGAGACCACCACCCCGGCGAGCACGCCCCACCGGCTGCCGGCGGCCTGCAGCAGCCACCCGCGGTACATCTGCTCCTCGATCCCGATCATCAGGATGCGTTGCGCCAGCATGAACACACCCGTGAGCGCCACCATGGCGACCTCGGCGCCGGAGGTCACGTGCACCCCGGCGAACCGCAGTGTGCCCGCCGCCAGAGCTAGTGCGATCCAGCCGGCGACGAACACCGCCGCCACCCCGAAACCGGCGCCCAACCCGGTCAGGGCGGAGCGGCTGAAACGCAGCCCGGTCGAGGCGAACGCGGCACGTCCCTCGTAGTAGCGCAGCCACAACACCAGGGGAACGTAGGGCAGCACCGCCAGGGTGATGGTGACGAGGAGACCGACCGCCCCGCCGACAACGGTGCCTCCGGTCTCGGCCGCCCACTGCGCCATCGACTCCAGGGGCGCGCCGAGGAGGATAACCGTGTAGAAGACCTGGCACAGCACGATCACCAGCAGCGGGTGTGTGGCGCGCCGTGCCGGGGCGCCGGCGGCCAGGAAACGGTTGTGTGGGTTGGTGGTAGTCATGCTGGGACGCTAGATCGGCCGGCGCCGCCGCCACATCGTCCCTGGGGGACAGCCGGGTCACGACCGAGCGCCCTTCGGGACGAGGCCCGACCGTGACCGTGGTCATGGGACCCGGGCGTGACCCGGACGTGACGCGCGGCACCAGAGGGCTGAGAGCGGCGGTGTTAGCGTCGCGCCATGGACTCCCGGGACGAAGGCGCCGAACTCGACCGGCTGCTCACCTTCGACGGCCGCACGCCTCCCGTGCTGTTGAACCAGGTGTTCTGGGGGACCCTCGTTGTTTACGGGGCGGTCCTCGTTGTCACGGCGCTGCGTTCGGACGTCTACGCGCCCAGCGGGGTTGAGGGCGGGATATGGTCGTGGGCGCTGCTTCCGGCCTCCGCGCTGGCCGCCGCGGCGCTGCTGTGGCCGAGTCTGCCGTGGCACCCGGCGGCATCGTGGGCCGCGCGGCTGCGTAGCGTGCTCTACTGCGCGACCACGCTGGTGCTGCTGCTCTTCGGTAGCGCGGCGTTGTCGACGTTCCTCGTGGCCGTCACGGTGGGCCACGCCGTTCTCGCGTTCGGGCGTCGGGCCGCCGCCGGATACGTGACGGTGGTTGGTCTCACCGCGTTCATCGCGCACCTGGCACCCCCTGACCCGAACCTGGGGAAGGCGGTGCTGGAGACCGGGTTGCTCCTGTTGGTCTGCGCGGTCATGGTGGCGGTGTTCCGAGCGCTGGACCGGGCGCGCCGCAAGGCCGAGGAGACCCGGAGGCTACTCGCGGAGCTGCGTGCCGCGCATGAGGAGCTGCGGCGCTACTCGGGTCTGGTGCGGGACTTGACGGTCGCCGAGGAGCGCGCCCGTATGGCGCGGGACATGCACGACAGTGTCGGCCACTACCTCACGGTGATCAACATGGACCTGACGAACGCGGAGCGGTTCCGGGCGGCCCGACCCGAGGACGCCTGGCAGGAGGTTCACCACGCGCGCCAGCTGGCCCAGGAGGCGTTGGCCGACACGCGGCGCTGGGTGCGCGCGATGCGGCCGCTGCGGTTGCAGGGGCACAACGGTATCGACGCCCTGCGGATGCTGACGGGCTCCTTCGACGGAACCGGGATCGAGGTGCGGCTGCGTGTGGTGGGGGAGGAGCCCGAGCTGGACGAGGTCACCGAGCTGGTTTGTTACCGCGTGGTTCAGGAGGGGTGCACGAACGCGTTGCGGCACTCCGGGGCCACCCTGGTCGAGGCGGAACTGTCCGGTGACGAGTCAGCGGTGGTGGTGACCGTGCGCGACAACGGTGTGGGAGCCGACACGGCCGAGGTGGCCGACGGTTTCGGGTTGCGCGGGCTCCGGGAGCGGGTCGCGGCCGCCGGGGGCGAGGTCACGGTGCGTTCCCCCGAGTCGGGAGGGTTCGAGGTCAGCGCGACGGTACCCCGACAGCCCGAGGTCGACAGGCTTCAGGCTGCCGTGGCCGGGGTGGAGCGGTGAGCGAGGGCGCGGTTCGTGTGCTCATCGTCGACGACCAGGTCCTGATGCGCGGCGGCCTGCGTAAGCTGCTGGAGATCGAGGAGGGCCTGGTGGTTGCCGGGGAGGCCGCCAGCGGCCCCGCGGCCCTGGAGTTCGTCGCCGCCAACGCGGTCGATGTGGCCCTCGTCGACGCGCGGATGCCACGGATGGACGGTCCCGAGCTCGTGGCGCGGCTGGTCGAGGAGCACCCGGGGGTGGGCGCGCTCATCCTGACGACCTTCGACGATGACGAGTACATTTTCGGCGGCCTGCGTGCTGGTGCGCGGGGGTACCTGTTGAAGGACACCCCACCGGAGGAGCTGGTCGCCGCCATCCACCGGGTGGCCCGTGGCGAGACCGTGCTCGGCCCCCAGGCGGCCGACCGCCTCGTCGCGGCACTCCGCGGGGGCGTGCGGGTGGAGCCGGAAGCGGAGCCCGCAGCTGGGGCGCCGTCGGGTCCGCTGTCCGAACGGGAGTGGGAGGTGGCCCAGTTGGTGGGCGCGGGGACCACCAACCGCGACATCGCGCGCCGCCTGTTCATAACGGAGGGGACGGTGAAGAACCACATATCCAGCATCCTGCGCAAGCTGGACCTGCGCGACCGCACCCAGCTCGCGGTCTGGGTGGGTCGGCGACCGCGGTGAGCCCCTCCGCGCGGCCGCGATGCGACCGAGCGAGCGCGGCCCGGGGTGACTTGGTCAGGCGCTCTCCACCGCGGGTCTCGTCTCCTCGCCCGTACTCGGCTCGGCCGCCTCGGACGCCCCGCCGGTGCCGGCGGCGTCCCCGGCCTCCCCGGTGACCTCGGCGGTTGTGGGTTGTTCCTCCTCGGGGGGAGCCACCGGTTCCGGCCGCTCGGTCACCAGCTCGATCTCTGGCACACCGGGTGGGGTGAAGCCGAAGACCCGCCCGTAGAAGGCGAGTTCGGCCTCGAGCGCGCGCTGCCGCGACTCCGCCGCGCGTAGGCCGTGACCCTCACCCTCGAACTCGAGGTAGGAGTGCCGGATGCCGTTCTCCCCGAGAACCCGGAGGAGCTGGTGGGCCTGCGCGGGTGGAACCACATTGTCCTCCGAGCCCTGCAGGACCAGCACCGGGGCCTGGATTTCGGGGGCCCGGTTGATCGGGGAGCGCTCGCGGTAGGTCTCGGCGTAGCCGGGGAGCGGCCCGACCAGGGAGTCGAGGAAGCGTGACTCGAAGTCGTGCGTCTCGGAGGCGAGCCGTAGCAGGTCGGTGACGCCGTAGGCCGACATCCCGCAGGCGAACGTGTCGCCGGTGAGTGCCAGCAGGGTCGTGAGGCCGCCGGCGCTGGAGCCGCGCACCGCCACCCGTTCGGGGTCGGCGATTCCCCGTTCGACCAGGGCTCGCGCCGCCGCCGTGACGTCCTCGACGTCGAGGATTCCCCACTGGCCGTGCAGCCGTTCGCGGTAGGTGCGGCCGTAGCCGGTGGAGCCGCCGTAGTTGACCGTGAGGACACCGATGCCGCGGCTGGTGAAGTACGCCTTGGCGAGGTCGAGCTGCGAGGTGGCGTGCGAGATGGGGCCGCCGTGGACCCACACGACGTAGGGCGCGGGGCCGTCGTCCTCGCTGTTCACGTGGGGGTTCGTGGGTGGGTGCACGGTGGCGTGGACCGTGCGCCCGTAACGCCCGTCGAACGTCTCGTGACGCGGGGTTGGCAGCAGGGCGGGGTCGGGTGTCTCGTCGAGGGAGCGGCGCAGCGTCTCGATCCGGCCGGTGTCGGGGACGACGCGGACCACGCTCTGTGGAGTGTCGGGGGCCGAGGCCAGGCCCACGACGTTGACCCCGTCCGAGGCGAGCGCCTGCCAGGAGGTCAGCGAGGTCTCGAGCGGCTCGAGCTCGACCGTGGTCGGGTCGAGGATCGAGATGCCCAGGTCGGCGTTGCCGTGCAGGCAGACGATGCGGCCGTCATCGAGACGGCAGTAGGGGCGCGCGCCGAGTTCCCCGGCGCCGTTGGTGAACTCCTCCTCGGCCGGGTACAGCGGGATCGCCTGCCCGGTGAGCCCGATCTCGTAGGGGTTCCACCAGCCCGACCAGTCGGTGATGAAGTACAGCCCCTCGTTGTCGCGCCAGGTTGGGGCGAGCACCGACTCGGTGACGCCGCCCTTGAGGGTGTAGGGGCCGGTGATCTGCCCGCTCTCGGTGAGGGTTCCGGCGCGCAGCTCCGTGCCGTCCCACGGCATCCGCGGGTGGTACCAGGAGATCCACGCGAGGTGTTGGCCGTCGGGTGAGGGGGTGGGGCAGGCGTAGAAGTCGGCGCCGGTGACCACCTCGGTGACCTCCGTGGGGTCCTCGGCGGCCGCGCCGGAGAGGGGAACGGAAACGATGGCCCGGCTCACGTTCCCCTCGGCGTCGTGGCTCTCCCGCACACAGAGCACCCGGTCGCTGGCGCTTGTCAGGGTAAGGTCGGCGTACCGTAGCCCAGCGGTTACGTCGGGTGTGGGGGTGAGCGGTCGGGGCGTCGCGGAACCTGGTTCGCGCAGGTAGAGGCGTTGGTCGGTGTACTCGGCGAACACGATGCCGTACTGGGGCTCCGCGTCGTCGCCGCCGGTGGGGACCGGCAGGTAGGAACGACCGCCGTACTCGTGGACGCGGGTACGGGCGTTCCAGGGCGCGTCCAGGAGTTCGGTGGGGGTGGACCGGCCGGGATCCTGGCGCATGATGGTGTTGCGTCCGCCTTCGTCGGGGCGGGACTCCTCCCACCAGACCACTTCTCCCGCGACGGACGGGAAGCCAAGCCGTCGTTCTCCGCGGGCAACGTCGCTTGCGGCGATCGGCGATGGCCAGGCGCCGTAGGGGGTCGTCAGGCGATCGTTCATGTCGAAACTTCGCACTCGTGGGGTACTGGGGTCTATGAGATGACGCGCCCGACCCTAATGGTCGTGGGGGTGATCGCACGAGACCGAATTCCGGTCGTCAGGGGAGGGCGTCGCCAGACACGGCCACGTCACGACGCGTGGACCCTTCCCGTGGGGTTTCCGTGGGGACGGGGAGCGGTGTCCATCGTTCTCGATTCGTGACGCCCACGGAACGACGGTGTATCGGTGGCGTGGTTATAGTCCTGGTCGCGATTCGGGTGAAATGGGCATTTTCCAACTATTCGTTTGGTTATCCCTCCGGCCGGGGCCGGGACGCACACATCATCTTAGAGAGGATGCCCGGGATGAGCACTGGAGCCAGGAGTCGGCGTCTGCTGTGCGTGTTCGCGGTGACAGCGGCGGGAGCGGTGGCACTCGCCGGTTGTAACGCGAGCGGTGGAAACAACCTGACCCTGGCCACGGGGTCCACTGGGGGGACGTACTACCCCCTCGGAGGCGAGATCGCTCAGTTGTGGTCCAACAACATCGAGGACGTGAACGTGAGCACCCAGGCCAGCGGGGCCTCGGTGGAGAACATGCAGCTGCTCGACCAGGGCGAGAACGAGGTCGTCATGGCCATCAACGGCGTGGCGGCCAGCGCGGTCGAGAGCACCGGCGACTTCGAGGACGAGTCACTGTCCGAGCCCGGTGAGGTTCGGATGCTGGGCAACGTCTACGGCGAGGTCCTGCAGCTCGTCGCCACCGAGGAGTCCGGCATCGAGAGTGTGGAGGACCTGGAGGGGCACCGGGTGGACGTCGGGCCGGCGGGCAGCGGCACCGAGGTCGCGGCGCGACAGGTCCTCGACGCCTACGGTCTGGGGTCCGGCGACATCGAGGAGGACCAGAGCGACTTCGGGGACGCCGCGAACAAGCTGAGCGACGGCCAGCTCGACGCTGCCTTCGCGATCCTGGCGGCGCCGGCCGCCAGCATCCAGGAGGTGGCCACCAGCACCGACATCACTCTGGTCGACATCTCCGGTGAGCCCGCGGAGCAGCTCATGGCCGACGACGAGAGTTACGGCTCCCTGGAGATCGAGGGCGGCACCTACGAGGGTGTGGACGAGTCGGCCACGACACTGACCAACTGGGCCACGATGTACGTCAAGTCCGACATGGACGAGGACTTGGCCTACAACCTCACCAAGGAGATGTACGAGGGGGCCGACGACATCGAGCACGATGTCGGCGAGCAGGTCCAGCTGGACACCGCGATCGACAGTCCCGGCCCGGTCGAGCTGCACCCGGGCGCGGAGCGCTACTACGAGGAAGAGGGCGAGCTCGACTGATCGTCCGAGTTACCCGCCGCCGCCTCCGGGCCCCTCGGACGCGGCGGCGGTTCCGCCACGTGCTGTCCGGTGCCGTCGTCGTGGCGATGGCTCTCGTTCCTCCCGGGGACACGCAGGCGCTGGGACCCAGGTTGGAGATCGTCGACCAATCGCGGGATGTGGTGCTGTACAGCCACGAGGTCGACGCCGGCGACCGCCTGCTGCTGGAACACACGCACTCGGTTACGAAGCGACCGGTTGACGAGGTGTTCTCCGTCGGCGACGGCGGGATCCTGATGCAGGAGTTGCGTTTCGACGAGTTCGGCGCCAACCTTCCGGCCGGTCCGCAACGCATTGGAGACACGACGACCACGTTCCTGCACGAGAACGGGGAGTTCCGCGTGCTGCATCATGGTCGTCCCCTCGGCACGGTGCCGCTGCGAGTGGGCGGCCCCAAGGTTGACCATGTGCTGACCCTCCCCGGGGGGACGCGTGTCCGGCTGCTGGACCTCGCACCGAGAGGAACCTTCGTGGAGCTCGGCGTTCGGGGCGCGCCGGGGGCCGCGTCAGCATAGGTGCCACTTCCCCCTTGGATTCCGGTTGAGGAGAACACGCACATGACGACCGATCCGGCACCCCCGGCGAGGGGAGAGGCCGCCACCTCCCAGGAGTGGGAACGCGACGTCGCCCAGTTGGAGGGGCACAGTTTCGCCGACGCCACGGAGGGCGAGACGCGCTCGGACCTCCACGTGGTGTGGCGCCGCCTGATCTTCGGGGTCGGGCTCGTGCTCGCGGTGTTCCACCTCTACACGGGGGTGTTCGGGACGATCCCGGGGTTGCAGCAGCGCTCCTTCCACCTCGCGGTCGCCCTTGGGTTGGTCTTCCTGCTCTACCCCGGCACGTCGCAGCACACCCCACGCCAGCGGCGGGTCGGGTGGGCGTTGACCGCCGTGGGGCTGGCGGTCCTGGGCTACCTGGCGGCCACGGGGGAGGCGGGGATCCACGTCGTGCTCCCGACACTGGGGGTGTTGCTCTTCGCGCAGCTCTCGCGCCACCTGTCGTGGGGGCCGCTGGGCGTGCCGATCGGCGACATCGGGCTCTCACTGCTGGGACTGGGCTCCGGGCTGTACGTGTTCGTGTTCTACGAGGACATCGTCTCCTCCCCGGGGCTGATCGACCCCGCGCATGTCGCCGCCGGGACCGTGGGGATCCTGCTGGTGCTGCTGGCGGCCCATCGGACGCTGGGCACAGCGCTCGTCGTGCTGGCCGCCATCATGCTGGTCTACGCCTACCAGGGTGAGTACTTCGCCGGGTTCCTCCAGCACAGCGGCTACACCGTCGACCGGATCGTGTCCACGTCGTTCCTGGGGACCGAAGGGGTGTTCGGTACCCCGATCGCGATCTCGGCCACCTTCATCTTCCTCTTCCTGGTCTTCGCCGCCGTGTTGCAGCGCACCGGTATGGAGCGGTTCTTCACCGAGCTGGCGCTGGGCAGCACGGGATGGGCCACCGGTGGAACAGCGAAGGTTGGCGTCGTCACCAGCGCGTTCTCCGGAACCATCACCGGAAGCTCAGTCGCCAACACCGTGAGCAACGGCGCGTTCACCATCCCGATGATGCGCAAGTCCGGTTACAACCGGGAGTTCGCCGGAGCGGTGGAAGCGGCCTCCTCCACCGGCGGTCAGATCGCGCCTCCCATCATGGGCGCCGGGGCGTTCATCATGATGGAGATCACCGGGATCGCCTATGTCGAGATCCTCAAGGCCGCGGTGATTCCGGCGGTGCTGTTCTTCGTGTCGCAGTTCGTGGTGATCCACTACGAGTCCAAACGGCTCGGGATTCGGGGGGTTCCCAAGCGGCTGCTGCCCAGTGTGCGGCGGCTGCTGCTGACCCGCGGCTACCTGCTGTTGCCGCTCGTGGCCATATTCGTGCTGCTGTCCTCGGGGCGCACCCCCATCTTCGCGGCGCTGGGGGCCATCGGGATCGCCGTCGCGGTCAACCTGGTCGCCCAGCTGTTGGAGATGCCGGTGCGCCGGGTCGACGGCCGGCTGGCGCTGCGCCCGCTCCGGGAGACGCTGCACGGCGTGGTGCGGCTGTCGCTGCCGATCATCGTCGCCGCCGGCGCCGCGGCCCTGGTCTCCAGCGGTATCGGTGCCCTCACCCAGCAGATGGGACGTGCCGACCAGGCCCTCGCCGCCGTGTTCGCGATCGGCGCCGTCGCGGCGGTCACCGGTTACCTCTTCAGGTCCTGGTCCAGCTCCGACACCGAACGGCTCACCCTGAACTCGATGTTGGACGGCCTGGTCAGCGCCACACGGATCGCCCTGCCGATCATCGTGGCCTGCGCCGCCGCCGGCATGATCGCCGGTGTCATCACCCTGACCGGGGTGGGACTTAAGCTCAGTGGTGGGCTGGTGAGCCTGAGCCAGGGGCTGTTGCTGCCGACGCTGCTGCTGTCCATGCTGGCCTGCCTGGTGCTGGGGATCGGGCTCCCCACCACCGCCAACTACGTCATCACCGCCACGCTGGCCGCCCCGGCGATCATCACGATCCTGCAGGGGGGCCTCGACGAGCCGACGATGGCGATGCTGCTGATGGCGCACCTGTTCGTCTACTACTTCGGTGTCATGGCCGATATCACCCCGCCGGTCTGTCTCGCGGCCTACGCCGCCTCCGGGATCTCCGGAGGCAGGCCGATCAGGACCGGGATGCAGGCGGTGCGCATCGCCGTGGCCGGGTTCATCGTGCCGTTCATGTTCGTGCTCTCGCCGCAGCTGCTGTTGCAGGACGTCACGTGGGTGACCGGTTCCCTCGCGGCGGTCACCGGGGTGCTCGGCGCCTGCGTCGTCGGGATCGGCGTGGTCGGCCACATCAGCCGCGGGGTCCACTGGAGCGAGCGGATACTGCTGGTGGCTTCGGGGATCGCGCTGCTGTACTACGACTGGCCGAGTGATCTCGCCGGGCTCGCCGTGACGATTCTGGTCTTCGCCCACCAGTGGTGGTCGAGCCGGGGCGGGCAACGCACCGGTGAGGCCGCGGCGGCTACCGAGAACGCGACGTGAGGCGCGCTTCGGGGCCCGCCGCCGCGGCGTCCCCGGCGGCCGTGTGGACCTTCGGCCCCGCGAGAGCGTCTAGCCTGGGGGCGTGAGCCAGAGTCGTACCTACCAAGTGCGTACCTACGGCTGCCAGATGAACGTCCACGACTCCGAGCGGCTTTCCGGGCTGCTGGAGGACGCTGGATACGAACGCGCAGCCGAGGACGCCACGGCAGATGTCGTCGTATTCAACACCTGCGCGGTCCGGGAGAACGCCGACAACCGTCTCTACGGCAACCTCGGGCACCTACGTCCCGCCAAGGACGCCAACCCCGAGATGCAGATCGCCGTTGGCGGTTGCCTGGCGCAGAAGGACCGTGGTGAGATCGTGCGCCGAGCGCCGTGGGTGGACGTGGTGTTCGGCACGCACAACATCGGGTCGTTGCCCACGTTGCTGGAGCGGGCCCGGGTGCAGCGTGAGGCCCAGGTCGAGATCGAGGAGTCGCTGGAGACGTTCCCGTCGACCCTGCCCACCCGGCGCGAGTCCGCCTACGCCGCCTGGGTGGCGATCTCGGTGGGCTGCAACAACACCTGCACCTTCTGTATCGTGCCGTCGCTGCGGGGCAAGGAGCGCGACCGCCGTCCCGGGGACGTGTTGGCCGAGGTGCGGGCGCTGGTCGACGAGGGCGTCGCCGAGGTCACACTGCTCGGGCAGAACGTGAACGCCTACGGGGTGGAGTTCGGCGACCGGCGGGCGTTCTCCAAGCTGCTTCGGGCCTGCGGTGAGATCGACGGTCTGGAGCGGGTGCGCTTCACCTCGCCACACCCCAGGGACTTCACCGACGACGTCATCGAGGCGATGGCCGAGACCCCCAATGTCATGCCGCAGCTGCACATGCCACTGCAGTCGGGGTCGAGCCGGGTTCTTAAGGCCATGCGGCGCTCGTACCGCAAGGAGCGCTTCCTCGGCATCGTGCGCAAGGTCCGCGAGGCCATGCCCGAGGCCGCCATCAGCACCGACATCATCGTCGGTTTCCCGGGCGAGACCGAGGAGGACTTCGAGGAGACCCTCGACGTGGTGCGCCAGGCCCGGTTCTCGATGGCGTTCACCTTCCAGTACTCCAAGCGCTCGGGCACCCCCGCGGCCGAGATGGAGGGCCAGCTGCCCAAGGAGGTGGTGCAGGAGCGCTACGAGCGGTTGGTCAAGCTACAGGACAGCATCTCCGCGGAGGAGAACCGGAAGCTCGTCGGACGCGAGGTGGAGGTGCTCGTGGCCGAGGGCGAGGGCCGCAAGGACGGCGAGCACCGGCGACTGTCCGGCCGCGCGCCCGACAACCGGCTCGTGCACTTCGCCGCCACCGGAACCGACGGCGAGCCCGCCGAACCCCGCCCGGGCGACATGGCGACGGTGACCATCACCTACGGCGCGCCGCACCACCTCGTCGCCGACTCGGGGATCCGCGCCATCCGCCGCACCCCGGCGGGCGACGCATGGGCGGTGCGCAATGGGCGGGCGCCGGAGCCATCGGGGGTGCTGCTGGGCATGCCAACGGTTGGGGCCCCCGCCGCGACGACCGTTTCGGCGGGCGGCTGCTGCGACAGCTGAGCCACCGGAACCGCCGGCCCCGGTACGGACGCACCAGCCCGCGGTGACGGGCGAGAACGGGAGGAGCCGATACCCTCGCCGTGTGTTTGTCGCCGCCGCTGTATGCCCACACCCACCCGTCCTCGTTCCGGAACTCGCCGGGGGAGCGGCGCACGAGCTGGCTACGGTGCGGGACGCGTGCGACCGGGCGGTCGCCGGGCTCGCCGACGCGGGTGCCGAGGAGATCGTTGTCGTCGGCGCCGGGGAGCACACCCGTACCTACGGTGCGGGCGCGGGAGGGAGCCTGGCCGGGTTCGGGGTGGACCTCATGGTCGGCTCGCCCCCGGCCGTGCTCCCGTTGTCGCTGACCCTGGGGCGGTGGTTGGCTGAGCGTGCGGGCGTCGAGCCCTCGCGCTACGTGGCGGTGCCACCGGACACGTCACCGGCGGAGTGCCTGGCGCGTGGCGTCACACTGGCCTCGGAGCCGGCGCGGCTCGGGATCCTGGTGATGGGCGATGGTAGCGCCCGACGGACGGAGCACGCCCCGGGACCCCACGACCCTCGGGCCGTGCCGTTCGACCGCTCGGTGGCCACGGCCCTCGCCAAGGCCGACACGGCGGCGCTGGCGGAGCTCGGTCCGGGAGTCGCCACCGAGTTGATGGCCGCGGGCCGGCCCGCGTGGCAGGTCCTGGCCGGCGCCGCGCGCGGCGCCGTGTGGCACGGGGAGCTACTGGCGCACGAGGCGCCGTACGGGGTGGGATACTTCGTCGCGCTGTGGCGGGGGTAAGCCTCCGGAGGGGGGGGAGGAGCACCGCCCCCGTTTCGGCGGCCCCACCCACTCGTTGGTCTCGTGGCCGCCGAGAGCCTCGGCGGGGTGTCTCACCGACAGCCACGAGACCAACGCGGTTCAGCGAGTGTCAGGGCACGAGGCCGCGTCGATGAGCCGCAGGGCGCGCTCGGCGAGGTCCGGCGCGTCGTGGGGCAGCCAGTGGACGCGTGGGTCGCGCCGGAACCAGGACTCCTGGCGGCGAGCGAACTTCCGGGTGGCGCGCACGGTCTCCTCACGGGCGGTCCTCTCGTCGTACTCCCCGGCGAGGAAGCGCAGTACCTGGGCGTAGCCGAGCGCCCGCGACGCCGTGCGCCCCTCGCGTAGCCCCTGTTTCTCCAAAGCGCGGACCTCGTCGACGAAGCCCGCCCGCCACATACGCTCCACCCGTACCCGGATGCGCTCATCGAGTTCGTCCCGGGGCACCCGGAGCCCGATCTGGACACAGGGGTAGCGCGCGACGTGCTCCGGCAGTGTGGCCGTGAAGGGGCGGCCGGTGATCTCCATCACCTCCAGGGCCCGCACGATACGGCGCCCATTGCTCGGCAGGATCGCCGCTGCGGCGGCCGGGTCCTCGCGTGCCAGCCGCTCGTGCAGAGAGGCCGGGCCCACCCGCGCCAACTCGTCCTCCAGCCTGCCGCGCACCGCCGGGTCGGTTCCGGGGAACTCCAGGTGGTCCAGGGCGGCCCGCACGTACAGCCCGGAACCGCCCACCAGGATGGGCGTGCGCCCGTCCGCGCGCGTCCGGTCGATGCGCGCGCGTGCCAGCCGCTGGTAGCGCGCCACGTCGGCGGCCTCGGTGACCTCCCAGATGTCCAAGAGGTGGTGGGCCACCCCGCGCCGCTCGGCGACGGTGAGCTTGGCGGTTCCGATGTTCATGCCGCGGTACAGCTGCATGGAGTCGGCGTTGATGATCTCGGCGCCGCCGCCCGCGCCACCGATTCGGTGCGCCAGCTCGACACCGAGGTCCGATTTGCCCGAGGCGGTCGCTCCGACGACCGCCATCACCGTGGGCTCCGCGCTGTCCCCGACCATGGTTCCAGTGTGGCAGCGTGCCGAAGCGCGCCGCGCGGACGGTCGATCCGCCCTAGGATGATGACCATGCGATTCGCCAAGGGCCACGGCACGGAGAACGACTTCGTGATCCTTCCCGACCCCGACGGCCTGCTGGAGCTGGACCCCACGACGGTCGCGGCGTTGTGCGACCGGCGGGCCGGCATCGGCGGCGACGGGGTGCTGCGGGTGGTCCGCACCAGCGCGCTGCTGAAGACGGAGACGCTCGCGGAGTCCGCGCGCTCGGCCGAACGGAGCGAGTGGTTCATGGACTACCGCAACGCCGACGGCAGCCTGGCCGAGATGTGCGGCAACGGCATCCGGGTTTTCGCGCGCTACCTCGTCATGGCGGGCCTGCTGGAGACAGACACCGTCGACATCGGGACCCGGGCCGGGGCACGGTCGGTGACCGTGGAGCCCGATGGTCAGGTGACCGTGGACATGGGGGTGGCCCGGAGGTTGGGTGAGGGTCGGGCTCGGATCGGCGGTGGGGAACTCGTCGGTGAGCGAGTCTCGGTGGGCAACCCGCACCTCGCCTGCCCGGTCGAGGCCCCTGTGTCCGGTCTCGACCTGTCCGTGGCGCCGGAGGTCGACCCCGGCCAGTTTCCCGACGGTGCCAACATCGAGGTGTTCCGGGAGGCCGCGCCGGGGACCCTCGAGATGCGGGTCCACGAGCGCGGTTCGGGCGAGACCCGCTCCTGTGGCACCGGAATCGTCGCGGTGGCGGCCGCCGCCACCTCTCCCGGCGAAGGGGCGACCTGGCGGGTGCGGGTGCCCGGTGGTGAGTGCACCGTCTTCCTGGACGCCGACGGTGTCCGCCTACGGGGGCCCGCGGTGATCGTGGCCGAGGGCGAGGCGCACCTTCGGTAACCGGAGCCGGGGAGCGCGACGGCGCGTCACCCGCTTCGCCGGCTGGCCGGCCACGCCACGCCGCTCCTCGTCGTCGGCAGTTGCGGCTCCCCGCTCGTGGCCGCCGCGCTCGCCGCGGACGACGGCGCCGAGGCGCGCGAGCACACCAGCGAGACCGCCCGCCTCCGCTCTACCAGCGGCCCGAACCGGTGGCTGTGCGCACCGACGTCGCCCAGCCGGGAGCCACCGGTCCGGCGACGCTGGACCATACCGGTCTCGGCTACACCCGCGACTGACGCTGAGGCGTCACCCGCGCGTGAGCGCCGACGGCGCGAGGCCGCGGATCGAGGCGTCCAGGACCTGCGCGGTGTGCGCCACCGGGATCGACCCGCCGGAGCGCTCCATAGCGGAGGCGATCTGCAGTGAACAGCCGGGGTTGCCCGCCACCAGCAGCTCGGCCTCGGTGGAGCGGACGTCGGCGCTCTTGCGCTCTCCCAGCTCACCGGCGGGCTCGGGACGCAACAGGTTGTACACCCCGGCCGAACCACAGCAAATGTCCGGGTTCGGGATGTTCACGAGTTCGATCTCGGGAATGTCACCCAGCAGCCTGCGCGGCGCCGAGGCGACTCCCTGACCGTGGGAGAGGTGGCAGGCGTCGTGGTAGGCGGTGCGTACGGGAAGCGGGTGCCGCTCCGCCCGCGGGCCCAGGTCGTCCAGGAACTCCGACAGATCCCTGACCCGGGCCGAGAGCGCCTCGGCCCGGCGCTGCCAGTCCTCGCTGGCGCCGTCCTCCGCCAGCACCCGCGCGTAGTGCTTCATGGTGGCGCCGCACCCCGCGGAGTTCACCACGATGGTGTCCACGCCGGCGCGTTCGAACGTCTCGATGGTGGAACGGACGAACCCCGCGGCCTCACCGCTGCGCCCGGAATGGGCCGACAGGGCGCCGCAGCACCCCTGGTCCCCGGGGATGACAACGTCGCACCCCTCGCTCGCCAACACCCGGGCGGTCGCCGTGTTGACCTGCGGGAAGAACGCCCCCTGGACGCAGCCGGTGAGCATCCCCACCACCGCCCTGGAGCGCCCGACCGCGGGAACGCGCTCGGGCAGTGGCGATGCCGAGCGCAGCGGCGGTGCCACGCGCTCCATCGTGGCCAGCGACGGCGAGATCCGCTCCAGCAGCCCGGTTCGCCGTACCAGCCGCGAAAGCCCGCTGGCCTGGTAGGCCCGCAACGGGCCGCGCATCAGGGCGAGCCGGCGGCGGTGGGGGAACAGCGAGAAGATCGCCGTACGGAGTAGCTTCTCGGTTGTGCCGCGCTCGTGCTCGTGCTCCACCCGGGTGCGTGTCGTCTCGATGAGCGCGTCGTAGGCCACCCCGGACGGGCACGATGAGACGCAGGCCAGACAGCCCAGGCAGTTGTCGAACGCCCGCACGGCCGCCTCGTTGAGGACGTCCTCGTTGTGGACCTGGCCCATGAGGTGGATGCGGCCACGTGGGGAGTCCATCTCCTCGCCCCACAGCACGTAGGTGGGGCAGGTGGGCAGACAGAACCCGCAGTGGACACAGTCACTGAGGAGTTCGTTGAAGGAGCGCTGTGGATCGACGGCGCCCGTGGCGTCGCCGGTCGCGGTGCCGTCGCTCATGTGAACCTCCGAGACGAGGGTGGCTGGTGGTCGGCGGTCAGATACCGCCAGCGAAGCGTCCGGGGGAGAGTAGGTGGTCGGGGTCGAGGCGGTCCTTGACCGCCCGCATCAGACCGAGCCCGGCCACCTCGCCCCAGAGGAGGTCGGGGCCGCGTTCGGCGACCTCCTCCCGCAGCGGGGTGGCGGCGTGCGGCACGGTGAGCGAGCCACGGGTGACCGCGTTCCGGGTGCCGCGGATGATCCCGGACACCGCGCGCGGGTCGGCGTCCGCGGGCAGCGCCGCGTGCAGCACTCCCGCCCCCATCGAGCCACGGATCGAGGCGGGCACCCCCGCCGCGTCCGCCGTGTCGCGCAGTGTTGTGACGGCGTGCGCGACGTCCGTGAGTGGTACCGCCAACCGGATAACCGTGTCGCCGGCGACACCGGGGAGTAGCTCCCACCCCTGGTCGGGCTCCGGCGCTATCACACCGGAGCCCAGAAGTTCGGCCACCTCCGTGGCGCGCGCCTCGATGCCGCCTTCGGCGCCCTCCACCAGGACCCGGAGCCCCGGTTGGCCACCGTGTGGCCAGTCGAGCTCGATCGCGGCGGGTACCACGTGCGAGCGAAGCACGTCGCGGGTGAGTTCGCGGGCCCTCGCCACGTCGCCGGGCGTGACGGTGACGGCGCGCCGCGCCGGTGGAACGGGGTGCAGCCGCAGCGTCACCGAGGTGGTGACGCCGAGCGTCCCCAGGGCACCGGTGTGCAGTTTGCCGAGGTCGTAGCCGGCGACGTTCTTGACCACGCGACCCCCCGAGGAGGCGACGACGCCGTCGGCGCGCACGGTGGTCATCCCGATGATGAGGTCGCGGAGTGGGCCGTGCAGCATCCGGCGCGGCCCGGAGAGACCGGTGGCGATCAGGCCACCGAGCGTGCTGTCCCGAACGGGCGTGTCGGCCGAGAGCCGCTGACCCGCGGCAGCCAGTGTCTCCCGCAGGGTGGCCATGCTCGTTCCGGCGCCGCACCGCACCACGAGATCGCCCGCGGCGTGGTCGACCCCCCTGAGCGCGCTGGTGTCGATGACCACGTCCACGCGACGCGGCGGTGCGCCCCAGTCGATCTTGGTGCCGTTCCCGCGCGCCACGCAGGCGAGGCCGTGCCTGGTGGCGGCGGACAGCAGTGCCGACACGGCGTCGGTGTCGGGCGGTGTCGCGACGTAGCGGGGTATGCGACCGCCAACGGCGTCGGCGTTGGTCGCCTCGCGCAGCGCCGTGCCGTGCGCGCCGAGGGCCGCCGCGGGATCCTCGCTTCGCACCCGCGTCATTGAAGCTCCCTACCTCGTTGCGACGTGCTAGAACAGCTCCGCGGTGCCCTCGGCCACCAGCGGGTGCTCGCCTTTGCGTACGCCGGGTCGCTCGCCGCACAGTCGCGGTGTCGGCAGCAGCTTCTCCGGGTTGGCGATCCCGTCGGGATCGAACGCGCCGCGGAAGCGGTCCATGGTCTCCAGATCGGCCGGGCCGAACATCCGCGGCATGGTACAGACCTTGTCCACACCCACCCCGTGCTCGCCGGTGATGGAACCGCCGTGCTCGATGCACAGGTCCAGGATCGCCCCGGAGACCTCCTCGGCCCGCTCGCCCGCCTCCGGATCGGAGTCGTCGAAGAGGACCAGCGGGTGCAGGTTGCCGTCACCGGCGTGGAACACGTTGGCGACCCGGATGCCCGAGCGTTGTGAGAGCTCGGAGATGCGGTGCAGCACCTCGCCCAGAGCGGTGCGCGGGACGACCCCGTCCTGCACGATGTAGGCGGGGCTGATCCGGCCCACCGCGGCGAACGCGGACTTGCGCCCCTTCCAGATGCGGGCGCGCTCCGCCGCGTCGCTGGCCGTGCGGATCTCGAATGCCCCGTTGTGTCGGCACAACTCGGTGACGGCGTCGAACTGGGCGTCGACGTCGGCGGCCGGGCCGTCGAGCTCCACGATCAACACCGCCGCGGCACCCTCGGGGTACTCGCAGGCCACCGCCGCCTCGGCCGCCTCGATCGCCAGCGCGTCCATCATCTCCACGGCCGCCGGGAGCACGCCGCCGGCGATGATGTCGGACACGGCCGAGCCCCCCGCGTCCATCGACTCGAACGCGGCCAGTACCGTGGTCACCCGCTGCGGGGCGCGCATCAGCCGCACCGTGACCTCGGTGGCGATGCCGAGTGTTCCCTCCGAGCCGATGAACGCCCCGAGCAGGTCATAGCCGGGCGCCTCGGCGGACTTGCCCCCGAGGCGCACCACCTCGCCACTGGGCGTGACGATCTCCAGACCGAGCACGTGGTTGACGGTGAACCCGTACTTCAGACAGTGCGCCCCGCCGGAGTTCTCGGCGATGTTCCCGCCCACCGAGCACACCTGCTGGCTGGACGGGTCGGGCGCGTAGTAGTAGCCGTGCGGCGCGCTCGCCCTGGTGACCTCGAGGTTGGCGACGCCGGGTTCGACGATCGCGCACTCGTTGTCGATGTCGATCTCGCGGATGCGTCGCATGCGGGAGGTCACGATCAGCACACCGCCGCTGTGCGGGAGGGCGCCGGCGGACAGGCCGGTGCCCGCCCCCCGCGGGACGAACGGCACTCCGTTCTCGGAGCAGAGCCGCACGACGTCGGCGACCTGCTCGGTGCTGGTCGGCAGCACCACGACACCGGGGATCGCCGCGTGGTACGCGAGCCCGTCACTCTCGTAGGTGCGGCGCTGTGCGGAGTCGGTGATGACCCCGTCGTCGCCACAGATCGCGCGCAGCCGCGGAATCAGGGCGTGCACCGTTTCCGACATGACCCGGCCCTCCCCGTCTCTTGCCTTCCGGTGTCGCTGGTCGCGAAGATCCGGCCTGATAGTAGGGTACGTGCCAGCGGTCCCGCGGGTGGCGGCCGTCGGGACCGCCACCCCGAGTGTCAGGGCATGCGCTCGTAGGCCGGCAGGGTCAGGAAGTCGGCGTACTCGTCCGCGAGCGCGACCTCCCGGAACAGCTCCACCGCGTTCTGGTACAGCGTCTCGTCGAAGGCGGATCCGCTCGCCTCGCGGATCTTGGCGAGTTCCTCCTCGATGACGCGGTCCACGAGCTCGGCGGTCACCCGCGGGCCGTCGTCCAGGGTGACGTCGTTGTGCAGCCACTGCCAGATCTGTGAGCGGGAGATCTCCGCGGTGGCGGCGTCCTCCATCAGGTTGAAGATGCCCACGGCGCCGTTCCCACCGATCCACGACGCCAGGTACTGCAGGGCGACACTGACGTTGTTGCGCAGCCCGGCCTCGGTCATGGCGCCCTCGGTGGAGTCCACGGCGAGCAGGTCCTCGGCCTTGACGGAGACGTCCGCGCGGAGCCTGTCGATCTGGTTCGGCTTGTCACCGAGGACGTTGTCGAAGAGTTCCCGGGCGACCGGGACGAGGTCGGGGTGGGCCACCCACGAGCCGTCGAAGCCGTCGTTGGACTCGCGGCTCTTGTCGTCGCGCACCTTGGCCAGTGCGCGCTCGTTGACCTCCGGGTCGCGGCGGCTCGGGATGAACGCGGCCATGCCGCCGATCGCGTGCGCGCCGCGCTTGTGGCAGGTGCGAACCAGCAGCTCGGTGTAGGCGCGCATGAACGGCGCTGTCATGGTGACGGCGTTGCGCTCGGGCAGCAGGAAACGGCGGCCGCGGGTGCGGTGCACCTTGATGATGCTGAAGAGGTAGTCCCAGCGGCCGGCGTTCAGGCCCGCCGAGTGCTCGCGCAGCTCGTAGAGGATCTCCTCCATCTCGAAGGCCGCCGGGATGGTCTCGATCAGCACTGTCGCGCGGATGGTGCCCCGGGGGATGCCGAGGCGCTCCTGCGCGGTGACGAAGATGTCGTTCCACAGCCGGGCCTCGAGGTGGCTCTCCAGCTTGGGCAGGTAGAAGTAGGGGCCTTTGCCCTTGTCGAGTTGGCGCTGGCCGCAGTGGAAGAGGTACAGCGCGAAGTCGACCAGGCCACCGGCGACGCGTTCCCCGTCCACGAGGATGTGCTTCTCGTCGAGGTGCCAGCCGCGCGGCCGGACGACCATCGTGGCGAGCTCGGAGTCGTCCTTGAGCGCGTAGCTCTTGCCCTCGGGGGTGCTGAAGTCGATCCGGCGGTCGAGGGCGTCGCGCAGGTTCAGCTGGCCGCCGATCACGTTCTCCCAGTGCGGGGTGTTGGCGTCCTCGAAGTCGGCGAGCCAGACCTTCGCGCCGGAGTTGAGCGCGTTGATCGTCATCTTCTGGTCGGTCGGCCCGGTGATCTCGATCCGGCGGTCGGTGATGCCCGGCGCCGGCGGCGCGACCGTCCAGGAGGGGTCCTCGCGCACGTTCCTCGTCTCGGGCAGGAAGTCGAGGTCGGCCCCGGCGGAGATGCGTTCCTGGCGGCGCTCGCGCTCGGCCAGCAGCTCCTGGCGCCGGGGCTCGTACCTGCGGTGTAGGTCGGCGATGAGCGCGAGGGCGTCATCGGTGAGGATCTGGTCGAACCGTTCGTGCATCGGACCGCTGATCGCGACCCCGTTGGTGACACCCATGAGCAACCTTTCACAAGGCGAAAACTTATTCTGGTATGCGGAATCTCCGACGTTACTCGCCGGTCAGAAACGTGGTCAACGCTGTGAACCCCCGCACTGGGAGAAACTTTCCGCCCGTATCAAAGATCCACCAATTTCCGCTGGAGCTTGGCGCGATCTTTGTCATCGGGAACATCCGTCCCGGTGAGGTCGGCCACGGTTCCCGCGGGGGCTGGCGGGAAAATCGGGTGCCCTCCGGGTGTTGTCGTGCCACTATCACGGGAAGAACAGTCCGCACCGTGGTGTTGCTCCTGCTGGAGGGATATGACTACTACTCACGACAACCGTCCGAACCGGTCCGGAGACGGCCGACTCCACGAGGAGAACGACACCGGGGCGAGCGCCGCGGCGCGGGGCGCGGCGCCGTACGCCGACCACCGCGGCGCACCCGACCAGGGGGAGCTCGACCTCGCCGAGCGGCGTGCCCTGCGGCGCGTGCCCGGGCTGTCCACCGAGCTCACGGACGTCCACGAAGTCGAGGTTCGCTCGCTCCGACTGGAGCGCGTCGTGCTGATCGGCGTCTGGACCAGCGGCACACAGGTCGACGCCGACAACTCACTGCACGAGCTGAAGCACCTCGCCGAGACCGCGGGCGCGGCGGTTCTCGAGGGTCTCACCCAGCGCCGCCCCAAGCCCGACCCGGCGACCTACGTCGGTCGTGGCAAGGCGGAGGAGATTCGCGACATCGCCGCCTCCACCGGCGCCGACACCGTGATCTGCGACGGTGAGCTGGCCCCCGGCCAGCTCCGCCAGCTCGAGGACGTGGTCAAGGTCAAGGTCGTCGACCGCACGGCGCTCATCCTGGACATCTTCGCCCAGCACGCGCGCAGCCGCGAGGGACGCACCCAGGTGGAGCTGGCACAGCTCAGCTACCTGCTGCCCCGCCTACGGGGGTGGGGTGACAAGCTGTCCCGGCAGGCCGGCGGGCGCGCCGGTGGCGGGAACGGTGGCGTGGGGCTGCGCGGTCCCGGTGAGACCAAGATCGAGACCGATCGTCGCCGCATCAACACCCGGATGTCCAAGCTGCGCCGCGAGCTGGCGCAGATGGCCACCGCCCGCGAGGTCAAGCGCGATACGCGGCGCGTCCGGCAGGTGCCGGCGGTCGCGATCACCGGCTACACCAACGCGGGCAAGTCCAGCCTGCTGAACCGACTCACCGGTGCGGGCGTGCTGGTGGAGGACGAGCTGTTCGCCACGCTCGACCCCACGGTCCGACAGGCCCGCACCCCTGACGGGCGGGCGTTCACACTCAGCGACACGGTCGGGTTCGTGCGCCACCTGCCGCACCAGCTCGTCGAGGCGTTCCGCTCCACGCTGGAGGAGGTCACCGACTCCGACCTGATCCTGCACGTGGTCGACGCCGCGCATCCCGATCCGGAGCAGCAGCTCGCCGCCGTGCGCCAGGTGTTCGGTGAGATCGAGGCGCAGGACGTGCCCGAGATCGTCGTCCTCAACAAGGCCGACGCCGCCGACCCCGTGGTGCTGAACCAGCTACGCACCCGGGAACCAGGGGCCATCGAGGTGTCCGCGCGCACCGGGCACGGGCTCGAGGAGCTGATCGGGGCGCTCTCCGGCGCGCTGCCTTCCCTCGACCGCGAGATTCACGTGATGCTGCCCTATGAGAGGGGCGATCTCGTCTCGCGGGTCCATGACGAGGGGCGCGTGGTCGAGGAGGAGTACACCGGACGCGGCACCGCCATGCACGCCTGGGTGCCCGAGATGCTCGCCGGTAAGCTCGACGAGTACGTCGTCACGGTACCCTGACGTCGGTGGCCGCGGTCCCCGTGACGGGGAACCGGCGAACGTGTGAACGGCGGAACCCGTGAGGGGGTTGCGCCGTTTACACATTGCGGGAAGATGTGTACACCGCATCGGTGGATGGTCTACGGTTCTGGGACCGCTGGCTCGTGAGTCGCCGGTGCCAGGAACCACCGTCCCCTATTTCGCCGGCACACCCAACGAACGAGGTCGCCTATGCACGCCCAGCCACGATGTGACGACACATCACCACTGCCGTGGCCGTGACCTTGAGGTCGGGCGGGTGATGTAACGATGACGGTACGGCTGCTGACAAACATCGGGCGGCTGTGGACGGGAACTGACCTCCTCAGCAACGCAGCCATGCTGTTGCACAACGACCGGGTCGCCTGGGTCGGCCTCGCGTCGGAGCTCCCGCAGAGCCTTCCGGGGGTGATCGAGGACATCGTCGACGTCGACGAGGTCGAGAACCTCGGTGGCGGGTTGGTCACCCCGGGGCTGATCGACGCCCACTGCCACCCGGTCTACGCGGGAAACCGCTACGCCGAGATCGCCATGCGAGCCAGCGGCGCCTCCAAGGTCGAGATCAACGGTGCGGGCGGCGGCGTCGCCTCCACGGTGACCGTCACCCGTGGCACCGACCCCTGGACACTGTGCAACGCGGTGCGTGAGCGACTGCGGCACTGGGTGCTGTCGGGGTGCACCACCGTCGAGACGAAAACCGGTTACCACCTCACCCGCGACGGCGAGCTCGCCGATGTCCGGCTGCTGCGCTCTCTCGAGGAGGAGCCCGGTATGCCGCGGCTGCACGTGACGTTCTTCGCCGCGCACGCCGTGCCGCCCGAGTACTTCGGGCGCCCGCACGACTACGTCGAGGCCGTTGGCTCGTGGCTGGGCGACGCCGCTCAGGCGGGCGCCGAGGGCGTCGACGTCTACTGCGACAACCAGCAGTTCACCGCCGAGGACGCCAACTGGCTGCTCGCCGCGGGGCGCTCGGCCGGGCTGCAGACCCACATGCACGCCTGCGCCAGGCCACGACACGGTGCCGTGCGGATGGCGGCCGACCTGAAGTGCACCTCGGTCGACCTGCTGAACGATACCGACGAGGACGACATCCTGGCCCTGGCCAGGACCGGTACCCCCGTGGTGGTCTGTCCGACCACCTCACTGCACGAGCGCAACACCCCGCCGGTGCGCGCACTGCTCGACCACGGGGTGCCCGTGGGGCTGGGCACCGACCACAATCCCGGACTGTCGGGATCGACCTCGCTGCCGCTGTCGATCTCCATGGCGGTGGCCATGTTCAACATGAGCGTCCTGGAGGCGCTGCGCGCCGCCACGGTGGGCGGGGCCTACGCCCTCGGCACGACCGAACGCGGCGTGCTGGCGCCGGGCAACTACGCCGACATCGTCCAGTGGGACGCCGACCACGAGGGCGCGTTCGCCTGGGCCTACGGGCTCAAGACGCTGCGCGTGTGGCGCGGCGGGGAGACCATCCGCTGACCAGTGGGGAAGCGGGACTGCCGTTACGCCCCGGCGTGGACCAGCGCCGCCCAGGCAGACGGAAGCTCCGGCCCACTTCCAGGTCCCGGACGCACGCGACGAGGAGCCGAACGCGTAGCGCGGCCCGGCGGTGTTCGACTGGACGCGAGTACCGGCCTCAGCCGCGGCGGTCCCGCGCCGAGGCGATTTCGAGGACGGCGCGTTCCAGGGCGTACTCGGGGTCGCGCCCCCCACCCTTGACCAGCGCGTCGGTCTCGGCCACGACCCGCATCGCGTGCGCCACCCCGCTCGGTGACCAGGAGCGTGCCTGCTTGCGCAGGTCCTTCAGCTTCCACGGCGGCACCTGCGCCCGCTTGGCGAGGTCCGTGTCGGAGACCCCCCGCTGCGGCTGCGCCACCACGGCGAGGCCGCGAACGCCCTTGGCGAGCGCGCTGTTGATCAGAACCGGCGAGGTACCCACCGAGAGCGCCCAGCGGAGCTGTTCGAGCGCCTCGGGCAGCCGGCCCTCGACGGCACGGTCGGCGACCGTGAACCCTGTGGCCTCGGCCTTGCCGCGGTAGTAACGCGCCACCACATCGGCGTCCACGCGGCCTTCGGTGTCGGCGACCAGCTGGGTGCAGGCGGCGGCGATCTCACGGAGATCGCTGCCGACGGAGTCGAGCAGCGCCTGGGCGGCGTCGCGGGTGACCTGGCGTCCGGCCCGCTCGAACTCGCCCTTCACGAACGTCAGGCGTTCCTGCTCCTTCTTGGGCTTCGCGCAGTCGATCCGGGTGGCGCCGGCCTTGAGGACGGAGTCGAGCAGCGCCTTGCCCTTCGCGCCACCAGCGTGGGTCAGCACCAGCACGACGTCGTCGGCGGGATCGTTCAGGTAGGCCGTGACCTCGGCCACGATGTCCTTGGTGAGGTCCTGCGCGGAGCGCAGCACCACCACCCGGCGCTCACCGAACAGCGACGGCGAGGTGACCGAGGCCAGCGTTCCGACGCTCACCTGGTCGGGAACGAGGTCGTTCACGTCGGCCTCGGGATCCTCGGCGCGCACCGCGGCGACGATGCCGGCCACGGCGCGGTCGACCAGCAGATCCTCGTCGCCGACGACGGCCGTGAGCGCGGAGACGGACACAGATGCCATACCGCCCAGCTTGCCATGCCCCGCCGACGGAACCGGACCACGAGTGCGAATTCCGGTCACCCCACCCGGTCGGCACCGGCGCGGGCGGGTAGCTCATCCCACGGGCGTGGGCCGGGCGGGTACCACATCCTCCGCCCAGCCCACGCGTAGCTCCACCACAGTGGAGGCCGGCTCCGCCGCCAGCGCCACCGCGGCGGACGTCGCCAGCGAGGCGAGAAACCAGTGGCGGGTCGAACGCGAGCGTGAGCGGGACTCCGGAGTGGGGAACGCGCGAGGAGCACGACGAGCACGACCACCGGCAGCATCGCCTCACGGGTGGCACGCGGCGGTGACGTGTCCACCAGCGCCCGAATTGGATCTTCACCAGCGGGCTCCACCGAGAAAGGGTGGACACATGACTTCGAACGACACGCCGAGGTCCGGGACGAACCTGCGCCCGGGCTCGCGGACCGTGCACCCGCCCGTGCCTTCCGTGGAGGGCAGTGACCCGCTCGACCCCCCGTTGTACCAGTCGCACGTCTTCGGCTTCTCCGACACCGCGACAACGGCGAACGCCCTGGCCACTCCCGGCGCCCCCTACATCTACGGGCGTTACGACAACCCCACGGTCAGCGCCTTCGAGATGGCGATGTCGGACCTGGAGGGAGGCGTGGCCGCGCGCGCGGCCTCCTCCGGCATGGGGGCCATCACCGCCGTCCTGTGGAGCCTGCTGCGTTCCGGCGACCACGTGGTGACGCAGAACTGCCTCTACGGCGGGACCCAGTCCTACCTGGACGACCTGGTCGAGCGCTGGGGTGTCACGGTCACGCCCGTCGACGCGGGCGACCCCGACAGTGTCCGGGCGGCAATCCGGCCGAACACCCGCGTGCTGCTCCTGGAGACCATCGCCAACCCCACCGTCGAGGTGGCCGACATCCCGCGGCTCGCGGCGGTGGCGCGCGAGGCCGGGGTGACCACGATGGTCGACAACACCTTCGCCACCCCGCTGCTGTGCCGCCCGATCGAGCACGGCGCCGACGTCGTCGTGCACTCCGCGACGAAGTACCTGGGCGGGCACGCCGACGTGCTCGGCGGGGTCGCGGTCTTCGCCGACACCGACACCCACGAGCGGGTCACGCGGGCGAGTGTGGACCTGGGCGCCACGCTCGACCCGTTCGCCGCGTGGCTACTGCTGCGCGGAACGCGGACGCTGGGGGTTCGGGTGGCGCGCCAGTGCGCGAACGCGCAGGAACTGGCCGAACTGCTGCGGGCCGATCCCCGGGTCGCGGCGGTGCACTACCCGGGGTTGGCCGAGCACCCCACCCACGAGACCGCGCGCTCGGTACTCACCGACGGCTACGGCGGGATGCTGTCCTTCGAGCTGGCCGGGGGCCGGTCGGCTGGGCAGGCGTTCGCCGAGGCCGTGCGGCTCGCGTCGCTGGCACCGTCGTTGGGTGACGTCAAGACCCTGGTGACGCACGCGGCCAGCGTCTCGCACCGGACGTTGAGTGCCGACCAGCTCTCCCGGGCCGGTATCGGTGAGGGGCTGATCCGGGTCAGCGTCGGGATCGAGGAGGTCGCCGACCTGTGGGCCGACTTCCAGCAGGCCCTCGACACCGCCGAGGGGGCCTGATCCACGACGGACGGTGGAACGGGCACGGCCCGCCCGCGAGAGCGGCCGAGCGGCGTGCCGTGCCCCGGTCGGGTCAGGCCGTTGTCTGGTCGGAGACCGAGGCCAGGTACTCCTCGGTTTTGTCCGGGTCCAGGAACCAGTGTTGTAGGTCGTCGGGGTTGGCGTAGCCGTGGGCGACCCGTCGGGCCACAGCGGGGTTGTTCACCGCGGTGGCGAGGATCCGTTGCACGTGCTCGGGCGGGTTCAGCATCGTGTTCGTGAGGTTGGTCGAGTGCTGCGCGTAGTCCCAGTACCTCTCGAACGTCTGCCGCATCCACTCCGGGTCGAAGGGCCTGTCTCCGCGTTCCAGGATCGAGCGCAGGTAGGTGTCGGCGCACCGGACGGCGTTGTTCGAGCCCTGACCGCATATCGGGTCGTTGGCGACCACGACGTCGGCCATGCCGAGCACGTGCGCGGTGGACGACAGACGCGCCACGGGGTGCCGCACCACGGGGGTGTAGCCGCCGACCAGGGTGCACCGGGCGTCGGTGGGCACCGCATCCACCGTGCGCTCGTACTCCCACGGAACGTACTGGCGCATCAGCTCCAGGGTGCGCTGCAGGTGGGTCTCGGGGTCCGGATTGTCTGACCAGCAGTCGAAGGGGCCACCGGGAACGGCCTCCCAGAGCAGGATGTCGCACGGTCCGGTGTTGGTGAGCCCGGTCATGTAGAGCTGTTCGCCGACCCCCGGAACCGCGTTGATGCGCACGTGCGGTTCCGGGTAATCGGGACGCGGCGTCATCCCGTGCACGTAGATGCACGACAGCATGCGCTGCGGGCGCTCGTAGGGAGAGCGGCTGGGGTCGCGGTCGAACAGCTCGACCAGGTCACCCTTGCCGGCGGCGACGATCGTGAGGTCGTACATGGCCGTCAGCGACTCCAGGTCGGAGGTCATGACCCCGTGGTATACGACGTCGCCACCGCGCTCCTCGAACAGCTCCAACCAGCCGGCCATCTTGACCCGCTGGTCGACCGACTGGGCGTAGGACTCCCAGCGCCCGAGGGTTTCGAACGCGATCTGCCCCGGGGGGTCCGCCAGGGTGACGCGTTGGGCCACGATCCGCGGCGCCTGGTCCTCCCACAGGTTGAGGCCGAGGTCACGCTCGATCTGCAGGTTCGGGTAGAAGATGCACTGGGTCGACATGATCCGCCCGTTGCGGATCTCATCGGGTGTGCGCGCCGACATGACCGTGACGTCATAGCCCGCCGACTGTAACCCCAGTGCGAGCTGGAGGCCGGACTGTCCGGAGCCGATTATCAGAATCCTGCGCATCGCTGCCTTCCTCGGGCAAGGGACGGGGGGTCAGCGAACGGCCGGAACGTCGTGGCCGTTGGCTGTTTGCCGCATGGTGTGGTTCAGGGAGGTGGTCAGGGTCTCGACGGCCGCCCCTCGGGTACGCGCGTCGCAGGTGACCAGGGGGATGTGGGGGGAGAGCTGGAGCGCTTCGCGGACGTCGGCCAGGTCGTGGGTCTGCTCGCCGTCGAACAGGTTCACGGCGACGATGAAGGGGACGTCGGAATCGTTCTCGAAGTAGTTGACCGCGGCGAACGACGCGTCCAGCCGGTGGGTGTCCACCAGGACCACGGCCCCACTCGCGCCGCGGCACAGGTCGTCCCACATTGGCCAGAAGCGGGCCTGGCCCGGGGTTCCGAACAGGTACAGCACGAGGTCGTCGGCCAGTGTGACGCGACCGAAGTCCATGGCCACAGTGGTGGTGACCTTGCCGGTGTCCTCGGACAGCGGGTCGACGGTCTTCGAGGTCTGCGTCATCCACGCCTCGGTGTTCACCGGAGGGATCTCCGAGACCGCGCCAACCAGGGTGGTCTTACCGACACCGAAGCCGCCGGCGACGACGATCTTGGCGGAGGTGAGCCGCGGCTCCGGGTTAGGCGAGCTCATAAAGCCCATCGATGACTCTCTTCAGCAGGCGGGGGTCGTAGGGGGATTCGTAGCCGCCCGGGTTGACGACCATCCGGTCTCGGGCCGCCATGTCGCCGAGGAGTACCCGGGTCACCCCCAGCGAGACGCCGCAGTGGGCGGACAGCTCCGCGACCGACTGAACGGCGGTGTTGGCGCGCTCGTAGAGGCGGCGGGCCTCGGGAGGCAGCTGTGCCGCGTATCCGGGGTCATACTGCGGCACCGACACCAGCGTGTGCACGAACAGTGGGTGCCGCGTCCGGGTTCTGCCACCAGTCAGAACGTAGGGACGCACCCAGGGATTGACCGTCATGCTCGTACTCCCCTCCTAAGTCCGAACACGATTCACGGGACACTCCGCCCGGCGGAGAGGCTGCGCAGATCGTCACGCATCTGGGGGGTGAGTACGTGTCCGACGCTCTCGACGAGCTGGGTCATGCGGTGCGCGACCACACCGAGGTTGGAGCCCTCGCGGACCAGTACGGCCAGACCGGCGAGAGTGCCGATCCCCATGAACAGGAAGTGCCCGGCGGGGAACTTCAGCATGATCTGGTCACATCTGTCCTCGTCGACCTGGTTGGCGATGTTGTGGCTGAGGCTGATCAGCCCGCTGGTCATCGCCGCCAGTGGGTCGGCGATGTCGTTGGGCATGGGACCCGAGGTGATCAGTGGCAGACCATCGGAGGAAACGATCAGCGCGTGTGCCACACCAGGGGTCGAGGTGGCGAAGTCGTTGATCAGCCAATCGAATTCGTCGATGTTCCGGGGTTGGTCGGAAGCGCTATTCATCGGGGGACCTCGTCAGTTCTCAGGGCGGTTTTCAGGGCTCTGCGACGTGGGGTCCGGCGGGGCGTCGAATGTGAGGCTGTCGAGGTCGTCGGCGAACGACCAACCGGAGGCGGGGCCGTTGTTCGAGGGGTCGGACTCCGCTGCCAGGGGACGCCTGGGCCGCTGGGAGCCGCCGTCCTCGTCACCGCGTTTTCGCTCACGCAGGCTCCCCCGCTCACGGCGGGGCAGGGTTCCCGCGGCTGGGCGTTCCGGCGGTGGGGGCTCGGGTGGGGGAGCGGAGTCCGCACCGATGGGGCCGGGCGCGATCTTCGGCGTGGGGGGTCGCGGGACAGGGGCCGACGCCGGGGGGTCGCTGGAGGGGGCGGGCGCACCGGAACCGCCGATGTCGCCCAGGGCCGGTGACTGTCCCGGTGCCTCGCAGATGAGCTGTGGGGGAAGGGACACGACCGCGGTGGTTCCACTCCCGGAGCTGCCCGGGGCTCCGGAGGCGCGGGAGACGAAGTGCACCTGGATGTTGTGCCGCCGCGCGAGCCGGTGGACCACCGGGAAACCGGTGTGCTTGCTGGTGTGCTCGTCCACGGCGGGCACCGCGGCGGCCATGGTCGCGTTCAGCGCCCGTGCCTGCCCCTCCTGCAACCCGATACCGGCGTCCACGACGCGGACCACGACACCGCCGCTCTCCGTAGTGTGCGCGCTGACGCTCACCGTGGTCGGGGAGTAGCGGGTGGCGTTGTCCATCAGCGGGGCGAGGAGGGAGGCGACGTCGTCGGCGGCGTATCCGAGCACGGCCAGTTCGGCGACGGGGCCGACCTGGACACGGGAGTAGGACTCGATCGAGGACGCGGCCATACGAACGATGTCGACGAGCGAGGTGTCCACCCCACCCATCTCGGGCTCGCCTTTCTCCGAGAGGACCCGCAGCTCACGCGCGGCCCGCCGCATCAGAGTGACGGCGTGGTCGATCTCGTACAGCTTGTGGAGTCGCTCCGGGTCCTGCTCGTCGTGTTCCAGGTGGTCCAGCGCGTGGCGTTGCTGTTCGGCCAGAACCAGCAGTCGCATGGCGAACCGGTCGCCGACCGTGGCCATGGGATCCTGGTGCCGCGCGGCCGGAGCAGCGCGGGTGCTCGGCGGCTGCGGCCGCGGTGCCTGCTGTGGAGGGGGGCCGGTTTCCGGCGCGGCGGGATCCTGGACAGTGGCGTCCCCGGATCCGCGTTCGCGCCGGCGCCGACGTAACACTGCCCGGATCATGACCGCGGCCCCGGGGTTTCCCGGATGGAGCGGAGCGGTGAGTCGCAGCAGCGAGGCATAGGTACGGGAAGGCCTTCCTCGTCTAGGGCGTCGTGATGCCGCGCTTTCGCGCCGCGGGTGAGCGGCACGAGCGAACGCGTATTCCCTGGTGTCGGGCGCGAAAAGAAACGACGAATCCGGTGGCGCGGCCTCACCGGAACGCTCGGTGCATTAGGTTGTCACACCACGCTACAGCCGCAAAAGCGCTACTGCGGGGAATTTGGATCAACTGAGTGAGAAGTGCGTTATTGCGTCGTACGTCCCGATTGTCAGATAGGTGCTCTTTGGGGATTGGTGGGGGTATCGCGTCGTGGTTGGGGGCTGTCCCCACGGTCATGGGGATGGCCCCCAACCACAGCGCACGCATCTCGGGTCAGCGACCGGTCCCACCCGCTCGGCTCCCGTTGCCGAGGCGGGAGACCAGGACGGTATAGGCCGCGGTCACCCCGGTCGTCAGGGTCGGCTCGATGACGGGGGAGAAGTGCGGCGAGTGGTTGGAGGGCGCTGGATCCTCCCCATGGAGCACCTCGTCGGGAAGTCCGCCGAAGAACCAGTAGACCCCCGGAACCCCGGCCGCGTCGGGAAGGTGCCCGAAGTCCTCGCTGCCCATATGCACCGGTGGCTCCGTGACCGAATCGGCGCCCAGTGCCCCTTCCAGGGCCGACCTCGCCGCGGCGGCCTCTTCGGTATCGTTCACCAGCAGCGGGAAGGTGTACAGCTCCTCGAGCTCGGGTTCTGGCGCCCCCGACGCCTGGGCCTCGGCGGTGATCACCCGGTGCAGCGCCGCCAACGTCCGCTCGCGTGTCTCGGGGTCGATGTGACGCACGTTGAGCGTGAACGCGGCCGACCCCGGAATGACGTTCTCCTTCAGCCCGGCGTGGAAGCTGCCGACGGTCACCACCGCCGCCTGGCTCGAGGGAACCTCCCGCGAGACGACGCTCTGGATCCGAACCACCATGTGCGCCGCGAGGACCACCGGGTCGATGGTGTTCTCCGGGCGCGAGCCGTGTCCGCCCCGACCGCGCACGGTCACCTTCCACGAGTCCGCCATGGCCATGGTCGTCCCGATGTTGATCTCCGCAGTGCCGGCCAGGCCCGGCCACACGTGTTGGCCGTAGACGACCTCCGGTCGCGGCGCCTTCTCCCACAGCCCGTCGTCGACCATGGCGCGGGCGCCCTCGGAGGTCTCCTCACCCGGCTGGAAGAGGAAGACCACGGTTCCGGCCCACGTGTGGCGGGTGTCGGCCAGCAGGGTCGCGGCCCCGATCGCGGCCGTCACGTGCATGTCGTGGCCGCAGGCGTGCATGACCGGCACCTCGGTTCCGTCGCGGAGCGTGCCGCGGGCCGTGGATGCGTAGGGAAGACCGGTCTCCTCGGCCACCGGGAGGGCGTCGGTGTCGGCACGGAACGCCACCACCGGCCCGTCCCCGTTACGCAGCACCGCGACGACCCCCGTTCCACCACACGCGAAGGTACTGAATCCCAGTGCGGTCATCCGTTCGGTGATCAGCGCGGCCGTCCGGTACTCCCGCATGGACAACTCGGGGGCGCGGTGCAGGTGCTGGTAGAGGTGACGCAGGTCCTCCCGCATCTCGGCGGAGACGAGCGGCTCGTTGGTTTCGGACACGTTCACTATGCGCTCCTCGTTCGTGCGACGGGTCGGCGATGTCGGCCACCGCCGGGACCGCTGGTCGGGGCGGTGGTGTCACTGGTAGCGGTACCCGACTCGCTGCGAGGATCCCGCGGCACCCGGGTCGGGGACCACGGTCACTGCGACAACGATGGCTGCGGCGAGGCCGCCGAACCGCTCGCCGAGCACGGGTCACCAGTCCCAGCCGCACGACGGTGGCCGCCGGTGACGGTCCTAACCGCGCACGGCCACGAAGCCCCCGAGCGGTGAGGAGTTCGCCTCGCTCGACGGAGCGCCGGGCTCACTCCTGAGAGGTGGCCCGGACAGCCACCTCCGGACCGTCCGGGCCGGGAACGACCGCGATGTCACCATGGAGGTCGGTGCGATAACTGGCGCGGGTAAGCGAGGTCAGCAGGCTCCAGGTTCCCGGATCCGGGTGGCCGTGGGGGTTGTCCTCACCCACGGAGGTGATGGTGACCCGCGGCCGGGTGGCCGTGAGAAAGTCCGCGTCCTGAGTCTTCGCGCCGTGGTGCGGGGTCTTCAGCAGGTCCACCCCTCGAATGGCGTGCTCCCCGCGCAGCGCGCGTTGCGCGGGCTCCTCGATGTCCCCCGTCAACAGGGCGGTCATGGGGCGAGCGGAGGAGTCCGGGGGAGGAACCCAGCGGGCCAGCAGGACCACGCTGTTGTCGTTCGAGTCCCGCGCCCCACCACGCGGCCACAGTACGTCCAGGTGCCACGGACCCACCTCCCACCGTTGCCCCGCCTCGGCGGTCCGCAGCGGAACGGAGCTCTCCGCCAGCTCACGCTCGGCCTCGGGGGAGTCGTATCCCCCGGGCACCAGCGCCGCACCCGAGGCGCGTCCCGCCAGAACGCCCGCCACAGCGCCGTCGTGGTCAACGTCTCCGTGTGTCAGCACCAGCAGCGCCAGTGATCGCACCCCCAGGTCGCGCAGGCAACCGTCAACGAGTGTTGGGCGCGCGCCGGTGTCGACCAGGAGTGCCCGGCCATCGCCCAACGACAGTACGAACGCGTCGCCCTGGCCGACATCACAAGCCACCACCGTCCAGCCGGCCGGAGGCCACGGCGGCGCCAACCAGTGCAACAGCACCGGGACGACGACCACCACGACACCGAGTGCGCACAACACCCGCCGCACCCGCCCGCGTGCGGTGAGGAACACCAGGACGAGAACCGCCGCGGCCACCACCCCGAGGAAATCGTCCCGCCATGAGAACGCGCCGTGGGGTACCCGAGCGGCGTGCGTGGCGACCGCGCCGACACCGATCACCGCGACACCCGGAAGCCACACCACGACCGCGGCCGCGGCCGGCCACACGAGCGCGAGCCCCATGACCACGAACCCGCCCATCGTCGCGACGGGAGTCACCGGTGACGCGAGCACGTTGGCCGGCACAGCGATCCAGCTCACCTCTGCCGAGAGCAGCACCAACACCGGAACACACCCAACATGGGCGGCCAGCGCGACCGCGACGGCCTCGGCGAGCCAGCGGGGCAGCCGCGCGGACCAGGCATCGCGCCACCCCGGCGCCAGCACCAGGATCCCGGCGGTGGCCAGCACCGACAGGGCGAAACCGTAGGAGCGCGCCAACGACGGATCGAACAGCAGCAGCCCGACGACACTCGCCGCGAGCGCGGTGAACCCCGCACGCCGCCGCCCCAACGCCAGGGCGAGCAGCGCGATTCCGCCCATGACGGCGGCCCGCAGCACACTCGGCTCCGCCCGCGCCACCAGGATGAACACCGCGATCGTGACCGCCCCCGCGGAGGCGGTCAACCACGGAGGCCAGCCGAACCACCTCCCGAACCCGAGCGCCACACCAGTCAGCACAGCCAGGTTCGCCCCGGACACGGTTAGTAAGTGCGTCATCCCGGTGTCTCGGAAGTCCTCCGCTGTGGCATCGGCCAGCTCGGACACGTCCCCGACGACCATCGCGGGCAGGAGCGCGTTCGCGGGCTCGGGCAGCGAGGCGGCGGCGTCGCGGAGCCTCTCCCGTGCCACCTCGGCCAGCATCCGTGGGGTGCCGGGCGGCTCCACGTCCTCGGGCGGTCCCCGCACCAGAACCAGCCCACGCACCAGGCCGGGCTCCTCGGCCGGTACCAACCGCCCGGACAGCTCGACCGTGGTTCCGGGGACCAGGCCACCCCACTCGGGACCGGAGGTCAGCAGAACCACCGGGACCCGGGACCGCGACCGCTCCCCGTCGGAGGCGACCCACACGGTGTGGGCCTCGATGACGTGTTCCACACGTCCGGGCAACGCGTCCCCGTCTCGTGGGCGCGGGTCGAGACTGACCACCACCTCGCTGGTGACCCCGCTCTCGCGCTCGGCCAGCTCCGCCACCGGGCTGGCCTCCACCCCGGCCAGGCGGGCGCCCACCGCCAACGCGCCGGCGGCCGCGCACACCAGGACCGCCAGGACCGGGGTGACCCAGAGGTCACTCGACGGCAACCGTAGTGCGGGACTGAGCACGAGGGCGCACCCGAGGAGGGCCGCCCCGGTGGTGAGCGCGGTCGTGGACTGCGAGCCGAGGAGCACCGCGGTACACAGCCACGTACCGACGGCGGGTGCCAACAGCCGAATATCCGTGGGCGCTGCCGCGCGGGGCGCGTCGGTGCCGAGCGTGCTTCCCATGGGCTCTCCCGCGATCCTCGGTCGGGTTTGGGAGAGTGGCCGGGAGGGTCATGGCCGAGCGCCCGCCGCACTCGGCCGTGCCGAACCGGCCACCGCGGGACGGGCTCACCCGGCGCCGTTGACCCGGACCAGGTCACTGAGCTCGGCGAAGCGCACCTCACCGATCCCGTTGACGTCGTTCAGCTCCTCGACCGAGGAGAAGCCGCCGTTGGTGGTGCGGTGCTCCACGATGCGCTCGGCGAGCACCGGCCCGACGCCCGGCAGCTCCTCGAGCCGCTCGGGTGAGGCGGTGTTGAGGTCGACCAGCGGGTCGGGCTGTTGCGGGGCGCCGCCGGGTGGCGGGGCGCCGGCGCCGCTGGAGCCCGGTGGCGGCGTGACCCCGACGAGCACCTGCTCGCCGTCGGTCAGCGGACGCGCGAGGTTGAGGGTGTCGGTGTCGGTTCCGACCCCGCCCGCCGCCTCGATGGCGTCGGCCACCCGCGACCCCGCCGGAAGCGTGACGATCCCGGGATCGTCGACCTCGCCGTCGACATGGACCGTGACCTCACCGGTTGGTTGTGGTGAGGCGGTCGGTTCGCCCGGGGGCGCCGACTGCGCTCCGGACGGTTCCGTGGCGGATTCCCCGGAGTCCGCGCTGAGTTCGGGCGCTGGCTCCGGAGACGGGCGTGCCTGCAGGAGGAACCAGGAGGCGGCGATGACGGCGACGGAGCACACGGCCACGATCGCGTGCAGGCCGGAGCGGCTCAGGCGCGGCTGCTCGGTCAGCGCGGGCGGGAGGCGCTCGCGCAGCGCGGCGAGCCACGAGCGGCGGGTGAGGCCGTCGCCGACCTCGACGTAGCCCGGCGGTGGTCGCAGGCCACGCCCGTCGTCGCTCCCCGTGCTGGCGGGTTCGTCCTCGGAACCGGGGGTCACGTCGGCTCCGACGGGAGCGGAGCGTGGGAAGTCAGTGGGAGGACGGTTCCCGGTGGGTGCGACCGTGACCGCACCGCTGGTCTCCCGAGGGCCGGGCCCGTGGTGTGACGGTCGCTGACCGGAGGAGTCGTGGGCGTACGGCGGCGCGGGGATCGACCCGATGGGCGGGGAACCGGGCGACGGCTCCGTGGCTGGCGCCGCGGCGCCAGCCGGGTCGGACGGAGGGCTGGTGGTGAGGCGCCCGGTGAGCGCCGCCAGCCGCTGACTCGCGACGTCATCGGAGGGGTGTGGGGACCGATGCGAACGTGACATGCCGCTAAACCTAGGCAGGGGCCACCCGCCCGGTCAGCCCGGAGTTTCTGGCTGTGGACGAGTCGCGACCGGTGCCGCGCGACGCGTCTTTTTGGGGCGCACCGCGCGGCGACGTGTCCGGGACGGTGGCCTACCAGGGCACGGCTCGGTCCTCGCCGAAGAAGCCACCGGTGGGCCCGCCATCGGGCAGGACCGCCAGGCGCACCGCGACCGCCGCGCCCCGCGCGGCGGTGCGCGGCGCGACGAATCCCGAGTCCCGTGTGAAATCGGTGTCGCAGGCGCCAGGCGCGGCAGCGTTGACCAGGATGCCGTCCGGTCCCAACGCCTTGGCGTACTGCACCGTGACCGCGTTGAGCGCGGTCTTGGACGGACCGTAGGCCAGCGCGGCGGGAACCCTCGACATGTGATGGTCGGGGTCTCTCGTCTGGCCGAGCGACCCCACGTCGCTGGACACGTTGACCACACGTGCCCCGGCGGAACGCCGGAGCAGCGGGATCATCGCCTCGGTGACGCCGACAACGCCGAACACGTTGGTCTCGAAGACCGCGCGCACGGTGTCCGTGTCGGCGAGTCCCGGCGACTGGCCGTCCGGACGCCCGGAGATTCCGGCATTGTTGACCAGCACGTCGAGCCGGCCGTAGCGGGATCGGATGTCCGCGGCGGCGTCCTCGATCGTGGTGGGATCGGTGACGTCGAGGACGACGGGGTGGGCATCGGCCCCGGCGACACGTAGGTCCGCGACGGCCCGCGCGCCGCGCGCGGGATCACGGGAGCCCACCAGGGCCGTCATCCCGTGCGCGGCGAGCTGGTGGGCGATCTGCGCCCCGATTCCCTTGTTACCTCCCGTCACCAGAGCTACGGATCTCTCGGGGGAGACGGGCGGAAGGTCGGTGCCGGCCAAAGCTGGACTGGTCGTGCTCTCGTTCATGTCTCGACCTCACCACCACGGCGGGCGAGCGGCCAGTACCGTCCGGATCACCGCTGATACCTTCGGGGTATGACCCAGGCGGACACCCGCGAGCTGCGCTACTTCATCGCGGTGGCCGAGGAGCGTCACTTCGCCCGCGCGGCCGCGCGTCTGGGGATCGCCCAGCCGCCGCTGACACGCACCATCCAGAAGCTCGAACGAGGCATGGGGGTGCGGTTGCTGGAAAGGGACAGTCGTGGGGTGCGACTGACCGAGGCCGGGACGGTTCTGCTGCGCGAAGGGCGCGTGGCGTTGGAGAGAGTGGGGGCGGCGACCCGACGCGCCCAACGGGCCGGCCGAACCCCGGCCACACTGGTGCTGGCCGTGAAACCGGGCGGTGACGGGGGCCTGCTGACCGAGATCCTGGCCGCTCACGCGGCCGAGCCCGACGCCCCCGATGTGGACATCGTCTGCGTGGGCGCGGGGGAACAGGCGGCCGCCGTCCGGGACGGACGCGCCGATGTCGCACTGCTGCACCGCCCCGACGCTGACCTCACCGGACTGGACCGCGAGGATCTCCTCGTCGAGTCGCAGGTGGCGCTGCTCCCGCCGCACCACCGGCTGTCCGGACACGCACGGATCCGGGTGGCCGACCTGGAGGACGATCCCCTGCCCCGGTGGCCCGACACCGCCGGTGAGCTGAGCGGGGCCGGGATCCGTGAAGCCGGGCGGCTGATGCAGCTGATCCTGGTGGGGCGGTTGATCGCCGTGGGGCCGGAGTCGGTGCGCCGGTACGCCTGGGACGGTGTGGCCTGTGTCCCCGTGGTCGACGCCGCCCCGACCACCCTCGCCCTCGCCTGGCCCGAGGACAGCCGCTCGCGCGCGGTTTCGGCGTTCGCGCGGGTGGCGACCGCCGTGGCGTCGCGACACCGGGACGCCACGGTCCACGAGCCCGGGCCCTGACCCGCTCACCACCGAACGGTCCCGAACCGCGAGACCGCCATCGGCCATACGCGAGGCGCCCGGCCGGGAAACCCGACCGGGCGCCTGTTGTGTCCTCACGCGGCCACGTCAACCACGTTGCTTCGCCTACCACGGCATACCCGAGCCCCGGCCATCGGACCCGGCCGTTCCGGCTGGGGCGCGGAGCGCGCCCGCGCCGGCCGCGTCAGGCGGAGAGCTGCGCCTTCTCCAGGCGCTTGGCCATCTTGCTCTTGCGGTTGGCGGCCTGGTTCTTGTGGATGACACCCTTGCTCGCGGCCTTGTCGAGCTGACGCGCGGCGTAGCGCTGCCGCTCGACGGCACGTTCGGCGTCGCCCGCTTCCGCCGCCTCGCGGAACCTGCGGATGGCGGTCTTCAGCGAGGACTTCACCGCCTTGTTGCGCTGGTGGCGCTTCTCGTTCTGCAGGTTGCGCTTCTTCTGCTGCTTGATGTTGGCCATGCGAAAACGTGCTCCAGTTGGTCAATCGTGACGCCGCCGACACCGGACCGGCACCGCGGGCAGCCGATCCGCGGGGAGGTCCGGGCGAGCGCCGTCGCCAGGCTTGTGCGTTCGTAAGGGCACAGAACTGAACGTGGAACGTCCAAGACACGGACTTCCATTATGCCTCGAGGCGTGGACTGGTCGAGCCACTCCCGGCGCACCGCGTCGGACAGGGCGACGCCACGCTCACCGTTCCGGGCGCACCCACCCGTCGGTATAGGCCGCCCAGTCCTCGTCGCTGGTGTCATCGAGGACATAGACGGCGATCCCGACGTCGCCGCGCTGGCCGTGATCGGTGAGGCCGAGCCGCACCGCCTCGGTCGCGGTGTCCACGCTCTCGGCCGAGGACACCGCGCCCCAGGTCTCGCTGCTGTAGGAGGGGACGCCGAAGCGAACCGAGGGCCCGCCGGAGCCGTCCTCGCCATCGGCGTCCTCCTCGCCCCCACCCTCCTCGTCCGTGTCAGCCTCGGAGCCCTTCGCGGGCTCGTTCGTCAGTGGTTCGAGCGCCGACAGGGCCTCCTCGACCTGGCGCACCATGAACCCGCCGTACAGTGACGAGAGCGGCATCCCGGTCTCGTGGCCGGTGATCACGATCGAGTCCACCCGCTCGGCCACCCGCCGCAGGTACCCCTTCGACCAGTACCGCTCCTCACGGTTGAGGGCGAACACCGGGAGCCGGGCGCCGGCCACCGGCTCGACGCTGTGGGCCCGCGTAGCGAGCACCGCGTCCGGCCCGATCTCCTCGCGCGTCCGCTCCAACAACTCGAGCAGGGTCGTGTCGTTCGTGCTCACCGGGTTGACCGCGAGGTGCACGCCGTCGAATCCGGCCTCGGTGACCTCACCCGCGGTCGCGGCGATCTCGGCGCGGGCGTCCTCGTCGAATCGACCCCCCGCCAGCGACGAGCCCTCGGTGGAGTGGTCCAGCCAGCCGAGCACGGTCACCTCGGGAATCTCGGCCTCGGCCCAGTCGAGGAACGCGCCGGCCGACTCGTAGCCGGCGGAGTCGCTGCGGCCCTCGGGGTCGATGTTGGCCACGTGTACATACAGCTCGGTCAGCTCTCCCCGCTCAACACGCCGCAGTAGCGAGGCGAAGTCGTCCTCGTCCCGTTCGCCGTCCACCCATCGTCCGCTGAGCCACGCGGCGTTGTCCCCCTGGGACGCCGCCCACGGCTTTGGGGTGCCGGAGAACTGCGCTCCCAGCAGGACACCCGCTCCCACGGCGACCACCACGATGGCGGCGAGGCCCGCGAGAATCCGTTTGAGCAGCCACGTCACCAGATGTCTCCCGTTTTCCCGTGCCTCGCATAGCCTTGGAGTCTGCCGGTGTGTCCCGTTTCCCTGATTGGATGGCTCTCAGGGGCGCCATGGGATCATGAGGACACACATCTTTCCGCGAGCCGCGCTCGCCGCAGCATCTCATTCCAGGCCGCTCGAGAGAAACGTGAACGGAGCACGGTGCCACAGCCAACCCGGACCGATCCCGCGCTGATCCGTAACTTCTGCATCATCGCGCACATCGATCATGGCAAGTCGACGCTGGCCGACCGTATGCTCCAGCTGACCGGTGTCGTCGAGGACCGACGCATGCGCGAGCAGTACCTCGACCGGATGGACATCGAGCGCGAGCGTGGAATCACCATCAAGTCGCAGGCGGTGCGGTTGCCCTTCACCGCGCTGGACGACGTCACCTACGCGCTGAACCTCATCGACACCCCGGGCCACGTCGACTTCACCTACGAGGTGTCCCGGTCGTTGGCCGCCTGCGAGGGCGCGATCCTGCTCGTTGACGCCGCCCAGGGGATCGAGGCGCAGACGCTGGCGAACCTCTACATGGCGCTCGACCACGATCTCGCGATCCTCCCGGTGCTGAACAAGATCGACCTGCCGGCGGCCCAACCCGAGAAGTACGCCGAGGAGCTGGCCGGCATCATCGGCTGTGACCCCTCGGACGTGCTCAAGGTCAGCGCCAAGACCGGCGACGGGATCGAGGAGCTGCTCAACGAGCTGGTCCAGCAGGTGCCGCCGCCTGAGGGCGACCCCGACGGCCCCGCCCGCGCCATGATCTTCGACTCGGTGTACGACACCTACCGGGGGGTGGTCACCTACGTTCGGGTGGTCGACGGGTGGCTCGGCTCGCGCGAGCGCATCGAGATGATGTCCAGCAAGGCCACGCACGAGACACTGGAGGTCGGGATCATCTCCCCGGAGCCCACCAAGGTTCCCGGGCTCGGGGTTGGCGAGGTCGGCTACATCATCACCGGTGTGAAGGACGTCCGGCACTCGAAGGTTGGTGACACCATCACCTCGGCGACCGGAGGAGCCGCCGAGATGCTTCCGGGGTACCAGGAGCCCCAGCCGATGGTGTTCTCGGGGCTGTACCCGATCGACGGGTCCGACTATCCGGTGCTGCGCGACGCCCTGGAGAAGCTGCAGCTGAACGACGCCGCGCTGGTGTTCGAGCCCGAGACGTCGGCGGCGCTGGGGTTCGGTTTCCGCTGTGGCTTCCTCGGCCTGCTGCACATGGAGATCACCAGGGCCCGTCTGGAGCGCGAGTACGACCTGAACCTCATCTCCACCGCCCCCAACGTCATCTATGACGTGTTCATGGATGACGGCGAGCGGTACACGGTGACCAACCCCAGCGAGTTCCCCGAGGGCAAGATCGGCGAGATCCACGAGCCCATCGTCAAGGGGACGCTGTTGAGCCCGGCCGAGTTCGTCGGACCGATCATGGAGCTGTGCCAGGCGCGCCGTGGCAGCCTCCAGGGGATGGACTACCTGTCCGAGGACCGGGTGGAGATGCGCTACGTCCTGCCGCTCGCCGAGATCGTTTTCGACTTCTTCGACCAGCTCAAGTCGCGGACCAAGGGGTACGCGTCCCTCGACTACGAGCCGTCGGGCGAGCAGGTCTCCGACCTGGTCAAGGTGGACATCCTGTTGCAGGGCGAGAAGGTCGACGCGTTCTCGGCGATCGTGCACCGCGACAAGGCCCACGCCTACGGTGTCGAGATGACCAAGAAGCTGCGTGAGCTCATCCCCCGACAGCAGTTCGAGGTGCCGGTGCAGGCGGCCATCGGCTCGCGGGTGATCGCGCGTGAGAACATCCGCGCCATCCGCAAGGACGTGCTCTCCAAGTGCTACGGCGGTGACATCAGCCGCAAACGCAAACTGCTGGAGCGGCAGAAGGAAGGCAAGAAGAAGGCGAAGATGGTGGGCCGTGTGGAGGTGCCGCAGGAGGCGTTCATCTCCGCGCTGTCCACGGAGGACAGCGGCGAGAAGGACACAAGGAAGAAATAGCCCCGATTCGTGCCCATCGGGGCGGAGCCGAACGCGTAGGATACTCGCGTGACGAAGACGAGTTCCGGAAACGCGGCCGTGCGGTCGGTGAACGTCGGCGCCACCGTCGAGGCGCCGTGGGTCGAGCGGATCGGCGCGACCGCGATCGACAAACGCCCTGTTCAGGACCCCACGCCCGTCACACAGGTCGGGCTCACCGGCGACAGCCAGGCCAACCGTGCCGCCCACGGTGGCCGCGACCAGGCGGTCTACGCTTACGCGCGCGAGGACCTGGATCTGTGGCAGGAACGGCTCGACCGTCCGCTGGACGACGGCGTTTTCGGGGAGAACCTGACCACGGTCGGGCTCGACGTCAACGAGGCTCTCATCGGCGAGCGGTGGCGTGTCGGAACCGCGGTGCTCGAGGTCACCCTGCCACGGACCCCCTGCGGGGTGTTCCAGGCGTGGCTGCGGGAGTCCGGGTGGGTGAAACGGTTCACGGACGAGGCCCGTACCGGTGCCTACCTGCGTGTGCTGACCGAGGGCACCATCGCACCCGGCGACGAGGTGACCATCGACCACCGCCCCGACCACGGAATATCCGTGAGGGCCGCGTTCCGTTCCAGCTACGACCGCGACGTCGACCTACTGCGCCGGATCGTGCGGATACCCGGCCGCTCCGACAAGTGGAGCGACGCCCTGGCCCGGGTCGAACAGCAGGTGAGCCGCGGCTGAGCGCCCGGGTCAACCCGGTGGTCGGAATGCGCCAGACTGGGAGACATGCCCTCGGTCGCGCTTGGCGGTGAACCCGTACCCGACGACGGTGCCCTCCCGGAGGGCTCGGTCGCCGGCGTGGGACGACGTCCCTTCGGGGTGTACGTCCACGTTCCGTTCTGCCTCACCCGCTGCGGCTACTGCGACTTCAACACCTACACCGCGAACGAGCTCCGCTCCGCCGACGGTGAGGCCACCGCGTCCCGGGAGACCTACGCCGACCTCGCCATCGCCGAGATCCGTCTCGCCCGGCAGGTCCTCGGGAGTTCCGACATCAACGTGAGCACGGTGTTCGTTGGCGGGGGCACGCCGACGCTGCTCTCGCCCGAGGACCTCGGCCGGGTCCTGGAGGCGATCGACGAGCGGTTCGGCCTGGAGCCCGACGCGGAGGTCACCACCGAGGCCAACCCGGAGACGGTGGACCTCGACTACCTGCGACGACTCCGCGCGAACGGGTACACGCGGGTCTCCTTCGGGATGCAGAGCGCGCGGGAGCATGTGCTCCAAGTGCTCGACCGCGCGCACACCCCGGGCCGGCCGGAACAGTGCGTCGCCTGGGCGCGCCAGGCGGGCTTCGACCACGTCAACCTCGACCTCATCTATGGCACACCGGGCGAGACCGACGCCGACTGGCACGCCTCGCTGCGGGCCGCGATCGAGGCGGATCCGGACCACGTCTCGGCATACTCGCTGATCGTGGAAGAGGGAACCCGGTTGGCCGCCCGCGTACGGCGGGGGGAACTCGCCGAACCCGACGAGGACGCTCTCGCCGACCGCTACCTCGCGGCCGAGCACGCCCTGAGCGCGGCCGGGTTCCACTGCTACGAGGTGTCGAACTGGGCGCGCGGCACCGCTGCCCGCAGCAGACACAACCGGCTGTACTGGACCGGCGGCGACTGGTGGGGCGTGGGGCCCGGAGCGCACAGCCACGTGGGCGGCACGCGATGGTGGAACGTCAAACATCCGGCCGCCTACGCCGCCCGGCTGGCCGAGGGCCGCAGCCCGGGCCAGGCGCGTGAGGTGCTCGACGCCGAGGAGCGGAGATTCGAGCGAATCCTGCTGGAGCTACGTCTGTCGGAGGGGTGCCCACTGGAGTTGTTGGACGACGCCGGACGGGCCGCCGCGGCCCGCGCGGTCGCCGACGGTCTGCTCGACCCCCGAGCGCACGCGCGTGGCCGCGCCGTGCTCACCCTGCGCGGCCGGTTGCTGGGCGACGCCGTGGCACGGGAACTGACCTAGCTGACCTAGGTATGGAGCGGCCCGTGGGACGCGCGGGTTACTTCAGCATCGGGATGGAGACCGGGTAGGTGTACCACTCGCCCTTGTTGGCGGCGATGGCGGCCAGGATGCCGAAGACGAGGGCGGCGACCCAGACGAGTGGGAACAGGAGCCCTCCGATCCCGAAGGTCACGACCGTCAGGATCATCACGATGAAGTAGGGGATCAGCAGGGTCACCTGGAAGTTGAACGCCTGTGCCGAGTGGTGCCGGATCCAGGGCGACTCGTCCTTCTTCATGAGGTACATGATCAGCGGCAGCAGGAAGCCCAGCAGGAATCCACCCAGGTGGATGATCAGACCCATGGTGCGGTCGTCCGACGAGACCGGCGCGCCGTAGCCCTGCTGGTAGTACTGCTGGTGGTACTGCCCCTGGTACGGGACGGGTTGCTGCTGGGGGTAGGGCTGGTACTGCTGTTGCGGGTCGGGCTGTGGCGGGCCCTGGGGCATCTGGCCCGGCTGACCACCGGGGTAGGGTCCGGGCTGCGGCCCTGATGGTGCGCCGTAGCCGGGGTCGCCACCGGGGGGTGGACTGTAGCCGCCGGGGTAGTTCTGGCCGTCCTGGCCACCGTGCGGTGGTGGGTAAGGGGTGCTCACTGCTCTCCTCGGGTTGCTGACGGTGTCTGCGCTGGTGCGCCCAACGGTATCGCGCGCTCGGGGCGGGGCGTGGAGCCGACGGATCCCCGAGTTGGGACGGCGCCGCCGGCTCGATGGTTCCCAGGGATCGCTGTGGACGTCGGGGTGGTGGGGGCGTCACCGCACCATGCGGATGGCGACAGGGTAGCGGTAGGCGGTGCCCCTGTTGGCGCCGAGCGCCCCGAGAATCCCGAAAAGGATGGATACCCCCCACACCGCCGCGATGAGCACGGAGCCGATCCAGGACATGGCGGGCAGGTAGATCCCCATGGCGAGGAAGATGACCGTCGTGACGACGTAGGGGATCAGTAGGGTCAGCTGGAAGTTGAGCGCCTCGCTCGCGTGGTGGCGGATGAACGTGGAGTGGTTCTTGCGGGCCGAGTGGACGATGAGCGCGGGCAGCCACCCCAGGCACGCCAGGAGCCCTCCCGAGAGGTGGGAGATCATCGCCCACGTGGGTTCGTCGCCCCCGCTGGGCGCCTGCTGTTGTCCGGGCATGGGTTGCCCCGGTGCCGGCGGCTGACCCGGATGCGGCGGCTGGGGATAGCCCTGCGGGACCTGGCCGGGCTGCGGCGGGAACGACGGTCCCTGGCCCGGCTGCCCATAGGCGGGTTGTCCCCCGGTGGGTGGGCCGTAGCCCGGCTGCGGGTACCCGGGCTGTCCCCCGGTGGGTGGGCCGTAGCCCGGCTGCGGGTACCCGGGCTGTGCCCCGGAAGGCGGGCCGTGGCCCGGCTGCGGGAACTGGGGCTGCTGCCCGCCGGAGGGCTGTTCGTGGCCGGGCTGGGCGTAGCCCGGCTGCGGACCGGAGGGGTAATGGTGGCCGGGCTGTCCACCGTGCGGCGTGGTTCCCGGGGGGCCCGAGTGCCCCGGTTGTCCCTGGCCGGGCTGTCCGCCCGAGGGCTGGTCCTCGGGCGGTGGCTGGTGTGGCGGGGTTTCGCTCATGATGTCCCTTGGCTGTGCCGATTACGTTGGTGCCGCTCGGTGGCCCGACGATGGGACACCGAGCCCGTCGTCGCCGCGTGTCCTTCGCGACGAGCTTAGCCGTCCGCTGTGGTGGGAGTGGTGACGAAATCGATCAGCTCCTCGACCCGACCCAGAAGTTCGGGCTCCAGGTCGGCGTAGGTGCGCACCGAGCCCAGGATGCGCCGCCAGGCCGAACCGGGGTCCTCGGGCCAGCCGAGCTCGCGCAGTACCCCCTCCTTCCACGGAACCCCGCGCTCCACCTCGGGCCACGCGCCGATCCCGAGGACGGATGGTTTGACGGCCTGCCACACGTCAACGAAGGGGTGCCCGACGACGAGAACGTGCGCTGAGGACACCGCCTCGGCGATCCGACTCTCCTTACTCCCCGGAACTAGGTGGTCCACGAGCACACCGAGGCGGCGGTGGGGTCCGGGCTCGAACTCCGCGATGACGTCGGGCAGGTGGTCGACCCCCTCCAGGTACTCCACGACCACCCCCTCGACCCGCAGGTCGTGCCCCCAGATCCGTTCGACGAGCTCGGCGTCGTGCACGCCCTCGACGTAGATCCGACTCTCCTTGGCGACGCGGGACCTGAGCCCCTCGACGGCGATGGAGCCGGAGGCGCTGCGGGGGGCGGAGTCTCGTGTATCCTCGGCCGGGCGCACCAGTGTCACGGGCGCGCCGTCGAGCAGGAAAGCCGCCGGTTCGAGCGCGAACACCCTTCGCTGTCCCCTCCGGTCCTCCAGGGTGACGGTGCTCTTGTCCCAAGCGACCGCCGCCCCGCAGAACCCCTCGTCGGCGGACTCGACGACCAGCCCGCTCTCGAGCGGGACCTCGGGGATCCGCCCCTTGCGTGGGCGCCGCCAGTCTCCCGCGAGCACGTCCACGGAGTAGCGCCTGCCGGTGTTCTTGCGCACGGGGCCGCAGTCTAGCGCCCCTCCATTGTCCCGTGGGGCACGTGTGTGGTGGTGGCGCGCTTGCGGGAATGTCGTAGGCGGCGGACGATTGTCCGCCATGGCGGCTTGCCGAACCGGCGATCCGGGGCTCTGCGGCGGAGGGCTTCCGGGGCCGAGACGACGTGTCACGACGCCGCGGACGATGCGGTCAGCGGTGCCTTTGCGCTACAGCATACAATTAGCACTTAAGACCGCGGAGTGCTAGGAGGTGAGCGCGTGCTCGACGACCGGAAGCTGGCGGTGTTGCGCGCCATCGTCGAGGACTACGTGTCCACGAACGAGCCCGTGGGATCGAAGGCGCTTGCCGGTAAGCACCACCTGGGTGTGTCCCCGGCGACGATCCGTAACGACATGGTCGCCCTCGAGGAGGAGGGCTACATCACCCAGCCGCACACGAGCGCTGGCCGGGTCCCCACCGACAAGGGGTACCGGCTGTTCGTGGACCGGCTGTCCACCGTCAAGCCGCTCTCGGCGGCGGAGCGGCGCGCTATCGAGTCCTTCCTTTCGGGTGCCGTTGACCTCGACGAGATCGTGGCTCGCACAGTCCGGCTGCTGGCGCAGCTCACCCGCCAGGTCGCGATCGTGCAGTATCCGTCCCTCACCCGTTCGTCGGTGCAGCACGTGGAACTGGTCCCGCTGGGGTCGCAGCGGGTGATGATGGTACTCATCACCGACACCGGCCGGGTGGAGCAGCGTGTGATCGACGGTGTCGACGGCGCCTCCGAGGAAGCGGTCGAGGACCTACGTCAGCTCCTCAACCGCGCCATCGACGGCGCGTGGCTGACCGACGTACCCGACGCGGTCGCCGACCTGCCGTCACAGGTGCCGCCCGACGACCGGCAGCTCGCGATGTCGGTGCTCTCCGTGCTCCTGGAGAGCCTGGTGGAGCGGCATGAGGAGAAGGTGCTCCTCGGAGGGACGGCGAATCTCGCTGCGATGGATTTCTCGGTTAGCCTGCGAGAGGTACTCGAGGCACTGGAAGAGAACGTGGTCCTCATCCGTTTGCTGGGTGAGGCGGAGAATCCGTCCATGCTCACGGTACGAATTGGCGCGGAGAACTCCCACGAGGGATTCCAGTCCACCTCCATCGTCTCCGCCGGTTACGGCATCGGGGACCAGTCGCTGGCCAAGCTTGGCGTGGTCGGCCCGACCCGGATGGACTACCCGGGAACGATGGGAGCGGTACGCGCGGTTGCACGGTACGTCGGTTCGATTCTAGCGGGGCAGTAAGTGGCCAGAGACTATTACCAGATCCTTGGAGTGCGTCGCGACGCCACTCAGGAGGAGATCAAGAAGGCGTATCGACGACTCGCCCGTGAACTGCACCCAGACGTCAACCCCGACCCTGAGACCCAGGACCGGTTCAAAGAGGTAACCCAGGCATACGAGGTGCTCTCCGACGAGAGCAAGCGCAAGATGTTCGACATGGGCGCCGACCCCTTCGCGCCCTCCGGTGGTGGTGGCGGCGGGGCCGGCGGCTTCGGCGCGGCCGGCTTCCCCTTCGACGACATCATGAACGCGTTCTTCGGCGGCGGGGCCGGGGGCGGACGTCGCCCCGGCGACCGCGTGCGCCGTGGCCGCAGCATCAAGGTAAGGGTCGAGCTGGACCTCTCCGAGACCGCGTTCGGTGTCACCAAGGACGTCACGTTCCCGACCGCGGTGCTGTGCGACACCTGCCAGGGCGAGGGCACCGCCAAGGGCAGCAAGCGACACACCTGCGACATGTGCCAGGGGCGCGGTGAGGTCTCCCAGGTCACCCGTTCGTTCCTGGGCCAGGTCATGACCACCCGCCCCTGCCCGCAGTGCTCGGGTGAGGGCAGCGTCATCACCAACCCCTGCGCCGACTGCGCCGGCGAGGGTCGGGTGCGCGAGAAGGTCACCCGCAAGGTGCAGATCCCCGCGGGGGTCGAGGACGGTACTCAGATCCAGCTCGCCGGTGAGGGCGAGGTCGGCCCGAACGGCGGACCTCGTGGGGACATCTTCCTGGAGATCGTGCAACGTCCGCACCCCGTGTTCGAGCGGCGCGGTGACGACCTGCACTGCACGGTCACCGTCCCCATGACCGCCGCCGCTCTCGGTGCCTCGCTCACCATCGAGACGCTCGACGGCAACGAGGAGGTCGACCTCCGTCCCGGAACCAGCTCTGGGCACGTCGTAACGCTCGAGGGCCGGGGCTGTACCCACCTCGACGGTGGGGGCCGTGGTGACATGAGGATCCAGGTGAACGTCGAGACGCCGAGCAAGCTCGACGAGGAGCAGGAGTCGCTGCTGCGCAAGTTCGCCGAGCTGCGTGGTGAGGACCACCCGCCCGGAAAGTTCAGCCCGGGACACGGCAACTTCTTCACCCGGCTGCGCGACGCCTTCGGCACGAAGTGACCCGGACCGGTTCCCGGGGCGGGCCATGGGTCTGTGACAGGCGTGAGGGCGGGGAGGGAACCGCGTGACACCTCCGTTGTTCCTGACGGAGCCGGGCGCGCTCGACCAGGAGCGGGTGGTGCTCTCCGGAGCTGAGGGCAGGCACGCCGCGACGGTGCGGCGGCTCGCGGTCGGCGAGGTCGTCGATCTCGCCGACGGGGCCGGTACCCGTGCGCGGTGTGTTGTCACCGGTGTGGGCAAGGACACGCTCAGCTGCACGGTGGAGGAACGCACGACCGACCCGGCGCCGAAACCGTCCATCACCGTCGTGCAGGCGCTGCCCAAGAGTGACCGTGCCGAGTTGGCGGTCGAGGTGATGACCGAGGCCGGTGTCGACACGATCGTCCCGTGGGCCGCCGAGCGCTGCGTGACCCGTTGGAAACCGGAGCGGGCCGCCAAGGCGCTGGCCAAGTGGCGCGCCACCGCCCGCGAGGCGGGCAAGCAGGCGCGCCGCAGCTGGATACCCGAGGTGGGGGACCTCGCTGCTACCAGCGGGGTCGCCTCCCTGGTGTTCGGTGCCGCGCTGGGAATCGTGCTCCACGAGGACGCGGCGGAGCCACTTTCCACGCTGCCGCTGCCCGCCGGGCTCACGGAGCCCGGTTCGGGCGGGATCGTGCTCGTGGTCGGCCCCGAAGGGGGGATGACCGGGAACGAGCTACGCGCCTTCGACGAGGCGGGAGCCACCAGGGCGCTACTCGGGCCGACGGTGCTGCGCACCTCAACGGCCGGGGTCGCGGCGCTGGCCGTCGTGCAGGCGCGCTGTGGGCGCTGGTGACACGCCTCGCCATGACGGAAACGGAGGGCTCGCGCCGCGGCGGGGGGCCGGCCTGCTCGAGCTCGCCGTACTCACTCCTGGGGCTCCGCACTGGGATCGCCGCCGGTGTCCTCGCCGGAGGTGTCGTCGCCACCGTCACTCTCGTCGCCACCGGAGCCGTCGTCACCGCCGTCGTCCTGGCCGGAGCCGTCGTCGCCGCCGTCCTCGCCGGAGGTGTCGTCCTCCTCCGACTCGCACCCGCGGTTGTCGTTGTCCTCGTCCTCCTTGGCGGTGAGGCTCGGATCCTGCGGTTCGCTGGGTAGCTCGGAGCAGGCGACCGTACGCTCGGCGCTGTCCGGCGTCTTGTCGGCCTTCGGGGGCTCACCACCGGGATTGGGTGGGGGAGTCTCTCCCTTCGAGGGATACTCGATCTCGTCGGAACCGGTCTCATCGGGGGCGGGTTCGGTCTCGCGCGCGGCCTGACCACCATCGTCTTGTTCCTCGGACTGGGTCTGCCGCTCGGTACCCGAGGCGGGGAAGAGTTCGGGCAGCACCTGTTCCCGGACCTGGGGGGCGCCGATGACCACCGACCCGGCGATCGCCGCGGCCGCGCCCACCGCGAGCAGGGGGCGTAGCCAGGAGAAAGCGAACCGTTTCCGTTCCGTGCGCGCTCGGATGAGGTTCAGTGCCTCGGGAGAGGGCTTAACGGAGTCGGCCTCGGCCCGGAGGACGGCCCGGAGCCGCTCCTCGGTACGGTCGTCGGACGGTTCGTTCATGACGATTGCTCCAGAACCGAGCGGAGTGCGGCGACACCACGCGCTGTGTGACTCTTGACCGCGCCACGGCTGATTCCCATGGCTTCGGCGATCTGGGCCTCGGAAAGATCGCCGTAGTACCGGAGTACTATAGCCTCCCGCTGCCGTGTGGGCAGTGCGCGGAGGGCCTCGATGACGGAGGCGCGTTCCAGCTCACCGATGGCGCCGTGCTCGGCGCTCGGGGCGTCGGGAAGAGCCTTGGGGATGTGCTTCTCAACCACCGCCCGGTGCCGCAGTACCGACCTGGCCCGGTTGACCACCGACTGGCGGAGGTACGACAGCGCCTTGTTGGGGTCTCGCAACCGCCGCCACGCTCCGTGCATCGCGACGAACGCGTCTTGGACTACTTCCTCGGCGGTCGCGAAATCCCGGACCAGCAGTGTCGCGAGTCGCACCAGGGGCCGGTACTGCGCGCTGTACAGCTCCGTCACGGCCTGGTCCGCGTCCCATTCGACCGCTACTGTCGTCGCGGATGCGTCCGCCACCATGGTTTCGGTCACGCTGGTTTGACGCTGGCCCTTGTCGCGAGGTTTACGAAAGGGCATATGTTGTTCTTCTTGTCGTGATGGCGGATCCGGCGCGGGAACTCACGGTGCGTGGCGGGAACTCCTGGTCCGGGCTGGCCGTCACGCACCCCGATGTTCTGTCAAGCAGCAATAAGACCCCCCATGACGTGACCATGTGCCCTATGTCACGCAAATGAACCAGAATAGCCCCCTCGGGAACGAAGGCAGTGCGTCCACGGGGACGTGGCCGCAACCGGACGGCCGACGTGGGCGGGGTACGGCGCGTCGATTCGGCGGCCTCCCGGAACCTCTACGTTACGCATGACGCGCCCGTCTCGCGGGCGGGAAACGTGGGTTCGCGGGGCACTCCCCCTCGGAGAAACCAATGGTCTCACGAGGGTGCTGCGGCATCATTGGGAGACCATTGGGAAACGAGTGGACCGACAACCGATTGAGAAGGGGATGGAATGTCCGGGACCGACTGCATGTTCTGCAAGATCGTCGGAGGTCAGATCCCCGCGGAGATCGTGCGGGAAGCGGAACGCACGATCTCGATTCGCGACATCAATCCGCAGGCGCCGACGCACGTTTTGGTGATCACCCGGGAGCACTATCCGGACGCCGCGTCGGTGGGCCAGGCCGACTCCGGCATCATGGACGAGATCGCCCGCGAGGCTCACGAGGTGGCCAAAGCGGAGGGTGTGGCGGCGAGCGGCTACCGGTTGGTGTTCAACACCGGAGGTGGAGTGGGCCAGACGGTGTTTCACGTGCACGGCCACGTGCTGGGTGGGCGCGGTATGGAGTGGCCGCCCGGGTAACGAGGTAACCGAAGGGCAGGGTCGACGAACGGCCCGTTGATAGTATTTCCGGTGACGGTGAGCACTCTCTGGGGCCACTGCGATCAGGGTGATCGTGACCCGCGGCGAGGAGCAAAACCCGGCGAGAGAATGGCCACGGACGCGAGAGGTAGGGGCGAGACGGCCGCAAGGCCACACCATGGTCGAGGCAACACAACACGGTACCCAGGTCAAGGTCACGGTGCCCGAAGAGCACGTCATGATCAACCTGCTGGGGTCCGGCGACGAACTGCTCCGGACGATCGAGAACTCGTTCGATTGTGACATCCATGTCCGGGGCACCGAGATCACGATCAGTGGTAGCCCCGAGGAGTCGTCGACGGTGGTCCGGCTGATCGAGGAGCTGCTGGAGCTCGTCAAGAGCGGTGCCCAGGTAACCCCGGAGACCATCACCCGGACACTGGGCATGCTGCGCTCCTCCACGGAGGAGGAACGGCCGGCCCAGGTGCTGACGACGAACATACTGTCGTCGCGAGGGCGGACGATTCGGCCCAAGACGTTGAACCAGAAGCGCTACGTCGACCACATCGATCGGCACACGATCGTGTTCGGCATCGGCCCCGCCGGTACCGGTAAGACGTACCTGGCCATGGCGAAGGCGGTCAAGGCGCTACAGAACAAGCAGGTCAACCGCATCATCCTGACCCGGCCGGCGGTCGAGGCCGGGGAGCGGCTGGGGTACCTTCCCGGCTCGCTCTACGAGAAGATCGACCCCTACCTGCGGCCGTTGTACGACGCCCTGCACGACATGCTCGACCCCGAGTCGATCCCCAAACTCATGTCGGCGGGGACGATCGAGGTCGCGCCGTTGGCCTATATGCGGGGCCGTACCCTGAACGACTCGTTCATCATCCTCGACGAGGCGCAGAACACCTCGGCGGAGCAGATGAAGATGTTCCTCACGAGGCTGGGGTTCGGATCCAAGATCGTGGTCACCGGCGATGTCACCCAGGTCGACCTGCCGGGCGGGCAGACCAGCGGGCTGCGTACCATCGAGAACATCCTCGAGGGCATCGACGACATCGGGTTCTGTCGCCTCAGCAGCACCGACGTCGTCCGGCACAAGCTGGTGACGGATATCGTCGACGCCTACGGGCGGTACGAGAACGAGCAGCGTGACCGGTCGGCGTCCGGAGGGGACCGGAGGCCGCGGGGCCACGTCGAGGACGCGGCGGAGAACGCTGGTTAGCACCCGTGCGGAGCGGGACCTGACATGGTAGATGGGCGCGCTGAGGATGAGTATTGACGTCGCGAACGAGTCCGGCGTCGCGGAGGACGAGACGCGGCTGGCCCGACTCGCCCGTTTCGTCCTCGACGGTATGCGAATCCACCCGCTCGCGGAGCTGTCGATCGTCCTGGTCGACGAGGAGCCGATGGCCGAGCTGCACGTGCGCTGGATGGAGGAGTCCGGGCCCACCGACGTGATGTCCTTTCCCATGGATGAGCTGCGGCCTGGCGGCCCGACCCGCGTCTCCGAGCCCGGCGTCCTCGGTGATGTGATCATCTGTCCGCAGGTGGCCGCGCGTCAGGCCAAGAGGGCCGGGCACAGCACACGCGAGGAGATCGACCTGCTGTGCACGCACGGTATCCTGCACCTGCTGGGCTATGACCACGCCGAGCCCGATGAGCACAAGGAGATGTTCGGCCTACAGCGCGAACTGCTCACGGGCTGGCGCGAGAGCGAGGCCGCGGACTCGGCGCGCGACGGCGAGGGCGAGAACACGCCGCGATGACCAGTCCCGGGATCGCCTTCCTCGCCGCGGTCCTCTTCGTCGTGCTCGCGGCGTACCTCGTGAGCGCTGAGGTCGCCATCACACGGACGGCGCGGATGGGGCCGCGGGGTTCGGCCTACGACGAGGGCACGGGGCGGCAGCGGTTGGACGCCATCGCCGCCGACGTCACCCGTCACCTCAACGTGATCCTGCTGGTGCGGGTGGCCAGCGAGGCGCTGGCGCTACTGGCGCTGGCCGTTGGTGTCATCGGGACGCTGGGGCTGGGTTGGCCCAGCATCGCGTTGGCCGCGGTCGTGATGGTGGTCGTGGACTACGTGCTGATCGGGGTCACACCACGCATCCTGGGGCGGCAGTTCGCCACCTCCGTCGCGTTGGCCACCGCCACGGTCACCATACCCGCGAGGGTGGTCGTCGGTCCCGTGGCCCAGGGGCTGGTCCGTGTGGGACGCGCGCTCACCCCGCGCGGCAAGGGCGACCGCGAAGGGCCGTTCACCGGGGAGGAGGAGCTGCGCCGGCTGGTGGATCTCGCCGAGCGGGGGCACGTGATCGACTCCGACGAGCGGCAGATGATCCAGTCAGTGTTCAAGCTCGACGACACGTCGGTGCGCGAGGTGATGGTCCCGCGCACCGACATCGTCTTCGTCGACGGTGACGCGCGCGTGGACGAGGCGCTGTCGCTCGCGCTGGAGAGCGGCTTCTCCCGCATCCCGGTGATCGGGGAGGACGAGGACGATGTCATCGGAATGGTCTACCTCAAGGACCTGGTGTCCCATCTGCGCGCGCAGTGGTCCGAGGCGCCGGGAGTCGACCGGGAGGTCCGAGACGACGAGCGGGCTGGCGAGCTGACGGCGCGCGATGCCATGCGCGCCGCGTCGTACGTCCCCGACTCCAAGCCCATCGACGAGTTGCTGCGCGAGATGCAGCGGCGGTCGCACGTCGCCGTGGTGATCGACGAGTACGGCGGTACGGCGGGGCTGGTCACGATCGAGGACATCGTCGAGGAGATCGTCGGGGAGATCACGGACGAGTACGACGACGAGGTTCCGCCCATTCAGCCGCTCGCGGAGGACCGGGCGCGGGTCACCGCCCGGTTGCCGCTGGGCGAGTTGGCCGAGCTTTTCGAGGTGGAGCTGGACGCCCCCGACGTGGAGACGGTGGGCGGACTGCTGGCCTACGCCCTGGGCCGAGTGCCCACCACCGGTTCCCAGGCCGTCTACGCTGGATTGCGGTTGACCGCCGAGGACGGGGCGGCGAGCCGCAACCAGAGTGCGACGGTTCTGGTGGAGAGGGTGGGCGAGCCCGACCACGAGGATGGCGGCGGTGCGCCGGACACCTGACCACCGGAACCGCCCAGAGGTGCCCAAAACACAGATATCGAGGGGAAACCGCAGCCGTGAGTGATACCGCTGATCTTGCCCCAGAGGACCAGAAACTCGTCACGCTCGCCCGCGCCTCGCGGGCCCGCAACAGCTCCCCGGAGGGGGCCGCTGTCCGTGACGAGACGGGGCGCACCTACGTGGCCACCACCGTCGTGTTGCCCTCGCTGCGGCTGTCGGCTCTGCAGGCGGCCGTGGCAGCCGCGGTCTCCAGCGCGGCGGAGTCCCTGGAGGCGGTCGCTGTGGTCACTCAGGCGGGTGAGCTGACCGAGGCCGACGCGACGGTCGCCAGCGAGATGAAGGCGGCGGTCGTGGTTCTCGCAGCGCCCGACGGCACACCCACGACCGTCCTGAAGCCCTGAACGTCGGTTCCGCGCGGTTCCCGCCGTAACCGGCCACACGTGAGACTGGAGACATGAGCGACCTCGATCTTGAGAGCCTGCGGGTGCCGCTCGCTGCGCCGTCGTACCCCGAGGGGTTCCGCAGTGGGTTCACCTGCTTCGTCGGGCGACCCAACGTCGGCAAGTCGACGTTGATGAACGCGCTCGTGGGGCAGAAGGTGGCCATCACGAGCAATCGCCCGCAGACCACGCGGCGCACGGTTCGCGGGATCGTGCACCGCGAGGACGCGCAACTGATCATCGTTGACACGCCCGGGCTGCACAAGCCTCGTACCCTGCTCGGGGAGCGGTTGGACAGCCTGGTGCGCTCGACCCTGGTCGAGGTCGACGTCATCGGGTTCTGTGTCCCGGCCGACGAGCCGATCGGGCGTGGCGACACCTATATCGCCCGTGAGCTGGCCGAGCAGCGCGAGACGCCGGTGGTCGCCCTCGTCACCAAGACCGACGCGGTCGACTCCGACCGGGTCGCCGAGCAGTTGTTGGCCGTATCCGAGCTGGGCGACTGGTCCGACATCGTTCCGGTGTCGGCGGCCTCGGGGGACCGGCTGGATGTCGCCACCGGGGTGCTCTGCTCGTACCTGCCCGAAGGGCCTCCGCTCTACCCGGGGGAGGACCTCACCGACGAGCCCGAGGAGATGCTGATCGGTGAGCTGATCCGGGAGGCGTCACTGGAGGGGGTCCGTGACGAGTTGCCGCACTCCATCGCCGTTGTCGTGGACGAGATGGAGCCGCGTGAGGACTCCGAGCTCATGGACATCTACGCGTCGCTCTACGTGGAGCGGCCGAGCCAGAAGGCCATCGTCATCGGTGGTAAGGGGGCCCGGCTCCGGCAGGTGGGTGCCCGCGCCCGCGCGCAGATCGAGGCGCTGCTGGGCACCCGGGTCTATCTGGACCTGCGGGTACGGGTGGCCAAGGATTGGCAGCGGGACCCCAAGAAGCTGCGCAAGCTCGGTTTCGACCAGCAGATCTGAAGCGCGCGCCGTGGGACGGCGCCGTGTCTGATATCAGGGGCACCCACTCGGCAGGGTGGTGGTAGCTGGGTGGGTCCGGTTGGGGTGGATACCCCGGTGGGGTGTGGCGTGTTGAAGGCCGCACCCCACCGGGAGGCTCCATATCCCACCGTGACTCCCCGCGGTCCGCGTATGGCCGGACGCCGACCGCGCGGCGCCAGTCGGACCAGGGAAAGTCGGACCGGGGAAGTGCCCCCGCCACCCGAACCGCGCGTCTAGCCGATGAGCTGGCCACCGACCGTGTAGCCCGCCGGGGCGGTCTCGTGGATGTGGGCGACCACGAACGAGCTCACGTCCTCTTGTTTCTGTTCCCGGTAGAAGGCGCTTATCGAGTCGGTGAGCCTAACGGCCAGGGCGGTGCGCTGTTCGTCGCTGAGGTCTCCGTGGGGGATGGTGACACGCAGGCTCGGCATAGCATCTCCATTCAAATGACAGATTTTGATTTTTGTCAGCACAGCATCTACGGTGACGGAGTGTCAAGCCGCCACCGACCCACCGGGAGATGACCATGCTTACCCGCACCGCTGCGATCCCAGGTCGAACACTGTCCGCGCTCGGGCTCGGCTGCATGGGGATGTCGGACTTCTACGGCGCCACGGACCGTGGACGCAGCGTGGCCACCGTGCGCCATGCCCTCGATCACGGGATCACGATCCTGGACACGGGTGACCTCTACGGCATGGGGCACAACGAGCTGCTACTGCGTGAGGCCCTGCGGGACCGGCGCCGTGAGGACGTGTTCATCGCGGTGAAGTTCGGGCCGCAGCGCGACCCCGCCGGCCGCTTCGTTGGAATCGACTGTGGCCCCGCGGCGGTGAAGAACTCGCTGGCGCACACCCTCACGCGCCTCGGTACCGACTACGTGGACCTCTACCAGCCCGCTCGCCTCGACCCCGCGGTACCGATCGAGGAGACCGTGGGGGCGATCGCCGAGATGAGGCAAGCGGGCCACGTCGGTCACATCGGTCTGTCCGAGGTCTCGGCCGACACGCTGCGCCGCGCCCACGCCGAGCACGCGATCTCCTGGCTACAGATCGAGTACTCGCTGCTCAGCCGGGGTATCGAGCGCGAGATCCTTCCCGTGTGCCGCGAGCTCGGTGTGGCGGTGAGCGCCTATGGTGTGCTCTCCCGCGGCCTGCTCTCGGGTCGGTGGTCGGCGTCCACGACGCTGGATTCGGGCGACCTGCGCTCGCGCCTTCCCCGGTTCCAGCAGGGGCGGCTGGAGCACAACCTCCGGCTGGTCGACGGAGTGCGCCGGGTAGCCGAGGACAAGGGCGTGAGTGTGGCCCAGCTCGCCCTCGCCTGGGTGCTGTCCCGGGGAGAGGACATTATCCCGTTGGTGGGCACCCGTAGTCCCGAACGGTTGGCGGAATCCCTGGACGCCGCGGAGATCTCGCTCTCGGAGCGGGACCTGGCCCGGCTCGACGCCGAGGTGCCCAGCGATGCGGTCGTGGGTGAGCGCTATGATGCCGAGCAGATGACCTTGTTGGACAGTGAGCGATCCTGATGAAGTGGTCCCGGTGTGAGCAGCGAATCCCTGACCTCCGAGCGCATCCTCGACACGGCGGAGGGTGTGCTGCGTCGGCACGGTATCGCCAAGACCACGGTCGTTGACGTCGCCCGGGCGCTCGGCGTCAGCCACGGCAGCATCTACCGGCACTTTCCCACCAAGGTCTCGCTGCACGACGCGGTGGCGGCCCGGTGGCTCGCGCGCGTCGCCGATCCGCTGGCTGACATCGCCCACGAGGACGGTCCGGCCGACGAGCGCCTGCGACGCTGGCTGCGGACGCTGGCCGAGGCCAAGCGGCGCAAGGTGCTCGACGATCCCGAACTGTTTCACACCTACCACACTCTGGCCGAACAAGCCCGGGGGGTCGTCGACGAGCACGTGCGGGAGCTGACCGACCAGCTCACCCGGATCATCCGTGACGGGGCGGCCCAGGGGCGTTATCGCGTCGCCTCGCCCGAGGCGGCCGCCCGGGGTGTCTTCGACGCCACGGTTCGGTTCCATCATCCGGCGCATAGTAGGGAGTGGGGGCACCCCGGAGTGGATGCCGACTTCGATGTCGTGGTGACCATGATCCAGAGCGCGCTCGCCGCCTCCGGCGCCGAAGGCGGCGAGCGAGAATCCGGAGTGTAGGCGTGTCCGGCCCGGGGTCCGAGGTGGGGGTGGGCCAACCGGGCGTGGCGACTCGTCCGTGGAAGTCCCGGGACTGCGTATTCCCACCCGGGTGCCTTCGTCCCTGGGAACGGCGGACCGTCCCCGCTTCCCGCGCCGTGGGGGACACGGGCGGGGGCCTCGTCGCTCGCGACCGCGGGTAGAGGGCACTTCCGGGAGCGGCGAGTGCGGTCAGGTCCGGTTGTTGAGATCGCCCGCCAGGCTGAGTGCGACCCGTTGCACGAGCGGCGCCGCCCTGTCCACGAAGTCCCAGCTCACCCTGGCCTCGGGGCCGGAGATCGAGATGGCCATCATGGCGGGGCCGCCTTGCACCGGTACGGCGAGGCAGCGCACACCGACCTCCTGCTCCCCGTCGTCGATGGCGTATCCGGTGTCGCGGATGCGTGCCATCTCGCGGGCGAACGTCTCGGGGGTTGTGATGGTGCGGTCGGTGGCGGCGGGCATGCCGGTGCGGCGTACTGTCGAGAGGGCCTCGTTGTCGGGAAGTTGCGCGAGCAGCGCCTTACCGACCCCGGCCGAGTGCGGCAGCACGCGCCGACCGACCTCGGTGAACATCCGCATGGCGTGCGGCGACGGCACCTGGGCGACATAGACGACCTTGTCACCGTCGAGCATGGCCAGGTTCGCGGTCTCGCCGAGTTCCTCGACCAGGTGTGCCAGGTGCGGTCGGGCCCAGGTGCCGAGCATGCGCGAGGCGCTCTCGCCGAGCCCGATCAGCCGCGGGCCCAGGGCGTACCGCCTCGAGGGCAGCTGCCGGACGTATCCGTTGTCGACCAGGGTGCGGATCAGCCGGTGGATGGTCGGCAGCGGCAGCCCCGAGGAGTCGGCGAGCTGGCTCAGCGAGATCTCCCCGCCGGCGTCGGCCATGATCTCCAGCAGTGCGAACGCACGGTCCAGGGACTGCACGGCGCTGGGGCGGGCTCGTGGGTCGGGGTCGGTCTCGGTGCCGTCCGTTGCGGTCTCACTGGTCGCTGTCTGTGACGTTGCCAAAGCTCTCCAGCTCCCATCACGTGGCCATCCCGGGGATCTTCCGGGAGGCGGCCACTTACTTCGGGGTTCTCATTCTGCGATACGGAACAGGCAGCCGGTACCCCTTCACTGTGGCGCGTCCGCGACTCTCACCCCATCATCCGTTCTTTTTCGAATCGTAGAAAACTCTATCCGTGATTTAGAAGCGGTAGGGATCGGGTGGTCGGCAGGGACGGGACGTGTGGTGGTTCGGCGGCCGTCGATCCGGTCCCCGGTCGCGGTCCGCGACGTCGAACCTCCACGTCATCGCGAGGGGTGGGGTGAGCGCGGCGCGACCGGAGGTGCGCGGGGTCGCTTTCCGTGACGCGTCGTGGCCGGTCGCGGCGCTGCCGGATGGTTGACAACCCGTTCGTGGAGACGCACACTCAAATATACCTTTATGTGAAAAGTGGTTTCCATATAACGAAATTCTAGTGGAAGGGGCGAGACTTGAGCCACTCGCTTCGCTACACGGTGAACTGTTCGTTGCTGTTCACCGAGCTACCCCTGAACGAGCGCCCCGCCGCCGCGCGTGCGGCCGGATTCGACGCCGTCGAGTTCTGGTGGCCGTTCGAGGACGCGGTGCCCGACGACGCCGAGGTGGACGCGTTCGTCTCCGCGATCGCTGACGCGGGAGTCCAACTGACCGGGTTGAACTTCTTCGCCGGGGCGCTTCCCGGCCCGGACCGCGGGGTCCTGTCCCAGCCGTCCCGGGCCCAGGAGTTCCGCGACAACCTCGACGTCGTCGTGGGTATCGCGGAGCGCACCGGCACCCGCGGGTTCAACGCGCTCTACGGGCTGCGCCAGCCCGGAGTCGACCCCGCCGAGCAGGACCGGGTCGCGATGGAGAGCATCCTCGCCGCGGCGAAGGCGGTCGAGGCGGTCGACGGCACCGTCCTCATCGAGCCGATCAGCAGCGCCGACGACTATCCCCTCAAGACCGCCGCCGACGGCCTACGGGTCGTCGCCGATGCCAGAGCCGCGGGAGCCGCCAATGTCGCGCTCCTGGCCGACCTCTTCCATCTCGCCGTCAACGGTGACGACGTCACCGCTGTGGTCCGCGACCACGCGGCCGAGTTCGGCCACGTCCAGATCGCCGACGTCCCCGGGCGTGGCGAGCCCGGCAGCGGCGCACTACCGATCGACCGGCTGCTGACCGCCGCCCAGAACGGCGGCTACGACGGTCATGTCGGCCTGGAGTACAAGCCGACCGTACCGAGCGCCGAGAGTTTTGGCTGGCTCGCGCGCTGACACGGGTACCCGCGTCGACTTCGTACGCAGGCCGACACAGACACTGACACAGCCCACCCCTCCGTCCCCCTAGCACACCCGGCCCCGCCGGAAGGAGAGGTTTCCATGTCCGCCAATCCCAACATCGCCTTCATCGGTCTCGGCATCATGGGGCTGCCCATGGCCACCAACCTGGTCAAGGCCGGATACCAGGTCAGTGCCCACGACCTCGATCCGTCGGCCACGCAGCGTGTCGCCGACCAGGGAGGAACGGCAGCCACCTCCACCGCCGAAGCGGTCCGCGGCGCCGACATCGTCATCACCATGGTCCCCGACTCCCCGGACGTCGAGGCGCTCCTGCTCGGCGAGGACGGCGTGTTCGCCAACGCGGAGTCTGGAACGCTCGTGGTGGACATGAGCACCATCCGACCCGACGTTTCGCGCCTCGTAGCCGAGGAGGGCGCCAAACGGGGGCTGCGGGTTCTCGACGCCCCGGTCAGCGGTGGCGAGGCCGGAGCCATCGAGGCCAAGCTCTCCATCATGGTCGGCGGCGAGGCCGCGGCGTTCGAGGAAGCCAGACCGGTCTTCGACGTTCTGGGAACGACCCCCGTCCTGGTCGGGCCCGCCGGAGCGGGCCAAACCGTCAAGGCCGCCAACCAGCTCATCGTGGCCGGAAACATCCAGCTCGTGGCCGAGGCCCTGATGTTCCTGGAGGCGCACGGTGTCGACACCGAGGCCGGGCTGGAGGTCCTCAATGGCGGTCTCGCCGGCAGCACCGTACTCACCCGCAAGGGCGAGGCCATGCGGAACCGCGCCTTCGCCCCGGGCTTCCGCATCGAACTGCACGACAAGGACATGAAGATCGTGACGACGGCGGCGCGCGAGGCCGGAGTGACGATCCCGCTGGGTGCCCAGGTCGCGCAGTACGTGGGTGCGCTCAAGGCCCAGGGGCACGGCGGCCTGGACCACTCCGCGCTGCTGAAGATCGTCGAGCAACTGTCCACCGAGGCGAAGCAGTAGCTCCGGACAGCCGGGCACCGCCAGCGGGACTGGCCAGCCGGCCTCGCGGCTTACGTGTACTCCGCGCGAGGAACCGGTGGCCTGGGTGTTGGCCGCACCCAAGATCCCACTGGCGGGCCCAAACCCCCTAGCACTGAAGGGTTTACACCAAATGGTACAGACACCTGCGATGGAAGCCGTAGTCGGCGTCCTGCGCTCGGAGGGTGTCGACACGATCTTCGGTTGCCCCGGCGCCGCCATCCTGCCGTTCTACGCGGCTCTGCGGGACAGCGGAATCGAGCACCTGATCGTGCGGCACGAGGAGGGCGCGACCCACATGGCCGACGGGTGGTCCCGCACCACCGGCAACGTCGGTGTGGCGGTGGGCACCTCCGGCCCGGCCGGCACCAACATGGTCACCGGGCTGTACACCGCGCACGCGGACTCCGTGCCGATCGTGTGCGTCACCGGGCAGGCGGTCAGCTCCAAGCTGCACCAGGAGGCGTTCCAGGCGGTCGACATCGTCGACATCGCCTCCCCGGTCACCAAGTGGGCGGTCCAGGTCAAGGAGCCCGGCCAGGCGCCGTGGATCTTCCGGGAGGCGTTCCGTGTGGCCCGCTCCGGCCGACCCGGTCCGGTGCTCATCGACCTGCCGTTGGACGTCCAGAAGGGGGTCATCGAGTGGGACGGCACGATCGACGCCCCATTGCCGGTGAGCACGGTCGAGCCGCACCAGCCTCGGGTGGAGCGGGCGCTGGACATGCTGCTCGAGGCGGAGCGGCCGTTGTTGCTCTCCGGTGGCGGGGTCATCCTCGGCGAGGCGCACAGCGAGCTCGTCGAGCTGGCCGAGTACCTGCAGATCCCGGTGCAGGTCACGCTGATGGGCAAGGGCAGCATCGACGAGGACCACCCACTGTACTCCGGCATGACCGGCGTGCAGACGTCCCAACGCTACGGCAACGCCTCGTTCCTGGAGTCGGACCTGGTGCTGGCGCTGGGAGCGCGCTTCGGCGACCGGCACACCGGCACACTCGACGTCTACCGGGGCGACCGCCGGTTCATCCACGTCGACATCGAACCCACCCAGCTCGGCAAGGTGTTCCAGCCGGACCTCGGCGTCGTCTCCGACACCCGGCGGTTCCTGCGGGCGCTGCTCGACACCGCCAAGCGGCGCGGCGCCGCACGCGAACCGGGCCAGTGGGTCTCCCGTGTCTCCCAGTTGCGCTCCACCCTGACCCGGCGCGAGGACTTCGACAGCACGCCGATCAAAGCACCCCGGGTGTACAAGGAGATCAACGAGGTCTTCGACGACGACACCTACTTCGTCACCGCGATCGGTCTCTACCAGATCTGGGGCGGCCAGCACCAGAAGGCCACCAAGCCGCGCCACTACCAGGTCTGTGGCCAGGCGGGGCCGCTCGGCTGGGAGATTCCGGCGGCGATCGGGGTCAAGAAGGCACTGAAGGAGACCGAGCCGGACGCGGAGGTCGTGGGAGTCGTCGGTGACTACAGCTTCCAGTACACGGTGGAGGAGCTCGCGGTCGCGGCGCAGTACGACGTGCCCTATGTGCTGGTCATGCTCAACAACGAGTACCTGGGGCTCATCCGCCAGGCGGAGATCCCGTTCGAGATGAACTACCAGGTCGATATCCACTACGACGCCCACGGCTCGGACAACGTCAAGATCATGGAGGCGTACGGGTGCTCCGGACGCCGGGTCCTCGAACCCGGCGAGATCCGGGGGACGCTGGAGTGGGCCCGCAAGGAGGCGCAGCGTACCTCGCGACCGGTGCTGGTCGAGGTGATGATCGAACGTGAGGCCAACACACCGCACGGTCCGGCGATCGACGACGTGCGGGAGTTCGAGCCCACGCCAGACCCCGCCTGACCCGGCGGTGACCGGGGGCGGAATGGGCGTCCCCGCAGGGGGACAGGGCGCCGCGGTGGCCACTTGGCCGGGCCACCGCGGCGCCGCCTCGGCTGCCGGGCGCACGGACCGTGTCCGCGTTCGTTCGAGGCGTCTGCTACGGTTGTGACCGATATGCTTCGCGCGCTGCTCCTCCTTAGCGGCCGCGGTGAGGGTCGATAAACGGTCGACTCCCTCGCCGCGGGGGTTTGACATGTTCTTGTCGGCCACACCACCGCGAGCATCGTTCTTCGAGGAGCAGATTCATGGTGCCCCAGCAGCAACCCAGCGGGATGCCGTTCCAGCGCTACCAACCCTTCGCCAGTGTTGAGCTGCCCGAACGCGCGTGGCCGAACCAGCGGATCACCCGGGCCCCACGTTGGCTGTCGACCGACCTGCGCGACGGTAACCAGGCGCTGATCGAGCCGATGGACCCGCAGCGCAAACGCGAGATCTTCGACCTGCTCGTACGCATGGGCTACAAGGAGATCGAGGTTGGCTTCCCGGCCGCGAGCCAGACCGACTTCGACTTCGTCCGTGGCCTCATCGAGGAGGAACGGATCCCCGATGACGTGCAGATATCGGTGCTCACCCAGGCCCGTGAGGACCTGATCGAGCGCAGTGTGCAGAGTATCGTCGGCGCCAAGCGCGCCACGGTGCACCTGTACAACGCCACCGCGCCGGAGTTCCGTCGTGTGGTCTTCGGGGTGGACCGCGAGGAGTGCAAGGCCATCGCGGTCGACGGCACCCGGCACGTGATGCGGTTCGCCGAGCGGTATCTGGGCGAGACCGAGTACTTCGGGTACCAGTACTCGCCGGAGATCTTCATCGACACCGAGCTCGACTTCGCGTTGGAGGTCTGCGAGGCGGTCATGGACGTCTGGCAGCCCGACCCCGGGCGCGAGATCATCCTGAACCTGCCCGCCACGGTCGAACGCGCCACCCCCAACACCTACGCCGACCAGATCGAGTGGATGAGCCGCAACCTGTCGCGGCGCGAGCACGTCTGCCTGTCGGTGCACCCGCACAACGACCGCGGTACCGCCGTGGCAGCGGCCGAGCTGGGTGTCATGGCCGGCGCTGACCGCATCGAGGGCTGCCTCTTCGGCCACGGGGAGCGCACCGGCAACGTCGACCTGGTCACGCTGGGCATGAACCTGTACAGCCAAGGGGTCGACCCGCAGATCGACTTCAGTGACATCGACGAGATCCGGCGCACCGTCGAGCACTGCACGCAGCTCCCGGTGGCCCAGCGCCACCCGTACGCGGGAGACCTGGTCTACACGGCGTTCTCCGGGTCGCACCAGGACGCCATCAAGAAGGGGCTGCTCGCGGTGGAGGAGGACGCCGAGGCCGCGGGGATTCCCGTCGAGCGGTACCCGTGGCGGGTGCCGTACCTGCCGATCGACCCCAAGGACGTCGGACGTGACTACGAGGCCGTCATCCGGGTCAACAGTCAGTCCGGCAAGGGTGGGGTGTCCTACATCCTGCACCGTGACCACGCGCTGGACCTGCCACGCAGGCTGCAGATCGACTTCTCGCACAGGGTGCAGGGCTACACCGACACCGAGGGCGGCGAGTTCTCGGCCGAACGGCTCTGGGAGATCTTCAGCGAGACCTACCTGTCGGAGGACGGCCCCGTGGCCGTGCTGGCCCACCGGTCCCACCACACCGAGGACGGCACGTACCAGATCAGCGCGGACGTCCGCGCCCACGGGGAGATCCGCGAGATCACCGGTACCGGTCAGGGCCCACTCTCGGCGTTCTGCGACGCGCTGACCGAGGTCGACGTCAAGGTCCGGGTGCTGGACTACGTCGAGCACTCGCTCAGCGCGGGAACCGACGCCCGGGCCGCGGCCTACGTGGAGGCCGAGGTCAACGGAAACACGGCGTGGGGAGTGGGCATCAACCACAACATCACCACCGCCTCGCTGAAAGCCGTGTGCAGCGCCGTCGTGCTGGCCCAACGGTAGGGCACGAGTACGGGAGGGGGTGGGTCCGGGAAACCGGGCCCACCCCCTTGCCGTCCGGTCGAGCCCTCCGACGGGGCCTCAGTCCGAACCGAACATCTGGGTCCACCGGTTCCGGTGCTCGCCGACACCGATGGCCGTGTTTTCGCAGTTCAGGATGTTCTCGCGGTGCCCCCTGCTGTTCATCCACCCCTCCATCACGTCCTCGGGAGAGTCGTAGCCGGCCGCCACGTTCTCGCCCGACCAGGCGTGGTAGCCCTCGCGCGCCGCCCGGTCGGCCGGGGTCGTGCCGTCTGGGCTCTCGTGGGCCATGTAGCCCCTGGCGGCCATGTCCTCGCTGTGCTTCTCGGCCGCCCGGGTGAGGGCGTCGTTGGGGCGAACCGGGGCGCATCCGGCGTTGGCGCGCTCCTCGTTGACCAGCTCCACCACGGCGTCGGCCGTGGTGTCGCCCGAGGAGGAGCCGGACGAGCCGTCGCCGGTCTCCTCGGTCGCGTCGTCAGAGGGCTCCGTCGGGGAGGGCGCCTCGACACGGTCGTCGTCGCGCAGGGTGGAGTCGTGCTCGTCGGCGGGTGGGGAGGGGGACCGCGCCGGGGTCTCTTCGGGGGAGACGAAGAAGTCGTCGGGAGAGGCGGCACTGTCCGGGATCCCACCCTCGTCTCCGGTGGGGCTCCCGTCCCTGCCGTGGGGGGTGGAGAGCAGCACCAGCGCCATGGCCAGACCGAGACCGACCGGGACCGCGGCCACCGCGCCGGCGAGCGGCCCGCGCCAGCGCCGTGCCGGGCCGGATCTCGGTGTGGGCCGCCGCCGGGACGTGGTCCTCTGGCGGGCGACTCTTCGACTGTTGTGGCGTCCACGTGCCAAGAGGGCTCCCCGTTTTCGTCGGAAACCTCGGTCACTTCGCGCGGCATAGTAGGGCAAAACGCCGCGGAACGGGAGCTGGGTGTGACCGTCGCAGCTCACGGAGGGTTCTCGCCGGTAGGTTCCCACGTTCCCGGGAGTGCGGCCCGGTTTCCGGAGCGGGCCGCACGGTTCCGTGCCGTTCCTCGGTGGTGACGCGCGTACGGCCCGATGGGTTCGGGGGTGCCACCGTATCCGCGACAATGGAGGGGTGGCTCTTTACCGTGACGAGGGGGTGGTCCTCCGCACCCAGAACCTGGGGGAGGCCGACCGCATCGTGACCCTGTTGACCCGGCGGACGGGGGTGGTGCGCGCGGTCGGCAAGGGGGTGCGGCGTACCAAGTCGCGCTTCGGCGCCCGGCTGGAGCCGTTCAGCCATGTCGACCTGCAGCTGCACACCGGCCGTGCGCTGGACGTGATCACCCAGGCCGACACGCTGCACGCCTATGGCGAGTCCATCGTCGCCGACTACTCGCGCTACACCTCCGCCACCGCGATGCTGGAGACCACGGAGAAGATCGTGGTGGTGGAGAAGGAACCGGCACTGCGACACTTCCTGCTGCTCATCGGCGCGCTGCGGACGCTGGGGGAGAACACGCACGACCCCCGGATGGTGCTCGACGCCTTCCTGGTGCGCTCGCTCGCGGTCGCCGGGTACGCTCCCGCCCTGGAAGAATGTGCCCGCTGCGGGGCTCGGGGCGCGCAACCGTCGTTCGCGGTGCACGCCGGCGGTGTTGTGTGCTCGGTGTGCCGCCCCCACGGGGTGGCCACCCCCGCCCCGGAGACGGTGCGGCTGATGTCGGCGCTGCTGCGTGGCGACTGGGAGGCGGCGGACGCCAGCGAGGAGCGACACCGCAACGAGTGCAGTGGGCTCGTCGCGGCCTACCTGCAGTGGCACCTGGAGAACGGAATCCGATCCCTGCGCCTAGTGGAGCGTGCTTGAGCCCCTACGATCGCAACTCAGCCAGTACCGCCGGGAGCTACCGGCCGCCGCAGCCGCACCCCAGCGGTGCGCGCCCGCCGGAGCTTCCCACGGAGCTACTCCCGCGGCACGTCGCTATCGTCATGGACGGCAACGGCCGCTGGGCCAAGGAACGCGGTCTGGCGCGCACCGAGGGGCACAAGGCGGGGGAGGGGTCCCTGTTCGACGTCGTCGAGGGGGCGCTGGAGCTCGGGCTGGACACCGTGTCCGCGTACGCGTTCTCGACCGAGAACTGGCGACGGTCCCCCGAGGAGGTCCGGTTCCTCCTGGGGTTCAACCGCGACGTGATCCGCCGCCGCCGCGACGAGCTCCACGCGATGGGGGTGCGGGTTCGGTGGGCGGGCCGCAGGGGACGGCTGTGGAAGAGCGTCATCTCCGAGCTGGAGCAGGCGGAGGAGATGACGAGGAACAACACCGCCCTGACCCTGCAGTTCTGCGTGAACTACGGCGGGCGTGCCGAGATCACCCAGGCCGCCTCCGCGCTGGCCCGGGACGCGGCGGAGGGCCGGATCAACCCCAACCGGATCAGCGAGTCGACGCTGGCGAGGTATCTCGACGAGCCCGACATCGGAGATGTCGACCTGTTCCTGCGGTCCTCGGGGGAGCAGCGGTTCTCCAACTTCCTGCTCTGGCAGTCGGCCTACGCCGAGTTCGTCTTCCTCGACACGCTCTGGCCCGACTTCGACCGCCGGCACCTCTGGCACGCCTGCGAGATCTACGCCAGCCGCGACCGGCGTTACGGCGGCGCGGCTCCCAACCCGGTGGAGCCCGCCCCGTCGAACGAGCCGGCGCCGGCGGAGTGACGTCACCGGGTGTCGCGGGAGGGTGACGCCCAGCCCCGGCATGATGGTGAGGTGTCCGACACACGGTCGCGAGGCCCCGACCTACTGTCGCGTAACCCAGGCTCCGAGGAGCATCATTGAGCACTATGAGCGACTTTGACATGCGGCGGGACATCGTGTCCTACGTGGCTCTCGGAGACAGCTTCACCGAAGGTCTGGACGACCCCTATCCGGATTCCGGTGACTCACCGTACGGCCGGTACCGCGGCTGGGCCGACCGGCTGGCCGAGCATCTCGCCGAGCACGTGCACGAGGTGCGCTACGCCAACCTGGCCGTACGGGGCAAACTCGCCCGGCAGATCGTCGAGGCCCAGGTTCCGCGCGCCGTCGAGCTGAATCCCGACCTGGTCACTCTGTGCGCCGGCGGAAACGACATCCTCCGGCCGGGCAGCGACCCAGACCAGCTCGCCGGCGTCCTCGAGCGGGCGGTCCGGCGTCTCAGCGCCACCGGCGCGGAGATCGTGCTGTTCACCGGTATGGACCCCGGTTTCCAGCCGGTGATGCGGCACCTGCGCGGCAAGAGCGCCACCTTCAACATGCACCTGCGCGCCATGGCCGACACCCACGGGTGCCGCGTCGTCGACCTGTGGGGAATGCGGGCACTGCGCAACCCGGGGGCCTGGAGCTGGGATCGGCTGCACCTGTCGACCGAGGGGCACCGCAGGCTCGCGCTGCGCGTCTGTGAGGTCCTGGGGATCCCGGCCGACGGTGACTGGAACAGCCCGTGGCCCGCGGAGGACCCCAAGCCGTGGCGGGTGGCCCGACAGGACGACCTGCAGTGGGCGCGCGAATACCTGGTCCCCTGGATAGGGCGCCGCCTCACCGGGCGTTCCTCCGGCGACGGGGTGCCCCCCAAGCGGCCCAACCTGGAACGGCTGCGCTGACCGGGACACCGCGCCACGCGCCCGGACGACAGGGGGTCCCCCGGTTCGCGACCGTGGGCCCCCCGGGCACCGACCGCCGCCGGTCACGGGTCGGCGGCGGCGCACTCCGCACAGGTGCCGAACACCTCGACCGTGTGGGTGATGTCGGCGAAGCCGTGCTGGTTGCCAACGGAGGCGGCCCAGTCCTCCACCGCCGGCCCCTCGACCTCCACTGCCTTGCCACACGCGCGGCAGACCAGGTGGTGGTGATGGGCGTCGGTGACACAGGCGCGGTAGACGGCCTCGCCCTCGTCGGTACGGAGGACGTCGACCTCGCCGGAGTCGCTCAGCGCCTGTAGGGCGCGGTAGACCGTGGTGAGCCCGATCTTGGACCCCTCGGCGCGCAGGTTCGCGTAGAGGTCCTGGGCGCTGCGGAATCCGCGGCTCTCGTTCAGGGCCTGCCGTACGGCCTCGCGTCGTGTGCTCATGTGGATACGCTCCCCCGATCGGTCTGGGGCATCGTACCGACACTAGGGGGTTCACCGTCCGAACGGGCGGTTCCCGTCCGGTCTCGCCCGTGTCGTAGCAGGTAACCGGCGCCGACGGCCCCGGTGAACACGGTGAGGGAGAGCAGTACGATGGCCGCGCCCGGTGCCACGTCGACGTAGAAGGCGGTGGAGAGCCCACCCAGTGACGCGGTGACACCGATCGCCATGGCCAACCCCATGGTGACACGGAAACTGCGGGTCAACTGCTGCGCGGACGCCACCGGTACCACCATGAGCGCGCTCACCATGAGTACACCGACGACACGCATGGCGATAACCACGGTCACGGCGGCGGTCACCGCGATGATGAGGCTGAGCAGCCGCACCGGTAGCCCGTGAGCGCGCGCGACCTCCTCGTCCTGGCAGAGCACGAACAGTTCGCGGCCGAAGTAGCCGATCACCAGCAGCACCAGAGCCGCCAGCGCGGTGACGACATAGACGTCCTCCGGGCCCACACTGCTGACCGAACCGAACAGGAACGAGGTCAGGGTGGCGTTGTTCGACCCCGGTGTGAGTCCGATCAACAGCACACCGCCCGCGATGCCACCGTAGAACAGTAGGGCCAGAGCGACGTCGCCGCTGGCGCGGGCGCGCACCCGGATGAGCTCGATCACCACGGCACCGACCGCCGAGATCACCAGCGCAGTGAGGACCGGTGAGGTACCCGTGAGGAACCCGAGTGCCACCCCGGTGAGGGCGACGTGCCCGATGCCGTCACCCAACAGCGCGAGGCGGCGCTGTACCAGGAACGTGCCGATGACCGGGGCGACCAGGCCGACCAGGGCCGCCGCGGGAAGCGCGCGCAACATGAAGTCGTACTGCAGTAGCTCAGGCACGGCGGGGCACCTCGATAGAGGGCACCGCGGGCATGGACGGGGTGTCCTCGGCGTGGGGGTGAACGTGGTCGTGCTCATCGCCGTGGACACCGTTGGGCGGCCCGTCGTGGGCGATCTGGCCGTTGGCCAGGACGAGCGAGCGTCGCAGCAGTGGCCGCAGGGGTCCGGCCTCGTGTAGCACCAGGATGACGGTGGCGCCGTTGTCGCCCAAGCGAGCGATGACGTCGGCGAGTGCCCGCTGGTTCTCGTTGTCGATCCCGGACATGGGTTCGTCCATGATGAAGGTGTCGGCCGGCCCGGCGAGGGCCCGGGCGATGAGGACTCGCTGTTGCTGCCCTCCCGACAGCTCGTGGACGGAGTCGCGGGCCCGGTCAGCCAGGCCGACGGCGGCCAGGGCGTCGTCGACGGCCGCGTTGTCCTGACTGGTTGCCCAGCGGTGGCGTCTGCGCCGGGACACCTGGCCGGAGGTGACGATCTCGCGCACCGTGGCCGGGACACCGCCACCCGCGGAGAGCCGCTGCGGCACGTAGCCGATGCGTCCCCAGTCGCGGAACCGGCGCAACGGAACACCGTGCGTCTCGATGCGGCCACGCGTGAGCGGAAGCACGCCCAGCATCGCGCGCATCAACGTGGACTTCCCCGAGCCGTTGGGGCCGAGGATCGCGAGCGTCTCACCCACGTTCACGTCGAAGCTGACGCCGCGCACGGCGGGTGATCCGTTGTAGCTGACCACGGCGTCGGTGACTCGGAAGGCCGGAGGTGGTGCGCTGGTGGAGTCCGTGCCCGAACGCCCAGGTCGCGTTAATTCGGCAGACACCTCTCAAGTGTGTCGACAACGAAAACGGTTGTCAAAACACGCCACTCTGCAACAATCCCAGAGCGAGCAGGACGGACACGGCGACCACCCGCATGGCGCGCTCGCCCTGGCGCAGGTTCGGCCACGCGAGGTAGGCCAGCCACCCGAAGAACGCCGCCAGTAGGGTCAGCAGTGCCGCGCCGGCGACACCGGAGAGCGCCAGCCCGCCCACGAACACCAGTGCCATCGCCGCGGGAAGCAGCCAGCGGGGAGAGTTGTGCAGCCAGACGAGCGGAGCCGCGCTGCGCCGCTCGATCTCGTGCCGCAGCCGGGTCGCGCTCGGCGTGTAGAACGTGTCGCCCTTGGGCAGGGGGCGCGAACGCGGCGCGTTGTCGCCGGCTGGCGGGCTCGAACGGTTCTGCTCTGGGTCATCGCGCTCGGACGACACGCGGCTCCTTTGACCTGCTGTGCTTGTGGACCTGTTCCCGGGGCGCCCCGAGCGAGCCCCCGTGGGCGGGGCCCGGACTACGAAGCCTAGACCGCACCGTCGAAGGGTTACCAGATCGGTGTTTCGGGTCGCGCTGATGTACTGATCAGCTGCCGATATTTTGTAGGGACGACTTGATTGCGGACTGCGACGCGCCCGTTCCGTATGAGGCGTTATGCGCTCACTGTGAGTCACTTAGGGTAGCTGGCGGTTTCGGGTGGATTGTCGTCGGGATCCTCGGAGCCCGCCCCCCGTTCCGGCCACTGCGTTCCGCTCCACAGCAGATACCGGGGAGAGTAGTTTTCCGTGCCGAAGCTCAGCGTCATCGTCACGTTCGACGTCACCGAGCCCAACCTGCAGCACTGCCTTGACTCGCTGTACAGGCAGAGCGGCATCGAGGGCACCGAGATCGTTCTCGTTCCCGTTCGGGCGCAGGCCGATCCAGCGCAGTCGGCCGTGCCAGCGGCCCCGGCCGACGGACCGAACGCCTCCGAGGCCGTCGAGAGTGGGGAGAACGGGGAGAACGGCGAGGAGACCGAGAACGGTGGGATGGACCTCGTCACGGAGGACGATCCGGACGACGCCGGCACCAGCCCCGACGACGAGGGCGGCGAGTCCGTCGACACGGCACGCTCCGAAGGGCTGGCCACGGCCCGGGAGGCGGTCGCGGACCCCGCACCCGGGCTGACACTGCTGGACGAGCCCGCCCCGAGCCACGCCGCGGCCCGAGCCCGCGGAACCCGCGCGTCAACCGGGGACTACCTGGTGTTCCTCTACGGTGCCGACGCGCTCGTCGGCTACGCCCTGAGTTACCTCGTGGGGTCCCTGGACGCCAGTGGCGCCGATATCGCCACGGGCAACGTCTACCGGTTCAACGAGCTGGGATCCCGCCAGTCGGCCGCGCACCGCAGGATCTTCGCCGACGAGCGTACCGCCACCGACGTGCGCGCCACTCCCTCGCTCCTCGGGGACCGAATCCTCGGCAACAAGGTGTGGCGACGCTCGTTCTGGGAGGGGCTTCCCGACCTCGGGTTCACCGACTCCGACACCGACCTGCTCGCCGTGCGCGCCCTGTTCGCGGCGCGTTCGGTCGACGTGCTCCCGGCGCCGGTCCTGCTGCGCAGGGACCGGGAGGACCGCACGGACCTGAGCGAGATCACGGCGATGACGCGCCGCCTCACCGCGATCGCCACACTCTCCGGCTCGCTCAGCGGCACCGACCGCGAGCTGTGGGACGCCGGCGCGCTCAAGAGTGACGTGCGCGCGGTGCTGCTGCGGCTGGACGACGCCTCCGACGCGGCCTGGGAACGGTTCTTCGAGCTGGCCAACGCCTACCTCGACAATGTGGGACGGGACGTGCTCGCCGGGCTCTCGGCGTTGCAGCGGCTCAACTACTACCTGGTGCGTAGACGCCAGGGAGAGCGGCTTCTGGAGACCATCACGTTCCAGAAGAGCGTGGAACTGAAGAAAGCCCAGGTCGTGCGGCGCGGGTTGCACTACTACATTCGCTATCCGTTCTTCGACGACTCCGCTGCCGGGGTCCCCCGCGAGATCTACCGGATCGAGCCCGAACTGAAGGTGCGGCAGAAGACCGAGGGAGTCGAGTGGCGTGACGGCAGGCTGCTGGTGCGGGGGCGCGTGGGACTCCCGCACCTGCGGGCGCGGCGCCGCTGGCAGCAGCATCTCGTGGCCTTCGCCGTGCACACCGAGACGGGGCGGCGTGTCCCCGTTCCGGTCAAGGTGCGACGTGCGGCCGAGTACCGGTTGCCGGACGTCGCCGACGCGGCGCGCCACGACTACGGCGGGTTCGAGATCGCGCTCGACCCGTCCCGGCTGCGGACCTCCGGCCAGTGGCGCGCCGCGGAGTGGCGGTTGGAGCTGGTCGTGATCAACCGTGGCCTGGTGCGTCGCCGCACGGTCGGCAACCCGGTCGCCGGTCAGCCGGAGCGCCCGCCCTACCACCGGGTCGCGGGGGATGTCTGGGTCCGCCCCGCGTGGAACGCGAAGCGGGAGCTCATCATCGCGGTCGATCCGGAACGCGCCCGGGTCACGCGACATCGCGTCGACTACTCCGGGCGTCCCGAGCTGGAGATCACCGGAGAGTTCGTGTCTCCTCCCGCGGCCGAGTCACACACGATGCGGCTGCGCCGGCTGCCCGGCACGGCCGAGCTGGAGTACCCGCTGCGGATCGAGGGCGGTTGTTTCTCCGCCCGGGTGCCGGTCGCGGAGCTGCTCAACCACGCCGTCGACGAGGGGCGCGGCCAGCTGCGCCAGGAACAGTGGGAAGTCGGTCTGCGTACGGTCGACGGCACGCTCGTTCCGCTGGTGCTTCCCGACGAGGCCGACCTGGCGGCCTATCCCGCCGGGGACGGCCACCACGAGGTCGCCGTCCAGCGCACCAGCACCGGCTACCTGCGGGTGCGCGCGGGGTGGGGACGCCCCGCCGTCCGCGGCGCCGAGTGGTCGGGACACGAGCTGGTACTGAGCGGATACTACGCCGCGCACTCCGAGATGGAGCTGCTCTTCAAGGCTCGGGGGCACGACGAGGAGCACCGCGTACCGACGGTGCGCGACGGAACCACGTTCCGGGCGTCCTTCTCCCCGGCCGAGATCGAGACCCTGGCGGGAACGGTCCCGCTGCCGGCCGGTACTTACCAGCTCTGGGCGCGGGTGCGGCTGGCCTGTGGCGACAGTAGCGACATCGCCGCCGAGCTCGACGCCGACTTCGTGCGCAGCCTCCCGCTGCAGCTGACCACCCCGGAGCGCACCTTCACGTTCACCGACTCCGGATTCGACACGCCGGTGCTCAAGGTCGGCAGTGACCTGCGGCCCGAAGAGCGGGGAACGTTCGCCCAGCGGCAGCTGCGCGAGGTCAGCTACCCCGCGATGCGTCAGGAGAGCGTGCGCGAGGAGATCCTCTTCGACAGCTTCACCGGCCGGCAGTTCTCCGACAGCCCTCACAGCGTCTACACTGAGCTGCGGTCGCGCCAGGAGTGGGCCGACTACCCGATGTCCTGGCTCGTCAAGGACGGCCAGGTGACCCTGCCACCGGATCTCACTCGGGTGAGGCACAACGGCACCGACTTCTACGAGTCCCTGGCCCGCTGTCGGTACCTGGTCACCAACTCCCGCCAGCCCGCCTGGTTCACCCGGCGGCCCGGACAGACCGTGGTGCAGACCTGGCACGGCTCGATGCTCAAGCGTATCGGCTTCGACATCGAGAACATCCGGGGCAAATCCCGCGACTACCACGAGAAGCTCGCGTGGGAGACCCAGCAGTGGGACTACCTCGTCTCGCCCAGCCCATGGGCCACCCCGATCCTGCGGCGCGCGTTCCGGTTCGACGGCGAGATCCTGGAGACCGGGTACCCGCGCAACGACATCTTCTTCTCGCCGGAGCGCGACGCGATCGCGGCCCGCACCCGGCGCCGCCTGGGACTGCCCGACGACAAGAAGGTCATCCTCTACGCGCCCACCTGGCGCGACGACAAGTACTACACCCGCGGCAAGCACAAGCTCGACCTGCACCTCGACCTGCGGCGGATGTACGCCAAGCTGGGCGACGACCACGTGCTGCTCGTGCGACGCCACCCCCGCGTGGTCGACAGCGTGCCCATCGTGGGCACCGACTTCGTCTACGACGTGTCGCTGTACCCGGAGATCATGGAGCTCTTCCTGGTCACCGACATACTGGTCACCGACTACTCGTCGATGATGTTCGACTTCGCCAACACCGGCCGGCCGATGCTGTTCTTCACCTACGACATCGAGAGCTACCGCGACGACCTGCGCGGGTTCTACTTCGACTTCGAGGAGACGGCGCCGGGCCCGTTGCTGCTGGAGTCCGACGACGTGATCGGCGCGCTCGCCGACATCGACGGTGTCGCCGAGAGCTACCGGGAGAAGTACCGGGCGTTCACCGACCAGTTCTGCCCGTTGGACGACGGCAACGCCGCCGCCCGTGTGGTCGACCGCGTCTTCGGCCGGCGGTGACCGGTATCCCGGGAACCGACCGCGCCGGCGTCCCGATACGGATGCCGGCGCGGCGTTGGAGGTGAGAGGATACGAGGGTGATCGTCATCGCCCGTTTCACCGTCTCCCAGGAGGAGACCGACGACTTCGTGGCGCGCGCCGAGAAGGCCGTCGAGGCGCTGGGGAGCCGTCCGGGATTCCGCGGCTCCTGGGTCGGACGCGCCGCCGACGACCCGACGCTGTGGACCGTGGTCACCGAGTGGGACGGGCCCGGCTACTACCGTCGCGCGATCTCCGACTTCGAGGTGCGGATGGCGGCGGTGCCGCTGCTGTCGCTCGCGCACGACGAGCCGACCGCGTTCGAGGTGGTCTCGGGGTCCCAACGCGGGTGATCAGCCGTGATCCGGTCGCTCTCGTGCGGCTGGGTGCGTATCGTCGTTGGTGCGCATGCGGGCTGCCGGGTCGCCTAGGCTGTGGTCAACCCCAGCGTTTTCCGGGCATCGCATTGCACCGCCAGCCGGATGGAGAGTCGAAGGACAATGGCCGTCAAGTCGGAGGCTATGGACACCCTGGTCAACCTCGCCAAGCGGCGAGGACTGGTCTACCCGTCGAGCGAGATCTATGGCGGACTGCGCGCCTCTTGGGACTACGGCCCGTTGGGTGTGGAGCTGAAGAGCAACATCAAGCGGCAGTGGTGGCGTTCCATCGTTCAGGAGCGCGACGACATCGTGGGCCTCGACTCCAGTGTGATCCTCGCCCGCGAGGTGTGGCAGGCGTCTGGGCACGTCGAGGCGTTCGTTGACCCCCTGACCGAGTGCCAGGCGTGTCACAAGCGGTTCAGGTCCGATCACCTGCTCGAGTCCTACGAGGCCAAGCACGGTCGGCAACCGGCCGGGGGAGTGGCCGACCTCGCGTGCCCCAACTGTGGCGCGAAGTCCTCGTTCACCGAGCCGCGCATGTTCAGCGGCCTGCTGCGCACCTACCTTGGCGCGGTGGAGGACGAGTCCGGTCTGGCGTACCTGCGTCCCGAGACGGCCCAGGGCATCTTCATCAACTACCTGAACGTGCAGCAGAGCGCGCGCCGCAAGATCCCGTTCGGCATCGGTCAGATCGGCAAGTCGTTCCGCAACGAGATCACGCCCGGCAACTTCATCTTCCGGACCCGCGAGTTCGAGCAGATGGAGATGGAGTTCTTCGTCCGGCCGGGTGAGGACGAGGAGTGGCACCAGCACTGGATCGACACCCGGCTGCAGTGGTACGTCGACCTGGGCATATCCAAGGACAACCTGCGGCTCTACGAGCACCCGCAGGAGAAGCTGGCGCACTACGCGAAGCGCACCGTCGACATCGAGTACCGCTACAACTTCACCGGTACAGAATGGGGCGAGCTCGAGGGGATCGCCAACCGTACCGACTTCGACCTCAGGACACACGCCGAGGCGTCGGGGACCGACCTCTCCTACTTCGACCAGGAGACCAACGAGCGCTACATTCCCTACGTCATCGAGCCCGCGGCCGGCGTCGACCGCGCGCTGCTGACGTTCATGCTCGACGCCTACAACGAGGACGAGGCGCCCAACGCCAAGGGGAAGATGGAGAAGCGCGCCGTGATGCGGCTCGATCCGCGGCTGTCCCCGGTGAAGGTGGCGGTGCTTCCGCTGTCGCGTAACACCGACCTCTCGCCGAAGGCCCGCGATCTCGCCGCCACGTTGCGCCGGCGGTGGAACGTCGAGTTCGACGACGCCGGCGCCATCGGTCGGCGCTACCGTCGTCAGGACGAGATCGGCACACCGTTCTGCGTCACGGTCGACTTCGACACCCTGGACGACGACGCCGTGACGGTGCGCGAGCGCGATAGTATGTCGCAGGAGCGCATCGGGCTGGATCAGGTGGAGATGTACCTGGTGGAGCGGCTTCCCGGCTGCTGAGCGCCACGGCGGACGCGCACGGAAGAGGCGGCCGGACCCGGGGGGATTTGGTTTCCGGCCGCCTCACCGAACTCCTCCGGTAATGCCCCGGAAGAACTGATTCACAAGCTATCTGGCGAACTGCCGGACGGATGGTGGTTTTGTCCCGCTCGTCCGTTCCTGTAAGTGAATCGTGACTCAGAGCCCGAAACCGCCCGCGCGGTGACGCCGGGACCGGCCGGTGCGCATCGGCCGGTGCGCGTTCGTTATCGCGGTCAGCCCACCGTGTAGATGGTGAACGACACGGCGATGTAGTGGCACACGTAGGCCCCGATGGTCAGCGTGTGGAAAATCTCGTGGAAGCCGAACCAGCGCGGCGCGGGGTCCGGCCACTTGGCGCCGTAGACGATCGCGCCGATGCTGTAGAGGATGCCGCCGACCAGCAGCAGGATCCAGGCGGCCGGCTGGGTTCCGGTCACCAGGTCCGGGATGATCAGCACCGCGACCCACCCCATCGCCAGGTAGAGCGCGGTGGACAGCCAACGGGGGGCGTTGAGCCAACACATCTTGAACAACACGCCGGCGATCGCCGCGCCCCAGATGGTGGTGATCATCGCGACTCGGGTGGCACCGTCCAGGACGAGCAGTACGAACGGTGTGTACGTGCCCGCGATGATCAGGTAGATGTTGGAGTGGTCGAGGCGGCGGAGGATCGCCATGCCGCGCTGGGACCAGCGGCCCACGTGGTAGATCGCCGACGTGCTGAACAGCAGGACGGCACTGATCCCGTAGATCGCGCTGGCGAGCCGGGCCAGCCCGGTGGGCGCGAGGCAGACGAGGACGATTCCGGCCGCGAGCGCCAGAGGGGCTGTGCCCAGGTGCAGCCAGCCGCGCAGCCGGGGCTTGACCGCTTGGAGCAGGTCGGCGGCGCGGTCGAGGGACTCGCCGGCCAGTGTTCGCGCGCCGTCGCGCTGTCCCGTGGGGCTCGTCGTGCGCTGGCCCGGCGGCCGCGTTCCGGCGCCGTGCTGGGGGTCGTGCCACTCTGCGGTCACAGGCAGTTCCTCCGTCCAGTGACCCGGTAGTCGCGTCGGTCGGTGCGTGTTCCAGATTACCTACGGAGCCGTAGGTTACTGGTGGGTAAACGTGTGGCTCTGCGCACAGGCGCGAAACGGGGGCCGGTGGATCATTGGTGGGGGTTACGTCCGGTGTGGCCCGGACAAACGTATCTGACCTGCCCGGTTTCCGGCTCTCTCAGGGGGTGGCCGCTCCTGTGATCCAGCTCTCCGGTGTGGCTGGATGAACCATTGGTCTAATCCTGTGTTCCTGTTTTAACCTGCGAAAACGCGAAAATCGCGGCGTAGTGGCGGGGCCGATCGGGGCATGCTGGATAGAGTCGCCCACATTCGAGGTCGAGCCGCGGTGAAAAGGAGAGCCCGGTGCCCAAGTACGTGTACGAGTTCGCCGAGGGCAACAAGGATCTCAAGGAGCTTCTTGGTGGTAAGGGAGCCAACCTCGCGGAGATGACCAACCTGGGGCTCCCGGTCCCGCCGGGGTTCACCATCACCACCGACGTCTGCCGGCACTACCTTGACCACGGGCGGATGCCCGAGGGACTGGACGCCGAGATCGAGCAGAAGCTGCGGGCCCTGGAGGCGCGTATGGGCAAGAAGCTCGGTGACGCCCAGGATCCCCTGCTCGTCAGCGTGCGCTCCGGTGCGCGCTATTCCATGCCCGGCATGATGGAGACCGTCCTCAACATCGGACTCAACGACGACTCCGTGCACGGGCTGGCGGCCCAGGCAGCGGACGAGCGGTTCGCTTGGGACTCCTACCGCCGCCTGGTCCAGATGTTCGGCAAGACCGTGCTGGACATCGACGGCGACTCCTTCGAGGACGCCATCGAGGAGGTCAAGCGCGTCAAAGGGGTCACGAACGACCTCGACCTGGACGCCGCCGACTTCCAACGTCTCGTGGCCGCCTTCAAGGAGATCGTGGCCCAGCGGACGGGGCGGCCGTTCCCCGACGACCCGCGCGAACAGCTGGACCTGGCGATCAGGGCGGTCTTCGAGTCGTGGAACACCCCGCGCGCCGCCCTCTACCGCCGCCAGGAGCGTATCCCCGCGTCGGCCGGCACGGCGGTCAACGTCTGCTCGATGGTCTTCGGCAACCTGGGCATGGACTCCGGAACCGGCGTCGCCTTCACCCGCGACCCCGCCTCCGGGCAGCAGGGGGTCTACGGCGACTACCTGCAGAACGCGCAGGGGGAGGACGTCGTCGCGGGCATCCGCAACACGGTCGCGCTCAGCGAGCTGGAGCGGATCGACAAGGGGAGCTACGACGAGCTCATGTCGATCATGGCCAAGCTGGAGAACCATTACCGCGACCTGTGCGACATCGAGTTCACCATCGAACGTGGCAAGCTGTGGATGCTGCAGACCCGTGTCGGTAAGCGCACGGCCGCCGCGGCGTTCCGGATCGCCGACCAGCTCGTCGACCAGGGCATGATCACGCTCGGTGAGGCGGTCACCCGGGTGACCGGAGACCAGCTCGCCCAGCTCATGTTCCCGCGCTTCGACGAGTCGGCCGAACGCCGGCGCATCGGCCGCGGCATGAACGCCTCACCGGGGGCGGCGGTGGGCCGGGCGGTCTTTGACTCCGACACCGCCATCAAGTGGGCCCGGGGTGGGGAGAACGTCGTCCTGTGCCGCCGTGAGACCACTCCCGACGACCTCGAGGGGATGCTCTCCGCCGCTGGCGTCCTGACCAGCCGGGGCGGTAAGACCTCACACGCGGCCGTCGTCGCGCGAGGGATGGGCAAGACCTGTGTCTGCGGCGCCGAGGAGCTCGACATCGACATCAAGAACCGCCGCATGGTCGCGCCGGGCGGTGAGGTGGTCCACGAGGGCGACGTGGTCTCCATCGACGGCACCAGCGGAGAGGTCTACCTCGGGGAGGTCCCCGTGGTCGCGTCGCCGGTGGTCCGCTACTTCGAGGGAGCGATCGACCCCGCCTCCAACGAGGCGGACGACCTCGTGCGCGCGGTGCACCGGATCATGCGCTTCGTGGACGCCGCCCGCCGGCTCGACGTTCGTGCCAACGCCGACACGGCCGAGGACGCCGCCCGGGCTCGCCGCATGGGCGCACAGGGCATCGGACTGTGCCGTACCGAGCACATGTTCCTCGGCGACCGCCGCCAGTTGGTCGAGCAGCTCATTCTCGCCGACACGGACGACGAGCAGCAGGAGGCACTGGCGGCGTTGCTGCCGCCGCAGCGCGACGATTTCGTCAGCATCTTCGAGTCGATGGACGGCCTGCCGGTGACGGTGCGACTGCTCGACCCACCGCTGCACGAGTTCCTGCCCGACTTCACCGACCTGTCGGTACGGGTGGCGCTGTCCGAGTCCCGCGGTGAGGAGCACGAGAACGACCTGCGGTTGCTGCGGGCGGTGAGCAAGCTACACGAGCAGAACCCGATGCTCGGGCTGCGCGGCGTACGGCTCGGGATCCTGGTTCCCGGGCTGTTCACCATGCAGGTGCGTGCGGTCGCCCAGGCCGCGGCCGAGCGGATCAGGCAGGGCGGCGACCCGCGGCCGGAGATCATGATCCCGCTCGTGGGGACCGTCCAGGAGCTGGAGATCATCCGGGAGGACTCGACGCGGGTGCTCCGCGAGGTCGAGGAGGAGTACGGTGTGCGGCTGGACTTCCCGATCGGCACGATGATCGAGCTGCCGCGCGCCGCCCTGACGGCGGGGCAGATCGCGGAGAGCGCGGAGTTCTTCTCGTTCGGAACCAACGACCTCACCCAGACCGTCTGGGGCTTCTCGCGCGACGACGTCGAGGCGTCGTTCTTCTCCGCCTACCTGGAGAAGGGCGTCTTCGGGGTCTCCCCGTTCGAGACCCTGGACATGGATGGGGTTGGCCGGCTGGTCAGCATCGCGGTCGAGGAGGGGCGTGCCGCGCGCCCGGACGTCAAGCTCGGGATCTGCGGGGAGCACGGCGGTGATCCGGCATCGGTGCACTTCTTCCACTCCGTGGGGTTGGACTACACGTCCTGCTCACCGTTCCGGGTACCGGTGGCCCGGTTGGAGGCCGGACGGGCCGCGGCGCGGGACTGAGGCCGCGGGACGGGTGACCTGGTCGTGGGGTGTGATACCGAAACGTCGGTACCACGCCCCACGTGTTGTGCCGCGTTTCCGTCGTTCACGAATGTTTTGTGGCTTATTCGTGACATGAGTGTTCTCTGTCCGTGATAGATCTCGTGGAGTACGCTGTGCTCGCGGGAGACGCTCCGGCGACGTCGGGGACACCACGGTGGGGACACCACGGTTCGCTTCCGGGACGCCAATTCTCGCGGGGTCAGCTATCGTCGGTCGGATCCAACCAACGGCGCAGGGGGTGAGAGGTGCGGACAGCGGGGGATGACCGTGGCGACGGGTCCCACGACCACGCGTTTGGCACGACAGCGGAGTCGGTGCCTCCCATCACTCGCGAAAGCGCCGATCACCAGCGGACGCAGCGGTTCGTTCGGCCCACCGCCGATCCCGAAGGGCGAGACGCGACCAACGGGACCAACGGGACGAGCGCTTTCGGCCACCCGGACCGCACCCGCGAGTTCTCCCACGCCGACTACCGCGGAGCCATCGGCGGTGGGGACGAGCCACCCGCCCCGCCACCCCGCGACGCCCCGCCCTCGCTCCCACCCCGCAGGCGGTTCCGCAAGCGCTGGCTCGTCGCGCTCCTCGCGCTGGTCGCGATCCTGATCCCCGCGGGTACCTGGAGCTGGGTCTGGTACACGGCGCGGCAGGACGAACGGCCACGCTCCGACGCCATCGTCGTGCTGGGGGCCAGCCAGTACAACGGTCGGCCGTCCCCCATCTTCGAGGCCCGGCTACGGCACGCCGCCGACCTCTACCAGGAAGGGGTCGCGCCCGTGATCGTCACCGTGGGTGGCAACCAGCCCGGCGATAACTTCACCGAGGGTGGCACCGGCCGCGACTGGCTCGTCGAGGTGGGCGTGCCCGAGGAGCAGGTCGTGGCGATCGGCGAGGGAAGCGACACGCTGCGCAGTATCGAGGCCGTGGCCAGCACGTTCCGGGCGCGGGAGTGGGAGAACGCGGTGATCGTGTCGGATCCCTGGCACAGCCTGAGGTCCCGGCAGATCGCCGGCGATTTCGGGATCGAGGCCACGACCTCCCCGGCGCGCTCGGGGCCCGCGGTGCAGGAGCGCGAGACCCAGCTGTGGTACATCACCCGGGAGACCGCGTCGCTGTGGTACTACTGGATCTTCGGCGACAGTAGCGACATCGACGTGCACGCCGTCTGAGCACGCCCTCGTCGCGGAAGCCGGTGGCGAGCCGCCCGGCCGTTGTGTCGGTGCCCGCGCGTAAGCTCGTAGCCGACCATGCCTGCACTTTCAGAGACAGCACCCCCCGGATACGGGGGACACGACCGTGAGCGTTGGGCGCCCGAGTCGGCCAAGAGCCGGCAGCGCGGCCCGTTCGAACGCGACCGCGCCCGAGTACTGCACAGCTTCGCCCTGCGCCGGCTGGCGGCCAAGACCCAGGTGGTGCGCCCCTTGGCGAGCGACTTCCCGCGTACCCGGCTCACCCACACGCTGGAGGTCGCCCAGATCGGCCGGGAACTGGGGGCGGCGCTGGGCAGCGACCCCGATCTGGTCGAGTCCGCCTGTCTGGCCCACGACCTCGGGCACCCGCCGTTCGGGCACAACGGCGAGAAGGCGCTCGACACCGCCGCGGCGTCCTGCGGTGGCTTCGAGGGCAACGCGCAGAGCCTGCGGCTGCTCACCCGGCTGGAGTCGAAGGTGCTGACCCCGGGCGGGCGGAGCGCGGGGCTCAACCTCACCCGGGCCGCGCTGGACGCCACGCTCAAGTACCCGTGGCAACGCGGGCAGGCGGGCGCCACCCGCAAGTTCAACTGCTACCCCGACGACACCGAGGTCTTCGACTGGATCCGCGACGGCACCGAGGAGTACCGAACCTGCGTCGAGGCCCAGATCATGGACTGGGCCGACGATGTCGCCTACTCGGTGCACGACCTGGAGGACGGGCTCTACGCCGGCACGATCCGGATCGACGCGCTACGCGGGAAGGAGGATCGCGCGCAGGTGTGCGCGCTCGCCGCCCGCGAGTACACCGACGCCACGACCGGGGAGCTGGAGGACGCGTTCGCCGAGCTGCTGGCCGCGCCGTTCTGGCCGCGTGAGCTCGACGGTGGGATGCGGTCACTCGCCGCGCTGAAGAACCTCACCAGCGAACTGATCGGCCGGTTCTGCCGTGCCGCGGCACGGGCGACCCGTGAGACGGCGGAGGCCGGGCGTCTCACCCGGTACGCCGCGAACCTGGTGGTCCCGCGCGCCCAACTGCTCGAATGCGCGTTGCTCAAGGCGGTCGTCGCGCACTACGTGATGACCCGTTCGGAGGCGCGCGAGCACCAGGCCCGAGAGCGCGCGTTGGTCACAGAACTGGTCGCGGCCGTTCACGCGGACGCACCGCACACCCTGGAGGTCCCGTTCCGCGCCGACTACGAGCGCGCCACCGACGACGCGGCCGCCCTGCGCGTGGTCATCGACCAGGTGGCCTCCCTGACCGACACCTCGGCGACCGCCTGGCACGCGAGCCTGGTGGGGTAGGGCGCCCGGCGAACCTCGCTGAGGAGCGCGGCCCGGCCGAACCGCGTTGATCCCGTGACTGCCGAGGCCGTCGGTGGCGTGTCGAGGCGATGAGATCACCGAGTGGTTGGTCCGTCGGTACCCCTTGACGCCGGCTCTGTTAGCGCTAACAATGTTGTCCACGTCACGTCGACGTTTCCCCGGCGTTACGAAGGGTGTGGGGTGTCATGCCGGCTACGAACGGGCGCAGCCCCGTCATGGCCGACGTCGCGCGGATCGCGGGAGTGTCGCACCAGACGGTCTCGCGGGTGCTCAACGGGCACCCCAACGTCAAGGCCGAGACCCGGACACGGGTCGAGATGGCGATCGACGAACTGGGATACCGCCGCAACTCCTCGGCGCGGGCCCTGGTCACCCGGCGTACCAGTGTCATCGGGGTCGTCGCGTTCGACCCGACGTTGTACGGCCCGGCCAGCACCCTGGGCGGGATCGAGCGGGCCGCCCGCGCGGCCGGCTACTTCCTCAGCGTCGTCACCCTGCAGACGGTCACCCGTGAGGCCGTCCGCGAGGCGATGGACTACCTGGCCCAGCAGTCGGTCGAGGGTTATATCGTGATCGCCCCGCTTCGTACCGTGGTCGACGGTCTGGTGGACCTGCCCTACGGTCGGCCGGTGGTCGCGGTCGAGGGCGGGCAGGCGCCGGACCTGCCGGTGGTCTGTGTGGACCAGCCCGGTGGGGCCTACCTCGCAACCCGACACCTGCTCGAACTCGGCCACCGCACCGTCCACCACGTCGCCGGTCCGCACGACTGGCTGGAGTCCGAGGGGCGCGTGGCCGGGTGGCGCCGGGCGTTGGAGGAGGCCGGAGCTCCGGTGCACGAGCCGCTGTCGGGGGACTGGCGCCCCAGGGAGGGCTACGAGCTGGGCCGGCGGCTCGCCGAGGACCGCGAGGTCACCTCGGTGTTCGTGGCCAACGACCAGATGGCGCTGGGGGTGCTGCGCGCGCTCGGGGAGACGGGGGTGCGGGTACCGCAGGAGGTCAGTGTCGTCGGGTTCGACGACGTCCCCGAGGCGGAGTTCTTCACGCCGCCGTTGACGACGGTGGCCCAGGACTTCAGCGAAGTGGGCCAACGCAGTATCGCGTTGCTGCTCTCGCTGTTGGAGGAGTCCGACTCACCGGGGACGGCCCCCAAGCGTGACGTCGTACCGGCACGTCTGATCACTCGCCAGAGCACCGCGACCCCGTCGACCAGATAGCTCGCCACGTCCCCCGGGAGCCCTCCATGAGTCCAAATGTTAGCGCTAACAATCCAGCGGATGTCGTCATCGGCGTCGACTTCGGGACCCTGTCGGGAAGGGCCGTCGTGGTTCGGGTCGCCGATGGCGCCGAGCTGGCCAGCGCCGTCCACGACTTCGAGCACGGCGTCGTCACCGAGACGCTGCCGGGCTCGGGCGTAGCCCTCGCCCCCGATACGGCCCTGCAGGTACCCGCGGACTACCGCGCCGTTCTGCGCCAGGCGGTCCCGAAGGCCCTGGCCGCCAGTGGGGTACCCGCGGAGCGGGTGATCGGTATCGGTACCGACTTCACCGCCTCGACGTTCCTGCCCGTGACCGCTGACGGCACCCCGCTGTGTGAGCTGCCCGAGTTCGCCGACCGACCGCACGCCTATCCCAAACTCTGGAAGCACCACGCCGCCCAGCCCGAAGCGGACGACGTCAACGCCGTCGCCGAGGAACGCGGCGAATCCTGGCTCGCGCGCTACGGGGGGCGGATCTCGGCCGAATGGGAGTTCCCCAAGGCGTTACAGGTCCTGAGAGAGGACCCGGTGGTCTACGACCGCGCCGAACGCTTCATCGAGGCCGCCGACTGGATCGTCTGGCAGCTCTGCGGCAGCGAGAACCGCAATGCTTGTGTGGCCGGATACAAGGGGATCCACCAGGACGGCGCGTGGCCCTCCCGCGAGTACCTGGCCGCGCTCGACCCCCGCTTCACCGACTTCGTCACGGACAAGCTCGCCCACCCGCTCTCCCGGCTGGGTGAGCGCGCCGGGGGACTCACCCGCGCCGCCGCGGCGTTGACCGGACTGCCCGAAGGGACGGCGGTCGCCGTTGGCAACGTCGACGCCCACACCACCGCGGCCGCCGCGCGAACCGTCGAACCTGGCCAGATGCTGGCCATCATGGGCACCAGCACCTGCCACGTGCTCAACGCGGTCGAGTTCGCCGAGGTCCCGGGGATGTGCGGGGCGGTGCGCGACGGCATCGTGACCGGGGCATGGGGCTACGAGGCCGGACAGAGCGGGGTCGGGGACATCTTCGGCTGGTTCGCCGACGGATTCGCCCCATCCGAGTACGTCAGCGAGGCCGCCGGGCTCGGGATCACCGTGCACGAGTTGCTCTCCCGCAAGGTGGCTGACCAGCCCGTGGGAGCGCACGGGCTGGTGGCGCTCGACTGGCACAACGGCAACCGGTCGGTCCTGGTCGACCACGGTCTCTCGGGTGTGGTCGCGGGCATGACCCTGGCCACCCGCCCCGAAGAGATCTACCGGGCTCTCATCGAGGCCACCGCGTTCGGCACACGCACCATCCTCGACGCGTTCCAGAACTCCGGTGTCCCCGTCGACGGGTTCACCGTGGCCGGCGGCCTGAAACGCAACGACCTCGTGCTGCGGACCTACGCCGACGTTCTGAACCGCCCGCTGCACGTGGCCGACTCCGACCAGGGACCCGCCCTCGGCGCCGCGATCCACGCCGCGGTCGCCGCCGGCTCCTACCCCGACGTTCCCACCGCCTCCGAGGCGATGGGCAGCGTCACCCGCGACGCGGTACTGCCGGACCCGGCACGGGCCGCCGGCTACGACGACCTCTACGCGATCTACACCGACCTGCACGACCACTTCGGCCGTGGGGGCACCGAAGCCCTTCACCGGCTGCGCCGCATCCGCGACGAGAACCACACCAGGTGAGGCACACCATGACACTCCCCACCGAGGCCATCGAGCGCGTCCGAGAGGACGTCTGCGCCCTGCACTCCGAGCTGCTCCACTGGAACCTGGTGACCTGGACCAGTGGGAACATCTCGGCCCGGGTCCCCGATACCGACCTCCTCGTGATCAAGCCGAGCGGGGTCAGCTACGAGGACCTGACACCGGACTCCATGGTCGTCTGCGACCTCGACGGCGCCCTCGTCGACGGGCGCCACTCACCCTCCAGCGACACCGACGCCCACGCCTACGTCTACCGCGCCATGCCCGAGGTCGGCGGGGTGGTGCACACGCACAGCCCCTACGCCACCGCGTGGGCGGCCCGCAACGAGCCGATCCCGTGTGCCATCACCGCGATGGCCGACGAGTTCGGCGCCGACATCCCGGTCGGCCCGTTCGCCCTCATCGGTGGTGACGACATCGGCAAGGGCATCGTCGCGACACTGACCGGGCACCGCTCACCGGCGGTGCTGATGCGCAGCCACGGGGTCTTCACCATCGGGGACTCACCGAAGGCCGCCGTCAAGGCCGCGGTGATGTGCGAGGACGTCGCCCGCACCGTGCACCTGGCACGCGAGCACGGGCCCGTCGAGCGGCTGCCCCAGGAGCACATCGACGCGCTCTACGACCGCTACCAGAACGCCTACGGCCAGAAATGAGGAACATGACGGACACCCTGCCGCGTGTCGGCATCTTGGGGATCATGCAGCCCCTGTACGACGACATGATCCCGGGTATCACCGAGCACCAGGCCGCATACGCGCGACGTGTCGCGGAGAGCCTCGACGGGGTCGCCGAGTGTGTCACCGGCGCCCCGGTGCGCGGCCGCGACGACGCCGAACGCGTCGTGCGCGAGTTCGAGGACGCCGACCTCGACGGTGTCCTGGTCGTGATGCTCACCTACGGTCCTTCGCTGCGCGTGACGCGCGTGTTCCACGAGCTGCGGCTGCCGGTCTGCCTGGCCAACATCCAGCCGGACCCGGCGGTGACCCCCGAGTGGGACATGGATGACATGACATACAACCAGGGCATCCACGGTGCCCAGGACACCGCCAACGCGATGGTGCGCGCGGGGGTGCCCTTCGAGGTGATCACCGAGGAGTGGCCGAGCGAGGTCTTCCGGCAACGCGTGGGGCGCTGGGCGCGGGGTGCACGCGCGGCGACCGCCTGGAAGCGCCTCAGGGTGGGCGTGTTCGGCTACGCCATGAACGGGATGGGGGACGCCCGTTTCGACGAGACCGCGCTGATGCGCGCCCTCGGCCCGGAGGTGGTGGCGATCGCGCCGGGTGCGCTGCGCCGCACGATGGACGAGCTTCCCACCTCCGAGGTCAGCGCGCTCATGCGGTGGGAGGACGAGCGGTTCGAGGTCGACGGGCGGCTCTCCGAGAAGGAGCGCGAGGACCACGCCCGCATGCAGCTCGGGATCGAGCGGCTCCTCACCGAGCACGGCTGCCGGGCGTACTCCACGCACTTCGACGCCATCGGTGAGGACGGCCGGTTCGACCGGCTACCCATGGCGGCGGCCTCCTCCCTCATGGCCAAGGGGTACGGCTTCGCCGGGGAGGGCGACGTGCTCGCCGCCGCGATGGTGCACGCCGGGCACCAGCTCGCCGGCGATGGCCACTTCACCGAGATGTACGCCATGGACTACCCGAGTGACTCGCTACTCATGAGCCACATGGGGGAGGGGAACTGGCGGGTCGCCCGTGACGACGAACCGGTGCGGCTGATCAAGCGGCCACTGGCCATCGGGAACCTCGACGACCCCCCAACGTTGCTGTTCCGTATCAAGCCCGGCCGCGCCACGTTGGCGTCGCTGGTCGCGCTGGGCGGTGAACGCTTCCGGATGGTGGTGGCCGAAGGCGAGGTGCTGGACTCCCAGCGGCTCCCGGCCCTGGAGATGCCCTACGGCCAGTTCCGCCCGGACTCGGGGATCCGGGGCTGCATGGACGCCTGGCTGCGCAACGGGGGCACCCACCACATCGTGATGAACCTCGGTTCTCTCGCCGCTGACTGGCGAGTGTTCTGTGAACTCACCGGGATCGAGTTCGTCCAGGTCTGACCCGAGGGGCCGACCCGCCCCACCCGACAACACGAAAGACGGCACGAATCCGCGCGGGTGGTGGCGTTGCCCGGGCAACGCCACCCCTCCCGCTTCTCGAACACGCACGCGGCTTGGGGGGTCGCAACAGCGCACGACAAGGCAGGAGAGTTGCCATGCGCGCTAGACAGACACACACCCCGACCAGAGCGCCCCGGATCGGGCGCCGTGGCTTTCTCACCGCCGGGATCGCGGCAGCCGGGCTCGGCCTGGCCGGGTGCGGCTCCGGTGCCGCGACCAGCTCGGGCCGCGCCCGGTTACGCCAGTGGAACCTCTTCACCGGTGGCGACGGTGCCCGGCTGATGGAGATGCACGAGGCGTTCCGTGAGGAACATCCCGAGATCCAGCTCGAGGACACCACGTTCATGTGGGGCGACCCCTTCTACACGAAGTTCGTCATGGGCGCCGCGGGTGGGCGCGCCTTCGACATCGCGACGGTGCACCTCTCGCGGCTGCGTGGCCTGGGAACGGGCACGCTGATCAGCCCGGTGCCGCGTGACCTGCTCGCCGAGCACGGCATCACCGAGGACACGGTCCCGACCACCGTCTGGGACAAGTGCCTGGTGGACGGGGAGCTCTACGCCATTCCGCTCGACACCCACCTGGTCGTCACCTACTACAACCGGAGGATCTGTGAGCGCGCCGGTGTGCTCGAGGGTGACGGCACGCTCGTCGAGACCAACGGCGAAGAAGAGCTGATCGACCTACTCACCGAGGTCAAGGAGGCCACCGGGCAGTACGGCATCGTGATGGAGACGACCGGTGCCTGGCGCCAGTTCTGGTCGCTGTACCGCCAGCTCGGCGGGGAGATGACATTCGACGGCGAGCTGGTCATCGACGACGACAAGGCGCTGCGCTGCCTTGACTTCCTGCGGCGGGTCTCCGAGGAGGGATTGGCCCCCCGCGCCTCCGACGCGCCCGGCACCCCGGCCAACTTCCAGAACGAGATCGCCGGGTTGATGTTCGGCGGCAACTGGGAGCTGCCGACCCTGCGGGACGCCGGTATGGACTTCGGTATGCGCCCCTTCCCCGCCGTCTTCGGTGACCCACTGGGGCAGGGGGACTCACACGCCTTCGTACTGCCCTACCGCAGGACCCCCGACCGGGAGGCGGAGAACGCGGCCGTCGCCTACGCCGCGTGGATGCTGCGCAACAGCCTCACCTGGGCCGGTGGCGGGCACACCCCCGCCTACCTCCCGGTGACCGGAAGTGAGGACTACCAGGAGCTGGAACCGCAGGCGGGCTATCGCGAGGCCGCCGAGAACGTGCAGTTCGATCCCCAGGCGTGGTTCAGCGGATCAGCCGCGCAACTGCAAAGCGACGCCAACTCCGTCTTCCAGGCCGTGCACACCGGGGCCACCACCCCCGAGGTGGCCCTCGACCGTTTCAAGAGCGCCGCGCAACGGCTGATCGACACGCCACCCCCCGTGTGACCCGCGCCCCCGCCCCTTGGAGCCCGACATGACCGCACACGCCGACCCGGCCGCCCCCCGGAAACCGCGCTCCGGCTCGCCCGGTGCGCACACCCCCGAAACCCCCCGTGCGCTCCCCACCCGGCTCCGGGACTCCCTGACCGGGCTCGGGTTCGTGGCGCCCTTCACGCTGCTGTTCGCGGCGTTCCTGCTGTGGCCCATGCTCGCCGCACTGTGGTCCAGCTTCACCGACCGCAGTCTGGCACGCTCCGACTCCTCCTTCGTCGGCCTGGCCAACTGGCAACAACTGGCCGGCGACCCAGCGGTGTGGCAGTCGCTGTGGGTCACCGTCCTGTTCACCCTCCTCAGCACGCCGCCCCTGGTGGTCATCGCCCTGGTCATGGCGCTGCTGACGAACCGGGTCAGCGGGCTCGGCTGGTTCCTACGCTTCAGCTTCTTCGCGCCGTTCCTGTTGCCGGTGGCGGTGGTGACGCTGATCTGGCAGTGGATGTACCAGCCCGGATTCGGGCTGATCAACGCGGCCCTGGCCAGGGTCGGGCTGTCCGAGGTCGCGTGGCTGACCAACGAGAACACCGTTCTGCTCTCGGTGGTCATCACCACCGTGTGGTGGACGGTCGGTTTCAACTTCCTGCTCTACCTGGCCGCGCTCCAGGGGATCCCCCGTCAGGTCCACGAAGCGGCCGCGCTCGACGGGGCCGGGGCGTGGCGCCGGCTCTTCGGGATCACGTTGCCGCTGCTGCGCCGCACCACCGCGTTGGTCGTGATGTTGCAGATGGTGGCCTCGCTCAAGCTTTTCGACCAGGCATACCTGCTCACCGACGGTACGGGCGGCCCCAACTACGCGGCCCGACCCATCATCGGCTACATCGTCGACTCCGGATTCACCGAGATGAACATCGGCTACGCCTCCGCGGTCTCCTACCTGTTCTTCGCGGTCATCATCGTCGCCGCGATCATCCAGTACCGCCTGTTCAGCCGGCCGGGGGTGGAATCGTGACTCCCACCTCCGCCGTGGCGTCCCAGCGACGCGGGACGCGCCCCCCGCTCCGGTTCACACCCGGCGGCCTCACCTTCACCGTGCTCGCCCTGTTCCTCGCGGTGGTGTGGCTGATACCGCTGGTGTGGGCGGTCATCACGTCGTTGAAACCCGAGAGCGAGACCACCGCGGTGCCCGTGCGCTGGCTCCCGTTGGAACCCACGTTCGCCGCCTACGAGACCGTGATCGCCCGCGGCGACCTCCAGCAGTGGCTGCTGAACAGTACGGTCATCGCGACCGTGGTCACCGCGCTCACCCTCGTGACGTGCGTGCTGGCCGCCTACGCCTTCTCCAAGATCCCCTTTCCCGGCCGCTCGTGGCTGTTCGCGCTGTTCATCGCCGGGATCCTGGTTCCGCCGCAGGTGCTCATCATTCCCCTGTTCGACCAGATGACGTTCCTCGGGCTGATCGACACCTACACGGGGATCGCGCTACCGCAGGTCGTCGCGCCCATCATGATCATCATCCTGAAGCGGTTCTTCGACGCCATTCCGCGCGACTACGAGGAGGCCGCCCGCCTGGACGGCGCCGGTCATCTCCGGATCCTGGTCAACGTCGTTCTCCCGATGTCGACCCCGATCCTGGCCGCGGTCGGCATCTTCACCTTCGTCCAGGCGTGGAACAACTTCCTCTGGCCGTTCATCTCCGCCACCGACCCGAACCTGATGACCGTGCCGGTCGGCCTGGGAACGGTCCAAGGCTCCTACGGGATCTTGTACGCCCAGAACATGGCCGCCGCCGTTCTCGGCGCGTTGCCGCTGATCGTGGTCTTCCTGCTGTTCCAGCGCCAGGTCGTGCGCGGAGTCACCGACGCCGGCCTGAAGTAACCCCCCACCCATAGAGGAGTCCCCCATGGTCACGCACCCCCTGACCCGGTTCGCCCTTCCGCTGCTGCTGACGGCGACCATGAGCTGCTCACCGGTCGAGGCCGCCACAGCCGGAAGCCAGACATCGGCGGCACCCGAGGACATCGCGGTGCACGATCCCGCGCTGGTGCACGGTGACGGCGACCGGGACTGGTACGTCTTCGGCACCGGTGACGAGAACGTCGCCGACGGCAACATACCGATCCACACCTCCCCCCAGGGTGAGGACTGGACGCCCGCCGGGCACGTGTGGGACACCAAACCCGCCTGGTTGGAACAGGAAGTGCCCGGGGTGGCCAACCTGTGGGCACCCGAGGTCCACGAGCACGACGGAACCCACTACCTCTACTACGCGGCCTCCACGTTCGGGGACAACCGCTCGGTCATCGGGCTGGCCACCAACTCCACCCTCGACCCCGACGCCCCCGGCTACGAGTGGGTCGACCGGGGCAAGGTGTTCGAGAGTCACACCTCGGACGACTTCAACGCGATCGACCCGGGCGTCGTCGAGGACGCCGAGGGCACCCCCTGGCTGGCGTTCGGCTCGTTCTGGAGCGGCATCCGCATGGTCCAGCTGGAGTGGCCCAGCGGGAAGCCGGCGCCGGGCCAGGGCGAGCCGATCCACCTGGCCGACCGCCGGGACGGCGAGAACGCCATCGAGGCGCCCCACATCGTCCAACGCGGCGGCTACTACTACCTGTTCGTGTCGCTGGACAAGTGCTGCGAGGGCCTCGACAGCACCTACAGGATCGCCGTGGGCCGATCGGAGTCGGTCACCGGCCCCTACGTGGACGCCTCCGGCGTCCCGATGCTCTGGGGCGGCGCCACGGTGATCCTGGACGGCCGCGGCAGCGACGTCGCCGCCGGCGGCCAGTCCGTCTCCGGCGACCACCTCGCCTACCACGCCTACGGCCCCTACGACAGCCCGGGCCAGTTCCGGCTGCGCGTCGACCAGCTGCACTGGACCGATGACGGCTGGCCCGAGGTCGTCCCCCAAACCTTCGGCCGGTGACGTCCCGGCCGACCCCCGGACCGCCCGGAGGGCGACCGGAGCCCGTGAACCAGGAAAAGGGGAACCATGCTGAACGCGTCGATGACGCTCGATCCCGACTTCCGTATCGCGCCCGTTCACCGCCGAACGTTTGGCAGTTTCGTCGAACACATGGGGCGTGCCGTCTACACCGGCATCTACGAGCCCGGTCACCCAGCGGCCGACGCCGACGGGTTCCGGCGTGACGTCCTCGACCTCATCCGCGAGCTCGGGGTCACGCTGGTGCGCTACCCCGGCGGCAACTTCGTCTCGGGCTACCGCTGGGAGGACGGGGTGGGCCCGCGCGAACACCGCCCGGTCCGCCGCGACCTCGCCTGGCACAGCACCGAGACCAACCAGTTCGGGCTGGACGAGTTCGTCCGCTGGTGCCGCAGGGCCGAGGTGGAGCCGATGATGGCCGTCAACCTGGGCACCCGCGGAATCGCCGAGGCGCTCGACCTCCTGGAGTACGCCAACCACCCCGAAGGCACCGCACTGGCCGACCAACGGGTCGCCAACGGGGCGACCGAACCGCACGACATCCGTCTGTGGTGCCTCGGCAACGAGCTCGACGGGCCGTGGCAGGTGGGCCACAAGACGGCGCGGGAGTACGGGCGGCTCGCCGCCGAGACAGCGCGCGCCATGCGGATGGCCCAGCGTGACCTGGAGCTCGTCGCCTGCGGCAGCTCCGGAGTGGCCATGCCCACCTTCGGCTCCTGGGAGGCCGAGGTGTTGGAGGAGACCTACGACCTCGTCGACTACATCTCGCTGCACGCCTACTACCAGGAGCACGACGGCGACCTGCGAAGCTTCCTCGGCTCCGTGACGGAGATGGACCACTTCATCGACTCCGTGGTCGCCACCGCCGACGCCGTCGGCGCGCGACTGCGCGACTCGAAACGGATCCAGCTCTCCTTCGACGAGTGGAACGTGTGGTACCAGAGCCACTTCCACGCCCAGGAGCCGCGCGAGGACTGGCCGGTGGCGCCCCGCGTCATCGAGGACCGGTACAACCTGGCCGACGCGGTGGTCGTCGGCAACATGCTCATCTCCCTGCTGCGGCACAGCGACCGTGTCACCGCCGCGTGCCAAGCCCAACTGGTCAACGTCATCGCCCCGATCATGACCGAGCCGGGCGGGCCGGCATGGCGGCAGACCATCTTCCACCCGTTCGCGCGAACCGCCGCGGCGGCCTCCGGGGACGTCCTGCGGGTGGAACCGGTGTGCCCGGTCCAGGAGACCGCGCGCTACGGACCGGTACCGGTGGTCGACGCGACCGCCACCCACGACCAGGCGAACGGCGCGGCGGCGGTGTTCGCCGTCAACCGCTCCACCGACGAACCGGTGACCCTCGACATCGACCTGCGCGGGATACGCCCCGAGCGCGTCACCGAGTGCCGCACCCTCAGCGGCGCCGACCCGTACGCGGTCAACACCGCCGAGGACCCCGAGCGGGTGGCACCGCGCGACAACCCCGACATCCGGCTACAGGACGGCCACCTCAGCGTCGTGCTGCCCCCGGTGTCCTGGACGGTCGTCACGCTGGCCGTCCCACGCTCCTGACCCGACACGACCCCCACAACACAGCACCACCGTGGAACCAGCGAAAGAGGTGTCTCACATGAGGACGAAACCACTCAAAGCGGCGCTGTTCGCGGTGTCGTTGACGCTCCCGCTCGCCTCGTGCGGCGGCGTCGGCGACGCCGCCCGCGAAACCGGGGAGAACGGCACGATCGGTATATCCATGCCCACCCAGTCCTGGGAACGTTGGGTGCGGGACGGCGACAACATGGTCTCCGAGCTGGAGGACGCGGGTTACGGCACCGACCTGCAGTACGCCGAGGACGTGGTGGAGGACCAGGTCGCCCAGATCGAGAACATGATCACCAAGGACGTCGACGCCCTGGTCATCGCCGCTGTTGACGGGGAGTCGCTGACCGAGGTCCTGGACTCGGCCGCCGAGAGCGACATCCCGGTGATCGCCTACGACCGGCTCATCCGCGGCACGGAGCACGTCGACTACTACGCGACCTTCGACAACTTCGAGGTGGGTGTGCTGCAGGGCCGCTACATCGAGGAGGCCCTCGATCTGGAGAACGAGGAAGGGCCGTTCACCATCGAGCTGTTCGGTGGATCCCCCGACGACAACAACGCCTACTTCTTCTACGACGGCGCCATGTCGGTGCTCGAGCCCTACATCGAGGACGGCGTGCTGGACGTCGTCAGCGGGCAGACGAAGATGGACCAGATCGCCACGATGCGCTGGGACGGCGCCGAAGCCCAGGAACGCATGGACAACCTGCTCAGCGCGAACTACTCCGACGAGGACCTCGACGCGGTGCTGTCCCCCTTCGACGGGATCAGCACCGGGGTGATCTCCTCACTCAAGGGGGTCGGCTACGGCACGGACGACAAGCCGATGCCGGTGATCACCGGGCAGGACGCCGAGGTGGCCTCGGTCAAGTCGATCATCGCGGGTGAGCAGACGCAGACCGTGTTCAAGGACACCCGCGAGCTCGCGAAAGTCGCCGCGGACATGTCCGACGCCGTCGTCCGGGGCGAGGAACCCGAGGTCAACGACACCGAGAGTTACGACAACGGCGAGAAGGTCGTCCCGGCCTACCTCCTCGAACCGGTCTCGGTCGACGCCGACAACTACGAGGAGGAGCTGATCGGGAGCGGCTATTACGAGGAGTCGGACCTACAGTGAGCGACCTCATCCTCGAGATGCGCGCGATCTCCAAGGAGTTCCCCGGTGTCAGGGCGCTCTCGGACGTCGACCTGCGGGTGCGCCGTGGCGAGGTCCGGGCGCTCGTGGGAGAGAACGGCGCCGGCAAGTCCACCCTGATGAAGGTGCTCAGCGGCGTTCATCCCCACGGCGACTACACCGGGGAGATCCTGGTCGACGGCGACGTGCGGGCGTTCTCCGGAATCCGCGACAGTGAGCGGGCCGGGATCGTCATCATCCACCAGGAACTCGCCCTGGTCGGAAACCTCTCCATCGCCGAGAACATCTTCCTCGGCAACGAGCGGGTTCGTTGGGCCGGCCGCGTCGACTGGGGGCGTACCGTCAGCGACGCACGCGAGTTGTTGCGCCGGGTGGGGCTGGACAAGGACCCGACACTGCCGGTGTCCACACTCGGCGTGGGTGAGCAGCAGCTCGTGGAGATCGCGAAGGCGCTGTCGAAGCGCGTGCGGCTGCTCATCCTGGACGAGCCGACGTCGGCGCTCAACGAGGCCGAGAGTGACAACCTGCTGCGGCTGCTGGTGGAGCTCAAGGCGCAGGGAATCACGTCGATCCTCATCTCGCACAAGCTCGACGAGGTGGCCAGGGTCGCCGACACGATCACCGTGCTGCGTGACGGCCGCACCGTCGAGACCATGGCGCTGGCCGAGGGAGTGGCCGACGAGGACCGCATCATCAGTGCCATGGTCGGGCGTGACCTGCAGCACCGTTTCCCCGAACGCACGCCCCACATTGGCGAGGTCCGGTTCGAGGTGCGCGACTGGAGCGTCGACCACCCCACCCAGTTGGGACGCCGCGTCGTCGACGGCGCCACCCTGACGGTCCGGCGTGGCGAGATCGTGGGCCTGGCCGGGCTGATGGGCGCGGGGCGGACCGAGTTCGCGATGAGCGTGTTCGGCCACTCCTACGGGAGATACGTCAGCGGGACCGTCCACAAGGACGGGGCCCGTATCCGCACCGGCAGCGTCGCCGAGGCCGTCGCCAACGGCATCGCCTACGTCCCCGAGGACCGCAAGGAGCTCGGGCTCGTTATGGACGACGACATCCGCCACAACCTCACGCTCCCCGGGCTGCGGCGGATCAGCCGCCGTGCGGTGATCGACCCCGCCGAGGAGTCGGTCGCCGCCGAGAGGCTGCGCGGCCAGCTACAGGTGAAGAGCCGCGACATCTACCAGGCCGCCGGAAATCTCAGCGGCGGTAACCAGCAGAAGGTCGTGCTGGGCAAATGGATGTTCACCGAGCCGGAGCTACTCATCCTGGACGAGCCCACCCGCGGGATCGACGTCGGCGCCAAGTACGAGATCTACCTGATCATCCACCGGCTCGTGGAGCAGGGCGCCTCCGTACTGATGATCTCCTCCGAGCTGCCGGAGCTGCTGGGGATGTGCGATCGCGTCTACGCGATGCGCGAAGGGCGCATCACCGGTGACGTCGCGCGTTCCGAAGCCGACCAGGAATCCCTTATGCGGCTCATGACGACGACGGGGCCGTGACGATGGCGAAGGCGTGGACCACGGGAATGAACACGATACGCGACATGCTGCGGAACAACGCACGACAGTACGGCATGGTGATCGCGCTCGCCGTCATCGTGGTGCTGTTCCAGATCCTCACCGGCGGGCTGCTGCTGCGCCCGCTCAACATCACCAACCTGGTGATGCAGAACTCCTATGTCCTGGTCCTCGCGATCGGGATGATGCTGGTGATCATCACCGGACACATCGACCTGTCGGTCGGTTCCGTCGTCGCCTTCGTCGGTGCCGTGACGGCGATCATGCTGACCGAGCTGGAGCTTCCACTGCTGCTCGTGCTTCCGGCCGCGCTGCTGCTGGGCGCGGTCATCGGCGCCTGGCACGGGTTCTGGATCGCCTACGTGCGGATCCCGGCCTTCATCGTGACCCTCGCCGGGATGCTGATCTTCCGCGGTGCCACCCTGCTGGTGCTCGGTGGCGAGTCGGTGGGCCGGTTGCCGTCGTCGGTGCGCGTCCTGGCTGGCGGTTTCGTCCCGGATATCGAGGTCGGCGGGGTGCATGCGCTGCCCCTGGTTCTCGGGGCCGCGGCCTCGGCCGCCCTCGTGGGGATCCAGTGGAACGGTCGGGCACGCAACATCCGGCATGACCTTCCGGCCTCCTCCGCACGGCTGACGTCGCTGAAGTCGACCCTGACGGTGGCGGTGGTCATGGTGTTCAGCTACACGCTGGCCCTGCACAGCGGTGTTCCGGTGGTCGGGCTGTTGCTGGTCGCGCTGATCGTCGGGTACGCGTTCCTGATGAACTCCACCACCGCCGGCCGGCACATCTACGCCGTGGGTGGCAGCGAGCGCGCGGCGATGCTGTCCGGGGTGAACACCCGCCGCACCACCTTCTGGGTGTTCGTGAACATGGGGGCACTGGCCGCGTTGGCCGGTGTGCTGTTCACCGCCCGGTTGAACCTGGCGACGCCCGGAGCCGGCACGATGTTCGAGCTCGACGCGATCGCCGCTGCGTTCATCGGTGGCGCCTCGGCCTCGGGCGGTGTGGGCACCGTGATCGGCGCCGTGGTCGGCGCGCTGGTCATGGGGGTGATCAACAACGGAATGTCGATCATCGGCCTGGGCGTCGACTGGCAGCAGTTGATCAAGGGGCTCGTGCTGCTGCTCGCGGTGGCCTTCGACATCTACAACAAGAAACGCGCCGCGAGGGGCGGAACAGGCACGCCCAGCCAGGAGGCCACCGGCCCGGAAGACGGTCCGGACTCCGAGGAGAACGAACGGGAACCCGTACCCGTGGGCCAGTCCCGGACGTGACCGGGGCGGGCACCCGGAGCGCCGGTGTGGAGGCCACACCGGCGCTGAGCACGGGCACTGACCGGCCCCGGTCAGTGCCCGTGCTCAGGGCGTACGGTCCGACTTCCACGGGACCGTCGCACCCACCCCGGAATCCGGATATCCCGCGCACGTTCTTCCCGCGAGCGGTGTGGGACACGGCTCCACAGCGAGTGGCGCTCATTGCCGGAGGGTCGGCGGGGGTCACTACCCTGATCCCCGTGGCAGGCAGAATCAGAGACGAAGACGTCGCGCTCGTGCGCGAGCGCGCCCCGGTCGCCGACATCGTGGGCGAGTACCTGCAACTCCGCGGCGCGGGCGGCGGTTCGTACAAGGGGATCTGCCCGTTTCACGACGAGAAGTCCCCCTCGTTCAACGTCACCCCGTCCCGGAGCCTGTGGTACTGCTTCGGCTGCGGCGAGGGCGGCGACGTCATCACCTTCATCCAGCGGATCGAACACCTGAGCTTCACCGAGGCCGTCGAGCACCTGGCGCAACAGGCGGGTGTGCGCCTGCGTTACGAGCAGGGCAGGGCGCCCTCCGCCGGCGACCAGGGGCAGCGCCAGCGGCTCGTCGAGGCGCACCGGGCGGCCGCCGAGTTCTACGCCGAGCAGCTGCTCTCACCCGAGGCGTTGCCGGCGCGGCGGTTCCTCAGTGAGCGTGGCTTCACCCGGGCCGACGCCGAACAGTTCGGCGTGGGATTCGCCCCGCCCGGGTGGGAGGCGCTGACCGCCCACCTGCGGCAGAAGGGGTTCACCGACAAGGAGATCGTCACCGCCGGACTGGCGGGTCAGGGGCGCCGGGGCGCCTACGACAAGTTCCGTAACCGGCTGCTGTGGCCGGTTCGGGAGGTCACCGGCGAGGTCGTCGGGTTCGGCGCGCGCAAGCTCGACCCCGACGGCGACGGTCCCAAGTACCTGAACACCCCCGAGACCCCCATCTTCAAGAAGGGGCACCTGCTCTACGGGCTCGACCTCGCCAAACGCCACATCTCACGCGAGCGACAGGCCGTCATCGTCGAGGGGTACACCGACGTCATGGCCTGCCACCTGGCCGGGGTACGCACCGCGGTGGCCACGTGCGGCACCTCCTTCGGGGAGGAACACCTGAAGATCCTGCGCAGGATGCTGCTGGGTCGGACCAACCACGGCGGCAAGGTCGTGTTCACCTTCGACGGCGACACCGCCGGGCAGAAGGCGGCGGTACGCGCGTTCGCCGAGGAGCACGGGTTCGAGTCCGAGACCTTCGTCGCGGTCCAACCCGACGGTCTCGACCCCTGCGACCTACGGGTGCGGCACGGCGACAGCGCCGTCGTCGACCTGGTCGACGCCAAGAAACCCCTGTACGAGTTCATGATCCGCAACGTGATCGAGCAGTACGACCTCGACACCCCCGAGGGGCGCATGGCCGGCCTGGACGCGGCGGCCGAGATCGTCGCGAGCATCCGCAACGAAGGGGTCCGCAAGCTGTACGGGGTCAACCTGGACCACTGGCTCGGGATCATGGACGAGGAGTTCGTGCGGCGTCGTGTGGCCCAACACATGCGTGGAGGGAGACCCTCCCGGGCGGAGGCGCCGAGGAGCCAGGGCGCGGCGGCGGCCGGCACGGAGGAGTCCGACCCCTACGATCCGCGCGACCCCTCGCTGCGGCGCGAACGCCAGGCGCTGAAGCTGGCCCTGCAGTACCCCCACCTGGCCGGCGAGTTCGACCTGATCGACACCGAGGCGTTCACCGTGCCGCAGCACCGGGCCGTGCGTGAGGTCATCCGCGGTCTCGGTGGTGTCGCCGCCGCGGACGACCCCGGCCAGTGGGCGGTCCGGCTGCGTGAGGCCGCGCCCACCGAGGCCCAGAGCGCGTTCGTCACCCAACTGGCGGTGGAGGAGCTGGAGATCTACGGAGAACCCGACGAGCATTACGCTCGCGAGATTCTCGCAACGCTGCGGTCCCATTCCATCAATCGCCAGGTGTCAAACCTCAAGTCGCGGCTGGGCCGGCTCGACCCGTCCGCTGACGCGGAGGAGTACCAGCGGGTGTTCGCCGAACTCATGACGGTTGAGCAGCAACGACGACGCATGCGCGATCCCGCGGCCGGCGGTACCTAACACCACGGTGACAAAATTGAGTCTCGGAACACCGCGGCCTCACAGGGCACACTGTGAGCGTGGCTCTATCGCTGCTGCCCGGCGAAACGCCGCCGATCAGTCAGGTGGCGCACCTGGTCGCGGGCGACGGCACCGGCGGTACTGTGACCGTCGCCGACGTCGCCTCCGCTCTGGACCGTCTGAACGCACCTCCCGAGTCCCTCGATCAGGTGGTCCTGGGACTCGCGCAGCAGGGGATCGAGGTGTCCGACCCCGCCGCTGGCGGGGACACCGCCTCCGTCACCGACGTCGGGCCGAGACCGGCGACCGGTGACCTCGTGCGCGTCTACCTGCGCGAGATCGGCCGTGTTCCGCTGCTCACGGCAGAAGAGGAAGTGGACCTTGCCAAGTCGATCGAGGTCGGCCTGTTCGCCGACAAGAAGCTCAACGACGCGCGCGAGGCGGTCGTGCCCGTGCAGATGTCCCCGGACCACCTCGACGAGTTACGGACGCTGGTCGAGGAGGGGGAGCGCGCCAAGCGGCGCCTGATCGAGTCGAACCTGCGGCTCGTGGTCTCCATCGCCAAACGTTACGTCGGCCGTGGGGTGTTGCTGCTGGACATCATCCAGGAAGGCAACATGGGGCTGATCCGTGCCGTGGAGAAGTTCGACTACACGCGCGGGTTCAAGTTCTCCACCTACGCGACCTGGTGGATCCGGCAGGCGATCACCCGCGCCATCGCCGACCAGGCGCGCACCATCCGCATACCGGTGCACATGGTCGAGACCATCAACCGGATGATGCGGATGCAGCGCCAGCTCCACCAGGAGCTGGGGCGGGATCCGACCTCGGAGGAGATATCCCAGGCGCTGGGGTTCAGGGACGAGCGGGTCCAGGAGATCCAGCGGCTCGCCCAGGAGCCGGTTTCGCTGCAGACCCCCATAGGCGAGGAGGACTCCGACTTCGGGGATTTCATCGAGGACTCCGACGCCGTGGTCCCGGTCGAGGCGGCCTCGTTCCTCATGTTGCAGGACCAGTTGGCGGCGCTGCTCGGTGACCTCTCCGGCCGCGAGCAGCGGATCATCCAGCTGAGGTTCGGCCTGCTCGACGGGCATCCCCGCACCCTGGAGGAGGTGGGTCGCGAGTTCGGCGTGACCCGGGAACGTATCCGGCAGATCGAGTCGAAGACGCTGTCCAAGCTGCGCCATCCCTCGCGGGCGGAAATGCTGAGGGACTTTTTGGAATAGTGGTAGGAATAGGTCGGGGGGCCGCACCGCACACGGCTCCGTGTCCGGCGTACACCGAAGTCCCGGGACGCACGGGAGTTCCCCGCCGGACGAGTCGACCGGTTGCGGCCGTTTCGCTCAGTCACGTGCGCCGCCCGCAGGGACAGGACTACTTTCGAGTGTGATGGCAGCTCAGCAGCGGAAGCCGGGCGTCCGGCCCGGTACCCGCAAGAAGGGCATGGCGCTTGGGGTCGGGGTGGCCGCGGCCCTCGGCGCGCTCTTCTTCAGCGCGTTCACCGCGTTCACCGACACCGGGGTCGACGGTCCCGAGGAGCGACAGCGCGTCGCCTACTTCGCGGACTGGAACGTGGCGAACCGCGACTACTCGATCAAGGACTTCGTCGACAGTGGGGCCGCCGAACGGCTGACCCGGGTGCAGTGGGCGTTCGGTGACGTCAACGAGGACGGCCGGTGCCACATCCCCGAGGACGCCGACCAGCCCTGGGAGCTGTACCAACGGCGCTACGACGCTGACGAGAGTGTCGACGGGGAGGCCGACTCCTACGACCAACCACTCGCGGGCAGCCTCAACCAGCTCCGTAAGGCCCAGGAGGAGCACCCGGACCTGTCCGCCAGCATCTCCCTCGGCGGCTGGAACTGGTCGAGGTACTTCTCCAACGCGGTGCGAACCAAGGAGGCCCGCGAGGAGTTCGTGTCCTCCTGCATCGACCTGTGGCTGCGCGGCGACCTGCCCACCATGAACGGCGAGCCCCAAGGGGGAGACGGGGTCGCCGAGGGGATCTTCGACGGTATCGACCTGGACTGGGAGTGGCCCGGCGGCGACGGGAAGGAGGGCAACATCGAGCGCCCGGAGGACAGGCGCAACTTCACCCTCGTCGTGCGGGAGTTCCGCAGCCAGCTCAACGAGCTGGAGGCCGAGACCGGCGAGGAGTACGCGCTGACCGTGTCGCTTGGCAACTCCGAAGAGATCATGGAGTCGAGCTACCAGCCCGAGCTCTTCAACCTCGTCGACTTCGCCACGGTGCAGGGCTACGACTTCACCGGCAGCTGGAGCGACGTCACCGACCACCACTCCCAGCTCTACGCGCACCAGGACGCGCCCACCGACGCCAGCGTCGCCAGTACCGTCCAGCGCTACCTCGACCACGGTCTTCCGCCCGAGAAACTGATCGTCGGGTTTCCCGGCTACGGCCGCGGCTGGCAGGGGGTGTCCGACGACAAGTTCGGCCGTTTCGCCCCTGCGGATGGCGCCGCCGACGGCGGATACGGCACGGGAACCGATGCCTACGTCGACCTCGAGGAGCGCGACGGGCGACGCTTCCACGACCCGCTGAACGGTGCCTACTGGATCTACGACGGCGACGAGTGGTGGAGCTACGACACCCCCCGAGTCGTCGAGCAGAAGGGCCGTTACGTGCGCGAGGAGGGGCTCGGCGGGCTGATGCTGTGGAACCTGGACATGGACCCGGAGGGGGAGCTCGTCGAGGCCATGGACGAGTCCCTGAAGGGCGAGTAGCCCACCTCCCGCTCCGGGGCCGTGCCGCGTTTACGTCCGCCGAACCTCGGATGTTCCCGCGCCCGCGCGCCAGGACCGGATGACGAGCTGGTCATCCTCGACCGAGGTGAGCACGGCCTCGGTGAGCAGCAGCCGGAACGCGTGTGGAACCTCCCCCTCCTGGAAGGCCGCGCGTTTGGCGTCCTCTCCCTCCTCGACAGCGACCCCGGAGAGCTTGGCGTCGCCGTGCTCCAGCATGGACCCACCGTCCGGGTCACCCGGGTGGGCGTGCAGCGCGAACCTGCCGTCCCGCTGCAGGTCGCGCGCCTTCACCGCGCCCGACATCGAGCCGAGCCACAGGTCAGGGTCCTTGTATTGAACCTCGGTTCCGCTCACCCGCGGCGCCCCGCCGGCACGCAGGGTGGCCAGCACGTGGTGGGTGGCCGCCTCGAACCGGGCGCGGACCGCGGTGGCCAGCTCGGGGGCCTCAGTAGCGAACTCGTGCCACGTCATCATCATACGGACGAGCCTGACACGCTGCCCTGACACCCTCTGTCAGGGTTTCCGGCGAAATTCGTGTCGGGGAACGTGATAAACGTGAAAACGCCGTGTCGCGAGGGGAACATGGTTGTCACCAACTCGAGCGAGGCGCCAAGCTTGGGGCATGGTCGACCTGCACCCCTCCGAGGCAGCGGACGAGATCGACATCGAAGGGTTCCGGCGCGACCTCCGCGCCGAGATCTCCGGATCGGTGTCCTTCGACGCGGGCACGCGCGCCCTGTACACCGCTGACGCCTCCAACTACCGTCACGTCCCGATCGGCGTGGTCGTCCCCCGGACCGTCGACGATGTCATCGCCGCGGTCGCCGCGTGCAACGCGCACGGGGTGCCGCTGACCCCACGCGGCGGGGGTACCAGCATCGCGGGGAACTCCATCGGCTCGGGGCTCGTCATCGACACGTCCCGCCACCTCACGGCGATCGAGGAGGTCGACCCCGCCGCCCGGGTGGCGCGGGTCCAACCCGGCGTCATACTGGACGACCTGCGCGGCGCGGCCCAGCCGCACGGGTTGACGTTCGGCCCCGACCCGTCGACGCACAGCCGGTGCACGCTGGGCGGGATGATCGGGAACAACTCCTGCGGGTCGCACTCCGTGGCGTGGGGGACCACAGCCGACAACGTGGAGTCGCTGGACGTGCTGACCCACGACGGCACCCGGATGACGGTGGGAGCCACCTCCCGTGAGGAGCGCGAGCGCCTGGCGGCCCAGCCGACGATCGAGGGGCGTGTCCACGCGGCGCTGCGCGACCTCACCGAGACCCACATGGGGGACCTGCGCACCGGAATGCCGCAGTTCTCCCGCCGGGTGTCGGGCTACGCCCTCGACCACCTGCTGCCGGAGAAGGGCGGCAACGTCGCGCGGGCGCTCACCGGAACCGAGGGGACCTGCGTCACCATCCTCGGTGCCACCGTGCGGCTGGTCGAGTCCCCACCCGCCCGAGCACTGGTGGTCCTGGGCTACCCGGACCCGCCGGCCGCGGCCGACGCCGTGACCGAGATACTGGAGCACTCGCCCCTGACCCTGGAGGGGCTGCACGAGCGGCTGCTGGGCGGGCTGGAGCGCTCCGGAGTGCGGCTGCCCTCCGGCCGCGCCTGGCTGATGGTGGAGATCGGGGGCGAGGACATGGCGGCGGCCGCCGAGGCCGGCCACACCATGGTGCGCTCCCTGACCGGGGCGGCCCGCCCCCTGGAGTCCGTTGTCGTCACCGACGCGGCGCACAAGCGCGCTCTGTGGCGTGTGCGGGAGGAGGGCGCCGGCCTGGCCACCCGCGCGCCGGACGGCACCGAGGCGTGGCCGGGGTGGGAGGACGCCGCCGTACCTCCGGAGAAACTGGGGTCCTACCTGCGCGGCTTCGACCGACTCATGGAGCGCCACGGCCGCGACGGCGTGGCCTACGGCCACTTCGGTGAGGGCTGCATCCACATCCGCATCGACTTCGACCTCCTCAGCCGTGCTGGTCGGGGGGACTTCCGCGCGTTCATGGAGGAGGCCGCCGACCTGGTCGCCGAGCACGGGGGGTCGCTCTCGGGGGAGCACGGCGACGGCCAGGCGCGTTCGGAGATGCTGCCCCGGATGTACAGCGAGGGTGTGCTGCGGGCGTTCTCCTCGTTCAAGGCCATCTGGGACCCCCGGAACCTGATGAACCCGGGGGTCATCGTCGACCCGGCGCCGCTCGACTCCGACCTGCGCGTCGCGACCGTCACCAGTGGCCCGCAGACACTGCTGTCCTACCCCGAGGACCAGGGCGACTTCGCCCGCGCCATGCGCCGGTGCATGGGGGTGGGCAAGTGCCGTCGCCACGAGGGGCCGGGTGTGATGTGCCCGAGCTACATGGTCACCAAGGACGAGAAGCACTCCACGCGCGGCCGGGCCCGGATGCTGTTCGAGATGGTCAACGGCGAGGTCATCACCGACGGGTGGCGCTCCGAGGAGGTCCGCGACAGTCTCGACCTGTGCCTGTCGTGCAAGGGGTGTCGCAGCGACTGCCCCGTCAACGTCGACATGGCCGCCTACAAGGCCGAGTTCCTGCACCACCACTACCAGGGCCGGGTGCGGCCCGCCGCGCACTACTCCATGGGGTGGTTGCCCGTCTGGTCCCGTCTGGCGGCCCTGGCGCCGGCCGAGGTGAACCGGGCGTCGGGCACACCCGGCCTGGCCTCACTGCTGAAGCGGGTGGGCGGGATCGCCCAGGAGAGACAGCTCCCGGAGTTCGCCCGTACCACCTTCACCCGGTGGTTCCGCCGGCGCGGCAGCTCCGAGGGGGATCGCGGGACGGTCCTGCTGTGGCCCGACACGTTCGGCAACTACCTCACCCCGAGTGTTCCGGCCGCGGCCGTGCGCGTGCTGGAGGACGCCGGCTTCACCGTCGTTGTTCCCAGGCAACAGGTGTGCTGCGGTCTCACCTGGGTGTCCACCGGGCAGCTCGGGGTGGCACGGCGCGTCATGCGGCGCACGTTGCGGGCGCTCGCGCCGTACGTGGCGGCCGGGACCCCCATTGTCGGGTTGGAACCGAGCTGCACTGCGGCACTGCGCACCGACCTGGTCGAGCTGGTTCCGGGAGAGCCCAGCGAGCGGGTGGCGGAGTCGGTGTACACCCTGGCCGGATTCCTCGCCGAGCACGCGCCCGACTGGAGTCCGCCGCGGGTCGACGCGCGGGCGGTCAGCCAGGTGCACTGCCACCAACACGCCGTGATCGGGTTCGACGCCGACCGGGAACTGATGGAGCGCGCCGGGATCGACGGGGAGGTTCTGGAGTCCGGGTGCTGCGGGTTGGCCGGCAACTTCGGGTTCGAGGACGGCCATTACGACATCTCCAAGGCGGTCGGGGAGCGCGTCCTGCTGCCCGCCGTCCGTGAGTCCGACCCCGAGACCCTGGTCCTGGCCGACGGGTTCAGCTGCCGTACGCAGATCACCCAGGAGACCGGCCGCCCGGCCCGTCACATCGCCGAGGCCCTGGCGAGCGCGCTCGACCGGCAGCGCGGGAGTTAGTCAACCCCCGGTGGGTGGGGTGGGCGCCCACCCACCGGGGCGCACTCACCGGGGGCGGGAGAGCCATGCCCCGGCGCTATACCCCCATCTGCTCGCGGAGGGTGGCCAGGGCGGCGGGCGCACGTTCGGCGAGGCGTGGATCGTCGGGGTCGACGCCCTCGTCGACGTGGATACGCCAGCTGATCTCGCTTCCGCCCGGGGGGCGACGGGCGACGAGCCGGAACCCGCGTTCCTCGGCCGTGTCGCTCGCTTCCCCTGTGGAGTGTTCGTCGAGGGGGACGTGCCGGCTCACCACGATGGTGGAGGTCACGCGCTCATGAATGGTCTCCGCCAGCCGCCTCGGCGCCTCGATGGCGACGAACCACTCTCCCGTGCCCTCCTCGGTGAAGTACAGGCCGCCGTCACCCCAACGTGCGCGGTCGATGTGCTGCCACGGGACGGCGTGGCCGTCGGCGAGGTGGAGAGCGCGTGTGGTGGCCACGACCGTGCCCTCGGCGGACGGCGCGTGCGCGAGGACCCGCTCTCCGCGTGCCAGCCGGAGCCGCTGGCGGACCTCGCGCGGTAGGACCCTATCGCGCAACCATCGCATACCTCCGACCCTACTCCCGGGGTCGCCGCGGCCTCACTGGCCTCACTGCTCCGAGGTGTCGGGGCGGGTGCCGTTGGCCCGGTCGTGGCGGAGCTCGGCCTCCTCCTCCGTGGTGGGGCGGGCCAGGTAGTCCCGGAGCGAGGATACCGGGACGCGCGCTCCGACCCTGGTGTAGACGGCCTTACCGGCGTTGCTGACCTGCGCGCCCACGAGGCCGGCGGTCTCCTGGACAGTGGGGCTCTCGGCGACGCGGCGGGCCGCGTGCGCGATCTGGTCGTAGCGGGCTTTGCCCGCCTTGGCGCCGAGGACGTAGCCAACGGCGAGTCCAGCGGCGAAGGTGATCCGGTAGCGCATGGGTGCCTCTCGACGTCGACGGAGCTGTCGCTTTCGACGTTACCCGGTGCACACTCGGGTGAGCCGAGCGACATCCCCTCGGGCTCCGCCAGGGAGTCGTCACGAGCACTCCGCTGAGTGCGCTAGGATATTACCTGTTGCCCACGGGGATCCGCTTCCCGGGGGAAACCGATCCCGCGTAGCTCAATCGGCAGAGCGGTCGGCTGTTAACCGACAGGTTACTGGTTCGAGTCCAGTCGCGGGAGCCACCCAAGGTCAGGCCCTGAGGGCCTGGCTTTTTTGCTGTTCGGGGTGGGCGGTGTTCCCGGCGCCGCTCCTGTTGCCGGGAGGACGCCCCGGCCGCTGTCGTGATCGTGCTGGTGTGCCCACTTTTCCAACGGCGAAGTGGGCACACCAGCACGATCGTGGGAGCGCGCTCTTTCGGGAAGGGCGAGGTTCGGAAGCGAACGCCCTGGTAGCTGCGATGTCCGTGAGGTGTGCCGGGGAGTGGCGGCTGCGGCCGGCGAGGGGGTGTCCAGGACGACGTTGCTGCTGGCGGGAGTCCGGCTGCTTCCGGAGTCTCTGCGGTCCACGGAATGGGCCAGGACGGACCTGTTGCCCCGCGTGGGGACTCTGGCTGGGACCGTGGTGGGGATCGTGGGAGGTGGAAATATCGCCCGCGCCCTGATTCCGGCCCTCGCTGCTCTGGGCGCAGAGGCGTGGGTCGTGAACCGCGGCGGTCGTCCCGCGGCGCTGGGCGTCTGTGGCGGCTCCGGGCGTTGAGCGACATGGGGCGCGGTCGAGCGTTCTGGGTCGATGGAGAAGGGCGCCTTTGCCTCCGCGTCGGCGTCGATACGCCAACACCAGGCAGCCAGGTGTGTATGTGTTAACATTGGTACATGTCGATGCAGCGGACCAATGTCTACGCGGACCCCGAGGACTTGGCCCTGATCAAGGAGGCTGCCCGGCGGCGTGGCGTCGCTGAGGCGGAGATCATTCGCGAAGGTCTGCATCTCGCCGCCATGGCGAATCGCGTCTGGGACGATCCCCTCGACTGGCCGACCTTCGAAGGTAGCGGCGAGCCCGTCACCCGCGATGAGATCACCGAGGCCATCGCTCAGGGGCGCCGTGGCGCATGATCGTCATCGCCGACACCTCAGGAATCATCGCCGCCTCCGACCGCAACGCTCCTGAGGCGGAAGCCTGCCGCTCCGTGCTGGAGAAGGCCGGTACGGTGATCGTTTCCGGGTTGGTTCTGGCCGAACTGGACCATATGGCCAAGGCCCGGTTCGGCTCCGAAGCGCGGAGCCGACTGCTGGACCATCTCCTCGCCCAAGTGCGTCGCATGCGTTTCCAGGTCCCGGAGACGAGTGTTGACGTCCTCGATACCGCGCGAGCCGTGCAGCGGCGCTACGCGGCCCTGGATCTGGATCTCGCCGACGGCGTCAACGTCGCCCTGGCCGCCCAGTATCGGACCGATGCGCTGCTGAGTTTCGACCGGCGCGATTTTCGAACCGTGCGTCCGCTCACTCCGCATCAGGCGTTCCGCCTGCTTCCTGACGATTTCGCGTGAGCCCCGGGCTGTCATGGCGGGCGCCGTGATCACAGGACCTCTGACAGCGATCCCGCATCCGCACCGTGTCCGGACTGGCCTCGTCAGCCTCGGCGGTAGGGAGGAACACGCGTGCGGTTCCGGATGAACGGTGAGGAGTACCGGCTCGGTCGCGCATGGGTCGAGGCACGGATGGCGGACAGCGCTCCCGAGGAGATTCGTGAGCACTGGGTGGAGGTCAACGGCCGCCGCTGGCCGCCGAAACAGGTTCTCGAGGCGGTGTTGGAGGTGAGTCGCGCTGACTTCACCACGCACACCGCGCTGCGCCACCTTGGTCGTCTGGGGTTCGCCACATCGGGCGGTGCCGCTGGAGTGGACGACGACGAGACCGCCCCGGCCGAGGCGCTGCGAACTCTGATCGGCTTCACCGGTTCCGGGGACCTGACGGAGTACGTCGCGGGGTTGGAGGGCCGGCTCCACGGTGCGGATCGGGACGTGGCCGACCGTGTGGGTACGGAGGCCGGGCTGGGTGAGGACCTACTTCGTGCCGCGCTGCTGATCCGGCGGCATGCCGGACGTATCAACGACATCATTCACGCCGCCACCATCGCCCAGGTGCTTCCGCTGGTCCTCCACGACGGCGAACGCATCACTCAACCCGGTGCGGGGCCAACGAAACGGGGAATTGGGAGAACACTCCTTTCCGCGTGTCGTGAGGGGAGAGGAGGGGCCGGACGCGGGGCGCCCGGCCCGACGAGACTCACCACCGCTGGCCGGCGGGAGCGGCGAGTGGGAACGAGCCGCCGCTGGCCGGATCGGTACGGAGGTACCGGTGGGCGACCGCGTGCCGGCGCTCCGCGGTGGCCGCCCGGGTGATCGTCCCGAAACGGGGACGGCCGTCGAGGAAGACGCGGGTCACTGCGAGTCGCCCGTTTCCAAGCCGAGAGCTCGGCGTAGCTCGGCGTTCTCCGCCCGCAGGCGCGCGATCTCCATGTCCCTGGCGCCGCGGCTGCTTTGCCACCAGTTCCCGAACACTGCGGACAGGGTCGCCTTGGTGACAAGGCAGACGACGAAGCCGGTGATGAACGCCGCCAGTATGGGCACGAAGCCGATGAGAGCTGTGGCGGGGCACGATTCGCTGTGGTTCGACACGGACTCGGGGTCCTTCCATGTGTTGGAAGGAGGTGGCCACCCCATGCCCTCGGCGAGGACACATATCCGTGATGCCATCAAAAAGCGCGGGTGTCACCGGGAAACCCGATGATGAGAACTGGTTGAAGACCGATGGGAACTCCGTCCTGGGAAGATATCGCCAGTTCCCGTTTTCGGTTCTCGGAGTTCGCGCCCGGTTATCGGGGGAAGTGTCCTGTGCGTTCACGATGCTCTCTCACCTCGTACCTGGCGGGGTGGCGAGGTGCCTGACAACACCGCGACCCGGGGCGTGGACGTCGCGTTCCCGCCCGGTTCGCCCGTGGTCGCGGGGGAGACGGACAGTCTCCTCGCGGCCGAGGCCACACTATTTCCGCGCTTTCGGAGCACCGGCGTCTCGATGCGCGAATTCCTGTGGCGTCCATTGTTCTCACGGAACAATTTTCTCTCTTGGGCGGAATAACCCGTTCCGCTGACGGGGTCGTAGGGGTGCGGTATGATGCTGCCTCCCCTGCTGGCCCTCTGGACGAGGACGAGATGCCCCGAGCTCAGAAACCAGAAGTAACCCGAGTCGCGGAGACGTTGCTCAGTCTCATTTCGAGAGGAGAAAGCTACGGCATCGAAACGCCCGGTCTCTATGAGAGACTCGGAGAGACGTGGCGGGAATTCTGGTTCATCTACCCCGAGGACGAACCGTACCCGGACCGCGTCCGCCGTAAGGTGGACTGCCACCTCGAACACCACATCAGCCGCCTCGATCCATCGAAGTACTCACTGGTCGAAAAGAACGTGCTTCGAGTGGCGCTGAACCTGGAGGTCCACGGGGTTCCCCAGGAAGCGAGAGGGCGCAAGCTCAAGGCGCGGGTGGACTGGTTCGGCCACCAGAAGATCAGCCTCGGAGAGGTCGCCTCGTACTCCGAGCTGGACCGGTTGCGTAACGAGGGCGTATGCGACGAGCTGGCCAGATCGATCGTGGACCACCCACTCACCTACGAGCGGTTCGCGCGAACGGCGGGTGAGCGTTTCGGTATGTCACTTCCCCCTCGTCCAACGGGTTCGGGAGAAGAGTATGGCGATGATGAGTTGGGGAACGCGAAGCTGGAATCACCCGAGGGCGGCAGCGAGAACAGGGGGTTCTCGAGGCCGTCCATCGGGGTGGTGGCCACGGGAACGCCGGCCGTCCTCGTCGCCCTCGCCTTGGTCGTGTTCTTCGCGATGCGGACAGTCTCCGGTGACGACGAGAATCCCGCCGCGGCCAACGAGGACACGGAGGACCCCGGTGGCGCGCCAGCCACCGGCCCCCACACCGCCGAGGGCGGGGGCGACGTCCAGGACAACTGTGACGTGGAAGGAGATGACAACAGCGTAGAGTGCAACTTCGACAACTCGCCGGATTACGCGGAAGTCGCGGGGGTGGACCTCTACTTTGACTATGCGAGCTTCCTGTTCGCGGGATCTCCCGAAGAGCTACCCCACCCTCCGGACTATCCGAACGGCGAGCAAAGGGGGCACTGTGACGACTGGCGCGATTGGGTCGTACGTCAGGAGGGCGTGTACATCCTCTGGCCCCAGGTTGTCGTGGAAATGCGTGCCGGTGAGACTGAGATGCTCACCGTGTCCGAGATCGAGGTGAACATCGTCGACCACGGCGATGCGCCACCCGAGGTGACCAGGGTCGAGTGTCAGGGTGGGGCTGGGGAGAACTTCGGCCACCAGCTGACGTACGACACCCGTACTCGTGACGCCAACCTGGTGGACGAGGCCACCGGAGATATGAAGCCCATGCCCCCCGCCTCGTTCACCCTGGCCGGAGACGCCCAAAACGCGGGAATCAGGCTGGTGTCCGAGCCGGGAGTCCTGTATTCCGGGGTGATGAACATATCAACCAATATCAACGGTGAGGACTCTCCGGCCTCCTTCGGAAGCGCCGAGTCACCGATCCGGTGGGTCGGAATGGACGGGGACCCTCCCCACATGGACGCGCCGTCATATGTGTGGGACATCTCCGAGCAGAAATGGACCCAAGGGTCGGTATTCGACATAGCTGTCCAGTAGTGAGCCCCGGAGTGTTTTCCTCGTCGGGGCGACAGCCACTGGGGCGCTCGCGGAGGTTCCGTGTGAGGCGCCCACGTCGAAGTGGGTGGGGACGAGAGCGGCTGTGGCGATGTCTTCGAGCTCGGTGGGGCTGGCGCGGATGCGCCGGTGGTCGTCAGTGCTTGGGCAGAGAACCCGCGCTGTCCGCGGCCCGCTGCGCGGGGGAGCCTTTCGCCGCTGGCCACGGTCCTCTCGTGCGCTTCCGGGAGGTGAGAGGACCGTGGAGACCTAGGGTTTGCGCGCCACACCCCCGACGATGAGGTTCCGGTTGCGCGGCGGCATCCGGTAGGAGCCGGCGGAGGTGGAACCGGTGGGCAGGGGGTGCCACTCGTCCAGGGGAACCAGGCCCGGAGGCAGCATCTCCCAGCCGCAGAAGTAGGCCAGGATCTCGTCGTGACGACGCCAGAGCCCCGTGTTCAGTTTCTCCAGGAACGCCTGCTGGAGCCGCTCCGCGCGTTCGGCGTCGGTGGGGTGGTCGGCGGGGTCGGGCCGGCAGAAGTGGCTGATGGCGAGGTGGCTGCCGGGGGCGAGCGCGTCGCACAGTTCCCGGGTGTGACGCTGGGGGTTCTGCGAGTTGTGCAGGTGGTGCAGGATCCCGCCGAGGATCAGCCCCACGGGCCGCTTCAGGTCGAGCAGGTAGCGTGTTCCCTCGGCGTTGATGATCTTCCGCGGGTTGGTGAGGTCCTCGCTGATGACCATGCAGGTGGCACTGTCAGCCAGCAGCGCCCGAGCGTGGGTGAGGACCATGGGGTCGTGGTCGACGTAGACGACCCGGGCGTCGGGGGTGGTCTCCTTGGCGATCTGGTGGACGTTTCCGTCGGTGGGCAGGCCCGATCCGACGTCGAGGAACTGGTGAATTCCGAGATCAGCCATGTGCCGCACGGCGCGTTGCACGAACGCCCGGTTCGCCATGGCGAGATCGGTGACGCCGGGAACGACGTCCTCCGCGTAGTTCGCCATGTCGCGGTCGGCCTCGAAATGATCTTTGCCCCCGAGATAGTACGAGTACACCCGAGCGATGCTCGGTTTTGACATGTCGATCTCGTCCGGCGCTTTGTACCGTTCGCTCAGTTTCTTGAGGAAGGCGGGGGATCCCAAGCTAGACATCGCTGTCCTCTTCTGGGGTGTGAAAGCCTGCTGGCGCTCACCGGATTATATTGCCGTGAGGGTACTCGATAGCCGGCCAGCGGACATCTCGTCTCGTCGTGATCAGGGGATATCGGCGTCCCGAACGGCGCGGTGGGGACGATTTTCCCGAGATCAACGGACGGTTCGCACCGACCCCAGAAATCGTTTTGAGAGGTCATGCGACACTATTCGCCAACAAAACGGACGTTTCTGGTGTGGTTGGTGGGAATGGCCAGTGACTTCCGTGACCCCGTCACACCCGAGGCAGGCCGGTGTAGTTCTCCGCGAGGTGGGTGGCGGCGGCGGGCAGGTCGGCGATGTGGCTCAGATGGGCGAGCTGCAGCCGGCGGTCGAACTCGTCGGAGTCCGGGTGGACGTGCAGCAGGGAGGTCATCCAGTACGAGAAGTGCTCGGCACGCCAGACCCGACGAAGCGCGCTGTCGGAGTAGGAGTCGAGGAGCGCGGTGTCGCCCTTGCCGTACCAGGTGGTCAGTGCCTCGGCGAGCAACGACACGTCGCGCAGCGCCAGGTTGAGCCCTTTGGCTCCGGTGGGCGGCACGATGTGGGCGGCGTCGCCGGCCAGGAAGAGCTGCCCGTAGCGCATCGGCTCGGTGACGAAGCTCCGCATCGGTGTCACCGCCTTGTCGGTGATGGGGCCGCGCTTCAGTGTCCAGTCACTGTCGTCGAGTGCGAAGCGGGTGGCGAGCTCGTCCCATATCCGCTCGTCGGACCAGGCAGCGGGATCGGTGTCCGCGGGAACCTGCAGGTAGAGGCGGCTTACCTCGTTGGACCGCAGGCTGTGCAGCGCGAACCCGTTGGCGTGGTGGGCGTAGATCAGTTCCTCGCACGAGGGCGCGACGTTGGCCAGGATCCCGAGCCAGCCGAACGGGTAACTCTTCTCGAAGGTACGTGCGACGCCGGAGGGCAGGGTGGCCCGGCCGATGCCGTGGAAACCGTCGCAGGCCGCCACGACGTCGCACTCCAGGACCTCCTCGACCCCGTTGTGGGTGAAGCGCACCCGCGGGTGGTCGCCCTCGACGCCTTCGACCGCGGTGGCCTCCGCCTCGAACAGCACCTGACCGCCGTCGGCGAGGCGCCGCGCGATCAGGTCCTTCACGATCTCGGTCTGGGCGTAGATCATGACGCTGCGCCCGGTCAGCTCGCGGAAGTCCACCCGGTGACTGCGCCCGTCGAAGCGCAGCTCGATTCCGTCGTGCGCGAATCCCTCACGGTCCATGCGCTCGCCGACACCGGCGTCGCGGAGCAGCTCGACCACACCGTGCTCGATCATGCCCGCGCGCTGCCGCTGCTCGCAGTACTCGCGGTCGCGGCGCTCCAGAACGACCGAGTCGATGCCCTGCTGGTACAGCAGCTGGGAAAGGAGCAGGCCGGCGGGTCCGGCGCCGATGATGGCTACGTTGGTGCGCATGGTCGTTCCTCGCTCGTGTGGTGGGGTGGTGTCGCGCTCAGCCGTCGATCTCGCGCAGTACCGACTGGGCGGTCGCGAACGCCTTGTTCGCGGCCGGAACTCCGCAGTAGATCGCGGCCTGCAGGAAGACTTCCCGGATCTCGTCGGCCGTCAGCCCGTTGCGCACGGCCGCGCGCACGTGCATGGCCAGCTCGTCCCAGTGACCCTGGGCGGTCATCGCGGTGAGCACCATGCAGCTGCGCGTCCGCCGGTCGAGCCCGGGCCGGGTCCAGATGTCGCCCCAGGCGTAACGGGTGATGAGGTCCTGGAACGGCTCGGTGAACGAGGTCTTCCTCGCTTCGGCGCGGTCGACGTGCTCGTCCCCGAGCACCTCGCGTCGCACCCGCATGCCGGCGGCGTGGCGGTCGGTCTCGTCCCGGGGGGTGCCGGTGTTCTCGGTCTCCATCGCGTAGTCCGTCCGCTCGGTGTGTGGCCTGGGTCAGGGCTTTCGTGCCGCCTGGGAGGTGGCCGAGAAGTGCTCCCGCAGCAGCTCGTTGACATGGTCGGCGCGTTCCCAGCTCGCGAGGTGGGCGGTGGAGTCGAGCACCCGTAGCCGCGCCCCTCCGATTCCGTCCGCGAGCAGTTCGGCCTGGTCGGGCGGGGACGCGGGGTCCTCGGCACCACCCACGACCAGGGTTGGCGCGCTGATCCGGCCCAGTTCGGGGTGCAGGTCCGCGCGTTCGATGGCGTTACAGCATCCCGCGTACCCCTCGGCGGGGGTGGCGGCGACCATGGCGCGCATCCGCTCGGTCACCTCGGGTTCCTTCTCGGCGTAGCCGGTGGTGAACCAGCGAGCCACGACACCGGAGGCGACGGCACCGGTGCCCTCCCGGCGTACCAGGTCCGCGCGCTGCGCCCACGCCTCGGGTGGGGCGAACCGCGCCGACGTGCACAGCAGGGCCAGCCGGTCGATCCGCTCGGGCGCGTTGGCAGCCAGCCACATCCCGACCATCCCGCCGATCGACAGCCCGGCGAAACACACCCGCTCGGCCCCGATCCGGTCGAGGAGCCGCACCGTGTCCGCGCCGAGGTCGGCCATCGAGTACGGCCCGTCAGGGGTGGGGGAGTTCCCGTGGCCACGGTGGTCGTAACGGACAACCCGGAACTCGGAGGCCAGGGCCGCCACCTGGGGTTCCCACATGTCCAGGGTGCTGCCCAGCGACCCGGACAGCACGACGACCGGCGCGTCCTCGGGGCCGTCGGCCACGTAGTGCACGTCGACGCTCACGTCCTACTCCTGTTCGTCGTTGTCGCTGGTTCGTCCGCCGATCCGCGCCGCGCGGTCGGCGTGTGCCGACAGGGCGCGCTCCACGAAGACACCGGTGCTGCCGACGTAGCCGGCCGGGTCGAGAAGGGCGTCGATCTGGTCCCGGGTGCGGCGGCCCCGGAGGCGTTCGGCCAGCACGTCGGCGAGCGCGCGCCCGCTGCCGGCGGCCTCCTGGCAGGCGTCCCGTACCAGTTCGTGGGCGGGCAACCGGCCGAGCTCGTCGGCGAGGTCCGTGGTGACCCGCTCGGCGAGTGGGAACCCGCCGGTCAGGTCGAGGTTGGCGCGCATCCGCTCGGGGTGCGCGTCAAGCCGTTCGAGTGAGGTTCCCAGCCACGCCACGGCCGCCCCGGTGGTGCGCAGCAGGTCGGCCAGGGGGAGCCACTCGGCGTGCCAGCGCCCGGCCGCGCGCTGGTGCTGCTGGATCTGGCACGCGAACAGGGTGGCGGCCAGGCCCGGTGCCTGTTCGGCGCAGGCCACCGCGGAGACCGCCGCGATCGGGTTACGCTTGTGCGGCAGGGTGGAGGAGCCACCCACCCCGGCTCCGCCGGACTCGGTGACCTCTCCAATCTCTGTTTGGGCGAGCAGCACGATGTCGCCCGCGACCTTGCCGGCCGCGCCGCACACCCGGGCCAGTGCCCCGGCCAGTTCGGCGACCGGCCCGCGTTCGGTGTGCCAGGGCAACACGGGCTCGGGCATCCCCAGCTCGACGGCGTAGGCCGCGAGTACCGCCGGACCGTCGTCGCCGAGGGAGGCCAGAGTGCCGGCGGCGCCACCGAGCTGGACCGCGGTGCGGGACTCGACGACCTCGTTCAGTGCCTGTGTGGCAGTGCCGAGCCCGTCGAGCCAGCCGGCGGCGGCCGCCCCGAACGTGGTGGGCAGCGCCTGTTGCAGCAGGGTTCGACCGGCCATGATCGTCGCGCGGTGCTCGCGGGACAGTGAGGCCAGGCGGGCGCAGGCGGCATCGGACTCGGCCCGGATCACCTCCCCCGCCCGGCGGCACACCAGCATGGCGGCGGTGTCCATGATGTCCTGGCTGGTCGCGCCCTCGTGCACGTGGCGCGCGGCCTCACCGCCAACGACCCTGGTGAGCTCCTTGACCAGCGGGACCACCGGGTTACCCGCGCCCTCCGCGGCATTGCCCAGGGCGGACGCGTCGAATTTCTCCGGTACGCAGGCCGCCGCGATCGCCTCGGCGTGTTCCGGGGCGACTCGGCCGGTGCGGGCGTGGGCGCGCGCCAGGGCGGCCTCGGCGTCGAGCAGCGCCCGTAGCCATGCCGCGTCGCCGACCTCGTCCGCGACGTCGCCGCGCGCGAAGACGCCTGAGAACAGCCCGGTCATCCGTGTGTCGCCCTTCCGGTGGTCGTGCGGTGGTCCCGATGGGTTCCGTGCGTGGCTCTAGATGTCGAAGAACACGGTCTCGTTCTCCCCCTGGAGCCGAATGTCGAAGCGGTAGCCGTCCGTGGCGGGCTCGGCGATGAGCGTGGAACGGGCCCGCGGATCGGTGATGCCGCTGAGCACCGGATCGGCCGCGTTCGCCTCGGTGTTCTCGGGGAAGTAGACGCGGGTGACGGTGCGGTGCAGCATGCCACGGGCGAACACCGACACGTCGATGTGCGGGGCCTGGACGGTGTCTCCCGGCCCCGGAACAGCTCCCGGACGTAGCGTGAGGATGCCGAACTCCCCCCGCTCGTCGGTGTCGCAGCGCCCGAACGCGCGGAAACCGGGGTAGCTGGCCGCCCCTCTCGGGTCGTCGGAGTGGTCGAACCGGCCGTTGGGGTCGGCCTGCCAGGTCTCGATGAGCCCGTCCGGGACCGGCTGGCCCGCTCCGTCGGTCAGGGTCCCGCGGATCCAGATCCCGCCTGGGTGGTCCTCGGCCACGACGAACGGGCCGTTGGGCCAGTGCAGCCCGATGTGCAGGTAGGGGCCGACGGTCTGGGAAGGGGTGGTCTCCGGAGTCGTGTCGTTCATCAGTCGTCGTCCACCTCGGACTCGAAGGGAGTGGACTCACGGCCGCGCAGCACGATGTCCCACTCGTAGGCCAGGGCCCACTCGGGCTGGGTGTTCTCGTAGTCGAACCGGCACAGCAGGCGTTCGCGCGCCTTCTCGTCCGGGATCGAGTTCCACATCGGGTCCTGGAAGAACAGGGGGTCACCCGGGAAGTACATTTGGGTGACGAGCCGCTGTGTGAACGCCCGACCGAACAGGGAGAAGTGGATGTGGGCGGGCCGCCACGCGTTGTCGTGGTTCTTCCACGGGTAGGCACCGGGCCGCACGGTGACGAACCGGTAGCGGCCCTCGGCGTCGGTTATGGTGCGGCCCACCCCGGTGAAGTTGGGATCGAGCGGGCACGGCCAGTTGTCGCCGGTGTGCCGGTATCTCCCGCCGGCGTTGGCCTGCCAGACCTCGATGAGCGTGTGCGGCACCGGACGGCCGTCGCTCTCGCGAACCCGCCCGTGCACGATGATGCGCTGTCCCTGGGGCTCGCCCGCGTGCTGCCGGGTCAGGTCGTGGTCGAGCTCACCGATCGGGCCCTCGCCGAGCAGCGGGCCGGTGACCTCGGTGAGCAGGTGCGGCAACAGTTGCAGAGGGCGTTTGGGGTGGCGTAGCGCGGTGCTGCCGTACCCCGGGTAGTCCAACGGGGGGTGGGTCCCGTGGTCACGGACGTAGCCGGGGACGGCGTGCTTCTCGTTGCCCTGCGGTGTGGTGGTCATGGGTACCTCTCAGGCGTGCAGCACGACGGCCAGGCCCTGGCCAACACCGATGCAGATGGCGGCGAGCCCCCAGCCGCCCCCGCGCCGACGCAGCTCGTGGGCGAGGGAACCGAGGATGCGAGCCCCCGAGGCACCCAACGGGTGGCCGATGGCGATGGCGCCGCCGTTCGGGTTGACAATCTCGGGGTCCAGCTGGGGCCAGAGCTTCAGGCAGGCCAGGGACTGGGCGGCGAACGCCTCGTTGAGCTCGACGACCGACAGGTCGCCCCACGTGATGCCGGCGCGGCGCAGCGCTGTCTCGGCCGCCTCGACGGGGCCGATGCCGAACCGGTGTGGCTCCACCGCGGCCACGCCGCGGCTGACGATACGTGCCAGCGGCTCGTGCCCGGTCGCCGTGGCCGCCGTCTCGTCCCCGATGAGCAACGCGGCGGCGCCGTCGTTCAGCGGTGAGGAGTTGCCCGGTGTGATCGTGCCGTCCTGCCGGAACGCCGGTTTCAGCTTGGCGAGTTTCTCCTGGGAAGTCTCGCGAATGCTCTCGTCGCGCGGCAGGTCCACGCCGGGAACGGGCACGATCTCGGAGCCGAACACGTCCTTGCTCCAGGCGGCCGCCGCGTTGGCGTGGCTGCGCAGGGCGAACTCGTCCTGCTCCGCGCGGCTGATCCCGTAGATCTCGGCGACCTGCTCGGTGGACTCGCCGAGCGAGACCGTCCACTCCTGTGGCATCTGCGGGTTGACCATCCGCCAGCCCAGGGTGGTGGAGTGCAGGGTCTCGTGGCCGGCCGGGAAACCCTTGGCGGGCTTCTGTAGCACCCACGGGGCGCGGCTCATCGACTCCACGCCTCCCGCCACGATCAGGGACGCGTCGCCCACCGCGATCGCACGGTTTGCGGCGATCGCGGCTTCGAGGCCCGACCCGCAGAGCCGGTTCATGGTGGCCCCGGGAACCGACGGGGGCAGCCCGGCGAGCAGCCCCGCCATACGTGCCACGTTGCGGTTGTCCTCTCCGGCGCCGTTGGCGTCACCGAAATAGACGTCGTCGATGGCGACGCGGTCGAGCTCGGGGGAACGTTCCACGAGGCCGCTGATGACGTGCGCGGCGAGGTCGTCGGGTCGGGTCTCAGCGAGGGCGCCGCCGTACTTCCCGAAGGGCGTACGCACCGCGTCCAGAACGAAAACGTCAGTCATGGCGGGAATCCCATCCAGCGTCTTGGGCGAGCTAGCTACTGGTGAGCGAGCGTAGTACCGAAAGTTCCTTCTCGCCCGGTTCGTCGGTTGTTTCCGGTTCCGCCGCCACTCGCAGGTCCCATCCCGTCGCGGCGCGCACCTCGTCGACGGTGACTCCGGGGTGCACGCTCACCAGGGTGAGCTCGCGGGTGCTCGGGTCGGGCTCCAGAACCCCCAGGTCCGTGATGACGCGGGTCGGCCCCCGTCCGGTCAGCCCGAGGCGCTCGCGGTCGCCGGCGCCCTTCCCGTGTCCCACCGAGGTCACGAAGTCGACCGAGTCCACGAAGGTCCGTGCGCTCTGCCGCACGATGACGATGACCTCCTTGCAGTTGGCCGCGATCTCGGGGGCGCCGCCGGCACCGGGCAGCCGCACCTTCGGGTCGGAGTAGTCGCCACCGATCACGGTGGTGTTGATGTTGGCGTACCGGTCGATCTGGGCGGCGCCGAGGAAACCGACGTCGATGCGGCCCGGCTGTAGCCAGTAGTTGAAGACCTCGGGGACCGAGACAACGGTGTCCGCGGTCTCGGCGAGAATGCCGTCGCCGATGGACAGCGGGAGCGAGTCGGGGTTGGTGCCCAGTGTTCCCGACTCGTAGATCATCCACAGTCCCGGAGCGTGGGTGCGTACCGCGACATTGGCCGCGGTGCTCGGCAGACCGATGCCGACGAAGCACGCCATGTCCGTGGTCAGCGACCGTGCTGCGGTGACCGTCATCATCTCGTCTGCGGTGTACTGCAGGGTCGTCATCTGATCAGCCCTCCCGCGTCGTCCGCGCCGTGCCGTACACCTCGGTACGCAGCCATCGCTGGAACTCCTCGCGGTCCCGACCGATGGCGTCCCAGTCCTGGTACGCCGGGTTGCTGCGGGCGTAGTAGCCGTGGGCGTAGGACGGGCGCGCTCCCCCCGGAACCTCGGCCACGGCGGAGACCACCCGTGAGGGCAGCAGCACCTGGCCCGGGACCGGGTCGAGGTTGTCGACGATCTCCTCGACCGTCACGAGGGCGCGCTCGGCGGCCAGGACGACCTCCTTCTGCACGCCGGTGATCCCCCAGAGCTGGACGTTGCCGGAGCGGTCGGCGCGCTGGGCGTGCACGATGGCCACGTCGGGGTTGAGCGCCGGGACCGCCGTTATCTCCTCGCCGGTGAATGGGCAGGTGACGGTGGCGATCTGGGAAGTCTGCGCGATCAGGTCGGTTCCGGTGTAGCCGCGGAGTACCGCGAAGGGTACGCCGGAGGCGCCGGCCACGTAGCGGTTGGCCATGCCCGCGTGGCTGTGCTCCTCGATCTCCAGGGGGCGGGGCCAGCCGTTCTGGATGGCGTCGCGGAAGCGGTGCAGTGAGCCGACCCCGGGGTTCCCGCCCCAGGAGAAGATCAGCTTGCGGGCGCAGCCCGCACCGATCATCTGGTCGTAGACGATGTCGGGGGTCATCCGCACCAGGGTGAGGTCGCGAAGTCCCTGGCGGATGATCTCGTGGCCGGCCGCTACCGGGATCAGGTGAGTGAACCCTTCGAGTGCGACCGTGTCGCCGTCGTGGACGAACTCGCGGATTCCCTCGTCCAGCGGCACGATCATGGGCGCCCCTGTTCGTATGACGAATTATTGTTCTTAAGGCGAACGCTCATAGCGAGAGATTAACCCTGGGGTGGGCGCAGGTCAAGGATGGAATCATCCCATGTCTGGGTGTAGAGGTGCCCCCTCTGGGGCACGACACTCAGCTCGACCGCGTCGTGGGACCGCGTGTGGCGATCTCCAGGTCGGCCTCGATGCGGGAGGTCGTCGCCAGCAGGGGCGGCAGGAGGTCGCGGCGGATGTCCTCGACCGAGGTCCGACTGGCGTGCGCCGAGACGTTGGCGGCGGCGATCACCCTGCCCTCGCGGTCCCGGATCGGTGCCGCGACCGAGCGCAGGCCCTCCTCCAGCTCCTGGTCCACGATCGCCCAGCCCTGGTTGCGGACGCGTTCGAGCTCGGCGCGCAACCGCGCCGGTGTCGCCAGCGTGTAGGCGGTGAGCCGGCGCAGATCCACCCGCTCGAGGTAGGACTCGACCTCGGCGAGGGGGCGGCCGGCGAGCAGCACGCGCCCCATTGACGTCGCGTAGGCGGGGAAGCGGGTGCCGACGTTGATCGCCACCCGCATGATCCGGGAGGTGGGGACGCGCGCGACATAGACGACGTCGTCCCCGTCGAGCACGGAGACCGAGGACGACTCCCGTACCTGGGCGGCGAGCTCCTCCAGGTGGGGTTGGGCGACCTCGGGAAGCCCGGCCGAGGAGAGATAGGCGTAGCCGAGTTCCAGTACGCGCGGGGTGAGGGCGAAGGTGCGCCCGTCGGTGCGCACATATCCCAGGTCGACCAGGGTGAGCAGGAAGCGGCGCGCCGCGGCCCGGGTCAGCCCGGTGGCGCGGGCGACCTCGCTCAGGGTCATCGAGGACGCGTGCGGCGTGAACGCGCGTACAACGGCGAGCCCGCGTTCGAGCGACTGCACGAAGTGCTCGCCGCGTGCCTGCTCGTCGGTCCCGGTCAGGTCCGTACTCATCATCCACCTTCGGATCTGGGGCCCAGGAACGTGCTGGGCCGTGTGCGAATCGTGCCCGGAGTGCGGTCGTCGCGCACGTCGTGCTCGCCTTTGAGTGCCGAGCGTCATCCGTCCTTAGCTCGTGCTCGCACGACGATGTTCTTATGCCGAACAATCCTACCTGGCGGTGGGTGGGGGCGTCCTGTCCAGAACCGCTATCCCGACTGGTGTCCGCGCACTGAGGGTACCTATTGAACCACGAGCTGTTGTCGTTCGGAGGGCAGATTCGGGTAATGGGTTGACTGGGTGATGAGCTTCACTTAAGTTCGCTGCAGGAACGAAGGTTCGTAGAACGCACAAACTGCTGGATGGGCGGCACCGGAGAACGCGTAATCGGAGGTGACGTCGATCCCCCCTGACCGGCCACCGAACCGAGGAGTCCCACCATGCGCCGCCAACGGTTTTTCCCGATCGCCGGAGCCCTGTCCCTCCTGGCCGCCTCGGGGTGTGGCGCGGGCGGTGAGGACGACTCGGCGATGGACGAGATCTCGGTGGGAGTGATCGCCATCGTCGACGTCGCGCCCATCTACCTCGGTGAGCAGCAGGGGTTCTTCGAGGACCGCGGGATCGAGCTGAACTTCGAGGTCGGTTCGGGCGGGGCCGCGGCGATCCCCGGTGTGGCCAGCGGCGACCTGGACTTCGCGTTCGGTACCGAGATGGAGCCCGAGCTCGCCAGCGAGATCCGGCTGCCCTCCTGGCCGGCCGAGGTGAATCGCGAGTCGGTGGCGACGATGGCCGACCTGATGCACCGGGACGGACTCCTCGACGAGGTTCCGGACCTGGACGAGATGTACCGGTAGCCGGACACCGCGCGCCACCATGCCAACAGACGCGGCCGAGACCACGCTCGTAGGGGCCGCTGACAGCACACGAGGAGACTGAGTAGTTGTGAGCCTTTTCGAGACCGACTCGTGGTCCGCCACGATCTTCACCGGGGAGTGGACGCCCGCTCACGGGGGTGACGCGCCCGTCGTCTCCCCGGCCTCGGGAGCCGAACTCGGCCGCGCCGGTTCCGCCAACGCCCAGGACGTCGCCGCGGCCGCCGAGCGGGCCGCCGCGGCACAACGCGACTGGGCCAACGTCTCGTTCGAGGAGCGAGCCGCCGTCCTGCGCCGGGCCGGCACCCTGCTGCAGGAGAACGGCCCCGAGATCATGGGGTGGCTGCGCCGCGAGAGCGGCGCCGCGCAGGGTATGGCCGGGTTCCAGGTGCACGTCGCCGCCTCGGAGTGCTTCGAGGCGGCCGCGTTGGCGTCGCAACCCTACGGCGAGATCCTGCGAACCGGGAAGCCGCGACTCAGCTTCTCCCGCCAGGTGCCGGTCGGTGTCGTCGGGGTCATCTCCCCGTTCAACGTCCCGCTGATCCTCGGCATCCGGTCGGTGGCTCCGGCGCTGGCCGTGGGGAACTCGGTGGTACTCAAACCCGACCCGCGTACGGCGGTCTGCGGGGGCGCCGTCCTCGCCGAGGTGTTCCGCCAGGCCGGGGTGCCCGCCGGGGTGTTCCAGGTCCTGCCGGGCGGGCTCGAGGCCGGCGAGCAGCTCATCGCCGATCCCAACGTGGGGGTGATCTCCTTCACCGGATCCACCCCCGCTGGCCGCAGGGTCGGTGAGGCCGCCGGCCGCCACCTCAAGCGCGCCCACCTGGAGCTCGGCGGTAACTCGCCCCTGGTGGTCCTGGACGACGTCGACGTCGACGCCGCCGTGTCGACCGGCGCGTGGGGATCCTTCCTGCACCAGGGGCAGATCTGCATGACCTCGGGACGGCACCTGGTGCACGAGCGGGTCGCCGACGAGTACGTCGAGCGGCTGGCGGCGAAGGCCGATGCCCTGTCCGTGGGCGACCCGGAAGAGAGCGAGGTGGCGCTCGGCCCGGTCATCGACACCGGACAGCGCGACAAGATCCACGCCATGGTGACCTCCACCGTGGACGCCGGCGCCAAACTGGTCGCCGGGGGAAGCTACGAGCGGCTCTACTACCGTCCGACCGTGTTGGACGAGCTGTCACCGGGCGGGCCCGCGTTCGCCGACGAGGTGTTCGGCCCGGTGGCGCCGGTGATGCGGTTCTCCTCGGTGGACGACCTCGCCGACATCGCCAGGGAGAGCCCCTACGGGCTGTCGTTGGGCATCCTCACCTCCAACCCGATGCGCGGGATGGAGATCGCCGACCGTATCCCCAGCGGCATCGTGCACATCAACGACCAGACCGTCGACGACGAAGCGGTGGCGCCCTTCGGCGGGGTTGGGGACTCAGGCACCGGCTCCCGCTTCGGTGGTACCCGTGCCAACCTCGAGGCGTTCACCGAGACCCAGTGGGTCACCATGCAGGCCGACGTGGCCGGCTACCCCTTCTGAGCCTTCTGAGCCCAGCGCACAGCCACGAACCATCCAACCGAGAAGAACCGGAGCACCATGACTGAGCAGTCCAACCAGCACCAGCTTCCCCCGTTCCGCGCCGACCACGTCGGCAGCCTGCTCCGTCCGCGAAACCTGCTCGAGGCGCGGGCCGGGCACGCGGAGGGTCGGGTCGGCGACGAGGAACTACGTCGCATCGAGGACGACGCCATCCGGGACGTCGTACGGATGCAGGAGGAGATCGGCCTACAGTCGGCCACCGACGGCGAGTTCCGCCGCTCGTCGTGGCACATGGACTTCATCTACCAACTCAAGGGCATCAGCCGCACCCAGGACGAGATGCGGGTGACGTTCCACAACGAGAACGGTGACCTGGAGTTCACCCCGGCCGCGCTTCGCGTCGACGGCAAGGTCGGGCTCAGCCACACCATCTTCGGTGACGCCTTCCAGTTCCTGCGCGACACGGTCAGCACGAACACCCCCAAGCTCACCATCCCCTCGCCGAGCATGGTGCACTACCGGGGCGGGCGGGCCTCGATCGACGAGGACGTCTACCCCGACGTCGAGGAGTTCTGGTCCGATTTGTCCCGCGCCTACGCCGAGGAGATCCGCCGGCTGGGCGAGCTGGGCTGCACCTACCTGCAGCTCGACGACACCAGCCTGGCCTACCTGAACGACCCCAAGCAGCGCGAGATGATCGATGAGCGCGGCGACAACGGCGGTGGGCTGCACGTGCGCTACATCAACCAGCTCAACGCGGCGCTGGCCGACCGGCCCGAGGGGATGCGGGTAACCACGCACATGTGCCGGGGTAACTTCCGCTCCTCCTGGGTCGCCGAGGGTGGTTACGACTTCGTCGCCGAGGAGCTGTTCAACAACCTCAACGTCGACGGCTTCTTCCTGGAGTTCGACGACGCCCGCTCCGGCGGATTCGCGCCGTTGCGCTTCGTTCCCAAGGGCAAGTACGTCGTCCTCGGCCTGGTCACCACGAAGAAGGGGGAGCTGGAGAGCAAGGACGACCTCAAGCGCCGCATCGAGGAGGCGAGCCAGTACGTGCCGCTGGACCAGATCTGCCTGGCGCCGCAGTGCGGCTTCTCCAGCACCCTCGAGGGCAACGACCTCACCCATGATGAGCAGATCGCCAAGCTGCGCCTGATCGTGGAGACCGCCCAGGAGGTTTGGGGCTGAGGCACGGGAGCCGTCGGGACAGCGGGGCCGGCCCGACGGCTCTTCCGGCCCCCTGGTCGGCGTGGGCGGCCCACCACCACGGACCGGACAACGCACCCGAGCTTTCCACGCGTGCGACGGGAGATCCCCTATGAATCGAAAGATCCTCGCCGCGGCCGGAGTGGCCGTACTCGCCTCGACGACCGCCTGCGGTGGCGAGGGCGACAACGAGCTCACCTCCGTCACGGTCGGCGCGCTGCCCATCGTGGACACCGCGCCGATCCACCTCGGAGTGGAGCAGGGCTTCTTCGAGGACGAGGGGCTCGACGTGACGGTCGAGAACACGACCGGCGGCGCGCAGGCCGTGCCCAGCGTCGCCAGTGGCGAGTTCGACTTCGCCTTCGGCAACATCACCTCGCTGATCCTCGCGCGCGAGGAAGGGCTGCCGATGACGATCGTCAGCAACGGCGTCACCACCACGGGGAAGGACGGCGAGGACTTCGGCGCGGTCGTCGTCCCGGAGGGAAGCGACATCAGCTCCCCCGCGGACCTGGCCGGCGCCGACGTCGCGGTGAACAACCTGCAGAACATCGGCGACACCACGGTGCGTAACTCCGTGCGCGAGGACGGGGGCGCCCCCGAGGACGTCAGCTTCGCCGAGATGCCCTTCCCCGACATGCCGGCCGCCCTCGCCAACGGTGAGGTGGACGCCGCGTGGGTGGTCGAGCCGTTCCTCACGATGACGCTCGAGGACGGGGCCGAGGAGATCGCGTCGAACTTCGTGGACACCCACGAGTCGCTCTCCGTCGCGTCGTACTTCACCTCCGAGGAGGTCGTCGCCGAGGAGCCCGAGATGGTCGAGTCGTTCGGCGCCGCGATGACCGAGTCGATGAACTACGCCGACGACAACCCCGACGAGGTCCGCCGGATCCTTCCCACCTACACCGAGATGGACGAGGGGATCATCGATGAGATCCGGTTGCCGGCCTTCCCCGCGGCACCCGACGAGGAGTCCGCGACGGTGGTCGGCGAGCTCATGCTCGAGGACGGCCTCATCGAGGAGGAAGCCGACATCGACGGCCTGTTCCGGGAAACCCAATGACCACATCGCCAACCGGGGCCGCGCCGCCATCCGCGGCCCCCGTTGACAAGGGGGAACGCCGGCGGAGCGGGACACGGTCCCGCCCGCTCCCCGGCGGCCGGTCGCTCCTGGGAGCCATCGGGGCCGGTTGTTTCCTGCTGATCTGGGAGATCGTGCCGCGGGCCGGTGTGGTGTCCCCCCAGTACCTTCCGCCCGCGTCGGAGGTCCTGGCCACGCTCGGGGAGCGCCTCCTGGTTCCCGGTTTCTGGGTCGCGGTCGGCGACACCGTCGCCGGGTGGGGACTCGGCCTGGCGATATCCTTCGTCGCGGCCGTGGTCCTGGGTTTCCTCGTGGGGTCGGTGCCCGTGCTGCGCAGGTTCACCTCCTCCACGGTGGAGTTCCTGCGCCCCATCCCGTCCGTGGCGCTCATCCCGCTGGCGATCCTGATGTACGGGACCGACATCCAGTCCACGCTGCTGCTGGTGGTCTACGCGTCGTTCTGGCAGATCTACATCCAGGTGCTCTACGGGGTGGCCGACGTCGACCCGGTGGCCGAGCAGACCGCCAAGTCCTACGGGCTGGGCCGGCTCGCCCGGATCCGCTACGTTGTCTGGCCCTCCGCGCTGCCCTACGTGCTGACCGGGCTGCGGCTGGGCGCGGCCGTCGCGCTGATCCTGGCGGTGACCGCCCAGCTCACCATCGGTAGCCCAGGGTTGGGCCAGGAGATCTCCGTCGCGCAGTCGGGCGGGGCCACCACCCTCGTCTACGCCCTGATCGTGGCGACCGGTGCGCTCGGTGTCATCGTCAACGTCGGTGTGCGGATGCTGGAGCGCCGTGTCCTGCACTGGCACACCTCGGTGCGATCGGAGACCGCGCAATGACCATGGCGAACACCGTGGCGCGGGCCGCCCGGCGCGGCGGCGTCCGAGTCGCCGAGATCCTCCTGCTCCCCGTCGTGTTGATCGCGCTGTGGTGGGGCTACTCCGTTGTGTCCGCCAGCTACTACACCGCCACCCCCGGCGAGATCGCGACGACTTTCGGAGAGGTGTGGTTCTCCGAACGGTTCATGGTCGACGTGGTTCCCAGCGTCGGCCTGCTGCTGGCCGGGTTCGCCCTGGCCGCGGTCCTGGGGACGACCCTCGGGGTGGTCCTAGGGCTGTCGCCCAACACGCGCGCCACCGTCGAACCGGTTCTGGAGTTCTTCCGCGCCATCCCGCCGCCCGTCCTCGTCCCGTTGTTGATGTTGCTCATCGGGGTGAACACCCCGATGAAGGTGGCCGTCATCGTCTCCGGGTGCGTCTGGCCGGTGCTGCTGAACACGATCGAGGGAGTGCGCGGTGTTGACCCGGTACTCGCCGACACCTGCCGCTGCTACGGCGTGCGCGGACGGCGCTGGCTCACCACCCTCGTGCTGCGCTCGGCGAGCCCGCAGATCATGGCCGGACTCCGGCAGGCGCTGGCCATCGCGATCATCCTGATGGTCATCAGCGAGATGTTCGCCACCACCAGTGGACTCGGATTCAGCATCGTCCAGTTCCAGCGAAGCTTCGCGATTCCCGAGATGTGGAGCGGGATCGTGTTGCTGGGCCTGCTGGGGGTCACCCTGTCCATCATGTTCGCCTGGGTCGAACGACGCGTGCTCCGTTGGTACCACGGCGTGCGCGCCGCGGCCCGGGACGAGTGAGCGCCATGCCCGCCACCGCCACCAACCCTGATCGGGAACGCCGCCATGCTTGACGTCAACGGACTGCAGAAAATCTACGGCGGGGGGGAACGCGAGGTCGAGGCCGTCCGCGACCTCACCTTCCGTCTCGAGGAGGGCGAGCTGTCCTGCCTCGTGGGACCGTCCGGCTGTGGAAAAACCACGCTGTTGAAGTGTGTCGCCGGGCTGCTCAGGCCGACCGCGGGCAGCGTCTCGCTGGCCGGGCACGCGATCTCCGGGCCGCCACGCGACATGGCCGTGGTCTTCCAGGAGTACGGGCGCAGCCTGTTCTCGTGGCTGACCGTCCGGGGCAACGTCGAGCTGCCACTCAAGGAGAAGAAGCTCGGCAAGGGGCGCCGCGACTCCCTGGTCAATGAGGCGCTGCAGGCGGTCGGCCTCGCCGACTCCGCCGAGTCCTACCCCTGGCAGCTCTCCGGCGGCATGCAGCAGCGGGTGGCGATCGCGCGCGCGATCGCCTACGAGCCCCGCGTGTTGCTCATGGACGAGCCCTTCGCCGCTGTCGACGCCCAGACCCGCGCCGACCTCGAGGACCTGATCCGCGGGTTGTGGAAGCGGTTCGCCATGACGGTGCTGTTCATCACGCACGACATCGATGAGGCGGTCTACCTCGGCCAGCGCGTGCTCGTGCTGTCGTCCTCGCCGACGGTGGTGCAGGACGACATCGCCGTGGACCTGCCCGATGAGCGTGACCAGCTCTCCACCCGCTCGGACCAGCGCTTCACCGCCCTGCGGTCGCTGGTCTACACCGAGATCCAGAACGCCAAGAACGGGCCGGCCGCGCCCTCTCCGGCCGCGCCCTGAGAGCGGCGGAAGCGATATGGCACAGCCACACGGGACCGGGACACCACAGCGCTCGGTCCGAGACGCGACCCTGGACGTACTGCGCGATCACGACCTGACGACACTGTTCACCAACCCGGGCTCCACCGAGGTCGGTTTCCTCGCCGGCCTACCCGAGGACCTGCGCCTCGTGCTCGCCCTGCACGAGGGATCCGTGGTGGGAACGGCCACCGGGTGGGCGATCGCGCGCGACCGCCCCGCCTTGGTGCTGCTGCACACCACCGCCGGGTTGGGCAACGCGGTGGGGGCACTGGCCACGGCCCGCGTGAACCGCGCCCCCCTGGTCGTGGTCGTGGGCCAGCAGGACCGCCGACACCTCACACTGGAGCCCTTCCTCGCCGGGAGACTGCGCGACCTGGCCGGTGACTACCCCGTGCGGGTCGAGGAACCGCCCACCGCCCAGGACGTGCCCGGCGCCGTCGCCCGGTGCCACCACGCCGCCGCGCACGCGCGTGGCCCCGCGGTGGTGATCGTGCCGATGGACGACTGGGCGGCACCGGCGGAGGACAGCGCGGTGATGGCCGCGTCCCGGCACGTCGCCCGGGCCGACGGAGTCGACGGCGCCGCGGTCGACGACCTGGCGGCACTGCTGACCCAAGCGGACACACCCGCGCTGGTCACCGGGGCCGGAACCGACAGTGAGGAGGGGTGGGCGGCCCTCACCGCGCTGGCCGAGCGCCTCGGCGCGCCGGTGTTCCAGGAGAGCTTCGGCGCCCGCGCGGGCTTCCCGCAGGACCACCCGCTGTTCGCCGGTTTCCTGCCCGCGGACCGGCCGGGGCTGCGTGCCACACTCGCCGGACACGACACCGTGCTCGCCGTCGGCGCGCCGGTGTTTCGACAGTACCCCTACACCGAGGGGGCACTGGTGGAGCCGGGAACCCGGATCGGGCTGCTCACCGACGACCCGGCCGAGGCATACCGCAGCCCGGTGGAGACCGCGGTCCTCGCCCCGATCCCCGCCGCCCTGGGGGCGTTGACCTCCCGTGTGGCGCCGCGCCAGTGGAGCGCGCGGTACAGAGAGGCCCCCGAGCCCCTTGACCGGCCGGCGCCGGGGCAGCCGATGTGGCCCGCCCACGTGCTCGAGGCCCTGGCCGAACGCGCGCCCGCCGACACGATCTTCGTCGAGGAGACACCCTCGAGCCGACCCGAGATGCACCAGCGCGTTCCCGCGCGGCGCCCACTGGGGTTCCTCTCCGCGGCCATGGGCGGCCTCGGCTTCGCTCTGCCCGCGGCGGCCGGGATACGTATGGCGCGGCGGGACCGTCCCGTCATCGCCGTGGTGGGAGACGGCTCCTCCCTCTACCAGGTGCAGGCGCTGTGGAGCGCGGCCCGCTATGGGGCGGGGGCGCTGTTCGTGGTGCTGTCCAACGGGCGCTACGCCGTCATGGACCGGCTGGCCGAGAAACACGGAGCCGCTCCGGCGTGGCCGGACTTCCCCGAGGTGTCGGTGTCCGGGCTGTCCCGAGAGATGGGGTGTCCCGCCCGGCGCGTCGACACCCTCGACGACCTCATCACGGTGCTGGACGCGACCGTTCCGACGCTGCGGGACCGCGGCGAGCCCCTGGTGCTCGACGTCGCTGTCGCGGTGGAGACGGAATTCCAACCCTAGTGGTGCTCGCCGGGCTCGGGCGCTGGGGGCGGGGAGATCCGCGGGCCCATCGGAGCCCGGCTACGTCAGTGGGAAGCCGGAGGCGATACGGAACGCGCCGTGTTCCGGGGAACGGGGAGGCCGTGCCACCGTGGGGGGAACCCGCGCGGTGTCGCGGCCGGCGGGACCACCCGGTGTCGCGCGGCCCTACGGGACCCGAGGTGGGGGATCCGGTGACGACGCGCGCGTGCCGTAGCGGCTACGCTGTTCCCATGGCCCGCCCCCACACCGTTCTGAGCTGCGCGATGTCCCTCGACGGCCGCATCGACGACGCCGGGCCGAAACGCCTGCGGCTCTCCAACGAGGACGACTTCGACGAGGTCGACGAGGAGCGCGCGGCGAGCGACGCCATCCTCGTCGGGGCGGGAACCCTGCGGGGCGACGACCCACGACTGCTGGTGCGCTCCCCGGAAAGGCGGAGCCGGCGCGTGTCCCACGGAGCCACCGAATACCCGATCAAGATCGTGCTCACGGCGAGCGGCGCGCTCGACCCCGCGGCGCGGTTCTTCACCACCGGCGACGCCGCGAAACTCGTCTACTCCGAGAGCGGCGGACACGCCACCGCTGTGAGAGCCCTCCACGGGACCGGAGACACGACGGTGGTCGACGCGGGCAGCCCTCTCGACCCCGCGGGTGTCCTGGACGACCTGGCGCGACGCGGTGTACGCCGGCTGCTGGTCGAAGGGGGGAGCCGGGTACACACCCTCTTCCTCACCGCCGGTCTCGTCGACGAGCTGCGTGTCGCTGTGGCCCCGTTCCTCATCGGGGACACCGCGGCCCCCCGGTTCGTCGAGGACGGCGCGTTCCCCAATGGGCCGGGCGACCCACTACGCTTGGCCGAGACCCGGGCCGTCGGTGACATGGCGGTCCTTCGCTACCGGCTGGCGGGCAGCAAGTGAACGAGTCGTTCCCCGGACGCACGCGAGGCCCCGCGCCCGACGACGTAACCGGCGCCGACACCGGATGGCTGCGTTCGGCGATCGCGCTGTCGCGCCACTGCCCACCCTCGACCAGCGCCTTCTCGGTGGGGGCGTTCGTGGTGGACGCCGGGGGAGAGGTCGTCGCCGACGGCTACTCGCGCAGGGACGACCGGCACGAGCACGCCGAGGAGGCGGCGCTCGCCTCCGTCGACCCGGCCGACCCCCGGTTGCGGACCGCCACCCTGTACAGCTCCCTGGAACCGTGCACGAGGCGGGCGACGCGCCCGCGCTCGTGCAGCGAGCTGATCCTGGACACACCGATTCCGCGGATCGTCTTCGCCTGGCGCGAGCCCGCGGTCTTCGTCGACTGTGACGGAGCGGAGCGGCTGCGGGAAGCGGGGCGAACGGTGGTTGAGGTGCCCGAACTGGCCCCGCTGGTCCGCGAGATCAACGCGCACCTGCTGTGACGGTGCCCTGGTGGGCCGAGGCACCGGGGCTCGGTCGTCGCGCCCTGGTCGCGGTCGCCGGCTCACCCCGGTTGTAGCGTCCGGACGCCGGTCACCCGCTCCAGGTAGTCACGGGCCTTCTCCTCGCTGGTGACCCAGGCGTCGTAGTCGGCCGGGTCATCGAATCCGTCGACGAACCGGTCGGCGATCTCCTGGTGTGTGGCCGCGGCGCCGAGGAGTTCCATGAGCGCCGGTGACGGGGCTGACAGGGCGGTACCGACGGTGCCGGCCATGTGGCGGGCGTAGCACCAGAACTGGTCGAAGCACCGCAGCATGAACTCCTCGTCGAACGGCCGGTCGCCGTGTTCGAGGATGTTGGTGAGCGTGATCTCGGCGCTCTTGTAGGCGTTGTTGACCTCCTGGGCCATGTTCGGCTGGGTGACCAGCACGGTGTCGCCCAGCCCCATGACCTTGCCGCCGGATGGCAGGGTGGCCACCGGGTGGCGGACCACCGGCTGCGAGTAGTCCACCGCCACCGCGCGGGGATCGGCCAGCTCGGCGTCGCGGAAGCGTTCGTACTGCTCGACGTCGTGCTCCTGCAGTGTCCGAAGGATCAGCGCCAAGTGCTCTGTTGGCCGGATCCGGTCCGGCCAGGAGCCCAGCGGACCTGTCGCGGGGCCGCACAGGTAGATGAGCTTGCACGGGCCTGTGACGGAGATGGCGGGCATCACGACGAAGTACCCGACCTCCGGCAGCATGTGCACCTCGCCCAGCCCGGTTCCGGTGTCCTCGTCGACGCGCACGTAGGCCAACATGACGCCGTTCGCGGAGACGTTGGACAGCTCGTGGGTGGGGTTGGCGGGGAACATCTCGGCCAGCCCGGAGTGCCCGGCGGCGACCACGACCAGGTCGAACATGCGCGTCATGGCGTCGAGGTCGGAGCTGGTGACGGGGTGGATGATCACCCTGCCGCCCCGTTCCTCGAACATGCGCTGCCACTCGGACATCTTCAGCCGCTCGTCCACGCACAGCGCTCCGGGCTCTCTGCTGAACCGGCCGGACCACTGGTATCCGGGGACGCCGGCCCCACCGGCGAACCGGTTCTGCCAGGTGGTCACGTACTCCGGGACGGTGTCGGTGAAGTTCAGGCCGTACTCGTGCTCGTACTGGAGAGACGAGGGGAACTGGATCTGGTTCGACGTGGCGCGCCCGTTGCGGACCTCATCCGCGGTGCGGGCCGTCATGAGGGTCACGTCGTACGTGTGCCGCAGCAGGGTGAGCCCGAGCTGTAGCCCGGCCTGCCCTCCCCCGACGATCAGGATCTTGCGCATCAGATGATCTCGTACCTCCATGTGGTGGCCGTCGGGTCCGCCGGTGTTGTGGGGGCCGCGCCTGAGCGGGCTCCCGTCCCGGTCGTCGTGAGCCGGATCACCGCCGTCGCGGCCCGTCGTGACGGTCTCAGGGAGTCAGCGCCGGCGCGCTCTCGTAGGTCAGGGAGTAGCGGACCAACCGGGCCAGCACCCCGGCGGTTTCGGCCCTGTCGCGCACATCGCAGGGGACGATCGGCACCTCGTGGCCGAGTGCCATGGCGTCGCGCACACTCTCGACGGGGTGCATCGCCACCCCGTCGAACCGGTTGAGCACCACCATGAACGGCATGTCCGCGTGCTTCTCGAAGTAGTCGATGACATGGAACGAGTCCTCGAGCCGCCGGGTGTCGGCGAGGACGACCGCGCCGATGGCCCCACGCAGCAGGTCCTCCCACATGAACCAGAACCGCGACTGGCCCGGTGTGCCGAAGAGGTACAGCCGTAGGTCCTCGTCGATGCTGAGGCGGCCGAAATCCATCGCGACCGTGGTCGAGGTCTTGTCGGGGGTCGCGCTCAGGTCGTCGTGCGCGACGCTCGCCTGCGTCATGATCGCTTCGGTGTTCACCGGCGGGATCTCCGAGACCGCCCCGACCATCGTGGTCTTTCCGGCCCCGAACCCGCCCGCGATCACGATCTTCGCGGAGGTCGCCTGAGCCGGCGACCGCGAGAACTCACTGAGCGATGGACTCGAGCCCATGGAGGATCCTCTCCAGGAGATGGCGGTTCGAGGGCTGGTCACGCCGGACCGTCGGGTGGATCGCGACCCGGTCGTGATCAGAGAGGTCACTGATCAGGATCCGGGCGACGCCGATGGGCATCGAGAGTCTCGTCGCGATCTCGGTCACGGACGTGGGTTCCCGGCACGCGAGGTAGATCTCGCGCTGCTCGGGGGTGAGCTCCGCGAAACCAGTGGCGTTCATACTGATCGCGGAGACCAGCGTTTCGAGCAACAGTGGGGACGGCGCCCTGGTTCGCCCGCCGGTGAGGCTGAACGAGCGAACCCGGTTGCTCCTGCCGGGCGTGCCATTCAATTCGATCGTCTCTCCTCGTCAGTGCCTGGCGCCGGTTCCCGGCTCTGGTGCGCGCTCCGGGATGCGGCACGGTTCCGCTCGTTCGCCCCGCCCGCGGCTGGCTGTCGTACCGGCCGCGCTCATTCGACGGTCGCTTCCCGGAGTTGCGACCGCAGGTGCGGGGTGAGGACGTGCGCCGCCTTGTCGACCAGCATCGCCATCTGGTAGGAGATCACCTTCATGTCGCTCTGGTCATTGGCGAGCACGGTGAAGCAGCTCCCGTCGCTCAGCGCGACGATGAACAGCCGCCCCTGCTCCATCCGGATCACGGTGCGTTCGCACTCTCCCTGGTCGAAGATCCGGGCCGCCTCCTGGGCGAGGCTGAACACGCCGCTGGCCACCGCGGCGAGCTTCTCGGCCAGGTCGAACCCGAGCCCCTCGGACGCCGCGAGCCGTAGTCCGTCGCTGGAGACGACCAGCGCGTGGCGCACCCCGGGTACGTCGCGGACGAACTTGTCCACCAGCCAGGTGAACTGCTGCACGGAGGAGGAGTCGGCGCTCATGGCTGGTCCGCCTTTCCCGGGACTCCCGAATGCCCCCCGGCCGTGTCCGGGGCCTCGCCACCGGCCTCGTTGCGAGGCCCGGCACCGTCGTCGTCACCGTCCTCCGCGGTGCCGTGGGCGGCCGGTTCAGGGTTCTCCTCGTAGGCCCGCCGGCCGCTGACGTAACCGTCGAACTCGGCGCGGACACGCTCGGCATGGCTCAGGGCGTCGCCCCCGGAGCGCGGGGAGGTGGCGGTGCTCCCGGGAGGGCGCCCCCGGACGGTGACGAACTCGTCGGTCTCGCCGTCGGCCTCGTCTGTGGCCGCGGTCTCGGGCGGCACTCTTCGGGGCAGCGCGCCGGCCGCCGGGCCATCGTCCGAGGCGGGTTGGCGGCGTGGCAGTTCCGGCAGCTCGTTGGGCTCCTCCGGGGTGTTCGGTTCGTCCGCCGGTGCCCTGCGGTCCTGGGCCGGGCGTGACTGGGCGGCGCCGTCGACGACCCGTAGTCCGGGGGTGCCGCGTCCCGGTTCTCGTTTGGGGAGTTCGGAGAGCACCCCGTCGGCCTCGGTGGGGGCCGCCGTCTGTTCGGCCGCGTGGGTGCTGGCACCGCTCGCCGGCGGTGCCGCGGCGCCGGGGCGCTCGTTGGGCTCCGGCGCCCGCGGACCGCTCCCGCCCTCTTTGCTGGAGGTCTGGCTCACCTGGACGACCTCGGCCGGGACGAGGACGTAGCCGGACGTCCCGCTGAAGGGCCTGGTCTGGAGCTGTACCCCGATGCCGTGGCGGTGCGCGAGCAGGCCGACGACGAAGAGCCCCATGTGCCGCAGTGACTCGTCGGTGAGCACGGGTGGCTCGCGCAGCTCGGAGTTGATCCGGGCGAGCTTGTCCGACGGTATCCCGATCCCGTCGTCCGCGATCTCCATGATGAGCCCGCCGTCGTCGCGGTAGTGGGCGCGCACGAGCACGTCGGAGTCGTCCGAGGAGTTCGCGAGGGAGTTCTCCATCAGCTCGGCCAGCAGGTGGCTGAGGTCGTCGGCGACGGTGTCTCGGATGTGGAGCTGCGGCAACTCCTGGATGCGGACCCGGGTGTACTGGTCGATCTCCGATATCGCTGCCCGGGTCACGTCGTGCAGTGGTACCGCGCCCTGGTGCGCGGAGTCGATCGGCTCTCCCGCCATGACCAGCAGGTTCTCGCAGTTGCGGCGCATCCGGGTGCCGAGGTGGTCGACCTGGTAGAGGACCTCCAGGACGTCGGCGTTGTCCTCGTGCTCCTCCAACCGCTGGATGAGCAGCAGCAGGGACTCCACCAGGGTCAGGTCCCGCATCGCCAGGTTGGCCAGCGCCTTGGGAAGCAGGTCCTTGTGCGCCGTGCGCATGTGTGGCGACGACGCCGCGGTGGGAGACGGGGCATCCGCCGGCTCGGGTGTCGGGGACCCCGGGAGTGGCGGGTGGCTCTCGTTCGCGGCCGGTGCCGCGGACGCGGGGGCCGCCGCCGGGGTGGGCCGCGCCGGGGGAGGATACGGGGGTGTGGTGGCGTATCCGGGATGCTGCGGGTAACCGTGGTGCGAGTGGGCCTGTCCGTCGCCGTAGCTCGGGGAGGGACCGGGGTGTGGCGGCGGGTGGGGGGCGCCGGTGGGCCACTGCGCGGGTCCGCCGGTGGCGGGCCATTGCTGCTCGGCTGGCCGGCGACCGCGGAACAGGCGCCTCCAGAACGACTGCCTCCGCGGTGGTGGGCCAGCCGCGCCGTAGCCGGACGCGGCACCGTAGCCACCCTGCTCCGCCCCGGGGCCCGTTCGCTGCTCTGGCCAGGCCGAGTACTCCAAGACCGGTCTCCTTCGTCGAAGCCGAACAATGCGGGGGAGCGACCGCGGTGCTCGGGGACGTAGTGGCCTACATCGCCTCACAGGGGTGCTGGGTGCCGAACATCATGACATTAACCAGGGGGTTTCGCACTCACCAGCGATGATGAATTAGTCGTCATATGACCGAGTACTGGGATCGTTGCCTGGAATCGACATCCTCGTTTCGCGCTCGTGATAGAGGGGGCTGCTCGCGCGTCGAAGCGCCTCGCGCCTGGCCGCGGGGGTCGGCGTCGCCGGTGCCGGCTCGCCCGACCGGAGACCGGGCGGGCCAGCCACCCACGGGACGACCCGGCCCGGACCGATCGGGAGAGTCCCGCGCCGCGACCGCCGTCCGGAGACGGCGGGTGTCTCACGTGTCCCGCGCGGCCTGGGGACGTAGGTCGATCCGGCGTAGGAACTGGGCGTTGACGGCGACGATGACCGTGGACAGGCTCATCAGTACCGCGCCAACGGCCATGGGAAGCACGAACCCGGCCCAGGCCAGAACCCCCGCGGCGAGTGGGATCGCGGCCAGGTTGTAGCCGGCGGCCCACCACAGGTTCTGCGTCATCTTGCGGTAGCTCGCCGCCGACAGCCGCATGACGGCGACCACCGCCCGCGGGTCGTCCGTGGCGAGGACGATCCCGGCGGACTCGATCGCGACGTCGGTGCCCGCGCCGATCGCGATACCGACGTCGGCCCGGGCGAGAGCGGGGGCGTCATTGACACCGTCGCCGACCATCGCCGCCGTGTGTCCGCGTGCCTGCAGGTCGGCGAGCACGGTGTCCTTGTCCTCGGGCAGCACCTCGGCGAACACCTCGTCGATGCCCAGCTCCGTGGCGACCGCGTCGGCGACCTGCCGGGCGTCGCCGGTGACCATCGCGACCGTGACGCCCATGCGGTGGAGCGCCTCGACGGCCTCGCGGGACTCCTCGCGCACCTGGTCCTCCAGCGCCAACGCACCCACGATCACGTCGTCCCGCAGGACGTAGAGCACGGCGGCACCACGCTGGTGCCACTGTTCCAGCCGGTCGGTGAGCGAGTCCGGCGCCCCCAGGTCGCGCTCCTGGAGCAGCGCGGGGCCTCCGACGGAGACCGTGGCGTCACCGACACGCGCCCGAACCCCGCGTCCGGTCATCGAGCGGTGGTCGCTGGCCGTGGGGGGCTCGCCGCCGCGCGCGCGGGCCGCGGTGACGATGGCGCGGGCGAGCGGGTGCTCGCTCTCGGACTCGACGGCGGCGGCCAGTGCCAGCAGCGCGTCGTTGTCGCCGTCGGTGGCGGCGACACCGGTGACGGCGTGCTCGCCCTTCGTCAGCGTCCCCGTCTTGTCGAACAGCACGGTGTCGACCAGGCGGGTTCGCTCCAGCGACAACCGGTCCTTGACCAGGATGCCGTTGCGCGCCGACTTCGCGGTCGATATCGAGGTCACCAGCGGGATCGCCAGGCCCAGCGCGTGTGGGCAGGCGATGATCAGGACGGTGACCGCGCGGGTCAACGCGGCGGCGGGTTGGCCGAGCAGCGCCCACGCGGCCACGGTGAGGGCGGCGGCGGCCACGGCGATGTAGAACAGCAGCGCCGCGGCCCGGTCGGCGAGCACCTGGGAGCGTGACCGGGACTCCTGGGCTTGGGCCACCAGCCGTTGGATCCCGGCCAGGGCGGTGTCCTCGCCGATGGCCTCGACACGCACTCGAACGGGATTGTCGGTGGCGACGCTGGCCGCGATGACCCGGTCGCCCTCCCCACGGGCCACCGGGGTGGCCTCACCGGTGATCATCGACTCGTCAACGTCCGCGCCGCCGTGCACGATCGTCCCGTCGGCGGGTACCCGGCCGCCGGGGCGCACGAGGACGGTGTCTCCGACCCGCAGCTCGCCGGCGGTGACCCGCTCGGTGTCACCTTCGGGGGTGAGGCGTTCGGCCTCGTCGGGCAGCAGCTCGCTGAGCGCCTGCAGCGCCCCCTGCGCCTGACCGATGGCCCGCATCTCCATCCAGTGGCCGAGGAGCATGACCACCGTCAACAGTGACAGCTCCCACCACACCTCGACGGCGAACAGGCCCAGGCTGGCGGTCATGCTCGCCACGAAGGCCACGCTGATCGCCATGCCGATCAGCAGCATCATTCCGGGCTGGCGGGTACGCGCCTCGGTGACCGCGCCGGCCAGGAACGGCCAGCCTCCGTAGAGGACGACGACGGTGCCGAGTACCGGGGCGATCCACGTGATTCCGGGGAAGCGCAGTGTGTAGCCGAACCACTCCATGATCATGGGGCTGGTGACCACGACCGGTACCGCGAGCACCAGCGACACCCAGAACCGGTCGCGGAACATCGCCGGGTCGTGCCCGGAGTGCTCACCGTGCCCGGAGTGCTCACCGTGCCCGGAGTGTTCACCGTGCCCGGAGTGCCCGAGCTGGTGATCGCCACCGTGGGCGGGAGGTCGGGTCCGAGCCGAGTCGGGCGCCTCGCTCGCCGACCCCGTGTGGTCGTGGGTGTTGGTGTGCCGATCCATCGTTCGTCCTCCTAGCGACTCACTCCCTCAATATATACCCCTTAGGGGTATATTGAGAAGCTGCGGACACCGCTCCACAGCGGGTCCACTACCGAGTTCGCCCTAGGATCGAACGGTGACGGGCATCGGCGCGGTGGGCGTCGGGTCGCGCGTTGCGCGCCACCATCGCGGAAACCGGGGACTCGCGCCGAGTCGTGGGATCGGTTCCCGCGATGGCCGCGACCGGGCCGGCCGCCGGGCTACTCTCCGGGTGCGGTGTCCTCCCCGGCCAACCACTTCCGGATCTCGGGCCCGTTCTCGTCCAACAGTGGGGGAGCGGTGAACTCGCGGTGCGTGGTCTCGCTACCGTCGGGTGCGAAGAACCGCAGCGGTGGCCCAGGAAGTGAGGTCGTTCCCAGGGTCGGGTGCTCGACATCGACGAGCAGCCCCTGTGAGTGGGTCTGCGACCACTCGTAGACCTCATCGATGCCGCGCACCCGCCCCGCGGGAATCCCGGCCGTGGCGAGCTCGCGCAACAGGTCCTCGCGGTTCCACGCGGCGAAGGCCGATTCGAGGGACTCGATGGTCCGCTCCCGGTTGGCGACCCGTTCGCTGTTGGTCGCCAGTCCGGGCTCGTCAGGATCGCGACCGGTGATCCCGCACAACGCGCGCCACTGCGCCTGGCTGCCCACGGCGATCTGCACCGCGCCGTCGGCGCACCGGAACAACCCATAGGGCGCGATGGCCGGATGGTGGTTACCGCGGGCCCGCCCGACCTCCCCGGCAACGGTGTAGGCCGTGCCCTGGAACGCGTGCGCCCCGACGATGCTGGCCAGCAGCGAGGTGCGCACCACCTGCCCCCGCCCGGTCCGCTCGCGCTCCCGAAGCGCGCCGGCCACCCCGAACGCGCCATATATCCCCGCGAGGAGATCGCCGATGGGCACACCCACCCGCTGCGGGTCGTCCGGGCTTGGGCCCGTGAGCGACATCAGGCCCGCCTCCCCCTGGGCGATCTGGTCGTAGCCGGCCCGACCGCCCTCGGGGCCGTCGTGCCCGAACCCGGTGATCGACAGCACCACGAGCCCCGGGTTGAGCGCGAACATGCGGTCGGTGTCGAAACCCAGCCGGTCCAACACGCCGGCCCGGAAGTTCTCCACCAGGACGTCGGCCCGTTCGATCAGCGACGCCAGGGTGTCGCGCCCGGAGTCGGACTTGAGGTCGAGCGTGATCGACTCCTTGCCCCGGTTGCACGACTGGAAGTAAGTGGACTCGGGTTCCCCGCCGCCCTCGGGGGTGACGAACGGTGGTCCCCAAGAACGGGAGTCGTCCCCGGTTCCCGGCGTCTCCACCTTGATGACCCGGGCTCCCTGGTCGGCCAGCATCATCGCGGCGTGCGGACCCGCCAGGGCCCGGCTGAGGTCGATAACGGTGATGCCGGTCAGTGTGGCGCTCAACGCCGCCCTCCTTCGTGTGCCAGATTCGTTCACGCGCTGTTCACGACCGGGTTGCGCAGGGTCGGCAGGCCGCTGATCCGGCACTCGGCCAGCATCCCGGCGCGCAGCGGAACGGCGCCCGGGGTCCCCGTCAGGATGATGTCTCCCGGGTAGAGCGGCATGACCCTACTGTGGAAACTGACGAGGAACTCGGGGCTGTAGCGCATGCGCGCGACCGTGTTGGAACGTTGCACCTGGCCGTCGATGACCGTGGCGACCTCGACATCGCCGAGCCGCCCGTCAGCCCCGGCCACCTGAGAGACCGGCACGATGTGCGGCCCGAACGAGAGGAACCCCGGGAAGTTCTTCGACCGGGTGAGGAAGCGTGGGTTGCGCGCCAGGATGTCCTCGGCCGTCTGGTCCAGTACGGGGGTGAGACCGGCGACGTGGTCCAGCGCCGCGTCCTCACCGACGTTACGGCAGTAGGAGCCGATGACCAGCCCGAGTTCGGCCTCGGCGGTCACCCGATCGCTCTGCGGCGGCAGCGGGATCGGATCCCCCGGGCCGATGATGGTGTGGTCGCCCTTCATGAACGACGCGGGCTCCTCCGGGACGATCTCCGAGAGGTCCGAGGCGTGGTCGACGTAGTTCAGCCCGATCCCCCACACCTTGCGCGGGTGCCGGTAGGGGGCGGTGAACTCGGCGCCGTCCTCGCGGGCTCCGCCGGAACCGGAGCGGCGTCCCAGGCGCTGCTCCAGGAGCTGCCACGTGGCTGGTTCCAGCAGCTCCATGGTGTTGGTCGGCGGGTCGTCGAGCAGGTCGGACACGGGGACGGTCCCGTGGTCCGCGGTGACGGCCACCGGGATCTCGGTGCCGTCGTCGGCACGGACGGTCGCGAGACGCATTGCTCTCCTTGGTGTGGTGGGGCGTGTGGCGGGGCTGGTCAGTACGAGCCGACGAGCCCGCCATCACAGCGGATCTGTTCGCCGTTGACGTAGGCGGCGCCGTTGCCGCAGAGGAAGGTCACCACCGCGGCGAACTCCTCGGGCCGGCCGTAGCGTCCGGCCGGGATGCCGGCCTCCGAACGGGCCCGAGCCTCAGCGGGCTCGATACCCTGCCGCTGCGCCGCCGCACTGTCGAGAGAGGCCACGCGTTCGGTGTCGATGCGCCCGGGAAGCACCATGTTCACGGTGACACCGTCGGCTGCGACCACGCTGGTCAGCGACTTCAGGTAGGCCGCCACACCGGCGCGGGCGATGTTGGACAGGGCGAGTCCGGGGATGGGCTGCTGCACGCCACTGGAGCCCACACCGACGACGCGCCCCCAGCCGTTCTCCCGCATCCGCGGCAGAACCAGCTCCACCATGCGCCGTTGCTGGAGGAGGAGCTGCTCCAGGGCCGCGCGGAGCTTCTCGTCGTCGAACTCGGTCGCGTTACCAGGGGGAGGGCCCCCACTGTTCAGGACCAGGATGTCGATGTCACCGAACTCGGCGGTGGCGCGCTCGACGAGCCGGTCGGCCGCGCCGGCCTCGGCCAGGTCGATCTCGACGCCCACCGCCGAGCTCAGCGACGCGGCCTCGGAGCGGGCGCGGTCGCCGCGCCGGCCGCTGATCACGACGTTGGCGCCCTCGGCGTCCAGCGCCCGCGCGATCGCGAGCCCGATACCCGAGGTGGAGCCGGGGATGAGAGCGGTCTTCCCCTTCAGACCGGTGTCCATGGGTCTCCTTGGTCGTCTTGGCTGCCCTACTGGAGGGCGAGGGCGTTCATGTGGCCGGTCAACAGTGGACGCAGGGCGGTGGGCATCGGCGGGCTGGGAGCGCGCACCGCGGGGTCTCGCAGTAGCCCGCGCCGGTGCAACACCTCCTTGCGGATGGCCAACCCGATCCCCGGCTGGGCCTCGAAGTTCACCAGTGGCAGCCACCGCCGAAAGACCTCGCGCGCGGCGTCGCCACCGGCGGAGTACCAGGCGTCCAGGGTCTCGCGCAGCCCTTCGGGGTGTGAGAAGCCCGTCATGACGCCCGCGGCCCCGGCGGCGAGCTCGTCGAGCAGGCCGACGCCGCCGAGCCCACCGAAGACGGACACCGAGGTCTGGGCGGTGAGCTGGGCGATCACCGCCGCCGTGGGCGGGGCCTCCGACTTGACCGCGGAAACGTAGGGCATCTCCCGAAGGGCGGCCAGCAGTGCCTCCGGCGTGATACGGACTCCCGAGGCCACCGGGTAGTCCTGGACCACGATCGGGGTCCGCGCCGCCTCGTGGACCGCGTCGAAGTGGCGCCGCAGTGTGCCCGGATCGCCGGAGTTGGCCTGCACCATGAACGCGGCCGGCGACACCCCCTCGGCCAGGATCGTGCGCGCCTGCTCCACCGCCGGCGCCGTCGTCAGGGCCGAGAGCCCCACGACCAGCGGGGTGTCGCCGGCCTCGGCGCGCACGGTCCGAACAACACGGCGCTGCTCCGCGCTGTCGAGCGCGGCCCCCTCACCGAACACGCCGAGCGCGACCAGACCGGTGGCGCCCAGATCGAGGTAGAGCCGCACCTGCGCGCGCAGCGCGTCGGTGTCGACGTCGGCGCCGCCACCGTCGAACGGTGTGGCGAGAACTCCCCAGAGTCCGTGGGGTAGGGGAGCTGTGGGTTCGCTCATCGAATCACGTTCTTCCTCTCCAATGATGTCCGCGGGTACCCATGATCCCCGCCGGTGCCGGTGATGATCACGGCCCCCTCGGTACGCGGTGGTCGGCCGAGGCCCCGCCGGCCGACCACCGCCCGGTGCCGCGTCTGGGCGAGACGGGTTCGCTAGGAGTGTTCCACCTCCGGGGTGTCGGCGGATCGCGCGTTCTCGGAGTCGTTGGCCCTCCGGTTGGCGAACCGGCGTCCCACCGCCCGCTTGACCGGTGCCGCCACCAGCGGCAGCACCAGCAGTGCCGCGGCCACGCACAGCAGCACCACCGACGGCTCACGGGAGACGAATATGCCGAAGCTCCCGTCGGAGGCGATCAACGACCGGCGCAGGTTGTCCTCGGCCATGGGCCCCAGAACCAGCGCGATGACCAGGGTGGCGGGGGAGAGCCCGTAGAGCCGCATGAAGAAGCCGAGGAACGCGCACCCGAACATGATGCCCACCTCGATGATGCTTCCGTTCACCGTGAACGCCCCGAACGCGCAGAGCACCATGATCAGCGGGGCGAGCGTGGGCAGCGAGATCCGCGTCACCGAGGCGAACACGGGGATGCAGAATATGTTCACCAGCAGCAACACCACGTTGCCGAGGTACATGCTGCCGATGAGGCCCCACGCGAACTCCGGGTTCTGCTCCATCAGCAACGGCCCGGGTTTCAGCTCCCACATGAGGAACCCACCCAGCAGCACCGCTGTCGACGCCGAACCCGGGATACCCAGTGTGAGCAGCGGAACCATGGCGCCGGTGGCGGCCGCGTTGTTCGCGGCCTCGGGGCCGGCGAGACCGGCCGGCGCGCCGGTGTTGCCGAACCGCTCCGGCTTGCGCGAGATGCCCTTCTCCATGCTGTAGGCCATCAGGGAGGAGACGGTGGCACCGGCTCCAGGGATGATGCCCATCCCGAACCCGAGGGGGGCGCCACGGGCGATGGCGCCACCGCCCTCCCGCCACTCCGACCGGTTGGGCCAGAATGCCGACTTCGCGCGGACGTCGACCGGGGCGCGCTCCTGCCGGTGCGCGCCGTTGTACAGCGTCCACAGGATCTCGCCCAGCCCGAACAGGCCGATGGCCACGGGGATGAACGGGATGCCGTTGATCAGTTCGGTGGAGCCGAAGGTGTAGCGCTGCGACCCGCCGAGCTCGACTCCCACCGTGCCGATCGCGAAACCGAGCATGACCGAGAGCAGCCCGCGCACCCAGTTCTTGCCCACGAACATGATCATCGTGAGCAGGCCGAGCACGATGAGCAGGAACAGCTCCGGTGGTCCGAAACTCGACGTGACCGAGGCCGCTGCGGGGGCGGCGACGGTCAGCAGCACGGCCGCCACGGTGCCCGCGACGAACGACGCGAGCGCGCCCAGGACCAGCGCCGGGGCGGCCCGGCCTCTGCGCGCCATGGGATAGCCCTCGAGTGCCGTCGGCACGCTCGCGGCGTCTCCCGGGGCGTTGATGAGGACCGAGGAGATGGTGCTTCCGTAGAACGCCCCGTAGTACACCGCGGCGAGCATCACGATGGCCTGCACCGGCTCCAGGCCGAACGTGAGCGGCAACAGGATGGCGAGCCCGGCCGACGGGCCCAGACCGGGGATGACACCCACGACCATTCCGGAGAGCACACCGACGAGCAGCAGGAGAACGGTTGTGGGTGAAAGCACACCGGCTATGCCGTGCAACAGATTGCTAAAGAGGTCCATAATGGACTCCGAGGGCGCTGGTGATCGAGGATTCGAAGATGGTGGTCCCGGTCACAGGAAATCCGTTATTCCGGCCGGAAGCCCGGCTTCCAACCACAGCTCGAAAAGAACATAGAGGAGCACGGGAAACGCCACGCTGAGGACGGCCCGGCGCGCGATCCACCTCCGCTGGATGAGGAAGTACATCACCAGGAGGAACACCGCCGCGGTCACGGGGGCGCCGACGGGGATGAAGACGGTGACGAAACCCACCAGCCCCAACCCGATCGCGATGAGCAGGAACGGGTGTTTCCCCGAGGACTGGGTGCCCTCCGTCGGCGGGGTGGCGGCCGCCGCCGACCGGAGGCTCATCACCAGTCCGGTCAGCGACAGCACGACGGCGCACGTCCCGATGACCCGCGGAAAGAAGCCCGGGCCCATTCGGTCTCCTCCGTGGGTGGTCCATTCCATGTCGAACGCCAGGACCGTGTAGATTCCCATGATGATCGCGACCGCGGCGTAGAAGGCGACCGCTCCGAGATTCCGCCGTTTCGGGAGTTCCTCCGAGGAGGCGGTGGGTTCGGGAATCCGAGATTGCGCGTCGGCGACCTGCTCGGTGGCGGGAGTCGTCGAATGCGTCTGGCTCATCAGATGGCTCCGTGCTCCTGGAGGGTCTCCTCGAGAGCGGTGGCGTTCTCATCCAGGTAGTCCTCGAAGTCCTCGCCCCAACGCACGTCCTCGGCGAGGTAGTTCTCGTCGAGGTACTGCTGCCAGGCGTCGGTCTCGACGACCTGCTTCATGGTCTCGATCCACCACTCGCGGGCGTACTCGGGAGTGTCCGGGGGCAGGATGAGGCCGCGGGGCATCGAGGCCATCTCCCCGTAGTCGTACTCGCTGGGAGTCGGGACCTCGGGAAGCGCCTCCAGCGGCTCGTCGCCGGTGAAGAGGAGCGGCGTGACCTCCTCGGCCTCGACCTGGCCGAGGATGGAGCCGGGGTTGGAGACCATGCCGTCCAGGGTTCCGGAGAGCAGGGCCGTCTGCATCTCGCCCTCCTCGTCGAAGGGCACGTAGTCGATCTCGTACCCGGCCTGTTCGGCGAGCTCCGCCTGGATGATGAAGTCGACGTTGACGGTGCCGATCCCGCCGACGGTGACGGTGCCTTCCTCGTCGGCGAACTCGAGCCAGTCGTCCCAGCTCTCGATACCGCTGTCGGAGGGGGTGACGAACAGCGTGTCGTCCGTGGCGAACAGTCCCACGCCGGTGAAGTCCTCGTAGGTCCAGCCGGTGTCGGCCTCCAACGGGGTGGTGAGGAACGAGCCCGAGGTGGTGGAGATGGTGTAGGGATCACCGGCCTGGCTGAGCACGTGCCCCCACCCGGTCGAGCCACTGCCGCCCTCGCGGTTCTCGACCGCGATCTCCTCGGGATAGAGTTCCTCGTTCTCCAGGATCTCCACCATGGTGCGGGACATGATGTCGTTGCCCCCACCGGGGCCGAAGGCGACGGTCCAGTCCAGCTCCTGGCTGGGGTAGTCCTCGGCGTCCTCCTGGGTCTCCGTGCCGGCGCCGCAGGCGCTGGTGGCGATGACCATCGTGGCTGTCGTGAGTACGGCGGAAACAGAGATCTTTCGCACTTTCCTTCTCCTCACTCCCGGTTCGTGCCGGAAACGTGTGGAACCTCGGGGCTCTGCTGGTGGCTGGTGCTGAGGCGGTGCCACGTGCCCGTGGCGTGGGCGGCGAGACGCCCTTCGGCGTCGTAGAGACGCGACTCCAGGTGGACGATCGTTCGTCCGGGTTTCAGGACCCGCGCTTCGCTGTGGCTGTCACTCGTGACCGGTCGGAAGAACCTCGTGTTCATGTCAAGAGTGACAGCGGTCGAAAGAAATCGATTACAGAGGTGGCCCATGGAGATGTCCAGCACCGTGGTGAGGATGCCCCCGTGGACCGATCCCTGCGGGTTGAGCAGCATGGGCGCGTGCGGAAGTCGCACGGTGCAGCTCTGCTGGTGGTCGTCGTAGGAGATTGTCAGGTCGAGTAGCTTCGCCAGGAAGAAGGAGCCGAACTCGGGGCGCGCGGTCCGCGCGGCCTGGTCGACATGATCACGTAGAGCTGCCCGGTCCACGGGCGCCACCTCCGATGGGTCAGGCGAAATTGGGGGACCGCTTCTCCAGGAAGGCGCGCACGCCCTCGGCGTAGTCCTCGGTGTCGAACGACGAGTTGCGCAGGTCGGTGGTGGCCTCGTCGTCCTCGGTCTGGCCCGCGCTGATTCGCCGGACGATCTCCTTGGTCGCCCGGACGCTGTACTGCGCCCGCGAGGCGATGGTGTGGGCGAACTCGATGGTGGCCGACTCCAGCTCGTCGGGGTCGTGCAGGCTGTCGACCAGACCGATGCGCAACGCCCGTTCGGCGTCGACGTGCATCCCGGAGAACAGGATCCACTTCGCCTGGGCGGGGCCCACCAGGTCCACCAGACGCTTGGTGGACTCCAGGCTGTAGACCAGACCGAGCTTGGCGGGGGTGATCCCGAACCGCCCCTTGTGGTCGGAGAGCCGCAGGTCGCACGCGAGCGCGAGCCCGCAACCGCCGCCGATGCAGAAGCCGTGCACCATCGCGATGCTGGGTTTGGTCATGCCCTCCAGCGCGTGCTCGGCCGCGGCGACGTGCTCGTTGTAGCTTCGTGCGCTCTCCGCGTCGCCGCGCACCTCCGCGAACTCGCCGATGTCGGCGCCGGCGGCGAACGCCTTGGTGCCGGCCCCGCGCACGACGAGCACCTTGACGTTGGGGTCCTCGTCGACCGACTTCACCAGCGTGGGTAGCTCCTGGTACATCCCCAGGCTGATGGCGTTGCGGCTGTCCGGACGGTTGATGGTCAGGGTCGCGACCGCGCCCTCGCGGTCGATTCGCAGGTCCTCAGACATTACTCTCCCCCTTGGGCCAGGTCGGGGTGCTCCTCGTAGGCGACACCGGAGGCGTACAGCGCGTCGATCTCGTCCTCGTCGAGCCCGGTCTCGGCGAGTACCGGGCGTGTGTGCTGGCCCAGCAGCGGCGCGGGGGCGGTGACGTCGAAGTCCATGTTGCGGAACTTGGCGGGCGGCGCGATCGTCTGCATGGGGCCGATGACCGGATGGTCGACCTCGGCGACCATCCCCCGCGCCTGTACGTGGGGGTCGGCGAGCGTCTCGTCGTAGGTCAGGACGGGGCCGCCCGGAACGCCCGCCTCGTCCAGTAGCGCGATCCACTCGTTGGTCGTCTTGGCCGTGGTGATGGCCTCGATCTCCTCCTGCAGCTCGTCGATGTGGTCCATCCGGTCCTGCAGGGTGGTGAAGCGCGCGTCCTCCAGCCACTCGGGCCGGCCCAGCACGTCGCGCACCAGGCGGGACCACAGGCGGTCGTTGTTCGCGCCGATGGTGACGTAGCCGTCCGCCGTCGCGTATGCCTGGTACGGGGTGCTTCGGCGGTGCCGGGTTCCGGTCGCGGCGGGGATCTCGCCGCTGCCGAAGTAGGCGCCCGACTCCCACACGGTCCAGGCCAGGCCCGCCTCCAGCAGGGAGATGTCGATGTACTCGCCCTCACCGCTGACCCGGCGGGTGAGCTCGGCGGCCAGGATGGAGTAGATCGCGGTGGCCCCCGCGGCGATGTCGTTGACAGCGATGCCGACCTTCGTCGGGCGGCCGCCGGGGTGTCCGGTCATCCGCATGAACCCGCCCGCGCCCTGAGCCATGATGTCGAAGCCGGGGCGGTCGCGGTACGGGCCGGTCTGCCCGAAGCCGCTGATCGAGCAGTACAGGATGTCGGGCCGGACGCGACGGACGTCGTCGTAGGAGATCCCGAGCCGGTCCACGACGCCTGGCCGGAAGTTCTCGATCACCAGATCCGCCTGTTCGGCCATGCGTAGGAAGGTGCGCAGGCCCTCCTCGCTCTTGAGGTTCAGGGCAACGCTGCGCTTGCTGCGGTTCGGCATCCCGAAGGGGTAGCTCTCGCCGTTCACCTTTGGAGCGAGCCGGCGCGAGTCGTCGCCCGACTCGGGTGGCTCGACCTTGATGACGTCGGCCCCCAGCTCAGCGAGCACCATCGTGCAGTAGGGGCCGGAAAGATACCGCGTCAGATCCAGGACCCGGAATCCCTCGAGTGGTTTCATGAGCACCGATCTTTCCCGTATTATGGGATAGTATCTTGTATAGCAGGAAGATATGCATTAACGTGCGGTTACGTCAATGGGTGGAGTGAGTTTGAGCGAGGGGTCGAAGCAATTGTTGGAGCCGAACGGGGCGTCGGGCGGGCGCGAACCCGGATCGGGAGTGCAGTCGATCGACCGTGCGGTCATGATCCTGAGGTGCTTCGGCCAGCGCGCGCCGGAGCTCGGTATCAGCGACATCGCGCGGGCAACGAACCTGTCGACCAGCACCGCGCACCGGTTGCTGGCGTCCCTGCAACACAATGGCCTGGTACGGCAGACCTCCGAGCGTCGTTACGCACTGGGCCCGCTGCTCGTGCAGCTGGCCGGGAGTGGGGCGCTTCCCGCCTCGCTGCGCGATGCCGCGATGGAGCCAATGCGCGAGCTGCGCGACCGCACGGACGAGACCGTGGGCCTGCACGAACTGCTTCCCACGAACCGGCGAGCCGTCGTCGACCAGGCCGAGAGCCACCACGAGCTGCGCCGCACCTACACCGAGCTGGGGGTGGCGATTCCACTTCCCCACGGGGCACCGGGAAAGGCGATCCTGGCCTTCGTGCCGCGGGAGGTGAGCGCCGAGGTGCTGGCCGAACCGATCGAGCGGGCGACCCCCGCGACGATCACCGAGCCGCGGGAGCTACGTGCCGAGTTGGCGCGGGCGCGTGTCGACGGGTTCGCGATGTCGTTCTGTGAGCGAACGCCGGGGATCCACACGGTCGCCGCCCCGGTCTTCGGTGGCGATTCCCGCGTTCTGGGATGCCTGAGCATCAGCGGGCCCGAGGTGCGCATGCCGCGCTCCCGGGTCGAGGCGCTGTCCATCGACGTCAAACGCGCGGCCTGGCAGGTGTCGGAGGTCCTTGGCGCGACACGGGAGGGAGTACAGCGCTGCGTTGAGCGCGCGACGCCGCTGTCATCCGAGGGGTGACAGCGGCGTCCGGTACGCGCGGTCAGCCGTTTCGGCGTGGGAGGAGTAGGAGGACAAGCCCCAGGGCCGACCACGACAGGAGCACCGCCGCGGGGCCGGCGGTGGCCGCCCCGTCGAAGTAGGCCGTGCCGCGCAACAGGTCCAGCCCGGCCGCTGGCTGCAGGTAGGGCCCGGCGGTGCGCCACGGCTCGGTGAGCGACTCCGGGGCGAGCTGCGTGCCCGACGCGGGCAGTCCCACCGTGACCAGCGTCAGAATGACCAGCGCGAAGCCCGGGACACCGATCGCCCGGCTCAGGCTGGCGCTGACCGAGGCGACCGAGAACAGCGTGAGGCTGAGCACGCCGGCATCACTCCAGAGGCCCCCGCCCAGGACGTCCATCGCGTCGCGCAGCAACAGCGCGATGACGAACCCGCCCACGAGCGCGAACAGGGTGGTCCAGCCCAGGAGAGCGAGCCGGCGCGGGTCCGCCCGCGAGAGGGCCGAGCCCGCGGCGGCCGCGACCCCGATGAGGGGAAGCAGCCCCGACGCGAGCGCGGCGCCGTTGGGGTCGCCATCCGGATTGGGGACGACGTCCTCGACCGCTGGCTGCGCAGGAGCGCTGGCGTCGGGTGATCCCTGGTCAGGCGTGGATCCGGCGTCGCGCTGGCCCTCCGGGGCGCCTTCCGTGGCAGGCCCCTGCGCGGCCAGGGCCGTCCCCTGCTGGCGCAACGTGGCGGCCACGTTGGCGCTCGCCGCGCTGGCGACGAGCACCGTGGACTCGGGTGGCGTGAGCACCAGGGCGCCGTAGACCTCCCGGTCTCTGATGGCCTCGCGGGCCTGGTCCGCGTCCTCGTAGGCGTGGGGCTCGAACCCCTCGTCGCGTAGCGCGTCCTCGGTGGTACCGGTCGCCCCCACGACGCCGACCGGCAGGTCCTCGGGGGTGGCGTTCGTCGCGGGGGAGGCAAGGCAGAACACGAGGAGCGCGACGAGCAACGGGAGTCCGAGCGCGAGCGCCGCGCCGGTGAGGAGCCGGCGGCCGCCGCCGTCTCCCGTGTCCGGAGCCCCGGCGGTGCGCTCCGTCGGTGTCGCTGTTGTCGACATGGAATCTCCTGAAAAAGAACGTTCGTTTTGTTTTAGTCTGTCGCGCGTCTCCGATGACGTCAAGACGAACGTTCGTTTTGTTAGAGTGGTCGCATGCCGCGTGTCAGCCAGGAGCACATGGACAACCGGCGGGAGCAGATCCTCGTCGCGGCGGAGCACTGTTTCGCGCGCAACGGCTTCCACGCCACCTCGATGCAGGACATCTTCGCCGAGGCGGAGCTGTCCGCGGGCGCCGTCTACCGGTACTTCCCAGGCAAGACGCACATCGTGCGGGCCATGGTCTGGCGCGTTCTCGACCCGGTGATCGCCCGGTTCCAGGCGGTGGTCGACGCGGAACAGTCCCGCCCGCTGGCCGACGTGCTGACGGAGGTGTTCGACGAGCGGCTGCACAGTTCGCAACTGGAGCGGCTACGCCCGATCCTGCTGCAGGTGTGGGCCGAGATGGCGCGCGACGAGGAGGTGCGCGCTCTGGGGATGGGCGTCATGGGTGAGGTGCACCGGCTGCTCACCCAACTCGTCCGGCGTGCCCAGCGCACCGGGGACGTCCATCCCGACGCCGACCCGTCGGTGGCCGCGCAGCTGCTGATGGCCACCGTCCAGGGCTACATCGTCCAGTACGCCATCGTCGGTGACGCGGTCGCCGCCAACTTCCCCCAGGCGGTCACGAGCGTGGTGACCGGACTCTCGCACCACCCCATCGACCCCGGCGAGCACGCGTGGCGAGGATTCCCGCCGGGCACCGCGCCCCCGCCCGAGGACACCTGAACGCGCGCGAGACCCGGCTCAGGGGCCCCGGTTGAGGTCCGCGCCCCGCGGGGGGTAGGGATCGGTGGAGCGCAGGTCCGCGGCGGAGGCGAGCCGGGAGATGTCCCCCGGCGAGACCACCGCGACCACCCGGCCGGCCTCGTCGAGTACGACCGCCCGGCCGTCACCGCACCCGTGCAGCCGCGGCAACAGCTCGGTGACCTCCTCATGGGGCCGCGTGGTGGGCACGTCCTCCGGGGCACAGGCGACCTGCTCCAGCGGGGTCCGCGTGCGCTGGTCGGCCGGTACGGCGCGGATCCGGTTCAACGTCACCAGCCCGGTCAACCGGCCGTGCTCGTCGACCAGGGGGTAGGTCGAGAAGGGCCGGTGCAGCGCGACCTCGTCGATGAACTCGGCGACCGTCGCCCGCGGCGGCGCCGTGACCAGGGTGGAGGACATCACCTGGTGGACCCGGACCCCGTGTAGTTGCGTCGTCAGCCGCGCCTGGTTGCCCTCGGCGGTGGCCGCGTGCACCATGAACAGGCCGATGAGCGCCAGCCAGAGCCCACCGATACCGGGAAGGAAGAGCGCCTGGGCCAGCCCGACCCCGATGAGCACCAGCCCCAGGCCACGCCCCGCCCGGGCGGCGATGGTGGCCGCCCGGCCGCGGTCGCCGGTGCCCCACCACAGCGCCGCCCGCAGCACCCGCCCGCCGTCCAGCGGAGCGGCGGGCAGCAGGTTGAACACGGCGAGCAGAACGTTGGCCCACGCGACGAACCCGAACGTGGCGAGGACCGGCGCGCCCGCCGGGCCGGCGAGCGCGATGGCGCCCGCGAGCAGCCCGAACACGAGGCCGAGTGTGAGGCTCGCCAGCGGGCCGACGGCGGATATCTGCAGTTCGTCGCGGGGTGAGGTCGGTTCGCTACGCATCTGGGCCACCCCACCGAGCAGCCAGAGCGTGATCCCGTCGATCTGTACGCCCTTGGCCCGCGCGACCAGGGCGTGCGCCAGCTCGTGCACCACGATCGACAGCACGAGCAGCAGGCCGGCGACCAGGCCGACCAGCAGGTAGGTGGGGGTCGCCCATCCGGGGAACTGGGTCGGAAGTACCCCGAACGCCAGCCCCGAACCGATGAGCAGGATGATCACCAGCACTCCGATGTTCGCGGCCACCGGAATACCGAACCAGCGTCCCAGCCCCAGCGTGGCTCGCATCTCCATCAGCAGCCCTCCGTGGAGTCGGATTCCGCGTGGTCCGCTACCCCGGGGGGTGTGGGAGGAATCGTGCCGCCGTGCGGCCGCCCGACAGTGCCCAACTCGGGGCCGGCGGCCCGCACTCGCTCAGATCCGCCCGGCCCGGCGCTCCGCGGTCAGCAGCCACACCAGATAGCCCCCACCCAGCAGGCCCGTGACCACACCGACCGGTAGTTCGCGCCCGGGGAAAGCGCGCTGGGCGACCCAGTCGGCGGTCACCAGCAGTGCGGCCCCCATGCACATCGACGCCACCAGGTTCGGCCCCGGCGCCCGGGTCAGCCGGCGCGCCAGGTGCGGAGCGGTGAGCGCGACGAACAGCACCGGCCCCGCCGCGGCCGCCGCGAACGAGGCGAGCAGCACCGCCGAGGCGAGCAGCGCCAGCCGCACCCGCTCGGCCCGCACACCGAGCGCGAGCGCGGTGTCGTCGCCCATCTCCATCATGCGCAGCGCGCGCCCGTAGCCCAGTACCACCGGTACCAGCACCACCATGGCCAGGAGCAGCGGCAGCGCGTCCTCCCAGCCGCGACCGTCCAGGCTGCCGGTCAGCCACAGCACGGCCCGCGCCGCGTCCACGATCTCGGCCCGTGTCAGCAGGTAGCCGTTGACGCCGGTGAGGATCGCCGCGACACCGATCCCCGTCAGGACGAGCCGGTAGCCGTGCAGCCCGCGGGGCCACAGCAGCGCGTACATCAGCGCACCCGTGAGCACGCCACCGAGCACCGCACCGGCGGACAGCGCGGTGCTGCCGGCGCCGATGACCACGATCACCGTCATCGCCCCGGTGGTCGCGCCCTGGCTGAAGCCGAGCACGTCCGGGCTGCCCAGCGGATTGTGCGTCAGGGCCTGGAACACCGCCCCGGACAGCGCCAACGCGCTTCCCACCAGCAGGGCCGTGGCCGCCCTCGGTAGCCGGACCTCGTGGACGATGACGAGGTCGGACTGCGAGCCGGACCCGCCGAGAGCGCGCACCACCTCGGCCGGGCTCATGGGGTAGCCGCCGGCTCCGATGGCGAGCACCGCCAGAGCGACGGCGACCAGCGCGCACACCGCCACGACGGTCAGCGCACGAGGACGCAGGCGCGCGGACCACGCGCCGACACGCACCACGTTGACGTTCGTACGGCTCACGCCCGCGCCACCCTCCATCGCCGCACCAGGTAAAGAAAGAACGGCCCGCCCAGGATCGCGGTCATGACCCCGACCTGGATCTCCCCTGGCCGAGCCAGGATCCGACCCACGATGTCGGCTCCGAGGAACAGCACCGGCGCCAACGTGGCGCAGTAGGGCAGCAGCCAGCGCAGGTCGGGTCCGGTGATGGCGCGCGCTATGTGCGGTACCGCGAGCCCGACGAAGACGATCGGCCCGCAGGCCGCCGTGGCGGCCCCGCACAGCAGGGTCACCGCAGCCATCGCCAGGGCGCGGATGCCGGTGGGCTCCACCCCGACCGCCCGCGCCGCGTCATCCCCGAGCCCGAGCGCGTTCAACGGCCGGCCGAGCGCGAGCGCCAGCAGCAACCCCACGGCCACGAACGGCGCCAACCGGGCCACCGTTGTCATCTCGGCGCTGGCCAGGGAACCAACCGTCCAGAACCGCATCTGGTCCAGCGAGGCGGTGTCGAGCAGCTGCACCGCGTTCAGGTACGAGTGCAGGGCCGCGCCGAGCGCCGTCCCCGCGAGCGCCAGCCGGGCGGGGGTGGCGCCGCGCCCACCACCGACCATGTAGACGAGCACCGAGACCACGGCCGCGCCGGCGAAGGCGAACCACACGTAGCCCGTGAACGTGGCGACGCCGAGGAACGAGATCGCCGAGACCACGGCCGCCGACGCGCCGGCGTTGATCCCCAGGACACCCGGGTCGGCGAGCGGGTTGCGGGTCAACGCCTGCATCACGCCGCCGGCCAGCCCGAGCGCGGCGCCGCCCACCAGCCCGAGCAGGGTGCGGGGGAGCCGCATCTCGTGCACCACCGGGTAGTCGGGGGAGCCGCTGTCGACGAGTCCGCTCCACACCTCGGTCAGCGGTAGCTGCTTGGCACCGATGGCGATGCTGCAGGCGAGCACCATGAGCAGGACCAGCAACGCGCACAACAGTCCGGCGGCGCGCGTGGCGTTCCGCCCGCGTGATGGGCGGGATTGGGGGGACGACGGGGCTGCCGGCGCGGCTACGCCACTCCGTGGCGGGTCGCTCACAGTCAAGGGGGACTCCGGTTCCGGCTGGGAGGTTCCCAAGATGATTTTGGTTAGTTTAACCTAACACAGGTTAGGCTAAGCTACTGTCGACCTTCGGTGGATGTGCCCCCCGCTGTGACCCCCGATACGAAAGGACGCGATGCCATGTCGCGCGCTCGTTCCCACGCTCTCTCCCGACGCGGGCTGTTCACCGCCTGCGGCACGCTCGGACTCGCCGGGCTCGTGTCCGCGTGCGGCGGATCCTCGTCCGAGAGCGGCGCCAACGCCGGATCCTGGACGTTCACCGACGACCGCGGCGAGACGGTCGAGACGGAGGGCACGCCCAGCGACATCGTCGCGTTCATCGGAACGGCGGCGGTCCTGAAGGACTACGGCATCGAGTGCGTGGGGGTGTTCGGCCCCACCACCACCGAGGGCGGCGAGGCCGACGTCCAGGCCGGAGAGGTCGACGTCGACTCGGTCGAGGTCCTCGGCAACGCGTGGGGCGAGTTCAGCGTGGAGGACTACGCGGCCCTCGAACCCGACGTGCTGATCTCCAGCATGTACGAGGAGGACACTCTCTGGTACGTGCCCGAGGAGAGCGCGGACGAGATCCTCGCGATCGCCCCGAGCATCGGGTTGGACGTCGTGAACGCCTCACTTCCCGAGTCGCTGGAACGCCACGCCGAACTCGCCGAAGCGCTGGGCGCCGACCTCGACTCCGACAAGGCCACCGAGGCCAAGAGCCGGTTCGACGACGCCGTGGAGGTGCTCCGCGAGGCCGTCGCGGAGAACGACATCAAGGTCCTGGCGTGTTCTGGCGACCCCGACCTGTTCTACGCCTCCAACCCCGAGATGTCGGCTGATCTGCGCTACTTCCAAGAACTCGGGGTCGACTTCGTGGTGCCGGACAATCTCGACGACGGTGACTTCTTCGAGAGCCTCAGCTGGGAGAACGCCGACAAGTACGACGCCGACATCCTGTTCCTCGACAACCGTTCCTCGGCGCTCCAGCCCGAGGACCTCGAGTCCAAGCCGACCTGGAACGAACTGCCCGCTGTCGAGGCCGACCAGGTCGTGCCCTGGGTCAGCGAGCCCCGTTTCTCCTACGCGGGCTGCGCCCCCCTCCTGGAGGACCTCGCCGAGGCGATCCGCAACGCGCGCAAGCTCACCTGACCGCCGCCCGCACAGTGACCCGCGGGCCGGGCACGCACGGGACCCATGGACCCACGCCAGCGACCCCCCGAAACCAGGAGTCCACGCATATGGCCAGCACAGCCACCGAAACACCCACCACCGCGCCGTTCCGCTTCGCGGATCTGCGCGTCGTACGCACCGAACGGCTCGGTCCCACGATGCTGCGCATCACCTTCGGCGGAGAAGGGCTCGTGGAGCTCGCATCCGGCGGACGTGACCAGCGGCTGAAACTGTTCCTGCCACACCCGCACCAGGACGCCCCGATCGTGCCCACCGACGCGGGGGACGAGTGGTTCGCCCAGTGGCGGGCCATGGATCCCGAGGTTCGTGGCATCATGCGCTCCTACACGGTGCGTGAGCAACGCCGCGCCCCCGACGAGCTGGACGTCGACTTCGTGCTGCACGGCGACAACGGCCCGGCCTCCCACTGGGCGGCCAACGCTGGGCCCGGAGACCGCGTCACCGTCCTCGGCCCGGCGGTCGAGGACAATGGGGGCGTTGACTTCCGCCCCCCGAACGGCACCGAGTGGGCGCTGATCGTCGCCGACGAGACCGCCTTGCCGGCCGCCGCCGGCATCCTCGAGTGGTTGCCCGCCACCACGCGCGCCCGCGTCTGGATCGAGGTCCCGCACCCTCAGGACCAGCAGCACATCGCCACCGAGGCCGACGCCGAGGTGACGTGGCTCTTCCGTGGTGACACCGGGCACCACGAGGGTGGCCGCCTGCTGGACGCGGTGCGCGCGGCCGAACTGCCCTCCGGCACCCCCTACGCCTGGATCGCGGGCGAGGCCACGACCGTACGTTCACTACGACGGCACCTCGTCAACGAGCGCGGCTACGACCGCGGTGCCGTGTCCTTCACCGGATACTGGCGCGAGGGCGCCACCGAGGAGCAGCTCGTCGCCGAGGCCGTTTCGGGCAGGACCCCGCACCGGGAGGAGTGACCGCTCTCGGGACACGGCCCCCGCCCCACCCCGGTCGTAACCATGGCGTGCGGGATGGATGGGCGCGGGGGTCCGGCCGCCGAGCGGGCCGCTACTCCCACGTGTTTCCGGTAATGCGCTCGTAGACGTCGATGTAGCGCCGCCGGGTCGCCTCGACCACGTCGTCCGGGATCGGCGGGCCGGGAGGCGTGCGGTCCCAGTCGGTCACGGTGGCCGACCAGTCCCGCACGAACTGCTTGTCGAGCGCGTGCTGCGGCCGGCCGGGTCGCCACTCGTCGGCGAGCCAGAACCGCGAGGAGTCCGATGTGAGCACCTCGTCGGCGAGGACCAGGGTTCCTTCGGGGGAGCGCCCGAACTCCAGCTTGGTGTCGGCGATGATGATGCCGCGCTCCGCGGCGAGAGCGGCACCGCGCTCGTAGATCTCCAGCGTGACACGCCGCAGCCGTTCGGCGGTCGCGCTCCCGATCTCCGCCGCGATGTCGTCGAAGGTGACGAACTCGTCGTGGCCCTCGGTCTCCTTGGTGGTCGGTGTGAGGATCGGCTCGGGTAGCCGGGACGCCTCCATGAGCCCCGACGGCAACGGGACACCCGAGATGGCGCCGTGCTTCTCGTACTCCCTGAGCCCGAGTCCGGTCAGGTACCCGCGCGCGATGAACTCCACCGGGATCATCTCCAGCCGCCGGCAGCGAATCGCGCGCCCGACCCACTCGGGCGGCACGTCGGTGGCGGAGACGACGTGGTTGGGAACGACGTCGGCCAGCCTCTCGAACCACCACAGCGACAGCTGGGTGAGGATCTTCCCCTTGTCCGGGATGGGGGTGGGCAGTACGACGTCATAGACACTGACCCGGTCGGAGGCGACGAGGATCAGGTCGTCCCCGTCGCTGTAGACGTCGCGAACCTTTCCGGAGTGAATGAGTTCCACGGTGACCCTGCCCCTTCGCTAGTGCTCGTGCGGCCCTCAGACCGCCAGTGACCCGCTGTCGAAACGTACTCGCCGTCTCGACAACGCCACCTCAACGGAGCGCGGGACTTCCTGGGTCCGGGACGCGCGGCGTTCCACCGGCCCCCAACGCGGTGGAACTCGTCGGACGCCCGCGACCCTAGCACCCCGCGACGGGACGGAAACGGGGACCTCGCCAACGAGGGGCGGCCGTGACCCGGTCCTGCCCGGGGGATCCTTGGCGTTGGCGCCCCCGGTTTCGCGCCCTGGGATGGCGAGTGTGGACGAGACACCCGTGGAACGGTCGAGGACCGCGGGGTGTCGCCGAGAGCGAGGTGCCGTGGGCGAAGGGACGCGAGCGGCCGGTATCCCGGGCGTGGTCGCGGCACGGGGAGGAGTAACGGGCGACCGGCCGCCCACCTGGAGAACTAGCGGACCAACTTGGGGTCGAGAAAGTCGCGGAGCGCGTCACCGAAGAGGTTGAACGACAGGACGGCCAGGCTGATCGCCACACCGGGAAAGATCACGATCCACGGGGCCAGCTCGAAGTACATCATCCCCTGGCTGAGCATCAGCCCCCAGGACGGCTGCGGCGGCGGGGGGCCGATCCCGAGGAAGCTCAACGCCGCCTCGGCGATGATGACGTTGCCGAAGCCCAGGCTCGCCACGACCGTGAGCGCCGGGACCATGTTCGGCAACCCGTGGCGCAGCATCACCCGCGCGCGGCTCGCGCCGAGAACGACCGCGGCCTCGATGTAGTCCTCGCTCTTCACCCGCTGCATCTCGCCCCGCGCGACGCGGGCGAACCGTGGCGCGGTCACGATGGTCAGCGCGACGATGACGTTGGAGATGCTCGGCCCCAGCAGCGACGCCACGAACAGTGCCAGCACGATGGGCGGGATGCTCAGGATGGCGTCGATCAGCGCCTGCAGCGCCCCGTCGACCGCGCCGCCGATGTAGCCGGCGACCAGGCCGACGAGAACCCCCAGGGACAGCGACACCACCACCGTCACCGTGCCCACGTACAGCGATATCCGCGCCCCGTGGATGATGCGGCTCAGCAGGTCGCGGCCCAGGTCGTCGGTTCCCAGCCAGTGCCCGACACCGGGAGCGGCGAGGAGGGCGTTCCGGTTCTGTTCGGTCGGGTCGAACGGGGCCACCACCGCGGCGAACGCCGCCAGCAGGATCAGTAGCACGACGAACAGACCCGCGGCGGTCCCGAGCTTCTGGGTACGGACGAACCGCAGCGTGGCCTGGCCTCGTGTCTCGACGGGAATCTCGCCGGCACCCGACGGGGGCGGCTCGGTCACGGCTCCCCCCGCCCGCGCGGCACTGTCGGTCTCAGTGGCGGACCGCTCGGTCATCGCCGCCTCCCTAACCTCGGATCGGACGTGTGTGCGCGGGCGCTCATCGGCTCGTCGCCCTCATACGTGGGTTGACCACGCCGTAGCTGATGTCGACCAGCAGGTTGATGGTGATGAAGAGGAACCCGAAGAGCAGCACGCTGACCTGGAGTAGTGGGTAGTCGCGGTTACCCACCGCCTCGAACACGGTCCGCCCCAGCCCGGGCAGGGCGAAGATCTGCTCCAGGATGACGGTGCCACCCAACAGCGCGCCCAGCTGCACCCCGACCAGGGTCAGCACCGGGATGAGCGAGTTGCGCAGCGCGTGCCGGAAGACGGTGAACTCGGAGCTGCCCTTCGCGCGCAACGTCCGCACGAAGTCGGACCCGAGCACGTCCAGCATGGCCGAGCGGGACATGCGGGCGATACTCGCGCTCAGCCCCACGGCCAGCGCGATCGCGGGCAGCACCAGTTGGGCCAGGTTGGTGCCGAGGTCCTCGGTGGGGCCTCGGTAGGACAGCGGTGGTAGCCATCCCAACACCACCGACACGAAGGAGATCAGCAGTAGGCCGATCCAGAAATTGGGCATCGACAACCCCAGGGCCGCGCCCACCCGCACGATGTTGTCGATCCACGAGCCGCGACGGGCGGCCGAGACCGCCCCGGCGGCCAGCCCGACAACGACTCCCAGGAGCACGGCCATGACGGTGAGTTCCAGGGTCACGGGCAGCCGCTCGGCGATGACCTCGGTGACGGGTCGGCCCAGGGCGTACGACTCGCCGAGGTCGCCGCGCGCGGCGTCGGCGTACCACCGGCCGAGCTGTACCGCGATCGGGGCGTCCAGGCCGAGTTCGGCGGTCAGCTCGGCGAGCTGCTCCTCGCTGACCGCGGCGTCGGCGAGTTGGGCGCGCACCGGGTCGCCCGGAACCATGCGCACCAGCACGAACAGGGCGACCGTCATGACGTTCAGGATGAGAAAACCGTAGAGCACCCGCCTGGCGATCATCCGCGGCATCGAAGGCCACCTCACTCTCGGTGGAAGTCAGTTGAAGCAGGGGCAGGCGGCCACGGTGTGGCCGGGCGCCACCTCGGTGAGAGCGGGACGCGCGGTCGCGCTCTCCGGTACGGCCCGCGGACAGCGCGGGCGGAAGCGGCAGCCTTCGGGTGGGTTGGCCGGGCTGGGAAGCTCGCCGGTGAGCCCGACCCGTTCCGGAGGACGCGAGTGCGCGTCGAGCCGCGGAACCGCGGCCAGCAGCGCACGGGTGTAGGGGTGTCGCGGGTCGCGGAACAGGTCCTCGGTCGGCGCCGACTCGACGATCTCGCCGAGGTACATGACACACACCCGGTCGGCGATGTGGCGAACCAGGTTGAGGTCGTGTGAGATGAAGAGGTAGCCGAGTCCGCGCTCGTGTTGCAGGTCCCGTAGCAGGTTGATGATCTGTGCCTGGATGGACACGTCCAGCGCGGAGACCGGCTCGTCGCAGACGAGGAACTCGGGCGAGGTGGCCAGCGCCCGGGCGATACCGATCCGCTGGCGCTGTCCGCCGGAGAACTGGTGCGGGAACCGGCCGGCGTCCCGGGGCGACAGCCCGACCAGGGTCAGCAGTTCGGCGATGCGGCCGCGCCGCTCGGAGGGAGTTCCCATCCGGTGGATCGCGAGTCCCTCGCCGACGATGCCGCCCACGTTGAGGCGCGGGTCGAGCGAGCTGAACGGGTCCTGGAACACGATCTGCATCCGGCGGCGGTGCTCGCGCAGCTCGGCGCCGCGCATCCGGGTGACGTCGCGCCCGGAGTAACGCACCGTGCCCCCGGTGGGCCGCAACAGGCCGAGGACGAGCCTTCCGGTGGTGGACTTCCCGCATCCGGACTCACCGACAAGGGCGAGAGTCTCGCCGCCGCGCACCTCGAAGGAGACGTCGTCCACGGCGCGTACTGTGCCGGCCAGGGGCCGCAGCATCCCGCCTCTGACCGGGAAGTGTTTGGTGAGCCCGTTGACCCGGAGCAGTGGTTGGCCGGAGGGGGGTTCCGCGTCGTGGGGAGACTCCACGGGGGCGGTTTCGGGGATCATCGCGGCACCTCCGTTGTGGCGCGTGTCCCGGGCGCGGACCCGGCCGGGGGTGTGTCGGTGTCGGCCAGCCAACAGCGGGACCGCCGATCCCGCCCGTCCGGCGCCGCGACCAGGGGCGGCTGCTCGGTCACGCAGCGGTCCATGACGTGCGCGCAGCGCGGGGCGAACCGGCAGCCGTCGGGCATGGTGTGTGGGCTCGGCACGGTGCCCTCGATCACGCGCAGCCTGGTCGAGCGGTCGGTCACCGCCGGCGGAACACTGCGCAGCAGGGCGGCGGTGTAGGGGTGCCGGGGCGCGGTGAGAACGTCGGCGACGGGCCCCTGCTCGACCACCTGCCCGGCGTACATCACCACGACACGCTCGGCGACCTCCGAGACCACCGCGAGGTCGTGCGTGATGAGCAGCAGCGCCGTGCCGAGTTCCCGGCGTGTCCGTCGCAGCAGGTCGAGGATCTGGGCCTGGACGGTGACGTCGAGAGCGGTGGTGGGCTCGTCGGCGATCAGCAGGTCCGGGCCGCACGCCAGCGCGATGGCGATCATGACCCGTTGCCGCTGCCCGCCGGAGAGCTCGTGCGGGTAGGCCGACATACGGCTCGCGGGATCGGGGATTCCCACCATGGTGAGCAGCTCCACGGCGCGTTCCCGCGCGGCGCGCCGGCCGCGGTCGGCGTGTACGCGTATGGCCTGCGTGACCTGGTGTCCGATGGTGTATACGGGGTCGAGGCAGGTCGTGGGGTCCTGGAAGATCATCCCCACGTCGCGCCCGCGCACAGCACGGTAGGCGCGGTTGGAGAGCCCCACGAGCTCGCGGTCGCGCAGCCGGATGGAGCCGTGGGTGACCTCGCCGGTGCTCTCCAGCAGGCCCATCACACTCAGCGCCGTCACGCTCTTTCCGGACCCGGACTCGCCGACCACGGCGACGCTCTCGCCGGCGTGCACGGTCAGGGAGGCGTCGTTGACGACCTCGACCGGGCCGAACCGGGTCTGGAAAGCGGTGTTCAGGGAGTCGATCCGCAGTACGGGGGTGTCGTCGGCGGCCTCGGGCCGCGTTGTTGGTGCCTGGGAACGTGTGGGCATGGACTGGGTCCTTCCTCGCCGGTGGCTCCCGTTGGTGGGGCTCAGCCCTCCTCGGCCAGCCACAGCTCGCGCATGTGGGGGAAGCCGTAGACCGGTTGCGGGTTCAGGTTGCGCACGCTCGGATGCGCCATCGTGTACGCGGACGGGGTCCACACCTGGATGGGGTTGACCACCTCGTCGAGCAGGTAGCGCTGGGCGTCGCGCACGGCGGCCGCGCGTTCGTCCGGGTCGAGGATGCCCGCCTGCGCGGCGACGACCTCGTCGACCTCGGGATCGTCGATGTTGTACCAGTTGCGGTAGCCCTCGCTGTGGTGCTGTGCGCGCAGCCACTCGTCCGGGTCGAGGAACGGGGTCTGCGGGCCGGCCGAGATCTCGTAGTCGACCGTGGGCCAGGTGTTGGTGAAGTAGGTCGCGTACTCGACCATCTCCATGTCCACTTCGATCCCCACCCGCGCGAGGTCCTCGACGATCCACTCGGTGGCGCGCACGTACGTCTGTCCGTAGCCCGGTGTGGTCTTGAGGGTGGCGGAGAAGCCGTCGGGGTGTCCGGCCTCCGCGAGCAGTTCGCGGGCGCGTTCCGGGTCGTGGGGTTGGCGCTCGGCGAGTTCCTCCTGGTCCAGGGCGAACTCCCGCAGTGTCACGTGTACGGGGCCGGTGTAGCGGCCGCCGTTGAAGAGCGACTCGCCCATGCCCTCGCGGTCGATGGCCATGCTCATCGCGCGGCGGACCCGTACGTCGTCGAAGGGCTCCTCGGTGTGGTTCAGGTTCAGGTAGATCCCCTGGCGGCCCGGGTACTCGCTGGCCCGGACCTCGCTGGAGGACGACGCCAGCGACATCGCCTCCTCGGGGGTGTAGGTCGTCATCAACTGGGTCTCGCCGGCGCGGAACGCGGCGATGCGGGACGCCTGGTCCGGGATTACCTGGATGACGATGTTGTCCAGGTAGGGTTTGCCGTCCTCCCAGTAGTCGGGGTTGCGGCGGTAGCTCGTCTCGATGTTGCGCCGCCAGTGCTCCATGATGAACGGGCCGGTACCGATCGCCGTGGTCCCGAGGTCGTACTCGCCCTCGATGCCTTCACGCGGCACGATCCACATCGTGTGGTTGGCCATGTTGTTCAGCAGAGGGGCGAACGGGGCGGACAACTCGAGGACGACGGTGTCGTCGTCGGGCGCCTCGATGTTCTCCAGGGGGCCGAGCAGCGCGGCCTGGAACCCGTCCTGGCGGGCTTTCTCCAGGGTGGCCACCACGTCGTCGGCCGTGAGATCGCGGCCGTTCACCGGTGGCACGTCCTGCCAGGTGAGGTCCTCACGCAGGTGGAAGGTGTAGCGGAGACCGTCGTCGGAGATTTCCCAGTCCTGGGCGATGTCTCCCTCGATCTCCAGGTCGCCGTACTCCAGGTCGGGGCCGGTCTCGTAGCGCAGGAGCCGGCCGTAGACCAGGCCGAGCCGTTCGTGGGTGTTGTACGACGTCTCCTCGAAGGGGTCGATCGTGGTGGTGTCGGAGGGCATCCCGATACTCAGCGAGCCTCCCGGCCGGGGTTGGCCACCCTGTTCCGGTGGGGGAGGCATCTCGAACTCGGGGTCCGCGCAGGCGGTGGCCACGAGAGGGAGCACCAGTGCGGCGGCGAGGCCGGCGCGGATGCGGCGGGCGAGAGTGGTGCGCGGGCTCGGCGTGACTCGGTTGACGATGGAACCTGCCGGCATGTCGATCCCCTTCCTGCCGGTGGGGGCCACGACGTAACGCCCATGAAACCAAAACCTAGAATAATATTCTAGAGTCAAGGCGAAATCGGAGTGGGTTTCTTCACTCTCCCGCCGGGTGGCTCAGGCGCGGCCACCTCGTGTGGCACTGCCGAAGGTGGCCGCCAGGGTGCCCAGAACCGAGACGGCGAAGAGCACCAGCAGCGTCCGGTGGTACCCGGCGACCAGGTCGGACAGGGGAGCGGTGCGCGCCATGACCTCCTGGCTCGCGTACACCAGGTGCCGGTCCGCGGTCTCCAGCGCGGTCGAGATCAGGGTCAGTGACATCGCCACGCTCAGGACGTTGCCGACGTTCTGCAGGGTGAGCCGGAGCCCGTTGACCGCCCCGAGACGGTTCTCCGGGACCCTCGCCATGATCACGGTGGTGTTGGCGGTGAGGAACACGCCCGAGCCGAATCCGGTCAGCGCGAGCCCGCAGGCCAGCAGCCCGTAGGGAGCCGACTCCACTGTCAGCGCCAGCACCAGGACCCCGGAGGCCGCCAACACCGACCCCAGGACGGCCACCGCCCGGTGCCGGTGCGCTCCGGCGAGGTAGCCGGCCAGCGGGGAGCCCACCGCCATGCCGAGCGGCATCGGCAGGATCGCCAGTCCCGCGGCCGCCGGGTCCAGGCCGCGGGTGCTCTGGAAGAACAGGGCCATGATGAGCAGCAGCGAGAACCGGCCGAGCGTGTTCAGAAAGGCCGAGAGGTTGGCGAGGGTGAAGCCGAGGTCTCCGAAGATGCGCGGCTGGATCACCGGGTGCCGGGTGCGCCACTCCACGAGCACGAACACCGGGAGCGCGACGAGCGCGGCGAGACCGCTGGCGATGACGACCGGGCTGGTCCATCCGCGCGCGGCGGCCTCGGACAGCGCGAGCAGCAGCCCACCCAGCCAGCACAGCAACAACAGGCTGCCGGGCACGTCGACCCGTTCCCGCGGGCCACGCTCGACCGCGCGCAGTGACCGCATCGCCCACACCAGACCGAGGAGACCGAGCGGGACGTTGAACCAGAAGACCCACCGCCAGCCCGCCATCTCGGCGATCAGGCCACCGACCGTGGGTCCGAGGACCTGGGCGGTGGAGATCGCCCCCATGTAGACGCCCATCGCCCGGCCGAGCATCGGCCGCGGGAACACCTGGGTGATCAGGGCGGTGCTGTTGGCCAGGATCATCGCGCCACCAACGGCCTGTATCGCCCGCAGCGCCACGACCACCCAGACGTCGGGGGCGAGTCCCTGCAACAGGCTGGTGAACACGAAGACCGCCAGGCCCACCAGATAGGACTCGCGACGCCCGAACACGTCGGCCAGACGCCCGAAGATCACCAGAGCGACCGAGCTGACCAGCATGAACGACATCAGGAGCCAGCTCGAGGCGAACGGGCCGGCGTCGAAGTGCGCGACGACGACCGGGAGGGCCACGTTCAGCGTCATGGTGTTCAACGCGAACAGCACTGTCCCGACGACGGTCACCGACAGCACGCGCCACGCGTAGCGACGCTGCGCGCGGGACAGCGTTGGCTCGTCGTTGGTGCTGGCGGGGTATACGTCACCCTCCGTGGCTGTCTCCGGGTCCCCGGCAGGCACGCGTCGCACTCCTCGCTCCTGGCAACACCAGGACTAGAAGGGTTTTCTAAAACGCTCTTCTAGAAGATCCGGGTTTCGAGCATTCCCGAGCCGCTCCGGTTCGTCAAGGGAGCGCCCTCGTGGCGCGCCCCGGGACCCGTGGCGCGGGAGCCGGCGTCGTGGCCGGAGCGCGACGGCCACCGCCGATCCGACAAGGTCCTGCTATCCACCGCGAACGCCCACGCCGTCAGAGAGCCGACTGATGGGAGAGCTCGGTAGCGCGAGGGGGCGCCCTCCACAAGGCCGTCGCGCGTCCGCGAGACGAGGGCCCCGGATCCGGGGCGCGCGGTTCGGGGTGTTCGTATCCGAACCGGAAGACGGGGCCGGGTGGGCACCGCACGGCGGAACGCTCCGGATACCCAGTGGGGCCTCCGGGGCGTCGCGTCCCCGAAAACGACGGCACGTCCACCCCGACACGACCGCGCTCCGCGGCCGTCTCGTCCCTTCGCTCCCCAAGGCGAGCGACCAGAAATTCATAATAATGAGTGCGCGAATTCCGGGACCCGGCCATTCGTCCGCCGGAGTTCCGTGAGGATTCCCGGAAGCGGAAAGCGCGGAGGCGTAATAGGTGCTTCGGCCGATGCGCCGGGTGGCGGAGACACCGCATACTCGGTGGCTCCGCTACACGAAGGAGCGACAATGCGAAACGCTCTCGCGACATTGCTGGGGCTGCTGACGGTGACCACCATCGTCCTGGTTCCCTCGACCGCCCACGCCCAGGAACGCGATCCCGTTCTGTTCGTGCACGGCTACAGCGGAAGCGCTAGCAACTGGGACTCGATGGTCGACGACTTTGTCGCCGACGGCTGGGACCCGGCCGACCTCTATCCGATCAGCTACGACTACGAAGCCTCGAACAAGGAGACCGCCGAGGTGATCGAGGGCGAGGTCGACGCGATCCTGGCCGAGACCGGCCGGAGCCAGGTCGACATCGTCTCGCACTCCATGGGTGCGCTGTCCTCCCGCTGGTATCTGCAGTTCCTCGACGGGTACGAGAACGTCGACGACTACGCCTCGCTGGCCGGCCCGAACCAGGGATCCGAGGTGCGGCTGCCGTGTGTGGCGACCACGCCCTCGTGCCAGGAGGTGGTGGTCGGCTCCGACTTCCTGGCGGAGCTGAACGGCGCTGACGTCACCCCCGGCGACGTCAGTATCACGACCTTCCGTTCGTGGTGCGACTTCGTCATGCGGCCCACCGACACCGTCGCCATTCCGGGCGCGGACAACCGCACCGTGGGCTGCGTGACGCACACTGGCTTCCTGAGCGACGCCGACGTCTCCGCGGGTGTGCGCGAGGCGCTGGGCGGATCGGGCGCCTAGCCGGACCGGGGGCCGAAACCGTGGGGGCGTTCCAGCCCTCCCCGGCACCCGTAATTGCCGGTGGCGGGGGCCGTCACCTCCCCCGCCACCGGCCTGCGCTCGCTCCCGCGGGGCGAAGAGCGAGGACGGGTTGCGGGGCGGGAACAGGAACCGGTCGAGACCGTCGGTGCGGAATCCGGCCTGTTCGACGGCCGCGACCGTGCTTGGGGTTCTCGGGTTCGAGGGTGGGAACCTTCGGTGCCGCCGGCTCACCGCCGCGCGGCGAACCCGCGGCGCCTCCGGATCCGGAGGCCCTCGAACAGGCGACCACCGTCCATCACCGGGCCGCCACGGCGATTCCGCGAGGCTCTAGGCGTCCTCGTTGAAAGGGTCGAGCCGGCGCAGCATGGTGGCCACGGAGTCGGTGATGGCCGCGACCTCGCTCTCGTCCTCGCACGCCGTGATCTCTCGCGCGGCCTCACCGATGATCGCGGTCATCACCGAGACCTGTAGCCGCTCCGGGGGGTCGGTGCCGGCGCCGAACAGGACGGCGTTCTGCCGCACCCACCCGCGGGCGCGGGCACGGCGCATCACGTGGAACCCGGGCGGGGCGTCACCCTCGAGGAAGAGCCGCTGCAGGTCGCGACGCTCCCAGGCGTCCTGGCAGAACGCCCTGGCCCCGGCGATGAAGAGCTCCAGCGGGTCCTCCTCGCCGTTCGCGCGGGCCTGCGCGACGGCGGCGGTGGCGTGTTCCTCGTAGCTGTTCTGGTGGTCCTCCCACAGGGCGAGGAACAGTTCGGTCTTGCCGCCGAAGTGATGGTAGATGCTGCCGACGCTGGAGTTCGCGCGCTGCACGACATCGGCGATGCTGGACTCGCTGAACCCGCGCTCGGTGAAGACCTCGCGTGCCGCCTGCAGCATCACACGGCGGGTCTCCGCCGTGCGGCTCCATTGCCAGGCGTTGTTCCCCGACTGGTGGGCGACCTTTCGTGGCATCTGACCTCCCGCGTGTCGCCACGCCCCTCAGAGCATGTGTCGTGCTCGTAGATGCCCTCAAGGGGAGAGGACAGGCCGGTGATCGTGGCGTATCCGATTTCCTAGAATTCTATCCTAGGATTTTCTTTTTCGGCGCGAACCGGGGAGAGACCGTCGTCGGGATCGGCCCCGAGCGGCTTGGCCAGCTCCTCGAAGCGGAGATCGTCGCGCTTAGGCAAACCGTACCGCGGATCGCCGTAGGGAAACGCCTCCGTCACCCCGGTCCGGTGGTACCCGCGGCGTTCGTACCAGGCGACAAGGTCGGTGCGTTGCCGGATCACCAGCATCCGGAGCCGCTCGCATCCCCACTCGCGGGCCATCCGCTCGGCCTCGGCGAGCAGCCGTGACCCCAGGCCGCCACCCTGCTCCGTGGGCCGAACCGCGAACATGCCGAAGTACGCCTCACCGCCGTCGCCGCACCGCAGCTCGCAGCAGGCCACCAGCTCGCCCGCCACCTCGGCCAGCACGACCCGGGTGTCCTGGGTGGCGAGAGTCTCGGCGACGCCCTCGGCGTCGACACGCTGGCCCCCGAGCAGGTGGGCCTCGGTCGTCCAGCCCTTCCGGGAGGTGTCGCCGCGGTAGGCGGAGTTGAGTAGCTCCACCAGCGCCCCGGTGTCCGCCTCGGTCGCCACGCGGAACTTGGGTCCGATATCACAGGGTCCGGTCTCCTCGGACGGCTCGGCCTGCACGCGCCTCTCCTTCTTCGACGAGAACTGAGCATCACCTGGAAGACCGGCGGTAACCAAGGGGTCGTTCCCGGGGGTGCCCCAAGCCCTGACATCTCGTACTCGCGACCATACCGCGCACGGGGATTCCGACTTCCCGGGGCCGGTCGTCGATGCCTGCCGGGGAGTTGGCCCCGTCAGGAACCCGCCTTGCCCGTTTCGTGGAGTTGGAGCGTGCGGCCGGTCTCCAGCAGGCTTTTGAGGTTGGAGAGCAGGATCGGCCACCCCTGGCTGACCGCCCGGAGCATCTCGGTCTCGGCCTCGAATCCGTGGTGGGTCACGGTCAGCTTGACCGTGTCTCCGGTCGGTTCGATGTCGAAGGTCACGATGGAACGGGGCTCGTTGCGCAACTCGGCCAGATGCTCGTCGCTCCACCCGAACATCTCCTGGTGCTCGGGCTGATAGGTGTGCCAGGTGTAGGACAGTCGCCGCGGCGGGTCGGACTCCAGGACCACCTGGTCCAGGTCGAGGGGCGGCTGGCCGGGCGCGCTGCTCCACTTCACCGGCGAACCAACCTGCCAGTCCGACTCGGGACCGGTCTCCTCGAACCATTGGCGGATGAAGGCGGGCTCGGTCAGCGCCCGCCACAGCCGCTGCGGCGTGGTGGCGATGTAGGTGGTGTAGACGAACTCGGGTTTGGTCATGGCCTCCTCCAGTGTGTCCTTGAGTTCGGCGAGCATCCCCACCCGCCTGCCGTGGTAGCGGCCGATCCAGCGCTCGGCGATGTCGTTGATGGGGATCGGATTGAGGTAGTGCAGCTTCTGTCGGCCCCGCCGCACGGTAGTGACCAGGTTGACGGCCTCCAGCGTCGCGAGATGCTTGGAGACCGCCTGTCGACTCATCTCCAACTCCCCGCACAGTTCGCGCAGACTCTGCCCGTCGCGGGCGTTGAGACTGTCCAGTAGCCGTCGCCGGTTGCTGTCGGCAAGGGCCTTGAACACCGCGTCCATGCTCATCAGATTAGGCAACCCTTTCGTTGCATAACGATAATAGGGAACCTATTGGTTGCGTGTCAAAGGTGGTGCGTGGCCGTCATATAACCCGTGGGGAGTGCGAACACCGCGATGGGAGTCTTCTGTGAGGGCTTCCCGCGAAAGCGGGAGCCTCTGCCCTGTTCGTAGACCACGGGACTGAGCTGCCCGTTCGATGAGCTGAACGCCGAGTTCTGCGGTCTGGTCCGTCCGGCCGTGGCGCGTAAGCGGCCGGTCACCCCACTCAACCCGGTCGCGTGGCTTCCGTTCGTCGTGGGCGCGTTCCACCACCACAGCCCTGAGGAACCTCGCGCGGCGGGGCAGACCACCGTGACCTGGTCGCCGCGTTGCGGGCCGTACTCGACGCTCACGAGGCGTCCCAACACCTGCACCACTCACGAGGCAGCCGCTTCGGCCAGTAGCGAGACCAGGTCCCCGCAGAACCCGGCAGTCTCGAAGGAATGGACGTCAGCACTCATGAGTACACACGCTGATGCTGGTCGAGTCCACGGGCCAGGTTCCTCGCTCCTACCGGGCCGCGATTGAGGAGTACCGGGATCGAGAGCGGCTATCCCGACGTCGAGGAGTTGGCGCTAACTGACTACGTGGCGGTGCAGCGCCACGTCCACCAGGCTCGTGCCGTGTGGAGCGGCGTGTGGGGATCTACGCTCCTCGTCGTAGCCGCGATTGCGTGGCTGAGCGGACGTCTTGGAAGGCTCAGCCCGCCCACGATGGACGCGTCATTGTCCGAACCGTCCTCGTGGGGAGGGTGACCGTGTCAGGCAGTGCCACGAGAGTGAAAGTGGGGTGGCCGGTTCGGCTGGGCTCCCGCACACGCAAAGGGGTCCTGACCGCCCACATCGTCGCCGCGGGCGCCTGGATCGGGATCGATGCCACGCTCGGGATCCTGGTCGTCACCGGGTTGTCGACCGAGGACCCGCGCGTGGCCGCGACGAGTTTCCAGGCGCTGCGGCTGTTCGCCGTCTGGCCGATGTTCGTGGTGAGTGTCCTCTGTCTGGTCACCGGTGTGGTTCTGGGGTTGGGAACCAAGTACGGCCTGCTGCGGTACTGGTGGGTCGTGGCGAAGCTCGCGATCAACCTGCTGTTCTCCGCGCTCATCGTGTTCGCGCTGCGTCCGGATATCGAGCTGGCCGCGGACTACGGACGGCAGCTCGCGGCGGGCGAGCCGGCCCTGCCGGAACCCACCGTGCTCGTCGCCCCGGTGGTCGTCGCGCCCACCCTGCTACTTGTCGCCACACTGCTGGCGGTGTTCAAACCGTGGGGGCGGATCCGCCCCTCCACGCGGCCACCCCGCGAGCGCGTGGCCGGAGCGGCGCGACGTTGATCCCAGACACGAGGACCCCGCCCAGCGGAAGGGAGACGCGACTCCGCCCCAACGGCGCGGCGGCGCCGGGGCCGAGTCGGCACAGTCATGAGCACACCAGTGGAGACCACAGCACTGACCAAGTACTACGGCCCAACGGTGGCGGTGGAGAACCTGAACCTCACCGTGCGTCCCGGCGAGGTCTACGGCTTCCTCGGACCCAACGGCGCCGGGAAGACCACGACATTGCGCATGCTCCTGGGCCTGGTCAAGCCGACCTCGGGCCGCCTACGGCTGCTCGACTCGGCCCCCGGCCCCCGCTACCTGGACCGTGTCGGCGCCCTGATCGAGGGGCCCACCTTCTACCCGTACCTGTCCGGCCGCGACAACCTGCGGGTGCTCGCCGACCATGCCGGGGTCAGCCGGTCGCGGGTTCCCGAGGTGCTGGCCACCGTCGACCTGACCGGTCGAGCCGGGGACCGGTACGCGACGTACTCGATGGGGATGAAACAGCGACTCGGCCTGGCCGCGGCGCTGCTCAAGAGTCCCGAGCTACTCGTCCTGGACGAGCCCACCAACGGGCTGGACCCGGCCGGGATGGCCGACATGCGCGTCACGGTCCGTGAACTCGCCGCCGACGGCTGCACCGTGCTGCTGTCGAGCCACCTGCTCGCCGAGGTGGAGCAGGTCTGCGACCGGGTCGGCGTCATCAACGAGGGGCGCCTGGTCCTCGAGAGCACCGTCGCCGAGCTCCGCTCCGGGGGCACGCTGCGCGTGCGCGCTGCCCCGTTCGAGCGGGCCCGCGGCCACCTCGAGTCGCGGCTCGGCGTGGCCCGGGTACGGGTGGGCGACGTCGACTCCGCCATTGACCTGCACGTCGACGCCGCCCAAGCGGCCGAGATCAACCACGGGCTCGTCGGAGCCGGCCTGTCCGTCAGCGAGCTGCGCTGGCGGGAGCCCGACCTCGAAGAGACCTTCCTGAGGCTGACCGGGGGTGGCGTCAGTGCTGACTAACATCCGCGCCGAGCTCGTCAAGCAGGCCCACAGGCCCGCCAGCTGGCTACTGCTGGCCTTGGCCGGCGTGTTGACCCTGACGTTCGGCTACGGGATCCCCTACGCCGGGTTCACCGGAACGGCCTCCGGCGCGCCCGGCGCCGACAGCGACCTGGCGTCGATGCTGCCGGAGATGTTCCTGGGCAACGCCGTCGGCGGGCTGCCCGTCTTCGCCGGTGCCCTCGCGCTCATCTTCGGTGTGCTGGTCGCGGGCGGCGAGTACGGATGGCAGACCTGGAAGACGGTGCTGGCACAACGGCCGGCCCGCACGACGGTCTACACCGCCAAGCTGGCCACCCTGGCGGTGGGAACGCTGCTGGGCGTGCTCACCCTGTGCGCCGTCACCGCCACCGCCAGCGCCCTCATCGCCGTGGTGGAGAGCCAGCCGTTCGACTGGCCCGGCCCGCTCGCCCTCGCGTTCGGGGCGGGTGCCGGATGGCTGGTGGCGTTCATGTGGGCCTCGCTCGGCGTCGTCCTGGCGATCGCGCTGCGCGGTGTCGCGCTGCCCATCGGCCTGGGACTGGTGTGGCTGCTGGCCGTGCAGAACCTGCTGGCCACGATCGCTGCTCCGTTACTCGACTGGGTCGCCGACGCCCAGGAGTGGCTGCCGGGTCCGAACGCGGGCGCCCTGGCCTACGCGGTGGGGACGAGGAACACCCCGGGTGTCTCCGACATCGTCGAACCGGGCCACGCCACACTCGTGGTGGTGGCCTACCTGCTGGCATTCTGCGTTGCCGGTGGTTGGCTGTTACGCCGCCGGGACATCGCCTGAGAGGAGACGGGTCCGTGGGAGCAGCGAAACCGTGGCTGGGCGACGCGGCGATCGCCCTGCTGCTGGCGGTGGTCGGCGTGCTCGGCACCATCGCGACCGACGACTTCTCCGAAGCCGACCGGCCGGTCGACCTCTGGGCGTTCGCGATGGTGCTGGCCGCCGCGCTCTCTCTTGTGGTCCGGCGTAGCTGGCCGCTGGCCACGCTCGCGGTGGCGGCCGGTGCGGTCGGGGGGTTCCTGCTCGCCGGTTACCCCTATGGTCCGGTGTTCCTCCCGTTCTTCGTAGCCGTCTACACGATGGCCCGGTACCGCCCCCTCGGCTGGGCGGTACCGGCGTCGCTGATCGCGTTCGCGGTTCTGCTTCCGCACCTGTTCACCCATCCCGACGCGCTGCCCGGCATGTTAGGGCTGGTCCCGGCGACGGCGTGGGTGGTCGTGCCGTTCTCGATCGGGGTCACCGTGCGTACCGTCTGGGAGGCCGCCCGGCGCGAGCGGGCCGCCGAGATACGACGGCGGGTCTACGACGAGCGGCTGCGTATTTCCCAGGAGGTGCACGACGTCGTCGGACACGGGCTCGCGGCGATCAAGATGCAGGCGGACGTCGCCCTGCACCTGCTGGAGCGGAAACCCGAGCAGGCCGAGCGGGCGCTGACCGCGATAAGCCGCACCAGTACCGAGGCGCTCGACGAGGTCCGCACCACCCTGGAGACGATCCGCGGTGCCGGATCCGACCCCGAACAGGCGGCGGTGCCGGGCCTTGACCAGCTCTCCGAGCTGCGCGACCGCATGTCCCAGTCGGGGGTCGAGATCTCCCTGGAGGTCACCGGTACCCCGCGCGGCCTGCCCACCTCCGTCGATCTCGCCGCCTACCGCGTCGTCCAGGAGTCCTTGACCAACGTGCTGCGCCACACTGACGCCGGCACCGCCACTGTGGGCGTGCACTACGATCCCGGAACCGTGTCGGTCTTGGTCTCCAACCCGGCGCCCGAGACCTCCCCCCGAGGCGAGGGGTTGGGTATCTCGGGCATGCGGGAACGTGTCAACGCACAGGGCGGCACGTTGTCGGCGGGTCCCACGCGGGACGGCCGGTTCGAGGTTCGCGCGACCATCCCGATTGGTGGCGGTGGATGATCACAGTCGCGATCGTGGACGACCAGGAGCTGGTCCGGCTCGGGCTGCGCGCGCTGCTCGAGAACGAGGACGGGCTGGAGGTCGCGGGCGAGGCCGCCGACGGAACCGCCGCGGTCGCCCTCGCGCGCGAGACCCGCCCCGACATCGTGCTGATGGACATCCGTATGCCCGGCATCGACGGGCTCGAGGCCACCCGCCGCATCAGCGCCGATCCCGACCTCGCCGACACCAGGATCGTCGTGCTGACGACGTTCGAGCGCGACGAGTACGTGTTCGACGCCGTCCGGTACGGGGCGAGCGGGTTCCTGCTCAAGGACACCCCACCGGCCCGCCTGGTCGAGGACCTCCGTCTGGTCGCCGACGGGGGAGCGCTGCTGTCACCCACCGTGACCCGGACGCTCATCCGGGAGTTCGCCACGCGCCCGGCCCGCGCCACCAAGCCCCACCCCCGGCTCGACGCGCTCACCGACCGTGAGCGCGAGATCGTCGGTCTCGTCGGCGAAGGGCTGAGCAATGACGAGATCGCCGATCGGCTGTTCATCAGTCCCGCGACCGCCCGCACCCACGTCGGCCGGGCCATGACCAAGCTCGCCGCCCGCGACCGGGCCCAGCTCGTCGTCTTCGCCTACCAGTCGGGGCTGGTGAGCTGAGGGCGCGGGCGCCGCCGCGGCGGTCCCCGCTCCGTCGCGTTCATTCCAGGAAGCCGGTGGAGGCGAACCCCGGCGCGAGCGGGCCGGTGATCAGCTCGGTGAATGGGGCCGGGTAGCCCCGCCGGACCATGGCCGGGACCGAGCCGTCCACGATCGGCGTGTCGACGAGGGTCTCGACCAGCCCGGCCTCGTCGGCTCAGCGTTGCGGTGCCCCTGGTGGTGAGCCCGTAGGTAACAACTTGGCCGATGGTACAGACAAATATTTCGGGTCCCGAATATATTGAGTCCCGAAATAAACGCCCGGAACCGGGGGCGGCGGCGTTTCACACCTGCCGTGAGGAGCGCTTCCATGGCGAAAACGGTCCCGCGCCGGCGACGCGAGCTGGGAACCGCGCCGCTCGAAGGAATCACCGGCAGGGAGGCGGCCCCCTTCGGGTGGGCACCGTTGATCGTCCTCTTCCTGGTCGGCCTCACCGACCGGATCGAGACCTCCATAACCTCGGGCGCGCTGCCGCTGCTCCAGGCCGAGTGGGGCTTCAGCGACACCATGGGCGGGATGATCTCCACGGCACCGCTGCTCGTCGGTGCCCTCATGGCCATCCCCGCCGGCGTCCTGGCCGACCGGTTCAACCGCACGTCGCTGATCGCGCTCGTGGTGGCGATCTGGTCGTTCGTCACGCTCGGGTCGGCGCTCGCGCCGGTCTTCGCGTTGTTCTTCCTCAGCCGGGTGCTCCTCGGAGCCGCCGACACCATCGACAACCCGGCCTCGAGCAGTCTGCTCGCCGACTACTACCCGCCCAGCACCCGGGCCAAGGTCTTCGGCTGGGTGCGCCTCACCCAGTACGCCGGGCTGAGTATCGGAACCATCTTCGGCGGCGTGGTCGGCCAGGCGTTCGGCTGGCGGTGGGCGTACGCGTGCATGGTCATCCCGGGCCTGCTCGTGGCCTACCTGTGCTGGCGCCTGCGCGAACCGAGCCGGGGCTTTCTGGACCAGGTGCTGGCGCGCGCCCCACGCACGCCCGTCCCTGTTCCCCGGGCCGGCCGTCAGGGGGCCGACAGCGACTCCGAACGCCCCGTCCCGATCGGTACGCAGCTGCGCTACATCTGGCGGATCCGTACCCTGCGCTACGTCAGCGGCGGGCTGGTGTGCCTCTCGCTGGGCCTACAGGGAATCCTGTACTGGGTTCCCAGCCTGCTCAACCGCGAGTTCGGCATCGACCCGGCGCAGGCGTCACTGCTCAGCTCCCTCGTGGGGATACTGGGCGTGTGCGCCGGGGCGGTGTTCGGGGGTTGGCTGGGCGGACGGCTGCACTCCCGAGTGCGTGGCGGACGGCTGCTGGCCAGTGGGCTCGGCCTGCTCGTGGGCTCGGCCATGCTCGGTGTCGCGCTGTCCATGGACACCCTGGTGCTGTTCGTGGGCTTGCTCGCGATGTCGAACTTCCTGACGTCGATCGGGATCCCCAACTTCTTCGCATCTATGGCCGACGTCGTGCGGGCCAGCTCGCGCGGCATGAGCTTCGCGGTACTGAACTTCCTGGTCATCGGCGGTTCGCTGGGGCCGGTCATCGTCGGCGCGATCTCCGACACCTTCGGCGGCAGCCTCGTACTGGGCATGTACGCGCTGTTCCCGGCGCTGCTGATGGCCGGGCTACTGGTGCTGGTGGGACGCGGCCACTTCGACCGGGAAGCCGAGAGCGTGCTCGCTACGCCCCAGCCCGACGAACCACGGCCAGAAACCGACCGTGACGCTCGCTAGCCGTGTGAGGGGTGGACGTTGGTGACGCCAGCCCCAAGAAGCGTTGCCGGTGGCTGGCCACCCGCGGCCCCAAAGGCATCCGAGGTGAGGAGAAGACCATGAGGAAGAGGTCTCGTCACCGCGGTCAGCGTCCCAAGAGCGCGCGGCCGCGCCAGCCGGCGAGAGCGGCTGGGGACACGAACCAAGAACTCAGCGGTTCAGAGGGGGCTGAGGGCGTGACCGAAAGCCCCACCGTGAACGCCCCAGGGCTCGACACGCTCCCTCAGCCGCACTGGCACTCGCGCAACCGGATTCCACGACGGTCAGTGTCATGAACTTCCTGCCCCGCGGCAGCCAGCGCGCCGGCACCTCGGTATTGGCGTTCGAGACCGTTACGGCGGAGCCACGACGGTGGCCGAACGGGACCGTCGCCGCGCTTCGCGGCCGGCTACGGTTTGCGGGCGACGGCGCAGAACGCGTCCACCGGGGCCGGTTCCCCCACCTCGGTGAGGTCGGGCCGCCACAGCGACGTCGAGACCACGCCAGGCTCCAGGATCTCCAGGCCGTCGAAGAACCGGGCGATCTCCTCGGGGCTGCGCAGCGTGATCGTCGGGGTCGCGTTCTCGTTCCACTGGCGTACGGCCTCGTCGGACTTCGCGCCGAGCACGACGTTGGTGTCGTGCGCCACCATCAGGTAGCTGCCTGAGGCGAGAGCGTCCACCAGCCGGGACACGATGGCGCGCGCCTCGTCGAAGTCGGGGATGTGCTCCACCACTCCCAGCAGGATCAGCGCGACCGGTTGGGTGAGGTCCAGACTGTCCCGCGCGGCCTCCAGCACCGCCTCGGGGGCGCGCAGGTCGGCGTGGACGTAGTCGGTGACCCCCTCGGGGGTTCCCACCAGGAGCGCGCGGGCGTGCGCCATGATCAGGGGATCGTTGTCGACGTAGACGATGCGCGCCTCGGGAGCGATGGACTGGGCGACCTCGTGGGTGTTGTTCGCCGTGGGCAAGCCGGTGCCGATGTCGAGGAACTGGCGAACCCCCGCCTCGCGGGTGAGGTAGCTGACCGCGCGCACGAGGAAGGCGCGGTCGGCACGGGCGATCTCGACCACGTGCGGCAGGAACTCGCGGATCCGCTCGCCCAGCTCGCGGTCGACCGCGAAGTGGTCCTTGCCGCCCAGCCAGTAGTTCCACACCCGGGCGGTGTGCGGGACAGTGGTGTCAACGTCCTGGGGTGGCCCCGGGGTGGCCCGGGGGTCGCGCGACTCGGTCACTGCGGTTGCCCCTTTCCGGAGCGCGACGCCTCCGCCTGGTAACTGGTGTGCCTGTTCCGTTACTTTCCCAGGGGCGCTCCGATGACACCGTGGCGGCGACGCGACATCCTCCGGAGGAATTGGAAGGCCGCGCTGTCGGCACGGTTGACCTCAACCACGGTTGAGGGTGGAGACTCGTGCGTATGTCGCGAGGGTTGGTGATCGGCGGTACCGGCATGCTCGCCGGAACAGTGCGCGGGCTCGCCGCGCGGGGCTGGGAACTGGTGGTGCCCAGCCGCAGACGTCCCGGGTTCGTGGAGCACAGCGAGAACGTGCGGTGGGTTCGGGGTGAGTGGGCCGACCCGGCGGAGCTGGCCGGGGCGGTGACACGGGAGGGGAGCGCGTCGTGTGAGCTGCTGGTCGCCTGGGTGCACACGCCACACCGCGAGAGCGTCCTGAGGGCCGTCGAGCCCCTGCTCACCCCGCACGCCCCCGTGGTTGAGGTGTGGGCCAGCGCGACCCGGGATCCATTGGCCACCCTGCCACCCGCGGCCCTCGACCACCCCACCCACCGCGTGGTACTCGGCTACGAGCGGTCGGAGAACTCGGTGCGGTGGCTGACCGACACCGAGATCTCCGAGGGGGTGCTCGCCGCCACGTTCGCGGCGCTCACCGGCGCGCCCCCGACGGTGCACGAGGTGGGCGCGCTGCGCCCCTGGCCCCCGACGCGCTGAGCCCACCCGCCGCCTCCGTCACGGCCCCAGAGGTCAAACGTCCACGGTGACCTCGCACGACCAGCCGCGCGCGCCCGGACCGAACCGGAGTTCGTGCAGGGTCACGGCTTTGGGCGCGGCACCGGTCAGCGTGGCCTCGTGGAGAGGGGCGAGGTGGAACCGGAGCAGCGGGCCGTTACCGCCGTGCGCCGTCTCGACGCGTGCCGGAATCCCGCCCTCGGTCTCCAGGACGTAGATGACCTCGTCCAACACCGAGACGAGCGTGTCCTCGTCCGTCTCGCCGCTGACCGGGACGGTCCAGTAGACGTCGGACGGTGCGGCCGGTGGCGGGGCGGCGAAGCTCGCCACCAACCCTCGCACCGCTTCGGCCAGGCACTCCTCCCGTGTGGGAGCCCACGCCTCGATACGGATGTCCGAAGTGTGTGGCAGGGCGCGGTGGCCCGACTCGACGGTCACCCCTTGACCACCCCCACCGGCACCAACCGAGCCACCTTCCGGCACAGGCCCCCGCCCTCGGCGGCCTCGACCACGGTAGAGACGTCCTTGTAGGCCGCGGGTGCCTCCTCGGCCAGGCCGCGCGCCGACGCGCCCCGCACGACCACCCCCCGCTCGCGCAGCTCAGCCCGGAGCTCGCCGACGCGCGTGGCGCGGGCCGCCTGGTGGCGGCTCTGCTGCCGCCCGGCCCCGTGGCAGGTCGAGTGGAACGCCGCACCACCCGGTACCCCGGTCAGGACATAGGACGAGGTCCCCATCGACCCCGGAACCAGCACCGGCTGGCCGGCCCCGGCCAGACCGGACGGCAGGTCGGGGTGACCGGGCGGGAGTGCCCGCGTTGCGCCTTTACGGTGCACACAGAGTTCGCGACGTTCCCCGTCGACCTCGTGCGTCTCGAGCTTCGCGAGGTTGTGCGAGATGTCGTAGACCAGCTCCAAGGGCCGCCCGGTGGTGTCGGCGAACACCCGCGACGCCGCGGCCTGTAGCAGCTGCCGGTTGGCGCGGCTGTAGTTGGCCGCCGCCGCCATCGCGCCGAGGTAGGCGCGGCCCTCCGGTGAGTCCACCGGGGCGCAGGCGAGCTGCCGGTCGGGGACGCGCAGCTCGTGGCGCGACATGCGTCTGTCTATGGTGCGCACGTGGTCGGTGCAGGTCTGGTGGCCGAGCCCGCGCGAGCCACAGTGGATCATCACGCACACCTGGTCCGCGCGCAACCCGAACGCCTCGGCGGCCTTTGTGTCGTGGACCTCGGTGACAACCTGCACCTCGAGGAAGTGGTTTCCGGACCCCAGGCTGCCCACCTGGCCGAGCCCTCGCCTCACGGCGCGCTCGCTGACCCCCTCCGGAACGGCGTCGCCGACGGCGCCGTGGTCCTCGCAACGTTCGAGGTCGTTGTCGGTGCCGTAGCCCCGCTCGACCGCGTACCGCGACCCCTCGCGCAGGATCGCCGTCATTTCCCCCGGTCCCGAGAGCTTCCACACCGCGCCGCGGCCCGGGCCGTGCGGCACCGCCCGGTTGAGCCCGTCCATGAGCCGCTCCATCACCGGCGACAGCGCCCCGCTCGTGAGATCGGCGGTGAGCAGCCGCACGCCACAGGAGATGTCGAACCCGACCCCGCCTGGGGACACCACCCCGCCGCGGCGCACGTCGGTGGCCGCGACCCCGCCGATCGGGAACCCGTACCCCCAGTGCATGTCGGGCATGGCGTACGAGGCGCCGGTGATCCCGGGTAGTGTCGCGACGTTGGCCACCTGTTCCAGCGGCTTTTCGGTCTCACCGGACGGCAGGAGCGCCCGTGACGCGAACACGATCCCGGGCACCCGCATGTCGCCGTGCCGCTCGACCCGGAAGCGGTACGGGGTCTCCTCGGTCAGCTTCATGGCCGTCCCCTTCCGCCGAGTGTGGGCGCGGAGGGGCCACCGCGCACTGACGCGGTCGGCGCCCCTCACACGCGACGGCTACCCAGAACACGCGCGAAGTTGCGCGGAAGAAGGTGGGCAGTGGCCGGGCGCGGACACGTCGCGGCCACCAGGAGCGAGGGCTCTCGTGGTCACCGCCGGTTCCTCTCGTGGCTCACCGGGTACGCGGCGCGGGGACGACCAGCCCGCTCTCGTAGGCGGCGATGACCAGCTGGGCGCGGTCCCGCGCCGCCAACTTGTCCAGCAGCCGTCCCACGTGCGTCTTCACCGTGGCCATGCTCAGGCACAGGTGTTCGGTGATCTCGGGGTTGGACAGCCCGCGAGCCACCAGCGTGAGCACCTCGCGCTCCCGGTCGGTGAGCCCCTCCAGCCCGTTCTCCGGGGGAGGTCCCATCGACTCGGGAAGCCGGGCGAACTCCGCTATGAGACGCCGGGTCACGCTGGGGGAGAGGAGCGCGTCCCCGCCGGCCACCACGCGGATGGCGGACAGTAGGTCGGCCGGTGGGGTGTCCTTGAGCAGGAACCCGCTGGCACCCGCGCGCAGTGCCGCGTAGACGTAGGAGTCGAGGTCGAACGTGGTCAGGATGAGTACCCGGGTTCCGGGGATCTCCGGGGCGGCACAGATCCGGCGGGTGGCCTCGATCCCGTCCATACCGGGCATGCGAACATCCATCAGGACCACATCGGTGGGTGTGTGCCGGGCCATCCGCACCGCCGGCTCGCCGGTCTCGGCCTCACCGACGACGGTGAGGTCGGGCGCGCTCTCGACCAGCACCCGGAAGCTACCGCGCAGCAGTGCCTCGTCGTCGACCACGAGCACGCGGACGGGCTCGCTCACGTGGCCTCCCGGGACGGGGTGGGCTCGTAGGGGATTCGGGCGAAAACCCGGAACCCGCCCCCGGGCAGTGCTCCGGCGGTGAGCGTCCCGCCGTGCATGGCGGCCCGTTCCCGCATACCGAGCAGCCCGTGGCCGGTGCCCTCGCCCGTGTCCGGGAGGACACGGGTGCCGGGACCGTCGTCGCGTACCTCGACATGGACCTGACCGCCGCCGGCGGCGACCCGTACCCGGCACCGCGCGGGTGCGGCGTGCTTGACCACGTTCGTCACCGCCTCCCGTACGATCCGATGGACCGCTGATGCTACCCCGTCGGGCAGCTCCCCGGTCCCCCGCACGACCATGTCGACCCCCACTCCCGCCATCGCCGCGTGCTCCACGATCCCTTCCAGGTCGGTTCGGGTGTCCGGCTCCTCCGAGCGCAGCACCCCCAGCATCCGGCGCATCTCGGTGAGGGTGTCGCGGCTGGTGTTCTCGATGACCCGCAGCGCGTCCCGCGCCTCCTGGGGGCGTTCGTGGGCGAGGTGATTGGCGATGCCCGCCTTCACGGCGATCAGGCTCATGCTGTGTGCCACGGAGTCGTGCAGCTCGCGGGCGATCCGGAGCCGTTCCTCGGCCACGGCCCAGTCGGCGAGCTGGGTGGCCGAACGCGCGGCGGCGGCCCGACGCTCCCGGACCACGCGTCCCAGTGTCCACGTCCCGCCCAGGACGGGCACCGCCACCAGCGCCGTACTGGTGGGAACGCCGCAGCACGCCGGACCACCGGTGACGCTGGCCACGACGCCACCGCCCACGCTGAGCGCCCCGATGGTGAGCGTGGGCTCCCACGACCTTCTGGGCAGCGTCACCGCCACCTGGTAGAGCGTGAGGGCCACGGCGACGACCTCCCAGAGCCCCATGCCCAAGGAGGTCGAGAGGGTCGCCCCCGTGAGGGCCACGCCGAAGGCGGGCACTGGCCACAGCCGGCGTACGGCGATCGGGGCGGCGGTGACGGGCGCGGTCAGCACCAGCGCCCACGTCGGGACGTCCGGGGGAGTCCTGACCGCGACGAGCACCAGGAGGTAACCGAGTGCCGTCAGCCCGTCGAGGATGACCAGTTCGCGTCGGCCCAGACGCCGGAACGGCAGGAGGCGGGAGCCCGCGGTCTCTGCGATGTCCACGTGTCGACGGTAACGGGCGCGTCCGTACCTCGGCCTCCGGCCGGGGGCGGTCATACCGGGGTATGAGAAGGGCCTCCGCCGTCGTGCCGGCGCCCGCCCGTGGAAACGGGGTGTGGGAGTTGGTCCGACAGGTGACCGGCACGCCAGCCTCGTCCTACGGGGACGTTGCGCTAGCGATGGTTTACCAGGTCACGGACACCTTGTAGGAACGCCTTGAAACTGGCCGAGCGGTTTCGTTCCGGTTCCAGGTTCGGAGCGATCCTGGCGGCCCAGTCGGGCTTGCTCTGGTTGCGGATACCCTTGCTCCTGAGTATTCTCCCGAACGCGTCAGAGGTTTTCTTGGTAGTAGCGTCCGCATTGCTCCTGTACGGTTCCGGTGATGTTTCCTTGACCTTGGGGAAAGCAGACTGAACGGCCTTCCAGTCACCGAAATACCAGTTCTCCAACTCGCGGACCGCGATCCGATTGACCACGGAGTAGCCCTCGTTCCCAGCTTGAGAAGGTGTGTTGAGCCCGGATTCCCGGGCTCGGCACTCCATTTTCTCTTTCAGTTCTGCGCAGTTGTCCTCGTCTTGATCAACCAGTACAACGACCCGTACGTCCGCACCTTTCCTGCGCTGCTCCGCGTAACCGGAAAGCAGTCGAGGGAGCTTTTCTAGCAGGTCGGGCTTTCCTCTGAACTTGCGTACACCGAAACGGACGTTGGGATTCCCGGGAATCCAGTTGCCCAACGTGGAGGACAGCAGGCGGTGGGCGGAGTCCTCCTCCACCAGTACCTCAAGTTGGATTTCGGATTTCCCGCCTCTGCGGGTCTTCGATTTCATGCGCTACGAGTCCTGGTCGAGTGGCGCGATGCGCGGAGTGGGAAGCTTGTCGAAGTATCCGGCGTCCCACAGCCAGCCGAGCTTTCCGCCCGTGCGCATCATCGTGTCAACGGTATCCAGCGTTTCCGGTCGTATGGCCCGGGTGTATCCGTCTTCGTCCCGGTAGAGCGCCACCACCTCTGTCGGATAGCACGCGTCAACGAATTCGGTGGAGTGGGTGGTTACCAGGACTTGGGAGTTACGTGCCGCATCGCGGCACCAGTTGGCCAGATCGGCGAGCAGCTGGGGGTAGAGGAAATTCTCCGGTTCCTCGATCCCGATGAACGGGGCGGGGTCGGGATCGGAAAGGACCACAAGGTAGGAGAGCATCTTGAGGGTCCCGTCGGAGGCGTAGCGGGCTAGTACCGGTCGTTCGAACGGCTGGTCCCGCAGCATGAGGATGAGTCGACCGTCCGGAGACTCCTCGTAGGTGACATCTCCCAGGGCGGGAACCGCCTCGCGTAGCCGATCGATGATGGTGTTCAGCCTTCTCGGATGGGTTTCCTTGAGATACTGCAAGACATTGCTTAGATTGTCCCCCGACCTACTGAGCCGTTCCTGCGGACCAGCGACCGGAGTCGTCCGTTCGTCATCAATGGTGAGGTAGGACATGTACCAGCCGGACACGAACTCCTTCAGGGCCATCACGCGGGGATGCGTCCTGAGCTGTCCCAAGGCGCTCACGGCCAGGACGTCCGGTCCGGACAGTTCCTCCTCGGAGGAATGTCCCGACTCCTCGTCGGCGACCTTTCCCTTACCCTTTGCGAAGTCGATGATGTGCCTCGGGCGGCCTGGACCTGGAGTGATACTCCATCTCAGTAGTTCGCGGGCAACAACCGGGCGACCTGATTCGCTCTCGACCAGGTCAATACTGTACGAGAGTTTGCGGCGTTTCGGCTTCCCCCCGATCCGGACCTCACTCTCATAGGTGATCGCGATCGTCACCGGTCCACTGGAACCGCGAGAGCGTATCTCATCCAGTCCACCACGCTTGTCACACGCTCGACGAATCCCCTCGGTGAAACAGTCTCCGAGAAACGCGAAGACGTCGAACAGGGTGGACTTTCCGCTGCCGTTCGGTCCCACGAGTACCATGAATGACCGAAGTTCTCTCAGGTCGAGGTCACGAAGGACCCGATAGTTCTTCACCTGGACTCGGGTGATCTGTGGCGCCCGCCTCATGCGTCTGTACCCCTATACGATCGCCGGTGTCCAGATAGCCTTGTTGCGTTGTGCGCGGTTTCGATGGCCACCTCGCCGCCGAACCGCTCCGTTGCCGGGCCGAACTGTAGGGGCTGCGGCACCGAACTGGGTCGCATGACCCACTCCCGAGCGGGCGACACCACCCTGGCCCCTAGACAGCGCCGGTGAAGAATGCGCCGGCGGGCGGGGCTTCAGGAATCGTGACGGTTCCGGCCCGTGAAACTCTCTCGCGGTCCGATAGTGCAACACGCTCTCGATCCTTCCACACCTGACACGCTAGCTGTGAATCGCTGGGCGTGTCCCGACGTGCTACGGAGGACTCGCCTAGTAAGACGAGTTATCAGAGTCTTCCTCTTTGGAGACCGGCGGCGAATGGCCGCCCACTCGTCAGACGTGGACGTAAGGCGTACGGCGTCCCTGTTCTGCGAATCTCGGACGTGGGAGCAGTGGCTGTGCTCGTATACCTCCACGCGGATCTGACTTACGGAACCGTCGCTGGACGTGTGTCGGTCAAGCGTTCGGTAACGGGCGCGTCCGTACCTCGGCCTCCGGCCGGGGGCGGTCATACCGGGGTATGAGAAGGACCTCCGCCGTCGTCCCGGCGCCCGCCCGTGGGGGGATCCCGGAGTTGGGCCGCTGGCCCGATGTGTCGGAGCCGGTGGGCGCGAGAGCGTCTCGGGCATGATCGAAGTACGCGAACTGACCAAGCGCTACGGGCGTACCGTCGCGGTCGACGGGCTGACGTTCGACGTCCGTCCCGGGCGGGTGACCGGGTTCCTCGGACCCAACGGGGCGGGCAAGTCGACCACGATGCGGGTGCTGCTCGGGCTGGACCGCCCCACCTCGGGCGCGGCGCTGATCAACGGGTACCGGTACGCCGACCTGCGCCGTCCCCTGGTACACGTGGGTGCCCTGCTGGACGCGGGCGCGGTCGACGGAGGGCGCAGCGCGCTGAACCACCTGCGGTGGCTGGCGCGCACGAACGGCATAGGCGCGCGCCGGGTGGCCAGCGTCCTGGAGCAGGTCGGGCTCGCCGGGGTGGCCCGCTCCCGGGTTCGCGGGTTCTCCCTGGGGATGCGCCAGCGGCTGGGGGTCGCCGCGGCGCTGCTCGGCGACCCCGCGGTGCTCCTCTTCGACGAGCCGGTGAACGGGCTGGACCCCGACGGTGTCCGGTGGATCCGGGAGTTGATGCGCTCCCTCGCCGCCGAGGGGCGAACCGTCCTGCTCTCCAGCCACCTGATGAGCGAGATGGCGCTGACCGCCGACCACCTCGTGATCATCGGGCGTGGCCGGCTCATCGCCGACACCACGCTGCACGACCTCGCCGCCCGCTTCCAGCAGGGGGTGGTGGTGCGCTCGCCACGCTCCGACGAGCTGGCCACGGTGCTCGACGCCGGTGGTGCCACGGTGACCCGGGAGGCCGACGGGAGCCTCACGGTCACCGGTAAGGACGCGAGCGAGATCGGTGACCTGGCCGCGCGGAACGGGCTGCCGATCCACGAGGCGACCCCGCGTGGCGCGTCACTGGAGGACGCCTACATGGAGCTGACCTCCACGAGCGTGGACTACGCGGCGGGCCCCGGGGCACAAGGGGTCACGTGATGGCCGCGGCGCTGGCGGCGGAGTGGCTCAAGCTTCGCTCGGTCCGGTCGACCTGGGTGACCGTCGCCGTGGTCGGGGTGGTCGTGCTCGTCACCGCCCTGGCCACGTGGAACGGGGTCAACGCCTGGGAGAACGCGACCACAGCCGAGGGCCGGCTCCGGTGGGAGACAGCGCGGCCGATGGAACGGATCACGTTCCCGTTCACGCAGTTCTGCGTGGGGGTGTTGGGGGTGTTGGCGTTCACCTCGGAGTACGGCACGGGGATGATCCGTTCGACCTTCGCCGCCGTGCCCCGGCGCGGCACGGTCCTGACCGCCAAGGTCGGCGCCGTCGGGGGTGCCACGTTCGTGACGGGGCTGGCGGGGGTGACCGCCATGCACCTCACGGGGCGGTGGATCGTCGGGGACCGGCCCTTCGACGCGTACGCGGACCCCGTGGCGGAGGCGGTCGGGCCACTGCTCGCCATGGGGCTGTCGGTGGCGGTGGTCGCCCTCGTGGGGATGGGGGTGGGGGCCGTCCTTCGTTCCACCGCGGGCACGCTCGTCACGCTCGCGGTGCTGGTCTTCGTACTCCCCACCATCGCGGGTTTTCTCCCCGACCCGTGGAACGAGCGGATCGGTGCCGTGCTCCCGGCCCAGCTCTCCGCCCAGGTCGCGGGATCCACCGATCCCGTCCTGCCCCCTCTTGTGGCGCTCACCGTGCTGGCCGGCTACGCGGCCACCGCGCTCGGCGCCGCCGCCGTGGCGATCAGCCGGCGCGACCCGTGAGGACCGCTGGGGTGCCCCCACAGCGCGGTGCCCGGCCCCCTGGGACCAACACAGCCAGACACCCGGGACCGGCGCGCCCCCGACGTCCGTTTCCCAACCAACCGAACGACCCACGGAGGAATCCCGATGACACCCGTCCCGGAACAGGCGCACCGGCCGGTGCGCGACACGCTCGTCTCGGAGTGGCTGAAGACCGGTTCGACCCGCGCGATCTGGTTCGTCGCGGGTGGTGCGGTGCTGATCGTGCTCGCTGTCACCGCCCTGACGGTGTCGGTGGTGGCGGTCTGGGAAGGGCTGCCGCAGGAGCGGCGCTCCGACGTCTTCCTGACCCCGCCCGCCCAGATCGCGCTCCTGCCGTTGCAGCTCTGCGTGGGGGTGTTGGGGGTGTTGGCGTTCACCTCGGAGTACGGCACGGGGATGATCCGTTCGACCTTCGCCGCCGTGCCCCGGCGCGGCACGGTCCTGGCCGCCAAGACCCTCGTCACCGGCTCGGTCGCGCTGGTCATCGGATACGTGGGGATTCTGGTGACGTTCGGCGTGAGCTGGTGGATCGCGGGGGACCGGTCGCTCGGCTTCAACACCGGGCCTCCGGCTGATCAGCTCCCGATGCTCCTGGCCTCGGGGCTGTCGGTGGTGGTTGTCGCCCTCGTGTCCGTTGGGCTGGGCGCCGTCCTCCGCTCCACCACCGCCGCGGTGGTGCTGTTGGTGCTGCTGCTGTACGTGCTGCCGATGAGCACCGGCTACCTCCCCGCGCCGTGGGACGACCGGGTGGCGTCGGTGATGCTGGCGAACCTGCACTACCAGGTCGGCATGGACGACTTCGCCATGGTGTACTTCGACGGTCTCCTCTCCCCGCCGGCGGCACTCGCCCTGATGGCGACCTACGTGGCCGTCACGCTCGGCGCCGCCGCGGTCGTGGTGGGCCGCCGGGACACGTGAGAGCACCGGGGATAGTCACCGCCCGCGGGGACCAGGGTGGCACTGTGGGGGCACAGTGTCCCGGAGAGCGCCGTGGGACCGCTCGTTCGGGACGGTCGGGCCAAGAGGGAACGGGAGACCACCGGATGAGCGCGCTCCAGGAGTACGTGGCTGGCTGGGTACCGGACGAGGTGAGCGTCGACGACCTGATCGGCCCCGGTCCGGCGCGGGCGCTGGCACGTGTGCTCGGGGAGCACGCACCGCCGGGTTACGACCCGCCCTCCGGATCCCTGCCCCTGCTGTGGCACTGGCTGTACTTCCTGGACTGGCCCGCGCACGAGGAACTCGGCCGACGGGCATCCCCTGACGGGGCACTTCCTACCGCCCATTCCCGGCCGCCGCCGCGTGATCGCGGACGGGCGCGTCCGTGTCGAGGAGCGGGATCTCGCCTACCGCTCGGGCGAGTCCACGCAGCGGCGCGTGCCCGCCAGCCGGTCGCCCGAGGTGGGCTCTGAGGCGCGGTCCGGCGGGATTTCGTGGCGGCCCCCCGGAGCCGCGTGGGAGCACCGCCCCGTGAGCCGACCATCCTTGCGAGAGCGCTCTCACCCGTGGGGGTTCGGGGAGTTGATCTGCTCGGCGGCGGTCCGCAGGAGGTCCCCCAGCTCGTCGGCCGCGTTTGAGGACCCGCCGTCGTCGGCGTCGCGGGTGAACCGGTAGTCCCTCGTGATCCGTTCCGCGGCGCGCATGACGGTCACCGACAGGTCGATGGTGTCGGTCCGGGGCTCGGTCCCCGCGTCGCCGGGGTCGCCCAACAACCGGTTCCGCAGCTCCGTGACCAGCGCGTTCGTGAACTCGGCGACCGCGTCGCAGGTGAGCCACACGCTCACCAGGCCACCCTCCTGGCGCACCGTGGCCACCACGTCGACCGCGACCTCGAGGGTCCGGTCCCCTTCGATCTTGGTGACCCCGTCGATGCGGCAGACGTCGTCGGCGACGATCTCCGGGATCGCGACGGACAGGGTTCCCGGCATCTCACTCCTCAGGGGGCTTCTGGTGTGTCGGTACTCGTGAAATCGGGCGGAGACGACGACCGCCGTCAACGCGACATTTCGTGTCTGATCGTGGGATTCGTTCCGTGTGGCGACCATGTTCCCACGAAGTCTCCACGAATGGAGCCGGGAACGCCCGGCTCCGGGCGTCTCACCACCGCACGTCCAGGCGCTCTGGGGATCGGTGGATCAGGGTGGGCAGCATGCGCACGGACGCGTCCGTGCGCAGGTGCGCACCGGGCAGGCGGCGTGTCAGCTCCTCCAGTACCGTGCTCAGCTGGGCGCGCGCCAGGCGTGCCCCCGGGCATGCGTGCACGCCGTGCCCGAACCCGAGGTGGCGCTCGGGGCGGCGGTGGATGTCCAGGTGGTCGGGGCGCGCGAACCGCGCGGGGTCGCGGTTGGCGGCGCCGAAGGACACGAACACCGTGTCCCCGGTCGTCAACCGGGTGCCCCCCAGGGTGGTGGGGCGCGTGACGCGACGGCGGAACCCCTGGATGGGCGCGTCGAAACGGGCGCACTCCTCCACCGCGTCGGGGATCAGCTCGGGGCGCGCGCACAGCTCCTCCCACTGCTCCCGGTGGCGCAGTAGGTGCGCCAGCATGGTGCCCATGAGCGCACTGGTGGTCAGGTGCCCGGCGAGCAGCAGGTTCTGTAGCGAGGAGACGATCTCGCCGCGCCGCTCGCGGGTGAGCTCGCCCGTTTCCGGAGCCAGCGCCTGGACGAACCCGGTGATCAGATCCGCGCGCGGTTCGGCGTGGCGGCGGCGGACGTAGCCGTCCATCAGGTGCTGCGCCTCGACGACCTCCCGTGCCGCCCCGACCTGCTCGTCGAGCTCCATCGGGCGGAAGAAGAGCTCGGTGGCGCGGTAGCCGCCGCGCACCGCCGCCGGGACGTCGGTGGGGTCCAACCCCAGCAGGCGCCCGATGACCTCTCCGGGCAGGCGGCGCGCCAGCGCCCCCATCAGCTCCGCTCCGCCGTCGCCGGCGAAGCCGTCCACGAGCCGTGTGGTGCGTTCGGCGATGAACGGGCGCAGCGTGGCCACGGAGGACGCCGAGAGCCCGCGGTTGTGCGGTTGCCGGTAGCGCCGGTGGGCCTCCCCGTCAGCGGAGAGGACCACCCCGCCGCCACCGGCCCCCTTGGCCAGCTCCGCGTTCACGGGTGCCGGCAGCGACACGTCGGGCCGCAGCGCCCCGGCTGAGGACAGATCTTGGGGGCGGGCCAGTGCCTCGCGGGCGTCGTCGTAGCGCGACACCAGCCAGGAGTCCAGTTCCGGGGAGAACACCAGCCCCGGTTCCTCGCGGGCCCGCGCGTAGTGCGGATATGGGTCGCGCTGGAACGCGTCCAGAGCGGTGAAGTCCATGCTGCCTCCGTCCGGCGCCGTGACCGTACCGGCGATGGTGGCCGACGCGGGCGGACGCGGCAAGGCGCGGCACGTTCCCCACGGAGGAAGGCCGGGGCCGGGACGCGTTCCCGGCCGGAATCGCCGCGCGATGGCCCCGGACGGGCATGTGGGCGTCCTCCAGGGCCTGGCAGGCACCCTGGGCCAGGTGCCGCGACGTCGGGTGGATCCCACCGGCCGCCTCGCTGGACCGCGCGGACCGCCGGGCTCGCGTAGGATCGGCGGCCATGGAGGAACGCAGGCTTGGTAGGACCGGCACGAACGTGGGCGTCGTGGGGTTCGGCGCGTGGCAGATCGGTGCGGCGTGGGGACACGTCAGCGAGGACGACGGGCGGGCGGCACTGCGCGCCGCGGTGGACGAGGGTGTCACCTTCGTCGACACCGCCGACGTCTACGGGGACGGCCGCAGTGAACGTCTGGTCGGCGAGCTCCTCAAGGAGCGCCCCGAGCTGACGGTGGCGACCAAGATGGGCAGGCGCGCGGCCCAGGACCCCGCCAACTACAACCCGGACAACTTCCGGGCCTGGAATGACCGCTCCCGCGCCAACCTCGGCGTGGACACCATCGACCTGGTGCAGCTGCACTGTCCGCCCCCGGCCGTGTACTCCACCGACGCGGTCTTCGACGACCTGGACGCCATGGTCGAGGAGGGGCGCATGCGCGCCTACGGGGTGAGCGTGGAGACCTGCGACGAGGCGCTCGCGGCGATCGCCCGCCCCAACGTGGCCACGGTCCAGATCATCCTCAACGCGTTCCGCCACAAGCCGCTGGAGCGGGTGCTGCCCGAGGCGCGCGCGGCCGGGGTCGGGATCATCGCCCGGGTGCCGCTGGCCAGCGGGCTGCTCTCGGGGCGCTACACCGCCCAGACGACGTTCGCCGAGGACGACCATCGCACCTTCAACCGTTCCGGCGCCGCGTTCGACGTCGGCGAGACGTTCTCCGGCATCGATTTCGAGACCGGCCTGGCGGCGGCCGAGCGCGTTCGCGGGCTGGTTCCCGAGGGGATGACCATGGTGCAGTTCGCGCTGCGCTGGATCCTCGACCAGCCCGGTGTGAGCACGGTGATCCCGGGTGCCCGCGGGGCCGACCAGGCGCGTGGTAACGCCGCGGCCGCCTCGTTCGCGCCGCTGTCCGATGAGGCGCACGCCGCCGTCCGCGAGATCTACGACGAGAAGATCCGGCCGCGGGTGCACCACCGCTGGTAACCCGGCTCGGGTACGTGGTCCACACTCCGCCCGGGAGGTGACACCCGGGCGGGGCGCGCCGCGTTCGGCTCTCCTCAGGTGGCCGTGTCGGTGCTGTCGGGCACCGGCGATGTGCTTTGGGATCCCCCCGTCCGTGGGGTGTGCGGCGTCGCGGCCACGAGCCGCTCACCGAAGGCGCGGCAGGCCCGGGTGAACCGCGCTCCCGCGTGGATTTGGAAGTCCGCGTCCAGGAAGGCGAGGCTGAGAACCAGCCACTGCCAGGAGTCCAGCGCGAGCCGGACGTTGGTGTGCCGGTCGTCGGAGGCGTGGATCTCGGCGTCGTGGAACTTCAGCGCGTCGATGACGTCCGCGGCCGGGGCCGCGACCAGCAGGTCGACCGGCTGCTTGCTCCTGTTGATCCCCTGCCGCAGGTACTCCAACGCCGAATCGGCGGGCAGCGGCCGAGTCACGAAACGGTCGCCGGTACGTACCGGGGTGGAGATCCGGTCGAGACGGAACAGGCGCCAGTCCTCGCGTTCGAGGTCCCACCCCAGCAGGTACCAGCGCATGAGGTGGTGCACCTGCCGGTACGGCTCCACACGCCGGTCCCGCCGCTCGCCGCTGGCGTTCGTGTAGCCGAACGTCACCGTCTCCCGGCGGGTGATGGCATCGGCGATGGTGCCGAGCTGGTCGGCGGTGACGTTCGGTGCCTGTTGGGGGCTCGTCTCCAGGCTGGAGCGGACGGAGGCCACCCGCGGACGCAGCCGGGCCGGCAGGAACTGGTCCAACTTGCCGTAGGCGCGGGTCGCGGCGTCGTCGATCCCGCCCGCCACGGACGTCCCGACCGCGGCGAGCGAGGCGAGACCCAGCAGGGTGGCCACCGCCTCGTCGTCGTCCAGGACGAGCGGCGGCATGGTCCGGCCGGCGGCGAGTCGGTAGAAGCCGCCGGGACCCGGCTGTGTCTCGACGGGGTAGCCGTAGCCACGTAACCGATCGACGTCCCGGCGTAGGGTCCGTGGGCTGACGCCCAGCCTCCGGGTCAGCTCCTCCCCGCTGAACGGCCGACCCGTCTGCAGGGTCGAGAGCAGGGCCAGCATGCGCTCCGTGACGTCGGCCATGCCCCGATCCTCGCACCTGTCGCGGTCAGGATGTGGCCACATCCACCTCTAGCCTTCCCGCCATGACAGAACGCGCCATCACCCTTCGCCGGGTCCGCACGAACAACCTGGCCGGCATGGACATCGACATCCCGCGCAACCGGTTGGTCGTCTTCGCCGGTGTGTCCGGGTCGGGAAAGTCGTCGTTGGTGTTCGACACCGTCGCCGCCGAGGCGGGACACCAGATCAACGAGACCTTCCCGCCGTTCGCGAGGAACCGGCTGCCGAAGTGGACCCGTCCGGACGTCGAGCACATCCAGGGCCTGACCCCGGTGATCGTCATCGACCAGCGCCGGATCGGCGGCAACGCCCGCTCGACCGTCGGCACGATCACGGACACCTGGACCTACCTGCGGCTGTTGTTCTCCCGGCTCAGCCGGCCGTACGTGGGCGAGTCGAACCACTTCTCCTTCAACGAGCCCGCCGGTATGTGCCCCACCTGCTCCGGCCTCGGGGAGGTGGTGGTCAGCGCGGTCGAGCGTTTCCTGGACCTGGACAAGTCCCTCGCCGACGGCGCGATCCGGCTGCCGGGGTTCGGTGACGGGAGACACTGGTACTCCCAGTACGCCGACATCGGCGTCTTCGACGCCGACACCCCGCTTCGGCGGTGGAGCCCGGCCGAACGCGAGGCGCTGCTGTACGGCCGCCGGGCGGCGGAGCTGGGCCACAAGCTCCCCACGGGGTTCGAGGGAATCGTCGAGCGGTTCGAGCGGATCCACCTGCGCACCTCCGACAACCTGTCAGAGCGCAAGCAGGAGACCATCCGCCGGTTCACCCGGGCCGACACCTGCCCGGAGTGCGCCGGTGACCGGCTCAACGCGGCCGCGCGCACGGCGACCGTGTGTGACCGCACCATCGGTGAGATGGCCCGCATGGAGATCACCGAGCTCGCCGACCTGATCCGCACGGTCACCTCCGACCGCGTCGCGCCCGTCGTCACGGCGTTGACAGCCCGGCTGGAGGCGATGATCACGATCGGGCTCGGCTACCTCACGCTCTCCCGGACGACCCCGACCCTCTCCGGCGGGGAGTCACAGCGGGTCAAGACGGTCAAGCACCTCGGGTCCAGCCTCACAGAGATGACCTACGTCGTCGACGAACCGACCGTGGGGCTGCACCCCACCGACGTGGAGTCCATGATCCGGCTCCTGGAACGGCTTCGCGACAGCGGCAACAACGTCCTCGTCGTGGAGCACGATCCCGCTGTCATGGCCCACGCGGACCAGGTCGTCGAGATCGGGCCCGGCGCCGGTGCCGCCGGCGGAGAACTCGTGTTCCAGGGCTCCTTCACCGAGCTTCGGGACTCCGACACACCGACCGGCCGGGCCCTGGCCCGGAACCAATCGCGCAAGGTCGCGCCACGTCGGCCCACGGGCCATCTCACCGTCGCGGGCGCGGTCCGCAACAACCTGCGACACCTCACCGTGCGGTTCCCCACGGGCGTGATGACGGTCCTCACCGGCGTCGCCGGCTCCGGCAAGTCCAGCCTCGCCGGCGAGCTGGTGGACCAGCACGACGCGACCGTCATCGACCAGAGACCGGTCAGCACCAACCGGCGCTCCACCCCGATCACCTACACCGGCATCGCCCCCGCGATCCGCAAGTTGTTCGCCAGGCACAACGGCGTCTCCGCCAGCCTGTTCAGCGCCAACTCCGAGGGGGCCTGCCCCGACTGCGGCGGGGCCGGGATCATATACACCGACCTCGCCTTCATGGACGGCCAGGAGGTCAACTGTGACACCTGCCACGGCCGCCGTTTCACCCCGGAGGTCCTCGCCCACACGGTGGACGGGCTGTCGATCGCCGATGTCGAGGACCTCACCATCGACCAGGCCCTCGCCCAACTGCCCGACAAGGGGATCGCCGGCGGTCTGGAACAGCTGGCCGCCGTCGGCCTGGGGTACCTGCGCCTGGGGCAGTCGTTGAACACGCTGTCCGGAGGAGAGTGCCAACGGGTCAAGATCGCCAAGGAGCTCCGGCAGACACGGCGGCCCACCACCTACGTGCTGGACGAGCCCACGACCGGGCTGCACACGAACGACACCGACACGCTCCTGCGCGTCCTCGACAACCTCGTGGAGCACGGCCACACGGTCGTCGTCATCGAGCACGACCTCGACGTCATCCGACGGGCCGACTGGTTGGTCGACCTTGGTCCCGGACCAGGAAGGCACGGCGGGACCATCCTCTTCGAGGGCCACGTCGCCGAACACACCGACCACACGACCCCCACCGGCCGCGCCCTGAGCGGTACGGCCCCGCTTCAGTGAGGCTGGTCCTGGCCGGCGACGAGCCAGTGGTCGGCCCAGTCGTTGAGCGCGCGTACCGCCTGTTCCAGGCCGCGACCCTTGTCGGTGAGGTGGTACTCGACGCGCACGGGGGACTCGGGGACGACGGTGCGCGCGACGATCCCCTCGGTTTCGAGCTCCCGCAGCCGGGTCGTCAGCATCTTGTCGGTGAGGTCGGGGATGGTGTCCCGGATCTGTGAGAAGTGTGTGGCCCCGTGCAGGAGGGCGCGAATGATCGCACCGGTCCAACGGCGGCCCACGAGTTCGGCCGCGTGGTGGTAGTGCGGGCAGAAGGCCGCATCGTAGTCGTACCCTGCCATACCCTCACCTTACCAAAAGATAGTCGCGTGTTGCTTGATGGGAACTTACTTTTGTACAGTGACTATCTCATGGGTAGTTAATCGATGAATGGTGAGATGTCATGACAGCGGTCGATTCCTCCTCACCACGCCCTGTCGGCGCCGACAAGGGCGCCTCATGGAAAGGGTGGTTCGGCGTCATCGCCGTGACGGTGGGGATCTTTTCGATGGTGACCGCCGAGCAGCTCCCGGTTGGGCTGCTGACCTCGGTCAGTGACCAACTGGGGGTCTCGGCGGGCAGGACGGGACTGATGGTGACCGTGCCGGGCGTGGTGGCCGCGATCGCCGCACCGACGATCCCGGTCGCCGTCGGCAGACTCGATCGGCGTGTGCTCCTGGCGGCGCTGATGCTGCTGATGGCACTGGCCAACCTGGTGTCCGCGCTGACCCCGAGCTTCGCGGTCCTGTTGGCGGCACGCGTCCTGGTCGGCGTGACGATCGGTGGCTTCTGGGCGATCGCGGGGGGCCTCGCCACCCGCCTCGTACCGGAGCGGCACGTGCCCCGAGCCACCGCTCTGATCTTCAGCGGGGTCGCCGCCGCCAGCGTCTTCGGTGTGCCCCTGGGCACACTCATCGGGGACATCGCGGGGTGGCGCGTGGCGTTCGGCGCGCTGGGCGCACTGGCCGCCCTCGTCCTGGTCGCCCTGGCCCTGCTGCTACCCACGCTTCCCGCCGCGGAGCCCGTCCGTCCGCGCCAACTCGCCCGACAGCTTCGTCACACCACGGTGCTGGCGGGTGTGGTCGCCACCTTTCTGCTGGTCACGGGGCACTTCGCCGCCTACACTTTCGTCAGCCCGGTGCTCCAGCAGCTCTCGGGCATCCCTCTGGGGCTGATCAGCGCACTGCTGCTCGGGTACGGCCTCGCCGGCATCCTCGGCAACTTCGTGGCCGGTGTCGCGTCCGGACGCGACGTGCGACGCACCGTGCTGACCATCAGCCTCTCCCTCGCCGCCGTTCTGGCGCTCTTCCCGGTGCTCGGGGGGACTGCGGCCGGCGGCATCACCATGCTGATGCTGTGGGGGCTGGCCTTCGGGGGAGTGTCGGTCAGCCTGCAGACGTGGATGATCAAAGCAGCGCCCCAGGAGACCGAAGCCGCCTCAGCGCTGTGGGTCTCGATGTTCAACCTCTCCATCGCGCTCGGGGCCCTGGTCGGAGGCACAGTGGTCGACCTGGGCTCGCTGAGCGGCGGCCTGTGGTTGGCGGGCGCGCTCGTCGGGCTCACGGTCCTGACGGTCTGGAGCACCCGCGCGACGCGCCTGGACCACCCTCGTCCACGACCGGTGAAGGAGCACGCGTGAGTAGTTCCTTGGTCCCGGCGGAGAACTCCCGGCTCGCCGGCGGTTTCCGCGATCTTCGGCGGACACTGCGGGGCTCACTGCTGCTCCCCTCCGGTGACGCCCCCGAACCCGAACCGTTCGGTTTCAACCGGATCGTGGCGAGTCGTCCCGCGGCCGTGGTCCGCGCCACCGGTGCCGCGGATGTCCGGACGGCGGTGCGCTGGGCCGCCGACCACACGGTCCCGGTCGCCGTGCGAGCCACCGGCCACGGAGTCGCGGTGCCCGCCGACGGCGCGCTGGTGATCGACACCGTGGCGATGGACGGCGTGCACGTCGATCCCCACGCCCGCACCGCGCGCATCGAGGCCGGCGTGCCCTGGGGGAGAGTCGTGCGGGAGGCAGCCGCGTACGGGCTCGCCCCGTTGAACGGGGCCGCTCCGTCAGTGGGGGCGGTCGGCTACACCCTGGGCGGCGGGCACGGCCCCCTCGGTCGGTCGTATGGCTACGCCGCCGACCGGGTGCGCGGCCTCGCGATGGTCACCCCCGACGGGCGCCATCGGACCGTCTCCGCGGACCGCGACCCCGACCTGTTCTGGGGCACGCGTGGCGGCAAGGGGAACTTCGGGGTCGTCACCGCCATGGAGGTCGACCTGTTCCCGGTGCCACGGCTGTACGGCGGTGGGTTGTTCTTTCCCGGAGAGTCGGCACCTCTGGTGCTGCGCGCGTGGCGCGACTGGACGAGTTCCCTGCCCGATGCCATGCAGTCCAGTGTCGCCCTGATCCGCTTTCCGGACGACGACGCGCTACCCGCGGAGATGCGGGACCGTTTCCTCGCCCACGTGAGGATCGCGTTCAACGGGTCGGCCGACGAAGGCGCGCGGCTCGTACGCCCCCTGCGGCGTGTCCGCGATCCAGTGCTGGACACGGTCACCGAGATGCCCTACAGCCAGGTCGCCCGCATTCACGCCGACCCCACCGAACCGGGTGTCTACTCCGAGAGGTCCACCCGGTTGGAGAGTCTCGATGACACGGCCATCGACACCATCACGGCCTTCGCCGGCGCTGGGGGACTCCCGGCCATCGAGATCCGGCATCTGGGTGGGGCCCTCGCCCGGAACCCGGAGCACGCCAATGCCGTCCCCTTCCGGCACGCCGGGTACACACTGTTCAGCGGTGCCCGAACACTCCCCGAGGAGGCGCACGAGGTGCACCGTCTCCAGGAGCGGCTGATCGAGTCCACGACGCCGTGGCGGATCGGTGGCCCCTTCCTCAGTTTCATCGGCGCCCTGGAATCGTCTCCCGAGCAGGTGCGCAGCGCCTACGAGCCACGGACCTACCGGGATCTGGCACACCTGAAAGCCAGCTACGACCCGGAGAATCTGTTGCGGATCAACCACAACATCGCGCCCGTGGCCACAGCGGGGGACGAGCCGCGCGAGGAGGGCTGACGACGGCGTACCAACCAGGGATGTGACGAAGGGGCCGAGGCGTGGGAACCACGGGCCTCGGCCCTCCCCGCCGAGAGTCATGACCGGGTGGCGAGGCCCGTTACGCCGCGGAGATCCCCCGGTTGGCAACGGCGGCGCGCGGGCTCGTTCACCCGGGCACCGGTGGCTTGCGGCCGACTCCGGCGAAGAAACCGATCTCGGTGTCGGTGTGGCTGGTGTCGGGGTCGGGGCGCCATTGGGGCAGTGTCACCACGCCGGGTTCCACCAGCTCCAGACGCTCGAAGAACCCGGTGAACTCCCGGCGCGTGCGGAACGTGGCCGGTGTCGCGGCACTGGCGTTCCACAGCCGAAGGGTCTCGGCCATCGCCTCGCCCTGCACGTCGGTGGTGGGGTGGGCGATCACCAGGTGACTTCCCAAAGCGACGGCGTCCAGGAGCCGGTTCACGATCGCGTACGCCCGCTCGGTGTCGGGGATGAACTCCATGATCCCCAACAGCGTGATCGCGACCGGTTGGTCGAGGTCGAGCGTCGCCGCGGCACCGCGCAGGATCGTGTCGGGCTCGTTCAGGTCGGCGTGGATGTAGTCGGTGGCGCCCGAGGGGGCGCTCGTCAGGAGGGCCCGGGCGTGCGCCAGCACGATGGGGTCGTTGTCGACGTAGACCACGCGGGCGTCCGGCGCCACCGCCTGGGCGACCTCGTGGGTGTTGTTCGCGGTGGGAAGCCCGGTTCCGATGTCGAGGAACTGGCGAACGCCGGCCTCGTCGGCCAGGTAGCGCACGGCCCGGCCCAGGAACTCGCGGTCGGCCTTGGCGAAGGCCGTCCAGCCGGGCATGGTTTCGAGGATCCGAGTGCCGAGTTCCCGATCGGCGGGGAAATGGTCCTTGCCTCCCAGCCAGAAGTCCCACACCCGCGCCGGGTGCGCGACGGTCATGTCGATGTCGGGTGGGAAGCGCGGGGCCTGGTCACGACCGGAACCGTTCCTGTCACGTTCGGGGGGCTCGTTCATCGCGGGACGTTCTCACATTCGGGGTGGGAGCACTCGCCAGAATTCTAGGAAGCGATCCGTGGGGCTTCCGCCTCGTACCGTGCCCGGATGTGGCCACCGGAGGTCGCCGGCGCGGGTTTGGCGGCCCACCGGGCGCGCACGGAGGGCTCTTCGGGTCAGTCGCCACTGACCAGGGCCTCGACTCGTTGCGGGCTCAGCCCGTGCTCGATGACCATGACCGCCGCCCCGATGATCCCGGCGCGTTCGCCCACCTGTGAGGACACGATCCGCAGGTCCTCGGTGGCCAACGGCAGTGACCGCTGGTAGATCACCTCGCGCACCCCCGCCAGCAGGTGGTCGCCCGCCAGCGCGAGCGAGCCGCCGATGACGATGAGGGAGGGGTTGAGCATGTTCACCGACGCGGCCAGCACCTCGCCGATGTCGCGGCCGGCCTGGCGCAGCGCGCGCAACGCCGGAACCGACCCCGACCGGGCGAGGTCGACGACGTCCAGCGCGCCGCGCACCTCGAATCCCTGCCCGACCAGCGCCTCCGCGATGGCCGAGCCGCTGGCCACCGCCTCCAGGCAGCCACTGTTGCCGCACCGGCACGGCGCCTCGTCGTCGTGCGGCACCTGGATGTGGCCCATGTCACCCGCGGCGCCCTTGGCGCCTCGATAGACCCTGCCCTCGCTGATGATGCCGCAGCCGATACCGGTGGCGACCTTCACGAACATCAGGTGGCTGGCTTCCCTCCAGCGGGCGAAGTGTTCCCCCAGGGCCATGATGTTGACGTCGTTGTCGACGAGCACCGGCCCGGCGAAGCGCTCCTGCAGATAGCCGGGAACGTCGAAGCCGTTCCAGCCGGGCATGATCGGCGGGTTGACCGCCCGCCCCGTTGAGTGCTCCACCGGGCCGGGGAGCCCGATCCCCACGCCCAGCAGGTCGTCGGTGGTCCTGCCGGCCCGTTCCAGTAGCGCGCGTCCGTTCTCGGCGACCCAGTCCAGCACGGTTCGCGGCCCTTGGGCGATGTCGACGTCGGCGCGGGTGTCGGTGAGTAGCTCACCGGCCAGGTCGGTCAGTGCGAGCCGGGCGTAGGTGGCGCCCAGGTCGGCGGCGAGCACGACGCGCGCCGAGGGCACGAAGGCGAAGGTGGTCGGTGGCCGGCCGCCGGTCGAGGCGGCCTCTCCGGCGGGCCCGATCAGGCCGCTGGCCAACAGGGAGTCCACACGCTGGGTGACGGTCGAGCGGGCCAACCCGGTGATCCCGGCCAGCTCCGAGCGGGTGCGCGGCCGACCGTCGCGCAGCAGGCTCAGCAGCATGCCCGTGCCCGGGAACGCCGGCACGGAGTGGAGAGGCGGCCCGGTGGCGGGCGCGGATGCGGCCGTGTGGAGCAACGCGTCTTCTGTCACGGCAACAGTGAAGCACAGGAACTTCCTTGTTGTGATCATCCAGCTATTAATTGATTAATTGTCACCTTCTGCTTGACTATCGTCAGAAGTCCCCCGTAGCTTTTCCCGCATGGGAGTGAGTCACATCACAGGGGCGGGGGAGGCACCGGACACCGAGCCGGACACCCTCACCGGCCGATCAGACGACGACTACCGCGCAGCGATCATCGGCACAGGATTCATGGGACAGGTCCACTCCCATGCCATCCGCGCCGCCGGAGGCCGAGTGGTGGGGGTCGCCGCCTCCACCCCCGACAGCGCCCGCGCCTCCCGGCGACACCTGGGCGCCGAACACGCGTTCCCCGACAGCCATCACCTCATCGCCAGCGACGAGGTCGACGTCGTCCACGTCTGCACGCCCAACCACCTCCACGGCCGGCTGGCGATCGCCGCGTTCGACGCCGGAAAGCACGTCGTCTGCGAGAAACCACTGTCCACCGACGTCGCGACGGCCGAGGCGATGGTGGACGCCGCCCGTGGCGCCGAGAGGGTCGGCACCGTCCCCTTCGTCTACCGGTTCCACCCCATGGCGCGCGAGGCACGCGAGCGGGTCCGCCGGGGCGACATCGGTCGGGTCGTCCTCGCCCACGGCAGCTACCTGCAGGACTGGCTACTGCGTCCCGGAGACGACAACTGGCGGGTGGATCCCGACCTCGGCGGCCCGCTCCGCGCCTTCGGTGACATCGGGTCGCACTGGTTCGACATGCTGGAGTTCGTCACCGGCGACCGGATCACCCGGCTGTGCGCGCAGACATCCACCGTCAACCCGAGCCGTGGCAGCGGGGACGGCCGCCCCGTGGGCACCGAGGACCTCGTCACCGTGCAGTTCGCGCTGCGCGGCGGCGCGGTCGGGACCTCGGTCATCAGCCAGGTCTCCGCCGGACGCAAGAACCGGCTGCTGCTGGAGGTCTCGGGCACCGAGTCCACGCTCGCCTTCGACCAGGAGCAGCCGGAGTTCCTGTGGCGGGGCGAGCGTGAGGGCAGCGCCCTACTAATGCGGGACCCCGACACGCTCAGCCCCGACGCGCGCCGCCTGGCCCGGGTGCCCGCCGGCCACCCGCAGGGCTATCAGGACTGCTTCAACGCCTTCGTCGCCGACACCCGCGACACCATCGTCGGGGAGGCACCCGACGGCCTGCCCACCTTCGCCGATGGCCTGCGCGCCGCGCACGTGGCCGAGGCCGTGCTGGAGTCCACGCGCACCGGCACCTGGGCGGAGGTCCGCGCGTGAGCGCCGCCGGAACCGCCCCGGATCCCCCTGTGCTGCGGATGCGCGGGATCTCCAAGTCGTTCCTAGGAGGCCGTGTGCTGCACGGCGTCGACCTGGACCTGCACCCCGGTGAGGTGCACGCCCTTGTCGGGGAGAACGGCGCCGGCAAGTCCACCCTGATGAAGATCCTCGCCGGTGTGCACCGCGCCGACGGGGGCACGGTCGAACTGTCGGGGGAGCGGGTGTCCTTCGAGCACCCCGTCCAGGCGCAGCGGGCCGGTGTCTCCACCGTGTTCCAGGAGTTCAACCTGCTGCCGGAGCGCAGCGTCGCGGAGAACGTCTACCTGGGACGGGAGCCGCGGCGCGGCGGGCGCGTCGACGCCCACCGCATGGCCGCCGACACCGACCGCCTGCTGGACGAGCTCGGAGTGAGCGGGATCTCGGCACGGACCCGGGTGGGCTCCCTCTCCGTCGCCGAGCAGCAGATCGTCGAGGTGGCCAAAGCGCTCTCGCACGACGCCCGCATCATCTCCATGGACGAGCCCACCTCGGCACTGGCCGGACACGAGGTGGAGCTGCTGTACGCCCTGGTGGGCCGGCTGCGTGAGCGCGGCGTGGCCGTGCTCTACGTCTCGCACCGGCTCACCGAGGTGTTCGACCTGTGCGAGCGGATCACCGTGCTCAAGGACGGCGAGCGGGCCGGCACGGTCGACGCCGACGAGACCACGTCGGCGGAGCTGATTCGGATGATGGTCGGGCGCTCGATCAGCGCGTTCTTTCCCGAACCGGTCGAGGGAACCGCGCCCGGCCCGGTGCGGCTGGAGGTCGCCGACGGCGGCAACGAGCACCTTGACGGCATCACCCTGCGGGCGCGCGGCGGCGAGATCGTCGGGCTGGCCGGGCTCCAGGGCAGCGGGCGCACCGAGCTCGCCCACGCGCTGTTCGGCCTGCGACGCTTCACACGCGGCGAGATGTGGGTGGACGGGCGCCGGGTGGTACTGCGCTCGCCGCATCGGGCGGTGCGCGCCGGAGTCGCCCTGGTCACCGAGGACCGCAAGACCGAAGGGCTGGCGCTCAACCAGTCGGTGCTGGCCAACGGGCGGCTCGTGCTCGACGCCGTCATGGGGGTGAGGGCGGGCGAGCGCGCGCGCCGGCTGCCGGGACTGTTCTCCTCGCTGGAACTGGTCCACCGCGACTCCGCCCAGGAGGTCCGCTACCTCTCCGGTGGGAACCAGCAGAAGGTCGTGCTCGCCAAGTGGCTGGCCACCGACCCCGGCGTCATCGTCCTCGACGAGCCCACCCGCGGTATCGACGTCGGCGCCAAGCGCGCGGTCTACACGCTGGTCCGCCGTCTGGCGGCCTCGGGGGTGGCGATCATCCTGATCTCCTCCGAGCTGACGGAGGTCCTCGGCCTGGCCGACCGCACCCTCGTACTGCACGACGGGCGCATCGCCGGGGAGCTGCCCGGCGGGGCCTCGGAGGAGGCCGTCATGGCGCTGGCCACCGGGCACGGACACCCCACGGAGGTGCCGTGATGCCGTCTCCCGTGTCCGGCCGCGGCTGGCGGCACCGATTACCAGCACCTTCGACACCCCCGAGGCACCCCCGCCCCCTCCTCCGCCCCACGTCACCCCCGCCTCGTCCCGCCCGAGGCGCCGCACCGAGGGGGCACCCGCCGGCCCGGCCCCGCGGCGCCCGCCGCCGGACGCCCCACCCCTGTCGTCTCCCAGCGCCCCCACGTCCCCCCACTGGTGAGGGCCACGGATCCTGGAGGTCACCATGACTGTGTCGGTGGCAGCGTCGACGCCGGCGTCGGCACTTGGCACCGTGCGCTCGGGGTTGGGCCGCATGGGCACCACGGGGGTGGTCTACCTCGCGCTCGTGGGGATCGTGGCGGCCGGTACGGCGGTGGCCGCGCTCAACGGGCAAAACCTGCTCGCGACGGCGAACCTCGTCGACACGCTGACCCGCTCCAGCCTGCTGGGATTCATCGCCGTGGGGCAGACGCTGGTCATCCTGTGCCGGTCACTCGACCTCTCGGTGGGCTACGTGGTGGCGCTGTCCAGCGTGGTCGCCGCGACCACCATGGCCGGAGACCCGGCCCGGATCTGGCTGGGCGTCGTCGCCGTGCTCGCGGTCTCCGCGCTCATCGGCCTGGTCAACGGGCTGGTCATCACCAAACTGCGTGTCAACGCCTTCATCGCGACCCTGGGGATGGGGCTGGTCATCAAGGGGTACCTGGACACCCTCTACCAGGGGCCCGCCGGCGAGGTCCCGGTGGCGTTCCAGGTGTTCGGCTACACGCGCGTGGGCGTCCTCCCGTTGTCGACCGCCGTGCTGATCGTCGTGGCCGTTCTCGCCATCGTGTTCCTGCGCGCCACCCGGACGGGGTACCACATGTACGCCGTCGGTGGTGACGCCGAGGTCGCGCGGATGTCGGGCATCCGGGTCGACCGGCCGGTCATCACCGCCCACGTGCTGTGCTCGGTCGCCGCCGGGGTGGCCGGGTTGCTGATCGCCGCCCGGTTCGGTACCGGCAGCTCCCTAGTCTACGGCTCCGGGTACGAGCTGGAGTCCATCGCCGCGGTCGTGCTCGGCGGTACCTACCTGCTGGGTGGGCGCGGCGGTGTGGCCGGAACGGTCGCTGGCGTGCTGATCCTCGCGGTGCTCGACACCCTGTTCAACGTCGTGGGAGTCGACCCGTTCTTCAAGGACGTGCTGCGGGGCGTCATCGTCATTACCGCCGTGGCGATCTACGCCCGGCGCGGCGGCGGCACGGCCCACCCGCCGCGCTTCTCCCGTGGCGCGCACCAGCGGCCCCCCGCCCCCGACGCGCCGCCGGGCACGGGGGCTGGGCCGGCCGCCGAACACCGGCCGGACACGACGCGACCAGCGCGTGACCCCACGGCCACAGCGAAGGACCACGCCGACCCGGCAGGTCGAGGAGGCCGCACATGACACGCGCCCCCCAACACCCGACCCGGCGCCCCGGTGCCGGCCGGATCGCCCGGTCGGCGGTCACCCGACTGCTCGGTGGCGGTAGCACCACGGTGTTCGCGCTGCTGATCGTCATCTTCGTGGGCATCTTCACGATGAACCCCGCCTTCGCCCAGCCACCGTCGATGCTGGCGTTCGCCAAGCAGGCCGCGCCCCTGGTCGTCCTCGCCGTGGGCCAGTACTTCGTGATCGTCTCTGGTGAGCTCGACCTGTCCGTGGGCTCGCTCGTGGGCGCCCAGGTGGTCATCGCCGCGGCGCTCATCGACGGCGCGGAGTCGCGCACGGTTCCCGTCCTGCTGCTCATGGTCGCGTTCGGCGTACTGGTGGGGCTCGTCAACGGGCTGGTCACCACCGTGCTGCGGGTGCCCTCGATCATCACGACGCTGGGCACGATGCTGGTTCTCTACGGCGCGATCCGGCTGTGGACCGGCGGAGCGCCCACCGGCGCGCTCTCCGAGGCGTTCCGCCGGGCCGGACGCGGCGGGATCGAGGGGGTGCCGGTGGTCGGGCAGCTCCCCTGGGCGGTGCTCATCGCCGCCGCGATCGCCGCCGCGGCCGTGGCACTGATGCGCGCGCCCTACGGCCGTGTCCTCATGGCGACCGGGGACAACGACACCGCGGCCACGTACTCCGGTGCGCGGGTGTGGCGGGTACGCACGACCGCGTTCGTGCTCTCCAGCCTGCTCGCCACCGTCGCGGGAATCCTCATCGGCGGATTCGCGGGGGTCACCGCCCAGGTGGGCGAGGGCCTGGAGTTCATGGCCATCACCGCTGTCGTCCTGGGCGGTGTCGTCCTGGGCGGCGGCCACGGCGCCGTCATCGCCGCCGTGGGCGGCGCCCTCGCCATGGAGGCACTGTTCACCCTGTTCATCCAGTTCGACCTGCCAGCGACGATCCAACCGACCGTGCAGGGCCTCATCATCATCGCCGCCGTCGCCTACGCCGCGCGCCGGCGCTCGACACACCCGTCCTAGGAGGTTCGACCACAATGCGTCCCCCACGCGCCCTCTTCGTTGGCGCCGCCGCCCTCAGCCTGACCCTCACGGCGTGTACCACCGATCTGCCCGACGACGAGGCCGGCGAGAGCCCATCCCCCGACGAGCAGGACTGGTTCGACCAGGAGGAGTACGAGGAGCAGCTCGCCCAACGCGACATCGAACCCGAGGGCGACCCTGACGAGCCGTGGTTGCAGGCCATCGACCCCGAGTACGTCGACACCTCCGAATTCGCGCTGGAGGGCGCCGACGCCGAGGAGCCCACCGTGTGCTTCTCCAACGCCTCGGTGTCCAACCCCTGGCGCGTCACCGGCTGGATCACCATGCAGCAGCAGGTGGAGGCGCTCCAGGAGGAGGGAGAGATCGGCGAGTTCCGGGTCTCCGACGCCGCGGACGACGACAACCAGCAGATCTCCGACATCCAGGCGTTCGTCGACTCCGGTGACTGCGCGGCGATCATCATCTCCCCCTCCACCACGGCCACGCTCACCCCGGCGGTCGAGGAGGCGTGCGAGAGTGGGGCACCGGTCATCGTCTTCGACCGCGGTGTCGAGACCGACTGCATGGTCACCTTCATTCACCCCATCGGCGGCTACGCCTACGGCGCCGACGCCGCGGAGTTCCTCGTCGACGAGCTGGAACCCGGGTCCCGGGTTCTCGCGCTGCGTATCCTGCCCGGCGTGGACGTGCTGGAGCACCGCTGGGCGGCCGCGCAGCGCATCTTCGACGACAGCGAGCTGGAGCTGATCGGCCACGAGTTCACCGAGGGCGACGGCGCCCAGATCAAGGACATCGTCACCCAGGAGCTCCAGAGCGGCGAGGTCGACGGCATCTGGATGGACGCCGGTGACGGCGCCGTGGCCGGTCTGGAGGCGTTCGAGGACCAGGGCCGCCCCTACCCGGTGATCGCCGGCGAGGACGAGCTGAGTTTCCTGCGCGAGTGGCAGGAGAACGACATCACCGCGATCGCGCCCGTCTACTCCAACTTCCAGTGGCGTACCCCGGTGCTGGCGGCCACGCAGATCCTCAACGGCGAGGAGGTCCCCGAGGAGTGGGTGCTGCCGCAGGAGCCCATCCGCGAGGACGAACTGGACGAGTACCTGGACCTCAACTCCGACATGCCGAGCCTGCACTACGCCAAGTTCGGCGGCGAGGACCTGCCCGGTTTCCCCGAGGCGTGGCAGGACCGGTGATGCGCCGCGCTCTGGGAGTCAGCACGTGGGTGTGGACCTCGCCACTGACCGACGCCGCACTGGCCGAGATCGCGCCGCGTGTCCGCGGATGGGGGTTCGACACCGTCGAGCTTCCCGTCGAGCGGGTCGGCGACTGGTCACCCGAGCGCGCGGCCCGGCTGCTGGACACCGAAGGGCTGTCGGCCACCGTCGCCCTGGTGATGGGGCCGGGCAGGGAGCTGGTGGCGGCCGACCGCGCGACGGTGGCCGCCACCCGCGACTACCTGCGCCGGGTGGTCGACGCCGCCGCCACCGTGGGGGCTCCCGTCATCGCCGGGCCCGCCTACTCCTCGGTGGGGCGCACCTGGCCGATGACGGACCGGGAGCGCGACACCCACTACGCCGAGCTGGTCGAAGGACTGGCACCCGTGGCCGAGTACGCCTCGGCCGCGGGGGTGCGGATCGCGGTGGAGCCGCTGAACCGCTACGAGACCAGCCTGCTGAACACCGTCGACCAGGCGTCGCACGCGCTGGCCGGGCTGCCGCCCGAGACCTGCGGGATCGCGCTGGACCTCTACCACATGAACATCGAGGAGACGGGCCTTCCCGCCGCGATCAGGCGGGCCGGCGAGCGGATCGGCCACGTCCAGGTCAGCGCGAACGACCGGGGCGCCCCCGGAGCCGACCACCTGGACTGGCCGGCGATCCAGGGGGCGCTCGACGCGGTCGGCTACGGCGGCCCACTGGTCATCGAGTCCTTCACCGCCGGCAACGCCACGATCGCCACCGCCGCCTCGGTGTGGCGCCCGCTCGCCGCCAGCCAGGACGCGCTCGCGGCGGACGGCCTGGCGTTCCTTCGCGGGCTGCAGGGCGGGGCGGTCGAGGGGGACGCCCCGCCCCGCGGCCGCGGCGGTGGGAACCCACACCCGGCGACCTCGGCCGGGAACGAACCAACCTGATCCATCCCCGTGTTCGCAGAGGAGACCGCCGAAATGGCCCATCCGATCACCTTGTTCACCGGCCAATGGGCCGACCTGCCGTTCGACGAGGTATGCCGCCTCGCGTCCTCCTGGGGCTACGACGGGCTGGAGATCGCCTGCTGGGGCGACCACCTCGACGTCCACCGCGCCGCCGAGGACGACTCCTACGTCCAAGCCAAGCTGGACACCCTGGCCGAGTACGGCCTCAACGTGTGGGCCGTCTCCAACCACCTCACGGGTCAGGCCGTGTGCGACGACCCCATCGACCATCGGCACCGAGACATAGTGCCCACCCACGTGTGGGGCGATGGAGACCCCGAGGGGGTGCGGCGGCGTGCCGCCGACGAGATGAGCGTCACCGCACGGGCCGCCGCCCGACTCGGCGTCACGACGGTCGTGGGTTTCACCGGGTCGGCCATCTGGAAGTACGTGGCCATGTTCCCCCCGGTCGCCGAGTCGGTGATCGAGGCCGGCTACGCCGACTTCGCCGAGCGCTGGAACCCGATCCTGGACGTCTTCGACGAGGTCGGCGTGCGGTTCGCGCACGAAGTGCACCCCTCCGAGATCGCCTACGACCACTGGTCGACCGTGCTCGCCCTGGAGGCGGTCGGCCACCGCGAGGCGTTCGGGCTGAACTGGGACCCCAGCCACATGGTCTGGCAGGGGATCGACCCCGCCGGGTTCCTGTGGGACTTCCGCGACCGGATCTACCACGTCGACTGCAAGGACACCCGGCTGCGGACCGGCAACGGGCGCAACGGTCGTCTGGGATCGCACCTACCCTGGGGCGACCCGCGCCGTGGTTGGGACTTCGTCTCCACCGGGCACGGTGACGTCCCCTGGGAGGACTGCTTCCGCACGCTGAACCGGATCGGCTACCGGGGCCCCGTCTCCATCGAGTGGGAGGACGCCGGAATGGACCGGCTGGTCGGCGCGGCCGAAGCCGTCCAGTTCGTCCGCGCCCGCCTCTTCGACCCGCCGGAGTCCTCCTTCGACTCCGCTTTCGGTGGTGGCGGCACGGAGTAGGTGGGGGAGGGCCACCGGTTCTCCTCCCGTATGGCGTCACGCAGGGCGTAGACGTCGCCCATACCGAACAGGCGCCACCCGTTGGGGTCGGTGACGTAGGGGATGCGTCCCGCGCGGGCCCACTGACGCATCGTGGAGGGGGCGATGCCCAGTTCGCTCGCCGCCTCCCCGTTGTAGAGCACGAAGAAGTTCAGGTTCGGGTCGGGGACGATCGTCTCAGGGGGGTTCACCGGACCACCTCCAGACCGGCCAGGGCCGTCAGGTCCGCGAACTGGCCGAACGCATGCGCCCGTGCGGCACGCGGGCGTTCCACAACGAGCGGGTAGGGCCGGATTCGCGCACTTCGGCGCGGTGGAAAACTGGTCAACGTCATCAGCTCCTCCGAAAGCTGGTGGCCATGCCCCGGACGACTGACGACACCGTCGCGGGGGTCTTTTCTCACCAGAGGAGGTCACGCATCGCAAAGGACCTCGCTCACACGCTTACGTGCTGTCTTCGCGTCGCCGCGTGAGTCCCGGCGTGAATTCCTCCGGCACGCTGTCCAGGTTGCCGGCAGACACTGCGATTCCACAGCGTCCACAAACATCATGGAATTTGCCGTACTGATATGGAATCGCTTGGTACTGTGCGGCGCATGACTCCCACCTTGTTTTCCGAAGCGCTCACGAAGTTTCGCGAGCTAGCAGGGTTCACCCAGCTCCAAATGTCCACCCGGAGCGGCACCGCACCTTCCAGTGTCAACCGCTGGGAAAAAGGTGGCTCGCTGCCAAAACGGGACAATGCGGAACGTCTGGACTCTGCCCTAAACGCAAACGGAGAGCTACTGGCCGCGTGGCGTCGCTCAGCCACTGGGACCGGACTCCCGGAATGGGCCCGCGACCTTGACGCCATCGAACGCGGCGCGCGCCAACTCTCTATCGCAGCGCCGTCTCTGGTACCCGGATACCTTCAGTGCGAGGAGTACGCGCGTGCCGTCTTCCGGGCAGGACATCCACTTGCTTCCACCGAGGAACTCGACCGGTTAGTAGAACTCCGGTGTGGGCGCCTCGTGGAGCTAGAAGACTTACAGGTCACCGCTGTTTTCCCTGTCTCCGCCGTGTCCGGAGTGCCGCAGTCTGTCCGCCGTAGGCAGATCGAATACCTCTTAGGATGGGCCGCTACCGAACGTGTTGCCGTCCACCTCGTTCCCGATGGAACCGCGTTGATGGTTCCGACATCTCCGCTTATGGTCTTCAAGCTACGATCCGGAGAACTCGCGGTCGTCAGTGATCACGCCGACGGTAACGTAGTGCACGAAGCAGACACTCACGACCGAATCACCTCGTGGTTCACGTCTGCTCTGGCGGCATCACTACCGGTGACGCTCTCATTGGAAGTACTAGGGAATCTCTCATGACCACCGACTGGCACAAGAGCAGTTACAGCGCCAATGGGGCCAACTGCGTGGAGGTGCGCGAGCATGTCCGTTGGGCCGACGTGCGCGACTCTCAGAACCCGGAGCACGGGCACATCAGGTTCCCCGCATCGGAGTGGTCCGCGTTCCTCGCCGATGTCCGGACCAAAGAGCTGTAACCACGAACACGACGAGGGTCCTGGGACTGTCCGGGGCCCGGTTGTGGGGGCTGGTTCCACGGAGAGCACGCGCCCGCCCACACACGGCGGATCCGCGGCGTGACCATTCCCCGCGAACCCGCTCTGTCCTCGGCCACCCAGGCACGACTCCCACCCCGCGTGGAGTGTTGCCCACGATCCGGTGAGGGCTGCCCATCGTCGGGATGGGGAGGTGCCCACGATCCCTTGTTGATCTTGCCGCTGTCGATACGGGTAAACGTTTTCCGTGTCGGTGGCGACAAGATCAACGGATCCCGGATGGACCGTGCCCGCGTTGGGCCGGCGCCCCTCGTCCCCGCAAAGAGACCGCAAATTGTCGGTGGGGACGATTACTCTGCCCGCCCCGACTGGTCTATCCAGGAAAGACCAGTCCATCGCGCGAAGGCGGGGAACGGCATATGGACGCAGTACGGCTACTCGTGGGCACGCGCAAGGGCGCGTTCATCCTCACCTCCGACACCGGCCGCCGGGAATGGAACGTCACGGGGCCCTATTTCGGCGGCTGGGAGGTGTACCACCTCACCGGCAGCCCCGCTGACCCGTCCCGGTTGTACGCGGCGCCGTCCATGGCCTGGTTCGGCCAGGTGGTGCAGCGCTCCGACGACGGCGGGGAGACGTGGGAGCCCGTGGACAACAGGTTCGTCTACGAGGGGACCCCGGGAACGCACCAGTGGTACGACGGCACCTCGACCCCCTGGGAGTTCACGCGGGTCTGGCACTTCGAACCGGCACCCGGCGACCCCGATACCGTCTACGCCGGGGTCGAGGACGCGGCCCTGTTCCGCACCACGGACGGCGGGCACACGTGGCACGAGCTGCCCGGGCTGCGCCAGCACGCCACCGCCTCCGGGTGGATGCCCGGAGCGGGAGGGCTCTGCCTGCACTCGATCCTGCTCGACCCGCGCGGAAACGGCAGGATCTACACCGCCATCTCCGCGGCGGGGGTGTTCCGCAGTGACGACGGGGGCCACAGCTGGCAGGCGGCCAACCGTGGGCTACTCACCGACGGCATCCCCGACCCCGACGCCGAGGCCGGGCACTGTGTGCACCGCCTCGCGCTGCACCCCTCACGTCCCGACGTGCTGTTCATGCAGAAGCACTGGGACGTGATGCGCAGTGACGACGGGGCGGAGTCCTGGACGGAGATCAGCGGGAACCTCCCCACGGACTTCGGTTTCCCCGTCGCCGTGCACAGTCACGAACCCGACACGGTCTACGTGGTGCCCATCACCAGCGACTCCCTGCACTACCCGCCGGACGGCCGGCTGCGCGTCTACCGCAGCCGCACCGGTGGCCAGGAGTGGGAGCCGCTCACGGCGGGCCTGCCGCAGCGGCACTGCTACGTCAACGTGCTGCGTGACGCGATGGCCGTGGACACCCTGGACGAGTGCGGGGTGTACTTCGGCACCACCGGAGGCCAGGTGTACGCCTCCGCCGACGCCGGGGACAACTGGACGCCCGTCGTCCACGACCTTCCGCCGGTGCTGTCGGTGGAAGCGCAGACGCTGGCCTGAGAACGGGGGCGGACATGAGTTCCGAGAGTGCGGAAGCCGTGCACGGTCCGGACGGTCAGCGGCCCGAGATCCGGGTCGTGCTGCCCTACCACCTGCGCACCCTCGCCCACGTCACCGGCGAGGTGCTGCTGCGGGTGGAGCCACCCGTCACCCAGCGCTCCGTGCTGGACGCGTTGGAGGAGCGATACCCGGCGCTGCGGGGAACGATCCGGGACCACACCAGCCAACGGCGGCGTGGATATCTGCGGTTCTTCGCCTGCGAGGAGGACCTGTCCCATGACTCCCCCGACGACGAGCTCCCGGAGCGCGTCGTCTCCGGCGAGGAACCGTTCCTGGTCGTCGGGTCGATGGCGGGCGGGTGACCGGAACGCGCCGACGTCGCGGAACACGGGCGGCGGCCCGGGCACGCGCGCCCCGTGGCCACGCCCGGTTCTGGGCGGGGCCGTCACTCGCGGCGCAGCCGGGGAACCTCGCCGGCCGGTAGGGAGACGAAGTCCGGCAGCTGGCGCAGCGCCGCCTCCTCGCCGCCGGGGTTGTAGACCGCGATCAGCCGCATCGGGGTCCAGCCGGTGTTCACGGTGCTGTGGAACATGCCCCGTGGAACGTGGATGACATCGCCGGGGGAGACGTCGAAGGGCTCCTCGTCGTCGAGCATCTGCCGCCCGGTCCCCGACAGTACGTAGAGCACCTCCTCGGCTCCGGGGTGGTTGTGCCGGTCGTGTCCCCGGCCGGGGTTGAGCACCACCTCACCGAAGCTCAGCCCGGCCTCCGGGATACTGTCCGGCGTCACGTACCACTTCGCCGAACCCCAGTCGAAGGTCATGGTCTCTCGGCTGTGGGGGTCGACCGCTGCGAGTCGCACCACGTGGCCTCCTGTTCGCGTTGTCGTGCCCGGGCGCGGGCGCTCCCGCCAGTTCAGCCCTGGGCGGTCCGCAGCTCCTTGTAGCCGCGCATGGTCTGGGTCATCGCGGTCTCCGTGGGTAGCCGTTCCATGCTGGAGGCGCCGAAGAACCCCGCCACCCCGCGGGTGTTGGCCAGCACGTGCCCGGCGTCCGCGGGCTCGGCGATCGGCCCGCCGTGGCAGAGCACGATCACCTCGGGGGAGACCTCCCGGGCGGCGTCGGCGATGTGCTGCACCCGCCGCACCGACTCCTGAAGGGTCAGCGCGGTGCGCGCGCCGATGGTGCCCGAGGTGGTCAGCCCCATGTGGGCCACCACGACGTCGGCGCCGGCCTCGGCCATGCGGCGGGCCTGGTCGGTGTCGAAGACGTAGGGAGCGGTCAGTAGGTCCATCTCCCGCGCCTTGCCCACCATCGCCACCTCGAGGTCGAACCCCATTCCGGTCTCCTCGAGGTTGGCGCGGAAGGTGCCGTCGACGAGGCCCACCGTGGGGAAGTTCTGCACCCCGGCGAACCCCAGGGACTTCAGCTCCGCGAGGAACACCTCCATCCGCCGGAACGGGTCGGTGCCACACACCCCCGCCAGCACCGGGGTGTCGCGCACCACCGGGAGCACCTCGCGCGCCATGTCCACCACGATCGCGTTGGCGTCGCCGTAGGGCATCAGCCCGGCCAGCGAGCCACGCCCCGCCATGCGGTAACGCCCCGAGTTGTAGATGATGATCAGGTCGCTGCCCCCGGCCTCGGCGCACTTGGCCGACAGGCCGGTGCCCGCGCCGGCGCCGATCACGGCCTCGCCCGCCTCGGAAACGCGGCGCAGCCGGGCGAGTGCTTCGTCACGGTTCACGTGTGGTGCTCCTGGATGAGTTGGGTCAGGCGGTCGGTCATCGCCGAGGCGAAGGTCGGGTCGTTGATGTCGGTGTCGAGTTCGCGCAGCTCCACCCGGGCGGGGTCGACGTGTTCGCGCAACGTGGCGAACAGCGCGGCGTCGGCATCGGCGTCGTGGAACGGCTGGCCGGCCACCGACAGCGCGGAGACGCCGCCCAGCGGCAGGAACAGCGTCACCGGGCCGGTGGCCTCGTTGAGCCGGGCGGCGATGCGTCGGGCGATCTCGGCGCACTCCTCGGCGGTCGTGCGCATCAGCGTGACGTTGGGGTTGTGGTGGTAGAACAGCCGGTCGGCGAAGGCCGCGGGCACGGTCTCGGGCGCGGCGAAGTTGACCATGTCCACCGCGCCCACCGAGACCACCTGGGGCAGACCGTGACGGCCGGCCACGCGCAACCGGTCGGCGCCGGCGCTCATCACCCCACCGACGAGCTCGTCGGCCAGCTCGGTGGTGGTGATGTCCAGCACGCCCGCGAGGTAACCGTCGGCGGCCAGCGCCTCCAGCGACTGCCCGCCGGTGCCGGTGGCGTGGAAGACCAGCACCTCGAATCCGGCCTGTTCGAGGTTCCCGCGCGCGGCGGTGACGCTGGGTGTGGTGACGCCGAACATGCTGGTGCCCACCAGCGGCCGGGGCGGGACCCGGGGTTCCGCGGCGCCGGCCATGCCGGCCACCGCCGCCGCGGCGTTGCCGAGGATGCGCGCGGAGAAGCGGTTGATTCCGGCGATGTCGACCACCGAGTACATCATCGCCACGTCCCGCGCGCCCACATAGGGGCGGGTGTCTCCCGAGGCCACGGTGGAGACGATGAGCTTGGGAGTACCGATCGGGAGCGCCGCCATGGCCCGGGCCGCGATCGCGGTGCCCCCGGAGCCGCCCACCGCCAGTGCCGCCTGGACCCGGCCCGCCTCGGACAGCTCCCGCAGGATCGCCGCCGCACCATCGGCCATTCGTGCCACGGCCGCGCCGCGGTCGGCTGCCTCGCGCAGCCGCTCCACCGTGGTGCCGGCGGCCTGGGCCACCCGTGTGGCGGGAACCCCGGGCGTGGCCCCCTCGGGCGGGTACACCCCGCAGTCGATCAGCAGGGGATCGCATCCGGCCGCGGCGACGCGCTGCCGGAGGAACTCGTACTCCGCTCCCTTGGTGTCCAGCGTTCCGAGCAGCGCGACCGTCGGCGCCATGGGTCCAACTCCTCGGGTGAGGGGACGCTCCAGCCCTTGGACGTTAGACCGGCCGGTTTGGGCGAGTCAACGCCGCGGCGCCCCGGCGAGTCGGCGTTTCCGGGCCGGGGTCCACGGCTGGTGGGGGGAGGCGCCCTCCCACCGCCCGGCTCACCTCCGGGGTGTCGGGCCGCTGATCTCCCCGCCGACGCGGCGACCGGTGACCCGTTCGGCCTCGACACGGATCCAGGTCTCGCGGTCGCCTCCCGCCCACGGGCGTAGGGGGTGGCGCTCGCGCAGGGCGGCCAGTTCGGCGGCGGCGTCGACCCGGTGGGCGCGCCCGGCCAGCAGCACGCTCCACCCCTGGCTCATGGCGCCCTCGATCCGGTCGACCTCGAAACTCATCGGTCCGGGCGCGTGGCGGGCGATGACCCCGTCGGCGGCCGTACGGAAAACCACCGCGCCGTCGCTGAGGGCGTAGTTGACCGGCAGCACCACCGGGGCCGAGTCGGGCGTCTCGGTGAAGGCGGCACGGCCCACCCCGCCGGGTCCGATCAGCTCCAGGCACTCCTCCGCGGTCAGCGCGCTGGTCCCCGGCGCGCGTACCGCCGTGGCGGCGCTGCCGGGCGGTGTGTCGGTACCGACCCCCAGCAGGTGGTCGGGATAGGTGTGTAGCGCCCGCGCCAGCCGGTAGAGCGACTCCCGGCTGAAGCGCGCCGGATACTCCTCCAGGTAGGCGACGTAACCGGGGTCCATCCCGGCGCGCTCGGCCACCTCGTCCCGCGTGAGCCCCAGCTCACCCCGGCGCTGCGCGATGCGGCGCGCTGTGTCACCGCCGGCGTTGCGTGACCCCATGGCCCCACCTCCGTTGACTAACGTTCGCACGGGTTCTCATGTCCCGCTCCTCGCGTCTTCATGCGCGCCCCTCGGCTGTCAACGGAGCGCCCGCACCGCCGCAGGCAGGCCGGTCATCCCGCCTATGCCCGGTGAGGCGCCGATGAGGGCGGGCACCGAGCCGCTCGGGCCGCTCGGTGGCGCGTCGCGCGTGACGCTGACCCCGGTGGGATGACGTCGGCCGCCAACCCCCGCGGGTCCCGTCCCCGGATCAACGGCGCCAGGGTGTGGCTCAGCGCCCTGACCGCCCGCTCGGGCGCGTGGGAGCCCGAGCGGGCGCTTTCGGAGCTACGTGCCTGGTTCGCCCGCTGCGAGGAGCCGTGTCCCGTCGTTTCGGTGCTGCGCCGGTCGCGGCCGTCGCTCCCGGACACACCGGAAGCGGCTCAGGTGACGAAGTAGGCGGCGTAGAGCAGCCCGTTGTACGCGGTCATCCCCAGGCCGTAGCCCGATCCCGGGTGGATGTGGGGATTCCACTCGGGGGTGCTCCAGGTCGGAACGTCGGGTCCCAGCCTGGCGGTCCAGTTGCGCAGCTCGTTGCCGGTCCACTGGTGCCCGGAGGCGTACAGCAGCCCGTTGTAGGGGGTGAGCGCGGGGCGCGCCGTCTCGGCCGTGCCGGTGAGGACCCGGTGCGCGTCCCACGTGTCGGTCTCGGAGTCGTAGGAGGTCCATCTCAGGTCCCGCGACTGGTCACCCATCGGGCCGGGGGAGTACATCACGTACAGCCGGCCGGCGAAGGGGGCCGTGGCCACGGGAGCGTAGGACTGTATCCGCCAGAGCCGGTGCCACTCGCTCCACCGGTCCTGTTCGGCGTCGTAGGTGGCGCAGTGCAGATGTGGCTCGTTCGTACGGTCGTGCAGGAACACGTACAGCAGCCCGTGGTAGGCGGCCAGGGCCGGTGGCTGGTTGGTCGCGGGGGCTCTGGTGAGTCGCTGGGGTCGGCTCCACTCCCCGGTCTCGGCGTCGTGGGTGATCAGGTTGATGTCCCATGGGGAGAAGGCGTAGCAGCAGTACAGCTTGCCGTTGTAGGCCGCCACGGCCGGGTTGGGGCCGGCCCGGACACCCAGGGCGACGGGGGTGCTCCACTCCGTTCCGGTGAATGTCGTCCACTGAAGCCTGTCCGTGGGGGAGTTGTAGACGCAGTGCAGGCTGCCGGCGTAGGCGTCGATCGCCGGGGCGCGCCATCCGACGATCGGGGTCCGTTGGTCGGGCAACCACGTGTCGCTCTCCCAGTCGTAGCGGCTCCAGGCGAGGGTGCGGTTGTGTCGCGGCTGTGGTCCCGGCTCCGTGTCGCGCTTGTAGGACCGCCGTCCCGCCACGTAGGTCTCCGCGACGGTGCGGTCGTCACCCAGGATGGACAGGGCGAACAGTGTGTCGGTGATGTTGGGGCTGTCCTGGGTGCGCCGGGCCAACAGTGGGGTGGCCTTCGGGTCGAGAACGGTGAAGTCGGCCTCGTATCCGGGGTCCAGCGAACCGATCTGGTCTTCCATGCCCAGTGCGGTGGCGCCGCCCCTGGTGGCCAGGTAGAACATCCGTACCGCGTCGAGGGCGTAGTCGCCGAGGGCCGCCACCTTGTACGCCTCGTTCATCGTGCCCAGGGGGGAGAAGCTCGTCCCACCGCCCACGTCGGTGCCCAGACCCACCGTGACCGGCCGCCGGGGGTTCTTGGCTTCGCGGAGTTGGAAGCGCCCGCTGCCCAGGAACAGGTTCGACGTGGGGCAGTGGGCGATCGCCGCGTTGGTGGCGCCGCAGGTGTCCAGCTCGCCGGCCGTCAGGTAGACCCCGTGGGCCAGCACCGCCCTGTGGCCGAGCAGTCCGTAGTGGTGATAGACGTCCAGATAGCCCGAGCGCTCCGGGAACAATCCACGCGCCTGGTAGACCTCGTCGGGGTTCTCGGAGACGTGCGTGTGCATGAGCAGCCCCTCGGCGCTGGCCCAGAGGTCGCTGGCGGTTCGTAACATCTCCTCGGTACAGGCCACGGCGAAGCGCGGGGTGACGGCGTAGACGCCGCGGGTGCCGGGGGCGTGGTGCCACCGTTCGATCAGCTGTTGAGACTGTTCGTAGGCCCGCTGGGCGGAGGAGTCGAGCAGCTCCTCGGGGGCGTTGCGGTCCATGAGCACCTTTCCGGCGGCGATGCGCATCCCGCGCCGGTTGGTCTCCTCGAACAGCGCGTCGACCGATTCCGGATGGCTCGTGCAGAAGACCAGCGCGGTGGTGGTGCCGTTGCGCAACAGTTGGTCGCAGAAGAGGCGGGCGATCTCAGCGGCGTAGGACCGGTCGAAGAACTTGATCTCCTCCGGGTACACGTACTTCTGTAGCCACTCGATCAGCTTCTCGCCGTAGGCTCCGATCATCGCGGTCTGGGAGTAGTGCACGTGTGTGTCGACGAAACCGGGCGTGATGATCTTATCCCGATGGTCGACGGGAGTGACTCCGGGCGGCAGGTGCTCCCTGACGCTCTCGTGGGGCCCGCAGTGCTGGATCCTCCCGTTCACGCAGATGAGGAGGCCGTCGTGCTCGTGGCGCATCGCCCGCTTGGGGGAGACCAGGAAGGGGTCGTCGCGAAACCACAGCAGCTGGCCCCGCACGGCGACGGTCGATTCGGGGGCGGGGATGTCGGAGCGGGGGGCGTCGGTGTCGTCAGGGGCGATGTCGGGAGTCTCCGAGGGGTCCACCTGTTACCTCCACAAGAGTCCGTCGTACGAAGGGGAGACGGCACGGGGCGGTTCCTGAGGAGAGGTCATCCACGTCCAGGAACCCACGATTCAGTTACCCAAATCGGCGCGGGAGTCAATCGGTTACCTGAAATTCGGGCCTGGTTTCGGGTGCTGAATTATTGTTCGCTCGTTTTCTGTTTGTCTCTCGGTTGTGTCACTAGAATTGATATAGCGGGAAAATGGTCTTTTGTGGGGTTTTGGGTCGGCGAGCGCGCGGGTGGACTCTCGCGCCGTTCGTGCCGTGGCCGACGAGCCAGGCCGCTCCGGATCCGACGAGACTTTCGTGGCCGGTCAGTACGAGGCGCGTATCCACGACGGCGGATGCGGGAAACGAGTCCGGTGCCCTCGTTGCGGGCGTACTGGGGATGCGAGCCGCCGGACACCCGTGGCCGCCGGCGGTGACCCGCCGCGATGCGGTGCGCGCACGGATCCAGACAGAGGCAGCCGCGGCAACTGGTCCGCCATCCGGGTGTTCGGGTCGAGTCGTGGACAGGAGTCGGAGAGGTTGTCGGAGCGACACCCCGGGGATCCGCATCGCGGAGCCGAGCGAACACGCCGGCGCCGGGAGGCCCCAGCGCCGTGCGACCACCCCGGACGTTCGGTGGCCGGTCCCGACACACACGTCATCACCACACCTTCCGTCAGGGGGACAGCCGGTGGCGGATGACCCGGGCCGCCACCACACGACTCTGTGACCGTCGCGCGTTCCAGGCCCAAGAAAGTGTCGAAGCACGAGGCACGGAAAACGCGTGTTCGCGGTTCTCGTCCGCCAGAGAACCGTCGGTGGTGACACGTCCGGGGTGCCGCCGGCCAGCACACGGTACGCGGGTGAGCCCCAGGTGTCGCCACGGTCGGGTCCCCGCGTGCGCGAGCGCCGCCACCACCCACCAGTGTCCGCAACCGGCCGCGATAGCCCGCCAACGGCCGCCTCCACGACCGACTAGGATCGCCGTGGGTAGCACCACCGTGTACGGTGCGCCCGAGACCCACCTCCGCTCACCGCGTCCCCCGAGGCCCCCATGACCGAAGACCCCACTCCCGCCGACACCGTCTCCCCAGGAGTGGACCCCACGGTGCCCAGCTCCGCCCGGCTCTACGACTACTACCTGGGCGGAAAGAACAACTACGCCGCCGACCGCGAGGCCGCTGAGCGGCTACTGGCGGCCGTTCCCGAGACGCCCATGTGGGCCCGCGCCAACCGCGCCTTCCTCGGCCGGGCCGTGGACATGATGTGCGAAGCGGGCGTGGACCAGTTCCTCGACATCGGCGCCGGCCTGCCGGCCCAGGACCCGGTGCACGAGGTCGCACGGCGCCACCACCCCGACGCCCGTGTCGTCTACGTCGACCACGACCCGGTCGTGCGGGTGCACGCCGAGGCGCTACTGGCCGAACGCCCCGATATCACCGGCGTCGTCGAGGCTGACATGCGCGAACCCGAGACGGTTTTCGCCCACCCGGAACTGACGCGGCGGCTGGACCTCTCGCGCCCGGTGGGCCTGCTGCTGGTGGCGGTGCTGCACTTCCTCAAGGACGACCAGGAACCCCACGCGCTCGTGCGGCGCTATCTGGAGCAGCTGCCCGCCGGGTCGTACGTGGCCATCAGCCACGTCGAACGCGACACCCAGCCCGAGCGGGCGCGTTTCGTCCAGGAACTCTACGAGGCCACCAGTTCACCCGGCCAGATCCGCTCCATCGCCGAGATCCGCCGATTCTTCGACGGGCTCACCCTGCTGGACCCGGGTGTGACCCACCTGGCCGATTGGCGCCCCCGGGGCGAGGATCCGCACTACGACCCCGAGCAGGTGTGGGCGGTGTGCGGGGTTGGCCGCTGGGACGGCCCGGTCGGCGGCCCCGACGGTGAGGAACCCGCCTGACCCGAACCCCTCTGGACCCGCCCCGGTCGGATATCCCGCCGGGGCACAACCGCGCGCTCAGGTGACGTTGGCGCCGAACCACTTGGGCAGGTGGGTGAGCAACTCCTGCTGGTCATCACCGGCCCACGCCACGTGGCCGTCCGGCCGCAGCAGCACGGCGGGCACGTCCAGTTCCTCGCTGCCGTCGACGACGTGGTCGACCCGGCCGTCCCAGCCCGCCACCGAGAGCCGGCCGGTCTGGTCGAGCAGTAGCCCGCGGCCGCCGCGCATCAGCTCGTAGAGGCGCCCCCGCTTCAGCCCGATGTCGCGCATCCGCCGGCCGAGCAGTTCATGCCCCTCGCCGAGGTCGTAACGGACCCCGAGGGCGGTGATCTTCTCGATCAGGTACCGGTTCACCTCCTCGAAGTCCATCAGGTCCGACACCAGCCGACGGACCGACCGCGGTCCCGGCTCGGTGGACAGCAGTTCCATCTGCGCGCGGGTGTTGTCCAGCACGTCGGCGGCCACCGGGTGACGTTCGGTGTGGTAGGTGTCCAGCAGCCCCGCAGGCGCCCACCCGTTGACCTCGGCGGCCAGTTTCCACCCCAGGTTGAACGCGTCCTGGATGCCGAGGTTGAGCCCCTGCCCGCCCGTCGGTGGGTGGATGTGCGCCGCGTCGCCTGCCAGCAGCACCCGGCCGACCCGGTAGCGCTCGGCCAGCCGGGTGGCGTCGCCGAAACGGGACAGCCAGCGCGGTGAGTGCACGCCGAAGTCGGTGCCCGCGAACGCCCGCAGCCGCTGCCGGAACTCCTCCAAGGTCGGCGGGACCGAGCGGTCCTCGGTCACCCCCTCGGCGGGTACGACGACGCGGTACACCCCGTCCCCGAGGGGGCCGGCGCCGAACCGGAGCTGGGTCTCGCGGACTTCGGCCACCACGGCGGCCACCGTCTCCGGGGACTCGGCCACCTCCATCTCGCCCAGCAGCGTCTCGACCCTGCTGGGCTCGCCGGGAAAGCCGACCCCGAGCAGCTTGCGCACCGTGCTGCGGCCACCGTCGCAGCCGACGAGGTAGCGCGAGCGCAGCCGCGTGCCGTCGGCCAGTTCGACGGTCACCCCGTGGTCGTCCTGGCTCAGCCCGACCAGTTCGCAGCCGCGCCGGATCTCGGCGCCGACCTCTGTGGCGTGCTCGGTCAGCAGGCGGTCGGTGGTGGGCTGCGGGATGCCGAGGACGTAGGCGTGTGCGGTGTCCAGCCAGTCCGGCGACGGCTTGCTGATACCCGCGAAGAAGCCACCGACCGGGTACTGCTGGCCGTGCGCGAGGAACCGCTCCAGCAGACCACGCTGATCCATCACCTCGACGCTGCGCGCGTGCAGGCCCAGCGCGCGGACGACCCCGGGCGGCTCCACATCCCTCTCCAGCACGAGCGCGTGCACACCGTGCAGCCGCAACTCGCTGGCCAGCATCATGCCGGTCGGTCCACCGCCGGCGACGATCACGTCAATCATGAGAACCCCCGTTCAACAAGGTCGCGTTCCGGCCAGCCGCTCCGCGCGCTCCGGCGGCGCGCCTCCGCGCCTCCGCGCCGAGTACCCGCAACCGCACGCGAGTCCCAACAGGGGGACGACCCCCCCGCGCGACCCACACGCCCAAAAGCACACGTGTTTCGGAATCCCCGATTTCCACGGTTTCTGGCCAGGGGAAGATTCTGCGGCACGACCGGGGCCTTGCCGCAAGCCCCCGGGTGCGCTATACATTGAAAATGGAGGGGATATTTTTCCTTCCTTCGTCCTCCGCCGTGGACAGCCCCTCGCGAAGCGGTGAGGTGCCGCGTACGGAGATACCGCGGCCCGGGGAATCCCGCCCCGGATCTCCCCGTGGATAGGCGAACGGCGGAACCAGTGCGGCTGAACGCGTGACCAGTGCGATCACACCCGCCGCCGAGGCCGGCGGAGCGGTTCCTCCAAAGACCCGGCGGAGATGGGTGGTGGACCGGTGGGTGGGCGGGGGCTACCGGGTGCTGTTGCCCGAGCCGGTGGCAGACGAGAGAGCGCACGCGGGATTTCTCGTCGCGGTTTCCCGGGGAAACCATGTTTGTGTCAACGGGGGGCTGTGTGTTGTGTTGCCCTGCGTGGAGTGGTCCCCTCCCCGGAGGGGTGCGGGACCATTGGTCGGATCGCGTTCCGTGAGCGGTGGCGGGTCAGGGGTATTCCGACTGTGGTCAGTGCGCGTGTCTGCGGTGATGTGGAATTGTCGGGGCGCACCCCGGGAGCCGATACTGCGGGTGTACATGACCGTGGTGCGGCCGTGTTTGAGTTTTTGGCATGCGGCGTTGCATTCCCGGTGGGTCGCTGCGAATTCAGGTGCCCGAAGCGCGTTCATTTCCGGTGTTACCTGGGGTTTCACCCTCGGTCGCGGAATCCTTCCTGAAGGGGTCGCAACTGGTGGATGGCCCGATTCACGCCGTTGACTTCCGTTGTCACGGAATTATTCCTGGTGGGCGTTGGGCGCGACGCGTCGCCACATCCGCGTCCAGTTCCTGGTGGACACGCTGACACAGGGGGATGGCCGGGCTGTGCCCGGCCATCCGGGGGCGCCCGCATGGAGCCCGTTCCCACCGCCCCGCCCCCGCACTGCGGCGGAGTTGCGGGTGGGAGCTCCATACGAATCTTTACACCGGTAACTTTCCGGCGTATAGTTCGAGCATGACCGATCACTATCACCACGGCGATCTGCGCCGCGCCGTACTCGACCGCGCCTTGGAGGTCATCGCGGCTCAGGGCGCGGAGGCGCTGAACCTGCGCGCCATCGCCGCCGACCTGGGGGTGACCCACACCGCGCCCCGGCATCACTTCGGCAACCGGCAGGGCGTACTCACCGCGATCGCTACGGAGGGGTTCACCGAGCTCGCGCGGCGTCTCCGCGCTCCCGAGGCGGAAGGGCAGCCGTTCCTCGAGGCGGGGGTCGCCTACGTCGAGTTCGCACTGGCACGCCCCGCGCACTTCCAGGTGATGTTCCAGCCCACTCTGCTTGACGACGACGATGAGGCGCTGGCCGAGGCGGAGGATGCGGCGTTCGCCGTGATCCGCGACGGAGTGGCGGAGCTGGAGCGCGCCGGAGCGGTCGAGGACGCCGCGGCGGCCGTCATCGCGGGATGGGGGCTCATGCACGGTGTGGCGTCGCTGGCGCTGTCCGGAAGCCTCGACAAGGCGCGGGTGCGCGACCTCATCGCGGGAGGCGACATCGTCGGCATCGCGCGCCGCAGCGGCGGCATGCTCTACGGCTCGCCGTCCACGAACCGCCGGGCCGAAAGGGGAGACACCGATGACTGACGCGATGCTTGTGAGTAGCGGGATCGTGCTGCTCACCGTGGTCGCCATCGCCTGGGGCGGGCGTTTCCTGCAAAGGGTGGTGACCGCTCGGGTGGAGACCAACGAGCTACAGCGCTCCTACTTCCGCGCCGGACACGCCCACGCCGGCGTGCTGGTCATCCTCGGGCTGCTCGTGCGGGTGCTGCTCACCTTCGGCGATGTGCCCGAGTGGAGCGAGGCGCTGTCATCGGGCGTGCTCTATGCCGCCATCCTCATGCCGGCCGGATTCTTCCTCAGCGTTATCGGCCGCGATCCACAGGAACCGAACCGGCTGGCGTGGCTGATCCCGATCGGGGGTCTCTCGCTGGTCGTCGGCGTCGCCGCCGCCGGTACGGGCCTGATCATCGCGGGTACCTCATGATCCCGCCCGCACCGCCACGGCGCCGCCTACCCGGACGGCTCCGGTCGGCCTATCCGCCACAGCCCAGGCAGTCGGAGCTGAAGACCTCCGTGCCCTCGACGCTTCCGGTGAACGTTCCCTGGACACCGTCGGTGAAGTCGGTGTCCCCGGTGTCGTAGGAGCCGGTGAACGTGACGTCAGCTCCCTGCTGGGTGGTCCCGGTGCAGTCCGCCGCGATCTCGGACTCGCCGACGTCCTCGACCTGACAGTCCAACTGGTCCTCGATGGGGAAACCCGCGGAGGCGAAAGCGTCCTCGGCCGCGACCCGTAGCCCTTCGGCGGCGACGTCGCCCAGAAGGTCCCGCCGCTGTTCGGTGGTGCAGCCGGTCAAGGCCACTCCCACCGCCAAGGCGACCGCCGCGGTCGCCGCAATGTGATGACGCATAGGCTCAGAGGCTCCTTGATCGGTCTTGGCACACAGCGTATGCGGGAGCGCGGCGCGCGCCACACACCGAGCCTCCGCCGCGACGGAACCGGGTTTCCGCCCGGCGCGCCCCGGCTTCTCGTCACACGCGATGGCCGATCATCCCAGCCTCGCACTCCGCACCCGCCGCTGAGCGGCTACCCGTAGTGGTGCTTCCCCACGATCCCCGGGAACGGGCAGCCGGATTCCGCGAGTCGTCGCACCAGGGTTGTTAGTTGTGTCTGGAAAGTAGGCCGGACAGGTGTTCCGTGAGCGGTGGCGGGTCGGGGGTATTCCGAATATGGGGAGTGCGCGTGTCTGCGGCGATGTGGAATTGTCGGGGCGCACCCCAGGAGCCGATACATCGAGTTGTGTTGTGAGCTAATGATGATTCCGGGGCGCTCGCCGTCGAGAACGCTGGGTGGGTTGGCTGGGGGAGGAGTCTTGGTCGGCGGAACGGGGTGTGGGGGTGTAAGCGGTCGTGGTGCGGCCGTGCTTGAGCTTTTGACCCGCGGCGTACGCGTGGTTGGTGCCGGTAGCCCAGCGCGGGAACGCCCTGGACCGAAGCTTGAGCAGGGGTGGCCACCCTGCGTCCCCTCCCGCGCGGGGCTACCGGGATCGCCCGGTCGGTGCCGGTCTCTCAGCCGTACGAAGTACGAAGGGAGATCAGCGTTGGTGCTCCGGGTAGAGGTCCGGCATTTTCCCGAGTAGCCAGAGGACGCTGTTGTCCCCTCCCAGCTCCGGGTAGTCCGGGATGACCTTGTTGCACAGCTCCTTCATGTGCGTGACCATCGGCTCGTCTTCGGGGAAGTGGTAGAACTGGAATGTCGGGGCGGCGTTCTTTCCCTTGTACTCGCCTGACGTGATGGGGGTTTTCACCAGCTCCTTTATCACGCCGAAAAGCAGTCCCTGCATAGCCGCGATGAACTTGCGTTCCAGCCCGTAGCGCCTGCTGGTGTTCCCCGGTTCGACATCATCCCATTTGGCGTTGTAAATCTCGTCGAGGATACGCAGCACGTAGGTGTACGCGGCATTGCACAGCAGGCCGAGGTCCTGTACCGGCCCTTCGGGGAAGTTCTCGACCCTCGGGTTGGTCGGTACGGGGTGTACATCACCGATCGGTTCCCACTTGTCGGCGATCCGTTTGAACTTGATGTAGTGCGGTTCCTCGACGTATCCCTCTTTCGGGGCCTCGGGGTGAATCGGGACGTGCTGCTTGTCCTCACCGGCCCCCTCGCCCTGCTCGACGATCATGTTGATCGCGGTGAACGCGGACTTGATGTCCTTGACCAGGACCGGATCTCCGCCGCCGCCCTCGTTCCAATAGGTCTCGACGTACTGCTTGTACGGCTCGTTGTCTTTGAACAGCTCTTTTTCTTTTTCTGGGTCGTGTTTGAAGACCTGGTCCGGGGCCGCCTTCGAGGCGAAGTCCTTGCCCGCCTTGTCCGGGACGATTCCCCCCAGCTCGGCGAAACCGTTCCAGACGGCCTTGTAGAACTGGCCGATGGTTTCGTAATCCTTCGTCTTGGGGGGCGCGTCCTTTTTCGTTGGTTTCTCGAACTCCATGAACATGTCGCGGACGAGTTTGGGAGTGAGAGGCGCGGTGTGCAGCTCCAGGTCCGGCTTGCGGTGCAGCATTTTCGCGGGATACGTGGAGATGAAATTCGGGTCGCAGAACCTGATCCGGTCACCGTACCCAATGGAGATGATCAGGTTGCGCACCAGCGACAGGTGCAGCATCTCCTCCGTCACGACGGTGCGGATTAGGCGGAACGCGCCGGGGCCGGGGGCCCATTGGGAGACGTTCTCCGTTTTGATCGAGTACGCCGCGTAAAGGTACATGGGGATCGTCTGCATCTCCAGCCGCGCGGCGTCGTAGAGGTGGGAGAACAGTTCCTGCTTGTTGGTGACACCTTTGAGGGCGTCGGGAGTGGTGTAGACGGCGCCGAGGTCTTGACGGGTGTCCTGGGTGGTCATGTGTGGATGTCCTTACGTTTGTGGTTGCCCGGCTCGCGTCCCCTCACGGGGAAGCGAGCGGGGCGCGGATGGTCAGCAGCCGCCGAGCCGCCCACTGGCGCAGGACCGCGTCGGCAGCTGGAACGCTCAGACCGGAGCGGGCCGTGGCCGCTCCGCAGGAGTGGCCAGCCAGCACGGCGGACAGCAGTTCGTGGTGGCCGGTTTCGAGTTCGGCCACGATGACGGCGAACCCACACCTGGCCAGCAGCAGCGAAACTGGGCCGCCCGGAGGCGGCGGCTCCTCACCTTGGCGGATCGCGGCGGCGAAGCGGTGCACGGCGAAACCCGCGCGCACCAGCCGCACGCACGGTGCGGCGAGGAGCACCGTCCCCGCCCACGCGGTGCTGTGGGGATCGGGCAGTACCGTCTCCTCGTCAGCCGTGCTCTCCTGGGCGTCCGGTGCCGCGTAGCTTTCGGCGAAGGCCCGTTCGAACCGTGCGAGGTCGATCAGCGAATCGACCCAGTCGTGGTCCTCCTCGCGATCGGGGTCGCCTTCCGGCCGGTTGCGCTGCAGGTAGTCGGCGAACCCGTCGCCGAGATCCGCCAGGGTGTAATTCCGCGAAGGGCGACTGCGCAGATAACCCAACGCGAACTCGGTGAACAGGTCCGCGCCGAGCACCTCCCCCAGCACCGGGTAGTGGGCGCGCATGCACTCCACCAGCCGTGCCCGGTAGCCCTGCTGGTAGACGGCCAGGCGCTGCTCGGCTGTGAGCCGCGACGAGGCGGTCACCACGTCAGCGGCACCGGTCGTGGCTTCCGGGGCCAGCAGGGCGGTCTGCACCCACTCCTGGGTGCGCTGCAGCGCACCGGCCGAGGTATCAGCCGACATGGGCATGGACGCCGTCCCCACGGGGCGCGTACGCTCGCGCCTTGTCCAGCTCGGCCACCAGGTCGGTAAGCGGCGGCACGTGGTCGTCCCACTCCAGCAGGGTGGACACGCCCCCGGTGCGGGCGGCCGCGAAGCGGTACAGCTCCCACACCGGGTCGGCCACCGGTTGGTCGTGGGTGTCGATCAAGTGGGTGCCGCGGTCGGTGTGGCCGGCCAGGTGCATCTGCACCACCCGCTCCGCGGGCAGCGTGCGCAGACACGCGTACGGGTCGGTTCCGTGGTTGACCGCCGAGACGTAGGCGTTGTTCACATCGAGCAACAACCCGCAGTCGGAGTCCTCGGCCATCCGCGCGAGAAACTCCCACTCGGTGAGCGTCGACTGGGTGTACTCCACGTAGCTGCTCGGGTTCTCCAACACCAGCGGACGCTCCAGAACCTCCTGGGCGACGCGGATGCGCTCGACCACATGGTCCAGCGACTCCTCGGTGAACGGCATAGGCAGCAGATCGTGGGTGTTGATTCCCAGAACGCCGGTCCAGCACAGGTGGTCGGATACCCACACGGCCCCGATACGGTCGGCCAACCGCCGCACCCGCCGCAGGTAGTCAAGATCCAGCGGGTCGGTGCTGCCGATCGACAGGGAAACCCCGTGCATCACCACCGGGTAGGTCTCGGCGACCCGCTCCAACACATAGCGTGGAAAACCTCCTGTGTCCAGGAAGTTCTCGGTGATGACCTCGAACCAGTCCACCTGTGGACGCTGGTCGAGCACATGGGAGTAGTGGCAGGCCCGCAGCCCCAGTCCGAAACCGAGGTCGGGCAGCCTCAGGCGCGGGAGCGCCATCAGCCCCCTCCCTCATACTCGGGCAGCCCGGAGATCTCCACCAGCCCGTCCTCGTCACGCTGCGGGGGCACCGCCCCCTCAGGCGCCGGATGCATCAGGTGATCCCGGGACTCGTACAAGGGGACGTAGTCGTCGGGAATGCCCTCACCGGGCGAGGGGTGAAACGGCCGTCCCGCCTGCCACATCCGCTGCTCGAAGCGTTTGCGCGCCAGCTTCCACACCCCGGTGCCCTTGAACGGTCCGCCTGAGACCACCCGGGACTCGTTGATCGGTGAGGCGCAGCTTCCGTTCTGACTGCATGCCTGCTCCCCGGGGATCGTCTGCTCGTACTCCCGGCCCAGGTAGCCGCAGCCGCCCTGGCCGCGGCACTCGTTGTCGCCGTGGCACACGTGCTGCACGGTGGCGCACGAACCCGTCCCCGGCAGTGGGCACTCCCCGGTGACGTCGTGACCCTGGCACGCGTTCAACCCCATGCAGACGTGCAACTCCAGCACGTGCGACATCTGCACGGTCTTGCGCGGCCCACCGGCCTCACGGGCATTCTTCCGGTTCTCGGCGCCGAGAGGACCCCCATCCAGGATCAGCTTCGCCAGGTCCTCCGTCAGCTCACCACGACCGTCCGGGCTGCCTTCGTCCTCTGCCATCCATCCCTCCAGATAAAACCAACAGTTATTGATCGACTACTCGTTGGCATGGGTCCGAACAGCTGTCTCCGCCTCGCGTGCGACCGAGGCCGTCACAGCACCAGGCCCCATTGAACACCAAGCTATACGTACCGTGCATTCATAGTCACTAAACGTAGTTAATGCTCCGTGGGTGGAGGGACCAGCCAGCACCGGACCCACCAGCGCGCCCGGCGCGGGTGGCGGAACGCGGGGTCGCGGCGATCCGGAGCGCGAGCGCTCCGGATCGGAGGGGTCGGGAGCCAGTGGACGAGAGAACGGCCCCGCCCGACCACCACCCGGGGCGTTCGCCCATGGGGTGGGCGACGACAAGGTGGTCCGGCACGCCGACCTGGTCGAGCCGGTCCGGGCCGAGGCCCCTATCGCCCGTTCGGGAAGCTCATGACCGCTCGTCCTCGCCATCAGCGTCGTGCATGGCCAGGCCGATGTCGGCGAAGGCCCTCCAAGCGTCCCCCTGCGCGGAAACGGCCTCCACCTCGAACACGCTGACCGAGGTGGGCTCGTACCCGATGAGTTCTGTCGACCTGCTGGGCGCGGCGGGCTTTGTGAGCGGCATGAGCTCGGCCGACTCCCACAGGTAGACACCGCCCCAGATCTGGCGCTTGGCATTGGAGAACCACACCTTCAGTGCCATCCCCGGGACCTCGGAGAACGCCTCGACGGCATAGTCGCGGAGATAGGAGCGCAGGCCCTCCACCGTCTGCGCGGAGCGACTGAGATCCCACGCCACGATCATCACGTACACGGCACGCCCACCTCTTTCTGTCAGAGAACCCCGGGGGTGCTTCAGGGGAACGGGTGCGGGTCGGTGTTCGGCTTCCGCGTCCGCCGTGAACCGGAGGGGCCTGCCGCGCCTGGGCCGTCCCGTAGCCTCCGCAGTCCACTCAGGCGGCGGTTCTGATGACCGAAGGACATGGGCGTGGTGCCGGGAACCAGGACCTTGACACAGTGGAACCCGCCAGCCCGGTGCTCGCTGCTGGTCTGGTCGACGACCACCACGTCCAGACCCTGGCTGAGGAAACGATCCACCAGCTCCTCCAGGTCCGTGCGCAGGTCCGCACTGCCGCCGAGCGGGGGCAGCGCGTCGAAGGTGGTCAGCTCGGGCGAGCTCCGCAGAAAGTCGAACCGGCCGAGTGTGTCCTCGTGCGCGTACCGCAGCGCGTGGTCGCGCATACGTGTGACCAGCGTGGGGTCCGCGGCCAACGCGGCGGCCCGGTCACGCTCGCCCGGATAGGTCTCGACCAGGTCGCTGAGGAACGGGCTAAGCTCGGCGAGCGCGTTGACGGCGGCACGTTCCGGGAGGGGATGGGCCGCCGCACCGGTCGCGGTCACGGGACGGGAGGGATCCGCGTCCCCACGTACAGCGAGCGCCCATACGCTGGGCAGACCGTGCTCCATCGTGGTGTCGAAGATCCACACGCGATAACCGAACCGCTGCTCGATCTCGCTGACGAGTAGCCGGATGGCCGGGTCGCGGGCGGAGGCGGGGTCGATCGCTCGCCGGGGAGTGCGACGGTGCCAGGTCATCAGCAGCGCGTCCCGCTCCGCCACCTCCAGGAGCCCGTGCAGGATCGCCTCCTCGAGGCATCCACCCAGCGCCGCCCCGTTCGACGTTTCCTGGACGAACGGGTGGTCGCGGCGGGCCCGAGCGCCGTAGTAGGCGAGGCACTCCGGGACCAGGACCGCCGCTTGTCGCGCGAAGGAGTACCCGGTCACCCAGCTGTACTCCCGCTCGGGGTCGAACGGGTGATACGGGGCCTCCGGCAGCGCGTAGGACTCCTCCGGGGGGAACCCGATCGCCGGCACATCGATCGCCTCGGCACGAATATCCACGAAGCGCGCCCGTACGGTCGTGGGGTCGCGCCCCTGCTGGAGCCCGCCGTAGCGCTCCAGCGCCTCGCAGAGGGCCGTGACAACGCTGCTGCGGTAGTCCGGGGTGCGCCCGTAACCGGACTCGGACTCGGGGGCGCCGGGCATGGGACGCAGCCCCATCCTCGCGGCGGCGACCACCAGGCCGCCTCGTCGGCCGGAACGCAGCTCGCGGATGAGGCCGACCTCAGGGTCGAGGTAGCGGCGGGTCAGCTCGTCCGGGTCGGGGGAGGGGTTCGCCCGGTAGCAGTCCGGTGCGGGCTTGGGGCGGGACGTCAGCTGCGGAGGGGAGGTGTCCTCGTCCGGAGGAGCGGCGCAGTCCGGGCAGTTCGGATCGGGCAGGAAGTCGTGCTTGGTGACCTCCAGCGTGGTGAGCCGCACCATGAGTAGCGCCGCCGCGCACCGTGGCCGTTGCGCGGAGACGACCCGCCGCGCCTCCGCTCCGACGATGGCGGCGACAGCGGTGGCGGCCAGCGGGGTCAGCAGCGACGCCGGCCGCTGCTCGAGCTCCGCGGCGTGGCGGGCGCGCACCGCGGCGTACCCCTCCCGGTCCCGCTCGGCCCGGTGACGCCGCGAGTCCGCGCAACGCTGGCATCCTTGCCACCCCGAACCCTCCACGGGCCCGACCACCACGGTTGAGAGCTCGGTATGGACCGGTAGCCGGGTGGTGCCGTCGTGCCGGCACCGGCGGCGTTCGGCGTCGTCCCGTGCCGCCCAGCTGTCGCTCACCGCGCACACCAGGCGCGGCCCGGCCGGGTGTGGAGCGTCCGGTGGGCACGTGTCGTCGAGGACCTCGCGTACGGTCCGCGCCAGCAGGCCGGTTCCCTCCACGCGCGCTACGTGCTCGCCGCCGGCGTCGAACTCAACGGTCATGTAGTACCACCTGGACGGTTTCCGGAGCCAAAGCGGCCACCGAGGGGTCGTGGTCGAGCGGCACTACGCTGGGGCGGTAGCCGCGCTCGCCCAGCCGGGCCACCAGCTCGGCGAGGGACAGCGCTGTGCCTTCTCCCGCCGGCGTAGCGCTCGACATGGCGGGACGGGGCGTCCGCCCGTCCCGGGAGGTCTGCGCGCGTAGCACCGCTTCGCGCAACGCGTCCTCCAACGCGTCGGCGCGGCTCCTCCCGCAGGCGCAGCCGGCCAGCTGTTCACCGCTGCGGATGAGCACCCCTGGCACTCCCAGGACCGGGGTGACATCCCATGCCGTCCAGTGGTCGTCGATCGCCTGGAGCATGGCGCGGTAGCGGGCGGCGGCGCCGGTCAGTACGTCGCCGCCGAGGTCGATCGGGACAGCCGTGGGGGAGTGCGCTGCCCAGTGGCGCACCACCTCGCTGCGGCACAGGTCGAGCAGGCCGCGTAGGACGGCGTCCTCCCAGGTGTAGCCGGCCGCGCTTCCGGGGACGGGCCACACCCGCCCCGTGGTCGCCCGCAGCGCGGGGAACGCGCTCGCGGCGTCGACCAGCACGGGGGTACCCGTCACCAGGGAGTGGGCACGGGCTCGCGCGTGCAGCCCACCACGGCACAACTCGGTGAGCAGCGGCTCGGAGGGGGGTGCCGGCAGTGGGGTGTCGCCGTCCGCGTCGACCAGGCGCCGCGGGTCGATCATCGTGGCGCCGTAGGCGGCGTACCCGGCCATCGCCGCCGCGTAGCGGGCGGTGGCGAAGTCCAGCCCGGCCCCGAGGGCGCGGGGCGGCTCCAGACCGGGCAGCCCGGCGGGGTTGCCCAGGCGCGCCTCCGCGACACAGAGTGGGAACTGCTCCACGTCCGGTTCGCTGATCTCGGCGAAGATCCCGCACCGGTCGTCGATCAGGGGTGCCGTGCGGCGGGACATCGTCTCCTCGTCCAGGGGAGGCGCATTCCGAGCCCGCTCGATCGCGGCCTCGAAGTCCCCCGAGTCGGCCGGCGCCCTCCGGTGTGTGAACGGGTGTGGCAAGAAGCGGTGGCGCCGGCTCTCCAGGCTCCGCGCGTCCACGCTCGTCAGCACGTCGGCCTCGGCCGTGTCCGTCTCCGCGGTCGTGGTGACGACGCGGAGGACCCGCTGCGCGAGCTGCGCGGCGGCGACGGTCGCCGCCTCTGGGGCCGGGGAGGGGAGCTGGCCCCTCGCCTCCGTGGTGTCGCCGGCTGGTCGGTGGCCGCGCAGCCGCAGCCAGGCGTCGCACCAGGTGTGGTGCCGCTCTGGGCCCTCGACCGGCCCGATGAGGATCGTGTCCTCGTCTCCGTCGCCGACGCGCAGCACATGCGTGCGGACCGTCCCGGACGGGGCGCGCCACCGGGGCTGCGGCCCGGTGGCGCGCGGGTCCGGCTCCTCCAGCACGCGCACCACCACGGCGACGCCGCCGGGCTCGACCGCGGGGATCTCCTCCGCGTCCCCGAGGGACACCCCGCCCACCCCGGACTCGCGGAACGCCCGGGCGACGGCCTCGGCCAGCGGCCCGTGGCCGACCACGAGCACCCCGAGGTCCCGGTGGCTCCCATGGTCGGCACCGTCCACGGTCTCGACGAGCGCACCGCGATCGAGGAGCTCCCGGAGCAGCCGTTCGGCGACCTCCCGGTGCGCTGCGGGGAGAGGTTCCGTCAGTTCCGCGAAGGTGAACCGGCCATCCAGATGGGGGGCGAGCCGGTCCATCCAGGCGGTGACGCCGGAGCCGGGGAACCGGACACGGCCGTGCGGGGTCAGCAGGTACAACCCGTCCGGGGTACCTGCCCAGTAGGTGTCCGGGCACAGTCGCAGGCCCATCAGCGGTGGTCCCCGGTGTGGGGAGGGCGGCTCCCCAGGACGAACTCCCCGACCGGGGCCTCGTCTGTCGGGTCGGTCCCGATGGCCTCGCAGAACTCCTCGGTGAGTCCGGTGCCCACAGCGCACGGCGCCAACCCCATGGCTGTGGCCACGCAGTACATGACCTGGTAGAGCACGCCCACGTCCTTGAGGATGAGGGAGTAGGACAGGGACTGGTACTTCCACATCACCCGGCCGAACCGGGCGGTGACGACGACGAGTACCTGCGGCGGGGCCGGCGCGTCCGTCTGCGCCCGCACCATCTGGACCAGCCGGCCCGAGAGTGGGGCCGCACCGGGGACGGCGCTCAGCTCGTGGCGGTGCGCACTGTAGTGGTACAGCCCGGGCTCGATGCCGGCCACCCGACGGATGACGGGGTACAGCTCCAGCTCGTAGCTGGATCCCGCCGTGGGGTAGGGGCGGGCCGAGCCGTTCCCGCCTGTCCCCGGGCGCGCCCCGGCGCTGCGGTAGAGGAACTCGCCCAACTGGGCGAGGGTCAACGGCTGTGTCTCGTCGTGCCGCCGGTGGGAGGCGCGGTCCTCCAGGACCCGGGTCAGCGGGGGGTCCTCGACGCGCAGCCGTTCGAGGTCCGGCGGTTCAAGCATGGTCACGTCCTCGGAGAGGGGGGCGCGCTCCCGCGGCGGTGGCTGGGTGTCCCGGAAGGAGTAGGTGGTGCCGAAGTCGTGTCCCGGACGGCACCGGGCGTTGAACCGGCTGCGGGTGTGGAACAGCAGTTCGTGCGGGTTCCACTGGCGCACGGCGAGCGCCGCCTGGTCACCGTCCTCGGTCTCCGCTCCCACGAGGAGCCCGGAGGCCGCCATGTCGCCCAGGGTCCGCTCCACGGCGCGGGCACTGAGGCCGGTGCGTCGCGCCCACTCCCGTGGGTCCGGGGCTCCGCCCAGCAGGCCGACCAGAGTGAGCAGTCGTGGGTCGTGCAGCACCAGCTCGCAGCGCGCCCGAGGAGAGCGCAGCGCCATATCCGTGCCTTCGCGCGCCAGGGTGGCGAAACGGGACAGCGTGGGCTGGTCTGGCACGGAGGCGGGGTGCGGCGCCGTCCGCACAGGTTCCATCGTGTAGAGGGGATTGTCGCTCTCCACGACGGTCACCCGCAGCCACCCCAGACCGCGCAGGTCCCGTACGAGGCGTGCGACCTCCTGTCGGGTGTCCTCCCCAGGCTCCGGGTTGACCCGGTGGCACAGCGCGTCCTCCGTGACCGGGGCTTCGGCCAGCAACGTCAGTGCCGACCGCTGCACGGCGGTGACCTCGTCCAGCTCGCTGCTGTAGGGCCACCGCAGCAGATGGTGCCGCCCTTGAGGCGTGGAACCGGCCGCCACACCCGGACGCAACCGGAGGCGCTCCTCGAAGCTCACAGGTCCCCCGCGGCGATGACGTCGAAGGCGGTCCTGCCGTAGCGGTGCTCGGCGGTGTTCGCGAGCAGATGGCAGAGACTCAGGCGTTCCAGCGGGCTGAGCCCGAGGCGGGTCACCGTGAGGTAGGTGCAGTTGAGCACCACCCGGAAGAGGGTGAACCAGTCCTCGCGCAGCTCACCCTCGGCGGGGCTCTCCGCGATCGCGCGGTGTAGCGGGCTGTGTTCCATGGTGCGCAGCCCGCCCGGGGTGAGGGCGGGCGCCGGGGGGATGCCGCGCTCCAGCAGCTCGGCTGCCTCCCGCCAGGCGGTGCGCAGCGCCTCGACCCATTCCGTGAGGTGGGGCGGCGGACTGGCGGTACCGTCCACGCCGGCCAGTACGGCGTCGAGCTCCTCGGCCAGGCTCGTGCGGTGCCCGGTGTAGTAGCGGTCCCATTCCCGGCGCAGCCGGGCGCCCTCCGGTGCGCTGGTGAGGAGGCTCTCCGAGTGGGAACGCAGCGAGATGAACGTGCGGGCCAGACCGCCGGGCGGCAGGGCCTGGCACAGTGCGGCCATCAGCCGGAAGCACAACCGGGTGCGGGAACCCCGGTCCGGGGTGTCGGCGATCATGGTGAACAGTAGTGGGGTTACCGCGGCGGAGAACCGTGCCAGTAGCTCGGATGCCTCGGCGTTGCCGAGCGCCTCCACGCGGGGGTCGTACGGCTCCACCCGGAGCGTGTTGTTGGGTGGCCAGGGCTCCAGAGGGCCGGTCTCCTTCTCCTTGCGGGCCAGCTCCCGATGCCGGGGGAGGAACTCGGCGGGGTCGAGGACCGTCGTGGAGGGGTGGTCGCGCAGGTAACCGCCGATCCACTCCTGGGCGGCCGGCCACACGAGTTCCTCGAACTCGCGGTCGGTGGCGCGTACGTGAACGCGCAGGTGCGGGCCGAGTTTCCAGTGCGGGCGGAAGGAGCGGTCCGGAAGCACCGGCCAGAGCTGCTGGAACAGAGGGCGCACCGCGTTGAGGAGCAGCGGGTCGAGGTCGCGCTCGTGGTGGTATGCGTGGATCGCGTGCCACCGCCGTGGTTCGGTCTGTGCGCTCATCCGGTTTCCCTCAACGCTCGGGCGGCGAGTAGCCGCAGGTAGTTCTCCTCGGTGGGGGAGACGCCGATCCGGTTGCAGAACAGGTGGGCGCAGATGTCGATCACCGGTGCCACCGCGTCGTACCGGCCGAGTGTGGTGTCCCGGTCCCAGCCGCGGACAGGTGGGGTGAACGCGCCCGAGGCGTATCGCTCGCGCAGCACGGCGAGAAGCGTGGTGATGGACCGTGTCCACTCGCCCATGTGGCCATGCTCCGCGCTGCCCGCCCGCTGCGCGTCGTGCGCGGCGCGCAGCTTTCGGGTGAGCGCGCACAGTGTGTCGCGTTGCGCTTCCCAGCGGTGCCGCAGCTCCTCCGGGCCGGGTTCCTGCCCGTCGACGTGGGGAATGGAGGGTTCCCGCTCGGGCGTGCGCACCCACGGGGTGCGGGCGTCGCAGCACAGCCAGGCGAGCACGATCACCACGAAGCCGGCGGTGGCCCTCCGGTCGGGAGAGGGGGCGGACTCCAGGAGCCGCAGCGCCAGTCTGCTCGACTCGGTGAAGTGCCGCTCCGCGGCCGCCATCGTGGCGCCGTGGCCATAGCGGGCGTGTTCCTGCCGATAGGCCAGGAACTGGACGGTGTTGTCCGGGTAGCGCGGCGCGGGCTCGGCCACGCCCTCCCACCGCGCCAGCCTGGGAGCCAGCTGCTCGTAGGGGACGGTGTCGGGGGGTGCGGTGGCCGGGTGCTCGTCGAGGTAGCGCGCGAAGCGCTCCTCGATGGTGTGCCGGATCCGCCCGCGGTCGGAGCCGCGCCGGGGCAGGACCCGGAACCGTAGGTGGTTCCCGCCGTCCCAGTAGCGCAGGAAGAAAAAGCCCTCCAGCTGGTCTCGCTCCCGCAGGTCCGCGGCGAGTGGGCCGGCCACACGGGTGATCAGGTTGTCCAGCCGGGCCGGGTAGAAGACATGGGCGGCGATCCAGTCGTGTTCCGCGACGTCCTCACGCACGGTGTACCCCCCGGTCCGACATCTCCAGGACGAACTCCACGGTGCGGCGGTCGCCGTTGTGGTCCGGCAGCCCGTCCGCGGGGGTGGGCAGGGCCTCCTCCAGCAGGATCGCGGCGGTGGTGGGACCGGCGAGCGCGTTCTCGAAGGCGTCCACCAGGAACAGGTTGGTGAAGTCGACGTACAAGGGTTTGCGGTTCTTGCCGGCCGCCCAGCGCTCGCCGTCTCGGTTCCCCACCACGGTGTCGTCGAGCACCCGCAGGTAGCACTGGCGCGGCATGCCATGGGAGTCCAGCCAGTCCAGCAACCGGCACAGGTAGGCACCGTGTCCCTCGCCGGTCGTGCGGACCGGCACCCGGGAATGACGCAGGTACCAGACCGCGCGGCGGATCACCACCCCACCGACGGTGATCCGGGGGAAGAAGACACGCTCCGGGTCCAGCCCGTCGGCACCGACGGTGGAGGTGAGGATGGCCGTCGCGGGATACTTCAGGAATCCGTCCCCGAAGAGGTTGTTCAGCAGGCGCGCCGCGGGTGGGAGCCGCTTCTCGACCAGCATGCCGAGGTTCGCGGCCCGGATCGGGTGGCCCAGGCCGGCCGACTCCAGGCTCAGCAGGCCGGACGCGGGGTCATGCGCCACGACGAGGTCGCGCATCGGGATGCGGCGCTCTGCGGGGGCGGTGCTCACCACGCCCGGGTAGTCGATCTCGTAGCGGGTCAGCGCCTCCCGGCGGTTGAAGGTGTAACCGAAGGCGCCCCGCAGCTCGGCGGTGTGGTCGGCCTCCGCTCCCACGTCCAGCTCCACGCGCTCTCCCGTGGCGAGCTGGAGCTGGTGCTGGATCCGGTTCCGCGACTTGCCCGGGCCGGTGGCCGAGGCGTTGAGCACCAGACGCTGCCCGGCACCGAGCTGCTGCGCCCAGAACACGACCGATCCCGGGACCCGCACCCAGGAGGGCCAACCGGCGGCCAGTTCGCGGATGGTGTCCGCCGCGACAGTGATCTCCGCGCCCTGCTGGGGCGCGTCCAGCACGGTTCGGGTGGCGGCGTCCCGCAGTTCGCGTAGCTGACGGAGCCGTTGCGTGTCGCTGGGGTACTCCTCCAGCGGGTCCGCGCGTACCGCCGCGCGCATGGCGGTGGCCAGCCGGCCTCCCGACTCGGTGCCCGCCTCGAGTTCCCGCTGCACCATCTGGTGGATCTCCAGGAACGGGGTGCGGCTTCCCGCGCCGAAGCGGGATTCGACCTCCTCGGCGAGGAGTGCCCGCAGCGGCAGGGTGGGCGAGTGCACGGCGAGCCAGTGGCGTATCGCGTCCAAGTCGCCACGGAGCGACTCCCACTCGTGTTCCGCGCACTCCACCACCGGGCGGCGGTGCAGGACGGTCTCGTGAGCGGGGATCTTGCCGTCGGTGCCCCGAGTGAAGGCGACACTGCCCAGGGTCTCGGACAGCGCGGCCGCGCTGTCCAGCAGCTCGCGGTGCTCGGGCGGGTCGCCGGCCGCGTCGTCCAGCGGAGTCCCGTGGCCGACCTGGGTGTCGAGCCGTTCCAGCTGCTCCGCGGTGGACCCGCCGCCGTCCGTGGAGTTCGCGCGCAGCCAGCGCGCCAGCTCCCGCAGAGGCCGTTCTGCCTGGTCACTGACGGGAATCTGGACCTCCAGCAGGCCGCTGTCGATGAGCTTGTCCACATAGGCGACGACCGCTTCGGTTTTCGTCTCTCCACTCGACAGGCGCTCCAGCAGCGCATCCAGCGAGATCCCGGGCTCGGCCGTCACAGTGTCCAGCACCTGGGTGACCGCGGCGGTGGCGGGCAGAGTGACGATCGGCTCGCCGGCCACCGGGGACAGGCAGGTCACCCGGCCTCCGGCGCGGCTGGCGGACGGGTTGACCCGCACCGGGGCCACCTGGCGCAGCTCCGGGTCGTCGAGCAGGGCCTGCCGTGCCGAGTTGACGACCAGCCAGTCGATCTCCAGGAGCGAGGTCGGGCCGGTGTCGTCGCTGAGCCGGGTGGAGGGCGCCTCTGGCGTGAGGTGGGCGAAGCCGACCGTTGTGAAGGTGCTGAACGGACTCGTCTTGACGGTTCCCCGGGCGACATAGGTGGCCAGCCGGGTGAGGCTTTTGCGTTTCGGCTGGGCGTTCGGGGTGCGGTGCCATTTCTCGGCGACGCGTAGCAGGGTGGGGCTCGACTGCGCCAGCCCGCGCAGCAGCCGGGGGTCGCGGGTCAGCTCCCGCAGTTCGTCGCGCTTGCCGGCGCTCTCCCGGGCGATGGTGTCCTCGAGTGCGGTGAGACCCTGCCGGTGCGCGCGCATCTGGCGCAGCCAGGTCTCGATCTCGGCGCGGAGACCGTCGGGCACGGCCGCGGCCACCTGGTCGTTCCACTCAGCGGTGGCGGGCGGGCGTGCCTGGTAGAGGGACCTGCGCAGCCCGACCAGACGGGGCCGCAGAGCCGCGGCGGCATCGGAGACCACGTCGTACAGCTCGGTGGACAGCCGCACGCCCTCGGCGGTGAGGAGGTCGCGTCGCCGAAGGTGCTCGGTCGCGGCGGCCGCGGAGTCGGGAAACCGCAGGCGCTCCAGGGCGGAGAGGGCGAGCCCCGACACCCGGGCGACCGGAGGGGGGATCAGGCGCGGGCCGGTGTCTGTGATCAAGTGAGGAGTCACTTCGCGTTTGGGCGCTGACCCCCGCTGCCCCGCGAGCGAGGACACGTGCGAGGGCCAGCGCTCGTCATTCGGTGGGGAAACTCAGGTCAGGAGGTGCAGGAGAGCGAGCCCGTGGGGTCATCCTCGAAACAGGAGGCACCGTTCTCGGGGGTGCCGTGTCCGGAGGTGAGGCTCTCGACGGTGAGGCTTTCGCCGGAGAGGGAGAATACGTCCACCGGAAGGTCGTCGACCTCGAAGGCGGGTTCGTTCTTGTCCATGAGTTTATTCCTCCGCGCGGAGATAAAAGGGAAGGCGGCTGCAGAATAAGGGGGGTTTTCAGGCGCCACATCGGTTTAGTGAAATGTGACTTCCTGTCGGACGATCATGATCGTAATCTCGCTCCAGCTAACGTGTCAATCGGTGATTTTTGGGTCGGGCTTCATAAGAACTGGGCCGGTAGTGACGAGGATCAGAGAAGGCTCGTCGTGGTGCGGAACGCCCCGCGTGAAGTGCGACAGTGTGCTCGCCGTCGGGCACGCACGCCACGGGGCGACAGGCGGTAGGTCGTGTTTTCGGCTGGAACCGGTCCGCACCACCCCGGAGTGGGCGCCGTATCAGCCCCCGGGAGCCGGTGCCGACCGGGACGTGTGGGAGGCGGTGCGACCGGCTCGGCCACGCCGGTGCCGAGCGAGGCGATAGCTGGTACGCGTGCGTCCTGGCCGCGGGGAGGCCAGATCCCGCTTGTTGGGGGATGACGTTTTCGCTGGTATGGCCGTCCGTGCTCCGGAGGTGTTGACGCGACGCGGAGCGGCCAGCTTCGAGGGTGCCGACGGGCATGCCGCTGCGGTGTTCGACCGCACGGTCTCTTGGTGCTGGTCCGTCCGGCCGCGACCGGGCGACCTCGTGCGCTTCTCACCCCACGTGAGAACACACTCTTGAGCACACCCGGACCTGACGACCGGAGACGGCCTCGTGCTGGACAATAACCGCTGGTTGCGCGATCGTCGCGATTTTCGAGGGGAACGTTTCATAGTTCCGTTTATTGGGGAGTCCGCGCCGCCACGCTATTCATTCTCGGAGGGCTTCGTTTTGCGGACGATACCAACGGGCCCACCACCCCAAGACACGATTCACGTTTTTGTCGATTCGGTGCGTGAGGGAGAAGTGGTGAGCGCGACCACTGACCCTCGTGACGATGCGACCCCTGTGGGTCTTATGAGCCGGCCGCGGAGCCCCCGAAACAAAAGTGACATCCCAGATATCTCCCACGACGACGTCCGCATTCCGTGGATAGATCTGAGAGACCCATCCTGAACTGTGATTTCTCTGGTGGCCACCGCCGGGCCTTGTTCGAACCCCACCTGAAGTGGTGATCCAGTCACTCAGGGGGACTGTTGGCCAGCCCGGCGAACCCTTGGCACTACCGAGGCAGCGACCCACTCGCACCCCCACGCGTCCCCCAGCTCACCTCGCCCGAGTCGAAGAGCTCACCCTCGCGTATGAGGCCGGAGCCACGGCCTTGAAGTCGCCTCCGTTCGGTGGACGCCCGTGATCTTGGGTTTCACGCGGCTCGGGACACCTTCGGAGGTTCCCTCTGAACGCGGGGACCGTGTGAGGGTGCTCATGCTCGGCCGGGCTGGGTTGGCGGTTCGGGGAGCGGCACCGGTGCAGGTTGTGGAGCCTCTCGACGAAGGAGAACACCTCCCGCTCGGCGTCGGCGTGGGTGGTGAAAAGGGGGCGTTCGATCAGTTCGGTATCCCACGAGGCGAGGAGGTTCTCGGTGACGGCGTTGCCGAAGCACGAGCCGGCATGCCCGATCGAGGGGCTGAGCCGACCTCGGTGCTGTCTCCACCGGTCGCCCCCGGGCAGCACATCTCCACGGCCTTCACCGCGGCCTGTGAGCAGGGGCGGTGCGGTCGATGGAGCGCGCGATGGGCTCCAGTGCCGACAGAGCCGCGGTCGAGACGTTCAACGCCGCCCTCAAGCGTGAGCCCCTCGCCGCTGGGCACACGGTGTCCACGCTTCAAGGGGAAGTCCCGAGTTCCACCGCCACCCACGCGTGGGGGAGCGGGCTTCGCCTGGCTGGGATGATCGTCGCCGTGCGGTGTCTGTGGGACTGTGGGACGCCCGGTTTCCATACGGTATTGCCGTTTTCGGAGGGCTCGCGTGTCCAACATCCTGACGCACTTCGTCCGCGTCCACGCCCGCCCGGACCGCCCCATCGACCGGGCCGAAGCCGAGTGGATCCTCGGCCTGCTGGTCAATACCTCCGGTTCCTACTGGGTCCCGGTCACCGCGTGGAGAGCCGGCGACGGCAGCCGAATGGAGGCGCAGGTCGGCGGTATGAAGAACACCGACATGTCGGACCTGTGGTTCTGCCACCCTGACCGCTATGCCGCCATCTGGCTTCGGGTCTGCGACGAAGGTGGATTCGACATCGTCTCCCGCCCCGACCTGTGGGGCGGCCCTTACCGCGAGTGCCGGTACGCCTTCGACGAGGTGCGCGTGACCGGGTCGGCCGACCGGCTGCCGCCCATCGCCGACGGTTCCGCCGCCCCTGAGGTTCCGCTCGCTGCGGGGGAGTGCTGGGAGCCGTGCGGTGAGGGGGTCTGGCGACTGCGGGTCGAGGGGACCTACCGCGCCGGCAACAGCCGCACCGATCTGGACGTCGGTCCTCGCGCACGGGAGGCGGAGTGGAACCCGCCGCGGGAGAGTGCCGGCCGGGGCGGACTGGTCACCCCGACCACGCCTTCTTACCGCGAGGACGATTTCGAGGTGCTGTACCCGGTCGAGCTGAACACGGTGACGCTCGACGACCGGCGGCCGAGGGTGGAGCGGGTGGAGTACTGCTGGCGTGGCCGTGTGGTGCATCGTGCGCAGGAGGAGTACGACGGGGACACGGGCCGGTTCCGGTGGGAGCAGCGCAGCGCCGATCACTGGGACAACTGCGCCGACCCCGACTTTCGCGCCGATTCGGCCGACCTGTGGGGAGCGCCGTAGCCCAGAGCGCGACAGCCAGCGCTAGGTTGACGGCTCCGGTCCCCGGCCCGCTGGGCTCTACCGGGCCGGTCGTTCGCCCACGTGCGGGACGGGGCCGAGCCCCACGGACGTGGGGATGGACAGTACGGCGACCGGCGCACGCCGTCGAAGCATCGGTCTACCAGGGTGGGCGAGGGCGCGGTTGAGGCCCGGCCTGATGTGGTGGTGACGGTCGGGGGCACGGGACCCCTCCCGGTCGGTTCGCGTACCACCCATGGTGAGTATCCGCTTCATACTACGTTTTTATAGTAGACTGGGGTTTCGTTGGCGGGTCGTGTCGTGCGGGCAAAGCCGGCGCCGACCGGTGGCGCATCACCTGGACGGGCCAATAGGGTCAGGTGCGCGGCGCTCGTCAACGGATCGCGTCCGCTGCGCCCGCACACCCGGATCACGCGGAGAGTGAGGTCGTCACCGACGTGAACGATGAGGCGATCCGGTTCTTTGGTCCCCTCGGCGCCGAGGTCATGGAGGCGCTGTGGGCGGCGGAATCCGCCATGACCGTGCGCGAGGTGCTCGACGCGCTCAATCGTGACCGTTCGACGCCGCTGGCCTACACCACGGTGATGACGGTACTTACCCGGCTGACCGACAAGGGTGCGTTGCGGCGCACGCGGCGTGGCCGGAGCTATGCCTACGAGCCGGTGGCGGCGGACACCGCTGGTATCGCGGTGCGCAGCGTGCTGGAGGAGTTCGGGGACGCCGCGGTCGCCCATTTCGTCGAGCAGGTGAGCACCGACCCCGACGCCCAGTCCCGACTGCAGCGGTTGCTGGACGAGGAATGAGGACGCCAGGGAACCGCGCGTTCTGGGGTGTGCTGGCGGCGAGCCTGGCCGGGACCGCGCTGACCCTGGTGGGCCTGTGCTGCATCCTGGTCGTGGCCAAGGCCGCGGCCCGTGTCGAGGAACCGTCCCACCTGGTGCCGTTCGCCCCGGCCGCCGCGCTCGTGGTGTTCGCCGCGCTGGGCATGGCGATTGGTGTTCTCTACGGCGTCCGCGAGACCTGGCGACTCCGGCGGCTGGGCGGGGAGCTGCGCGCGCGTCGCGTCGCCACGCCACCGCGGCTGGAGACGCTGGCCGGGGAGCTGGGACTGGCGGGACGGATCGAGAGCGTGCGGGCGCACGAACCGTTCGCCCTGACCTACGGTCTCCGGCGGCCCCGAGTCGCGGTCAGCACGGGGCTACTCGAGGCCATGTCGCGCGATGAGCTGCGCGCCGTTCTGGTGCACGAGCGTAGCCACGTGCTCAGCCGCGACCCGCTCAAGATCCTGCTCATGCGCGTACTGCTGGCGCGGGAGTTCCACCTTCCCGTCCTGGCGTACCTGAGAACGCGCTTCACCGCGGCGCGGGAGCTCGCGGCGGACGAGGCGGCGACCGCGGCGTGTGGCCGTAAGCCGCTTGCGGGTGCGCTACTCAAGACGCTGAGCGGCCCGCGATGGGCCCAAGCCCCGGCTGCGGCCTCGCTCGGGGGAGGCATGATCGACGCCCGAATCCGGCAGCTGGAGGACGGCCAGGCGCCCAAGCTCGCGGGACCCTCTCCGGTGCTGCTCATGCTCACCCTGCTCGGTGGCTCGCTCGTAACGTGGTCGGTCGTCGGCTCCGCCCATCTCGTCATCCAGCACTGCGCGATGATGTGATCCCGGCGCCGGTCCCGCCACGAGCCGGCGCGGCTCCTGTGCGTTCGCACGCCTCGGCACGGCATTCGCGTCGTTCGGCGGCGGTGGCGCCGTGGACTTGGTAAAACTACATCAACGTAGTACTATCGATTCGTAGTAGAAAGTATCGATCTTCTCCGGGGTGTCGGCCTGCGGGTGGCCATCATGACGACCGCCTGTGCCGCAACTTTGGTCGGGGCCATCGTGGTCACCCGGCTCAACGTGGGCGGACCGGTGTAGCTACGGGAACCCGAAAATCTCCGCGTGGTCACGCGGGCCGCTTGGCACACCACATTCTCCTTGTTGGATCGGAAGGACGCATATGTACGACGTCGTGATCGCTGGTGGCGGCCCCGCGGGGCTGAACGCCGCACTGCAGCTGGGCCGGGCCCAGCGCGGCCTGCTGCTGAGCGACGGGCATGTACCGCGGAACCCGGGGCACACTGTGCACGGGTTCCTGACCCGGGACGGTGCGCGGCCCGGTGAGCTGCGGAATCTGGGCCGCCAAGAGGTGGGGGCCTATCCCGGCGTCGAGCTCACCGACGCCCTCCTCGTCGCGGCGCACGCCGAGGACGACGGAGGGTTCGCGGCGCGGTTCAGCGACGGCCGTGAGACCCACGCGCGCAAGATCCTGTTGGCCACCGGCGTCGCCGACCAGCTGCCCGCCATCGACGGGCTGGCCGAGCTCTGGGGAGTGGGCGCTTTCAACTGCCCCTACTGCAGCGCTTGGGAGATCCGTGGCCGGCCCCTGGCGGTGCTCGGTAACGACGAGGTGGCGGCCATGATGGCGGTCCACCTCACCCAGTGGAGCCCCAAGGTGGTGTTCTGCACCAACGGCACGGCCGAGATCAGCCCCGAGCTGGGGATGATGCTCCAGGCCCACGAGATCGCGACCGTCGAGGACCCGATCCGGCGGCTGGACCACGAGGCCGGCGTCAAGGTCCACTTCGACGGCCACGACCCCGTCTCGGTCGCCGGAGTCTTCCTGCACCCGGAGTTCCGCCAGCACAGCGACCTGCCCCAGCGACTCGGCTGCACGCTCCAGGAGGACGGCACCGTCCAGGTCGACGACTACGGCCAGACGGGCGCGCCGGGTGTGTACGCGGCCGGCGACATGGCCCGCAAGCCGAGCATGCCGATGCCGAGCGCACACGTGGTCAACGCCGCCTCCAACGGGTCCATGGCAGGGGTGGCCATCGACCAGGAACTGGCGACCGAGAACGCCAAGGCCCGCGTACAACAGCTCATGTGAGACCGGCCGGCGGGACGAGACCACAGAGGCAACGGCTCTGGTCTTGGTCCTGACCCGTTTCCACGAACAGGGTGTGTTTAGGTGGCGTTGCTCGGTATAGGCGCCTCCTGGTGTTCGTATTCCAGCGGGGAGCGCAGGCCCAGAGCTGAGTGCGGCCGGTGGCGGTTGTAGAGGACCTCGATGTGGTCGAAGACCCCGAGTTCGGCCTGATGACGGCTTGGCCAGGGCTGTTGGTGGCGCGGTTCCTGTTTGAGGGTGGAAAACCAGGACTCGACCATCGCGTTGTCATAGGTGCCCCGGGCCGCCGGGGCGGTTCAGAACGCGACAACGTGGTCTTCTAAGCCACCTGTAGAGTGGTTATTCGAACGGCGCTGAATGGACCCGGAAGGGTCCTTCCAAGGTAAGGAGCCCAGTTCGCCGAGCACGTGCACGTGGGCGGCCGCTGTTGATGTGCGGACTGACAGCGTGAGGCTTCACCCCCTTGCGCCACGGTGCTCATGGGTACCCATCGGGAGCTTCGTCGGCTCGATGGGCGCGAAGGTCACGTTCGAGTTCGGCTGCGCGGGCACGGGTGTCAGCGAGCCGTCCACGCTCCGCTTCGTCCCCAACGATGTCCCGGACGCGGGCGAGCAACGTCTCCGCGTGGTCCGGGTCATCGATCCGGAGCGCCAGTTCGACCCGGTAGACCAGCGCGTCCATGAGGGTGGCGGCGGGGGCGTCGCTGTGCCGGGCGATCCCGCTGTCCAGGATCTTGGCGGCCTGCCGGTGATCGCCTTTGGACTCACCGAGGACGACTGCGTTCTGCAGTGCGCGCGCGAGCGGCCCGCCCGCCGTTTCGGCGTCCGCTTCGGTCTCCGGCTCGCCGGTGTGCCGGCGGAAGATGCGGATCCAGTTGCCGCCGGGATCGACGATGGTGAACCCCGAGGTGATGCCGGTGTTCTTCCGCTTGCGCGGCCGCGTGATGCGGGGGATGCCGGTGAGCAGAAGCTTGCCGTGGACGGAGCGCATGCCCGTGGCGAACTCGTCGAACAGTGCGGCGGTGTCGTCCACGGCGACGACGCATGAGCCGTCGGGTCCAGGAGGCGCCGTAGCCGATGTACAGCCCGAAGTTGTAAGGCGTGATCGTGTCGCGGACGACATTGCCGCTTACCAGGGCGCCTTTGGGGGTGTTTCTAGGGGGTTGTCAAGTCGCTTGCGTGGAGGGTGGCTGGTGGAGAGGTCGTCGCGCGGCATCGTGAACAGCACGTCGCAGAGCCGTCGGACAAGGCGGAGCAGCGCCTGGCTGTGGTGCCTGCCCTGTGGACCCCTTGCGGTCGGTGTAGGCCCTCGAGGGCGGATGGGACAGCGACGCGGACGCGGCCGGAAACAGCGCGTGTTTTGGGAGGTGTGCGTCCCCAGGACGCGCTCCAGGGCCGGGTGGAGCCAGGTGAGCAGGCCGCGCGGCCGGTTGCGGGTTGTATCGGCGCCAGGTTGTCGTCGTGGCCGGCCACCACGCTCAGGGCGGCCGGTCGCCTCGTCGCCGGGTCGGCGCTACGACCCCGTTCGGCTCAGGCACCTTGCGTCGGAAGTTGCTGAGGTCGAGCGCCTGCCCCCCGGATATAAGGTGATCGCACGCCTCACCAACTGAGTAGCCGCCGATCCCCGTGGGGCTCGGGAAGCCGGCCCAGAAGCATCCGTGCCCCCAGAGGAACGAGGGCCACGCACAGGGCCAGCGCTGTCAGCCCCGCGTACAGCAGGTCGCTCTCCTTGAGCACACCGCTCCACACCGTCGCCCAGACGACCAGGAGCAGGGCCCGTCCCGTGCCGAGGACCCCCGCCCGGTAAGCGGCCGCGGCCAGGAGCGGCCCGCCCAGGTACTGCAGCGCACTGGCGGTGACGGCGATGCGCCACGGTCCGTAGGAGATCTCCTGGTAGCGCTCCAGGACCTCCGAGGTCGTTCGTTCCAAACCCATGACGTCGACCATCTGGAAGGCGAGCTGCTCCACGCCGGTCACGTATAGGCGAGAGAACAGGCAGGTGATGAGCAGGACTCCGCCGGCGATCGCGAGCCTGGGAGAGCGTTCGACGCACAGGCGGGCCAATGCCGCGAAGGCGGGCCACAGGACGAGCGCCCCGAGCGCGAAGAGCGCGTATCCGGTGGTGACCAGGCCCGGGTTCTGTTCGTATAGGGCGAGTTGGTCAGGTGCGGCGAAGACGGACTCCTCCAAGGCGGCCCGCTCCTCGGCGTCGAGGACGGTGGTGCGTTGAGCGTGGTCGCGCACGAGCAGACCGGCGAGCCAGAGCAGCGGGCCGAGGACCAGCGCGGTCCCCGAGACCCAACGGCCGGGGAACCATGGTTCGTTGGTGGACATGCATCCATCTTGGCTGAGCTCCTCGGGGGCGGTGTCGAGCGAACGGTCAGCGGCAGCGAATCGGTCGGAACAGCCGCTCGGATCCCCGGCGACGCGGGTGAGCCCGAGCGATCGTGGAGTCCACGCTGACATCCCAGGTGAGGCGCCCATCCGCATCGGCCCGTGCCTACAACGCGCTCAGAACCCGCTGCCCACGTGACCTGTGCTGGGTTTCGTAGAGTTTCTCTGACCGGCCGGCGGGTTGATCCATCATTTGCGACCGGCGGGTCGCGGTGTCTGTCGCTTCGCTACAGCGAACGCCTGGAACAAGCCGGCATCGCGGCCTCGGTCGGCTCGGTGCCGGTTCCTACGGCAACGCGATGGCTGAGCCCCTCAACGGAACCGCCCGCCCATCCTGCCCGGATTCACCTCTCACAAGGGGCGCCACACCCACCGCACGTGGCTGGCCGAGGACGGGAGCCCCGAGGTCGGGCGGGCGGCCCGGTTGGGGTATCGGATGCGGGGGAGGGGTGAGGTGTATGAGCACGTGACCCCGGCGATGAAGGGGCATTCGCCGCCGTTGGTCCCCGTTGGGCCACCCTTCCGTCTCCAATTCGTCTCCCGGCTGTCGGTCCCCAGAGTCCGTCGCCACACACCCCCGTGAATCCGCAGTGCATTCCGGCTCACGCCGCTATCGGCCATCGACGGCGGCCACCCCATGGGTGCTGGACTGGCGTTGCAAGTACCCGGGTACCCATTACATGCCGCCCCTCTTTCTTGGATGGCCGGAACACTCAGCGGCGGCCGTGATCGTCACTGTCGGTTCGTTCCGCATTCCCATGGCCGCTCGCGTTCCCCCTTCGCGATCGCCGTCTAGGGAGGGAAGTTCGGCGTCGCGCACACGCTCATTTCGGGTGCGGAACATACGAACCCCGCAAGACGGACTCGAGTATTCCAGGCTGAATTGCGCTGGTATGACCAGTTTGATTAATTGGATATCGAATGAGGGGATTAAGGTCCCGGTCGGATGTAAAAAAACACGCGGGTTCGGTTTCACTTTTTCCTGAGGGGAATAATGCTGATGCTGGACGACGGCCGGGTGATTGGGTTCGATAAAAGACGCGAGGGTGGCTGTGGGCAGGACGCGTG